>NZ_JBICXP010000006.1:0-524284 GCF_043200355.1 Streptomyces sp. NPDC048436
GACGGTCAGGTCATCGGCGAAGTGCCGGTCGCCGGTGGCGTCAGGCACGTACTTCACGGTGACAACGATCCTCAAGCTCACGCCGGCTCTCCTACCTGGTGTTGTTCGTCAGGGCGACCATATGGCACTCAGTACCCTCTGTAAAGGTACGTAGTGCCAGAAAGGCCTTCGCGGTGCTACGTTCCCCGCATGACTGAGGCGCGCGGACCAGCGAAGAAGGCACCCATGCGGGAGGTGCTCGCCGAGGCGGCGTTCCAGCTGTTCCTGGAGCGGGGCTTCGAGCAGACCACGGTGGACGACATCGTGGCGCGGGCCGGGGTCGGGCGCCGTTCCTTCTTCCGGTACTTCCCGTCCAAAGAGGACGCGGTCTTTCCTGATCACGAGCGCTGCCTGGCCGACATGACGGCGTTCCTGGACGCGGCCGGCGACGAAGAACCCGTGGGCGCGGTGTGCGACGCGGCGCGGCTCGTGCTGCGGATGTACACCGCGAACCCGGAGTTCTCCGTGCAGCGTTACCGGCTCACGCAGGAGGTCCCCGGCCTTCGTACGTATGAACTCTCGGTGGTGCGCCGCTATGAACGCACCATGGCCGGCTACCTCCGCGGCCGCTACTCCGAGGCCGAGGACGGCTCCCTGCGCGCCGAGGTGATCGCCGCCTCCGTGGTCGCCGCGCACAACAACGCCCTGCGTTCCTGGCTGCGTTCGGGCGGCGAGGGCGATGCCGATGCCGCCGTTGATCACGCGCTCGGGCTCGTGCGCGACGGGTGGGGGAAGAGCGGAGAGACGGCCCCCGATGCCGATGAGGAGGTCGTCGTCATGGTGGTCTCGAAGCGCGCCCCCATGTGGCGTGTGGTGCAGCGGGTCGAGTCGGCCCTCGGCGAGGACTGAGCTCCAGGGGCGGGCTCCGAACGGGCTACGAGAGCCGGGATGAAGGAAGTAGCACTCAGTACCTTTACCTGCTGGCACTCAGTGCCATATGGTGCGGGTGCGTCGACGCCGAGCGCGGCGCATCCGAGCCGAGCGCAGGGGGTCGAGACGTGTCCCAGCAGAATTTGAGCATCGCTCCGACAGAGCACGAGCGAACCGGGCGAACCGGCCTGATCTACCAGCGCTGCCGATGGTGCAACACCGCATCGTTCCGGCGCATGCTGTGCCCGGTGTGCGCGTCCAGCGAGCTGGAGACCGAGCGGAGCGACGGCGAAGGCGTCGTCGTCCAGTCCAGCGTGGTGAACCGCTACACCGGCACCGCACGCAACGAGTCCCTCGTCCGCTTCCCCGAAGGGTTCGTGTTCCGCTGCCGTGTCGTGGGCGCCTCGCCGCATCTGGTGTGGGTCGGCGCACGAGTACGCCCCGTGGCGGGAGCCGACACGGAGTCCGGGGAGATCGTCTTCGAACTCTGTGAGACGAACGTGGGCGACGACTGGTACTGAGCGCCGCCGATCAGTTGACGCCCCGCTCGCGCCCTTCCCAGTACGGCCCGCGCAGCTTGTACTTCTGGAGTTTTCCGGTGGCCGTGCGGGCCAGTCCGGCGCGGAACTCCACCGAGGTCGGCGCCTTGAACCCGGCGAGGTGCTCCTTGCAGTGCCGGATGAGCTCCTCCTCCGTGGCCCTCGCGCCGGGAGCCAGGACGACCAGCGCCTTGATGGTCTCGCCCCACTTCTCGTCCGGCACCCCGATCACCGCGACCTCGGCGACGGCGGCATGGCTGAACAGCACGTCCTCCACCTCGATGGAGGAGACGTTCTCACCGCCGGTGATGATGACGTCCTTCTTGCGGTCACTGATCGTCAGAAACCCGTCCGCGCCGATCGTCCCGCCGTCGCCCGTGTGGAACCAGCCCCCTTCCAGGGCCTCGGCGGTCTCCTTCGGCTGATCCCAGTACCCCTCCAGGATCACGTTCGAGCGGGCGAGGATCTCGCCCTCGTCCGACGTACGCAGCGTCACGCCCAGGGCCGGGGCCCCGGCCTGGACCAGTTTCTCCGCGCGCCGCTGCGGGTCGAGGCCGTCCCATTCGGCGCGGGTGCGGTTGATGGTGAGCAGGGGAGAGGTCTCGGTGAGGCCGTAGATCTGGATGAACTCCCAGCCCAGCTCGGACTCCACCTGGGCGACGGTCCTGGTGGGCGGCGGTGCTCCCGCCACGATGATGCGCACCCGGTCCCGCCCCGGGATCTCCCCGTCCCACGACTGCGCGGCGGCCAGGACCGCGTTGACCACGGCGGGCGCCGCGCACATCACCGTGACCCCGTGCTCGGCCACGCGGCGCAGGATCTCCGCGCCGTCCACCTTGCGCAGGACGACCTGGCGCGCGCCCATGCCGGCCATCGCGAAGGGCATGCCCCAGCCGTTGGCGTGGAACATCGGCAGGGTGTGGAGGTACACGTCCCGGTCCGTGACGCCTGCGTGCAGCGCGAACGTCAGTGCGTTCACCCAGATGTTGCGGTGCGTGATCTGTACGCCCTTGGGCCGAGCCGTCGTACCGCTGGTGAAGTTGATGGTCGCGGTGGCGTTCTCGTCGTGCTCCCAGGGCTCCGGCTCGGTGTCGAACCGGTACAGCTCCGCGTCGGCCTGGGCCCCGAGAGTGAAACGGTGCTTGCAGGTCACCCCCGAGAGGCGGTCCTCCAGTTCCGGGTCGACCAGCAGGACGCTCGCCCCCGACTGCGCGACGATGTAGCTCACCTCCTCCGCCGAGAGACGGAAGTTGACCGGCACGAGGACCCGGCCGTGGCCGCTGACGCCGAAGAACGACGTCAGCAGCCGTGCGCTGTTGGGCGAGACAACCGCCACCCGTGCGCCGTGCGGCACCCCGAGCGCGTCGAGCCCGGCGGCCTGGGCCCGCGCCAGCTCACCCACACGCCGGTAGGTGAGGTCCTGCCAGGATTCGGCGGGCTGATCGCTCTCGTCGACGATGCCGACCCGGTACCCGTATACGGCCGTGGCGCGGTCCAGAAAATCAAGGGCCCCGAACGGGACGAACATCCTGCCTCCCGAAGCTCAGTCGATGTACGCCACCTATCCGACCACGCCCCGACGGAAACCGGACACCCCGCCGCTAAGCCCCTTGCGGCGTCTTCACCTCCGGCGGCGCCTCCTGAAGCCGCCGCAAGGAAGCCACCAGCTGATCCACCTCCTCGGACGTGTTGTAGAGGGCGAGTGACGCGCGGGCGGCGCTCTCCAGGCCGTAGTGGGCGAGCGCGGGCTGGGCACAGTGGTGGCCCGCGCGGATCGCGATGCCGTCGCGGTCGAGCCAGTCCGCGATACCGGCCGGGTCGTGGCCCGCGAGCGTGAACGTGAGCACCGCGATCCGCTCCGGCGCCGTCCCGAGGACATCCAGGCCGGGGACCGTGGCCATGGCCTGCTGCGCATACGTCATGAGCGCGGTCTCGTACGCCGCGACGGCCTCCCGGTCGAACGACGTGAACCAGTTCAGGGCCGCCAGCAGGCCGACGACGCCACCGATGTGGCCCGTGCCTGCCTCCAGGCGGTGCGGTACCGGCGCGAACGTGGTCCGCGTGAAGTCGACCGACTCGATCATGTTGCCGCCGCCCTGCCACGGCCTCATGTCCCGCAGGATCTCCGGCTTGGCGTAGAGCGCGCCGATGCCGGTCGGGGCGAAGAGTTTGTGCCCCGAGAAGGCGTAGAAGTCGGCGTCCAGGTCCCGCACGTCGACCGGGAAGTGCGCGACGGCCTGCGCGCCGTCCACCAGGACCTTGGCGCCGTAACGGTGGGCGAGCGCGGTCATCTCCTTCACCGGCGGGACCGTCCCGAGGACGTTCGACGCGTGGCTGACGGCGACGATCCGGGTGCGGGAGGAGAGGAGACCGGCGTAGGCGTCCTGGTCGATCGCCCCGTCCGGCGTGAGGGGGATAGGGACGACCCGCGCCCGCCTCTCCTCCGCGATCAACTGCCAGGGGACGATGTCGGAGTGGTGCTCGAGGACGGCCACCAGAATGTCGTCCCCGGGCCCCAGGTTCGCCCGCCCCCAGCTCTGCGCGACGAGGTTGACGGCCTCGGTCGTGCCGCGTACGAAGACGATGTCGTCCGGCGACCCGGCCCCCAGGAACCGCGCGACCGCCGCCCGCCCCGCCTCGTACAACTCGGTCGCCTCGCGCGCCATGGTGTGCGCGCCGCGGTGGATGTTGGAGTTGGCGGCGCCGTAATAGGCGGCGAGCGCCTCGATGACCTGGCGCGGTTTCTGCGTGGTGGCGCCGTTGTCCAGCCAGACGAGGGGCCGGCCGTTGACGCTCCGGTGCAGGATCGGGATGTCCTGGCGGGCCGACTCGGGGGAGTAGCCGGGGGGTTGGAGCTGCGGAAGCGCGTCCGCACGGGGAGCTGGGGCCTGCGGAGCGGGGGCCGCTGGCAGCCCGGCCCTCCGCCCTACAACGTCAGGAATAGTCATGGTAGTTCGACACCTCGACGTTCTGCAGGACGGCGATCGCGTCCTCGACCAGGACCGCGGTGTTGAAGTACGCCGTCATCAGGTACGACGTGATGCCCTTCTGGTCGACGCCCATGTTCCGCATGGACAGGCCCGGTTCGACCTCGTCCGCGACACCCGCCGGACGCAGCCCCACCACACCCTGCTCGGCCTCGCCTGTCCGCATCAGCAGGATCTCGGTGGTGCCGGCGTCGAGGCCCGAGCCGCCCGAGAACCGCACCTTGTCCGAGGGGAGAAGCGGCACCCCGCGCCACGTCAGGAGCGGGCTGCCGAAGCGGCCGTCCGTCACCGGGGGCACGCCACGGCGCGTACATTCCCGGCCGAAGGCGGCGATCGCCCGGGGATGCGCGAGGAAGAAGCCAGGCTGCTTCCACACCCTCGCCAGGAGTTCGTCGAGGTCGTCGGGGGTGGGGGCGCCGGTGCGCGACTGGACCCGCTGCCCGGGGGAGACGTTGTGGAACAGGCCGTGCTCCGGGTGGTTCAGGAGCGAGGACTCCTGCCGCTCCCGCAGTGCCGCGATGGTGAGGTTGGACTGCGCGCGGGTCTGGTCGATGGGCCCGTTGTACAGGTCGGCGACCCGGGTGTGCACGCGGAGCACCGTCTGCGCCAGCGTCATGTGGTACTCGCGCGGCGCGTCCTCGTAGTCGACGAACGTCCCCGGCAGATCGGGCTCCCCGACATGTCCGGCGGTCAGATCCACCGGTACCTCGGAGCCGGGCGTCACGGTGTCGCCTGCGCGGTACGCGGTGACCGCGCCCCCCAGCGCCTCGTCACGGTCGGCGAGCCTCGCGAGCTCGCCGCGGTCCGCGCAGAGGGCAACGCCAGGGGTGAGCGCCTTGACGCGGTAGGGCATCGGGTCCGACCGGGTCCATGCGTCCAGGTCGAAGAACTGGCCGTCGCCGATCACTTCGAGCAGCGCGTCCTCGCCGTACCGCCCGGTCACCCGCTTCTCGGCCCTGCCCCGCACGACGACCCACAGCCGGTCGGCGGCGTCGCCCTCCTGGGCGAGGACCTGCCCGGCCTCGAAGGTGACCTCGGTGAAGGCACCGGCCAGCTCGGCGAGCAGCGCGTCGTCGGCGTCACGGAGGTAGGGGACCTCGCGTAAGTCGCCGGGCACGACGCGGTGCGAGCCGTTCTCGTCGTACGTGGTGATCCGGTCGTCGCCGAGCACGAACGTACGGCGGCGGTTCACCCGGTAGGTGCCCGCCTCGACGTCCACCCAGGGCAGCGCGCGCAGCAGATAGCGCGGGGTGATGCCGCGCATCTGCGGGGTGGTCTTGGTGGTCGTCGCCAGTTGCCGTGCGGCGTCCGGGCCGAGTGAGAGCCGGTCGTTCACTGGAACCTCCTGGAAGAACGGACTGCTTGGCTGCCACGGGGGCATGTGGCGCCGATCGTCTTCTCGTCTGTTCCGTGACCACAAGTGGGTGTTTTTCAGGGAGAGTTGGGAAAGGGCGTGAAATAGCCGGACAGTCGGCCCCGCACCCCCGGGCCACCCTTCCAGCCCGCTGCAGGGACGTCCCCGTACGCCGGAAATCAGGCTCAAAGCACCTCAATACCGGACCTGAGTGCCCCTGCAAGAAGTGCTTATGACTCGGTTCGCGGTGGATGGCGGATGGCGAGCCGCGGAGGCGGGCAGGATGGGACCTCCGGCGTACGAAGGGTGCGGTAATGACAGATTCGGGACCTGGGCGGCTCATCATCTCGCGGGCGACGCCCGAAGACTGGCGGGTCGTCAGCGGATGGGCGGCGGACGAGGGCTGGAACCCGGGGCTGCGGGACGGCCCGTGCTTCTTCGCGCAGGACCCCGACGGGTTCTTCATCGGCCGGCTCGCCGACGAACCGGCGGAGCCGGTCTCCGCGATCTCGGTCGTCAACTACGACGAGTTGTACGCCTTCCTCGGCTTCTACCTGGTCCGCCCCGACCAGCGAGGCCGCGGCCACGGCCTCGCCACCTGGCAGGCGGCCCTCGCCCACGCGGGCACCCGGACCGTCGGCCTCGACGGCGTGGTCGCCCAGCAGGACAACTACCGCCGCTCGGGCTTCGAGCTCGCCCACCGCACCATGCGCTACCAGGGGCCGGTGCCAAGACCCGCCTCAACGCCCGCCCACGTCCTGCCGGTCGAGGCAGCGGGCCTGAAGGCGATCACCGCCTACGACGCCGCGAGTTATCCGGCCGACCGCCCGCGCTTCCTCGACTCCTGGCTCACCGCGCCGGGACACCGCGCCCTTGCCCGCATCGTCGACGGCCGCGTCACCGGATACGGCGTGCTCCGCCCGGCCCGCGACGCCCTGCGCATCGGGCCCCTGTTCGCGGATTCGCGCGTGGACGCCGAGGCGCTCTTCGACGCGCTCACCGCGGAGGCGGACGGCGCGCCCGTCGTCATCGACGTCCCCGAGACCCAGCCGCATGCCATCGCCATGGCCGAGGAGCGCGGCATGAAGCCCGTGTTCGCGACCGCCCGTATGTACACCGGCCCCGTGCGGGAGCTCGCCCAGGAGCGGGTGTTCGGGGTCACGACCCTGGAACTCGGCTGACGCGGCGAGGGGGCAGAGCCCGGCGGGCCCGGCCCCCTCTCCTCACATAGCCCTTACGTAATCGTCAGCCGCTTCTTCGACTTGGCCTCGGAGCTGTTGCCGACGTACACGTCCACGGCCCCCTCCTCGACGCGGAACTCCCCGCCGTCCGCGTTCGTCCAGAACCCGAAGTCATCGGCCCCGAGCTGGAATCGGACCGTGGTCGACCTGCCCGCCTCCAGGGTCACGCGACGGAACCCGCGCAGCTTGCGCACCGGCTGCGCGATGCTCGCCGCGATGTCGTGGACGTACAGCTGGACGACCTCGTCGCCCTTGCGGTCACCCGTGTTCCTTACGGTGACCGAGACCTCCAGGGTGTCGCCCTCGCGCAGCGCCCGCGCCGGCACGCGGTCGCGGCTCAGCCTCGGCGCGCCGATCTCGAACTCCGTGTAGCTGAGGCCGTGGCCGAAGGCGAACTGCGGGTCCGGGGGCAGATCGAGGTACTTGGACGTGTACTTGTTGTCGGCGTTGTAGGGGCGGCCCGTCGACTCGTGGTTGTAGTGGATGGGGATCTGGCCGACCGTGCGCGGGAAGGAGACGGGCAGTTTGCCGCCCGGGTTGACCTTGCCGAACAGCACGTCGGCGATCGCGTTCCCGGCCTCAAGGCCCGGGTGCCAGGCCTCAAGGACGGCGGGCGCCGACTTCAGCCAGTCGCCGACGGTCAGCGGGCGCCCGTTGACCAGGACCACCACGAACGGCTTGCCCGTCTCCGCGATCGCCTCGATCAGCTTCTCCTGCGCGCCCGGCAGACCGATGTCGCTGCGCGCCGCCGCCTCGCCGCTCATCGCCGGTGGCTCACCGACCACCACGACGGTGACATCGGCGCCCTTGGCCGCGTCGACCGCCGCCGCGATCCCGCCGGTGTCGGTGCCCTCGGCGTCGACGCCCTTCGCGTACGTCACCTTCGCCCGTGGAGCCGCGGCCTTCACCGCCGCGAGCACCTTTCCCGAGGGGAAGTTCTTGGCCGCGCCGGGGAACGTCCAGGTGCCAAGGAGATCGTCGGAGTCGCCGAACGGACCGACGACCGCGATGGACCCGGCCGACCTCTTGAGCGGAAGCGCCTCGCCGTCGTTCTTCAGCAGCACCATCGAGCGGGCGGCGGTCTCACGGGCCGCCTCGCGCGCGTCGGCGGACGGCTTCTCGATGGCGTCGCCCTCATCGACGTACGGATTCTCGAAGAGTCCAAGGGCGAACTTCAGGCGCAGGATCCGCGCGACCGCCTCGTCGAGCCGCTTCTCGCTGATCTTTCCACCGCTCAGCAGCTTCTTGCCGTTCTTGGCGAGGTCCGTGCTCGCCATCTCCATGTCGACCCCGGCGTTGAGCGCGAGACGGGCCGCGTCGGCGCCGTCCTCGGCGAAACCGTGCGCGACGAGCTCGTCGACGCCGTTCCAGTCGCTGACGACGAAGCCGTCGAAGCCCCACTCCTTGACCAGTACGTCGGTGAGGGTGTGGGAGTTGCCGTGCGCGGGGACGCCGCTGATCGTGTTGAAGGAGGCCATCACCGTCGCCACGCCCGCGTCCAACGCGGCCTTGAACGGCGGCAGATAGTGGTTGCGCAGCCGCGACTTCGACACGTCGACCGTGTTGTAGTCCCGGCCGCCCTCCGCCCCGCCGTACGCGACGAAGTGCTTGGCGCAGGCGGCGATGCGGTCCTTGCCTGCGAGCCCGGAGCCCTTGGACCCCTTAGACCCCTTCGACTCCGTCGCACCCTTCCGGCCCTGGTAGCCCTCCACCTTGGCCACGGCGAACGCGGTCGTGAGGTACGGGTCCTCGCCGCAGCCCTCGGCGATCCGGCCCCAGCGCGGCTCGTGCGTGACGTCCATCATCGGCGAGAACGTCCAGTGCACACCGTTGGAGCGCGACTCCTTCGCCGACACCTCGGCGTCCCGCCTGGTGACCTCGGGGTCGAAACTCGACGCCTGGGCAAGGGGGATGGGGAACGTCGTCCACAGGCCATGGATGACATCGAGCCCGAAGAGCAGCGGAATGCCGAGCCTGGACTCCTCGACGGCGATGCGCTGGAGGGCGTTGCTGCTCTTGGCGCCGAAGATGTTCAGGACGGAACCGAGCCGCCCGGCGCGCGCCGCGTCCTCGACGTCCTTCGTCTCGCTGCCGCCAGGACCCGTGCTGACGGCCCACGGGAGCTGCTGGAGCTGCCCCAGCTTCTCTTCGACAGTCATACGGTCGAGCAGCTTCTTGATCTTCGGGTCGAGGGGGCTCGGGCGCTGTGCCGCGGCCTGAGCGGCTTCGGCGGCCTGGGCGGTTCCGGTACCGGCAGCGGTGAGGCCACCTCCCGCGACGGCCGTGCCGCCGATCGCGGACAGCAGAGTACGCCTTCGTAGCTCTCGCATGCGTTCGCCTTCTCGAATCAGGAAGTCGGCAACCCGTGTGATGGCCACAAGAGTTGAAGCGAAAGTACGTTCCTGTTACACGCGGGTCAAGGGATGCGACAGGGACGCGCGGGGAGCGGGTGCACCGCCGCGCGCCCCCATGCTTGACCTGAAGGAAGCTTGAGGTTCTAGGTTCTTCTCATGAGCATGGAAACGACAGCCTGGATGCAGCTGCACAGCGTCATGAACGCCCAGCAGGACAGCCGTCCCTTCGCCCGCACCACCTTGCGCCGCATCGCCACCTTCGCCCGCCCGCACAAGCGCCGCATCGTCCAATTCGTCCTCCTGAGCATCGCCACCGCGCTCCTCGCCGTGGCGACGCCCGTCCTGGCGGGGAACGTCGTGAACGCGATCGTCTCCGACGGCGAGTCCTCGCTCGTCGTCCGCTACGCCCTGCTCATCGCCGCCATCGCCGTCGCCGAAGCGGGCCTCGGACTGCTCAGCCGCTGGCTGTCGGCGAACCTGGGGGAGGGGCTGATCCTCGACCTGCGGACGGCCGTCTTCGATCACGTACAGCGCATGCCCGTTGCCTTCTTCACCCGCACCCGCACCGGTGCGCTTGTCAGCCGCCTCAACAACGACGTGATCGGCGCCCAGCGCGCGTTCAGCAACACGCTCTCCGGCGTCGTCGGCAACGTGGTCACGCTGCTCCTGACCCTGGCCGTGATGCTGAAGCTCTCCTGGCAGATCACGCTCCTCGCCCTCGTCCTGCTCCCCCTCTTCATCGTCCCCGCGCGCCGCATGGGCTCCCGGATGGCGAAGCTCCAGCGCGAGGCCGCGCACCACAACGCGGCGATGGGCACGCGGATGACCGAGCGCTTCTCCGCGCCGGGCGCCACGCTCATCAAGCTCTTCGGGCAGCCGGGCGACGAGTCGGCCGAGTTCGCCGCTCGGGCCCACCGGGTGCGGGACATCGGCGTACGCACGGCCATGGCGCAGTCCGCGTTCATCACCGCGCTCACGCTGGTCTCTGCCCTCGCGCTGGCCCTCGTCTACGGACTCGGCGGCTACTTCGCGCTGAAGGGCACCCTGGACGCGGGCGCGATCGTCTCCCTCGCCCTGCTCCTGACCCGCCTCTACGCGCCGCTGACCTCCCTGGCGGGAGCACGAGTCGAGGTCATGAGCGCGCTCGTCAGCTTCGAGCGGGTCTTCGAGGTCCTCGACCTGAAGCCGCTGATCGACGAGAAGCCGGAAGCACGTGAGGTCCCGCCGGGCCCGGTGGCGGTGGAGTTCGACGACGTGCGCTTCGGCTACCCGTCCGCTGACAAGGTCTCCCTGGCATCCCTCGAAGAGGTCGCCGCGCTCGACACCCGCGGCGGCGAGGAAGTCCTGCACGGCCTCTCCTTCCGCGCCGAGCCGGGCCAGACGGTCGCACTCGTCGGCTCATCCGGAGCGGGCAAGTCAACGATCGCGCAACTGCTTCCGCGCCTGTACGACACGGACGGCGGAACCGTACGCATCGGAGGCGTCGACGTCCGTGACCTCTCGGCGGCGTCCATTCGCCAGACCCTCGGCATGGTCACCCAGGACGGCCACCTCTTCCACGAGTCGGTCCGCGCCAACCTCCTGCTCGCCCGTCCCGACGCCACCGAGGACGACCTGTGGGACGTCCTGCGCAGGGCCCGCCTCGAAGACCTCGTACGTTCCCTGCCGGACGGCCTGGACACCGTGGTCGGCGAGCGCGGCTACCGCCTCTCGGGCGGCGAGCGCCAGCGCATGACGATCGCCCGACTGCTCCTGGCCCAGCAGCGGGTGGTGATCCTGGACGAGGCGACCGCCCACCTGGACAACACATCGGAGGCGGCGGTCCAGGAAGCGCTCGCGGAAGCCCTTGAGGGACGCACGGCGATCGTCATCGCCCACCGCCTGTCGACCGTTCGGTCCGCCGACCAGATCCTCGTCGTCGAAGCCGGCCGGATCGTGGAGCGGGGCACGCACGAGGAGTTGCTGGAGGCGGAGGGCCGGTACGCGGAGCTTTACCGCACGCAGTTCGCCGTGAAGACGGTGGAGACGGGCGAGGAGACGGACGCGGTCGAGGCGGTGGAGGTGGTCGCCTGAGCCGGAGTTGGCCGCGAGTTCGGACCACCGGCGGAGAGGAATGCCTCAACCTGTCTCACAAAACCGCCGGTTAGACCGTAACGACATGAACCGTCGCCACGTTTGCGGAGCATGAACGGTTCTCTGCGCCATCTTGCGACTTCGTCAAAGCAACGGGAACGCGCCCTGTGTTGCCCACCTGGGGTCCCTGGCCGGCAGGCAGGGTGCTCAGCCGCCGGAACAACCACCGGAACGGGGCAGCGATGACGGGGCAAGGACGAGAGCACTGGCTGGAGTTCGAGGGCTTCAGGTTCCCCTGCCGCATCGTGGAGTCCCCGTCCGCGGTGACCGAGCCCGTGGTCGTGGTCGGCGGCATGATGCAGGACCGCCACTCGTGGACCAACTACGAGAAACATCTGCTGCCCCACGCCTCGCTGGTGACCGTCGAACTCCCCGGCTTCGGCGCGGCCGACGCCCTGCCCGCAAGCTACGGATACGACTTCCTGGCCGCGGCCCTGCGGCACCTCCTGAACACCCTTGGCATGGGCGGCGCGAACCTCCTGGGCACGTGCTACGGCGGGGCGATCGCACTGCGCTGCGCCCAGCTCTACCCCGAGCACGTGACGCGCCTGCTGCTCGGCGCCATGACCGGGTACCTTCCCCCGTCGTACGTGAGCCAGATCCCGCACTGGCAGCGCATGGTCGCCGAGAACCGGCGCGACGACCTCGCCGACAGCCTCCTGCGCACCTTCGTCACGCCCAATGACACGCGAGTGCGACGCCACGCGGCGATCTGGCGCCTCCTGAGCCACCAGTTCCGTACCCAGAGCGCGCAGGATCTGGACAAGGCCTGCGATCACAACGCGCGTATGACCGAACACGCGTGGTACGAACCCCACGGACTCGACGTCCCGACGCTGGTGTACACCGGCGAGCACGACCACCTCACCACACCGGCGCTTGGCCGCCAGCTGGCCGAGGAGCTGCGGGCTCCCTTCGCCACGTTCCATGACGCCGACCACATGTTCCCCCTGGAACAGGACTCGGCCCACGCCGATCTCATCCTGCGGTTCTGCACGGGCCGGCCCCTCACCGATCTGCCCTACCTGAGCCCGATGGAACACCCGCGCGGCGAGCGGCCGAGCGCCGCGTCAGTGCATCTCGCACAGCGGGAACACCACCCAGGCATCAGGCAGGCCGTGAACTAGGCAAACACGCTCGGGGCGCCCCTCGGCGTCGACTCGGAAGCTGACGCTCAGTAAGTGCCCGCTCGCATAGAGGAGTTGATGTAGCGGAGATCGAGTGTGTTACCCATACGCAATCCCGAGGACAGGACAAGAGCCCTGGCCGGTGGCAGGATGCACCGCAGCGTGCGCAGCACACAGCGCTGTTGATCTCGCTCGCGCCCCGGTTCGAGCCTGCCCTGGAGGTTCTGTGTCCGCTCGTCCCCCGAAGTCCGTTCGTTCCCCGGTGGCTGCCATAGCCCTGACCGCAGCCGCCGGCCTGCTGGCGGCGGGCTGCACCAGCACCAAGTCCGACGACACGGGCGGCTCGGGGATCAAGCTCGTCTCGTCCGGCACGCTCAAGACCTGCACGCACCTGCCCTACCCCCCGTTCCAGTCGAAGCAGGACGGCGAGATCGTCGGCTTCGACGTGGATCTGGTCGACCTGATCGCCAAGGAACTGGGGGTGAAGCAGGAAATCGTCAACACGCCCTTCGAGGGCATCGAGACCGGCCAGGACTTCAACATCCGCAAGTGCGACCTGGCCGCCGCGGGCATGACGATCACCGACGAGCGTGACAAGGTCATGGACTTCTCGGTCCCCTACTTCAACGCCACCCAGGCGCTGATCACCAAGAAGGGCGATCCCTACAAGACCTTCGATGACCTCAAGGGCAAGAAGCTCGGCTACCAGAAGGCCACCACCGGCGGCATCTACGCCAAGAAGCAGAGCAAGGGCCTCGACATCGAGCTCGTGGAGTACGAGGACGTCGGCCTGCTGCTCACCGCCGTCAAGGCAGGCAAGGTCGATGCGGGCATCAACGACAACGGCGTGCTCTTCAAGTACGTCAAGGAGAACCCGGACACCGAGGTGACCGCGGAGTTCGACACCGGCGAGGAGTACGGAATCGGCTTCCGTACGGGCAATGACGCACTGCGCACCAAGGCCAACAAGGTCCTCAAGAAAGCGCGGGCCGACGGCAGTTACGACAAGATCTACAAGAAGTGGTTCGGCACCACTCCGCAGAGCTGACCTCGAGCATTCAAACGGCTGACCAGAGGAGTTCTGCACGTATGTCCATGTCCCGACGGCAGCGGGCACGGCTGTTCCGCGGCGTCCAGTACGCCGTGCTCTTCATCGCCATAGCCGTGTTCGCCCTGGTGGCCGACTGGGGGACACTGCGCCAGGCGTTCTTCGACGTGGAGATCGCCAAGGCGCTGTTCCCCGAGGTGATCACCACCGCACTGGTCAACACCGCCTACTACACGCTGCTCGGCTTCGGCTTCGGCCTGGGACTCGGCATCGTCCTTGCGCTGATGCGGTTGTCCCCGGTGCCTCCGTACCGCTGGATCGCGATCGCCTTTATCGAATTCTTCCGCGGCGTTCCCTCCCTCCTTGTGTTCATCGCGCTCGGCTTCGGTGTGCCGCTGGCCTTCGAGGTCGCGCTCGACATGGACATCACGGTGATGCTGTCGCTCGGCCTGGTGGGCGCCGCCTATATGGCCGAGACGATCCGCGCGGGCATTCTGGCGGTGCCCAAGGGGCAGACGGAGGCGGCCCGTTCGCTTGGTATGTCACCGGGGCGTGCGATGGTGTCGATCGTGATGCCGCAGGCGTTCCGGATCGTGCTGCCGCCGCTGACCAACGAGCTGATCCTGCTCACCAAGGACTCCTCACTGGTGTATCTGCTCGGCCTCTCGCTCGGCCAGTTCGAGCTGGCCAACTTCGGCCGGGACGCGCTGAACGAGCACAAGAGCCTGACCCCGATCCTGATCGCCGGACTGCTGTATCTCGTCATCACCCTCCCGCTCGGCCATCTGGTGCGGCGGCTCGAGGCCCGTACGGCGAAAGCCAGGTGAGCACCGTGAAGTTGGACAAGACACCCGATGCGCCCGCACCTTCGGGGCAGGCGATCGAGGTGCGCGATCTGCACAAGTCGTTCGGTGATCTGGAGGTGCTCAAGGGCATCGACTTCACGGTCGGGCGCGGTGACGTGGTCTGTGTCATCGGCCCTTCGGGCTCCGGCAAGTCGACCCTGCTGCGCTGCGTCAATCTCCTGGAAGAGCCCACGTCGGGCACGGTGACGGTGGCCGGCACCGAGGTCACCGACCCCGATGTGGACATCGATCGCGTACGCCGCCGGATCGGCATGGTCTTCCAGTCCTTCAACCTCTTCCCGCACCTCACGGCGCTGGAGAACCTGACCATCGCGCAGCGCCGCGTGCTGCGGCGCGGCAAGGAGGAGGCGGAGCGCATCGCGCGGGCCAACCTCGCGCGGGTGGGCCTCGTCGACAAGGAGCAGTCCTATCCGCTGCAGCTCTCCGGCGGCCAGCAGCAGCGGGTCGCGATCGCCCGGGCGCTGTCCATGGACCCCGAGCTGATGCTCTTCGACGAGCCGACCTCCGCGCTCGACCCCGAACTGGTCGGGGACGTACTCGCGGTGATGCGCTCGCTCGCCCAGGAGGGGATGACGATGCTGGTCGTCACCCATGAGATGAGCTTCGCGCGCGAGGTCGCCGACCGGGTGGTCTTCATGGACGACGGAGTGATCGTCGAGGAGGGCACGCCCGAACGTGTGGTGGGCGACCCGCAGCACGAGCGGACCCGGACGTTCCTGGCGCGCGTACTCGATCCTGCGGCGGCGGAGATGGGCGAGGTCCCGGACAAAGGACCGCACGAGAAGCGGGTGGACCGCTGAGCGCACCTCGCCGCTCCACCTTTCGCCCGTACGCGACGTGACAGAGATCTCTGGTGCAGAACCGAACGGCGCCGCATAGTGGAGGCGGGCCGTTGTAATCCGAGAGAGTAGCCCTTGACCTGCAAAGCAGGCAGGGAGCGGAATTCTGGAGTGGCGAATGCTGCGCACCATGTTCAAGTCCAAGATCCACCGCGCCACGGTGACCCAGGCTGACCTGCACTACGTGGGCTCCGTCACCATCGACGCCGATCTTCTCGACGCCGCCGACCTGCTGCCCGGCGAGCTCGTACACATCGTCGACATCACCAACGGTGCCCGCCTGGAGACGTACACCATCGAAGGCGAGCGCGGCAGCGGCGTCATCGGGATCAACGGCGCCGCCGCCCACCTGGTGCACCCCGGCGATAGGGTGATCATCATCAGCTACGCCCAGGTCGAGGACGCCGAGGCCCGCACCCTGCGGCCCAAGGTCGTGCACGTGGACGGTCAGGACAACCGCATCGTGGCCCTCGGTGACGACGCCGCCGCTCCGGTGCCCGGCTCCGACGACATGGCGCGCAGCCCGCAGGCCGTGTGAGCCCTCCAGGAGAGCCGATGAGCAGTGGGACCGAGATCCGCGACGACCGGGCGCGCGGCGTCCTTGAGGCCCGTGCCGGGGGTGAAGTCGTCGGGCAGATCGTCTACTTCACCCTCGACGTGCCCGAGTCCGCCCTGGTGCCGGTGCACACCGAGGTGGAGCCCGCGCACGAGGGCGAGGGCATCGCGGGCTCGCTGGCCAGGGAGTTGTACGCGATGGCGGCGCGGGAAGGCGTCGCCGTCGCGCCCCTGTGTCCGTACGTCGTCAAGTGGGCCGAGCGGCATCGCGACGAGGCGCCCGTACCCTCCGGCGAGCTCGTCGAGGCCGCCTTGGCCAAGGCGAAGTCGGACCCCACGGCATGGTGACCGGGACGCTCGCCCTGCTGCACACCTCGCCCGCGCACATCCCCGTCTTCGAAGGGCTGCGCGACGAGGACCACCCCGGCGTCGAGCTGCGGCACCTCGTGCACGAGGACCTGCTCACGCGGGCCGGCGCCGAAGGGCCGCAGGCGGTGGCCGACGACGTCCGCGAGGTCATCGTCCGTGCCGTAGCCGACGGGGCGGACGCCGTGCTCTGCACGTGCTCGACCATCGGCGGTATCGCCGAGGCCTGCGCCGCCGCCGTCGGCGTGCCGGTGCTGCGCGTCGACCGGCCCATGGCGGCCCTCGCCGTGGCGGCAGGGCGGTCCGTGGCCGTCGTCGCCACCGTGCGGAGCACGCTTGAGCCGACCGTCGCCCTCGTCGAGGAGGAGGCCGCCCGCGCGGGGCGCCCCGTGGACGTCACCACCCTTGTGGTCGAAGGCGCCTGGGAGCGGTTCCTGGCCGGCGACCGGGAGGGCTGTACCGTGCTGGTCGCCGCCGCCGTCGACACCCTGGAAGGAGTGGACGCCGTCGTCCTCGCCCAGGCCTCCATGGCGGACGCGGCGGACCGTACGACCCTGCGTGTCCCGGTCATTTCCAGCCCCCGTCCCGGCCTGCGCGCGGCCGTTCTCCACGACGGGGCCGGGGTCAAGTCGTAGGGTGCACACGGGAGGTGAGCGAGTGACCGCCCACCTCCCGCGCACACGCACAGACCGCATCGACACATCGCAGGAGCGGACATGGCGCAGCAGGACGAAGAGGCCGTGATCAGTCCCACCGGCTGGGTGGCGAAACAGGCCCACCTCTACGAAGAGTCAGGCGGCACGAAGGGCGCCGAGATACAGGGCGCCCCCTGCCTGCTGCTCGACTACCGCGGACGGCGCACCGGGCAGTGGCGCCGCACCGTACTGATCTACGGCCGTGACGGCGACGACTATCTGATCGTGGCGTCCAAGGGCGGCGCCGACGAGCACCCCCTGTGGTACCTCAACCTCGTGGACAACCCCGACGTACGGCTGCGCGTGGGCACCGAGGAGCGGTTCTCCGCCCACGCCGAGACCCTCCCGGCCGAGGAGAAGGCCAGGGTCTGGCCGGGCCTCGTCGAGCTGTTCGCCCCCTATGCGGACTATCAGCAGAAGACGGACCGGGACATCCCCGTCGTACGGCTCACCCGCACCCAGGACTGAGGTCGGACGGCGCGGGGACGCGTGGACTCGGCGGGCGTGGGCACGCGAGGCGGGAGAGAGTGGTCACGACCCCTCTCCGACCTCGATGGAGGAGACCATGACTGTTCCGTTCCCCGACCCCCTGCCACCGAGCCCGATCCCCGACCCGAACGGGCCGAACCCGGTCCCGGACCCCGAACGGCCCACACCGGGTCCGGGCCCGGGGCCGGTGCCGCGTCCCACACCGGACCCGCCGCCGACCCCGCTCCCGCCGCCGGGACCGGCCCCGGACCCTGAGCCGAAGCCGGTCTGACGTCTGAGGCAGGCCGTCAGGGCCTGAGCCTGTACTTCAGCAGGGCCTAAGCCTGTACCTCGGAGCGGTCCCCGCCCCACAGCGTGTGGAACGACCCCTCGCGGTCCGTACGCCGATAGGTGTGCGCCCCGAAGTAGTCGCGCTGCCCCTGCGTGAGCGCGGCGGGCAGCCGGTCCGCGCGCAGCGCGTCGTAGTACGCGAGGGCGGCGGAGAAGCCTGGCGTGGGGACACCCTGCCGGGTGGCCGCGACCAGGACCGCGCGCCAGTCGTCCTGGGCCGCACCGATCTCCTCGGCGAACGTCTTGTCCGAGAGGAGGCTCGGCAGATCCGCGCGCGCGTCGTACGCGGCGCGGATGCGGTCCAGGAAGGCGGCGCGGATGATGCAGCCGCCGCGCCAGATCGACGCCACCGCACCGAGGTCGATGTCCCAGCCGTACTCCTCGCTGCCCGCGGCGACCTCGTGGAAGCCCTGGGTGTACGACACGATCTTCGACGCGTACAGCGCCTGCTCGACCTGGTCGGCGAACGCCCCGGCCTCGGCCTCACCCAGCGGACGTGCCGTCGGGCCAGGCAACTCCCTCGAAGCCGCCCGCAGTTCGGAGTGGCCCGAGAGGGAGCGTGCGAACACCGCCTCCGCGATCCCGGACACCGGAACGCCCAGGTCGAGGGCGATCTGCACGGTCCAGCGGCCCGTGCCCTTCTGCTCGGCCTGGTCCTGGACCACGTCCACGAACGGCTCGCCCGTCGCGGCGTCCACGTGCTTCAGGACCTCCGCCGTGATCTCGATCAGGTAGGAGTCGAGACGACCCGTGTTCCAGGTGCGGAAGATGTCCGCGATCTGGGCGGGGGAGTAGCCCGCGACCTCGCGGAGCAGCTGATACGCCTCGGCGATCAGCTGCATGTCCGCGTACTCGATGCCGTTGTGCACCATCTTCACGAAGTGACCCGCACCGTCCGGGCCGACGTGGGTCACGCAGGGCGCGCCGTCCTCGGCCTTCGCCGAGATCTTCTCCAGCATCGGACCGAGCGAGGCGTACGACTCCTCGGAGCCGCCCGGCATGATGCTCGGGCCGAGCAGCGCGCCCTCCTCGCCGCCCGAGACACCCGTGCCGACGAAGTGGATGCCCTGCTCGCGCAGTTCACGCTCGCGGCGCCTGGTGTCCGCGAAGTGCGCGTTGCCGCCGTCGACGATCATGTCGCCCTCTTCGAGAAGCGGGGCGAACTCCTTGATGACGGCGTCGGTGGGCTCACCCGCCTTCACCATGATGACGAGGCGGCGCGGGCGCTCAAGGGCCGCGACGAACTCCTCGGCGGTCTCGGTGGAGACGAAGTCGCCTTCGTGGCCGAACTCCTCGACCAGCGCCCGGGTCTTGGCCGACGTGCGGTTGTGGACGGCGACGGTGTAGCCGTTGCGTGCGAAGTTGCGGGCCAGATTGCGCCCCATGACCGCGAGGCCTGTGACACCGATCTGGGCTGACGTGCTGCTCATGCCGTGGCTCCTGGAAGTGGAAGTGCCGGTGGTGTTCGCCAGTATCGCCCCGCGGCGTAGCGTGACATTGACGACACTGTGTACGACGAAGGAGCCGCCCGTGCCCCATTTCGACATGCCGCTCGACGAACTGCGCCGCTACCGGCCCGAGCTGACGGAGCCCGAGGACTTCGACGCGTTCTGGGAGAAGACCCTTTCGGCCGCACGTGAGCATGACCTGGACGCGCGCTTCGTCCCCGTCGACGCGCACCTCAGCACGGTGGACGTCTTCGACGTGACGTTCGCCGGGTTCGGCGGTCACCCGGTCAAGGGCTGGCTGATACTCCCCGCGGGGACGAGCGAGCCGCTGCCGGCCGTCGTGGAGTACATCGGGTACGGCGGCGGCCGCGGCCTGCCGCACGAGCGCCTGCTGTGGTCGGCGGCGGGCTTCGCGCACTTCCTGATGGACACCCGGGGGCAGGGCATCGGCGGCTCGGGGGGTGACACCCCGGACCCGGTGGGCAGCGGGCCCGCGTACCCCGGCTATATGACGCGCGGCATCGAGGACCCCCACGAGTACTACTACCGCCGCGTCTTCACCGACGGCGTACGGGCCGTGGAGGCGGCCCGCGCGCACCCGCTGGTGGACGCATCGCGCGTCGCCGCTGTCGGCGGCAGCCAGGGCGGCGGGATCACGCTCGCGGTGGGCGGGCTCGTCCCCGACCTGGCGGCGATCGCGGTCGACGTGCCGTTCCTGTGCGACTTCCCGCGCTCCACGACCATCACGGAACGGCCGCCGTACCGTGAGATCGCCCTCTACATGAAGGCGAAGCGCGGCTCGGAGGAGCAGGTCTTCCGTACGCTCTCCTACTTCGACGGCGTGCACTTCGCGGCGCGTGGCACGGCGCCCGCGCTCTTCTCGGCGGCTCTTGAGGACATGACGTGCCCGCCGTCCACCGTGTTCGCCGCCCACAACGCCTATGCGGGGTCGGAGCGTTCGATGGAGGTGTACGCCTTCAACGATCATGAGGGCGGTGGCCCCTACCAGCAGGGTGTCCAACTCCGTTGGGTACCGGAGCACTTGAAGGGCTGACCGTTCTGAGGTCCCCTCGGTCGCGCACCCTTGTCACGGATCGGTTCCAGCGGCTAACTTGCCGCCTTGTCGTGTGTCTGACGTGACTCTGACGTGACTGTGATGTGTGTGTCTGAGGGGGCTTCTCATGGCCGTACGCGGTCGGCACCGCCGGTATCAGCCGAACCGGATCAATCGCGCGTCGCTGACCGTCACGGCGGGCGGCGCCGGAATGGCGCTGCCGCTGATCGGCACCGGCACGGCGGACGCGGCCGACGTCGACACCTGGAACAAGGTCGCGGCCTGCGAGTCCACCAACAACTGGAGCATCAACACCGGCAACGGCTACTACGGCGGCCTCCAGTTCACGCAGTCCACCTGGGAGGCGTACGGCGGCACGGCCTACGCCCCGCGCGCCGACCGCGCCACAAAGGACCAGCAGATCGCCGTGGCCGAGAAGGTCCTCAAGGCCCAGGGCCCCCGGGCCTGGCCGGTCTGCTCGGAGCGGGCGGGCCTGACGCGGGGCGGTGACGCGCCGGACGTCACGCCGGTGAGTGCCCCCAAGGCGGCGACGAAGACCCCCAAGCGCGAGGTCAAGGACGTCAAGCCGGAGGTGACGCCGCAGTCCACCGCGGGCCGCGGCCAGATGTACACGGTCGTACGCGGTGACACGCTCTCCGGGATCGCGGACGAGCGCCGGGCCGGCGGCGGCTGGCGGCAGTTGTACGAGGCCAACCGCGAGACGATCGGCGGCGACCCCGACCTGATCACGCCGGGCCAGCGGCTCGCGCTCCAGGCACAGGAGCGGAAGGCCGGAAAGCAGCGGGCCGAACCGAAACCGCGGGCCGAACCGAAGCAGCGGACGGAACCGAAGCAGCGTACGGAGGCGGCGAAGCCCAAGCCGAAGGCGGCCGAGCCCAAGAAGGCGAAGCCCGCCGCGAAGCCCGCCCAGGCCTCGCATGGCTTCTCCGCACCCGTGTCCGCGTCGCCGAGCACCCCGTACCGCGCCGCGGGCGGCTCCTGGTCGAAGGGCTATCACACGGGAGTCGACTTCCCCGTGGCCACCGGCACCTCCGTGAAGGCGGTCACCGCGGGCACGGTCGTGTCGTCCGGCTGGGGCGGCTCGTACGGCTACGAAGTGGTGATCCGGCACGCCGACGGCAAGTACTCCCAGTACGGCCATCTGTCGGCGCTCACCGTGAAGGCCGGGCAGAAGGTGGGCGCGGGGCAGCGCATAGCGCGGTCGGGGTCCACGGGCAACAGCACGGGCCCGCATCTGCACTTCGAGGTGCGCACGGGACCTGGATTCGGCTCCGATGTCGACCCGCTCGCGTATCTGCGGGCGGGCGGCGTACGGATCTGAGGCGAGCACAGCCTCTGAGGCGGGCACAGCCAAGAAAGCCCCTGGGGGATCCCCCAGGGGCTTCACGGTTTCATGACGCGGCGGCTTCAGGAACCGATGCGTTCGCGTCCGTGGCGGAACAGCACCCGCCGGTGCGTCCCGGTCACGGGCTGGGAGGGCAGGGCCGGCAGTTCGTCCGCCCGCAGCTCGGGGGCCGGGACCTCCGGGGCCACCGGGCCGCCCTTGGCAACCGGCACCGCCGACGCCTGCGCACCCTGTGCCGCTCCGATGCGCTCCGTGGTCAGCAGGATCAGTCCGCCCGCCGCGACGACGCCGAAGCCGAGGGCGATGACCGTGCCCGCCGTGCCGTAGCGGAACGATTCCTCGAAGAGCGTGAGGCCCACCGCGGCCGCCACGACCGGGTTGATGACCGTCACCGTCGACAGCGGCGCCGCCAGACCCGCGCCTCGGTAGGAGGCCTGCGAGATCAGCACACCGGCACCGGCCAGGACGGCGATCACGGCGAGGCTCGGCGCCTGTCGCGTCAGCGGCACGCTCGCGTCCAGGTCCACCGCCACCGTCTTGGTGAACACCGAGGCGATACCGAAGGCGATGCCCGCCGCGCAGGCGAGCAGGACGCTGCGCACCACCGGGTGCCGGTGCACCGCGTGCGCCACGACCATCAGCGCCACCACGGCACCGGCGGTGGCGAGCGCCACCATGACCCGCTCCGTGCCGGCCAGGGACTGCGCGTCGGCCGACTGCGTCAGCGAGAGCAGACCGGCCAGGCCCACGGTCGCCATGATCGCGCCGCGCCACGCGGTGGCCCCTGCCTTGCGGCGGACGAAGAGAGCGGCCATCGGCAGGGCGAAGACGATGGTCAGCGCACCCAGCGGCTGCACCAGGCTCAGCGGCCCGTAGGCGAGCGCCACCACGTGCAGCAGCGCACCGAGGGCGTTCAGTGCGATGGCGACCCACCATGCGCCGCGGCGCAGCGGTACATACCGTCGCTCCGGGGTGCTGACGGCGACGCGCTCCTGCAGAATGGCCCCGCCCGCGTAGGCGGCGGCGGAGACGACGGAGAGCAGCACGGCCACCGTGAGGGCACTCATGATGTGCTCCACGGCATGCGGTGCGCCCAGTGGTGGGCCCGGGGCGTCCGGCTCGGCGAACGGTCGGCTTCCATACTCACTACGATCTCGCGGATTTCCCTCCGCGTCGTCGTCCCTCAGCAGGCATTGCGTCCTACTACCGATGGAGTACTTCCCCGAAGATGTCCTCCCCCGGGTGGGTTACGCGGTAGTTCGGTGGATCATCCAGAATCTCGAAAATCCTTGCGTGAGCACCCTCGGAAGAGCCCCCTTGCGGGCCTCTGGACCCAGTGTGGGCGCCCCAGCGCGGGGCTCGCGGGGTGCCCGCCCTTCCGTGCCGCTCCCGGCGTCCTGAACGCCATTCTGCGAGCTTACGAGAAGCCGTCTGACCTGGGCTTTTATGGATCCCGCCCGTATTCTTGACCCTCGTGGAAAGGGGTCCGGATGCGCCGGGACATACGCAGCGTCGACGACGTACTGAAGCTCATGGACGGCCTGTTCGCGCCGGGGGCCGACCGTTGGACCGCCGACGCGGCGAGCTGGTGGGACGGCTTCTACACCGACCGCTCCCGGCCGGTGCCGTTCTTCGTGGCCAAGCCGGACGAGAACCTGGCCTCGTACGTCGACCGGGGCCTGCTCGTCCCGGGCCGGGCCCTGGATCTGGGCTGCGGGCCCGGCCGCAACGCCCTGTATCTGGCCTCCCTGGGGTTCCAGGTGGACGCCGTCGACCTCTCGCCCACGGCCGTCGAGTGGGCCGGGGAGCGGGCCCGCGAGGCCGGGGCGGACATCCGGTTCCACTGCGGGGACGCCTTCGAGTTCTACCGCGGGGACGCCTTCGAGTCTTACCGCGGGGACGCCTTCGAACCGGCGGCGGCCGAACTGCGCGGCCCCTACGACCTGATCTACGACTCGGGCTGCTTCCACCACCTGCCGCCCCACCGCCGGGTGAGCTACCTCGACCTGCTTGACCGCGCCCTCGCCCCCGGCGGCCACCTCGCCCTCACCAGCTTCGCCGCCGGCGAGGGCGGCTCGGGCTCCGAGCTGCCCGACGCGGAGTTCTATCGCGAGGCCGGGCTCAAGGGCGGCCTCGCCTACACCCCGGAGTCCCTGCGCTGGATCTTCGGTGACCTCACGGAGGTCGAGCTGCGCCGTATGCGCGACGAACCCGCCGAGTCCGCGCACTTCGGTGAGCCGTTCCTGTGGACGGCCCTGTTCCGCAGGCCCCTCTAGGCTCTGCTGTCGTGAAAGCCCCTCTCGACCTGACAGAAGTCGGTTCCGTCGGCGGATTCTTCGCCCTGCGCACGGGGGCGCCGCCGGGCGGCGCTCAAGTGGCGCCTCTGGCACGGGTGTACGCGGGGGACCGCGGGCCCCTCGCGTTCCGCGTCGACAAGGTCGCCGCCCGGCTCGGGGCGCCCGACGCGCGCGTCGCGGTGTCCGTGGCGCAGCTGGGGCTCGCGGCCCGGCTGTGGTCCGTGGCGCTCGGCTCGGCGGCACTGCACGGCGAGGTGCCCGATCTCGACCCGGCGCTGCTCCACTGGGACGCCGACGGCAGCACGCCCGACGACCTGTGGCTGACGGTCCTGCGGACGCGGCCCGCCGATGCCGCAAGCATCCGGGACGCCGTACAACTCGCCCATCTGGCGCCCCTGGCCGACGCCTTGCGCTTGCGGTACCGCATCTCGGCGCCTCTGCTGTGGGGCAACGCGGGATCCGCTCTGGCGGGCGCGGCCCGTGAACTCGACGCCTGGGGGCGGCGCACGGGACGTACCGAAGTGGGGGAGCGCGCCAAGGCGCTGGCCGCCGAACTCTTCGCCCATCCCGACCTGCGCGACACCGGAACACTGCGCGGCACCGCGTTCCGCCGCCGCAGCTGCTGCCTCTACTACCGATGCCCCAACGGGGGCCTGTGTGGCGACTGTTGCTTCGAGCGTCCGCCCCAGAGGTCGGTGCGGCCCTCTTCCCCACCGGGCGCTTCTGGGTGACCATGAGGGGGCGGGCGGCCGACGGCAGGGGCGGACGGACGGGGGGTTCTGCGTGCGAGTTGGACTGCTCACCCGGGAGTATCCGCCGGATGTCTACGGCGGCGCCGGAGTCCATGTCGAGTTCCTCGCACAAGAGTTACGTGCGTTCGTCGACGTCGACGTGCACTGCTGGGGAAAGCAGGGCGTCGCCGACGGTCTCAGGCGCCATGCGGCGTGGGACGCGCTCGACGGCGCCAACGACGCCCTGCGCACCTTCTCCGTGGATCTGTCCATGGCCGCCGCCCTCACGGGCTGCGACCTCGTCCACTCCCACACCTGGTACGCCAACCTCGCGGGCCATTTCGGCAAGCTCCTGCACGGCATTCCGCACGTCATGACCTCGCACTCCCTGGAGCCCTTGCGCCCCTGGAAGGCCGAGCAACTGGGCGGCGGATACGCATTATCCGGCTGGGCCGAGCGCACCGCCGCCGAGTCGGCGGACGCCGTGATCGCCGTCTCGCACGGCATGCGCGCCGACATCCTGCGCTGCTATCCGGCCATCGACCCGGCGAAGGTGCGCGTCGTCCACAACGGCATCGACACCGCCCTGTACCGCCCCGACCCGGACACGGACGTCCTGGAGCGCCTCGGGATCGACCCCGAGCGGCCCTACGTCCTGTTCGTCGGCCGCATCACCCGGCAGAAGGGCGTCCCCCATCTGCTGCGCGCGGCAAAGGAGTTGGATCCCGCCACGCAGCTCGTGCTCTGCGCAGGAGCCCCCGACACCCCCCAGATCGACGCCGAGTTCCGCACCCTCTTCGACGAGCTGAGCGCCGCGCGCGGGGGAGTCCACTGGATCCCGGAGATGCTCCCGCGCCCGCAGGTGATCCAACTCCTCACCCACGCAAGGGCGTTCGTCTGCCCTTCCGTCTACGAGCCGCTCGGCATCGTCAACCTGGAGGCGATGGCCTGCGGCACCGCGGTCGTGGCATCGGACGTCGGCGGTATCCCCGAGGTCGTCGACGACGGCAGCACAGGGCTCCTCGTTCCGTACGAGGAGCAGGAACCGGCGGCCTTCGAGGCGCGGCTGGCGCAGGCCCTGAACGAAGTGGTCGCCGATCCGGGCGCCGCGACCCGCATGGGCGCGGCCGGACGCGACCGTGCGCTGAGGGAGTTCGGCTGGGACGCGGTCGCGCGGCGCACGACCGACGTGTACGAGGAGTTACTCGAGTCCAAGTGATGCCAGTTAAGGGGGCGGCGCGATGCGCGGTGGACCTTCGGTGCTCGGAATCGTCCTGGCGGGAGGTGAGGGGAAGCGCCTGCAGCCCCTCACGGCCGACCGGGCCAAACCAGCGGTCACGTTCGGCGGCACGTACCGCCTCGTCGACTTCGTGCTCTCCAACCTCGTCAACGGCGACATCCTGCGGATCTGCGTACTGACCCAGTACAAATCGCACTCCCTGGACCGCCACGTCACCACCACCTGGCGGATGTCCAGCCTCCTGGGCAACTACGTCACGCCCGTGCCCGCGCAGCAACGCCTGGGACCACGCTGGTACTTGGGGAGCGCGGACGCGATCCTGCAGTCGCTCAACCTCGTCCATGACGAACAGCCCGACTACATCGCCGTGTTCGGCGCCGACCACGTCTACCGCATGGATCCGCGGCAGATGCTCAACCAGCACTTCGAGAGCGGCGCCGGGGTGACGGTCGCCGGGATCCGTGTGCCGCGCGCGGAGGCGTCCTCCTTCGGCATCATCACACCCGCGAGGGACGGCCTGCGGGTCGACAGATTCCTAGAGAAGCCCGCCGATCCGCCCGGCCTGCCCGGATCGCCGCACGAGGTGTTCGCCTCCATGGGCAATTACGTCTTCACGACGAAGACCCTCGTCGACGCGATCCAGCAGGACGCCGAGGACCCCAACTCGAAGCACGACATGGGCGGTTCGATCCTGCCGATGCTCACCGAGCGCGGCCTTGCCCAGGTGTACGACTTCGACGACAACCACGTGCCGGGGGAGACCACGCGCGACCACGGCTACTGGCGCGATGTCGGCACCCTCGACGCGTACTACGAAGCGCACATGGATCTGATCTCCGACCAGCCGGTCTTCAACCTGGACAACCGGCGCTGGCCCATCTACACCCACCCGGGCGGCCTGCCGCCCGCCAAGTTCTGCGCGGGCGGCATCGCGAGCGAGTCCATCGTCAGTCCGGGCTGCGTCATCCGAGGGCAGGTGACGCGCTCCGTGCTCTCGCCCGGGGTGACGATCGAGGAGGGGGCGGTCGTGCAGGGCTCGGTGCTGCACGACAACGTACGCGTGGGCAGGGGCGCCGTGGTGCGGGGCGCCGTCCTCGACAAGAACGTGGACGTCCCGCCCGGGGCGACGATCGGGGTCAACCCGGAGCGGGACGAGGCGCTCTACACGGTGTCGAAGGGTGGGGTGATCGCGCTGGGGAAGGGGCAGGTGGTTCCCCTTTAGGCGTGGCGCTAGAGCACTCTGCGCCTGCGGCCGAGCCACGTCTGGGCGATCACGACAAGGGCCAAGAAGGCGCCGCTGACCACTTGTTGGTAGGCCGAGTCGAGCGAGCCTATCTGGTTGATGACGTTCTGGATGACCTTCAGGAGCAGTACGCCCACGAGCGATCCGCTGATGAAGCCGAAGCCGCCCGTCAGCAGCGTGCCGCCGATCACGACCGCCGAGATGGCCTCCAGTTCCATGCCTGAGCCGAGGATCGTGACACCCGAGACCAGCCAGGCCGCGTTGAGCGCGCCCGCAAGGCCCGCGCAGAGGCCGGAGAGGGTGTAGACGGTGATCTTCGTGCGGGCCACGGGGGCACCCATGAGGGCCGCCGCGTCCTCGTTGCCGCCCACCGCGTAGACGTACTGGCCGAAGCGGCTGCGGCGCAGGATCACCGCGCCGGCGACGAACAGGACGAGAGTGATCCAGACCGGCGCCCCGATGCCGAGGATCTTGCCCTGTCCGAGGGTCGCGAAGAACGAATCCTTGTCGACGAGGTAGGTCTTCGAACCCTCGTCCGTGACCGAGAGAAGGATGCCGCGCGCGCCGAGCATCGCGGCCAGCGTCACGATGAAGGGAGCCAGACGGGAGCGGGCGATCAGCAGGCCGTTGACCAGGCCGATGAGTCCGCAGACGGCGAGCGGCAGAAGCAGCGCCACCGCCGTCCCGTACTGCGAGCCCCAGGCCGCGAGGACCCCGCCGAGCGCGAAGAGCGAGCCGACCGACAGGTCGATGCCACCGGTGATGATCACGAAGGTCATGCCGAGCGCGACGACCGCGAGGAAGGCGGAGGAGACCGCCATGTTCTCCATGTTGTCGCCGGTCATGAACGTGTCGAAGCTGAGGGTCGCCGCTGTGACGGCGACGACGAGGGTGACCAGGGCGCCGTGCTGTTGGGCCAGGGCGCTGATCCGCTCGGAGCGGTTGGGCCGCGGCGTGTTCGCGTAGTCGTCCTCGGGTTGTTTCTTCATCGGCTTCTGTCTTGTGTGCTTCGCATCGGATGCCACGGTGCCGGTCACCGTTTGCCCCTCTCCCGTGCCGCGTAGACGGCGAGAACGATCACCACGGCCTGGGCGATCTGCGTCCACGACGGCGGCAGATCGTGCTTGATGAGCGTGGCGGTGAGCAGTTGGATCAGTACGGCGCCCGCGACGGTGCCGCCTATGCGTATGCGTCCGCCGCTGAGCGGTGTGCCGCCGACCACGACCGCGGTGATCGCGGAGAGTTCCATCAGGTTGCCGAGCGAGGTGGGGTCGCTGGCGGTGAGGCGTGCGGTCGCGAGGACGCCCGCGATGGCGGCCAGTGCTCCGGAGCAGACGTACACGAGGATCAGGACCCGTCGTACGGGGAGTCCCGCGAGGCGGGCGGCGGGGCGACTGTCGCCGATGGCGAGGAGCTGGCGGCCGAACGTGGTGCGTCGTACGACGAAGGCCACGAGGAGTGCGAGGGCTGCCGCGATCAGTACGAGGTAGGGGATGCCGAGCAGGTCGCCGGAGCCCAGCGAGGCCATGCCCGGGTCGCGTACGTCCTTGAGCTGGGGGAGGAGTACGAGGGCCAGGCCGCGGCCCGCGACCATCAGCGCGAGGGTGGCGACGATGGGCTGGACGCCGATGAAGGCGATGAGGGAGCCGTTGGCCACTCCTATGACCGCGCCGCCGATGATCGCCACCAGGAGCGCTGTCCCTAGGCCGTAGCCGAGGTAGAGGGAGAGGAGTGATGTGGAGAGGGCCATCACCGAACCTACGGAGAGGTCTACGCCCTCGCTGCCGATGGCCAGGGCCATGCCGAGGGCCACTATGAGTACGGGGGCTACCTGGACGGCCTGGGTGCGGAAGTTCTCGGCGGAGACGAAGTTCGGGGTGGCGATGATGTTGACGAGGAGGAGGACCGCTACGCCGATGTAGACGCCGTAGGACTGGAGAAGGTGGAGAAGGCGGTCGCGGTCGGCCTGCGTCTTTCCGCCGAGGGCGAGGTCAGTCATGGGAACTCCGGGTGAGCCGGCTGCGGGTACGCCTGGGCTTGTCTGTGGGGCGGGGCCGCGCCGGTATGTCCGTCCTCGCCATCGTCCGGTGGCCGCCTGGGTACTTCGGCTCCGGAGTGCCGCGAACCGTGCTCCGGGCGGAAATACCGACACGTCCCCTCCGGTCGGTCTGGCGGCCGCGGGTTGGTCTATTCATGCGGGTCACCGGTCGTCGCTATGGCTCGCATCAGAGCGGCTTCTGTGACCGAGGAGCCGGTGAGTTCTTCGATCACCTTGCCGTCCTTGAGGACTATGACTCGGTCGGAGCCCTCTATCAGTTCTTCCATGTCGGAGGAGATGAGGAGGACTGCCAGGCCGTCGTTGGCCAACTCGTCTATCAGCTTCTGGACTTCGGCCTTCGCGCCTATGTCTATGCCTCGGGTGGGCTCGTCCAGGAGGAGAACCTTTGGGTTCATCGCCAGCCAGCGGGCCAGGAGTACTTTTTGCTGGTTGCCGCCCGAGAGTTCGCCTACTTTTTGGTGAGGGCTCGAGGCTTTTATGTGCAGGCGTTTCATGAACTTGGCGACTATGGCGTCGATCGCCGACTCGTCCACCAGGCCGAAGCGGGAGAGGCGGGGCAGGGCCGCCAGGGCGATGTTCTCGCGGACCGAGAGGCCGGGGACGATGCCCTCCGCCTTGCGGTCCTCGGGGAGGAGGCTGATGCCGGCGCGGATGGCGGCGGGGGGCGAGCCGGTGCGGACCGGGGTGCCGGCGATCAGTACGTCGCCCGAGTCGGGCGGCAGCGCTCCCGCGATGGCCTTCGCCGTCTCGCTGCGGCCCGAGCCGAGCAGGCCGCCCAGGCCCACCACCTCACCGGGGCGGATGTCGACGGACACGCCGTGAAGGTAGTGGCGCATCGTCAGATCGCTTGCCTGGAGCACGGGTTGGGTTTCCGGAGCGTGTTCGCCGGAGAACTTGGTGACGCCCTCTTCGCGTACTTCGCCGAGCTCGCGTCCCAGCATCAGGGAGACCAGACGGAGCCGGTCGAGCTCGGCTATCGGTCCCGTGTGCACCCGCTTGCCATCGCGCAGCACGGTGACCGTGTCGCACACCTCGTAGAGCTCGTCGAGGCGGTGACTTACGTAGATCACCGCGATCCCGCGGTCCCGCAGCATGCGGATCACGCCGAACAGGGTCTGTACCTCGCGGGGTTCGAGGGACGACGTCGGCTCGTCCATGATGACGACGCGCGCGTCGACCGAGACCGCCCGGGCCAGCGCCACCATCTGCTGGGCGCCTACGCCGAGTTCGCGCAGGGGGCGGCGTACGTCGACGCGTACGCCGAGCCGCTGGAGTGCCTCGTCCGCCTCTCGGTGCATGCGGCGGAAGTCGATCAGACCCAGCCTGTTACGCGGCTCGCGACCCAGGAAGAGGTTGCGGGCCACGCTCATCAGGGGGACGAGGTTGACCTCCTGGTAGATCGTGGAGATGCCCGCGTGCTGGGCCTCGAGGGGAGTCGAGAAGGTGACTTGTTCGCTGTTGTACGTCAGGTCGCCGGCGTCCGGGGCGTACACGCCTGTCAGGATCTTGATCAGGGTTGACTTGCCCGCGCCGTTCTCGCCGATCAAGGCGTGCACCTCGCCCGCGCGTGCGGTGAAGTCGACCGCGTCCAGGGCTCGTACGCCCGGGAACGTCTTGGTGAGGCCGGTAACCGAGAGGACGTCCGTCATCTCAGAACGCCTTGCCGAGGTCCGCCTTGGCGTTGGTCTTCGTGTACGCGCTGTCCTTGATGACGATGTCCTGCGACACCTTCGTGCCCTTGGTGAAGGTGTCCAGGGTCTGGAAGGCGAGCGGGCCGAAGCGCGGGTTCGACTCGATGACGCCGTCGATCCAGCCGTCGACGATGCCCTGCACCGCGTTGCGCGTGCCGTCGACCGTCACGATCTTCACGTCGCCGGGCTTCTTGCCCGCGCCCTTGAGGGCGTTGACGGCGCCGAGGCCCATCTCGTCGTTCTCGGCGTAGATCCCGTTGATGTCCGGCTTGGACTGGATGAGCTGCTCGGTGACCTGCTGGCCCTTCTCGCGGGCGAACTCGCCCGTCTGCTTGAAGACGACCTTCAGGTCGGGGGCCTTCTCCTTGATGCGGTCCTGGAAGCCCTTGGTGCGTTCGGTCGTCACGTTGTTGCCCGCGGCGCCGAGGAGGATCGCGACCTTGCCCTTGCCGCCCGTCGACTTGATCATCTGGTCGGCGGCCCGCTTGCCCTGCTCGACGAAGTCGGAGCCGATGAAGCTGACGTAGTCCTTGCAGGCCTTGGCGTTGATCTTGCGGTCGATGGTGATGATCGGGATGTGCTTGGCGGCGGCCGAGCGAAGCACCGGCTCCCAGCCGTCGGAGTTCAGCGGCGCGATCACAAGCAGATCGGCGCCCTTGGCGATGAGGTCCTGGACGTCGCTGATCTGCTTGGAGAACTGCGACTGGGCGTTGGCGGTGAGCAGCTTGACGCCGCGCTTCTTGGCCTCGGCCTTGATGGACGCCGTCTCCGCGATGCGGAAGGGGTTGGCCTCCTTCTCGGACTGGGAGAAGCCCACGGTGGCGGTCTTGAGGTCCAGCTTCTTGCCGCCGTACGCGTCTATCGCGCAGGACGGGCCGCTGCCCGCGCTCGGCTCCGAGACGACCTGGCCCGAGTCGCCCTGGTCCTGTGACGCGGAGCTCTTGTCGCCGTCGTCCTCCGACTTCGCGCACCCGGCGGCAAGCGCGAGGCTCGCGGCGAGACCGGCGGCGAGGAGGGTCCTGGCTGAGGTACGGCTAAGGAGTGTGGTCGGCTTCATGGAGTCCCCAAAACGGCACGGCCCCGGCGCTGAGAGCGCTCACGGGAAGATCGGCACTTACGGTCAACTCGGCGGTACGGGGAGCTTTTTACATCGTTGGAAGGGGGCTGTAAACCCTCCGCGCAAAGGCGGGCCGCGGTCTTCTCAGCGGCGGCCGAGTGTGCTCTCCCGCTCCACCAGGCGGAATTCCGCGCCGAGTTCGCGCCCCGCGGGCTCCGCGGCGCCCTCCAGGCTCCGAAGCAGTGAGGCCACCGCCAGGCGTGCGATGGCCTGCTTGTCCGGTGAGACCGTGGTCAGCGTGACCGCCCCGAACTGGCCCTCCGCGATGTCGTCGAAGCCGACCACCGCCACGTCCCACGGCACACGAAGACCCCGCTCGCTCAGCACCCGCATCGCGCCGATCGCCACCAGGTCGTTGTACGCGAACACCGCGTCGGGCCGCACCCCCGCGTCCAGCATCCGCGCCATAGCCTTCGCCCCGTCCCAGCGGTTCCAGCCGCCGACCGGGCCCACCAGGCTGTCCGGAGCGGCGATCCCCGCCTGCGTCAACTCCTCGCGCCAGCCCTGCAGTCGAAGGTGCGCGGGGCGGTTCGCGGAGTCCGTGCGGGCGCCGAGATAGGCGATCCGGGTGCGGCCGCGGCTGATGAGGTGGCGTACCGCCGTGCGGGCCGCCGCCACGTTGTCGATCGCGATGTGGTCGTACGGCAGGTCGTACTGCCGCTCGCCGAGCAGCACCAGCGGTACGTCGTCCTCGCGGCCCCGCAGGTCGTCCGACTCCAGCTCCAGGGGGCTCAGGATCAGCCCGTCGATGACGCGGGCGCGAAAGCCCTGGCTGACAAGGACCTCCTGCTCGCGCTCGCCGCGGGTGTGGTCGAGCAGGACGGTGAAGTCGTGTTCGGCCGCCGCGTCGATGACCGCCCCTGCCAGTTCGGCGAAGTACGGGTTGCCCAGCTCGGGGACGGCCAGCGCGATGATTCCCGTACGGCCCTTGCGCAGATGACGCGCCGTCAAGTTCGGTCGGTAGCCGAGCTCGTCGATGGCCTCCTGTACGCGAGCCCGCATCGCCGGGGTGACGTGCTGATACTTGTTCACCACGTTCGAGACGGTCTTGATCGAGACGCCCGCGCGCTCCGCGACGTCCTTGAGGCTTACCCGCACCTGCAGCTCCCTGCGTCGAGGTCCACCCCTGCCCTGGGGTGATTGTCATGACCCTGGACAGCGCGCCGGAGAGCGTGCTGTCATGCCAACTGCCGTTCCTTCCAACGTTGTACAGATTCGTTGTACAGACTGCGGCGGCGAGCCGCCACCCCCTTCCCCGGCCCTTCGAAGCACCGCTTCGAGCAAGGAGGATCTGTGCGCCCCATGAGACCCAGGCGAGTCAGGCAGCGGTTGATACTGCTGCTCACCATCGCCCTCGCCTGCGCCGGACTGACCGCCGTCCCGGCCGCCACGGCCGCCGACGAAACCCCCGAGATCCACGGCCTGAAGGGCGAGTACTACACCCAGTCCGCCCCAGGAGCCTTCGACTTCCACAAGCTCAAGGCGACCGGCTTCGACCAGAAGATCGACTTCGACAACCTCGACCCGCGTCTGACCTTCGCCACCGGAAAGGCCGACGACGCCACCGTCCGCTGGACCGGCAAGGTCGTCCCGGAGAAGACCGGGTCCCACACCTTCTCCATGATCGGCGACAACGGCTTCCGGCTCTGGGTCGACGGCAAGCTCGCCATCGACCACTGGGTCGACGACTGGGACAAGGAACAGACCGCGAAGCCGGTCGAGTTGACCGCCGGGAATGCCTACGACATCAAGGTCGAGTACTTCGAGCACTACGGCGGCTCCAACCTCCACCTGCGCTGGACCGAGCCCGGCGGCAGCAAGGAAGCCGTCCCGCAGTCGGCCTTCCGCCTCCCCGACGGCTTCGACTACGACGGCGCCACCGCGGCCACGGTCCTCAAGGACGGCCGCACCCTGAAGCTCGACTTCGCCCAGAAGCTCGGCGCGCCCCCCGCGGGCCTCGCGGGCCACATCGAAGCGGTCATCGGCGGCGCCAAGTGGCCGATCAGCACCGTCAAGGCCGACCCCAAGGACTCCCGCGCCCTTCTCGTGGGCCTCAAGGAACCCGTCGTAGGGAACAAGACCGGCACGGCCAAGGGCACCGCCGACCTCCGCTACGACGGCAAGGGCGGCCTGACCGGCGACGACGGCAAGGCGGTCGCCGCCTTCTGGAGCAGCGGCCCCAACCACTCCGAGCACCAGCTGCGCACCAAGTTCGCCGACGACGTGAACCCGGGCAACGTGCTCCCCGAGTACCCCCGCCCCCAGCTGACGCGTGACGCCTGGCGCAACCTCAACGGCTCCTGGCAGTTCGCCTCGGCCAAGGAGGGTGAGCAGCCCCCGGTGGGCAAGAAGCTCGCCGAGAAGATCCTCGTCCCCTACCCGGTGGAGTCCCAGCTCTCCGGCCTCGAACGGCACGAGGACCGCATGTGGTACCGCAGGACCTTCACCGTCCCCGAGGGCTGGAAGGTCGGCGACGGCAAGCGCCTCAAGCTCAACTTCGGCGCGGTCGACTGGCAGTCCGAGGTGTTCGTCAACGGCAAGAAGGTCACCGAACACAAGGGTGGCTACGACAAGTTCAGCGCCGACATCACGGACGCCCTGAAGCCGGGCAAGACCCAGGAACTGATCGTCGGCGTCTATGACCCGACCGACGCCAAGGGCGGCGAGAACCCGCCCGTAGGCAAGCAGCGCCTTGACCCCAGCGGCATCTGGTACACCCCGTCGTCCGGCATCTGGCAGACGGTGTGGATGGAGCCGGTGGCGGCCGACCACGCCGACTCGCTCAAGATCACGCCCGACGTGGCCACCAAGCAGGTCACCGTCGAGCCGAAGGGCGTCCGCGACGGAGTGCCGGTCAAGGCAGTCGCGTACGAGGGCAAGAAGAAGGTCGCGGAGGTCAGGGGCCGCACCGGCGAACCCCTGAAGCTCAAGATCGCTGAGCCCCGCCTCTGGTCACCGGACGACCCGTTCCTCTACGACCTCAAGGTGACCGTCGGCCGTGACGAGGTGAAGAGCTACTTCGGGATGCGCTCCATCGCCGTGGAGAAGGTGAACGGCACCCCGCGCACCATGCTCAACGGCAAGCCCGCCTTCCTGATGGCCACCCTCGACCAGGGCTTCTGGCCGGACGGCCTGCACACGGCGCCGACCGACGAGGCTCTCGCGTACGACCTGAAGATGCACAAGGAGATGGGCTTCAACTCGGTCCGCAAGCACATCAAGGTGGAGCCGGACCGCTGGTTCTACTGGGCGGACAAGCTGGGCCTGATGGTCTGGCAGGACATGCCGGCGATGGACGCGGGCCGCAGCCCGAGCACGGCGGCCCGTGCCCAGTACGAGCACGAGATGAAACAGATGATCGACCAGCACGCGAACCACCCGTCGATCGTCATGTGGGTCACCTTCAACGAGGGCTGGGGCCAGTACGACCAGGGCCGCATCGCCACCCAGGCCAAGGCCTGGGACCCGACCCGCCTGGTCAACGGCATGTCGGGCCTCAACCTCGGCGCCGACGGCGGCACCGGCGACATCATGGACGAGCACGGCTATCCGAGCCCTGCCCTGCCGCCCAGGCCCGACGGCGTACGGGCGCAGATCAACGGCGAGTACGGCGGCCTCGGACTCGCGGTGCCGGGGCACGCCTGGTCCGTGCAGCAGAGTTACGTCGACGTGGACCCGGCGACGTACACGGACGACTACCTCACCAAGCTCGACGAGGTGCACAAGCTCGCCTGCAAGGGCGGCAACGGCGCCGTCTACACCCAGATCTCGGATGTGGAGGGCGAGTTGAACGGCCTGATGACGTACGACCGCAGGGTCATCAAGCCCGATGTGAAGCGGCTCAAGGCGGCCCATGAGGCCTTGATCGGCGACGCCTCGCGGCCGGACCCGGCGGGGTGCTCCGGCTCCTGAGGAGCCTTGAGAGTTCCTCAGGGTTCTTGACGCGGTGATCAGCGCCCCGGCCCAGCGGGCCGGGGCGCTGATCCCGGCTCGGGCCGCTGCGGGTCTGGTTGACCGGCTGAGAGGCACGGCCCTGTCGCTGCCTCCTACCCCTTGACGCGCGCAACGCGATCCCCGAAGAATGATCGCGTTCCGCGCTTTGACAACGTTGTCCAAGGAGGCGTTCCCACCCATGAGATGGACCCAACGGCTACGCGGTACGGGGGTGGCGGTCGCGGCGGCCGCGCTCCTCGGTGGAGCCATCGCCATTCCGGCGGCGCAGGCCGCCCCGGCGCGGGACGGGCGACTGACCGATCTGGTCAACCCGTTCATCGGCACCGAGAACGAGGGCAACACCTACCCCGGCGCGGCCGTGCCCTTCGGCATGGTCCAGTTCTCGCCCGACACCGGGCACAACACGGGCTACGACCACTCCGACACCCACATCCGCGGCTTCTCGACCGTCCATCTCTCGGGAGTGGGCTGCGGGTTGGGCGGCGACCTGCCGGTGCTTCCGACCACGGGTGACGTCAAGGAGACGGACTACGCCAAGTACGCGGCCGAGTTCAGTCACGACGACGAGAAGGCGAGCCCCGGCTCCTACCAGGTGGGCCTGAAGTCCGGCATCGACGCCGAACTGACCGCCACCAAGCGCACCGGCGTGCAGCGCTACACCTTCCCCGCCACCGACAGGGCCAACGTCCTGCTCAACGCGGGTCAGTCGCTGCACAAGACGGGCAGTACCAAGGTCGAGATCCTGGACAGCCGCACGGTCCGCACGGCGATCACCGGCAGCGGCTTCTGCCAGGACACCAAGCCGTACACGGTCTACACGATCACCCGCTTCGACCGCCCCTTCACCACCTCGGGCACCTGGAAGGGCGACACCGTCACGGCGGGCTCCAAGTCGTCGTCGGCGGGGGAGGAGCGCAACGGCGCCTACGTCCGGTTCGACACCTCCAAGGACCGCACCGTCGAGGCGACCACCGCTCTGTCGTACGTCGATGCCAAGGGTGCCGCGCTCAACCTCCGTTCGGAGGGCGGGCGTTCGTACGACCGTGTCGCGAAGGCCGCTCAGGCCGCGTGGGAGGACCGGCTCGACGACGTGAAGGCGCAGGGCGGCAGCGAGACCGTGCGCCGCACCTTCTACTCGTCCCTCTACCGTTCGTTCCTCGCGCCGAACATCGGCAGCGACGTCGACGGCCGGTACACCGGATGGGACCAGAAGGTCCACCGTGCCAAGAACTTCACGTACTACCAGAACTGGTCGCTGTGGGACACCTACCGCACCCAGGCCCAGCTCCTTTCCCTGCTCGCGCCGCACGAGTCCCGTGACATGGCGCTCTCCGTCCTGAAGATCGACGAGGAGAGCGGCTGGCTGCCCAAGTGGGGCTACGGCACGGTCGAGACGAACATCATGACGGGCGACCCGGTCACCCCCTTCCTCACCAACGCCTACCAGCAGGGTCTGCTCAAGGGCCATGAGGAGGAGGCGTACCGCGCGTTGAAGAAGAACGCGGACGGTGTGCCGCCCGCCGACTCGGCGCCCGTCGGCCGTGAGGCCAACAAGGAGTACCTGAGCGACGGTTTCGCGCCGTACATCAAGGGCCGCCCGCACGCGAAGCCCGGCGACTCGGACTATGACCACGGCGCGTCCGCGACCCTGGAGTACGCGCTCTCGGACGCGATGCTCGGCGAGATGGCCGCGGACCTGGGCCATGACGCCGACGCGAAGCGTTACGCGGACCGTGCGCAGAACTACCGCAAGATCTTTGACGGTTCGACCGGGTTCTTCCGCGCCCGGGACGCCGCCGGCGCCTTCACCGGCCCCGCCGACCCGGCCAAGAGCGAGGGCTTCCACGAGGGCACGTCCTGGCAGTACCAGTGGCTCGTCCCGCAGGACCTGCCCGGCATGGTCGGTCTCATCGGAGGCAAGCAGGCCGCGAACGACCGGCTCGACTCCTTCTTCGCGTACGAGGAACTCCTGAAGGACCCGGCGAAGACCGCGCGCGAGGTGTGGGTCAACGGCCCCTACGACTACTACAACGCGGACAAGTACAACCCGCAGAACGAGCCCGACCTCATCGCCCCGTACACCTACCTGTCGACGGGCCAGCCGTGGAAGACCACTGATGTCGTGCACGCCGCGCTCACGCTCTTCACGGACACCCCGACCGGCATGACCGGAAACGACGACCTCGGCACCATGTCCGCCTGGAACGTGCTGTCCTCGATCGGCGTCTTCCCGGTCCAGCCCGGCACGGACACCTGGGGTCTGTCGACGCCCGTCTTCGAGCGTGTCGACATCACGCTGGACCGCAGGTACTACCCGAAGGGCCGTCTCACGGTGAAGGCGCCGGGCACATCGGACACCAAGCGGTACATCCAGTCGGCGAGCGCGGACGGCGCCGACTACGGCAAGACGTACCTGACGACGGATGACATCCGCGACACCCGCGAACTCTCCTTCACGGTGGGCGACAAGCCCTCCCAGTGGGGTACGTCGGCGGACGCGGCACCGCCCGCGCTGAAGTGACGTACACCGGAATTCCGCTGAAGTGACGTAAGACATACGCCACTTCAGCACCACGAGGCCCGTCTCCCTCAGGGAGGCGGGCCTTAATCTGTTGTTAACTGAGCGTAGCTTGATCGTACTTGACCGTAGTCGCGTCGCGAGGATTGACTGCTCCTGCGTACCGCACCCCCCGCATCGCCTTCGACGCGAGAGCAGACTGTTGACTACTGAGCCCTCCGACCTGCTCGCACCTCTCGATCTCGCTTTCTGGAACATAGAGTCCGCCGAACACCCGATGCATCTGGGCGCACTCGGCGTCTTCGAGGCCGACTCGCCGTACGCGGCCGAGCGCGCCGCCCGCCTCCTCGCCTCCCGGGCGGCCGATGTGCCCGGACTGCGGCTGCGGATACGTCCGGTCTGGCTGCCGGTCGGCGGCGCCGTCCGTACGCCGACGCCCGACTTCGATCCGCAGGACCACGTGCGCCTCGCCCCGCAGGTGAAGGACTTCCACACGGCGGCGGGCGCGCTCATGCAGTGCCCCCTGGAGCGCGACAGGCCGCCGTGGGAGGCGCATGTGCTGCCGGCCGAGGACGGCAGCTCCTTCGCCGTCCTGTTCAAGTTCCACCACGCCCTCGCGGACGGGCTGCGCGCCCTGATGCTCGCGGCGGCGGTCATGGATCCCGTCGACCCCGCCGATCTGCCCGCCCCGCGCCCGGCGCCCGCGGTGCCCGAGGCTTCCCCGTGGTCCTGGCTGCCCGACCCGCGCAAGCTGCCGGGTCTTGTCCGCGACACGGTCACCGACGTGGGGCAGGCCCTCGACATCGGCTCGTCGGTGGCCCGCGCGACCTGGGGCGCGCGCTCTTCGGCCGCCCTCACGTCGGACGCCACCGGCACCCGGCGCACCGCGGGGGTGCTGCTCGATCTGGACGACGTCCACCGCGTACGCAAGACCGTGGGCGGCACCGTCAACGACGTACTGATCGCCCTGGTCGCAGGAGCCCTGCGCCGCTGGCTCGACGAGCGGGGCGACGGCAGCGAGGGAGTGGAGCCGCGCGCCCTGGTCCCCGTCTCGCGGCGCAGGCCTCGCACCGCGCAGCCGCCGGGGAACCGGCTCTCCGGCTATCTGGTCCGGCTGCCCGTGGGGGAGCCCGACCCGCTCGCACGGCTGCGGACGGTGCGGGCCGCCATGGACCGGAACAAGGACGCGGGGCCGGGCCGCGGCGCGGGTGCGGTCGCCCTGCTCGCCGATCACGTGCCGCCGCTCGGGCACCGCATCGGCGGTCCCGTCGTCGCGCAGGCCGCCCGGCTGCTCTTCGACATCCTCGTCACCAGCGTGCCGTTGCCCAGCCTCGGCCTGCGGCTCGGGGGCTGCCCGCTCACCGAGGTGTACCCCTTCGCGCCGCTCGCCCAGGGGCAGGCGCTCGCCGTCGCGGTGTCCACGTACCAGGGCCGGGTGCACTTCGGTCTGGTCGCCGACGCGGTGGCCGTGCCGGACCTGGATCTCCTCGCCGAGAGCGTGCGGGAGGAGCTCGCGGGGCTCGTCGGAGCGTGCGTAGAACGTTCGAGTTTGGTAGAGGGGGCCGTCGCTACGTAAAGTTCTCTTCTTTGGAGCTTCCGCGGTCATATCGACGAGCCGCGGCATGAGTGACGCGAGGACAGCGGCGATGACGGTGACAGAGGACAGCCTGGAGGCTGCCGGTTCGGCCGAATCCCATGAGGCCGGGTCGGTGGAGCCTTCGGACACCTTCGGCCCCGGGGTCGACCCCGACCGGCTCGCCGTCTGTCTCAGCGTGCTCGACGAGCTGGACAAGCTGGACGTCGACCACCCCGACGCGATCGCGGTGCGCCGGGCCACGGCCGGGGTCTACCGGACCGTGAAGCAGCGCCGCCGCCAGGAGCGCAGGGCCGCCAAGACCGCGCACGACAAGGCAGTCACCGAGTCCACCGCCACCGGCTCCGCCGAGCGGATCGACGACGAGACCGAGGGTCTTCTGCCCTCCTCGCAGACCGAGGAGGGCCGGATCGCGGGGATACTCCAGCGCCCGCGCTCCTGCTACACCTGCAAGACCCGGTACGTGGAAGTCGACTACTTCTACCACCAGCTCTGTGCGGACTGCGCCCGCCTGAACCGGTCCAAGCGTGACGCCCGCACCGACCTCACCGGCAAGCGCGCGCTGCTGACCGGCGGCCGGGCGAAGATCGGCATGTACATCGCGCTGCGGCTGCTTCGCGACGGCGCCCACACCACCATCACGACGCGGTTCCCCAAGGACGCCATCCGCCGCTTCAAGGCGATGGACGACTCGGCCGACTGGCTGCACCGCCTGGAGGTCGTCGGCATCGACCTGCGCGACCCGGCCCAGTCCGTCGCGCTCGCCGAGCAGATGGCCGCGGCGGGACCGCTCGACATCCTGATCAACAACGCGACCCAGACCGTACGCCGCCTGCCCTCCGCGTACGCCGCCCTGGTCGACGGCGAGGGCGCGCCGCTGCCCGCGGGGGAGCTGCCCGCCCACTCCGTCATCGGCGCCTTCAACTCCGGCGCGGTGGACGGCCTGGCCGCGCTGCCCGTCGGCACCAGCGGCCTGGACGCCCAACAGGTCGCCGACCTCGCGCTCGTCGCGGGCAACGCCAGCGTCGCCCGGCACCTCGACGGCACCGCCATCGACGCGGGCGGCCTGGTCCCTGACGTCGTCGACAGCAACACCTGGGTGCAGACGATCGAGCAGATCTCCCCGGTGGAGCTCCTCGAGACCCAGCTGTGCAACTACACCTCGCCGTTCATCCTGATCAGCGCGCTGCGTCGGGCGATGGCCGACGCCGCGAAGAAGGCGGCGAGCGGCCGTTCCTACGTCGTCAACGTGTCGGCGATGGAGGGCGTCTTCGGCCGCGGCTACAAGGGCGCGGGGCACCCGAACACGAACGCGGCGAAGGCCGCGATGAACATGGTGACGCGGACCAGCGCCCAGGAGATGTTCCAGACCGACGGCATCCTCATGACCTCCATCGACACCGGCTGGATCACCGACGAGCGCCCGCACTACGACAAGCTGCGCCTGGCCGACGAGGGCTTCCACGCCCCGCTCGACCTGATCGACGGCGCGGCGCGTGTCTACGACCCGGTCGTCCGGGGCGAGGCGGGCGAGGACCTGTACGGCGTCTTCCTGAAGGATTACGCACCCGGCAAGTGGTAGGGCGGGGGCGGCCGATGGCCGTCCACCGCGGATAAACGGACGTCTTATACGGGCGACCTATACAAGCGTCATAGACAACCGTATGGTTGCCGTCATGACGCAGACAGCGGCACGCCGACTCCCCGCATCGCCGGGCCCCCTGGCCACCTTCGCGCGCTTCGCGCTCTGCGGTGGCGGGGTGGGCGTCGTCGCCGGCGGCGCGGTCTTCCTGCTGGCCTCCGTGATCCCGTGGGCTGTGGCCAACGCGCTCATCACCCTCGCCTCGACGGTGCTCGCCACCGAGCTGCACGGGCGGTTCACCTTCGGGGTACTGGGTGCGAGCCGCGTCCGGACACATCTGCAGAGCGCCGGGACGGCGGCGGCCGCGTACGCCGTGACGACCCTCGCGATGGGCGTCCTGCAGTGGCTCCGCCCGGAGCCCGGCGCGCTGGGCGAGCAGGCGGTGTATCTGGGGGCCTCCGGGCTCGCGGGGCTCGGCCGGTTCGTGGTGCTGCGGCTCGTCGTGTTCGTCCGGCCGGAGCGTCAGGCCTCGCCCGTCGTCGACCGCAGCCGCTCGTGTACGGCGTACGAGGAGGCCGCACCGGATGCTGCCCGCACTCTCGTCCCGCCGTCCACCAGCACATCCGCGCCCGTCACCCATTCGGCCGCATCCGAGACCAGCCATGCCACGGCCCGCGCCACGTCCTCCGGTTCGCCGATGCGGCCAAGGGGCAGGCTCGCTGCCAGTTGTTCCTCGGCGCCGTCCCAGACGAAGCGGGCCATCTCGGTGCGGACGAGCCCCGGGGAGACGGAATTGACCCGTACCAAGGGCGCCAGTTCACCCGCCAGTTGGGCGGTCAGGTGCAGGAGCGCCGCCTTGCTGGTGCCGTACGCGCCCACGTTCGGGCCCACGTGGGAAGCGCCCTCGGTGCAGATGTTCACCACCGCGCCGCCGCGCTCGCCCATCCAGGCGCGCCAGGCGAGTTGCGTCAGGCGCAGCGCGGCCTCGACGTTCACGGTGAAGGCGGCGCGCCACTGGGCGAGGTCGACGTCCATCAGCGCGCCGTAAGGAGCGTTGGTCGCGGCGTTGTTCACCAGGACGTCCAGCCGCCCGAACTCCCGTACGGCGAGGGCCACGCAGGCCTCCGCCCGACCGGAATCAGCCACGCCGCCCGCGCATCCGAGCGCCTCGGCGCCGTCCGCGCGCAGTGCGGCCACCGCCGCGGCCAGTGTGTCCGGGTCGCGGGCGGTCATGACAAGGCGGTGTCCGGACTCCGCGAGGGCCCGCGCGACGGCGAGTCCGATCCCTCGCGATGCCCCGGTCACCAGAGCCACCGCACCCTCGCGCACCTGCCCTGACGTCATCCTCGTACGGTGCCATGAAGTGCCCTAAAGGCCCATGGGGCCGACACCACCGGGGCGTTGGCTGCCCGTTGGTCACGCCCACACCATCACCAACTGTCTGAAATCCACCGCTTCGCCGACCCCCATCGAGCGCGGGCGCGCTCATTTGGTTAACCTGGGCGGACGGACGGCGTCAAAGGGGTCCACAAACGCCCCTCAGCCGCCCTGGGACAGGCACGCAACCGCGGTCGCGATCCCGCCCGAACGACGGCGCCACCGCGACCGAACTGCCCTTGTCCTTCCGTTACGCGACACAAAGGAGTGCGCGGTGACACCAGATTTGACGAAGCAGGAAAAGCGACCGGCGGAACGCGGCGGCGAGCGGGCCGGCGGGCCCGGCAGACCCGGCAAACTCAGCAACCTGGACTCGTGGGCCAAGGCGGCCCCGATTCGCCTCGCCGGCTACGAGGACGACCTCGCGGAGCCGCACATCCTCCCCGGAATCGACTGATCCCACCGCTTCGCCACGTGCCCCCCGTCCGCTCCGGTCGGGGGGCACGGGCGCTGCCCCGTACTGGCAGACTCCGTGACCATGAGCGGATACGGAGCGGGCCCCGGGGGCAGCGGAGTTGGTGCCGGCGTGACGTTCGGGCTGCTGGCCGCGTGGACCCTGCATGACGCGGAGGAAGTGGCCTTGGTGCCGGTCTTGGCCCATCGCCGGGTGCCTGAGCTACGAGAGCGGTTCCCGCGGGTGCCGGAGCGAATATGGCGGCAGCTGGACTCCATCGACCGGCGTGAGTTCACGGCCGCGGTCGCCGGGATGGGCATCGTGGTCGCCGCGGCGGCCGCTGACGGACACCGTACCGGTGGGCGCTCTGCCTTCTACCAGGCCGCTCTCAACGGGTTCGGGCTGCACGGCCTGGTGCATCTGGCGCAGGCCGCCGCCGTCCGGGGGTATACGCCTGGCTCCGTCACCTCGCCGTTGGTGGTGATCCCCTTCACACTCTGGGCTCGTGGCCGACTGCGGGACGCGGGGGTCCTGCGTCCCGCACGCCCTCGCGATGCCGTGCAGGGTTTGGTGCTCGCCGCGGCGGCCACGGCCGGGGCCCATATGCTGGCACGTCGGTTCGTGCGCCGGGGCCGCAAGGCGTGACCGTTCATTCATCCGATGGATCGGCGCAAATGTCCAAGTCCCCAGCGTCACCTATGCATTGACACCCCACCGGGGCACTTGAATCATCGGATGTCATGACTGACCTGCGCTCGATTTTCGCGCCCCGCCCGGGTCGGCGGCGTCTTGCGGGTTCCGTGGTGGCCCTGCTGCTGCTCGTGGTACCCGCCCCGGCGGCTCAGGCGTCCGCCACGCCTCAGGCCGCCGCGGAGCCGCCCCGAACCGTCCCCGCGCTCACCGACTGGACGCCGGGGGAGGGGAGTTACGCCTACGGGCCCGGCGCCCGCCTCGTCGCGCGCGGGCATGCGGCCCGCCAGGTCGCCCGCACTCTCGCCGACGATCTGCGCGCGGCGGGCGGGGGCCGCGTCCCGGTCACCGGCGGCGCCTCGCACGACGGCGACATCGTGATCGACGTGGACCCCGCGCAAAAGCGGCTCGGCTCCGAGGGGTACGAACTCCGCGCCGGCGAGCGCCTGGAGATCACCGGAGCTGCCGAGGCGGGCGCCTTCTACGGCACCCGCACCCTTCTCCAGCTCCTCGCCCGGAGCGACCGCGTACCGGCAGGGCGCACGGTCGACGTGCCGCGGTACAAGGAGCGCGGGGTGGGCGTCTGCGCCTGCTACATCCACATCTCGACGCCCTGGCTGGAGAACCTCGTACGCGACATGGCGTACAACAAGCAGAACCAGCTGCTCCTCGAACTGAAGGTGAAGAGCGACAAGCACCCCGAGGCCAACAGCTGGGGCTACTACACCAAGAGCGAGATACGCCGCCTCGTCGCCCTCGGCGAGAAGTACCACGTCACGATCGTCCCCGAGATCAACTCACCGGGCCATATGGACCCTTGGCTGGAGAACCGCACCGACCTCCAGCTCACGGACTCCGACGGCAAGCGCCAGCCGTCCCGCCTCGACATCACCAAGGACGAGGCCTTCGCGTACTACGCGAGCCTCATCGACGAGTACGGCGAGGTGTTCCCCGCCAAGAGCTGGCACATGGGTGCCGACGAGTACATGCTCGGCTCCGACTTCGCCAAGTACCCGCAGATCCTGCGCTACGCGAAGGAGAAGTACGGCGAGACGGCCACCCCGCAGGACGCCTTCGTCGACTTCGTGAACCGGGTGCACGCGTACGCGGCGGGCAAGGGCAAGCGGTTGCGCGTCTGGAACGACGGGCTCACCGGCGCCAACACTGTCCCCGTCGCCGCCGGGACGACCGTGGAGCACTGGCTCGACGTGAAGACCAAACCCAGCCGGCTCATCGCCCAGGGCTACCCGTTGCAGAACGCCGCTTACTCCCTCTACCTGGTCCGCGGCGGTTTCCACACCGACACCAAGGCTCTGTACGACAAGGCGTGGGACCCGCGCAGCTTCGAGGGCGAGAAGCTCGCCTCGCGGGACGGCATCACCGGGGCGAAGATCAGCCTGTGGCCCGACAACGGCCGGGGCGAGACCGAGAACGAGGTCGCGGCCTCCATGGCGATGCCGCTCAGTCACATCGCCCAGGTCACCTGGGGCGCCGCACACCCCGACCCGACGTACGGCGACTTCACCGCGCGCGCCAAGTCTGTGGGCCACGCGCCTGGTTGGCGGGACCTGACGCGGTCGCCGATCGCCGACGGGGCGTACACGTTGCGGGACACCGAGGGGCGCGTGGAGCCCATGGCCTACGCGATCAAGGGCACCGCCGACGGCTACGTCACGCTGCGGTCGGAGGCGGACGGTACCTGCCTGGAGACCCGCAGCGGCAAGCTCACACTCAACGTACCGCTGGAGCCCGGAAGTTCGGTCACACGGGAGACCTGCGAGGCGGCCAACACTCTGCAGAGGTGGCAGCTGGTGAAGGCGGCGGACGGCTACCGGCTGACGAACGCGATCACGCGGATGTCCGTATACGTCACCGAGGACGGGCGGCTTCAGCAGTACCCGGCGGATCAACGGCCTCCGGCGACCTGGACATTGACCGCCCGCTGACCCCGCAACCCCACTGGCCCCATCGCCGAGATCCGACAGGGAGACCCGCACCCCCATGACAGTCAGCAGACGTCTCTTCGTGACCGCGGCCGTCACCACGGCGGTCGCCGCGTCGAGCAGCTCCTTCGCGCTCGCGGCACAAGGCGCCACAGATACAGGTGCCGCCGCCGCTCCGGAGCCGCCCTACCGCATCCCGATCAGCCCCGATGACTCTCCGGAGGAAGTCGTCGCCAAGGCCGCCCAAGTCCGGCCGACTCAGCGGCAGATCGCCTGGCAGCGGCTGGAACAGACCGCCTTCCTGCACTTCGGCGTCAACACGTTCACCGGCCTCGAATGGGGCACCGGCGACGAGGACCCCGACGTCTTCCAGCCCTCAGGACTCGACACCGACCAGTGGGCGCGGGCCCTGCGCGACGGCGGCTTCAAGCTGGCCATCCTCACCGTCAAGCACCACGACGGCTTCGTCCTCTACCCGTCGCGCTACACCAAGCACAGTGTGGTGAGCAGCAGTTGGCGGGGCGGCAAGGGTGACGTGCTGCGCTCGTTCGCCGATTCGCTGCGGCGGTACGGGGTCAAGGTGGGCGTCTACATCTCGCCCGCCGACGAGAACCAGTATCTGCACGGCGTCTACGCCAACGGCAGCGCGCGCTCGCAGCGGACCATTCCCACGCCGGTGGAGGGCGACGACCGGGCGGACGACAGCGCCGCGCGGTCGTTCACGCTCGACGCGACCGACTACGGCGCGCACATGCTCAACCAGCTGTACGAGGTGCTCACCGAGTACGGGCCCATCGACGAGGTGTGGTTCGACGGGGCGCAGGGGCGCATCCCGCCGGAGAAGGTCGAGACGTACGACTGGGACAGCTGGTACGCGGTCATCCGCGCCCTGGCCCCTGACGCGACCGTCGCCGTGCGTGGCCCGGACGTCCGGTGGGTCGGCAACGAGGGCGGGCTCGCACGCGAGGACGAGTGGAGCGTCGTCCCGGTCAGGGACTCGGGCAACGGGAGCATCGACTACGCCCTGAAGTACGACGCACCCGACCAGGGGAGCAGGGAGGCGCTGGCCGAGGCGAGGTCGGTCGCCCAGTACGTGCAGTGGTGGCCGGCGGAGTGCGATGTCTCGATCCGGCCCGGGTGGTTCTACCACGAGGATGAACAGCCCAAGTCGGTCGAGGAGTTGACGGACATCTGGTTCCGCTCGGTGGGCAGAAACTCCGTACTGCTCCTGAACATCCCGCCGGACAAGCGGGGTCTGCTGCCCGATGCCGACGTGGCGCGCCTGAGGGAATTCCACGAGCGCGTCCAGCGTGAACTGCCCAAGGACCTGGCGCGGGGCGCGCGGCTTCGGAGGGATGACGCGAGCGGCACCGTCACGGTCGATCTCGGCAGCCCCCATGAGGTCGACCGGATCAGGATCGCCGAGGACATCCGGCACGGCCAGCGGCTTGAGGACGCCGTCGTCGAGGTCAGGACCGGCGACGGCTGGCGGCGGGTGGCCGACGTGGGCACGGTCGGAGCGAGCCGCGTGCTGCTGCTCGCCGCTCCCGTGACGGCACGGGTGTGGCGGCTGCGCGTCACCCGGTCGCGGCGCGCGGTGCGCGTGGCGCGGTTCGGCCTGTACCGGTCGGCGGTGTGAATCCGGGGCCGGGCGATTTCACGCCGAAATTGAGTGGAATGGCCGGGGAGTTGGCGTTCCGTGAGCATATGGAGGGGGAGGTGTGCGGCAGCGGGATCGCGGTCAAGTCGGCGGCGGGGCACGGCATTTCGTCCACAGTCGTAATCAGGCCCCCTTCGGCCGCCGGGCGAGCGCGCCGCCTTGACTGCTTGATCGGCCGTGAAGAGGATACTCCCGGTCTCGGGGGTTCTGTGGCGAGCTGTCTGGTTCACGACTTCTGCCGGTGAGTTTGCGCTCCTTCGCCGGGCCGGCAGCCCTCGGGCAAGAACGTCGTACAGGAAAGGGCCCATTGGCATGAGCAGCGGACACGGGGTCGAACCTCCACGGCGTGACACACTCCCGTCCCTGACCGGACTGCGCTGGATCGCCGCGCTCCTGGTCTTCGGGCTTCACTTCACCGCTCTGCGGCTGGGAACGGAGCTCGGGGCGCGGAGCCCCGCGCCGTTCGACCGTGCCCTTTACGACCTGTTCCGCACCGGATTCATCGGCGTCTCCTTCTTCTTCGTCCTCAGCGGCTTCGTGCTGACCTGGTCGACGCCGCAGGGCCGCAAGGCAGGCGAGTTCTGGCGCAAGCGACTGGCAAAGATCTTCCCGGTGTACGTCGTCAGCTCGCTCGCCGCGGCCCTGCTGCTGATCATCACCGCCCAGATGTGGCCGAGTTGGCGCGTCGTCCTCGCGCAGGTGTTCATGGTGCAGGCGTGGGTTCCCGACCAGTCCTACTTCCTCGGCATCAACCCGGTGATGTGGTCACTGAGTTGCGAGGCCTTCTTCTACCTGTGCTTCCCGGCCCTGCTCCTGGTGCTCTCCCGCGCGGCGACACGGACGCTGTGGATCTCGGCCGTGGTCTGCGTGGCGCTGACCTTCGTGCTGCCCGGCCTCGCGGGGGAGGTTCTGGCGCTGCGCACGCCCGAACCCGCGATGTTCGTGTCGCTCGACGGCTTCGACAACCAGTTCATGTACTGGTTCACCTACATCTTCCCGCCGATGCGCCTGACCGAATTCGCACTCGGCGTGATCATCGCGCTGCTGATCCGGCGGAACGCCTGGTCGGGGCCCGGCGTGTCCCTCTCGCTGGCCATCTGCGTCGTCGGCTTCGTGCTGAACCGGGAGTTGCCGGCGCACATGCAGCGTGCGGCCGGCATGCTCATCCCGTTCGCGTTGCTGATCGCCGCGCTCGCCACCGCGGACCGGGCCGGGAAGTGGACGCCCTTCCGGGGGCCGCGCATGGTGTTCCTGGGCAAGATCTCCTTCTGCTTCTACGCCGTGCACATGCTCTTCGTGCTGCACACCCGTGACCGCATCCGGCCATGGCTCGTCGACCTCGGTCTGATCTCCCGGCCGGACCAGGCGCTGCCCGTCTGGGCGAACATCGGCTTCTTCTTCGGCTATCTCGCCGCGGCCGCTCTGACCGCCTGGGCCCTCTACCGGCTGGTCGAACTCCCCATGACGCGGGTCATCAGGGGACGCCCGCCGACCCCGCCGCCACCAGGCGAGGTCGAGGTTCCCGCGGCGCGCGAGGCCCTCCCCAGCAGCGCGTCGCACAAGCCCCCGCCCGGTGCCGGTTAGCCCGGTACGGAGCCGGTGCTCTCCCGCTCGATCAACGTCGGCAGGGGAACCTGGACCGTGGCCGCGGGGCCGTCGTCCAGGAGTGACAGGAGTTCGCGCGCCGCCGTCCGGCCGAAGGACACCGTGTCGCGCGAGAGTGCCGTCAGCCACGGGTGCACCATCCGGCACAGCGCCGAGTCCTCCCACGCGATCACCGACACGTCCCTGGGCACGCCGAACCCGAGCGAGGCCGCCGCGGCGACCCCCGCCACGGCCATCACGTCGTTGTCGTACACGAGAGCCGTCGGCGGCGACGCGGCCGAGAGCACCCGGCGGGTCACCGCAGCCCCCTCCGCGTCCGAGTAGTCCGTGGTCACCGAGCGGACCTCGGACAGGCCGCGCCGCTTCGCCTCGGCCCGCAGCGTACGCATGCGCCGCTCCGTGTGGGCGAGGCCCGGCAGCCCCGCGATGTGCACGATGCGGCGGTGACCGAGGGCGTGCAGATGGTCCACGACCGATGCCATCGCCCCCGCGTCGTCCGCCCAGACCGTGGAGAGGTGGGGGTGGCACGCGTCGGGGTCCGGCACGCCGCCCGTCACCACCGCGGGCAGCCCCAGCTCGTCCAGGAGCGCCGGCCGTGGGTCGTCCGTGCGCGGGTCCACGACCAGGACGCCGTCCACCCGGTGCTCGGCCCACCACCGCTGGTAGACCGCGCACTCGGCGGCCACATCCTCCACCACCTGGAAGAGCAGGCCCAGTTGACGCTCCGCCAGGACCTCCTGGATGCCCGAGATCAGCTGCAGGAAGAACGAGTCGACGCCGAGCGTCCCGGCAGGCCTGGCCACCACGAGGCCCACCGTCGCCGAGCCCTCGCCGGACAGCGCGCGCGCCGCCGTGCTCGGGTGCCAGCCCAGCTGCTCGGCGACTCTGCGGACCCGGTCGCGGGTGATGTCGGAGACTCCGGGCCGGTCGTTGAGCGCGAAGGACACGGCGCTCTCGGAGACTCCGGCGCGGCGCGCGATGTCCTTCATGGTCGGCCGACGTGCCGGGGACCGCTTGCCTTGCACCCGTGTTGCCCCTTTCCTCGTGCGCGCAGACTAATGCGCTTGAGCCCAGCCACTCTAAAGCGCATTAGTCGATCCTTGCAAGAAGTTCAACGCACCTCTCTGACCTGCACAGTTGGTGGGTACGGCAGCGAATGTTCAGCTAATCCATTGACTTTTTACCGGACTTCCATGCAAGGTCTGCCTCACGCTGGGCCGAGCAAAGGAGCCGTTTCACCGTGCGCATCTCCCACCATCCCCGCATCCCCCGAAGGGCAGCCGCCGCTGCCGCCGTCCTCGCCGTGCTCCTGCCGCTGAGCGCCTGTGGCGACGGAGGTGACGGAGGCGGTTCCACGGACGCCTCCGGCAAGGTCGAGGGCGAGATCACCTTCCAGACCTGGAACCTGAAAGCCAACTTCAAGTCGTACTTCGAGGGCGTCGTCGACGGCTTCGAGAAGAAGTACCCGGGCACGAAGGTGCACTGGGTCGACCAGCCCGGCGAGGGCTACGCCGACAAGATCAGCGCCGACGCCGCCGCCGGAACCCTCCCCGACGTCGTCAACGTCTCGCCCGACCTGGTCGCCCCGCTCGCCAAGGCCGGACTCGCGCTCGATCTCGACAAGGCCGCAGGGAAGTACGAGAAGGAGTACCTGCCGGGCGCGTGGAAGAGCCACCGGATACCGGGCACGGAAGGGACGTACGCCTTCCCCTGGTACCTCAACACCGGGCCGCTCTTCTACAACAAGCGGCTCTTCAAGGACGCGGGGCTCGACGCCGACAAGCCCCCGAAGACGTACGGCCAACTCTTCGACGACGCACTGACGTTGGCGGAGAAGAGCAAGGGCAGGACCGCCACGCTCGCCAACGTCCCCACCATCGAGGACTTCGGGCGCTACGGCGTGCCGCTGATGGACAAGGACGGCACCAGGTTCACCTTCAACGGCGCGAAGGGCGTCGAACTCCTCACCAAGTACAAGAAGTTGTACGACAAGAAGGCCCTGGACGGTCAGGCGCTCACCGCGACGCCCGAGTCGACGGGAAAGAAGTTCCTCACCGAGGCCGTCGCCATGAACCCCGGAAGCGCCCTGGACCTCGGCAAGTTCAAGAAGGAGGCCCCCGGCCTCTACAAGAACATCGGGATCACGCCGCAGATCACCAACACCGGCAAGGACAACATGTACGTGATGGGGGTGATGGTGAACACCCGCACCAAGCAGACCCCCGCCGCCGTGGCCTTCGCCCACTACGTGACGGACGCACAGCACCAGATGTCCTTCGCCAAGAAGGTGGCGATCTTCCCCAGTACGCAGGGTTCGCTCGACGACCCGTACTTCACCAAGCAGGACGGCACCGACGACACCCGCGTGCGGATCGCCGCCGCCAAGTCCATCAAGACCGCGGTGAACTACACGCCCGTGCTGTTCAGCGAGCAGATGAAGATCGAGCTGCGCAACGCGGTCGCCCGGGCGCTGCAAGGCAAGGAGAGTCCCAAGGAAGCGCTTGACAACGCTGTCAAGAGCTGTGACCGGCTGCTGAAGCAGAGCTGAGAAGACGACACGGGACCACCACCATGAAAAGCTCCAGCGCCGCCGCCTCCCTTCGTGACGCCGCCCCGCGCGGTCGCATCAGGCGCCAACTGCCGCACAGCCCCTGGCTGTTCGCCGCGCCCGGACTGCTGATCGTCGGCATCTTCATCCTCTATCCGTTCGTCAGCACGCTCATCAACTCCTTCACCGACAAGCGGACCCTGATCCCGGGGGAGTACGTCGGCCTGGACAACTTCCGGGAGCTGCTGCACGACGACATGTTCTGGATCGGCCTTCGCAACTCGACGCTGTACATCGTCGGTGTCGTCCCCGCGCTCGTGCTGCTGCCGCTGCTGCTCGCGATGCTCGTCCAGAAACACATCCCCGGCATCACCTTCTTCCGGTCGGCGTTCTACACGCCGGTGGTCGCGTCCATCGTCGTGGTGGGCCTGATCTGGGTGTGGATGCTGGATGAACGGGGCCTGGTCAACGCGGTGTTGGAGGCGGTGGGCGTCGGCTCGGTCGGCTTCCTCAGCGATCAGTGGCTGCTGCTGTTCAGCGCCATGGCGGTCACGGTCTGGAAGGGCCTCGGCTACTACATGATCATTTATCTGGCGGCGCTCGCCAACGTGCCGCGCGAGCTGCACGAGGCCGCCGCGGTGGACGGCGCGGGGGCGGTACGCCGTTTCTTCACCGTCACCGTCCCCGCCGTGCGCTCCACGATGGTCCTGGTCGCCGCCCTGTCCTCGGTCGCCGCCTTCAAGGTGTTCTCCGAGGTCTATCTGATGGCCGGGCCCAACGGCGGCCCCGCGGGCGAGGACACCACGCTCGTGATGCTCGTCCAGCGCGTCGGCACCGGCCTGACCGGCCGCGTCGGGTACGCGTCGGCCATCTCGGTCGTCGTCTTCGTCGTCACCGTCGCGCTGATGCTGCTGGTGCTGCGCGCGGACCGGAAGGAGGACGCGTGAGCATCGCGACGGACACGCGCAAGACCGAGCAGGCGGGGCGGAAGGCAGCGGGCAAGGTCCGCAAAACCGGCGCCCGCAAGCGCGGGCGGGTCACCGACGAGAACGGCCGCCGGATGCCGGTGTGGGAGATCGTCCTGCGCTACGGACTCCTGCTCGCCGTACTGGCGTTGATGATCGGCCCCTTCCTGTGGCAGCTTTCCACCTCCCTCAAGGGCCCGCACGAGAACATCTTCAGCTCCCCGCCCAAGTTCCTGCCGAGCAGCCCGACGCTCCACAACTACGAGCGGGTCGCCGACACCATCCCCGTCTGGGACTACGCGCTCAACTCCCTGAAGGTGGCCGCCGCCAACGTGGTGACCAACTGCGTGGGCGCCACCCTCGCCGGCTACGCCCTGGCGCGCCTGCGCTACCGGGGCCGCAAGGCCGCCACGGTCGTCTTCATCCTCGCCATGCTGGTGCCCGTGGAGGGCATCATCATCGCCCAGTTCACGACCATGCGGGAGCTGGGCCTGAACAACACCCTCATCGGGGTGCTGCTGCCCGGCTGCGTCTCCGCGCTCAACGTCCTGCTGATGCGCAACGCCTTCCTGAATCTGCCGTACGAGATCGAGGAAGCGGCGTACGTCGACGGCGCGAACGTATGGCAACGCTTCCTGCGGATCGCCCTGCCCGCGGTCAAGGGAACCCTCGCCGTGGTGGCGATCTTCGCCTTCATGGGCGCGTGGGACGACTTCCTGTGGCCGCTGATCGTGCTGAGCGACCCCGACAGGTTCACCCTGACCATCGGCCTGAACTATCTGCACGGCACCTTCGCCAACGACGAACGGCTCGTCGCCGCGGGCACGGTCATCGCCGTACTCCCGCTGATCGTGCTCTTCGCCTGTCTGCAGCGGTACTTCTTCCGCGGGGTGGGCGAGGGCGCCGTGAAGGGCTGAACCGACGCGGCCCCGCCCGTACCCGCACCGGACCCCCACATCCCCGAGAACCAGGACTCGCATGTCTCGTACGACTCGTGTGCCCTATGTGCCTTCGATCGCGCCGCGTTTCGGCGTGAACTACACGCCGAGCCAAGGGTGGTTCCACCACTGGCTCGACTTCGACCTCGACGCCGTGCGCGCCGACCTCGACGCGATCGCCGCGCTCGGCCTCGACCACATCCGGGTCTTCCCGATCTGGCCGTACTTCCAGCCCAATCGTGCCCTGATCAGGCCACGCGCGGTGGAGCAGCTAGTCGCCCTCGCGGATGCCGCCGGTGAGCGTGGGCTCGACGTGAGCGTCGACGGACTCCAGGGGCACCTGTCCAGTTTCGACTTCCTGCCCGCGTGGACGCAGACCTGGCACCGGCGGAACATATTCACCGACCCCGACGTGGTGGAGGGGGAGGTCACGTACCTTCGTACGCTCGCCGCCGCGCTCGCTGACCGGCCGAACTTCATCGGCATGACCATCGGCAACGAGGTCAACCAGTTCTCGGCGGGCCCGCACCCCGATCCCGACCGCATCACCCAGGAGCAGGCGGAGCAGTGGCTGCGGCGGGTGCTCGCCGCGTGCGAGGAGGGCGCTCCCGGCAAGCTGCATCTGCACGCCGAGTACGACGCCGCCTGGTACCAGGACGACCAGCCTTTCACCCCTGCCCAGGCCACCCGGCTCGGCGGTGCGACCGCCGTGCACTCCTGGGTGTTCAACGGCACGGCCCAGCGGCACGGGCGGGAGGGGGTCGCCACCGTGCAGCACGCGGCGTACATGATCGAGCTGTCCAAGGCCTGGGCGGACGACCCGCACCGCCCCGTCTGGCTCCAGGAGGTCGGCGCTCCCGCTCCTCTCATTCCCGCCGAGTACGCGGCTTCCTTCACCGAGGCGACGGTGGAGGCGGCGCTGGACTGCGCGGATGTGTGGGGGGTGACGTGGTGGTGCTCCCACGATGTGTCGCGGTCGCTGGTGGACTTCCCCGAACTTGAGTACAGCCTGGGCCTGTTGACCAACGAGGGGCGGGTCAAGCCGGGGGGTGAGGTGTTGGCTCGGATCGCCAAGGAGTGGCGGGGGCGCCGGTATGAGCCTGCGGTTCGGTCCACCGCCGTGGTGGTCGAGGACTCGCCTTCCGCGCGGTCGGCGTGTGCTCCTGGGGGAGCGGTGTTCGAGGCGTTCGTCCGACTTGTGGCGGACGGGGTGCGGCCTACCACCGTGCTGGCCGGTCGGGTCGGTGACTCGGCGCATTTGGCTGCGCGGGGCATTACGGAGGTTGTGCGGCCGGGGGAGGTCGGTTAGGAACGAGATCTTTCCCCAACCCCGCCCCTTCCCGAAAACCCGCTGGCGCGGGGGCCTTGCGTGCCGCCATCACCGGCTTCGCCGAGTTCGTCCTCAATCGCCGGACAGGCTGAGAGCCCCGCCGGTCCGGGAGAATCTTTCAGCCCGTCCGGCGTTCGAGGACCGGGGTCTGGGGCGGAGCCCCAGTTCGGGAAGGGGCGGGGTTGGGGAAAGAACCCCCACCCACCACAGCCTCACCACCCGCACCAACACCACGGAGAGCACCATGCACGACGACCGCACCCTCATAGAAGCCCGCCTCAAGCGCGTCCTCGACGAGCGGATCCGCCCCGCCGTCTACCCCGAATCCGTCCCCCTGGACGTCGCCGTCTGGACCGCCCCGGGTGAGCCTGTGCCGGTAGAAGAGGGCCTCGCCGCCACCCCGCAGCCGACCGAAGTCGGCACCCCCTGGGGCGCCCCCTGGTCCACCAGCTGGTTCCAGGTGACCGGCACCGTGCCCAAGGAATGGGCGGGGAAGACCGTCGAGGCCATCCTCGACCTCGGCTTCGACGAGAACATGCCCGGCTTCCAGTGCGAAGGCCTGGTCTACCGCCCCGACGGCACCCCGGTGAAGGGCCTCAACCCCCGCAACCAGTGGGTGCGCATCGCCACCCCCGCGACCGGCGGCGAAGACGTACGCCTGCACATCGAGGCCGCGTCCAACCCCGTGATCCTCGACTACCACCCCTTCCTGCCCACCCAGCTCGGCGACAAGGAGACGGCAGGCAGCGAGCCCCAGTACAAGCTCGCCCGTATGGACCTCGCCGTCTTCGACGAGACCGTGTGGCAGCTCGTCATCGACCTCGAAGTCCTTGGCGAGCTGATGCTGGAACTCCCCGAGGACTCCGGGCGCCGTTACGCCCTCGTACGCGCCATCGGCCGCGCCCTGGACGCCGTCGACCTCCAGGACGTGAACGGCTCGGCGGCCGCGGCCCGCGCCGAGCTCGAAGGCGTCCTCGCCACCCCGGCCGAGCCCTCGGCGCACCGCATCAGCGCCGTCGGCCACGCCCACATCGACTCCGCCTGGCTGTGGCCGTTGCGCGAGACGGTGCGCAAGGTCGCGCGTACGACGTCCAACATGACCGCGCTCATCGAGGACGAGCCGGACTTCGTCTTCGCCATGTCGCAGGCCCAGCAGTGGGCGTGGGTCAAGGAGCACCGGCCCGAGGTGTGGGCGAAGGTCAAGAAGGCGGTCGCCGACGGGCGGTTCGTGCCGGCGGGCGGCATGTGGGTCGAGTCGGACACGAACATGCCGGGCTCGGAGGCGATGGCCCGGCAGTTCGTGCACGGCAAGCGGTTCTTCCTCGACGAGTTCGGCATCGAGAACGACGAGGCGTGGCTGCCCGACACCTTCGGGTTCGCCGCGGGCCTGCCGCAGATCATCAAGGCGGCGGGCTCCAAGTGGCTGCTCACGCAGAAGATCTCCTGGTCGCAGACCAACCGTTTCCCGCACCACACGTTCAACTGGGAGGGCATCGACGGAACCCGCATCTTCACGCACTTCCCGCCCGTCGACACCTACAACTGCTCGATGAAGGGCAGCGAGATCGCCCACGCGGCGAAGAACTTCAAGGACAAGGGAGTCGCCCGGCACTCCCTCGCCCCGACCGGCTGGGGTGACGGAGGCGGAGGCACCACCCGCGAGATGATCGCGAAGGCGGGACGCCTGCGTGACCTGGAGGGCTCGGCGACCGTCAAGTGGGAGACCCCGGCGGCCTTCTTCGAGAAGGCAGAGGCGGAGTACCCCAACGCCCCCGTCTGGGTGGGCGAGTTGTATCTGGAGCTGCACCGCGCCACCCTCACCAGCCAGGCGGGCACCAAGCAGGGCAACCGCCGCAGCGAGCACCTGCTCCGGGAGGCCGAACTCTGGGCGGCGACGGCGGCGGTCCGCGCACCCGAATTCTCGTACCCCTACGAGGAGTTGGACCGCATCTGGAAGACGGTCCTGCTCCACCAGTTCCACGACATCCTGCCCGGCTCGTCCATCGCCTGGGTGCACCGGGAGGCGCGCGCGACGTACGCGGCGGTCGCCGAGGAGCTGAACGGCATCATCGATGCGGCCCAGCGCGCGCTTGCGGGGGAGGGCGGGGGCGGCACGGCCACTCTTGTCTTCAACTCCACCCCACACACCCGTGACGGCGTCCCCGCCGGTGGCGCGCGCCCCGCCGCGATCGACGGGCAGTCGGCGATCGCCTCGCGGGCCGAGGGCGGCTACGTTCTCGACAACGGTCTGCTGCGGGTCGAGATCGACGCGCGCGGCCTTATCGTCTCGGCGTACGACATCGTGGCCGACCGGGAGACCGTCGCACCTGGCCAGGCGGCGAACCTGCCGCAGATCCACGCCGACTTCCCGAACATGTGGGACGCGTGGGACGTCGACGAGTTCTACCGGAACACGGTCACCGACCTCACCGAGGCGGAAGCGGTCGAGCCCGTCGAGGACGACGCATCGGTCCGCGTCGTACGAAGCTTCGGCGCATCACGTCTGACCCAGGTGCTGACCCTGGCGCCCGGCTCCACGCGTCTGGACATCGAGACGGAGGTCGACTGGCATGAGACGGAGAAGTTCCTCAAGCTGGCGTTCCCGCTGGACATCCACGCGGAGCGGTACGCGTCGGAGACGCAGTTCGGCCACTTCTACCGGGCCACGCACACCAACACGAGCTGGGAGGCCGCCAAGTTCGAGGCGTGCAACCACCGCTTCGTGCACATGGAGGAGCCCGGCTGGGGCGTCGCGCTCGTCACCGACTCGACGTACGGCCATGACGTGACCCGCACGGTCCGCGCCTCGGACTCCGGCACGACGACGACCGTCCGCGCCTCACTCCTGCGCGCCCCGCGCTTCCCCGACCCCGAGACGGACCAGGGGGTGCACCGCTTCCGGCACGCGCTGGTGCCCGGGGCCGGGATCGGCGACGCGGTGCGGGAGGGCTACCGGATCAACCTGCCCGAGCGGCAGGTGACGGGCGGCGGCGAGGTGGCCCCGCTGGTGACGATCGACAACGACGCGGTCGTCGTCACGGCACTCAAGCTCGCCGACGACGGCAGCGGCGACGTGGTCGTCCGCTTCCACGAGTCGCGCGGTGGTCGCGCGAAGGCGACGCTGACCGCGGGCTTCCCGGTCGGTTCCGTCGAGGCGACGGACCTGCTGGAGCGGCCCCTCGCGGACGCCGCGGCGCCGGAGCGCGCGGGTGACGGTGTCGCCCTGACGCTGCGGCCGTTCGAGCTGGTGACGCTGCGGCTGACGCGGGCGTGACGTCGCACTGAGCAGGGGCGGGAGCAAACGCTCGGATGCCGGACGGGCTGATGGACAGCTCGTCCGGCGTCTTGCTCCGCGTCGACAAATACCCCTGTCTACGCTGCTCATAAGTCACCACCTGGCCGGTCGGCCATGGATCTATGCGGCGCGACTGCTGAAGTGACCAAGGGGGACCTGGTCGGCCCGACCAACGGGCACACTGGCCCCATGCCCGTCTCGCTGCACCACATCGTCATCGACGCCCACGATCTCCCCGCCCTGGCCCGGTTCTGGGCCGATGCGTTGCGCTGGCGGATTCTCTCCGAGCGGGAGCGGGAGGTCGTGATCGGTCCGGACGAGACCGCGCCGGTGGGCATCTGCTTCATGCCGGTGACGGACCGCAAGGTCGTCAAGAACCGTCTGCACCTCGATCTGACGTCCGGCGCGGAGGACCGGGACGCCGAGATCGAGCGCCTGATCGCACTCGGGGCCCGCAGGGCGGAGGTCGGGCAGAGCGGTGAGGAGTCCTGGACCGTCCTGGCCGACCCGGAGGGGAACGAGTTCTGCGTGGTCCGCCCGAAGGAGACCCTCATCGTCTAGGCCGGTGCGGAGGCGATCCGCCCAGTGGTGCAACGCCCGCCGGACCGCCGGGAAACACCCGTGGCCTCGGCGCGGGTGCGCGGGTCCGCGACCGGACTACCGAGGTAGGCGACTACCGCACCGCTCTCACCCGTCCAACTGCCCCCGCAGCCACTCCTCCACCTCCCCCACATGCGCCGCCGCCGCGGCCCTCGCCGCCTCCGGGTCGCGGGCCACCAACGCGCGGTGGATGCGGGCGTGTTCTCGCCGGGTGCGTTCGAAGGCGCCCTCCTCCTGGTAGCCGCGCCACACCCTCGCGCGGAACGTGCGTGAGGACAGGCCCTCCAGGATTGCCGCCATCGTGTCGTTGCCCGCCGCCAACGCGATCGTGCGGTGGAAAGCCAGGTCGTGGGAGAGGATTTCCTCCGGGTCCTCCGTGGCGTTCATCGCCGCCAAGTGTTTTTCCACGTCCGCCAGTTGGTCGGGTGAGATGCGGGCCGCGGCCAGTGCCGTCGCGGTGGATTCCAGGACCCTGCGCACCTCCAGGAGCTCCACGAGGCGTGGACCGCGCGACAGGTCCGCCACGACTCCGAAGGTCTCCAGGAGATCCCCGGCCTCCAGCTGCGTGACGTAGATGCCCGAGCCGTGCCGGGCTTCGAGCACGCCCATCACCGTGAGCGCGCGGATCGCCTCCCGCATCGAACTGCGCGAGATGCCCAGCTGGGTGGCCAGCTCCCGCTCCGTGGGCAGGCGTTCACCCGGCTCCAGCCTGCCCTCGCCGATCATCGCCTTGACCTGCTCGATGGCCCGCCCGGTCACGGTGCCCTTCTGCGGGGCGGTCTCGTCCACGTAACGCTCCTCCACTAGCCGGGTGCGCCGCAGTCTAATCAGAGATGTGGTCCGACCACTACGGCCTGAAACCGGGAAAACTTGGCGCCGAGGGGTGTTGTGGGCGCCAAGTGGTCTGATAAATATTCGCCCAGCAGGCGCTAGGGGTCGATCGGGGCTCAACCAGGGCTCAGCCAGAATTCGCCAGGACTTCGTCCGTTCACGCTCGATGAGGAGCCGTCAGATGGCCGGCAGAACAGTGCGCAACAGGTCCAGCAGGGCGGGGTCTTCGCGGGTGGTGCGGATCGCCGCCGCGGCCGCCTGCGCGTCCCTCGTGCTCACGGCATGCGGCAGTACGAAGGACAGCGCGTCGCCCGCGGGAGGTGAGGGCGGCGGTGAAGGCAAGGTCGGGGTGATCCTGCCGCTGCTGACCTCGCCGTTCTGGCAGTCGTACAACGACTACGTGCCGAAGATGGCGAAGTCCGAGGACGTCGACGCGCTCAAGACGGTCAACTCCAACAGCGACCCCTCGCAGCAGATCACCGACATCAACAACCAGCTCAATCAGGGCGTCAAGGGGCTCGTGGTCGCGCCCCTCGACAGTGCCGCGATCTCCGCGGGGCTCGACCAGGCCGAGCGCAAGGGCGTACCCGTGGTCGCCGTCGACGTCGCCCCCGAGAAGGGCAAGGTCGCGATGGTGGTGCGGGCGAACAACGTGGCGTACGGCGAGAAGGCCTGCGAGTACCTCGGCAAGCAGGTCAAGACCGGCAAGGTCGTCCAGATCATGGGAGACCTCGCCTCCGTCAACGGCCGTGAACGCTCCGAGGCGTTCCGCACCTGCGTGAAGAAGAAGTTCCCGGGGCTCAAGGTCCTGGAGATCCCCGCCAAGTGGGAGTCCGACACGGCCGCGTCCAAGCTGGACACCCTGCTCAACTCCAACCCCGACATCAAGGGCATCTACATGCAGGCCGGCGGTGTCTACCTCGCGCCCACCCTGCAGACCCTGAAGTCCAAGAAGATGCTGAAGAAGGCGGGCGAGAAGGGCCACATCACCGTCATCTCGAACGACGGCATCCCGCAGGAGTTCGACGCCATCCGCAAGGGCCAGATCGACGCCACCGTCTCGCAGCCCGCCGACGCGTACGCCAAGTACGGCATGTACTACATCAAGGCCGCGATGAAGGGGAAGAAGTTCAAGCCGGGCCCGACCGACCACGACTCCACCATCGTCAAGCTGCCCAGCGGCATCCTGGAGGACCAACTGCCCGCGCCCCTGGTCACGAAGGGGAACGTGGACGACTCCAAGCTGTGGGGCAACACGGTCAAATGAGTACGCCGATGACCAAGCCCCCCACCGGCCCTGCGGCGACTCCGCTCGTCGAAGCGACCGGCATAGGCAAGCGGTACGGACCCACCGTCGCCCTACAGGACGGACAGCTGACCGTCCTGCCCGGTGAGTCCCACGCCCTCGTCGGCCGCAACGGCGCGGGCAAGTCCACCCTCGTCACCATCCTCACCGGACTCCAGGCCGCGGACGCGGGCACCGTCCTCTTCGACGGCGAACCCGCGCCCCCGCTCACCGACCGCGACGCCTGGCGCCGCAAGGTGGCCTGCGTCTATCAGAAGCCGACAGTCGTGCCGGATCTGACCGTCGCCGAGAACCTCTTCATCAACCGGCAGCCCGAAGGGCGCGGCGGCTTCATCAGCTGGCGCAAGCTGCGTACGCAGGCCGCCGATGTGCTCGACACCTGGGACGTACGGGTCGACCCGGACGCGCGGACCGCCGACCTCAAGGTCGAGGACCGGCAGATGGTCGAGATCGCGCGAGCGCTCAGCTTCGGGGCGCGGTTCATCGTCCTCGACGAGCCCACCGCGCAGCTCGACAACCGAGAGATCGAACGCCTCTTCACCCGGATGCGGGCCCTCCAGGAGTCCGGCGTCACCTTCCTCTTCATCTCGCACCACCTCCAGGAGGTGTACGAGGTGTGCCAGACCGTCACCGTCCTGCGCGACGCCCGCTGGATCACCACCGCGCCCGTCGCCGATCTGCCGCGCGCCGCCCTCGTCGAGGCGATGGCGGGGGAGGCCCTGCGGGAGAAGGAGGCCGCCGAGGAGTCCGTCGCCCGGACCGAGGTCCCCGCCGACGCACCGGTGATGCTCGACGTCACGGGCCTCACCAGCGAGGCGTACGCGGACGTCGACCTCACCGTCCGCAAGGGCGAGGTCGTCGGCCTCGCCGGATCCAGCGGCAGCGGCAAGATCAACCTCGCGGAGACCATCGCGGGACTGCACACGCCGACCGGCGGGAGCGCCCGACTCGACGGTGAGCAGCTGCCGTTCGGGGATGTCACCGCCACGCTGCGCGCCGGTGTCGGCTGCGTCCCGCGCGACCGGCACGACCAGGGCCTCGTCTTCGGGATGACGATCGGCGACAACGCCACGATGACCGTCCTCGACCGGCTCGGGAAGTACGGCTTCGTCGGCACCGAGCGCAAGCGCGGCTTCGCCCGGGAGCTGATCGACCGCCTCGACATCCACGCCGAGGGACCCGACCAGCCCGTCTCCGACCTCTCAGGCGGCAACGCCCAGAAGGTCGTCATGGCGCGCGCCCTCGCCTCCGAGCCGCGGCTCCTCGTCCTCATCAACCCGACCGCGGGCGTGGATGTGAAGTCCAAGGAGTCGCTGCTGGCCCGGATGGACAACGCCCGCGAGGACGGCACCGCCGTCCTCGTCGTCTCCGACGAGCTGGACGACCTGCGGCGCTGCGACCGCGTCCTTGTCCTCTTCCACGGCAGAGTCGTCGCCGAGCACGAGGCGGGTTTCACCGACCACGACCTGATCGCCTCGATCGAGGGCGTCGGGGAGAGCGCGGGCGTGGAAGAGACCGTAGGAGTGCAAAAAGGAGTGAATGACCGTGGCTGACACGAAGGCCCCGTCGGCCTCGACCGCGCCGGACCTGACCGCGAAGACCGACAACGCCCGCGCCCAGGCGCGCTCCGTTCTGCTACGCAGGGCCCGCGAACTCGCCCTGGTCCCAGCCCTGCTGCTCCTCATGCTGCTCGGCACACTCGTCAACGACTCGTTCCTCACGGAGCGGAACCTCATCTCGATCCTGGGAGCCTCCGCCGCCCTCGCGATGGTCGTGCTCGCCGAGTCGCTCGTCCTCATCACCGGCAAGTTCGACCTGTCCCTCGAATCCGTCGTCGGCATCGCGCCCGCCGTCGGCGCGCTGCTCGTGCTGCCCGCCGCACAGGCCGGATTCGGCACCGAGATGCCCGCCGTGGTGGCGCTGCTCGCGATCCTCGTGGTCGGCGCGGTCATCGGCGCCTTCAACGGCATCCTCGTGGTGAAGCTCAAGCTCAACGCCTTCATCGTCACCCTCGCCATGCTGATCGTGCTGCGCGGACTGCTCGTCGGCGCGACCGAGGGCAAGACGCTCTTCGGGATGCCCGACGCCTTCTACACCCTCGCCACCTCGACGTTCCTGACCATCCCGCTCTCGGTGTGGCTGGCCGCCGTCTCCTTCGGCGTCGCCGGGTTCGTCCTCAAGTACCACCGCGTGGGCCGCGCCCTGTACGCGATCGGCGGCAACGCGGACGCGGCACGCGCCGCCGGGATCCGCGTCGAGCGCGTGATGCTCGGCGTGTTCATCGTGGCGGGCGTTCTCGCCGCCGTCGGCGGACTCATGCAGACCGGCTATGTCGGCGCCATCAACGCCAACCAGGGCCAGAACATGATCTTCACCGTGTTCGCGGCCGCGGTCATCGGCGGCATCAGTCTCGACGGCGGCAAGGGCACCATGTTCGGCGCCCTCACCGGCGTACTGCTGCTCGGCGTCGTACAGAACCTGCTCACTCTCGCCCAGGTGCCGTCCTTCTGGATCCAGGCCATCTACGGCGGAATCATCCTGGTCGCCCTGATGATCGCGCGCGTCACCACCGGCCGCGCACAGGACTGACCCCGCTCTGGGTTCCCCGCCTCCTCAGCCCCTTTCCGGAAAGGCCTCCTGTGTCCCCGACTCCCGCCCGCATCACCGCGGTTGACACCTACGACGTACGGTTTCCGACCTCACGTGAACTGGACGGATCCGACGCGATGAACCCGGACCCCGACTACTCCGCCGCCTACGTGGTGCTTCGCACCGACGCCGACGACGGTCTGGAGGGGCACGGCTTCACCTTCACGATCGGGCGCGGCAACGACGTCCAGGTCGCCGCGATCCAGGCGCTGCGCCACCACGTGCTCGGCCGGTCCGTCGAGGAACTCTGCGCCGATCCGGGGACGTTGAATCGCGACCTCGTCGGGGACAGCCAACTGCGCTGGCTCGGGCCCGAGAAGGGCGTGATGCACATGGCGATCGGCGCCGTCGTCAACGCACTCTGGGACCTGGCCGCCAAGCGCGCGCACAAGCCGCTGTGGCGGTTCCTGACCGATGCCGAGCCCCAGTGGCTTGTCTCCCAGATCGACTTCCGCTACATCGCGGACGCGCTCACGCCTCAAGAGGCCCTGGGTCTCCTGCAGTTGGGTCGCGAGGGAGCCGCCGACCGGGAAGCCCTGTTGCGGGAGCGCGGCTTCCCCGGCTACACCACCTCGCCTGGCTGGCTCGGCTACAGCGACGAGAAACTCACCCGGCTCGCCCGGCAGGCCGTGGCGGACGGCTTCACGCAGATCAAGCTGAAGGTCGGCGCGGACCTGGCGGACGACGTACGACGCTGCCGTACCGCCCGTGAGGCGATCGGGCCCGGCATCCGGATGGCGATCGACGCCAACCAGCGCTGGAACATCGACGAAGCCGTCGAATGGACCCGCGCCCTCGCGGAGTTCGACCCGTACTGGGTCGAGGAGCCGACCAGCCCCGACGACGTTCTGGGCCACGCGGCGATCCGCAAGGCCGTCGCCCCGGTCAAGGTCGCCACCGGCGAGCACGTGCAGAACCGCATCGTCTTCAAGCAGCTCCTCCAGGCGGGCGCGATCGACGTACTGCAGATCGACGCGGCCCGCGTCGGCGGCGTCAACGAGAACCTCGCGATCCTGCTGCTCGCCGCCAAGTTCGGCATCCCGGTCTGCCCGCACGCGGGCGGCGTGGGCCTGTGCGAACTCGTCCAGCATCTGTCGATGTTCGACTATGTGGCGCTGTCGGGGACCACCGAGAACCGCGTCATCGAGTACGTCGACCATCTCCACGACCACTTCATCGACCCGGTCGTGCTCCGCGAGGGCCACTACATGCCACCTGCGGCGCCGGGCTTCTCCGCCACCATGCGGGCCGAGTCGCTCGCCGAGTTCACCTATCCTGACGGCGTCTTCTGGGCCGCCGACCTCGCCCAGGGCAAAGGAGCAGCCGCATGACTGACGCCCAGGACTTCCAGGGGCTCAAGGCCCTCGTCACCGGCGGAGCCTCCGGCATCGGACGCGCCACGGCCGAGCTGCTCGCCGCGCGCGGCGCCCGGGTCGCCGTGCTCGACCTGAACCCGGACACGGTGGAGAAGCCGCTCACCGGCTACCGCGCCGACGTCTCGGACGACGCCTCGGTACGCGAAGCCGTCGCCGCCGCCGTGTCCGACCTCGGCGGACTCGACGTACTGATCAACAACGCGGGGATCGGCGCGCAGGGCACCGTCGAGGACAACGACGACGCCCAGTGGCACACGGTGCTCGACGTGAACGTCCTCGGGATCGTGCGCACCACCCGCGCCGCCCTTCCGCACCTGCGTGTCTCCACCCATGCGGCGATCGTCAACACCTGCTCGATCGCCGCCACCGCGGGCCTTCCGCAGCGTGCCCTGTACTCGGCGTCGAAGGGCGCCGTGCTCTCCCTGACACTCGCCATGGCCGCGGATCACGTACGCGAAGGGGTACGCGTCAACTGCGTCAACCCCGGCACAGTGGACACCCCGTGGGTGGGCCGCCTCCTGGACGCCGCGCCCGACCCGGCGGCCGAACGTGCCGCGCTCGCCTCCCGGCAGCCCACCGGCCGCCTGGTCAGCGCCGACGAAGTCGCGGGCGCCGTCGCCTACTTGGCGAGCCCGCTCTCCGGAGCCACCACCGGCACCGCGCTCGCCGTCGACGGCGGCATGCAGGGCCTGCGGCTCCGCCCGGCGGGCCAGTGAGCGGCATGACCCGGCGCACCCTGGGACCCGGCGGCGTCCGGGTGACCGAGCTGTCCTTCGGCGCCGCAGGCCTTGGCAACCTCTACACGCCGGTCAGCGACGAGGAGGCAGCCGAGGCGCTCGACGCGGCCTGGGACGCGGGCATCCGCCACTTCGACACGGCGCCGCACTACGGAATCGGCCTGTCCGAGCGCAGGGTGGGCGAGGCGTTGCGGGGACGCGACCGGTCCACGTACACCGTCTCGACGAAGGCGGGGCGCCTCCTGGAGCCGGTGGCCGGTCCCGTGGGCAACGACCTCGCCCACGGTTTCGCCGTCCCCGCCACGCACCGCCGCGTCTGGGACTTCAGCGCGGACGGCATCCGCCGCTCCCTGGAGGCGAGCCTCACCCGCCTGGGCCTCGACCGCGTCGACGTCGTCTACCTCCACGACCCGGACGACCACGCGGACCAGGCCTTCCGTGAGGGATATCCGGCCCTGGAGCGGCTGCGCGCCGAAGGCGTCGTCGGCGCGATCGGCGCCGGCATGAACCAGACGGCGATGCTGGCCCGCTTCATCCGTGACACGGACGTCGACGCCGTGCTCTGTGCGGGCCGCTACACGCTCCTGGACCAGAGCGCCCTGGCCGAGCTGCTCCCGGCGGCACAGGAACGCGGCAAGGCGGTGGTGATCGGCGGCGTCCTCAACTCGGGTCTCCTCGCCGACCCGAAGCCCGGCGCGACCTACGACTACACGAGGGCACCCCGCGCCCTCGTGGACCGCGCCTGCCACCTGAAGGCGATCGCGGAACGGCACGGCACCGCCCTGCGCGCCGCCGCCCTGGCCTTCCCCCTCGCGCACCCGGCGGTGGCCACCGTCCTCGTCGGCGCCCGCTCACGCCGCGAAGTGCGCGACGCGGCACGGCAGTTCGCCGCCGCCGTCCCCGCGGACTTCTGGAAGGAAGCCAGAGCGGAAGGCCTGCTGCCCGCAGACGTACCTGTACCTGTACCTGTATCCGTACCCGGAGAGGACCCCGCGTGAGAGTCGCCCTGCACACCAAGGTCCGCGCCGACCGCGTCGCCGAGTACGACGCCGCTCACCGTGAGGTGCCCGCCGAGCTGACCGCCGCCATCCGCGCGGCGGGCGCCACCTCCTGGACGATCTGGCGCAGCGGAACAGATCTCTTCCACCTTCTGGAGTGCGAGGACTACGCCCGTATGCTCGCCGAGCTGGACAGACTGCCGGTCAACATCGCCTGGCAGGCCCGCATGGCCGAGCTGCTCGACGTCGTCCACGACTACTCGGCCGAAGGCGCGGAGGCGGGGCTGCCCGTCGTATGGGAGCTGCCGTGACGCCGGAACTCGTCGACGCCCATCACCACGTGTGGGACCTGTCGGTACGCGACCAGGAATGGATCACCGGCGACGCGCTCGCCCCGATCCGCCGTAACTTCTCCCTCGCCGACCTGGAGCCGGAGGCCCGCGCCGCGGGTGTCGCGGCGACCGTGCTCGTCCAGACGGTCACCGTCGCCGAGGAGACGCCGGAGTTCCTCGCCCTGGCCGCGGAGAGCGACCTCGTGGCGGGCGTCGTCGGATGGACCGACCTCACCCACCCGGATGTCGCCGACACGCTCGCCGCGATGCGCCAACTCTCGGGCGGACAACGCCTCGTGGGGATCCGGCACCAGGTACAGGGCGAGCCCGACCCGCAGTGGCTGCTGCGGCCCGACGTGCGCCGCGGACTGGCCGCTATCGGCGCGGCGAATCTCGCGTACGACCTGATCGTCCTGCCCCACCAGCTCCCCGCCTGCGTCAAGGCAGCCCAAGAACACCCCGAACTCACCCTCGTACTCGACCACTTGGGCAAGCCGCCCATCGCTTCGGGCGCCCTTGAGCCCTGGGCGGCGGCCGTCAGGGCTCTCGCCGCACTCCCCAACACGGTCTGCAAGCTCTCCGGTCTGGTGACCGAGGCCGACCCGAAGACCTGGACCGTCGATGACCTGCGCCCGTACGCGGACACCGTCCTGGACGCCTTCGGGCCCGACCGCCTGATGTTCGGCTCGGACTGGCCCGTCTGCACCCTGGCCGCCACGTACGCGGAAGTCGTCGACACAGCAAGGCAGTTGACGGAGTCGCTCAGTGACTGCGAACGCACCGCCCTCTTCGCTGGGACCGCGACCCGCGTCTACGCTCTCTGACTCACCGGGGCGATCCGACCCGCGTCGGCGGCAGGAACTCCCGTACGTAGGTCCGCTCCCAGACGGCCCCCGTCTCCCGCAGCTCACGCCAGGTCGTGTAGCGGTAGCGGTAGAGGCGGGCACGGATGTACGCGGGAGGCGCGTCCGGCGGGAAGGGGGAGCGGCGCAGCAGCCGCAGCGTGTCCCGGTCACCCTCCAGGAGTCGCTCCACCAGAGGGCCGAACCAGGACCGGGCGTACGCGGGGGAGAGCCCGGCGAACCACATCATCCAGTCGAGCCGCAGATGGTACGGCGCGAACGGGCGCGGCCAGTACCGGACATCACCCGGCTTGCCCTTGAACTCGTACTCCCGCCAGTCCGAGTCCTGGCGCGGCACCGCATCCGCCGTCCCCTCGATGACCACCTCTTGGCGGACGCGGCTGACGCTGCCGAACGCGCCGTACGCGTTGACGAGATGGAGCGGGTCGAAGGAGTAGTTCATGATCTGGCGCCGCGAGAACAGATTGCGCGCCGGCCGGTAGCTCAGACCCAGGAGCAGGGCGGTCACGGCGATGACGACCACCTCGTACCAGAGCGGGGAAGCGGGCGAACGTGACGGCGCTCCCACACTCCCGAAGTCCACGGCGGGCACGGCGAGCACGATCGTCAGCCAGTTCAGCCAGGCGAAGTTCCCCGAGAGCACCAGCCACAACTGGGTGGCGATCATCAGGCAGGCCGCGGCCGTCGCGATCGGCTGGGGCGTGAACAGCAGGAACGGCACGGCGAGTTGGGTGAAGTGGTTCGCCGCCACCTCCATCCGGTGGACCGGCTTGGGCAGATGGTGGAAGAACCAGCTCAGCGGGCCCGGCATCGGCTGCGTCTCATGGTGGAAGTACAGGCAGGTGAGCTTGCGCCAGCAGGCGTCGCCGCGCATCTTGATCAGCCCGGCGCCGAACTCGACGCGGAAGAGCACCCAGCGCAGCAGGAAGAGCACGAGCACCGGCGGCGCAGTCTCGTCGTTGCCCAGGAAGACGGCGAGGAAGCCCACCTCCAGGAGCAGCGACTCCCAGCCGAAGCCGTACCAGGTCTGCCCCACGTTGACGATCGACAGATAGAGCGCCCACGGCACGACCCAGAGCAGCATGCCGCCCCACAGCGGGAGGAAACCGTCGACGCCTGCGAGCAGCGCCGCCGCGCAGGCGCACCCCGTCCACGCCACCAGGGCGAAGAAGCGGTCCGAGTAGTGGAGCTGGAAGAGACTCGGTGCCTTGCGGAAGGGCACGCGTTCGACGTACCGCGGCACCGGCAGCATGCCGCGCTCCCCGATCAGCGCACGGAACTGCAGCGCCGCGCCCAGGAACGCGACGAGATAGACGGCGGCCAGCGCCCGCTGGAAGACGAGCCGGCTGAGCCAGTACTGATCGGCTGAGAACCACTCCACAGGGCCATCTTGCGCCCAAAGCGGCCCGCGTCCCTCCTCGCCCGTCACCCGTTCGCCGCAGCCCTCGCCGACGCCCCCGGCCGGTGGCCCCGGCGACGCGCCGAGCTGAGCGTGCGCATTTGGGCCCGACAGCGAAGAATCATGAAGTGTCATGACGACCTCGTCACTGCCGGACGACTGGCCAGCGGAACCACGGTCGGTCCTGGCGTTCAACCACACAGGCTGCTTCGACTGGGACCTCGACACCGGCCTGATGCATCTCGATGCCGCCGGACTGGACGTCTTCGACATCCGGGCCGACGAGTACGACGGCCGCCCCGAGTGCCTCGCCGTCCGCGTGTCGCCGGTCGAGTCGCACCGCCTCGACGCCCTGGTCTCGCAGGCGCTGAAGGACGGCAGCCGGAACTACGGCGCCTACTTCCGCGTACGGCTGCGCGAAGGCGGCCTGCGCTGGACCCATACCCAGGGGTTCATCCAGCGTGACGCGACCGGCCGCCCCCGCCGCATCGTGGGCATCGTCCGCGACGCCACGCAGGAGCTCGGCGACAGCACGGCCAGGCGTGAGCGCGCCGACGAGAAGGAGGACCGGCGCCGCCGCACGAGCATCGTGCAGGGCACCACGGCGGCCCTCGCGCACGCCCGCACCGTGCGGGACGTCATCGACGTACTCAAGGACACCAACGGCCTGGCCCATCTGGGGGCGTCGAACCTGGTCATGGGCCTGGTGGAGGCGGGGCGGATCCGTCTGGTCGCGGAGGGCCCCAAGGGCAGCTTCGTGCCGGGCACCAAATTCACGCGGATCGACGAGCGGTATCCGATGAGCGAGGCCGTGCGGACGCTCTCGCCGCGCTTCATCGAGACGGCGGAGGAGTTCGCCTCCTCCTACCCTGAGCTGTGGCCGTACATAGACAAGCTGGGCATCACATCGGCCGCGTATCTCCCGCTGATCGCGCAGGCCAAGCCCATCGGCGTACTCGGCCTGCTCTACCAGGACAAGACCGGCTTCACCGAGGAGGAACGCAACGTCCTGGTCGCGCTGGGCAGCGGCATAGCGCAGAGCCTGCAGCGCGCCATGTTCTACGAGCAGGAGAAGGACCTCGCACAGGGCCTCCAGCAGGCGATGCTGCCCCGCACCATCCCCGGCGTGCCCGGCGCCGACGTCGCCGTCCGCTACCGTTCGGCGGCGCTCGGCCGGGACATCGGCGGCGACTGGTACGACGTGATCCCGCTGCCGGGCGGGCGCGTCGGGGCGGTCATCGGCGACGTACAGGGCCACGACACGCACGCGGCGGCCGTCATGGGCCAGCTGCGCATCGTGCTGCGCGCCTACGCCGCCGAGGGGCACACGCCCGCCACGGTCATGGCGCGCGCCTCGGGGTTCCTGCACGAGCTGGACACCGACCGCTTCGCCACCTGCCTCTACGCGGAGACCGATCTGTCGACGGGCGTGGTCCAGATGGTGCGGGCCGGTCACATCGACCCGCTCGTCCAGCAGACCGACGGGAGCTGTCGCAGGGTGCCGGTCGACGGCGGTCTTCCGCTGGGCCTCTCGGTCGAATTCGGCAGTCTCGAATACCCCGTCACCACCTTCGAACTCGACGCGGGCCAGACCCTGTTGCTCTTCACCGACGGTCTCATCGAGGAGCCGGGCGCCGACCTCGACGACGGGCTGCGGGCCCTGGGCGAGCTGGCCTGCTCGGGCCCGGGCGACCTCCAGCAGCTCGCCGACCGCCTCTGTTCGAGCGTGGACGAGCGGGGCGGTGACGACGACGCGGCGCTGCTGCTCCTGCGCCGCCGCCTGCTCGACGCGCCCCAGGCCGGCGGACGCCTCCAGCAGCATGTCGGCTCCGGCGATCCGGAGGCGCTCGCCGAGGCCAGGCACATGATCCGGGCCGCGGTACGCGCCTGGGGTGCCCGGGACGGCGCCGACGAGATCGAGCTGGTGGCGGACGAGCTGATCACCAACGCCCTGATGCACACCGACGGCGCGGCGATCGTGACCCTGCGTGTGATCAGCGGGAGCGACCGGCGCCTGCGCGTCGAGGTCGAGGACGCCTCAAGCGCGCTGCCGCGCCGCAGGGAGGCGGGGGAGTCGGGCGTCTCGGGGCGTGGGCTGATGCTGGTGGACATGCTCGCGGATGTGTGGGGCGTCGAATCGCGAGGCAGCGGCAAGTGCGTGTGGTGCGAGTTCGTCGTGCCCGCGCGGGACGGTCAGGAGTGAGCGGATGCCGGAACTGCCCGAGGTCGAGGCGCTGCGCGCCTTCCTCACCGATCACCTCGTCGGGCGCGAGATCGTCCGGGTGCTGCCCGTCGCGGTCAGCGTCCTCAAGACGTACTACCCACCGGTCAGCGCCCTCGAAGGCCGCACCGTCACGGATGTGACGCGCCACGGCAAGTTCGTCGACCTGGACGCGGACGGCCTGCACCTGGTCACCCACCTCGCCCGCGCGGGCTGGCTGCACTGGAAGGACCGCCTCCCCGACGGCCCGCCCCGCCCCGGCAAGGGCCCCCTCGCGGTGCGTGTCGCTCTGGAGACGGGCGAGGGCTTCGACCTGACGGAGGCGGGCACACAGAAACGCCTCGCGGTGTACGTGACCGAGGCCCCGGCACAGATCCCGGGCATCGCCCGCCTCGGCCCCGATCCGCTGGCCCCGGACTTCGACGAGGACCGATTCGCGGGTCTTCTGTCGGGCGAACGCCGCCAGATCAAGGGCGCGTTGCGGGACCAGAGCCTCATCGCGGGCGTCGGGAACGCGTACAGCGACGAGATCCTGCACGCGGCCCGCATGTCCCCGTTCAAGCTCACGTCGAGCCTCACGAAGGAGGAGACCCATGGGCTGTATGTGGCGTTGCGGACCACGCTGACCGAGGCGGTGGAGCGCTCGCGCGGAGTCGCGGCGGGCCGCCTCAAGGCAGAGAAGAAGAGCGGCCTGCGCGTCCACGGCCGCGCCGGTGAACCGTGCCCCGTCTGCGGTGACACCATCCGCGAGGTCTCCTTCAGCGACTCCTCGCTGCAGTACTGCCCGACATGCCAGACCGGCGGCAAGCTGCTGGCGGACCGGAGGATGTCCCGGTTGCTGAAATGACGTGTGGCCACCGGGAGTTCAGGGGCGCCGCAACGTCAGCAGGCGCTTCCCGTCCGTCGTGCGCACCTCGTAACGTGCGATGTCCTCGCGGGGCAGGGCCGCGCCGCCCCGCGTCGACAGCTCGGCCGACGGCTCTCCTGAGGGGCTGGTGGCGGGCGCCTTCCAGGTCGTCACCGTCTGCTCGGAGCCGTCGGTGCCGACGGCGACGAGTTCGCAGACGTGGGCGCCTTCGGGGTCGCGGACGCGCAGCCCGATGTCCGTGCCCCAGTCGCGGCCCCGCGCGGTCAGGGTCGCCGAGACGCCGGTGCGGCCGTCGCGGGCGGTGATCCGCTCCGGTCCTGGCCCCTCGGCGGTGAGGACCGCCGTCGCGGGAACGGCGAACGCCAGCACGACGCTCGCCGCGACCGCGCTCAGCCACCGCCTGCGCCCGGCCCTGCGCAGCCGCAGAGCCTCGGTGAGCAGCCGGTCGAGGAGGCCGGGGCCGGGGGCGGCCAGCGGTTCGACATGCGGCGGCGTGTGGCGTTGGAGGGCTGCCAACTGCTGGGTGGCCGGGCCGAGTTCATCGACCATGGCCCGGCACGCGGGGCAGTCCATGAGGTGATCGTCGAAGCGGAAGGTGTCCGCCGCGTCGAGGACACCGAGCGCGTAGGCGCCGGCGTCACGATGCCGCTCCAGGGACCTCATGGCGTTCCTTGCGTGACGAGTCGGGCAGGAGGGGTGTTTCCTGCCCTTCCGTACGCAGCGGACCGCCGAATCACTCAAGGGGTGGGACGGGAACACCCGCCCGTGACGTCAGAACAGATGGATCGCCAGGTGCCCGAGCGGCAACCCCAGACGCCACGCCGCCGTCCACACCTTCGGCCCGTCGTCCTCGCTGCCCGCCGACCCGCCGCCCGGCACCGCGTCCAGATCGGGTGCGAGCAGCTCCGTCTCCTCCAGCCAGCGCCACGCCTGGTCGGCGAGCACCAGATCGGGCGCGGGCTCCCCGGAGCCGATCGCGTCCGCCGTGAGCACGGCCATCCGTTCGCCGACCCAGTCCTGCCACGGCTGGTCGTAGGCCGTAAGGGACAGCCACGTCTCCAGCTGGGAGACCACGCGGATGCCCGACAACTCGCCTCTCGTGTCGGAGAGGAAAATAGTCAGGGCCAGAGCATCACGCCCCGCGCGGTATTCGAACGACGTCGGAGGCATCAAATCGCCGGTGCGCAGCAATTCGTCCGCGATGTACTCGGCGTACAACCACGCCATCGGCACGGCCAGTTCGCCGTCACTCGGGCCCTCCGTGTTTCCTCGGCTCTCGTGCAGCATCCCGTCTCGCCTTCCTCCGGTCCGTGCGCGTCGCCGGCTCTGGCCCCCAATTCCGGAACACGGATGAGGACAGCCGATTACCCCGAGGGGGGTCTGAGCAAGGCGCTTTGCCGAGGCTTGACCCAGCCCCCGGTTTCGTCGCAGGTCGGCGGCCCTTTGTTCTTCGTGTCACATAGGCAGAAAATATGAGTCCGTTTCAGGGACTATGGCGGCATTGCTGCTTGACTCGGCCTTGTGTCCGAATGTGGATTCGTTTCGACGAATATCCCCCATTCTCGGAGCCTGGTCGATGACGCAGCGCACCTCGCAGGGAACAGTCGTTCTAGCGGCCGTAATGATCGGAGCCGCTCTCACCGCCACCGCCGCCTGTACGGCTAATGAAGCCCCCACGCGGCAGTGGAAACCCGGGCAGCAGGGAGAGCAACACGCGCACGGTGCCCACGGCGGCCCCGACGCGCCGCGCCCCTTCACCCTCGTCGCCTCCGGAGACGTACTCCCGCACTCCTCGATCATCGACAAGGCCAACGCCGACGCGGGCGGCGACGGCTACGACTTCGTGCCGATGCTCTCGGGGGTCAAACCCGTCGTGTCCAAGGCGGACCTGGCGATCTGTCACATGGAGACGGTCTACGGAGAGAAGGGCGACTACACCGGCTACCCAAGCTTCAAGTCCCCGCCCGAGATCGCCCACGCCTTGAAGGTCACCGGCTACGACGCCTGCTCCACCGCCTCCAACCACACGCTCGACGACGGAGCCGCCGGGGTGCGCCGCACGCTCCGCGCACTCGACAAGGCAGGCGTCAGGCACGCGGGTTCGGGCCGTACGGCCGCCGAGGGCGCGTCACCGGCCTGGCTGCACGCGGGCGGCGCGAAGGTGGCGCAGCTCGCCTACACGTACGGCACGAACGACAACCCGCTGCCCGAGGGCAAGCCCTGGACGGTCAACCTCATCGAGCGCGAGCGGATCGTCGCGGACGCGCGCGCCGCACGGAAGGCGGGCGCGGACGTGGTCCTCGTCTCCGTCCACTGGGGCACGGAGTGGCAGGACGCCCCGGACCGTCAGCAGCTGAGCCTCGGCAAGCAGCTCACGGCGTCCCGGACGAACGGCCGCCCCGACATCGACCTGATCCTGGGCACCCACGCGCACATTCCCCAGGCCTACGAGAAGGTCAACGGCACCTGGGTCATCTACGGCATGGGCGACCAGATCGCCGGCGACATGATCAACGACGACGACGCGAACGACCCCCGGGGCAACCAGGGGACGATCGGCCGCTTCACGTTCGAACCGCCCGCGTCCCCCGGCGCCCGCTGGCAGGTGAAGAAGGCCGAGTTCATCCCGCAGTGGTTCAACACGGCCACGGGACGTGTCACCAACCTGAACGCGGCCCTGTCCCGCGGCGCGGACGTCTCCGCCGTACGCGACCGCATCCGCCAGGTGGTCCTGAGCCGCGGCGCGGAGAAGGACGGGCTGCGGATGGGGCAGTAGCCGACCGGGGGAGGGGCGGGGTCGGGTAGGGCAACGTCTTAGCCGACCCGCACCAGCCACCCCCGCCCCGGCTCCACCCGCACCACCTCACCCGCCGCAAACCGCCGCTCGACCTGGAACCCCTCGATCGCGGGCGCGTACGCGGCGACCGGCCCCGCCGCCGACGAGAGGACCACGTCCACCGCCTCCGAAGCCCATGAGGCAAGCGCCGTCACGGTCCCGCCGGGCCCCTCCCATGTCGTGGCGAGGACATCGTCCCGACCCGTACTGACGGGAGGCGAACCGCCGGCCCACCATCCGGTCATCTCCGCCTCCGGAAGCCGGAGTTGGTCAAAGGCCCGCCACAGCGGTCGTACGTCCGTCATGGGCGCCCGCGCGGTCATCCCGAACACCAGACCCCGCCACGGATTCCCGCCGCCCTCCAGCATCTCGCCCATCAGCCCGAACGGAATGCCGGAGATCTCCACGAGCCAGTAGGCGGGATCGCCCCCGGCGGAGCCGTCAGGGCCGTCGTAGTCGAAGAGTTCACCCAGCCAGAGCCGGTCGACGTACGGCAGCAGCTCCGCGTACAGATTGGCGCTGGAGGCGAAGCCGTCCGGCGCGCGGAACTGGTTGCAGGAGTGCAGGTCGACCAGCGGCGGAGCTTCGCCGGAAGCGGCCAGGACCTTGCGGACGCGCTTCATGGTCGTGCGGTCGTACGCCACGTCGTCGAGGTAGAGACCGTCGGTCTCCACGACGCGCCGCAGCCGCTCGATGCCGCTCACATAGGAGTTGTGCCACCGCGAGTCACCCGAGGTGACGACCGCGACGTCCCCTACGTCGGGGGCCACCCACCCCGGCACGTAGTCCCCGCTGATGTGCTCTCGCAGCCACGCGTGCCCACCGCCTGGCCCGGGCGCGAAGATCTCGTCGCCCAGGGAGGCGAGCACGGGCAACTCCGGGGTGTGGCGGGTCAGTTCGCGCACCGTGTCGTACACCTTGATCCGGATACCGAGCCGGTGCGCCTCCTCGGTGTAGGAGCGCAGGGCGTCCGCGCCGAGGAGCGGGTCGTTGATGTACGGGTTGGGCGGCGTCGCATGGTGCAGATTGGCGACGTTCGCGCCGTACTCGGCGATCTCCGTGGGGGACGCGTACGCGTGGTAGTAGCGCTCGGACAGCTGCCGACCCGGCTGGAGGGGCTTGAACGGGGTCAGGAGCAGCCGGAATTCAAAGCACCGGCTCTCGCCCGCACGCAGGGTCAGCGGCCCACTGAAGGCGGAGAGGCGGCGCACCCCGTCCGCTGTGCGCAGCCGCACCCCGCCCTCCCCGTCGCCCGCCCAGGAACGTGGCGTGCGCAGCGGCTTCTCCCGGTAGTAGTTGGTGTTGAGGGGGCGCGCGTAGTGCTCGTCGCGCAGGCCGAGCTGGAGGCCTGCCGCCGGGTCGCCGAGCCAGAACGCGTCCTGGTTGCGGGTTGGCGTGTCCCACTTCCAGTCGTACGTCTGGGGGCACGCCCGGCCCGTCAGGCCGAGCCCCATCGCGTACCGGGCGACCTCCTCGCGGACCGGCACGTCCAGCGTCACATCGAGCTCGGTGTCGGAGGTCGCCTCGACCGTGGCGCGTACGACGAGGAAGCCGTCCGCCTCCAACTCGCCCTCCGTGCACAGGAGTACGTCCTGACCGGAAGCCCGTGCGGACCAATGCACCCGCGCCGGACCTCGCCTCCCCAGGGTGAGCGTCTCGTGCTCCAGAGGGCGGCCGATGTCCAGCGTGACCGGCGCGGCGAGCAGCTCACGCGGTGGCCCCTCGGCGCTCGTGACGCTCGGCGTGAACGTGGACGTGAGCCGCTGGGGGAGCCCGTCCGGGCCGAGGTCGACCGTGCGGCCGAGAATCGCGAGGCGCTGCCCGTCGGCCCGGACGTCGGCTTCGATCGCGACCGGGGTGAAGGGAGCCACCACCTCGTCGTCCTGCGCGATCGCCGAGTCCAGCCAGCCGATGCGCGCGAGCCGCCACGGCTCACCGGCGCCTCCGTCGGTGACCAGGTCCTGGCTGACGGTGAGGCGCAGGGGCAGTATCCGCTCGGGGGCGCCGGACGCGCGGACGGCGATCTCCCCTTCGTACAGCCCGGGTTGGGCGTCCTCAGGGATCTGAGCGACGAACCACAGAGCGCTCGCCCGCCCCGCGCCGACCTCGACGCGTCGCTCGAAGGCCTTGCCGCGCGCGTCGATGCCGCCCGTGCTCACGCACCGTACGGGGAAGGGGAGTCCGCGCACCTCGGCGCGCACGTCCGGCAGCTCCTGGAAGGCGTACACGCCGACCTGCACCGGGTAGAACTCCCCGCGCTCCGCGTCGACGTCCAGCGGCGCGAACGGAGTGGCCAGGGCCCAGCGGGCGGGCAGCCGCTCGTAGCGGCCGAGCGGATGCGCGCGGTCCTCGCCGAAGAGGACGAACCGCTCGCCCGCATAAGCCTGGTGGAGCTGCGCGCACTCGTCGTCCGTGGCCGCGAAGCCCAGCGGCGCGAAGGAGTCGACCGCGCTCGCCGCCTCGTAACCGTAGGCCTCCGCGCGCGGCAGCTTCTCCCACCCGGCGGGATCGTGCAGACCGCAGCGGTGCATCCAGCCGGGGTCCGCCGTCCGCGTCGGGGGCCGGTAGGCGGCCTGCGGGTAGTAGGGCTTGCCCGTGTGCGCGTACGGGAGGTAGTGCACGGCGTAGGTGCCGGGGCCGTCCGTCGGCTCGAAGGCGATGCGGCCCCTCTCGCCCGTCACCTCCACGGCCACGGTGTTGCGCACGCGTTCCCCGGACGGTCCGACCACGATGACGTCCACCGACCCGGGGTCCGGATCCTGGCGCCGCCAAGGCAGTTCGGCGGCGACGGCCGGGGCCGCGCCGTCGGCGCGGACGAGAAGCCGGTGGTTACCGTAGACGTCGCTGTCCCAGGAGCCGATCCCGCATGCCAGCTCCGGATGACCAGTCTCACCCATCTGTGCTCCCCCAAGGGCGCTGTTTATTAGGTAAGTTTCTCAATCGCTCCGGGTCACACTGGAGATCAACCGATCACGCTGTCAAGGGGGACGCCTTGAGTGCCACGGCCAGCAGCAGCGCCATGAGCGGAGATCCGTCACTCCTGCGCCGCCTCAACGCCGCCGCCGCCCTGCGCGTGCTGCGCGAGCGGGACGAGATCACCGTGCCCGAACTCGCCTCCCTCATCGGCGTGTCGCGGCCCACGGCCCAGGACCTCACGGCTCAGCTCCTGCGCGAAGGACGCCTGGTGGAGCTGGAGCCGGGCAGTGGAAGCGTGGGCAGGCCCGCCCGGCGATTCCGCTTCCGGGCCGAGGCCGCGCACGTCCTCGGCGTGGACATCGGCGCGCACAAGATCCTGGTGCACGCCGCCGACCTGCTCGGGCGCACCGTGGCCACCCGCCGTGTCGCCGTCACGCCCGAACTCCCGGCGGCCCGGCGCCTCGACGCCGTCCGCGAGGCGATCGCGGGCTGCCTGGCGCAGCCCGCGGCGGCCGGCGTGCGCCCGCTGGCCACCGGCGTCGGCACCAGCGGCATGGTGGACTCCGGGGGCCGGGTCGTGGAGAGCGACTCGCTGCCCCAGTGGACGGGCCTCGACCTCACGCGCGAACTCGCCGACGCGGGCCACGGCCCCGTCGTCGTCGGCAACGACATCCAGCTCGCGACCCTCGCCGAGTGCACCGGGGGCGTGTCGGTCGGCGCCCGCGACTGCGTGTACCTGTACGTCGGCAACCGCCTCGGCATCGGCCTCTGGCTCCGCGGCGAACTGCACCGGGGGCACCACGGGGCGGCGGGGGAGATGGTGGCCGGGGACGGCTGGGGGCGCTGCTACCAGCGGCTTCTCGACTGGTTCGCGGGGCACGACGGCGCGGACCGGCCCACGCGCGAGAACGCGGCCCGCGCGGTGGTGACCGCCGCGGCGGCGGGCGACGGCGGCGCCAAGTACACCCTGCGCGCGTTCGCCGAGGCGCTCGCCGACAGCCTGGCCCGCCACGTCGCCGTACTCGACCCGCAGTCCGTGGTGCTCGGCGGCGGCATCTCGCGGGCGGGCGCCCTGCTCAGCGAGCCGTTCGCGGCACGGCTCGGAGAGCTCTGCCCCTACCGGCCGACGGTCCAAACCTCCGTACTCGGCGAGGAATCCACCGCAATCGGGGCAGCCCGCCTCGCACTGGAACACATCGATCACGCCGCGGAGAAAAGTCCAACTCCTTAGGACCGGAAGGTGGTTGACGGACGCCGACGACGCTTCGATGATGTGGCTCTCTTTCGGCAAGTTGGCTTCTTAATTGGCCGGCTGCCGATGGACCGTCCCTTTCCGTCCCGTCGTGTCGTCTGTTCCGTCGTGCCGTCAGGCCAGGGAGTACGTGTGACATCCCCAGCAACGCAACGCAGGCCGCGAGCCGCGTCGCCACCACCCGTGCCGGATCCGAAGTCACCGGGCCCGCCGCGCCACCGGCGCGTCCCGCTCCGCGTCCGGCTGCGGAACAACTGGGTGATGCTCGCCCTCATCGCCCCTGGCCTGCTGTTCTTCCTGCTCTTCTTCTATCTGCCGATGCTCGGCAACGTCATCGCCTTCCAGGACTACCAGCCCTTCATCGGCTTCAAGGACAGCCCCCTGGTGGGCCTGGCCAACTTCCAGGAACTCTTCGCCGACCCGGCGTTCTGGGAAGCGGTCCGCAACACCCTGGCGTTCGCCGCGCTCCAGCTGATCTTCTTCTTCCCTGCCCCGCTGGCCCTCGCCCTGCTGATCAACAGCCTGGTCAGCCCCCGCGTCAAGAAGTTCGTGCAGAGCGTCGTCTATCTGCCGCACTTCATCTCCTGGGTCCTGGTCGTCGCGCTCTTCCAGCAAGTACTCGGCGGCGCAGGCCTGTTCAGCAACTACCTGCGCGACCACGGCATGTCCGCCCTCGACGTGATGACCGACCCCAGCACCTTCTCGCTCCTCATCACCGGACAGGTGATCTGGAAGGACATCGGCTGGGGCATGATCATTTACCTGGCCGCGCTCGCGAGCGTCGACCAGAGCCTGTACGAATCGGCCGCCGTCGACGGCGCCGGACGCCGGCGGCGCATGTGGCACGTCACCCTGCCCGCCGTGCGCGGCGTCACGATCATGCTGCTCGTGCTCCGCCTCGGCGACGTCCTGTCCGTCGGCTTCGAGCAGTTCCTGCTCCAGCGCGACGCGGTCGGCGCCCGCGCGTCGGAAGTCCTCGACACGTACATCTACTACCACGGCGTCGTCTACGGCGACTGGGGCGTCGGCGCCGCCGCGGGCCTGGTCAAGGGCGTCATCGGGGCCCTGATGATCTACGGCGCCAACAAGGTCGCCCACGCCTTCGGAGAGCACGGGGTGTACAGCAAATGAGCAGCTTCGGATTCCCCCTGCGCACCCGGCGAGCCCGCGAGGAGCGGCCCGCCTGGGAAGAGCCGCCGACGAAGATCGGCTCGACCGCCAAGGCCGTTGTCATCACCGTCATCTGCGCCGTGATGATCCTGCCCTTCCTCACGGTCCTCTCCACGAGCCTCGCCTCACGCGAGGAGATCACCGAAGCGGGCGGCTTCGTCCTCTTCCCCACGGACCCGACCCTTGAGGCGTACCGCACGATCCTCTCCGGCGGCATCGTCTCCCGCGCCGTCGTCGTCAGCGTCCTCATCACGCTCGTCGGCACGGCACTCTCGCTCCTGACGACGATCGCCCTCGCGTACGGCCTCAGCAAGCGCGGGGTCCCCGGCAGCAAGCCGATCCTGCTCCTGGTGCTCTTCACGCTGCTCTTCGTGCCGGGCATGGTGCCGATGTACGTGGTGGTCAAGGAGCTCGGACTCCTCGACTCCTACTGGTCGTTGATCCTCCCCGTCATGATCAACGCCTTCAACCTCGTCGTCCTGCGGGCGTTCTTCATGAACATCCCCGAGGAGCTGTACCAGGCGGCGCGCATCGACGGCGCGGGGGACTGGCGCATCCTCACCCGCATCGTCATGCCGCTCTCCAAGGGCGTCGTCGCTGTCGTCGGTCTCTTCTACGCCGTGACGTACTGGAACGCCTTCTTCAACGCGATGCTTTACCTCAACGACTCGGGCAAGTGGCCCATCCAGCTGGTCCTGCGCACCTACGTCGTCCAGGGCAAGTCCATCTCCGGCGACCAGCTCGGCGTCAGCCACATGCCGCCGCAGCAGTCCATCTCGATGGCCGTCGTCATGATCGCGCTCATCCCGATCCTGCTGCTCTTCCCGTTCCTGCAGAAGTACTTCACCAAGGGCGTGCTCACCGGCGCCATCAAGGGCTGAACTCGCCTCCTCCTGACTTTCCCCTGAACCCCCTTTGCGGAGATCCCCATGACAGGCATGTCCCGACGCACTTTCCTGAGCCTCTCCACCGCCGTCGCGGCGGGGGCGGCCGCCACTTCGCTGACGGGCTGCGGCTCGGGCGCGAAGAAGACGGGCGAGGCGGCATCGTCGAAGGTGAAGCTGCCTTCGTACGTCCCCTTCGGCAAGGTCAAGCCCGACCTGCCGCCGAACGCGAAGGGCCTGTCGGCGGGGTTCCTCTCGTACCCCAAGGACCTGGTGCGCAGCGTCCCGAAGACCCCCGGCGACGGTTCGAAGGTCACGGTGCTGACGGAGATCTGGACGCAGCCGCCGACCCCCGCGGGCTCCAACACCCACTGGAAGAAGGTGAACAAGGAGCTCGGTGTCGACCTGGAAGCGATCCTGGGCACCGACCCCGGCTACGAGGAGAAGTTCTCCGCGGTCATCGCGGGCGGCGAACTCCCCGACCTGATGTGGATACCGCCGAACCAGGGCATCCAGCACATCGCCGAGCTGCTCGAGGCCAAGTGCGCCGACATCACGGAGTACGTCTCCGGGGATGCCGTGAAGAGCTATCCGAACCTCGCCGCGATGACCCCCGCGCACTGGAAGACCGCGGTCGTCAACGGCAAGATATGGGGCGCGCCCAGCCCGTACCCGGCCTTCGGGCAGGTCTACGGCGGCAATCCCGAAGTCTGGGAGAAGGCGGACGGCTTCTCGGCGACCAGCCCCGACGAGTTCCTCGCCAAGTGCAAGGAGGTCACGGGCGGCAAGGTCTGGGCCCTTGAGCCGATCTACGTCAACGCGGCCAGCGTGATGAGCCAGTGTTTCGGAGCCCCCAACAAGTGGCGCCGGAACAAGGACGGTTCGCTCACCTGGTTCCAGGAGACCGACGAGTACACCGAAGCCCTGAACTTCGTCCTCAAGCTGAAGAAGGCCGGGGTCTTCTACCCCGGCAACCCCAAGATGGCCGACGCCAACACCAAGCTGGCGCAGGGGGCGATCGGCGCGGCCGTCTTCGCCAACCCCTTCAACGCACGCAAGGACATCCGCGTCCAGGACCCCGGCCTGGCCGCAGAGATCCTCATCCCGTTCGGCGTGGACGGAAAGAAGCCGAAGCACCACTACCACCTGGGCACCATCGGCTACACCGCCATCAAGAAGGGCGACGAGAAGCGCGTGCGCATGCTGCTCCGCGTGCTCGACTACCTGGCCGCGCCCTTCGGGACGACCGAGCGCGAGCTCCTCGAATTCGGCACCGAGGGCGAGGACTTCACGTACGACAAGAACGGCTTCCCGGAGCGCACGAAGAAGGGGAAGCAGCAGGTCGAGGGGCTCTTCAGTGGACTGACCACGGCGACCACCTCGCCCTTCGCGCTCGTCGCCTCGACGTTCCCGGGCACCCACCGTGCCCAGGACGTCAAGGACGTGTACGCCGCCGAGCAGAAGCTCATCGAGACCGCCATCCAGAACCCGGTCGTCGGCCACTACTCGGACGCGTACACCCAGCACTACGGCCGCATGTCGACCGAGGCGACCGACCTCGTCAACGACATCGTCAGCGGCCGCAAGAAGATCAGCGAATGGAAGCCGTTCTGGGCGGAGTGGAAGAGCAAGGGCCTGGAGCAGATGGCGCGGGAGTTCCAGAAGTCCATCGAGAGCGCCTGAGCCCCCCCGCTAAGGAACGCGGTCGGCTTTCGCCAGCTCCGACTTCCGGTAGGAGTACCCGAAGTACACGGCAAGGCCGACCACGAACCACACCGCGAACCGCACCCACGTCTGCCACTGCAAGAACGTGATCAGCCAGATCGAGAAGACGACCCCGATCGCCGGCACCACCGGCATCCCGGGGCAGCGGAACGAACGCGGCAGATCGGGCTGCTTGTAGCGCAGCACGATCACCGCGACGCACACCACGACGAACGCCAACAGGATCCCGATGTTGGTGAGTTCGGCCGCCTCGCCGATCGGCAGGAAACCGGCGATGGCGGCCGACGCGAAGCCGACGATCCACGTCACGCGCGTCGGCACATGCCGGGTCGGGTGCGTCTTGGCGAACCACTTCGGCAGCAGCCCGTCGCGCGACATGCTGAACCAGACGCGGGTGACGCCGAGCATGAAGGTGAACATCACGGTGAGGATGCCGATGATGGCGCCGACCGCGATGACGTCTGCGAGACCGCCGAGGCCCACCGACTTGAAGGCGGTGGAGAATCCGCTCTCCGGGTCGATGTCCTTGTAGCCCTGCATGCCCGTGAGGACCAGACAGGCCAGGACGTACAGGACCATCGAGATGGCCAGCGAGTAGAGGATCGCCTTCGGCATGTGGCGCTGGGCGTCCTTGGACTCCTCGGCGGCGGTGCTCATCGCGTCGTAGCCGAAGACCGCGAAGAAGACCGTCGCCGCACCGGTGAACGCCCCGCTGACGCCGAAGGGGAAGAACGGCTTGTAGTTCCCCGTGTTGATGTGGAAGAACCCGACCGCGATGACGATGAGCACCACGATGACCTTCAGGACGACCACGATCATCTCGAAGCGCGCCGCGTTCTTGATGCCGAGGGTCAGCAGATACGCGATGAGCAGGCAGAGCACCGCGGCGAACAGGTCGACCCTGTGGCCGTCGCCCGTGCCTGGCGCGCCCAGCATCCAGTTGGGCAGCTCGGCGCCCATGTCCTCGATCAGGAAGTTGAAGTAGCCGGAGATGCCGATGGCGACCACCGCCACGATCGCCGTGTACTCAAGGAGCAGGTCCCAGCCGATGAACCAGCCGGTGAGTTCGCCGAGCACCACATAGCCGTACGTGTACGCCGATCCGGCCTTCGGGATGAGGCCCGCGAACTCGGCGTACGAGAAGGCGGCGGCGGCGCTCGCCACGCCCGCGATCAGGAACGAGATGAGGACCGCGGGTCCCGCCGTGCCGTTGGCGACGGTGCCCGCGAGGGTGAAGATGCCCGCGCCGATGATCCCGCCGACGCCGATCGCGGTGAGCTGCCAGAGGCCGAGCGAGCGGGAGAGCCCGCCGCCCGATTCCCCCTCGGTCTCTTCGATGTTCTCGATGGGCTTGCGGCGCAGTACGCCGTGCCCCATCCGGAGTCCCGCCATGAGCTCCACCTTTTCGCAGACGGCAGTCGGCTGATGGCGGCTCATGATGGCCCAGGCCCGTGCGCGACGGAAGACGCCACACGGGCTACGGCACGACGGTGACGGGCCAGCGGCCCGCCTTGACCAGGCGTACCGCGACCGATCCGACGATCCGGTGGCCCGCCTGCTCGGAGGCTCCGACGACCACGGCGTCGGCCTTGAGGTCGTCCGCCGCCGTGACCAGACCGCTGTAGGGGTCGCCGCGGAAGGTGTGGAACTCCCAGCGCACGTCGAATATGTCCTTCACCCGCTCGGCGGCGTCTCTGATCTCGGTGATCAGCCCCTCGGCGATCTCGTCGGTCGTCTCGGCGACCGGGGCGCCGAGCGCGGCGCCCGCGGCCATCACCGGCTGGATGTAGACGACGACGAGCAGCGCGCGCTGGCGACGGGCAAGGCCTCCGGCATATGCCGCGGCACGGAGTGAGGAGTCCGACCCGTCGACACCGACGACGATCACCTTCGGTCCGTCGGTGCCGCGTTCGAACTGGTGGGAGTGGTCTTCAGTCACAGCCGAGAGGTTAACGGAGACGTCCGTTCCCGTTGAGGGCGCCCACGGCCGAGGACGCGCGCACCCTCTCGACGAACCGGCCTTCTCGACGGGCGGCGCCGGTCGAGCCTTCTTAGGGTCGGTCCATGAGCACCACCGTGGAGAGCCCCGGCAGCAAAGGCCCGGCCACCGCACGCGGCGGCTTCCTGAGCCGCGTCCCCGAAGGGTTCGCCGTCTTCTTCGGGTTCCTGGGCCTCTTCTGCGCGGTCCTCGCGATCATCGCCCCGCTGCGCCACCTCCTGCGCCCTCTCGTCCGCGTACTGGACCTCCTCACGGTCCCGGTGAGCCCCAACCTCGCGTACGCCGTCTTCCTCTTCCTCCTCGCCGCGGCGACAGGGGCGCGCAAGAAGGTCGCCTGGTGGCTCGTCATCGTGTATCTGGGCCTCCTGCTGGCCTTCGACGTGCTCGGCATGGCTCTCGGCTTCTGGGCGGACTCGCTGCCCTCCTTCGTCGTCTGCGGCATCGCGTTCGTCCTCCTGATCCTGGCCCGCAAGGAGTTCTCAGCCGACTCACGCCGCGGCGCCGTACGGCGGGCCATCGCCGTGCTCGCCGCGGGGCTCGCCGTGGCGATCCTGGTCGGCTGGGGCCTCGTCGCGCTCTTCCCGGGTACGCTGCCGCGTGGCGAGGCCCTGCTCTGGGCGGTGAACCGCGTCTGCGGCGGTCTCTTCACCGGCCACGACTACTTCGACGGCAGACCACCGCGCGCCCTGCACTTCTGGTTCGGCCTCCTCGGCGCCCTCGCCCTCCTGAACGCCGCCGCGACCCTCTTCCGCTCCCAGCGCATGGAAGCCGCCCTGCACGGCGACGAGGAGCCCCGCATCCGCGCGCTGCTCGGCACGTACGGCGCCCAGGACTCCCTCGGCTACTTCGCGACCCGGCGCGACAAGGCCGTCGTCTTCTCGCCCAGTGGCAAGGCCGCCGTCACCTACCGCGTCGAGGCGGGCGTCTGCCTGGCAAGCGGCGACCCCGTGGGCGACCGTGAGGCCTGGCCGCACGCGATCGGCGCCTGGCTGGACGTGGCGCGGCGGTACGCGTGGGCGCCCGCGGTGATGGGCGCATCGGAGGACGGCGCCACCGCGTACGCCCGCTCCGGACTCGGCGCGCTCCAGCTCGGGGACGAGGCGATCCTGCACGTGGCGGGGTTCGACCTGGACGGCCGCGACATGCGCGTCACACGGCAGGCGGTGAACCGGGTCCGCCGCACCAGCGCCACCACCCGCATCCGCCGTCACTCCACCCTCACCGACGAGGAGATGGAGGCGATCGTCGACAAGGCGGACGCGTGGCGGGACACCGAGACCGAACGTGGCTTCTCGATGGCGCTCGACCGCCTCGGCGACCCCGCGGACGGCGACTGCCTGCTCGTCGAGGCGCTGGACGCCGACGGCCGGCTCATCGCCCTGCTCTCCCTCGTGCCCTGGGGGAAGGACGGCATCTCGCTGGATCTGATGCGCCGCGACCGGGCGACCGCGCCCAACGGCGTCATGGAGTTCATGGTCGCCGAACTCTGCGCGGGCGCGGGCAAGTTCGGGGTGCGCCGCATCTCCCTGAACTTCGCGGTGTTCCGCTCGGTCTTCGAGGAGGGCGCCCGCATCGGCGCCGGACCCGTCCTGCGGCTGTGGCGCAGGCTGCTCCTGTTCTTCTCCAAGTGGTGGCAGCTGGAAGCGCTCTACCGCTCCAACGCCAAGTACCACCCCGAGTGGTATCCGCGCTTCATCTGCTACGGCGACGCCGGAGCCCTCGCCCGGATCAGCCTCGCCTCGGGCATCGCCGAAGGCTTCGTCTCCGTGCCCTCGCTGCGCAAGCTCTGGGGCAAGGGCCGGCGGCCCAAGGGCGTCACCAAGCCCGCGAACACGGCGGGCCTCCCGCCGATCTCCGCCCTCGGGCTCGTCGGCCACGGGGACGCGGCGGACGCCGACCCGCTGGCCGCGCTCTCCGACCAGGCCCGCATCCGCCACCGCAAGCTCGACCGGCTGCGCGCCGACGGCGTCGACCCTTATCCGGTGGGCCTCCCGCCGCGCACCCATACCCTCGCCGAGGTCACGCCAGCCCTGACGGGCGATCGGGTCACGGTCGCGGGACGCGTCATGCTCGTACGCGACTTCGGCGGCGTCGTCTTCACCGTCCTGCGGGACTGGTCGGGCGACCGCCAGCTCGCCCTGACCCGCGACCGGTCCGGACCCGGCGTCCTCGACCGCTTCACCGCGGCCACCGACATCGGCGACCACATCACCGCCACCGGCACGGTCGGCAGCAGCGACCAGGGCGAGCTCACCGTCTTCGTCACCGACTGGCGGCTCACCGGCAAGTGCCTGCGCCCGCTCCCCGACAAGCGCCACGGTCTCGCCGACCCCGAGGCCAAGGTCCGCCGCCGCTACCTCGACCTGGTCGCGAGCCCCGGCGCACGCGACGTCGTCCGGGCCCGCTCCACCGCCGTACAGGCCCTGCGCCAGGGACTGCTCGACCGCGGCTATCTGGAGGTCGAGACCCCGATGCTGCAACAGATCCACGGCGGCGCCAACGCCCGCCCCTTCACCACCCACATCAACGCCTACGACCTCGATCTCTACCTGCGCATCGCGCCTGAGCTGTATCTGAAACGGCTCTGCGTAGGCGGCATGGAGAAGGTCTTCGAGATGGGCCGCACCTTCCGCAACGAAGGGGTCTCGTACAAGCACAACCCCGAGTTCACGATGCTGGAGGCCTACCAGGCGTTCGCCGACTACGACGTGATGCTCGACCTCACCCGCGAACTCGTCCAGGGCGCCGCCACCGCCGCCTTCGGCTCACCCGTCGCCCGCAAGGCCGACGCGGAAGGGCGGCTCACCGAGCACGACATCTCCGGCCGCTGGCCGGTCAAGACGGTCTACGGCGCGATCTCCGATGCGCTCGGCGAGGAGATCGACGCCGACACCCCGCTGCCGGAACTGCACCGGCTCTGCGACCGCGCGCACGTGCCGTACCAGCCGGACGACGGCAGGGGCGATGTCGTGCTGGAGATGTACGAGCGCCTCGTCGAGGAGAAGACGACGCTGCCCACCTTCTACAAGGACTTCCCGACCGACGTCTCCCCGCTGACCCGTCAGCACCGCACCGACCCGCGCCTCGCCGAGCGCTGGGACCTGGTCGCCTTCGGAACCGAACTGGGCACCGCCTACTCGGAGTTGACCGACCCCGTCGAACAGCGCCGCCGCCTCACCGAGCAGTCGCTGCTTGCCGCGGGGGGAGACCCGGAGGCGATGGAACTGGACGAGGACTTTCTCGACGCCCTGGAGTACGCGATGCCACCCACCGGCGGGCTCGGCATCGGCGTCGACCGGCTCGTCATGTTCCTCACCGGCCTGACGATCCGCGAGACGCTGCCCTTCCCGCTCGTACGCCGCCGCTGATCCTCCTTGTTTCCGCTGGTCCCATCGGGTGCTTTCGCGGCCCGCGGTGGTGTTGCTGTCCGGCGTCGGCCTTCCGCCATGCGACGGATTAGTAATGAAAAAGGATCAGATGACTCCAGGGCGTCGCGCGCTCCTGCGCGCCGCCGCTGTCTTCGGTCTGGCCGCGGCCACCGGCTGTATGGGCACCGAACGGCCGGGCACGCCCCGACCCGCGGTGCCCAGCGGTGCGGCGGCCGGTGGCCCGCCGGCCGCGCGGGCCCTCAAGCCCTCCGCGTACCGCCTCCAGCCCATCGCCGGCTACGGCCCGCCGCACGCCGCCCGCGCCCGGCTCCGCGTACGCAGGAAGCCCATCCTGCGCATGGACGGGGACGGCCGCGCCATGGTGCTGACGTTCGACGACGGGCCCGACCCCCGCTACACGCCGGGCATCCTGCGCACCCTGCGCCGGTACGACGTCCGCGCGATGTTCTTCGTCTGCGGCGAGATGGCCGTGGACAACAAGGACCTGCTGCGCGAGATGGCCGACGACGGGCATGTGATCGGCAATCACACCTGGACGCATCCGCTGCTTCCGAAGCTGACCCGGAACGCGATGCGCGAGGAGATCGAGCGCACCTGCGAGGTCGTCGAGGACGCCGTGGGCGAGCCGCCCCTCTGGTTCCGTGCCCCCTACGGGGCCTGGAACCGCAACGCCTTCCAGCTGGGCGCCGAGCTGGGCATGGAGCCGCTCGCCTGGACCGTCGACACCCTGGACTGGACCGAGCCGGGCACCATGACGATCATCCGGCGTGTACGGGCCGGCGCCGCCCCCGGGGTCGTCGTGCTCTCGCACGACGCGGGCGGCGACCGTTCCCAGAGCGTGGACGCCCTGCGGACGTATCTCCCCGAACTCATCGACGCGGGCTATCGGATCACGGTGCCGAGCCGCTACGGAATGTAGGGCGCGGTATTTCGCCCGCCATGTGTCGTGAACCGCCGGCGCATTCGCCGTCAGCGTACGTCCACCAGGCGGGCGAAAACGACGACGTTCCCGTCATATCCGGACCGCTTGGAGAAACCGCCGCCGCAGGTGATGACGCGGAGTTCCGGCGCCCCCTTGTCGCTGTAGACGCGGCTGCCCGGGAAATCGCGCTTCTCGAAGACTTCGATCCCGTAGATCTCGAATACCGCTGTCTTGCGGTCCGTGCGCAGGACCTCGATGCGGTTTCCCTTCTTCAGCGAGCCAAGGCCGTAGAAGACGGCGGGGCCCTGCTGATTGTCCACATGGCCGACGATCACGGATGTGCCCTTCTCGCCCGGCGAAACGGCGCCCGTGAACCAGCCCGCGAGGTTCGGGTCCTCGGGCGGCGGCGCGTCCACCCAGCCGTCCTCGTCGAGCCCGACCGGCAGGACCGGCGCGTCCACCTGGATCCCTTTGATGCCGATGCGCGCCGCGGGCGCGAACGTCAGCGGGGCGACACCCTGCCCCGCGTCTTGGGGAGCCTGGTCCGCGGCGGCGGCCGAAGCCGGCTGGGGCGGACCCACGTCGAATTCCCCTGAACCATTCCGGATCAGTGCGAGGCCGGTCAGCAGAACAAGCGCCATTACGCCCCAGGGCGCGCGCTTCCTCGGCTGTTCCTCCTCATCGGCCGGCTGGGACGAAGGCATTCTCTGATCCCCTCTCAACGCGGCATTCGCACCGCGTCCGTTGCGCGTACAAGCACGCTAAGCGCGGCGCACGCGAGAGGCGACAGAGCGGGAGCGAACGGGTGGCGGCCATACCGGGGGTGAGCCATCCGAGTCGTGGTCGGCAGGAAATTTCTGACGGTCCGTGACCTGCGGCAATATCGGCTTGTACGTCTGCGCTTCGGCGTGTCGCCTCACCAGGACGGCCGATCGCCGAAATGCGGCCCTGTGCAGGGCATCTGAGGGTCTGACTGGGAGGCGCTCTCGCCGATCGACCGGGGACGGTTACCCCGGGGCGTCTTCCGCGGAGGATTCACATGCGTACTTCTCGTATGCGCACCACTCGTGCCCTCGCGGTCGCCGTCACCGCGGGTGCCGTCGTAGGGCTCGCCGCCCCGACGGCATCGGCCTGGGCCGACCCGACGAACATCGTGGCCATGCCGAGCGTGATCCCACGAGGCGGTCACCTGACCGTCACGGTCGACGGCAGCGCCTGCCAGGCGTCCGGCAGCAAGGTCACCTCGAACGCCTTCCCCGACACCACCCTGAGCCCCATGCCGGGCGGCAGCTCGGCCAGCGCGAACCCGGTCGTCAACCATCACGCCAGGCCCGGGGCGCACGACATCACGGTCCACTGTGGTGGCAAGACCCTCACCAAGCCCTCCGCGTTCACCGTCATCCACGGTGGCGTACGCGGTGGTCTCGGCGGCAGCACCAGCTCCGGGGCGACCAGTACCGACATGGCGATCGGCGGGGGGCTGGTGGCCGCCGCGGTGATCGGTGGCGGGGTGTTCTGGATGCGGCGCCGCTCGGAGAACGCCGGGCGAGGCCTCTGAGGACGGCTCTGTCTCTCGCAGGTGCTGTACGCGAACACCGGTCACTCGCACGTCCGGTGTGAGCGGTTCCGCTTCGCTCGACCGGCGCGTCCCCCCTTCCGCGCCGGTCGGGCGGTTCAGGAGTTGTCGCCACCGGTGCGGCGGCGCGTCCGGTAGTACGCGGTGCCGAGGGTGCCCACGATCAGGGCTCCGCCGAGGGCGATCTCGTGCAGGTCGAGCCCGCCGAAACTGCCGCCGACGCCGGCCCGCACTCCGTGGTGGACCGGGGCGGTGGGGTGCGAGGTGGGGTGATGGGTGGGGCGGCCCGTGGCGATGGTGAGGTCCGTGGTGCCGGTCTCGCCCTTGCAGTCGAAGGTCACCTCGTACATCGCGCCGGGCTTCGCGTCAGGGAAGACCATCGCGGTGACCGACTGCTGTCCCTTGGGGATATGGGCGTCGTCGAAGACGCCGGAGGTGACCTTCGTGTCGCCTTCGCAGCCATCGACGCTGAGCGAGACCTGGCCTCCGGCGGCGATCGTGGACGGGGTCACGCGGAAGCCGAACGAGGTGATGTTGTTGCCCGTGTCGGACTCGTCCGCGACGGCCGCGGTGGCGGTCGGGGCGGTGAGGGTCAGGGCAGTGGCGGCGAGCAGAACGGCCGAGGCGACGCGTATCGCGCGCATGATGATTCCTCCGGGTCCCGAGGAGCAGCCGCGGACCTTGTTCCGCTTACACCTGAAATGCACCTCGATGCCGGAAACGCTAGGCAGGGACCCGCCCGGCCGCGATCGCAGTCGCGCGAACGGGGCAATGGTGTGCGCCGGCCGGGGGAACGGGGCGGGGTGTCGCGGGGTGGGCGAGGGGGTTTGGGGGGTGGTGCGTGTATTGGGGCGGGGCCAGCCGTGGGGGCCGCGGATACCCGGCCTTTGCGGCTCCCTCGGGGGATTTGGCCGTCGGCCGGGCATCGCACCCAGGTGGTGCGGGCCGCGCGCTCGGCAGAGGGCCGGGACGCCGGACGGTGGCTGGTTCGGCCTCCCCGGTGGAGGCCGCGGGTGCCCGGTCCTTGTGGCTCCCTCGGGGGCTTTCGCTTTCGGCCGGGCGTCGCGACCAGGTGGTGCGGGCCGCGCGCTCGGTCTGGAGGGCTGGGACGCCGGGCGGTTGCCGGTTCGGCCTCCCCGGTGGAGGCCGCGGGTGCCCGGTCCTTGTGGCTCCCTCGGGGGCTTTCGCTTTCGGCCGGGCGTCGCGACCAGGTAGTGCGGGCCGCGCGCTCGGTCCGGAGGGCTGGGACGCCGGGCGGTTGCCGGTTCGGCCTCCCGGCGGGGGCCCTTCCCAGGGAGAAGAGCCCCGGGCAGCCCACCGGTACGCCACGGACGCCCGGCAACATCCGCCCCCGGAAGGCTCAGCCACCCGCCTCCCACACATGTGCCCCGCCGCCCCGCCACTCCACGAGGTTCGGGTCGTCGAGGGCCATGTCGGCGTCTCCGAGCCCCGCGCGGCGCAGGAACTCCATGAGATCGCGGTCGCCGCGCGCGATGCCTACGGCCTCTCCGCGCACGGTGATCCGACGGCCGCCGTCGGGAGTGGGCGGGTGGACGATGATGGGTGTCTGCCAGGCCATGCCACCAGAGTGCGCCGCGGGAAGCCGCCGCGCAGCCCGGTTTACGGACCCGTGTGCGAAGCCGGTCCGACGGGGCCGGGATAACCGCTGCGCCGATAGCCCTCCCAAAGACGCCCGCCGGACGGCGCGAGCACCTCGTCCGCCAGCGCCACGAGGCCCGAGTCCCGGTCCGCCAAGGCGGCTCGCACCTCGCCCTCAAGGCGCGCGGAAAAGCCCGGCCACACCTCGTCCGCCCGCCGCGCCAGCCACTTCCCGCCGCCCAGCCACGCCCCCGTACGCAAGAGGACGAACTCGCCGAGCCGCCGGGCGATCTCGGTGACGATGAACAGCCGCTCGCCGGCCGTCGCGCATCCGGCCAGGTCGTCCAGGAGGTCAGTCAGCGCGTACCGGCGGTCCTCCAGCTCGCCCCGAGTCGCCCTCGGCGGGCCGGCCGACAGCAACTGCAGCGCCTCGTCGCGCAGTCGGGCGCCGGTGCCGTCCCGGTTCACGAGCACGACACCCTCTGCGCACATCGACAGCAACGGCGACTGCCGCCGTGCGATCTCCTTCTCGACGAACCACCGCCAACTGACCTCGGTGTGCACGAACATCTCCACGGGCCATGGACCGCACCGCAGATTGTCCCGCGACGGGTCCCGCTCACCGGCGAGGAGCACCACGACGTCCAGATCCGAATACGGCGTACGACGCGAAGTCGTCGCGCTTCCGCCGAGGAACGCCGCCACCGCCTCCGGGTGCCGCGCCGCGACCAACTCCTCCGCGACCTCCGCGGGTTCCCTCATCTCCATGCGCCCACTCTCCCGCACACTCCCTCGAACAAGCCCCGACCACTGCGCGGCGCACGGCCACCGCCCCGCAACGGCGCCTTAGGCTACGGACGATGATGATCGAGACCGTCGTGTTCGACGTGGGGGAGACCCTCACCAAAGATGACCGCTACTGGGCATCCTGGGCCGATTGGCTCGGCGTGCCCCGCCACACCGTCTCCGCGCTCGTGGGGGGTGTCGTCACGCGGGGCCGCGACAACACCGAGGCGCTCAGGCTGCTGAACCCGGACATGGACGTCTCCGCCGCCTACCACGCCCGCGAAGTCGCGGGGCGCGGCGAGCACCTGGCCGAGACCGACCTCTACCCCGATGTGCGCCCCGCCCTCGGCGGTCTGCGCAAGCTGGGAGTGCGCGTGGTCATCGCCGGGAACCAGACCGCTCGCGTGGGCGAGCTGCTGCGTGACCTGGATCTGCCCGCCGACCTCGTCGTCACGTCGGGGGAGTGGGGCGTGGCCAAGCCGGATCCGTCGTTCTTCGCCCGGGTGACCGAGGTGGCGCAGGCTCCGCCGGAGCGGACGCTGTACGTCGGTGACCACCCCGCGAACGACATCTACCCGGCGAAGGCGGCCGGACTGCGGGCGGCGCACATCCGGCGCGGGCCCTGGGGGTACTGGTGGGCCGACGACCCGGCCGTGGTCGAGGCCGCGGACTGGCGGATCGACTCCCTCACCCAGGTCGCGTCCGTCATCGCCGAGTGAGCGCAGGCCCCAGGCGGTCCCCGTCTGCCGGTTGGCGGGAGCAAAACCGCCTGGGGCCTGCCTCCCTCACTTCCCGAGGTGGTCGAAGAGCGCCCGGAACGGTTCCGGGGTCGCCGCGACACCGCGGCTGTACGGCGCGTCGAAGTCCCAGATGAGGAAGAGCAGGAAGGCGATCAAGGCCGAGAACAGCCCCGCGAGGATGAGTTCGCGCGGGGTCCTGCGGATCTGCAGGGCGAAGATCATGCCGACGGTGACGAGGCCGCCCGTGATCAGCCCGAACCAGACGACCCCGGGCATGGTCGCCCCGGCACTGTCGCCCCGGGAGCTGCGCGCGTCGGCGGCGGCGGCCACCGCATCGACGAGCGGCTGATAGGCCTGCGCCTCGAAGTCCGACTTGGGCTGGTAGTCGGTGACGTCATGGCGTACGCGGTCCAGGAGTTTGGCGCCGCGGTCGGTGAGTTCGCCGTGGTCGGACATGGAGTCCCACTCGGTGGTGACGACATGGCTGACATAGGTGTGCACGTCCGCGCGGATGCGCTCGCGGACGTCGGCCGGGTAGACCCGCGCCCGCTCGGACACCTCGTGCAACGCCTGCGCCTCGGCGTGGACATGGTCCTGGGCGACACTGCGCGCCTCCCAGACCCCGGCGATGGCCAGGCCGAGGACGATGGCGTACACCACGCCGATCATCATCGTCATGTACTCGATGACGTCCGGGGTCTCCGAAGCGTCATAATCCGGACTCGTCCTGCGGTGCCGCAGGAAGGTGACGACAAGGACGACGCCGCACGCGGCCGCCATCGCGAGGGTGAGAACAAGCCATTCCGACATGGGGGACCTCCGACGGTCAGCGCGGACGCAGCGCGGCTACGGCGAGCACCGCGGGCGCGGTGACGAGCAGGGTGAGTGAGACCAGGGACGGGCCACCGCGGGGCGGCGATTTGCGCGGGGTGATGCGGTACGAGGGGTAACTCACCGGGGTCGGCGTGGGCTTGGGGTGAGCGGACGGGGTCGGCTTCGGGGTCGGGGCCGGCTTCGGGGGTGGCGGCGGCGCGGGCTCGGCGGGGGCCGGGCGTGCGGGCGGCGGCGGTGGCGGCGGAGGGGGTTCCGGTGCTGGGGGCTCGGGCGGCGGCGGGGGAGCCGGAGCGGGCGGTGGCGGTGGCGGTGGCGGAGGAGGGGGCGGAGGCGGTGGTGGCGGCTTGGGGCGGTGAGTGGGGCCCGTCGTGCAGACCGCCCCATCGCCCGCGACAGCCACCGCGCCACCGCCGGGAGCGTCACCGATCGAGGCGACGGCGCAGTTGTCGGCGCGCGCGATGGCGGGCGCCGCGACGGCCGCCGCGGCAGCCATCGGCGTACCGAGCAACCACGCCAGCACCACAAGCGCCAGTAAGCGTGTGACCAGGCCGCATGGGGCCCGCGTTGATCCATGCACGACAGAGATCATGGGCAGCATGTCGCCCTGCCACGCCGCCGAGGCGCACCTATGACCCGAACGGAGAAGACGCCGGGCGCGAGCTTGACGGACAAAGAATCTTGAACGCCGGTTGAACGCACCAGCTGTTCCCACCCGTACCTAGGGCCATGCGTGACGCACTCAGCGGCGCGACACCCAAGCGAACAGCGGGAGCTAGCAATGAAGACCTGGCGGAGCGCCTCACTCGTAGCGACAGCTGCGGCCATGCTGGCGCTGACGACGGCGTGCGGTCAGGAGAAGGGGGACCAGTCGCCGAACGGACAGAACGTCGGCAACCAGGCCCCTGCCAAGGCGGACGGGTACGGGGCGGGTGACGACGGATACGGGGCAGGCGCGGGCGACGCGAAGGAGGGCGCGGCGAAGACGAAGGCCGCGGGTCAGCTCGCCGTCTGGGACAGCAAGAAGCTCGGCGAGGTCGTCACCGACAGCGAGGGCTTCACGCTCTACCGCTTCGACAAGGACACCGCCCAGCCGCCCAAATCGAACTGTGACGGCGCCTGCGCCACGACCTGGCCCGCTGTGGCCGCCGACGGCGCGGTCGCCGCGCCCGGCGTGGACAAGTCCCTGCTCGGCGAGGTCACCCGGACCGACGGCAGCAAGCAGCTGACCATCGACGGCTGGCCGATGTACCGGTACGCCAAGGACGCCAAGGCCGGTGACGCCAAGGGGCAGGGCGTGGGCGGCACTTGGTACGCGGCGGCCCCCGACGGCAAGAAGGCCTCGCCCGCCGCCGAGGCCGAGCCCCCGGCCGAGACCGAACCCCCCGCGGAGACCGCCCCCGTCGACCCGGCCGGCCTCTCCACCCGCAAGGACCCCAAGCTCGGAGAGGTCGTCGTCGACAAGAACGGCATGACCGTCTACCGCTTCACGAAGGACTCCGCCTGGCCCATGAAGTCGGCGTGCACGGGAGCCTGCCTCCAGAAGTGGCCGGCCGTTCAGCCCGTCGACAAGAACGACACCAAGGGAATCCTCAAGAAGGGCTTCGTCGTCTTCAACCGCCCCGACGGGCAGAAGCAGCAGACGATCGACTGCTGGCCGCTCTACACCTTCTCCGGTGACAAGAAGCCCGGCGACACCAACGGACAGGGCGTCGGCGGCACTTGGTACGCCGCCGGGGCCAACGGAAAACCTGTCGGCGCCCCGAAGAAGTAGCACCGAGGAAGCAGCACCGAAGAAGAGCCGAAGGAGAAGTCCAGCCGATAAGGAGGTTCGTCGGAAGTACCTCGCGTTCGGTCCGGCCGGTCCGTTCCATTCCCCTCCGGGGGAGGGAACGGACCGGTTCTTTGGGTTGATATTCGGCACTTGCCACAGGCAGTGACCGAGAACGGACGGCCAATTTCCGTTTTGACTCGCTCCGTTGGCGGACGATCAGTAGCCTCACTTCGAACACCGGCTCGCCTCGCCTACGCCTTGGAGTCTTGATGGAGCGTCCCGCCTGGGCCCCGCAGGGCATCGACATCACGATGCCCAGTGTGTCCCGCATCTACGACTACTACCTGGGCGGTTCGCACAACTTCGAGGTCGACCGGGAGGCAGCCCGCCGGGCCATGGAGTTCATGCCGGGGCTGCCCAAGATCATGCAGGCGAATCGTGCCTTCATGCGCCGGGCCGTGCGCTTCTGTGTGAGTGAGGGCATCACGCAGTTCCTCGACATCGGTTCGGGCATTCCCACCTTCGGCAATGTCCACGAAGTCGCGCAACAGGCGAGCCCCGACGCCCGCGTGGTGTACGTCGACCACGACCCGGTGGCCGTCGCGCACAGCCGGGCCGTGCTCGGCGACAACGAGAAAGCGACGGTCGTCACCGCGGATCTGCGTACACCGCAGGACATTCTGGGCAGTCCGGAGGTCAAGGGACTCCTGGACCTCGACCGCCCGGTGGCCGTTCTCCTCGTGGCCGTCCTGCATTTCGTGGAGGACGCGTACGATCCCTACACAGCGGTCGCCGAACTGCGGGACGCAAGCGCGCCCGGCAGCGTGATCGCCCTCACTCACGCCTCGTACGAAGGGATGCCGATCCCCGCCGAGCAGGCCGGTCAGGCCGTCGGCGTCTACAAGGACATCCGCAATCCACTGATCATGCGCTCGCGCGAAGAGATCGCGCGGTTCTTCGAGGGATACGACATGGTGGAACCCGGCCTCGTGCCGATGCCGCACTGGCGGCCCGACACCACGCCCGAGGAGGAGGATCCGTACACCTTCTCCGGGTTCGCCGGCGTGGGGCGCACGGCATGAGCGGGGAACCGGACGGACCCGAGGACAGAGTGCGCAGGTTCGCGACCATCTGGAGCCGCGCCATCTTCCCGGTGACGGCGACCTCGATGACCCGCCCCGAGTTCGAGCAGCAACTGGTGCCCCTGGCGCGGCGGTTGCGTGCCGCGCTGCACGAGCGGATCTTCGACGCCACCGAGGCGCAGGCGATCGGCGCGGCCCTCGTCGGCACGCACTGCACCGACCCGGAGGCGCTGAGCCGCACCCTCGACTGCGTGGACGCCTACCTCGTCCTCTACTGCGGTGACGACGGCCCCCAGGAGGAGTTGCGGGCCCGGTCCGCGCGCCTGCAGCACGCCGTGGCCGCGGGTTTCGCCGCCGCCCTGCGGGAGCGCACCCTCGCCGAGCAGGAGGCGATATCCCAGGCAGCGCTGAGCGCGCGCAGTGCCGTCGCCGAAGCACTGCACGCCAGCGAGGCGCGCTTCCGCGCCGTCTTCCACGGAGCCGCGATCGGCATCGGCATCGCCGACCTCTCGGGCACGGTCCTGGAGGTGAACGACGCGCTGATCAGCATGTTCGGCGGCCTGGAGAGCCACCTGCGCGCTCGCAACGCCCAGGAGTGGACGCACCCGGACGACTCGCCCCACGTATGGAAGCTCTACGAAGAGCTGGTGCGCGGGGAGCGCGAGCACTACCGCGTGGAGAAGGCGTTCTACCGGCCCGACGGCACCGTCCTGTGGACCAACCTGACGGTCTCGCTGCTGCGTGACGCCGACGGAGTGCCGCAGTACCAACTGGCGCTGATGGAGGACACCACCGAGCGCAGGCTGCTGAATCTGCGCCTCCGCTACGAAGCCACGCATGACGCGCTCACCGGCCTGCCGAACCGGACGCTGTTCTTCGAGCGCCTGGAGAAGGCCCTCGCCGCGGGTGACGGCGCGCGGTTCGGGCTCTGCTATCTCGACCTCGACGGCTTCAAGACCGTCAACGACAGCCTCGGGCACGCGGCGGGCGACCGGCTCCTCGTCGAGGTCGCCGACCGGCTCCAGTCGTGCGCCACCGCGTCGGGCGAGATGGTCGCCCGGCTCGGTGGCGACGAGTTCGTGGCGCTGACCACGGGCCGCGAGAGCGAGGTCGAGGTGGACGAGCTCGCCGGGCGCATCATGCACGCCCTCTCCACGCCGATCCGTGTCGAGGGCCGCGAACTGACCGTGCGCGGCAGCATCGGCATCGTCGAGGGCCCGGCGGGGGAGCGCGGCGCGGCGGAGGTGCTGCGCAGCGCGGACATCACGATGTACCGCGCGAAGTCCGCGGGCGGCAACCGCTTCGAGCTCGCCGACCCCGAGGCCGACGCCCGCGCGATCACCCGGCACGGCCTGACCACCGCGCTGCCCGCCGCCCTGGAGCGGGGCGAGTTCTTCATCGAGTACCAGCCGCTCGTGCACCTCGGGGACGGCAGTGTGCGCGGCGCGGAGGCGCTGGTGCGCTGGCTGCATCCCCAGCACGGGATCATCGGCCCGGACCGTTTCATCCCGCTCGCCGAGCACACCGGTCTGATCGTGCCGCTCGGGCGCTGGGTCCTTGAGGAGTCCGTGCGCCAGGCCCGCACCTGGAAGGCGCGAACCGCGGAGGGGGCGGCCGCCGGGCCGCTGCGTGTGAACGTGAACCTCTCGCCCATGCAGCTGACCCACCCCGGCCTGGTCTCGGACACGGTGGAGATCCTTGAGCGTCTGGGGCTCGAACCGGGCGCCCTGTGCCTGGAAGTGACCGAGTCCGCGCTGATCGGCGCCGACGACGATCTGCTCAAGCCGCTGCGGCGGCTCGCCGAGATGGGCGTGGACATCGCGCTCGACGACTTCGGCACGGGCTACTCCAACCTCGCCAATCTGCGCCGTCTGCCGGTGAGCATCCTCAAGCTCGACCGCTCCTTCACGCAGGGCATGCAGCACTTCCCCGCCGACCCCGTGGACTTGAAGATCGTCGAGGGAATCGTCTCGCTCGCCCACAGCCTGGACCTCGCGGTCACGGTCGAGGGCGTCGAGACGGGCGCGCAGGCGGATCAGCTGCGAGAGTTGGGCTGCGACACGGCACAGGGCTGGTACTACGCACGGCCCGGCCCGCCGGACCAACTGCACGAGCTGGCGCTCGCGGACGCGACGAGCTGAGGAGTACGAGCGTGCCTTCCGAAGTGATCCAGTGGGTGTACGCCTTTGTGGACCGGCCCAAGGACAGGTTCGCGCAGGCCCACGCCTTCTGGGCGGAGGTCACCGGGACGCGGCTCTCCGCGTTCCGGGGCGAGGAAGAGCAGTTCGTGACGCTGCTGCCGGACGGCGCCGACGCCTTCCTGAAGGCACAGGCCGTCGAAGGACCCGGCGGCGCGCATCTCGACTTCTGCGTGGCGGACGTCGTCGCCACCGCACGCGCGGCCCGTGCGCTCGGAGCCACCCCGGTCTTCGCGGAGGAGGGCCTTGAGGTCCTGCGCTCTCCCGGCGGTCAGCTGTTCTGCGTGGTCAAGTGGGACGGCGAGCGGGCCCGCCCCGAGCCGCTCGTCGCGGCGGACGGGACCACGAGCCGCCTCGACCAGGTGTGCCTCGACGTGCCGCCGGCGGCTTTCGAGGCGGAGAAGGAGTTCTGGCCCGCCTTCACGCGATGGTCCGCGCGCCCGGGTTCGCGTCCTGAGTTCCACCTCGTCGAGCCGTCCCCGCGGCTGCCGGTCCGGATCCTGCTCCAGCGCCTCGACGCGGACGGGCCTGCCGGGGCGCACCTGGACTTCTCCTGCTCGGACCTCGACGCCGCCCGTGCCCGGCACGAGGAGCGCGGTGCCGAGACCGTGTGGCGCGGACCGCACTGGATCGTGATGCGGGACCCGGCGGGCGGCACGTACTGCCTGACGATCCGGAATCCCAGGACCGGCAGTCTGCCCACCGTTCCGTAGGCACCGTTCCGAAGTCACCCGTTCCGTAGTCACCCGTTCCGTAGTCACCGCGCGAGGAGCATCTTCTGCAGCTCCCGCGCAGCCCGCGGCGGTGCCACATCGCTGCGGTGCGCGAGTGCGATCGTCCGGTGCAGCGTCGGCCGGGCCAGCGGTGTCATCCGCAGCCCGCGCCCAGCGCGCTCGGCCACCATGCGCGGCACGACGGCGACCCCCAGGCCCGCCTGCACGAAGCCGAGGACCGCGTCCATCTCGCCGCCCTCCACCGCGAATTCGGGCTCGAAGCCCTCGGCGCGGCAGGCGGCGACGGTGAGCTCTCGCAGGTCGTAGCCGTGCCGGAACATCACGAGGCGCTCCCGCTCCAGATAGGCCACCCGCACCGTCCCGCCGCCGAACCCCCGCGCGTCCGGCGACGACACCACGACCAGGTCCTCGCGCAGCAGCTCCACGGTCGTCAGGGCGGGAGAGGGGCTCGGCAGCGGAAGCACGACCACGGCCAGGTCCAGGGCGCCGCGCGCCAGTTCCCGTACGAGGTCGTGGGAGCCGCCTTCCTCAAGGAGCAGCTGGATGCCCGGATGCCGGTCGTGGAAGGCGCGAAGCACCTCGGGCAGCAGACCGGTGCAGACGCTGGGCGTGGCCCCCAGGCGGATCCGGCCGCGGCGCAGCTGGGCCAGCTCCTGGACCTCGATGCGCGCGGTGTCGGCGTCCGCGAGGATCCGGCGGGCCAGCGGAAGCAGCGCCTCGCCCGCGTCGGTCAGCGCGATGTTGCCCCGGGCCCGGCTGAACAGCTCGGCGCCCAGTTCCTTCTCCAGGGCGCGGACCTGCTGGGAGAGGGAGGGCTGGGAGACGTGTACCTGCTCCGCGGCCCGGGTGAAGTGCCTGGTCTCGGCCACCGCGACGAAGTAGAGGAGCTGCTGGAACTGCATACACGGCAGGATACGGGCGATGATAGGCGTTCGCTATCGAGATGAGGTGATCCATCTCTTGGACCGATCGGGACCTTCGCCCCTAACGTCAGTGACATGGCTCTGGCAACGCGGACGGACCGACGGCCGTCGATGACGCGCACGATCTGGGACTCGTCCGTCGGCAAGAAGACAGTGATGGCAGTGAGCGGCCTGATCATGCTGCTCTATCTGATCGCCCACATGATCGCGAACCTGAAGATCTTCTTCGGGCCACAGGAGATCAACCACTACGCCCACTGGCTGCGCACGGTCGGCGAGCCCTTCATGCACTACGAGTGGACGCTCTGGCTGATCCGCGTCGTCCTCGTCGCCGCCGTGGTCGCGCACGCCACCTCCGCCTACCAGTTGAGCCGCCGCGACATCAAGGCACGCCCCACCAAGTACGCCCACAAGAAGGCGGGCGCGACCTTCGCGACGCGCACGATGCGCTGGGGCGGGATCATCCTCGGCCTGTTCATCGTCTGGCACATCCTGGACCTGACGACCGGCACCGTGCACCCGGGCGGCTACGAACACCTGCACCCGTACCAGAACGTCATCGACACGTTCTCCACGTGGTACGGCAACGTCATCTACATCGTCGCCGTCATCGCCCTCGGCTTCCACGTCCGCCACGGACTCTGGAGCGCCGCGCAGACCCTCGGCGCGGGCAAGGCGACCCGTGACCGCGCCCTCAAGATCATCGCCAATGGCCTCGCGCTGTTCCTGACGGCGGGCTTCGTCGTCGTCCCCGTGGCCGTCATGACCGGAGTGGTGAGCTAGCAGATGAATTCCTCCCGTGATCACGCCTCCCATGAGTACTCCTCCCATGAGTACTCCTCTCGTGAGTACGCCGACTACGCGACCGGGGAGCCGGTCGTCGACACCAAGGCCCCTGCCGGTCCCGTCGCCGAACGCTGGGACACCCGCCGCTTCGAGGCCAAGCTGGTCAACCCCGCCAACCGCCGCAAGCACACCGTGATCGTCGTCGGCACCGGCCTCGCGGGCGGCTCCGCGGGCGCCACGCTGGCCGAACAGGGCTACCACGTCGTGCAGTTCTGCTACCAGGACTCGCCGCGCCGCGCCCACTCGATCGCCGCGCAGGGCGGCATCAACGCCGCGAAGAACTACCGCAACGACGGCGACTCCGTCCACCGCCTCTTCTACGACACCGTCAAGGGCGGCGACTTCCGCGCCCGCGAGTCCAACGTCCACCGCCTCGCGCAGATCTCGGTGGAGATCATCGACCAGTGCGTCGCGCAGGGCGTGCCGTTCGCCCGCGAGTACGGCGGCCTCCTCGACACGCGCTCCTTCGGCGGCGTACAGGTCTCGCGTACGTTCTACGCGCGAGGCCAGACGGGACAGCAGCTGCTCCTCGGCGCCTACCAGGCACTCTCGAGGCAGATCGCGGCCGGCAACGTCGAGATGCACCCGCGCACGGAGATGCTGGACGTCATCGTGGTGGACGGGCGCGCCCGCGGCATCGTCGCCCGCGACCTGATCACCGGCAAGATCGAGACGTACTTCGCCGACGCGGTGGTCCTGGCCTCCGGCGGCTACGGCAACGTCTTCTACCTGTCGACGAACGCCATGAACTCCAACGCCACGGCCGTCTGGCGGGCCCACCGGCGCGGTGCCTACTTCGCCAACCCCTGTTTCACGCAGATCCACCCGACGTGCATTCCGCGCACCGGCGACCACCAGTCGAAGCTGACGCTGATGAGTGAGTCGCTGCGCAACGACGGCCGGATCTGGGTCCCCAAGGCCCAGGGCGACGACCGCCCGGCCAACGAGATCCCGGAGGACGAGCGCGACTACTACCTGGAGCGCATCTACCCCGCCTTCGGCAACCTCGTGCCCCGCGACATCGCGTCCCGCGCGGCCAAGAACGTATGCGACGAAGGCCGTGGCGTGGGCCCCGGCGGGCAGGGCGTCTACCTCGACTTCGCCGACGCCATCTCGCGCATGGGCAAGAAGAAGGTCGAGGAGAAGTACGGCAACCTCTTCGACATGTACGCGCGGATCACCGCGGAGAACCCGTATGAGACGCCGATGCGGATCTACCCCGCAGTGCACTACACGATGGGCGGACTCTGGGTCGACTACGACCTGCAGACCACCGTCCCCGGCCTCTTCGCGGTCGGCGAGGCCAACTTCTCCGACCACGGCGCGAACCGGCTCGGCGCGTCGGCCCTGATGCAGGGACTCGCCGACGGCTACTTCGTGCTGCCGTCCACGATCAACGACTACCTCGCGCGCCATCCGCACCACGACGAGATCTCCGACGAACACCCCGTCGTACGGGACGTCCTCGACGAGACCTCGCAGCGGCTGGCGAAGCTCCTCGCCGTCGACGGCGACCGCACCCCCGACTCCTTCCACCGTGAACTCGGCGAACTGATGTGGGAGTTCTGCGGCATGGCCCGTACGGAGACGGGGCTGCGCAAGGCCCTGGAGCGCATTCCGCAGATCCGCGAGGAGTTCTGGCGCCGGATAAAGGTGCCGGGCACCGGCGAGGAGTTCAACCAGTCCCTGGAGAAGGCGAACCGCATCGTCGACTATCTGGAGCTGGCCGAGCTGATGTGCCTTGACGCCCTGCATCGCGCCGAGTCCTGCGGCGGTCACTTCCGCGAGGAGTCGCAGACTCCGGACGGCGAGGCGGCGCGTGTGGACGAGGAGTTCTCGTACGCCGCCGCCTGGGAGTTCACCGCCACCGGTGATGCCCCCGTCCTTCATAAAGAAGACCTCGTCTTCGAGTACGTCCACCCCACTCAGCGGAGCTACGCATGAAGCTCACCCTGCGCGTCTGGCGCCAGCAGAACGCCGACGCCGACGGCGCCATGTCCACGTACGAAGTGGACGGCATCTCGTCCGACATGTCCTTCCTGGAGATGCTGGACACCCTCAACGAAGAGCTCATCGTCAAGGGCGACGACCCCGTCGCCTTCGACCACGACTGCCGCGAGGGCATCTGCGGCGCGTGCTCGCTCGTCATCAACGGCGACGCGCACGGCCCCGAGCGCACCACTACCTGCCAGCTGCACATGCGGTCCTTCAAGGACGGCGACACGATCGACGTCGAGCCGTGGCGCGCCGCCGCCTTCCCGGTCGTCAAGGACCTGGTGGTGGACCGCTCGTCCTTCGACCGGATCATCCAGTCCGGCGGCTACATCAGCGCCCCGACCGGCGCCGCACCCGAGGCGCACGCGGCGCCCGTGCCGAAGCCGGACGCGGACTTCGCGTTCGAGCACGCGGAGTGCATCGGCTGCGGGGCGTGCGTCGCCGCCTGCCCCAACGGCTCGGCGATGCTGTTTACTTCGGCCAAGGTCAACCACCTCAATGTCCTGCCGCAGGGCGCTCCCGAGCGGGAGACGCGGGTCCTCGACATGGTGGCGCAGATGGACGAGGAGGGCTTCGGTGGTTGCACGCTTACTGGCGCCTGCGCCTCTGCCTGTCCTAAGGGGATCCCCTTGCCTTCCATCTCCGCGATGAACAAGGAGTGGCTGCGGGCCACTCGGAAGGTCAGTCGATAGGCACGGCGTGAGCAGTTGAGGATCTGCGGGTCGGTTGTGGCTGATCGCGCAGTTCCCCGCGCCCCTTCAGGGCGCTACCGTCGCCCGCATGCATCCGGGAGCGTACGACCCCGCCAGGACGGCCGTCGTCACCGCTGACGGCACACGGACCCTCACCTACGGGCAGCTCGAAGAACGCTCCCTGCGGCTCGCGGATCATCTGCGGGCCGCGGGGTTGCGCCGGGGCGACCACTTCGCCCTGCTCTGCGACAACGACCCGCGCGCCCTCGAGGTTTACTGGGCGGCCCTGCGCTCGGGCCTCTATCTCACCGCCGTCAACCACCACCTCTCGACGGACGAGGCCGCCTACATCGTCCGCGACTGCGGTGCGAAGGCGCTGATCACCTCCGGGTCGCTCGCCGAACTGGGCGCGGCGGTCACGGAGTTGGCGGGCGGTCCGCCGATCCGGCTCGGCCTGGACGACGGGACGTACGAGAAGGCGCTGGAGTCCGCATCCGCCGAACCGCCCGCGCACCAGCCGCGCGGCACCGACATGCTCTACTCTTCCGGGACCACCGGCCGCCCCAAGGGCATCGAGCCCGCACTGCCCGAAGGGGACGTGCGTGAGGAGCCCAGCACTTATGTGCTGATCTTCCAGGCCATGTACGGCTTCGGCGAGGACACCGTCTATCTCTCGCCCGCGCCGATCTACCACGCGGCGCCTCTGCGCTTCTGCGGAGTCGTCACGGCGCTCGGCGGCACGGTCGTCCTGATGGACTCCTTCCAGGCCGAGGGTGCTCTCGCCGCGATCGAGAAGCACCGGGTCACGCACAGCCAGTGGGTGCCGACCATGTTCGTCCGCATGCTGAAGCTGCCCGCCGAGGTGCGTGAACGCCATGACCTGTCCTCGATGAAGGTCGCCATCCACGCCGCCGCGCCCTGTGCCGTCGAGGTCAAGCAGCGGATGCTGGAGTGGTGGGGGCCGATTCTGTACGAGTACTACTCCTCGACGGAGGGCAACGGCATCACGTTCATCTCGCCCGAGGAGTGGCTGCGCAAGCCCGGTTCGGTGGGCCGGGACGGCTTCCTCGGCACCCTGCGGATCTGCGACGACGCGGGGGTTCCGCTGCTGGTCGGCGAGACCGGCATCGTCTACTTCGAGCGCGAGGAACAGCCCTTCCGCTACCACAACGACGACGGCCGCACCCGCGAGGCCCAGCACCCCGAGCACCCCAACTGGACCACCACGGGCGACATCGGTCACGTCGACGAGGACGGTTACCTCTTCCTCACCGACCGCAAGGCATTCATGATCATCTCGGGTGGTGTGAACGTCTATCCGCAGGAGGCCGAGGACTGCCTCGTCCTGCATCCGGCGGTGGCGGACGTGGCCGTGATCGGGGTCCCGGACCCGGAGATGGGGGAGGCGGTCAAGGCCGTGGTGCAGCCTGCCGAAGGAGTGACCGCCGGGCCCGAACTGGAGCGGGAGCTGATCGAGTTCGTACGGCGACGGATCGCGCACTACAAGGCACCGAGGTCCGTGGACTTCGCGCAGACACTGCCTCGTACTCCTACCGGGAAGCTGGCCAAGTCCTCGCTGCGGAAGTCGTATGGGGAGTGAGCGGGTGGCGTCAGCCGATGATGCGGACCGCCAGGGCCTTGCGGGCGGTCCCTGCAGCTCGGGCATCCTCGCGGGCGGTCAGCACTTCGAGTTCCGGAAGGCGCCCGCGGCGATCCCCGGCGCCAGCAAGCCGAGCCGCATCGCCGAGGACGTCGCCGCGCTCGGCGAGAGCGTCCCGGCGGCGTTCCAGGCGGACCTGCGCGCTCAGAAGCTGATCGCCGCTGACGTAACCGTGCCCACCGCCTGACCCTCAACTGGCCCCGCCCGTAAGCACCTACGTCCCGCAAGGAGAATCCCGTGGCCTCCACCAGCGCCTCCATCGAGATCCCCGTACCCGCCGACCGTGTCTGGCAGCTCATCGGCGGCTTCGACTCGCTGCCCGACTGGCTTCCGTTCATCCCCGCCAGTGAATCCAGCGAGGGCGGCCGCGTACGCACCCTCACGAGCGAGGACGGCGGCGTCATCGTCGAGCGCCTCCTGCACTTCGACGACAAGGCGCGCACCTACAGCTACTCCATCCTCAAGGCACCCTTCCCCGCCACCGACTACGTGGCCACCCTCGCGGTGCACGAGGCCCCCGGCCAGGACGCCTCCCGCGTCGAGTGGTCCGGCGTCTTCACACCGGTGGGCGTCGGCGACGACGAGGTCGTCACCCTGTTCCACGGCATCTTCAGCGACGGGCTCGCCGCCCTGAAGCAGACTCTCGCCGCTTGACCCTCGCCGCCTGAACGGACGCCGTATTCCGCACGTCGCCCGGGCCGCCGGAATGATCTACTGGGCCCGGGGGACACGGCGGGCCACCCAAGCGCCCGCCCAGTCGAACCACAGCAGGAGGTACGCAGCATGCTCGTCGATCTCTCCGGCAAGACCGCCCTCGTCACCGGCTCGACCCAGGGCATCGGGGCGGCCATCGCGGTCGGCCTCGCCAGGTCGGGCGCCAGGGTCGCGGTCAACGGACGGTCCGCCGCTTCCGTCGACAAGGCCGTCGAACGGCTGAAGGAGGAGCACGGAGGCGCCGAGTTCATCCCGGCGCCCGGCGACATCTCCACCGACGAAGGCGCCGAGCAGGTCTTCGCGGCCGTGCCCCACGCGGACATCCTCGTCAACAACCTCGGCATCTTCGGCGCCGAGGACGCCCTCGGCATCAGCGACGACGAATGGCGACGCTACTTCGAGGTCAACGTCCTGACCGCCGTCCGGATGATCCGGCACTACCTGCCCGGGATGAAGGACCGCTCCTGGGGGCGGATCCAGAACATCGCCAGCGACTCGGCGCTCGTCACGCCCGCCGAGATGATCCACTACGGCATGTCCAAGACCGCGCTCCTCGCGGTCTCCCGGGGCTTCGCGAAGGAGGCCGCCGGGTCGGGCGTGACCGTCAACTCCGTGATCGCGGGCCCCACGCACACCGGCGGCGTCGAGGACTTCGTGTACGAACTGGTCGACTCCGCCCTGCCCTGGGACGAGGCGCAGCGCGAATTCATGGCCAAGCACCGCCCGCAGTCCCTGATCCAGCGGCTCATCGAGCCGGAGGAGATCGCGAACATGGTGGTCTATCTCAGCTCACCGCTCGCCTCGGCCACCACGGGCGGCGCCGTGCGGGTCGACGGCGGCTACGTGGACTCGATCGTCCCGTAACCATGACCTCCTCCACCGGGCGACCGCCCACTGGCCTACTGCTCGGCGTCGACATCGGGACGTCCTCCTCCAAGGGCGTCCTCGTCCGCCCCGACGGCACGCTCGTCGCCCAGGCGCGGCGCGAGCACGCGGTGTCCACGCCGCGCCCCGGCTGGTTCGAGCACGACGCCGACAGTGTGTGGTGGGCCGAATTCCGGTCCCTGGCAAGGGAGTTGATGGCCGAGCTGCCCGCCGGCGAGTCGCTCGCCGGGGTCGGCGTCAGCGGCATCGGCCCCTGTCTGCTGCCCGTCGACGAGCAGGGCGCGCCGGTCCGCCCGGCCATCCTGTACGGAGTCGACACCCGGGCCGGGGCCGAGATCGCCGAGCAGAACGAACGCTACGGGCCCGACGACATCATCCGCCGCTGCGGCTCGCCCCTGACCAGCCAGGCGATCGGCCCGAAGCTCGCGTGGCTGCGCCGTCACGAACCCGCGGCCTACCGGAGCACCCGCCGCTGGTACATGGCGAGTTCCTACCTCGTGCACCGCCTCACCGGCCGGTACGTCCTCGACCACCACTCGGCAAGTCAGTGCACTCCGCTGTACGACCTGGCCGCCCAGGAGTGGATCGGTGAGCGCTGCGAGGAGATCGCCCCTGGCCTCCAGTGGCCCGAACTGGTCTGGCCGTCCGAAGTCGTCGGCGCCGTGACCCCGCAGGCCGAGACCCTCACGGGCCTCCCCGCGGGCACCCCGGTCGTCGCGGGCACGGTCGACGCCTGGGCGGAGGCGACCGGCGTCGGTGTAGCCGCCCCGGGCGACCTCATGCTCATGTACGGCACGACGATGTTCCTGGTGAGCATCCTGCGGGAGCCGCTGACCAGCCCGCGTCTGTGGGGCACGGCGGGGGCGTTTCCCGGCACGTACTGTCTGGCCGCCGGCATGGCGACCTCCGGGGCGGTCACCGGGTGGCTGCGTGACCTCACCGGCACGTCGTACGAGCAACTGACCGCGGAGGCAGGGGCGTTGCCGCCCGGCGCCGAGGGGCTGCTGATGCTGCCGTACTTCGCGGGGGAGCGCACCCCGCTCTTCGACCCCGATGCCAGGGGCCTCGTCCACGGCCTGACGCTGCGGCACGGCCGCGGTCACCTCTACCGGGCGGCGCTGGAGGCCACCGCGTACGGCGTCCGGCACAATCTCGCCGCCATGACGGAGGCGGGCGCCACCGCCGAGCGTCTGGTCGCGGTCGGCGGCGGCGCCCACGCGCTGTGGACCCGGATCGTCTCCGACGTGACGGGCCGCGAGCAGCACCTGCCGCGCCACACCATCGGCGCGGCGTACGGCGACGCGTTCCTGGCGGCGGTCGGCGCAGGACTGGCCGAGCCGGACGACATCGCGCACTGGAACCCGACGGTCGAGGTGATCGCGGCGGACCCCGCCGCGTCGGCCGTCTACGACCGGCTCTACGGCCTCTACCTGGACCTGTATCCGGCGACCCGCGAGGCCGCCCACGCCCTGGCGCGGCTCAACTGATCACGGGGCCATCACATGGGCCCGACAACCTTCTTGTGCATGTGGTTGTAGACCACCGACGTCCGTACGTCGGCGAGTTCCGGCCGCTTCGTCAGCTTGTCCAGGACCACGGCGTGCAGATGGTCGGCGTCACGGACGGCGACGTGCACCAGGAAGTCGTCGGTCCCCGTGAGGACGAAGACCGAGATCACCTCGGGCATCCGCACGAGGAACGCCTGGAACGCCTCGATCACCGCACGCGTCGGCGGGCGGACCCGTACGGCGATCATGGCCTGCAGCCCGCGGCCGATCGCCGTGAGGTCGGCCTCCGCGTGGAACCCCGTCAGGATGCCGCGCTGGCGCAGCGACCGGATCCGCTCCAGACAGGTGGAGGGAGCGATGCCGAGCACTTGGGCCATGTCCCTGTTGGTGCGCCGACCGTCTTCCTGGAGCATCCGCACCAACGCCGAATCAAGTTCGTCCACGCTCGCCTCACCCTGTCAGTTTCCGAAGGTAATTCGGATTCTAAGCGCGGCCTTCGGTCATCTGCTTAACCTCCTCCGAGATCGGCTGATGTTTGTTCGGCCACGGCGTGTTCGGCGACAGCGTGTTCGGCGACTGGGAGAGAGGCGACTTGAGATGCGCGGACGAGGACCCGGCGCGGGGGCGATATGCGCGGTGGTGGCCGCCGCGTTGCTCTGGAGCAGTTCGTACGCGGTGACCAAGCGGGTGCTCGAGGACGTCGGCCCGTTCAGCATCGGCGCCATCAGGTTCAGCATGGCGGCCTTGGTCCTGTGCGTGATGGTGAGGATGAACCGGCACCGCCGGGGCCGGCCGGACGCGCGGCAGCGGGGCCGGCTCTACCTGAGCGGGTTCCTCGGCATCACCGTCTACTTCATCCTGGAGAACGTCGGCGTCGACATGTCCACGGCGTCCGACGCCTCGCTGATCGTCGCCACGTACCCGCTGATGACGATGCTGCTCGAACTGCTCGTCTTCCGTACGCGGTTGCCGTTGCCGCGGGTGACGGGCGTACTCCTTGCCACCGCCGGCGCCTTCCTCGTCGTACGCAACGGCGCCCAGGTGGGCGGCAGTTCGCGCTGGCTTGGCGACATCCTGTTGCTGCTCGGCGGGCTGGCCTGGGCCGGCTACAACGTGCTCGGCAAGCGCGCGAGCGCCGGGCAGGACGCTGTGAGCGTCACCTACTACCAGACCCTGGCGGGCGCGGCCGGCTTCCTGCTCGCGTCGCTCCTTGAGGCCGGTGACTGGCGGATGCCGGACGCGACCGCATCGGCGCTGCTCGTTCATCTGGCCGTGGCGTGCTCGGTCGGCGGCTTCCTTCTCTACAACTACGGCCTGCGCAGAATGGCTTCGAGCGTCGCCGTGAACATCCTCAACCTCGTCCCGGTCTTCGGCGTCCTGGGTGCCGTCGTGATCAACGGGGAGTCGATCCGCCCGGCCCAGGTGGCGGGCGGCGCCATCATCGTCGCCGGGGTGGCGCTCGGCATGGTCGAGCGAGGGCGGCGGGCACGGGCCACGGCGGAGCCGGACGAGCAGGCGGCCGCCGCACCGGCCGCGCGCTAGCCCGTTCCGCTCCCGTCAGTTGTTGGTGGTCACGTGGACGTAGTCGACGACGAGTTGCTGCGGGAAGCTGGTGCTGCCGTCCGGGTCGCCGGGCCAATAGCCGCCGACCGCGAGGTTGAGGATCAGGAAGAAGGGCTTGTCGAAGACCCACTTGTTGCCGTTCAGGTCGGCGGGGGTGCGGGTCTGGTAGACGGTGCCGTCGACCGACCAGGTGACCTTGTTCGGCGACCAGTCCACCGCGAACGTGTGGAAGTCGTCCGCGAACGCCTTGCCGCCGGGCAGGGTGTAGCCCGCGCCGATGCCGCCCGAGCCCGAGTAGCCGGGGCCGTGGAGTGTGCCGTGGACGGTGCCCGGCTCGAAGCCGACGTTCTCCATCACGTCGATCTCACCGCTGTTGGGCCATCCGACGCTGCCGATGTCGGCGCCGAGCATCCAGAACGCCGGCCACATGCCCTGACCGCGCGGCACCTTCATCCGGGCCTCGACATGGCCGTACGTCTGCGTGAACTTGCCCGAGGTGTTGAGCCGGGCCGAGGTGTACTCACAACGGCCGTACCAGCACTGGTAGTTGCCGGGGTTCTCCTTGCGGGCGGTGATGACCAGGTTGCCCTGGCCGTCCAGGGCGGCGTTGTTGTTGCCCGAGGTGTAGTACTGCCGCTCGTGGTTGTTGACGTTGTCGCCGGTCTCGATCTGCCACTTGCCGCCGTCGACCGCCGAGCCCGCGGGGCCGTTGAAGTCGTCGGTGAACGTGGGGTCCGCGGCGGCGGGTGCGGGGGAGGGGGCCGCCGACGCTCCGGCGGGGAGTCCGGCCAGTGCCGTGGCACAGCAGGCCAGGGCGGCCGTGGAGAGTGCCGCGCGGCGGCGCCAGGAGGTATGCACAGTCATCACATCGCTTCACGTGGGGGTGGCGAGCTTGTGGGGGTGCGAGGTCTACGGTGTGCCATGCGCATGACAAGGTGGCATCGAGAACTGAACGCGGCGGGCGATCGGTCCCGGCGCTTAGTTCAGTACTTGATTTAAGGCAGACTCCTGGGCCCCGTCAAGGAGTTGGTGCGGACCAAGTTGACGGACCAAGTTGACGACCAAGTGGGCGCGGACCGCGTTGGTGCGGCTCACGTTGGCGCGGGGTCGGCCTCACCGGCCCCCCGCCACCACGCGCGCCAGATACGGCGCCGTCCTGCTCCCCTCGGCCCTCGCCACCGCCGCCGGAGGCCCCGCCGCGACCACGCGCCCGCCCTCGTCGCCACCGCCGGGGCCCATGTCGATCACCCAGTCCGCGCCCGCCACCACCGCCATGTCGTGCTCGACGACCACCACCGAGTGGCCCGCGTCGACCAGGCCGTGCAGCTGACGCATCAGGACCTCGACGTCGGCAGGGTGGAGCCCGGTCGTCGGCTCGTCCAGGAGGTAGAGCGTGTGCCCGCGCCGGATCCGCTGCAACTCGGCGGCCAGCTTGATGCGTTGCGCCTCGCCGCCGGAGAGTTCCGTCGCGGGCTGCCCCAGGCGCAGATAGCCGAGCCCCACGTCCAGGAGTGTCCGCAGGCTGCGGGCGACGGCCGGGGTGTCCGCGAAGAAGTCCGCGGCGGCCTCCACCGTCAGGTCGAGCACCTCCGCGATGTTCCGTCCGTGGTACGCCACTTCGAGGGTCTCGGGGTTGTAGCGCGCACCGCCGCAGTCGGGGCACGGCGCGTACGTACTGGGCAGGAAGAGCAGCTCCACGCTCACGAACCCCTCGCCCTGGCAGGTCTCGCACCGCCCGCCCGCGACATTGAACGAGAAGCGTCCGACGCCATAGCCCCGTGTCCGTGCCGCGTCCGTGGCCGCGAAGACCTTGCGCACGACATCGAAGAGGCCTGTGTACGTGGCGAGGTTGGAGCGGGGGGTGCGGCCGATCGGCTTCTGGTCGACGGACACCAGACGTCCCACGCCGTCCAGTTCCTCGGTGATCTCGCCGATGAGCGTGGACTTGCCCGAACCGGAGACACCGGTGACCGCGGTGAAGGCGCCGAGCGGGAACTCGGCGCTCACATCGCGCAGATTGTGCCGGCTCACGGGGCCGGCCTTCAGCCAGCCGTGCGGGACGCGCACCTCGCGTACCGCGGCGGGCTCGCGGTCGAAGAGGAAGCGGGCCGTCGCGGACTCCGTGACGCCCTCGAGGTCCGCCACCGGGCCGCTGTGCAGCACCTGACCGCCGTGCTCACCCGCGTTCGGACCCACGTCGACGAGCCAGTCCGCGTGGCGTACGACATCGAGATGGTGCTCCACGACGAAGACCGAGTTGCCCGCGGCCTTGAGCCGGTCGAGGACGGTGAGCAGGGACTCGGTGTCCGCCGGGTGCAGCCCGGCCGACGGTTCGTCCAGGACGTACACGACGCCGAAGAGACCCGAGCGGAGCTGGGTCGCGAGCCGCAGCCGCTGCAGCTCGCCCGCCGAGAGAGTCGGCGTGGCGCGGTCCGGGCTCAGATAGCCAAGGCCCAGCTCGGTGATCGTGGCGATGCGGGCAAGGAGATCCTCGCTCAGCACACGGGCCGCCTCCGAACCTGCCGCCTGCTCAAGGGACTTGGCAAGCTCCGACAGGGGCAGCGCGGCCAGATCGGCGATCGTGCGGCCCGCGAACGTGACCGCCATCGCCTCCGGGCGCAGCCTGCTGCCGCCGCACGCGGGACAGTCCGCGCTCTGCAGGAAACGCTCGGCCTTGGCGCGCAGAGTCTGGCTCTTGGAGTCCGAGAACGTCTTCATCACATAGCGCCGGGCGCTCATGTACGTGCCCTGGTACGGGCGTTGGATGCGCCCGGCGTCCCGCACCGGGTGCACGGTCACCACCGGCTGCTCGTCCGTGAACAGGATCCAGTCGCGGTCCGCCTGCTCCAACTCCCGCCAGGGACGCTCGACGTCGTATCCGATGGCGTCCAGGACGTCGCGGAGGTTCTTGCCCTGCCAGGCGCCGGGCCAGGCGGCGATGGCGCCCTCGCGGATGGAGAGGGCCGGGTCGGGGACCAGGAGTTCCTCGGTCGTGCGGTGCACACGGCCCAGGCCGTGGCACGACGGGCAGGCCCCGGCCGCCGTGTTCGGCGAGAAGGCGTCCGAGTCGAGCCGCTCGGCGCCCTCCGGGTAGGTGCCGGCGCGGGAGAAAAGCATGCGCAGCGAGTTCGACAGGTTGGTGACGGTGCCCACCGAGGAGCGGGAGGTGGGCGCCGAGCGGCGCTGCTGGAGCGAGACCGCGGGTGGTAGGCCGGTGATCTCGCCGACCTTCGGCGCTCCCACCTGGTGGATCAGCCGACGGGCGTACGGGGCGACGGACTCGAAGTAGCGGCGCTGGGCCTCCGCGTAGACCGTCCCGAAGGCGAGCGAGGACTTGCCCGAGCCGGAGACACCGGTGAAGACGGCGATGACGTCACGCGGGATGTCCACGTCCACGTCCCGCAGATTGTGCTCGCGGGCACCCCGGACACGTACGAACGGATCGTGGGGGCTGCGCATGGGGCGGACTCCGTACGTGGCTCGGGGGCAAACCCCACGATTCTAGGTCGCGGTCAGGCCCGCGACCCGGGCCAGGCGCCGGAAGGAGTCGCGCAGGCCTTGACGGTCGTACGTACTGGTCGTGACCAGCACTTCCTGTGCGCCGCTCTCCTTGATCAGGGTCTCGAGTTCGTCGGCGACCTGCTCCTCCGTGCCGTGGATGTGGCCGGCGAGGCCCTGCTCGTAGAAGCCGCGCTCCTTGTCGGTCATCGTCGTCGCCGGTGACTCGATCCGCTCGGCCGGGGGCAGCGGCGGGAACGTGCCGTGGGTGCGGGAGTACGCCATCGACCAGGCCTCCGGTATCAGCAGGCGGCGGGCCTCCTCGGGCGTTTCGGCCACGGCGATCGTGCCCGAGACGACGACGTACGGCTCGCTCGACCAGGCCGAGGGGCGGAAGGACGCGCGGTAGTGCTCGATGCCGCGGAGCATCTTCTCGCGGCTCCTGAGGTCGCCGATGACCATCGGAAGGCCGGCCTCGGCCGCGATGGTGGCGCCTTCGCCCATGGCCAGGACGAACGGCGGGACACTCAGGCCCTCGGTGGGCCTGGCGTGCGCTCCCGTGTCCGACGTGCCCGCGAACCAGCCCAGGAGTTCGGTGAGCTGTGCCGCGAAGTCATCGGCGTCGTGCTTGTCGCGGCCCAGCGCCCTGCGCACCCCGTCGGTGAAGCCGACCGAGCGGCCGAGCCCCATGTCGATCCGGCCGGGGAAGAGCGATTCGAGGACACCGAACTGCTCGGCGACGATGAGCGGTTGATGGTTCGGCAGCATCACACCGCCCGTGCCGACCCGGATGGTGCGTGTCGCGGCGGCGACGGCCGCGGCGAGAACGGTCGGCGCGGAGCCCGCGACGCCCGGCACCGCGTGGTGTTCGGACACCCAGAGACGGTGGTAACCCAGCTCTTCGAGCTCCTTGGCCAGGCGCACGGTGTCGCGCAGGGCCTCGGGACCGTCGTGCCCCTCGCGGGTGCGGGAACGGTCGAGGACGGAGAACCGCGTTGCTTCGATCACTGAGCTCACAGAGGGTTCAACGCCTGAGCGGCGCCAGGATTCCCGCCGCCGCGGTCGACTGCCGCGGAACCTGCTTAGGCTGTGCGCGTGACGGAAGACAGCAGGCCACTGGCCGTATTCGACCTGGACAACACGCTCGCGGACACCGCGCACCGGCAGCGCCACCTGGAGAAGAAGCCGCGCGACTGGAACGCCTTCTTCGCGGCGGCGCCGGACGATCCGCCGCTGGGGCAGGGCGTGGCCCTGGTCCTTGAGAGCGCGCGGGAGTGCGAGGTCGTCTACCTCACGGGCAGGCCCGAACGGTGCCGCGAGGACACCGTGGCGTGGCTCGCGGCACAGGGTCTCCCGGAGGGGCACATCTGGATGCGCCGCAACGACGACCGGCGCCCGGCCCGTCGTACCAAGCTGGAGATCCTCCGGCAGATCGCCAGGACCCGCGAGGTCCGCGTCCTCGTGGACGACGACGAGCTGGTGTGCGACGAGGCCGAGCGTGCGGGGTTCAGGGTCGTACGGGCGCGCTGGGCGAGCACGTCCGCCGCGCTGAAGGACGCTCAGGAGCGCGAGGGGCGGACGTGACCGCTCAGGGGCGTACTCAGGCGCTGTCGCCGTCGTCCAGGCGGAAGCCGACCTTCAGGCCCACCTGGTAGTGCTCGATCTCGCCGTTCTCGATGTGACCGCGCACCTGGGTGACCTCGAACCAGTCCAGCGAGCGCAGCGTCTGCGAGGCGCGGGCGATGCCGTTGCGGATCGCCTGGTCGACGCCCTCGTGCGAGGTGCCGACGATCTCGGTGACCCGGTAGGTGTGGTCGGACATGAGGGTGTTCCTCTCGGCCGTGGGGTGACGTCACTCCACCGTGCCCCACGGAGCGTCGGTGCGCGAGGTGATGGACGTGTTCGATGGTGCGCCTGGCCCGATCCGGGCCGTGAACCCTTGATCCGGGCCGTAAACCCTTGACCAGCCCATTGGTACAGACCAAAATCCAGCCGTACCCGTTCGAGCCATGAGCTCACCCCCCGCGTCGGGCCGACCTTCCCCTGTCCGCAGGAAGAAAGTGACCCACGTGAAGCACTCCCGCCGCGCCGCCATGTCCTTGTCCCTCGCCCTCGCCGCCACGGTGCTGCTGCCGGGGTGCGGGGCCCTGCCGGGCGGGGGAGAGGAGCGTCGGACGGTGACCGTCTGGCTGATGCGGGGCAGCGCGTCGGCGGAGTTCGTCAAGCGGTTCACCGCGGACTTCGAGAAGCGGCAGGGCGACATCGACCTGGAGATACGCCTCCAGGAGTGGACCGGCGTCGGCGGCAAGGTCAAGGCCGCGCTCAAGGCCGAGGACGGTCCCGACGTCATCGAGGTAGGCAACACGCAGGTCGCCCAGTACGTCGACGAGGGCGGGCTCTACGACCTCACACTGGAGTCCGCGCGCGACCTCGGCATGAAGGACTGGCTGCCGGGTCTTGCCGAGCCGGGGCGGTACAACGGCAGCCAGTACGGCGTCCCCTGGTATGCCGCCAACCGCGTAGTCATCTACAACAAGGACCTCTTCGCGCGGGCCGGGATCGAGCAGCCGCCGAAGACGCGCGCACAGTGGATCGCCGCCACGGAGCGGCTCAACTCCGGGGGCCAGCAGGGGATTTATCTGGCGGGCCAGGACTGGTACACCCTGGCCGGATTCATCTGGGACGAGGGCGGCGAGCTGGCCGAGGAGGCCGAGGGATCCCGCGGCGTATGGAAGGGCAGCCTGCACTCCACCGCGGCCCTGCGGGGGATGGAGTTCTACCGGCGGTTGCAGGCGCTGGGGAAGGGGCCACGGGGCGCGGACGAGGAGCATCCGCCGCAGGCCGGGGTGTTCGCCAAGGGGGACGTGGCGCAGATCGTCGCCGTGCCCGGAACGGCGCGGGCCATCGAAGAGGCGAACCCTGGCCTGAAGGGAAAGCTCGGCTACTTCCCGATCCCGGGGAAGACGGCGGCGAAACCCGGGGCCGTGTTCACCGGCGGCTCCGATCTCGTCGTGCGGGGCAAGACGGACGACCGCAAGGGGGCGGTCGCCGTGATCGAGGCCCTGGCCGGGAAGAAATGGCAGACGGAACTCGCCCGCACCATGAACTACGTACCGAACAAGACGACGCTCGCCTCGGCCGTGGCGGGAGAACCCGGCGCCGCGGCAATGGCGACGGGAGCGGCCCGCGGCCGGGCCACTCCCGCCTCGCCCAAGTGGGCCGCCGTGGAGGCGGACAACCCGATCAAGACGTACATGAGCAAGGTGCTGGGCGGCGGAGACCCGGCGGCGGAGGCCAAGAAGGCCTCGCGCCGGATCACCCAGGAACTGGACGTGACCGGTCCCTGAGGGGGCGTGGGGCGGTCGTTCTCAGTCCGCCACACTCAGCGACAGCGCGAACCTGGCCCTCTCGTCCGTCCACCAATGCGTCAACTTCAGGTTCGCCGCTGACAGTTCGGAGCGCACGCCGGCCTCCCTGAACTTGGCAGAGATCTCCGTGCGCATCTCCTCGTGGCGTTCGAAGTCGACCGTCAGGTCGAGCGCGGGGACCTTCACCGTCTGGGCGGCCAGGGAACGCAGACGCATCTCGATCCACTCGTGTTCGCGGTCCCAGACGGCCACGTGGGAGAACGCGTCGGGGTCGAAGTCCGCGCCCAACTCGCGGTTGATGACGGTCAGGACGTTCTTGTTGAAGGCGGCCGTGACGCCCGCCCCGTCGTCGTACGCCGAGACAAGGACCGACTCGTCCTTCACCAGGTCCGTGCCGAGCAGCAGCGCGTCACCGGGGGAGAGCAGGGTCCGTACCGACGCCAGGAACGCGGTGCGCTCGGCGGGCAGCAGGTTGCCGATCGTGCCGCCCAGGAACGCGACCAGGCGCGGGCCCGGCGCCCCCGGCAGGGCCAGGCCGCGGGTGAAGTCGGCGATCAGGGCGTGCACGTTGAGCGAGGGGCGCGAGGCGATCAGGGTGTTCGCGGCGCCGGTGAGGGCGCTCTCGCTCACGTCCACAGGGACGTATGTGTGCAGGCCGGGCAGCGCGTCGATCAGGTGGCGGGTCTTCTCCGAGGAGCCAGAGCCCAGCTCGATCAGCGTGCGCGCCCCCGTCGCCCCGGCGATCTCCGTGGCGCGCGTCTGCAGGATCTCGCGCTCGGCGCGCGTCGGGTAGTACTCGGGCAGCGTGGTGATCTCGTCGAAGAGGGCGCTGCCCCGCGCGTCGTAGAACCATTTGGGCGGCAGCGTCTTGGGGGTGTGGGTGAGGCCGTGCAGGACATCGGCCCGCAGGGCGGCGTCGGTGGCGTCCTCGGGAAGGGTGCGGGTCAACTGGAACGGGCTCACTCGGTGGGCTCCTTGAGCGGGGTCAGCAGGACATCGGTACGGCTGGCGGCGAGCAGGGTGCGGTCGGGCACCTGACGCCAGTGCGGATCGTCGTCGTAGGGCTCGGAGGCCACGACGGTGCGGCGGCCCGGTTCGGTGAGATACCAGAGGGTGTCGCCCCAGGCCGTCGCCGTGATCGTCTCGCCGTTGGTGAGCAGCAGGTTCAGGCGCGACCCGGGGGCCGCCGCGGCGACCTCGACGACGGTGTCCGCGAGCGCCTGGCTCTCGTCGTCGCCGCCGCGCAGCCGGTGCAGGACGAGCGCCCACACCAGCGCGGAGTCGCACCGTGCCTCCATCGAGAGCAGATCGGCGGGAGGCAGCAGCCGGGACAGCGGCGCGAGCGAGCGTGGCCAGCCCGCGACGGCGCCGTTATGGCTGAACAGCCACGTCCCGGCCGCGAACGGCGCCGCCGCCGCTTCCCCGTCCGCGCCCCCCACGGTGGCATCGCGCACCGCCGCGAGCATGGCACCGGAGCGGACGACCCGGGAGAGGTCCGCGAAGGACTGGTCGCCCCAGATCGGCCCGGGACGGCGGTAGCGGGCAGGCACAGGGTCGCCTTCGGCGTACCAGCCCACGCCGAAGCCATCGGCGTTGACGGTCCCGTAGCGCTGCTGCCTGGGCTCCCATGACTGCCGGAACAGACTGTGCGCGGGGTCCACGAGAAGCTTGCCGAGCGGCTCTTCGGGGCCCAGGAACGCGAGGTGACGGCACATCAGGCTCCCTCCGCCGGGCCCGCGTCGCGCGCGGTGCGGAACCCGGAGAAGATCTGCCGCCGCACCGGGTGGTCCCAGTTGCGGAACGTACCCCGGCACGCCACCTCGTCCACCGAGAAAGCCCCGCCGCGCAGCACCTTGTAGTCGCCGCCGAAGAAGACGTCCGAGTACTCGGGGTAGGGGAAGGCGGCGAACCCCGGATAGGGCAGGAAGCCGCTCGACGTCCACTCCCACACGTCGCCGATCAACTGGCGTACGCCGAGCGGGGATTCGCCCGCGGGGTAGCTGCCCGCAGGGGCCGGGCGTAGATGGCGCTGGCCCAGGTTCGCGTGCTCGGGCGTGGGGTCCGCGTCGCCCCACGGGTAGCGCGTCGAGCGGTCGGCCGCCGGGTCGTGGCGCGCCGCCTTCTCCCACTCCTCCTCGGTGGGCAGCCGCCGGCCCGCCCACCGGGCGTACGCGTCCGCCTCGTACCAACTGACGTGCAGGACCGGCTCGTCCGGCGGCACCACCTCGACGGTCCCGAAGTGGCGGCGCAGCCACTGGCCTGCCTCGCGGCGCCAGAAGAGCGGCGCCGAGAGCCCGTTGCCGCGCACCATGTCCCAGCCCGCGGGGGCCCACCACCGCTGCTCCTCGTAGCCGCCGTCGGCGATGAAGCGCTGATACTCGCCGTTGGTGACCGGCGTCGTGTCGATGAAGAACGGCGGGACGAGACGGCGGTGTGCGGGACGCTCGTTGTCCAGCGCCCACGGCTCGGTGGAGGTGCCCATCGTGAACGGGCCACCGGGTACGAGGACTTCGGCGGGTCCGTTGAACCGCGGCGCGGGCGCGGGGTCCGGCGCGGTCAGAGCCGTGGGTCCCGAGCGCAGCTGATGGGTGATCAGCATCGTCTCGTCGTGCTGCTGTTCGTGCTGCGCGATCATGCCGAACGCGAAGCCGGCATCGGTCAGCGGCGAACCGCGGAACGGTGTGCTCTCCAGGACGTCAAGGGCGCGCCCGCGCACCTCGGCCGCGTAACGGCGGGCCTCGGCGGGCGCGAGCAGCGGCAGGCTGGGCCGCTCGGAGCGGGGGTGCTCGAACGCGTCGTACAGGCCGTCGATCTCGGGCCGCATGGCGTCGCGGCCCGCCACCGCGCGCAGCAGCCACAGCTCTTCCTGGTTGCCGATGTGCGCCAGGTCCCAGACCAGCGGTGACATCAACGGCGAGTGCTGAGCGGTCAGTTCGGGTTCCTCGACGCACGTGGTGAGGAGCGAGGTACGGTCCCGGGCGGCGAGGAGCGCCGCCAGGGCGCGCTCCCGAAGCGATTCGGGGTCGCTGACGGTTCCGGTCATCGGATGCTGCCCTTCTCGTGCTCGTGGTGGTGGTGCTCGTCCAGGTGTCCGGCCAACCGCTCGTCCAACCGTTCGTCCAGCCGCTCCTCCAGCGGCCCGTCGAGCAGGTCGTCCGCCGGGCAGCGGCCCCGTGCGACATACCGCTCGGCGTACGCGTCGACGGCTTCCAGCACCTCGGCGCTCGCGCCCATCCGGGGCAGCGCATCGGCGGCGGCCGCGAAACAGGCGGCGGCGGCCTCGCGCAGCTCCGGGTCGGCGAGCCCGTGCCGTGCCGCGTCCAGCCACAGCGGGCTGCGGGGGGCCGCGGGTGCGCCGGGCGGGCAATCGCGCTCGGCCAGCGGTTTCACGGTGCGGTAGGCGGTCTCGGCGGCCTCAGGATCGTCGAACAGCGCGCTCGTCACCGCGAGCGGCACGATCCAGCCGTTCTCGCCGGGCTGGGCGTCGACCATCCGCAGCTCCAGATGGCCGCGCGGGCGTACGGGCGGGAAGAGCGTGGTCAGGTGGTAGTCGAGGTCCCCGCGCGTAGGCGGGCGCGGCCCGCCGCCCGAGCGGGCCCACCCGCGGAAGGTCAGCCCCTCCGGGACGGTCCAGGGAGCCCCGTCCTCCTCGTCCCCGTCCTCGCCCCCGGCTCTGACGCACATCACCGGAGCGTCCAGGGCGTGCCGCGTCCAGGCCGCCCGCGGCTCCATGTCCAGCGGCGGCGCGCTCGACGTGCCCGGGTCGATCGAGGCCCACACGGCCTGCCGCGTGGAGCGCCAGCCCGTGGAGCGGCCGTCCTGGACGGGTGAGTTGGCGAACGCGGCGACAAGGACCGGGCCAAGGAGATGCGCGAGCCGCCAGCGCCGCCCGTAGCCGAGCGGTCCCGGCTCCTCGTGCCCCGCGTCCAGGCAGATCTGCACGGAGGCCGTGGAGCACATCATGCGGCGGCCCGCCGGTCCCGCGCGGTCGAGATAGCACTCCATCGCGTCATAGCGCGGCCGGTGCAGGATGCGGGACGGCGGGCGCCAGGGATCGGCACCGAGTCCGGTGAGCGTCAGATTCAGGGAGGCGAGTCGGTCGCGTACGACGGACAGGTCGGCCGATACGGCGGACACGCACTCCATCAGCGAGGCGGCGGGGAGCGAGCTGAGCTCCAGCTGGCCGCCTGGTTCGACCGTGATCAGGGAGTGCAGGGGCAGGGCCCGCAGTGCGGCGTAGGCCGCTTCGAGGCGGGCGGGGGCTACGGGTAGATGGAGCCGGTGCGGCTCGTGGATCAGCCATTCCAGTTCGACGCCGGTGATCCTAGGTGGTCCTGTCTTGAAGCAGATGCCGCTGACCAGCGCCTCCGCTTCGGCCTCGGATACCGCGGCACCGTAGTGCGAGCGGTACGTCGTACAGTCGCCCTCGGGCATGCAGGGGTCCTCCTGTTCAAGTTCTGCCTGGTCCAGCGGTTGCGGACCACCCGGTCAACTCGATATGGGGTCGACCGAGTTGGCAGCGCCCGTCCCACCCAAGACCTTGTCGGCCGTTCGCACAAGAGTGCCCTTGGAGCGAAGCCGATGCCAGGGAATTCTGTTGCGGCGGGCATCGAGAACAGCTCACCATGGGTTCATGTGCGAGACGGGGGACGGGGCTGCGGTCGTGGGGGTGGAGCGGGCATGAGTGCGCGGCTGCGTGGCATCGCGCAGCAGACCGAGGAGATCGTGGCAGCAGGGCGATATGTCGCTCAGGGTGGCCGCGAGGTGGTGATCGCGGAAGCGGTGGACGCCGCGCGCTCCGGCACGCGGATGTTCGGTCCGGCGGCCCTGTGCGTGACTGACGTGACGCCGCCCGAGCTGACCTCCACGGTAGTCGAGGTCACCGGCGAGAGCAGCTTGGAGGCGGCGCACCGGCTGACGCGCGCGGACGCGGGCCCCGTGGCCGCCTTGAACTTCTCCTCCGCGCGCAATCCCGGCGGCGGCTATCTGAACGGCGCCCAGGCACAGGAGGAGGCGCTCTGCCGCGCCTCGGCCCTGTACACGTGCGTGCGGGAAGTCCGCGAGTTCTACGACCACCACCGTGAGCATCGCGACCCGTTCTACAGCGACCGCGTGATCCACTCCCCGGCGGTGCCGGTCTTCCGTGACGACAAGGGCCGCCTGCTCGACGCCGCGTACGTGGTGGGCTTCCTGACCTCGGCGGCGCCGAACGCGGGCGTCGTCCGGCGCCAGGCCCCGGAGCGCGCGGCGGAGCTGCCGGCCGCCCTGGCCCGGCGCGCGGAACGGGTCCTTGAGACCGCCGCCGCCCACGGCTACCGGCGCCTCGTGCTCGGCGCGTGGGGCTGCGGGGTCTTCCAGAACGACCCCACCCAGGTGGCGGCCGCGTTCGCCCGGCCGCTCGACGAAGGCGGCCGGTTCCACGGGTACTTCGAGCACATCGTCTTCGGGGTGCTCGACCGTACGCGCGGCGCGGTGACGCGGGCCGCCTTCGAGGAGGCGTTCGGCGAGAGCGAGAGGCAGGGCTTCAAAGGCATGGCTCAGCGTCGGCCATAGCGGCTACCGCCAGCCGTAGCGCTCCTGGAGCCGCCGTACGACGAGGTTGAACCGCATCCGGTCCAGCGCGCACGCCTCGCGCCGCATGCCCGCGTCGTGCACCCGAAGCACCCGGTCGATGTCGACCCAGGATTCGCGCCCCTCGCGGTCCCACGGCCCACTGCCGATCGGCACCCACTCCCGATCATTGGCGTGCTGCTTGCTGGAGAGCTGCACGGCGAGCAGCGTGCCGCGCGCCTCGCGGGCGACGACGAGGACGGGACGGTCCTTGCCGCGCCCGTCGTTCTCCTCGTAAGGAACCCACGTCCAGACGATCTCGCCCGGGTCGGGATCGCCGTCATGGGCGGGGGCGTACGTCGTCTGGACCTGGCCCACCTCGCGGGGCTCGGCCTCGGTGGTCGCGGTGCGGCCCATGCGGCCCGGGTGCGCGGGCATCTGCTGGTCATCGGTGTTGGCAGTCACGCGGGCCACCGTAGAACTTGCCCGGCCCAACCGGTGGGGCGGGTCCGCCCGATGGCTCTCGGTGAAGCAGCGTCAGCTCACGTCAAGCCGCGTCAGGCCACTGCTCGTACCACCGCTGGTCCGCCTCCAACTGCGCGGCGAGCGACACCAGGAGCGGTTCGCTGCCCGCCGGGCCGAGCAACTGGGCGCCGACCGGCAGGCCGTCACCCACGCGTCCTGCGGGCACGTTGACGCCGGGCCAGCCAAGGACGTTCCACGTCCACGCGTAGGGGCAGGCGGCGATCATGGCCTGGTCGGTGCGCCACCCGCTGAGGTCCGCCATGGCGCCGATCCGGGGCGGGGGAGTGGCGGTGGTGGGCGTGAGGACGACGTCGTACGTGGAGAAGACCGCACCGACGCGGCGGTGCAGGGCGGCCTCGGCGCGGCGGGCCAGGCGCAGGGGAGCACCGCCGAGCAGGCGACCCAGGCGGGCGGCCTCCTTCGTACGCGGGTCAAGGAGGCGCGGATCGGGGACCTCGCGAACCCAGTCGGTGATCCCCGCCGTGGCCCGGGGCACGAAGTCGAGGCCGATCTGGCCGTAGCGCGGGTCGTCCTCCACGACGTCGTGGCCCAGGGCGGCGAGCCGGTCCGCGAGGACGATGACCTTCCGCCGCACCACGGGGTGCAGGCGCTTGGGGGTCGCGGTGAACGGCATGCGCAGGGCGAGCGCGATCCGCAGCCGCCCCGGGTCGCGGGTCGCCGCGTCGGCGGCCCGGACGGCGGGCGGTTTGTGCAGGTCACCGTGGTGATTGCCGCTGGCCGCGTCGAGCAGCAGGGCCGCGTCGGCGACGGTCCGCGCGAGTGGCCCGTTGACGGTGATGCCGTTGAACGCCTCGGGCCAGGGCCAGGTCGATATGCGCCCGCGCTGCGGCTTGATCCCGACGAGGTGGGTCCAGGCGGCCGGGATGCGCACCGAGCCCGCGCCGTCCGAGCCGAGCGCCGCGGGCACGAGCCCCGCGGCGACGGCCGCCGCCGAACCGCCCGACGAGCCACCGGGGGTGTGTCCGGTGTGCCACGGATTGCGGGTGTCCCCGAAGCCGGGCCCCTCCGTGAAGGGCCACTGCCCCAGCTCACAGGTGTTGGTCTTGCCGACGATCACCGCTCCGGCCGCCCGCAGCCTGCGTACCGACTCGGCGTCCTCCTTCTTCGCGGGGAAGTCGCCACGGCAGCCGAACGCGGTCGGCTCCCCGGCGATGTCGGTGTCGTCCTTCACGGCGAGCGGCACCCCCAGGAGCGGCCGCCCCGCCACACCGGCCGCCAACTCCCGGTCCGCGGCGTCCGCTTCGGCGAGCGCGGCCTCGGCCCGCACCAGCTTGAAGGCGTTGAGCAGGGGCTGGGAGGCCTTGATCCGGGCCAGCGTCCGCTCGGTGAGCGCACGCGAGGACACTTCTCCGGCGGCCAGCGCGCGGGCGGTCCGCGCGAGGCCCTCGGCACGGTCGGCAGTCATGTGGGGGCACCTTTGGTCGGCGGACAGGTGCACGCACGCTAACCGGAGCGGGACGAACGCGGTATGAGGGCAGGGCAGTTCACGCCGCGCACGGCATCCTGGGCGCGCACCGTCGCGGGCCGGGGGCGCCCTCGTGCCCGCCTGGGAGCGCCCTCGCGCCGTCTGGAAGGATGAGCCCCGCCATGGTGCAGATACCGAACAAGACCGGACAGCAGCCCGCGCAGTACTCCGTACCGACGAGCGCCGACGTGGCGCGTCTGGCGGGCGTCTCCCGCGCGACCGTGTCGTACGTCCTGAACAACACGAGCGCCGTCCGCATCAGCGAGCCCACGCGCCGCCGCGTCCACGAGGCCGCCAAGGAACTGGGGTACGTCCCGCACGCCGCGGCCCGCAGCCTGCGCGCCGGGCACACCCGCGTCGTCCTGATGCCCACCCCGCAGATCCCGGCGGGCCCGCTCTTCAGCGAGTTCTTCAACGAGCTGCAGTGGGCGCTCAGCCGCTTCGACTACACCGTCGTGCAGTACGGCAGCCTCGGCCTGACCGGCGAGGACGCGGCCCGCGCCTGGGCCGAGCTGCGTCCGGTGGCGGTCCTCGCCCCAGGCGCGTCGGCGCTCGGCGCGCGCGGCGTGAGCGTCCTGAAGCGCTCGGGCGCCAAGGCCGTCTTCACCCTGGGCCCGCAGGGCGCCGAGGGCGCGCACTCCCTGCTCATGGACCAGTGCCTGGTGGGCCGGTGCGCCGCCGCGCATCTCCTGGAGCGCGGCAGCCGGCACATCGGAGTGGTGATCCCCGGGGAACGGGGCCTTGAGCCCTTCGCGCGGCCACGCGCCGAAGGCATCCGGCGCACACTGCACGGCACGGACGCCACGATGACCGAGCTGCCCCTCACCTACGACGAGGAAGCGGCGGCCCGGCTCGCGGCACGCTGGCGCACGCTGGGCATCGACGGGGTGTTCACGTACAACGACGAGTACGCGATGCTGCTGATGCGGGCTCTCCAGGACGAGGGAATCGCGGTCCCCGACGAGACAGCACTCATCGGAGCCGACGACCTCATGCTCGGCAAGCTCCTGCGGCCGCGGCTGAGCACGGTCCGCATCGAGCTGCCGTCGGGCCAGAAACTCGCGGAGCTCGTCGACCGGGTCGTGCGCGACCCGGGCATGGAGCCCGAGGTGCACGACGTGCTCGGCGCGACGGCAGTGCACCGCGAGTCCAGCTGACCCCTCCCTTACGGGGTCCTTCCTTACTGGGCCTGGCTCTGGCCCTGCGCCTCCGCCTTGGCCTGCTCCTCGGCGACGGACTGGCGGACCTCGTCCATGTCCAGGTTCCTGGCCTGACCGATGACGTCCACCAGGGCCTCCTCCGGCAGCGCGCCGGGCTGCGCGAACACGGCCACCTGGTCACGGACGATCATCAACGTCGGGATCGACTGGATACCGAAGGCCTGCGCCAGCTCGGGCTGCGCCTCGGTGTCGACCTTGCCGAAGACGAGGTCGGGGTTGGCTTCTGCGGCCTTCTCGTAGACAGGCGCGAACGACTTGCACGGCCCGCACCATTCCGCCCAGAAGTCGATCAGGACAAATTCGTTGTCCGTGACTGTCTGGTCGAAGTTCTCCTTGGTGAGCTCCAGAGTCGTGCTGCTCATGGTGTTTCCCTCTTCCTGCTATGGGTCGAAGCCGCTGTGCACAACGGCCCGGGCGGCGGACGTATTCCACGCGCTCACCCGTGCTCGTTCCGCGCGCGTACCCATGTGGCCACGTCGCACACCTGGGACCACACTGGCTTCCATGACGGATTCGAAGACGTACGACGTAGTGGTCCTGGGCGCCGGTCCCGTAGGGGAGAATGTCGCCGACCGGGCCCGTGCGGGTGGCCTGAGCGCGGCGATCGTGGAGAGCGAACTCGTCGGGGGTGAATGCTCGTACTGGGCGTGCATGCCGAGCAAGGCGCTGCTGCGCCCTGTCATCGCCCGTGCGGACGCGCGCAAGGTGCCCGGCCTGCGGCAATCGGTGCAGGGGCCGCTCGACGCGGCGGCGGTCCTCGCGCACCGCGACGACTACACCTCGCACTGGAAGGACGACGGCCAGGTCGGCTGGCTGGAATCGGTCGGCGTGGACCTCTACCGCGGCCACGGCCGCATCGCGGGAACCCGCCAGGTGACCGTCACGGCCTCCGACGGAACCGAGCGGACCCTCACCGCCCGCCACGCGGTGGCGGTGTGCACCGGCACCCGGGCCGCGCTCCCGGATCTGCCGGGCCTCGCCGACATCAAGCCCTGGACCAGCCGCGAGGCAACCAGCGCGGACCACGTGCCCGGCCGGCTCGCGGTGGTCGGCGGCGGTGTCGTCGCCGTGGAGATGGCAACGGCCTGGCAGGCGCTCGGCTCCCAGGTCACGCTGCTCGTCCGGGGGGACGGCCTGCTCCCGCGCATGGAGCCGTTCGCCGGTGAGCTGGTCGCCAAGGCGCTGACTGAGGCGGGCGCGGACGTCCGCACCGGCGTCTCCGTCACCGCGGTGAAGCGCGAGAACGGTACGGTCACAGCGACCCTGAGCGGCGGCGGCACCCTCGAAGCCGACGAGATCCTCTTCGCCACGGGCCGCGCACCGCGGACCGACGACCTGGGCCTGGAGACGATCGGCCTCGAACCCGGCTCCTGGCTGCCCGTCGACGAGAGCCTGCGGGTGCAGGGCAGCGACTGGCTGTACGCGGTGGGCGACGCCAACCACCGCGCGCTCCTCACCCACCAGGGCAAGTACCAGGCCCGCATCGCCGGCGCCGCGATCACCGCACGCGCCCAGGGTGTTCCCCTCCTGGAGACCGACCCCTGGGGCGCCCACTCGGCCACCGCGGACCGGGCCGCCACCCCCCAGGTGGTCTTCACCGATCCCGAGGCGGCGTCGGCGGGCCTCACCCTCGCGGAGGCGGAATCCGCGGGCCACCGCGTGCGTGCCGTCGACTACGACATGGCGGGCGTCGCGGGCGCGGGCCTCTACGCGGACGGCTACGAGGGCCGCGCCCGCATGATCGTCGACCTCGACCGTGAGGTCCTGCTCGGCGTGACGTTCGTGGGCCCCGGCGTGGGCGAACTCATCCACTCGGCGACGGTGGCGATCGCGGGGGAGGTGCCGATGGACCGGCTGTGGCACGCGGTTCCGGCCTATCCGACGGTGAGTGAGGTGTGGCTGCGGTTGCTGGAGACCTACCGGGGATAGGGGGCATGAGCAGGACAACGGTCGGCGTGCCCGCCGCCGCGACATCCGGCGGCGGGCACGCCGTCACCCCGCGTCCGTGGTCCATGTCCGGAGCTTCTCGGGGTTGCGTATCGCCCAGAAGTGCTGGATCCGGTCGTCCGCCACCGCGAAGGCCATCACCGTCACGGTGACGCCCTCGTGCCGCACCACCAGGCCGGGCTGGCCGTTGACCGTCCGTTCCAGGAGCGTCAGGCCGGGCGCCTTGTCGGCCAGGGCGATCAGGTAGCGGGCGATCTGCTCGCCGCCTGCGGTGGGAGGCGCGGCGCTGACCAGGCCTCCGCCGTCGGAGAGCCCCGTGGCGTCGGGGTCGAGGAGACCGATGAGTGCGTCGATGTCCTTGGCTTCCCATGCCTGCTTGAAGTCCCTGACGATCTCGGCGTGCCGGCCCGCGGGAGTCGCGGGAGCGTGCGACGCGCGGATGCGGCGACGGGCCGATGAGGCCAGCTGGCGGGAGGCCGCTGGGGTGCGGCCGACGATCTCGGCCACCTCGGCGAACGGGTAGCGGAAGACGTCGTGAAGGATGAACGCGACGCGTTCGGCCGGGGTCATCGTCTCGAGCACCACGAGGAACGCCATGTTGACCGACTCGTCGAGAGTGACGCGATCGGCCGGGTCGGCCGTCCTTCCCCCAGGCCGCCCGTCCGCCGTCCACTCCGTGTGATCGGGCAGCGGTTCGGGGATCCATTCGCCGACGTAGCTCACGCGCCGGGCCCGTGCCGAGCCGAGCTGGTCGAGGCAGACGCGGCTCGCGACCTTCGTCAGCCAGCCGCCCGGGGACTCGATGGCCGCCCGCTGCCGCGCGGACATCGCGTACCAACGTGTGTACGCCTCCTGTACGACATCTTCGGCGTCGGCCAAGGAGCCGAGAAGCCGGTAGGCGAGATTGATCAGCTGCCGCCGCTCGCTCACGATCGCGCTCAGCTCCGGATCGATCCGGCCGTCTCCGGGGCCGTCGATCCGGCCGTCTCCTGGCTCGGGTCTCGTCCTCATGGTGTCGCCGCTCCCCATATCCGTATCCGACGTCACCACTACGACGAAACAGCGCGCCGGAATGTGATGCGGCGAGCCCACCTCACATTCCGGCGGGCTGCCTCGTCGTACTGCTGGGACGAACGCGATCCCGTGAAAACGACGAAGGAGATCACCATGCAAACCCGTCTGGACTTCCTCGCCAACCCGGTCTCGGGGAAGTTCGTCCAGCAACTCGCCGTGGCGGGCAAGGCGGTGGCGGAATCATCGTTCCCGGCCCCGACGCGGGAACTGGTACTGCTGCGCGTCAGCCAGATCAACGGCTGCGGTGCCTGCGTCGACATGCACACCAAGGAGGCCACGCACGCAGGGGAGAGCGCGGTGCGCCTGCACATGGTCGCCGCCTGGCGTGAGGCCACGGTGTTCACCGACGCCGAGCGGGCCGCCCTGGAGCTCGCGGAGCAGGGCACGCGCATCGCGGACGCGTCCGGTGGGGTCACGGACGAGGTGTGGGCGAACGCGGCCAAGCACTACGACGAGGATCAGCTCGGCGCCCTGGTGTCGCTCATCGCCGTCATCAACGCCTTCAACCGCCTGAACGTCATCACCCAGAAGCCCGGCGGCGACTACCGGCCCGGCCAGCTGGGATGACCGGCGGCCCCGCTCGCACCGAGCTCGGCGAGCTGACAGGCGACTACGTCCTCGACGCCGCCCACACGCGGATCGGGTTCGTCGCCCGGCACACGATGTCCACCCGGGTGCGCGGCCGGTTCGACGAGTTCGAGGGCGGCGCGCACCTGGACGGCGACCACCCTTCGAGGTCCGGCGCGCAGCTCATGATCCGGGCCAAGAGCATCCAGACGGGCCACCGGCAGCGTGACGACCTGCTGTGGGGCGCGTTCCTGGACGCGGAGAACCACCCGGCGATCGGCTTCACCTCGACCGGGGTGAAGCAGGTCGACGGGAGCCACTTTCAGGTCACCGGCGACCTGGCCCTGCGCGGCGTGTCCGGAGAGGTCACCTTGGACGTCGCCCTGACGGGCGTCGAGCGCGACCCGCGAGGCGACCCCGGGGTCGGCTTCAAGGGCAGCGTGACCATCAACCGTCACGACTGGGGCGTGAACCAGAACGCCGCGACCAGGCTCATGGTCAGCCCGAAGGTGATCCTGGAGTTCGACGTCGTCGTGGTCCGAAGGCCCTGACAGGGCGGCGACCGGCAGGGCGCCTCCGTGGGCGGTGCACCGCCCACGGGGAACCCGCGCCCCGCACACTTCGGGCCGGGGCGGCGGGCGGTCCGCTCAGTCGGCCGTGTCCCGCCACGCCGCGTCCCGCAACAGCCGCAGACCGTTGAGCCCCACGATCACCGTGGAGCCCTCATGGCCGAGCACGCCGAGCGGGAGCGGCAGGCTGCCGACGAGGTCCCAGGTGACCAGGACGGCGATGAACGCTCCCGCGATCACCAGGTTCTGCGCCACGAGCCGGCGGGCGCGCCGGGACAGCGCGATCACCCGCGGCACGGTGGCGAGTTCGTCCCGCACGATCACCGCGTCCGCGGTCTCCAGGGCGAGGTCGGAACCGGCCCGGCCCATCGCGATGCCCGTGTGGGCCGCGGCGAGGGCGGGCGCGTCATTGACGCCGTCGCCGATGACGAGGACCTTGCGCCCCGCGGCCTCCGCCGCACGCACCGCCGCGACCTTGTCCCGCGGGAGCAGCCCGGCCCTTACGTCACCGATGCCGACCTCCGCCGCCAGCCTGGCCGCGGCCCGCGCGTTGTCGCCGGTGAGCAGCATCGGAGCCGAGCCCGTCAGGGACTCCAGGGCGGCGACGGTCGCCGCGGCGTCCGGGCGGAGCCGGTCGGAGATGCCGAGGACGCCCACGGGGGTCCCGTCCCGCACCACGAGCACGGCGGTCCGGCCGCTCTCTCCCACCTGCCGGGCACGAGCGACCGCGGCGGCGCTCGCCGCGCCCCGGCTGCCACCGTCCGGCCTGGCGCCACTCTCTGGCCCGTCATCACCATCCGGCCGGGCGCCGAGCAGCCGCGCAGGCGCCCCCACTTCGACGACCGCACCCCCGACCGTGGCGCTCACGCCGACACCCGGCGCGGAGGCGAAATCGGCCGCCGCGGGAAGGCCGAGGCCGCGAGCGCGCGCCGCGTCCGACACGGCACGGGCCAGCGGATGTTCGCTGCGGTGCTCGACGGCCGCCACGAGCGCGAGGAGGCCGTCGTCGGTCAGACCGCTGCCGGGCAGCGTGTGCAGAGCGGTCACCCGGGGCGTTCCCTCGGTCAGGGTGCCCGTCTTGTCGATGGCGACCGTGTCGACCTGCCCCAGACGCTCCATCACGACGGCGGACTTGACCAGGACGCCGTGCCGCCCCGCGTTGGCGATCGCCGAAAGGAGCGGCGGCATGGTCGCGAGCACCACCGCGCACGGCGACGCCACGATCATGAACGTCATGGCCCGCAGCAAGGCCCCGGTCAGGTCGTCGCCGAGTGTCAACGGGACGGCGAACACGGCGAGCGTGGCGAGGACCATGCCGAGCGAGTACCGCTGCTCGACCTTCTCGATGAACAGCTGCGTCGGCGCCTTCGTCTCCGACGCCTCCTGGACCATCGCGACGATGCGCGCGATCACCGAGTCCGACGCGTCCCGCCCGACCCGCACCCGCAGGGCGCCGGCCCCGTTAAGCGTCCCCGCGAACACCGGGTCGCCTGCTTCCTTGGCGACCGGCAGCGGCTCCCCGGTGATCGTCGCCTGATCGACGTCACTGGCACCGTCGAGCACCTCGCCGTCCGCGCCGACACGCTCACCAGGCCGTACGAGGATGATGTCGCCGACCCTCAACTCGGCTGTCCCCACGGTCTCTTCACCGCCCTCGCCGGTCAGCCGCGTGGCCGTGTCGGGTGCGAGGTCGAGCAGGCCGCGCACCGAGTCGGCGGTGCGCGCCGTGGCGACGGCCTCCAGCGCGCCCGACGTGGCGAAGATGACGATCAGGAGCGCGCCGTCCATCACCTGCCCGATCGAGGCCGCGCCGACCGCCGCGACGATCATGAGCAGATCCACGTCCAGCGTCTTCCCGCGCAGCGCCCGCAGCCCGGCGAGCCCGGGTTCCCAGCCCCCGGCGACGTACGCGACGGCGTACAGGGCACCCCACGCCCAGGCGGCGGCCCCCGCCAGCTGGAGCGGCAGCGCGAGCAGGAACGCGGCCGTGGCCGCCGCCGCCCAGCGGGCCTCGGCAAGGGCGAGGACGTGGGTGCGGCGGCGGGGGGCGGCTGCCGCAGTGGTGTCAGGCCCCTGGGTGGAACGTGGGATCAGGGCTGTGGGCATGGCGGAGGAACCCTTCACGGGCTGGGGAACGGCGACCCCATCACCGTACAGGAATGAATGAACACCTTTTCATGTGTCATCGATAGGATGGCGCCATGGGCCACGGAGTCGACGACAAGAGCACCGCCACCACGCGCGAGCGGCTGGACGCCGTGGGGGCCGCCGACGTCGCCGCCACCCTCCAGGCCCTGGCGACGCCGTCACGGCTGCGGATCCTCGCCCGTCTGCAGGAGGGCCCCTGCGCGGCGGGTGACCTGGCCGACGCGGTCGGCATGGAACAGTCGGCCTGCTCCCACCAGTTGCGGCTGCTGCGCAACCTGGGCCTGATCACCGGCGAACGGCACGGCCGCTCCGTGATCTACGCCCTCTACGACCACCACGTCGCCGAACTCCTCGACCAGGCGCTCTTCCACGTCGAGCACCTGCGCCTCGGCCTGCGGGACACCCCGCCCGGCGGCTAGCCTGAGGATGATCTCCGCAAGTTACCCGAGACAGCTGAGGGAGTACGGCGTGTGGCCCGTGGTGGCTGTCGTGGCCGTCGGCGGTGCGATCGGCGCGTCGGCCCGCTATGGAGCGTCCCTGATCTGGCCGACCGCCTCCGGCGCATTTCCCACGACGACGCTCTTGGTGAACGTCATCGGGTGCGCCCTCATGGGGATCTTGATGGTGATCCTCACCGAGGTGGGGGCGGCGCACCGCCTGGTGCGGCCCTTCTTCGGCACCGGCGTGCTCGGTGGCTTCACCACCTTCTCCACGTACGCGGTGGACATCGAACGCCTGGTGCGCGACGGCCACCTCCGCACGGGCCTCGCCTACCTCGCACTGACCGTGCTCGCGGCACTGGCTGCCGTATGGAGCGCGGCGTGGGCGACGCGGCGCCTGGTGGTGTGGAGGCGGGCGTGATCGTCGGTGAGCGGGCCGACTGCCACGGCCAGGGCGCCGGTGGCGAGTGCCACCGGCGCCCGGCGGGGTGCGGGCCGGTAGGAGCAGAGCCGCGGCCCCACGGCTCACGCCTCGGCGAAGTCTCCCGCGAGAGCTGCCGCCATCCGCAGATGCGGGGCCGCGTCCGTGTCCCGTCCCTGCCGCTCCAGCGTGCGGCCGAGCAGCAGCCTGGCGTACTGCTCGACGGGGTCGAGCTCGATGACCGTACGCAACTCGGCCTCGGCGCGCAGCAGTTGCGCCGAGTGGTAGTAGGCGCGGGCCAGCAGCAGACGCGGGGCGACCTGCTCCGGCACCTCGTCGGCCAGGGCGCCGAGAATTCGCGCCGCCGTCGCGTACTCCTTGGCGTCGAAGAACTGCCGCGCGCGCTCCCAGCGCTCCGCCGCGGTTCCGTGGTCGTAGTACGTCGTGTCCACTGTTGCCTCCTTCGATGGCGTCCAACGGCAGCAGATAGTTAAATATTCCACTAGTGGTCTGTCCCTCGCTCCGGGATGACCGGGCGGGCGCCTGACGTCCGGTGCCTCACGGGTCTAGGTTGTGCGGCATGAGCAATCTTGATCGCGAGGCGGTTCCGTCACTGTGCGGCGGGCGCGGGTTCGTCGTCGCCGAACCGGTGCGGGAACTCCTCAGCCCCCGAAAGGTGAAGCTCGGTGAGTCAACCGAGCTCCGCCGCCTGCTGCCCAACCTGGGCCGCCGCATGGTCGGCGCCTGGTGCTTCGTCGATCACTACGGCCCGGACGACATCGCCGACGAGCCCGGCATGCAGGTGGGCCCCCACCCGCACATGGGCCTGCAGACGGTCAGCTGGCTGCACGACGGTGAGGTGCTGCACCGCGACTCCACGGGCAGCCTCCAGACGATCCGCCCCCGCGAGCTGGGCCTGATGACCTCGGGCCGGGCGATCTCGCACTCCGAGGAGAGCCCGAAGTCGCACGCCCGCCTCCTGCACGGCGCCCAGCTGTGGGTGGCGCTGCCGGACATCCACCGCCACGCCGACCCGCACTTCGAACACCACGCGGAGCTCCCGCTGGTCACCGCCCCCGGCCTGACGGCGACGCTCATCCTGGGCACGGTCGACGGCACCACTTCCCCGGGCACGACCTACACCCCGATCGTCGGCGCGGACCTGACCCTGACCCGCGACGCGGACGTACGCCTGCCGCTGAACCCCGACTTCGAGTACGCCGTCCTGAGCATGTCCGGCGAGACCCGGGTGGACGGCGTCCCGGTCCTGCCCGGCTCGATGCTGTACCTGGGCTGCGGCCGCACCGAACTGCCGCTGCACGCCGAGTCGGACGCGGGCCTGATGCTGCTCGGGGGCGAGCCGTTCGACGAGGAACTGGTCATGTGGTGGAACTTCATCGGACGGTCCAACGAGGACATCGCACAGGCCCGTTCGGACTGGATGGACAGCTCACGCTTCGGTGAGGTGAAGGGCTATGACGGTGACCGCATCCCTGCGCCGGACTTGCCGCCTGTGCCGCTGAAACCGCGGGGACGGGTGCGCTGACCAGGGCGGTTGCTGTCGTGAGGGCTAGGGTCCGGGGCGGTCCTGAATGCGTCGAATGCGGCTGGCCATGGGTGAGCGATGATGCGCGCCGGAGGGGCTTCGGGGTCAGGCAGCGAACCGCGGGTGTGGCCATCTGTGGCCAGGTCTGGCAATCCCAATGCTGGACTCGAAGCACAGCAGCCCCAGCACCGGGTGGTCCATCTCCTTGCGGATCTGCCCGGCCTCCTCGATGTCCCGCCGCTCCCACAAGTCGGCGAACTCCGGGCTCGCCGCCTTCAGCTCGGCCGCCACCGCCTGGAACCCCTCGTCGTTCGGTCTGGCCAGGCTGGCGGCCCGGAACTGCGCGACGACCGTTCGCGCGTTCTGCTCCCAGCTCCGTGCACGGGATCGGTACATCGGGTCGGTGAAGAAGTCGACGAGGCCCCTCGCAGATGTCCCGCTGCCCGTCCGGATCGATCTCGGCCACGGGCGGGTTCATCCCGGCGAGGTCACCGTCACCGGCGGTCTGCTGTCGGACCCAGCGGGAAGTTCGGCACACCGTCATCCGCCTATTGCCTCACCGCATGAAGCCAGAGGCCGGCCCGACCTCGCATCCAGCGATTATTACGGCTTCACCGGACCGGGCTCCCGGGCTTGGTCGCCGTACCCGAACGCCCCGGCCCGGCCGGGCGTACGGAGCCGACTTGGGCGCGATCGAGGCCGGTGCCCGCGAACTTCTCCGCGACGGCGCGCAGGACGCGGGTCATGGCCTGTGCCGTCGGTGTGGCGGTGCTCCGGGCCGAGCGTGCCAGGAGGATCCGGCGGACAGGTGCGGGGGCGTCGGAGGCGAAGGGGAGGAGGCGTACGTCGCTGCGCCGGTTGGTGAGGGCAAGACGGGGGGCCAGGGCGATGCCGAGGCCGGCGGCGACCATGGCCTGCGCCTCCTGGTAGTCGTGCGACTCGTAGGCGATGCGGGGCTCGAAGCCCGCGCGGTGGCAGGCGTGGCGGAGGACGTCGGCGACGGGGTGGTTGTCGGCGCGGATGATCCAGTCCTGATCTGCCAGGCGGTCGAGTTCGACCTGGGAGCGCCCGCGCAGGGGGGAGTCGGCGGGTACGACGAGGACGGTGGGGTCGTCCAGCAGGTGAGTGAGGGTCAGAGTGTTGTCCTCGACGCGGTTCCACTCGTAGTCCCACAGCAGGGTCATCTCGCACTCGCCGGTGTGCAGCAGTTCAAGGAGTTCGGCCAGGACGCCCGCGCGGACGACGGTGCGGACGTCCGGATGGCGGCGGCGGAAGCGGGTCAGGGCCAAGGGCAGCAATGAGGCGCTCGCGGTGGGGAAGGAGCCGAGGCGCAGAGTGCCCTGACGCAAGTGTGCGTGGGACTCCAAGTCGGCGTCGGCGCCGCGTAGTTCACGACGGATGGTCTGCCCCCGGGTGACCAGCGCCGCCCCGGCCGCCGTGGTGCGCACCCCCCGGGGGAGCCGTTCGAGAAGGGGCTGGCCCGCTTCCCGCTCCAGCAGGGAGAGCTGCTGGGAGGCGGCCGAGGTCGTCATGCCCAATTCCTCGGCGGCGGAGGTGAGCGAACCGCGCTCGGCGGCCTCGGTCAACAGCAGAAGGCGGCGCACATTCAACATGCCTGCGAGTTTAGCTGAGCTAAAGGCGATTGAAGGGAATGGGCATTGTGCTGAAGTCTTGGCTCTGTCACGGTCTTCTCATTCACCGGACGGAAACGTCCGCGCAACGTAGAAGGAAGTCGCTGACGTGCACATTCCCGCGACTCTGGTGCGTGGTGGCACCAGCAAGTGCTGGCTCTTCAGCCAGGTTGACACCCCGGCCGACCGCGCCGGTATCGAGCGCCTACTGGTCGCCGCGTACGACGCGGCCGACCCCGTCCAACTCGACGGCGTGGGCGGCGCCACTCCCACCACGTCGAAGGCCGCGGTCGTCGGAGCATCCGCCCGCGACGGGGTCGATATCGACTACCTCTTCGCTCAGGTCGGCATCGGCACCGGCGTCGTCGAGTGGGGTTCCAACTGTGGCAACTGCGCTACGGGCATCGCCCTGTACGCGGTTGCCAGGGGCCTCGTGCCGATCACCGGGGACGTGACCCGGGTGATCATGCACAACACCAACACCGGCGCCATGTTGGAGGCGACCGTGGATACCGCCGGCGGTCGGGTCCATGAGTTCGGCGAGCAGACCGTTCCAGGCACCCGCTCCGGCGGCGTCGCCGTCGGCCTGACGTTTCTCGCCCCGGCCGGTCGCACGACCGGAGCCCTGCTGCCCACCGGGCTCCCCGCTGAGAAGCTGTCCCTCGGCCATGGCGCCCCGCTCACAGTCAGCATGGTCGACGCGGGAGCCCCGGTCGTCCTCGTGGATGCCGCGTCAGCCGGGCGCAGCGGAGTGGAGACCCTGGACGAAGTGCGCGGCGACGTCCCCCTGCTGCGTGCGGTGCGGCACGCGGCCGCACCGCTCATGGGCCTGCTCGCCCCTGGTCAGGAGCCCGGGGACGCCGTACCGAAGACCGGCCTGGTCGGCCCGCCCACCCCCTACACCACCACGCTCGGCGAGCGCGTTGAAACCGCGGATTACGACGTGGCCGTACGGATGCTGTCGATGAATGCCCCGCACCCGGCGATCGGACTCACCTCGGCCGTTGCCGTGGCCACGGCGAACCTGACGGACGGCACCGTGGTTTCCGGCGTGACCCGCGCCGCGGCCTCAGGCGGGACCGGCCGGACGGTCGGCTGGCTGCGCATCGGTACACCCGCCGGTGTCATCTCAGTACGCTGCCACGACCTCGCCCCGTCCGGCCCCGGCAAGGTCACAGTGCGGCGAGCGGCCCGCATCCTCGCCGAGGCCCGGATCTCGGTTCCCGAGCCGAGTACCCCGGCCGCAGCCGCAGCCGCAGCCGCCGCCTGATCCGCGACGCGTCCATCGTCCGCTCCGCTCGACCCCGCTCCAGCTGCCCGCAGTAAGGACAATGATGTCTGCTGACCTGATATCCATCGGCGCCCTGCTCGTGATGTTCGTCGTCGGAACCGTCCTGCCGATCAATCTCGGCATCCTGGCCTTCGTCGCGACATTCGCGGTCGGCACCCTCTCCCTCGGCCTTTCCGAGGACGAGTTGCTCCAAGGCTTCCCGGTGACGCTCTTCGTCACCATCGTCGGCGTGACATACCTGTTCGCCATCGCGCGTCGCAACGGCACCATCGACCTCCTGGTCGGGGCCGGGGTCCGGCTGGTACGCGGCAGGGTCGCGCTGATCCCCTGGGTGCTGTTCCTGATCGCCGCCGTGCTCACGGCGTTCGGTACGTTCACACCGGCCGCCGTCGCGATGCTGGTGCCGATCGGCATGAACTTCGCGTTCAAGTACAAGATCAACCCGTTGATGGTCGGGATGATGGTCATCAGCGGCGGGCACGCGGGCGCCTTCTCTCCGCTCGCTGTCTCGGGCGCGCTCGTCCTGGACATGGTGGACGCCGCCGACGTGCCGTCGGTCTCTCCCGCGACCCTGTTCTTCGCCAGTTTCGCCATCAACACCCTGCTATCCGTCATCACCTTCCTGCTGCTGCGGGGGCGCGTAGTGCCCCTCTCCACCGACCCGCAGGACGAGGCCGCAGGGCAGGACGAGGACGCTGCCGCCGAGGGCGTCACCTGGCAGCAGTTGCTCACGCTGGCCATGCTCGGCATGTTGATCGTCGGAGCGGTGGGCTTTCACCTGGAGATCGGCTTCCTCGCGCTGGGCGCGGGAGCGCTCCTGGCCCTGCTGGACATGAAGCGCCAGGAGAAGGCTGTCGACGGCGTCAGCTGGAACACGCTCCTGCTGGTCGCGGGCATGATGACCTACATCGCGATGCTGGAGCACGCAGGCGTGATCGACAAGATCTCCGAGAGCGCGGCGGGCATGGGAACCCCGCTGGTGGTGGCCCTGTTGCTCTGCTTCACCGTCGCTGTCACCTCGGCGTTCGCCTCGTCAACGGCGATCCTGACCGCGATCATCCCTATCGCGATCCCGCTGCTCCTCTCCGGGCAGCTCAGCGCGGCCGGCGTTGTCGCGGCGCTCGCGGTCTCCACCACCATCGTCGACGTATCCCCCTTCTCTACCAACGGCGCCCTGGTCCTGGCGAACGTTCGAGGGGTCGACCGGCAGCGCTTCTACCGGCAGGTGATCGGCTACACCCTCGCCACAGTGGGCATCGGCCCGGTGGTGGCCTGGGGTGCGCTCGTCCTGCCCTTCTCCTGATAGCTCCCGGTCGTTGCCCGGTTCGCCGTGTCGCCGAGGGGCCGGAACCGCCGGAATGCCGTGGCCGCCGTCGAGCGGCTGGCAGTGGGCGAGGAGTGCGAGGTGTACGGCGGGGACGGCGCTGACGCGCAGGGTGTAGCCCTGGCCGCGTCGTACGGTCACCCCCTGGTCGAGTGCATCCCGCTCGGCGGGCTCCAGCTCGGCGGCGCGGAGGAAGTCGGCGACCTTGCCCGGCATGTCGAGGGTGACCGGCAACTCCGGCGCCGGGGAGTCCTCCTCGATGGCGGCGTGGTCGGGCATGAGGTCGGCGACGGCGGTGCGGATCGCGCCGCGGCTGACGCCGTGGGCGCGGGCGAGAGCGGCGATCGAGCGGCCTTCCAGGTACGTGGCGCGCACGTCGGCGCTCTTCGCGGCCGCCACGGCGGGGCGGCGCCCGCCTTTGCTGCCCTTGGCCTCGGCGGCGCGCAGTCCGTCGTAGTAGGTCAGCTCGCGCTGGAGTTCGCCGGCGGCGGCGAGGGTCTGCACCATGAACTTCACGGTGCAGACCCTCGCCGGTGCGCGGGTGGCGGGCGGTGAGGTCCATCGCGGAGAATGCGCCGTCTTGGATGCGCAGGACGAGGCGGTCGCGGTGGAGGACGTCGAGCACGTCGAGGATGTGCCCGGTGCCGCGTACGAGGCGGAACATCTCCACCAGGGCACGAAGAGCAGGCCGTTGGGCGAGCTTGGCCTGCTTGGGACGGCGTCCGCGCTCGTAGGCCGCCGCATCGGCCGAGGCAGCTCGGTAGTGGTCCCGACCGCCGTTGCGGGCGATCTCGCGGGAGACGGCCGAAGAAGGCCGGCCCAGCTGCCTGGCCGGCTGCCGGGCCGATTTCCCGGTGGCGATACCGCGGGATATCTCCTCACGCTCGCTGCCGCTCAGATGCCGCTCTGACCGCGCTTGCGGGGTGAGGCGGACGCCGCCGCTCTGATACAGGAAACGGCGAGCATGCTGCATCGGCGCCCCGAGCGCCCGCGCGATCAAGCTGAACGACTGCCCCTCGCGCCAGCGTCTCCAAATCTCGTCCTGCTGAGCTGGCGAAAACCCGTAATCACGCACCTGTGCCTCCACGATCACATGATCATCCGTGGGTGGTGCGTTGATCACTTGAGGGTGCCATCCGTTGCCGACAGGCAGGGATGGTCCGGTGTGGACACCCTGGCCCGTCCAGGACTACGCGGGGCCGGGGGGCAGGTGGACGGTCATGATCAGGTGGCAGGTCTCGGTGCCTGAGCCGCGGTAGGTGTGAGGGGCGTCGGCGTCGAAGGTGGCGGTCTGTCCTGCCTCGACGGGGTGCTCGGTGCCGTTGACGACGAGCACCATCTGCCCGGCGGTGACGTTGACGGTCTCCACGACGCCGGCCTGGTGGGGGTGGCTGGGGTATTCCTCGCCGGGTTCCAGCATCCAGCGCCAGACCTCGGTGGCCGCCGGGCCGCTGGTGGTCAGCATGAGCCGGGCTTCGCTGCCGCGTTCGCCCTTCCACAGGGGCATGACGGTGGCGGCGCTCACCACCCGGACGCGTTCCTCGGACCGCCCCTCCATCAGGGCGGAAACGGAGGCGCCGAGGGTGTCGGCGAGGCGGACCAGGGTGGCGAAGTTGGGATTGCCCTGGGCCCTCTCCAGGGCTACCAGCGCTCCCTTGCTGACTTTGGCGCGGCGGCCGAGTTCGTCCAGGGACAGTCCGGCGCGGGTACGGGCCGCGCGGACGTTGTGCGCGAGCGTCCGCAGTGCCGCTTCGGTCTCGGTCATCGCTGTCACCCCTCCAGGCAGGTGGATCACTGCACTGCACCACGCGGTCGTTCGGTTGACGACTGCCGGTCGGTGCGTTGTTCGGTGTAGTCGTTCCATTGATAGTAAGGGATGTACCCGTGATCGCTCTGCTACTGGCCCTGGGCAGTTCCCTGGCCTACGGATGCGCCGACTTCCTCGGCGGCCTCGGTGCCCGCAAGGCCCACGTCCTGCGCACCGTGATGATCGCCGCTCCGGCCTCGCTCGCCGTCGAACTGCTGCTGTGGCCCTTCCTCGGCGCCTCCTTCGCCCCCGCGACTCTCGCGTGGGGCGCCGCCTCCGGTGTCGCGTCGGCCGCCGCCTTCGCCCTGCTCTACCGCACGCTCGCGATCGGCCCGATGAACGTGCTCTCGCCCATCACCGCACTGGTCTCGGCGATGCTGCCGGTCGGTGTCGGACTGCTGCAGGGCGAGCACCTGGGACTGGCCGGGCTGATCGGCCTGCCGCTGGCACTGGCGGCGGTGGTGCTGGTCAGCGCCGGCCACGGCGCCGGCACCATGCGCCCGACGCGCACCGCGCTGCTGCTGGCCTTCGGCGCCGGGGCTGCCATCGCCCTGCAGCTGGTCTTCCTGCACCAGGCGCCCTCCGACAGCGGCGTCGGACCGCTCATCATCGGACGGGCTGTGTCTTCCGCGGTCACGCTGGCCGCGGCCGGGGCCATGTTCCGGAGGCTGGGCGCGGAGAAGCCCGCCTACGCGATGTCGGCGGCGGCGGGCGTGCTGGACTCGGTGGCCAACCTGCTGTTCCTGCTCGCGGCCCGCAGCGGCGACCTGGCCGTCGTCGCCGTGATCACCGCCCTGTACCCGGCCGGCACCGTCCTGCTCGCCCGCACCGTGCTCGCCGAACGGATCTACCGCACCCAGCTCATCGGCCTGGGCACCGCTGGCATCGCCGTCAGCCTCCTCGCCCTCACCTGACCCCCGCACCTCCTTGGAAGGACCCGCGTATGTTCATCCAGCCCTGGGACGCCGCCCTGGACGATGCCGAGTGGCAGACCTGGATCGCCGACGGCCACGACTTCGGCCTCCTGAGCGTCAACGGACTGCCCGGCCAGGCGCCGATCGTCGTGCCCACCCACTTCACCGTCGACGGCCAGACCCTGCTGGTCCACCTCGCCCGCCCCAACCCCGTCTGGAAGACGATCGAGGCCGACCCGAACGTCACCTTCACCGTCACCAGCGACTACGCCTTCATCCCCGGCCCCTGGCGCGCCAAGCCCGGCATCCCGCCCACCGACGGCGTCCCCACCAGCTACTACGCGGCCGTCCAGTTCACCTGCCAGGCCACCATCGTCGACGACCCGGCGGCCAAGGCCGAACTGCTGCGCCGGCAGATGACGCACTTCCAGCCCGAGGGCGACCACGCCCCCATCGACCCTGACCAGCCGCCTTACGGGCGGATGCTGCCCGGCATCCGCGGCCTGCGCCTGGACGTCACCGAGGTCCGTGCGAAGTTCAAGTACGACGACCACAAACCCGTCGAGCAGCGCGCCGACACCGCCCGGCGGCTCACCGAACGCGGCCAGGGCCTGGACACGCCCACCGCCCGTCAGCAGACACGCCGCCTGGACCGCATCGGCCCCTGGAAAGCCTGACTCCGCCTCGCCCCGCACTCCCGGAACGGACCCCCCTGTGACCACCTTCCGCATCAGCCCCGCCGTCGCCGACGCCTTCGCTGACACTCTCATCGCCGTCGTCACCGCCACCGGTCTGCGTGGCCACGAACCCTGGCCGGCCACCGCGACCGCCCTGGAAGATCTGGAGCGGCAGCTCGCGGACGGTACCTGGGCCCCCGCCGACGAGGCCGATCCGCGTATCGAGGCGTGGCATACCGCCTACCGCTCCTTCGGCACCAACCCCCGCCGCATCCGCCCCAGCATCGACGCGCTGGGCCGCCGCATGGCCAAGAAGGGCACCCTGCCGCGCATTAACCCGGCCGTCGACACCTACAACACGGTCTCCATCCGCCACGGCCTGCCCGCCGGCGCCTTCGACCTCGACCACGTCACCGGCGACGTCGAGATCCGCTACGCCGACGGCACCGAGAGCTTCACCCCGCTCGGCGAGCCCGACACCGTCGAGAACCCCAAGCCCGGCGAGATCATCTACGCCGACACCACCGACGTGCTCACCCGCCACTGGAACCACCGCGACGCCCACCGCACCCGTGTCACCGAAGGCTCCACCCACGTCGCCTTCGTCCTGGAAACCCTCCACAGCGCCCGCGACGGACACCTCCTCAAGACCGCCGCCGGCGAACTGCGGGACTTGCTCACCGAGCACGCCGCTGGAAGCACCGTCCATTACCTCAGCCCCGCACACTCGCAGGTCAGCACCTGAATCACGCTCTTGCGTACCCGGCCTGAACACGGCGCTGGCACACGAACCGACCAGTGCCCCGGCCGGGCTGCCGACGCTCACTCCTGGCCGCCGTCGTCCTCGTCCAGCTCGGGCGCGTCCGGGTCACGCAGCGGGCGCAGGGCGCCGGCGGCGGTGAAGCTGTAGCGCCCGAGCAGGTTCAGGTTGCGGTGCTTGAGCGGGGGGAGCCGGGCGACGTCCTCCTCGCGGATCTCGTGGCCCCCGGCCCGGAGCTGGGCGACGGCGGCGTCGATGTAGCGCGTCGTCCACAGCACGATGGCATTGAGGGCCAGGCCGAGCACGCCGAGCTGGTCCTCATCCGCCCGTACTCCGCGAACGCGGTCCCCAGCGGAGTCGGGCGCCCCTCGCGTCCGAACATCCGCAGCAGGCCGTAGGCGCGGACCTGGTTGGTGACCAGAGAACCTGCGACCTTCAGCATGTCCGGCCAGTGCGTGATCACCTTGTTCAGGTTCACGTGGTTGCGGGCCAGGTCCTCCACCGCTCCATACGTGCCCGTCTCGACGCCGGGCATCGCGGCGCGCCAGAACCGCTGGTCGTCCAGGTCGCGGAACCGGGGTGAGAAGTTGTAGCCGAGGATCTTGAACAGGCCGAACACCATGTCGGAGTACGAGGCGTTGTCGGTCGCCACCATCTCCGGCTTCACCCCGCCGTCCAGGTTCAGCAGCGCGTCCAGGATGTGCAGGGAGTCGCGCGGGGTGCCGGGGACGACCATCTGTCCGATCCCGGCGACTTGGTCGTTGACGGCGTTGAGCCAGGTGATGCCGCGCTTGAACCCGAAGTACTTCGGCGACGGCGCCGCGCTGATCGTGCGCACGGGCACGACGAACCGCAGTCCGTCGACCGAGGCGAGCAGGCCGTTGCCCCAGAACTTCACGATGGGCACCTTGGCCTGGGCGGCGATGAGCCGCGCGTTCGCCGCGGCGATGGTGCCGGCGCGCAGGTAGTACTGGTCGACGTGCACGAGCCGGGCCCGGGTCAGGGCCTCGTGGCCGGCGGAATCGCTGTTCTGGGATACCCGTCGTGCCGCTTCATCGGCTGTCCGCAACTGCAGGCGTTCAGCGGTCAGCCCGCCACCCTGCGCCTCATGAAGACGGCATATCGCCGAAGTCACCGGCTGTCAGCCCTTGCGACACCACGCTTTGAAGGCCAGTAGCCGGGAAGTGCCGCATCCCGTACAGGACCATCCCCTTGGGGATCTCGACCTCGTCAGCCTTCTTGATGCGCAGCCACCGGTTGCCCAGGTGGTAGTACGGGAACGGTTTGCTGGAGTCTTTGGGATGGCGCAGTAGGTAGCCGTCAGTGGTGCCGTGCTTCTCGGCGTACCACTCGATGGTCCGCCGGGCACGGGCCGGCAGCGGCGCGTCCCGGTACTCGCCGACCTTGCGGTGCTTGAGGCGTGCGTATTGGCCACTGGTGTGGTTGACCTGTTCCGAGATCCGATACACGTCGTGGGCCACGATGTTGCGGAGATTCACGTCTGTGGCCTCGGAGTTGCGCAACCCGCAGCCGCTGTCCTACCAGCTCTGCCAGGGGCGTGCATGGTGCCAGAGGCGGTCGGCGCTGTTGGTGGCCCGGTACAGGAGGATTTCGCTGTGGACGGCGCCGATCGCCTGGGGTGCGGCGGCGTACTTGGTGGAGTCGGCCGGGCGCAGGCTCCACCAGCCGGTCGTGGTGCCGCCCGGGTCTTCGGAGGCGGGTTCGGTCTGCTCGGCGACCATCCGCCAGGACTGCGCGGGGTTGCCGGTGTCGCAGGTCTTCATGATGACCCGTACGCCGACAGCCGGAGCGCGCTCGGTCGCCAGACAGAGCTTGTCGACGGTCTCGTTGCGGATCTGCCAGGTGCCGTCGCCCTGGTCCTCGAACCGCCAGGTCATGGTCTTGCGTTCCTCGTAGCCCACGCCCCGGTGGGTGGCGGACCAGGCTCCGTCGAAGTCCTGGTCGCTCCAGATGCCCATGCGGGAGCCGTCGGACCGGTTGATGATCTCGTGGCCGCGGATGTCGGCGGCCTTCGCGGCACGGGCGGCCGGTGCGTGCGAAGGGGAGGTGTCAGCCGCGGCCAGGGAGGCGGCGCTGAGGCTGAAGGCAACGGCAACGGCAGCGGTCAGCGTGCCGCGAAGTCGCGAGAACGGTCGGGTGCGCACAGGTGTTCCTCCAGGGGACGGGCCGCATCCGGCGGCCGGCTACAGGCACGACCCGGCAGCTGCGCCGAGCTTCGCCCGGCCGGACAACTTCCTTCCGGAGCTCGCTCGCTACGTGGAATGTGATCCTCCGCACGGGCCTCGCGGAGTGCATGCCCCCGCTGCCGCACCGTCATTGCCACGTGACATGCATCGGTCACCAAACCACCCGGGAAGGTGTTCCGGAAGCATGCGCCCCCCGGTCGTGGGCCACGATGTTGCGGAGATTGACAGCTGTGGCCTCAGCGTTGCGCATACCGCAGCCGCTCATCAGATCAGCGATCAACAAGAAGGTGTCGTCGCTGGCCGCGCGTATCGCGGCCGGCTGTGCCACCGAGGGGATGATCGCCTTCGCCGGGTTGTACTGCGGGGGCTTGACGCCTTCGAGCGGACTGTCCTCGTAGAGCCTTAGCCGGTCTTGCTCGTCATCGTGTCGCCGACTCCTCAGGTCCGATGCTGACGGTTCACCACAACCAGACCGACGAGCAGACAAGTCGACAGTCGCATGACCGACAGCTTCTGTTCGGAACCAGTTAGGCCGCGCCGCGGAAGACGTACGCCGTCATCAGGGCGGCAACGGGCCCTGGGCCCAGATGTGCGGTCATCTCCTCGATGACGGTGGCCCGGACGGCCGGCCCGCCGCCGCGCTCCTCGACGGCCGCGCGCAACGGCGTCCCGGCGAGGAACCCGGTGGCGACGTCGGCGACCGACGCGGCCCGACCCTCCAGCGTCAGCTCCTGCTCCTCCTCGACGGCGAACCCGGCGGCAGCCAGGTCAGCGGCCACGACAGCGGGGTCGGCGTAGCCGTGCGGGACCGTTGGGAGGAACTGCGGCGGGTCGACCGGAAAGGCCCGCTCCAGTCCGGCCTGCAGCGCGGCTCCGAACGCGTGCGTACTGAGCGGGCCCCAGGTGTTGAACAGGAACCGGCCGCCCGGAGCCAGCACCCGGCGGACCTCGGTGAAGGCCGCGACCCGGTCAGGGAAGAACATCACGCCGAACTGGCAGACCACCAGGTCGAAGCTTCCGTCCGGGAACGGCAGCCGCTGCGCGTCGGCCTGTCGCCACACCGCACCAGGGGATCGAGCCGACCCGAAGGCGACCATGGCCTCGTTCAGGTCGGTGGCCGTCACCTCGGCTGAAGGCGCCGCCGCGATCAGGCCGGCCGTCAACACGCCGGTCCCGGCAGCCAGTTCGAGTACGCGACGGGGGTGGAGTGCTCCCGCTCGGGCGGCCAGGTCCTCGGCGAAGGGCCGGAAGACCACCGGCACGAGGTACTGCTCGTAGGCCGCCGGCATGGACTCGGACCATCGCCGGTCGGCGTCAATTCCTGTCACCTTCATAACGGTAGCGCCGCCTCAGGAAACTGCGCCCAGCCGCGCCGCCAGGCACCTTGAAGCCGACCGTCCGGACGTCCCCGAGGCGGCGGTCGCCGGGAGTTACCGGTGGAATTCCAGACCGGGTACGGCGTTGCGGGCGAGGGTGTGGGCTTGTTCGGGCCACCAGACGCCGGCGGCGGGGTCGACGATGCCGTATTCGGGGTCGATGGTGCCGCCGGTGTTGCGCGTGCAGCTGCCGTCGGATTCACCGATGGTCTTCACGTACAGGTACGCGTCGACGAGCGGGGCCTCGGTGTCACCTGTGGGACGAGGGCCCATGCCGCGGCCGGGTGGGTTGCACCAAGTCTCCGGGTCGCCGGTGTACTTGCCCGGCGGCGGCGACCAGGCGCCCAGTCCGTTGCGGCTGGTGTCCACCACGAAGCGTTGCAGTTCACCGGTGGAGGCACCACCCGTGTTCTGGTCGAACCAGGTGTCGGTCCAGTGCCAGGTCGATGGATCGGTAGGGGAAACGGAGTTGCCCGGGGTTCCGTCGTTGGGCGCGGCGGGAGAGTAGTACTGACTGGCACACCAGTCGGCGTGGCCACGAGCCGACTCCGGTCCCTTGGTGGCGTACCACGCGCACTTGGATATCCATGCGCCGTAGCGCGACGTCTGGTCGGTGGGCTGGTAGTTGGAGACGTTGAGGGCGAAGCCGTCGCTCTGTTCGAGGCCGGCGTCCAGGAGCCGCTGGGTGATGTCGCCGACCGACTTCCACTGGCTGTTGCCTGCGTCGAGGTAGACGGCGGTGTTCGGCTCGCTCTTCAGGGTGCGTACGGCGTAGGCGAGGTCGGCCATGCGGTGGGCGGTGAGTTCGCCGGTGGGGTCGATGTCGCCGGCGCAGTCCTTGGGAAGGGCCGCGAGGCCGTCGGGTTCCAGGATGACGGCGGCCTCGCGGCTGCCGATGCCGTCGGCGAAGGCGTCGATCCACTGCCGGTAGGCGGCCGAGGAGGCGGCGCCGCCACCGGAGTAGAGGCTGCAGTCGCGGCCGGGGACGTTGTACGCGACGAGGACCGGCACGCGTCGGGTGACCGCGGCGGCGTGGACGAGCTTGCGCACCTCCCTCTTGACCTGGGCGGGTGTGCCTTCGGTGAACCACTCGGCCTGGGGCTGGACGGCGAGCTTGGCCATGTTCAGGGCGTCGGCCCGATCGCCCTTGCGGAAGTCGATCTTCGCCTGCTCGGCGGCCTTGCTGTGCGGGTCGACGTAGAAACGCGTGGCCGGGGTGATGACCTTCTGTTCGGCGGGCGCCGCCTGTGCCTGCGCCTGGGCGGTCGGGGCCGCTGCGCAGGCCATCAAGGCGGCCGAGGCGAGCCAGACCATGCGTCTGGAGGACCGGATACCGGATCTCATGTGTGCTCCTGGTGGGGAGGGTTGGGGGCGCGGTACATCGACGGGCATATCGCCGGGACCGGATGGCCGGGAGATGGCAGGTCCCGGTGGCAGTGCTGTGATGCCCCGTGGCCTGGCAGCGAGGACGGAAAAGACCCAGGCCACGGGGGCTCAAGGGGTGGCAGCCCTGATGGGGGGAGGTCAGTAGCCGTAGATCATCTTGTAGGCGACCTCGGGAAGGAACTGGCCTGCCACAGATCCGGCGCCCACGCCGCAGTTGCCGTCGGATTCGCCGGGGGTCTTGATCCAGAGCAGCATTTCGGCTCCGCCGCCGAGTTGGGTCGGGGTGCCGATCTTGCGGCCAGCGGGGTTGCACCATTCGCCGTTGGAGCCGTTCGCGTTGCGGCTGGTGTCGATGGCGTAGGGCTTGGTGTAGCCGTAGGACGAGCTCAGCTTCGCGTTGATCGCGTTGCCGTACGTGGTGTTCGCGCCGGTGGTCTGGTAGTTCGACACATTCAGCGAGAAGCCGTGGGCCTTGCTCGCGCCTGCGGCGGCGAGGTGCTGGGCCATCGTGGCGGCGGGGAGCCAGGCCGGGTTTCCGGCGTCCAGGTAGACCCAGGTGTTGGGGGCCTTCTGTCTGAACTGGTCGATGGCGTTGTTGAGCAGCGTGTTGCGCTCGGCGATCTGCGCGGCGTTCATGCAGCTGGTGTCTCCCAGGGCGTCCGGCTCCAGGATGACGGCGGCCGGACGGCTGCCGATGCCACTGGCGAAGGCGGCGATCCACGTGTTGTACGCCGCTGCCGAGCCCGCGCCGCCGCCCGATTGCCCGCCGCAGATATCGCGGTTGGGGATGTTGTAGGCGACCAGGACCGGCAGCTTGTCCACGGCGTCGGCCGCGCCGGCGAACGCACCCGTGGCCGTGCCGATGGTGCCGCTCCAGTTGCCGAACCAGCGGGCCATCGGCTTGGCCGCGATGTTGGCCCTGATCGCGGAGGCGCGGCCGTCACTGGGGTTGGCGGCGACCCAGGCGGCGGGGGTGGAGTTGGGGTCGACGTAGAAACCGCTGGTCATCGCCACCGGACTGTCGGCGTGGGCGAGGCCCGGGGCGGCCAGCGCGAGCGGTAAGGCGAGCAGCAGCGCGAGCAGGCCGCGCCTGTATCTGGACATGGGGAACCTCTTCCTGACGGGGGATGCGCCGCACACGCTTCGCCTTGGGCGTGTGTGTGCGGCGCACTGAGGAAGTGCGAGGTACGACGCCCCGGGCGACGGCGGCTCCGGCCCCGAGGACACAAACCGTTCAGCTCCGGAAGATCATGGGAGCGCTCCCAATTGGAAGCGGTCCCAAAGCGCGTCCGAAGGTCTTGGGTATGGGCGGCATCGTGTTGGCGAAGGGAGGAATGTGTCAAGAGTTCTCGCTCAACTTCCCTTCATGTGACGGCAAGAAGGCTCTACAGTCACAAAACCGGAAGCGCTCCCAGCTCCTCGTATACGGCCCGAGGGGATGGTCCGAGGGGACGGTCCGAGGGGAGACGCTGTGCCGAACTACCCGCGAGGGAAAGGCTCATGGTCGATGCCAGAGGATGTGCCTCGTCGGCAGCCCACGCTCGATGAGGTGGCGGTGCTCGCCGGAGTCTCGCGTTCGGCCGCTTCCCGGGCGCTCAACAACGCCCCGCATGTCAGCCGGCTCAAACGGGAGGCGGTCGAGCAGGCGGTGCGGCGCCTCGGTTACGTGCCGAACCCGACGGCCCGCGCACTGGCGATGCGCCAGACGGGCGCCGCCGCGCTCGTCATCTCCGGCGAGGATCCGTCGATCTTCGCGGATCCGTTCTTCGCCCAGGTCATCGTGGGCGCTTCCGCGGCCCTGGAGGAGGCCGACCTGAATCTGATGCTGTGTCTGACCGCCACCGACCGCAGCCGCAAGCGCGTGGAGCAACTGCTTCGCTCCCGGGCCGCCGACGGCGTCATGCTGATGGCGCTGCGGGAGGAGGACCCGCTGGCCCGCATGGCCGAAGAAGCCGGGTTGCCCGTCGTGTTCGGCGGCCGTCCCCTCGGTCTGGATCCGAGGTGGTACGTGGATGTCGACAACGTCGGCGGAGCACGGGCCGCGACCGAGCATCTGCTGGCCCGCGGTCGCACCCGGGTGGTCACCATCTGCGGGCGACCGGACACCGAAGTCGGGCGCGCGCGCCATCGTGGTTACCGCGACGCCCTGCTGGCGGCCGGACTTGAGCCGGTCGAGCCGGAGAGCGGGGACTTCACCGAGGCCGGCGGCGCTGTCGCCATGTCCGTCCTGCTCGACAACCACCCGGACCTGGACGCGGTGTTCGCCGCCAACGACAACATGGCCGTCGGCGCCCTGCGTGTGCTGAGGGAGGCAGGACGGACGGTGCCCCGCGACGTCGCGGTCATCGGCTTCGACGACCTTGCCGTCGCACAGATCGCCCAGCCGCCGCTGACCACGGTGCACCAGCCGATACAGGCGCTGGGACGCGAGATGGCCCGCATGCTCATAGCCCTTGTCGACGAACAGGACCCCACCCCGCTGATCCTGCCCACCCGCGTGGTGACCCGCGCCAGCACCTGACCGCCGTGGGCAGGACACCCACGAAGGTCGAGTGAAAGCGAGAGGTGGTGGGTACGAGCCTGCCGTATGTGGGCGTCACGGAAGTGGCCGAAGAGCGAGGGATGTCGGAAGTGATTCGAAAGCTGCAGGCGGTCGCGTTGGACTGCGCTGATCCGGTACGGCTCGCTGAGTTCTACGCGAATCTGCTCGGCGGCCGGGTGGTCGCTGACCCCGATGATCTCGACTGGATCGAGGTGCACGGGTTCGAGGGGATTCCGCTGGCCTGCCAGCGGGTGGAGGGCTACCAACCGCCCAAGTGGCCCGGCCAGGAGCGCCCGCAACAGCTCCACCTGGACTTCGACGTGGACGACCTCGACGGCGAGGAGAAGCGGGCGCTCGCCCTCGGCGCGACTGTGCTGGAGCGGACGGACCAGCTCCACCCGGGGACCAACTGGCGGATCTACGCGGACCCAGCCGGCCATCCGTTCTGCCTCTGCCTCCACTGAGCCGCCCTCCACGATCCGCCGGACAGAGCCGGCGGTGAGGTGCTCGAAAACCGGTGGATGAGCGCCACTGTGCGCCACTACCGTGCTGGCGAACCAAGTCGTCTAGGCAAGGACGTCCCGTTGTACACCGTGTGAGACCTCCCGAGTGCTGATTTGTCGCGCGTCGCGCATTGCGCGCCGCGCTGCTTCTTGCTGCGGACTTCTCGCTGAAACCGGTGTACTTCTGTGCTCGATAACTGGGTGGTCATGCCCACCTGCCTGCCGCTCGTTCTCCGCCGTTGTCACACGTGCGCGTCCGAGCGCTTCCGGGCAAACGGCAAATTTCGCGTCAACGCCCACCACAAGCTCCTCGACGCCTGGCTCCTCGTGCTCTGTACCGCTTGCGGGGACACGGCCAAGCTGACGGTCTGGGAGCGGATGAACGTGCGCTCCGTACGGCCTGATCTGCTGGACCGGATGCACGCCAACGACCCTGGTCTGGCGGCTGAGTTGCTCCAGGACCCGGTCGTGCGACGCCGTAACCGCATCGCCCTCGACTGGGCCGACGCCTGGCGCCTCGACACCGGCGGATCGGATCACCTGGACCGCGAGGTGATCGACATCTCGGTCCGCTTCGCGGCGCGGATTCCTGTCCGGCCGGTGCGACTGATCGCCGAAGGGTGCGGTCTTCCGCGGGCGGAGGTCGAGAGACTGGTCACGGAGGGGAAGGTCGTTTCGGCGATCCGGCTGACCGGCAAGCTCTCCGGCGACTTCACCTTCACGCTCAAGCACTGAGCCCGTGCCGCCGCTCACCACAGGTGGCGCAACAGGAACCGAGGCCCTGTCCGTACGAGACCGGCCGCGACGAGGCCGATCGTCGCCCCGGCAATGACGTCCGAGGGGTAGTGCGCACCGCTGTGCACCCGCTCAGCGGCGACCGTCACCGCCGGCACGGCACAGGCCGCGGCCGCCCACGGCCAGACGGGCGCGATCCCGGCGGTGAAGCCGATGGCCGCCGCGGTATGCCCGGACGGGAAGGACGAGCTGTCGGGGCGGTCGCCGACCTCCTGGTCCTCGAACCATTCCTCCGGCGGACGGCGCCGATCGCACAGCGGTTTGACCACCGCGTTGGAGATCGTCTCCGCGAGGGCCATGCTCGCCAGACCCGCGGCGGCGGCCTTCCGGCCGCGCCGGCCGCCCAACGTCCCCAGGACCAGCGCCGCGCCGCACCACAGTTTGGTGTGCTCGGCCGCCTCCTCCGCCGCTGGCAGAACCCGCCGCACCCAGGGGGAGTCCCACGACGCCATCCGCTGTGTCAGCCACCGCTCACGGTGGCGCACATCCGTCAGAACCTTCATGACCTGCCGTTTTCCCGCATCCGGCGATCCCACACCATGATCGGGGCCGCTGTGCGCTCCGGTCAGTCCTGATTTCTCAGTCGCTGCCTGTCCTGCTCGTCCCACTTGCGCGTGTCGCGCGGTTCGACGTACGGCTCCTCCTGCTCGGGGTGGCCGCCGGCGATGGCCCGTTGGCGGGAGGTCTCGGCGTCGAGTTCCAGGCCGAGGAGGATCGCCAGGTTGGTGATCCACAGCCACACGAGGAAGACGATGACCCCGGCGAACGTTCCGTAGGTCTTGTTGTACGAGGCGAAGTTCGCCACATAGAGCGCGAACCCGGCGGAGGCGATCATCCAGATCAGCAGCGCGAGGAGGCTGCCCGGCGTGACCCAGCGAAAGCCCCTCACGCGTGCGTTCGGCGTCGCCCAGTAGAGGAGCGCGATCATGATCGTGACCAGTACCAACAGCACCGGCCACTTGGCGATCGACCACACGGTCAGGGCGGTGTCCCCGATGCCCAGCGCGGTGCCGGCCTGACTGGCCAGAGGCCCGCTGAAGACCACGATGAGCGCGCTGATCACCGCCAGGATCATCAGCACCACGGTGACGCCCAGGCGGACCGGCAGTACCTTCCACACCGGCCGGCCCTCGGGGACGTCGTACACGGCGTTGGCGGTACGGATGAACGCCGCGACGTAACCGGAGGCGGACCACACCGCCAGCACCAGACCGACGATGGCCATCACCGAGCCGACCCCGGCGTTTCCCTGCAATTGCCGCACCGCGTTCGTGATCACATCACGTGCGGAACCGGGCGTGAACTTGGTGACGTTGTCCAGCAACTTGTCCGTTGCCGACTTGTCGACGATCCCCAGCAGCGAGACCAGCACGAGCAGCGCCGGGAACAGCGCCAAGATTCCGTAGTAGGTCAGCGCCGCCGCGCGGTCGGTGAGCTCGTCCTTCTTGAACTCCCGCACCGTCCGGCGCAGCACCGCCTGCCACGACTTCTTGCCCAAATTCGGCGGGGCGTCCGGGGCCCCGCGGTCCACCTCCGGATCGGGGCCGTACCCCGTATCCGGCTCCTCGCTCTCACGACCTGCCATGTATTCACCTGTACCGCTGCCCGGCCTTTCACACAAGCGGACCAGGCGCGTTCCCCATTTGCGGGAACCGGCTGGCCGACCGCGCGTAATAACAGCCGAGGAAGCTATTTTTCACGCGGGGCGGGTACAGCCGTTATATGGAGACAATGGAAATTGCCGTCTCATCCACCGCGGCCCTGTTGATGTGGATCGCCGGTCTCATCGTGGTCGGCGTGCTGCTCGGCGCCTTCTACTGGGGACGACGCGTTCAAGCACGTGAGACGCGGACACCGCGCCCCGAGGAACAGCCGAAACGGCCGTACGACGGACCCGTTCGGGAGGAGCGTGAGTACCGCGAGCCGGATGAGATGCCGCAGGACGGTGGTCGGCTCACCCCGCACGAGCTCAAGGAGGGATATGGAACCTCCAGCACACACCGCAGCCCCTCGCAGGACCCGGAAGACCACAGGAAGGGCGACGGCGGCAGCTTCGGCAGCGGTGGCCTGGGAAGCTGACCCGGCGTGGGCGATACGCGTATGTGCCGCGAGGAAACGCTACGGAGTGGAACCGCGTATTTCCGGTCCGCGCATTCCGGATCGGTATCCGCCCGGTATCCGGCTTCCTCCCTCTGCTCTCGCCCGGCATTCTCATCCGCCAGTACGCAACCGTTCTCCCGGAAAGTAATTGCGCCCCGGCCGCCGGAACACGAAGAAGACCCGTAAGGCGGCGGTACACCCCGCGCCACTCCCGGGAACCCATAGGGCCGCACCCAGCACCCCTCGGCGAACCGACCAATGGAGTGACACGCAGCCTTCCCGACCCGCGGAGCTCCTCGGAGCGCTCTCCTCGGACTGACGACTGACGACCGGGCATCGCGCGTCGGCGTGGCAGCGGCCCTTAACGGAGCGCGTACATACGTATGGCCACGACGTTGTCGCCCTCGGGGCGCGCGAGGCCGACGAAGACCGTTTCGGCGAGCCAGCGGTGGGCGGGTGCGTCGGTGCGGAAGACTGGGGAGGTCCGGTAGTAGTGGCCGGATTCCGAGACCTGTAGGGCGCCGTCGTACTGGTCGGGGCTTTCGGCCTTGGGCCGGTAGAAGCCGCGGTTGACGATGTCGATCACCGCTCCGTCCTCCGCCTGCAACAGGTAGCGCGCGTCCAGTTCGCAGACCTCGCCGCGGGTGCTGCTCCAGTCGCCGCCGCCCGCCAGCACCTTTCCGCGCAGCAGGGGGCCCTCGACGCTGCCTCCGACGATGGGCGTGAACTCGGTGACTTCTCCGGCGCCGTGGCCGATGTGCAGTGTCTCGGTGATGTGGGCGCGGATCTCGAAAGCGAAGTCGAGAGCGGGAGCGAAAGGCACGGCAGTACTCCTTGGCGGCAGGGGTCTTGGCGGTGGCAGGGGTCTTGACTCGTCACCTCACCAGATGCGAGCGTGAGATGCAACAGCGTTATATGACACGCATTTATAACGGCTCGCCGGTAGCGGCATCTCTCCTGCCTCGGCGCGAGCACCCCTCCCCACCCCTCTCCCCATCCCGCTTCGGCAAGGAGCATCAGCCATGGCTGCGAAGAGACAGATGCTGACGGTGCTCATGGGCGTGAGTCTGCTGGCCACCACCGCCTGCACCTCCACGTCGGACCAGGCCGACGGCACGCCCCGGCCCACCCGCCTCACCACCACCACCGCACCCGGCACCGCCGCCGTGGACCGCGTGACCTGGGCCCTGCCCTACGGGGAGCCGACCACCCTGGACCCGGCGAAGGTGGGCGACTACTCGCCCCAGACCGTCGGCGCGAACCTCTGCGACACGCTGACGCGGATGAACGCGGACTTCTCCCTGAGCCCCGGACTCGCCCAGAAGGTCACCTGGAGCGACAAGCGGACCCTGGTGCTCGATCTGCGCTCCGACGTCAAGTTCTGGGACGGCTCCCCGATGACGCCACAGGATGTGATCTACAGCCTGGAGCGCCAGAAGGACCCCAAAACCCAGGCGCTGTACGGGAATCACCTCTCCGCGGTGACATCGATCAAGGCCACAGGGCCGCACCAGGTGACACTGCGCGGCAAGACCTATGACCAGACTCTGCCCAAGGCGCTCTCCACGTCCTTCGGCGCGGTGAGCCAGAAGGCGTACACAGCGAAGGCCGGCCCCGCCTACGGCACCGCCAAGGGCGGCCTCATGTGCACGGGACCGTACGAACTGGACTCATGGAAGTCCGGCGACACCATCACCCTGCAACGCAACAACGCCTATTGGGACGCCCGACTGAAGCCCAAGGCGCGCCAGATCGCCTTCAAGTTCATCACCAACAGCAATACGCTGACCAGCGCCCTTCTCTCCGGCGAAGTGGACGGAACCTACGAACTGCCGCCCAGCAGCGCGACGGCGCTCGCCAGGTCCGACAGCGGCACGACCCGTCTCGGACCTTCGACGCAGAACGTCCTGCTGATCCCCGGCAACGCCAAGTCCCCGGCCGCCGACCGCCGCCTCCTGGACGCCCTGTCGCACGTCATCGACCGCGACGCGTTGATCAAGAACGTCTTCGGTGGTGACGCCACCACCCTGAAGTCCCTCGTGCCGCCGCTGACTTGGCGCGGCGACGAAGCGGCATCCCGGTTCGACGCCGCGTACGAGAAGCTGCCCGCCGTCCCGAAGCCGGACCTGAAGCGGGCCAAGGAGCTGATGAAGAAGGCGGGCCCGGTCTCCCGGCCGCTGGTGGCCGCCATTCCCGCCGGTGACCAGAGAGGACTGCAGGCCCTTACGTTCATTCAGGCCGCGGCGAAGAAGCTGGGGGTCGAGATCAAGATCAAGCAGCTGCAGCCCACCGAGATGTCGTCACTCTTCTACGACCCCGCCGTCCGCAAGGACCTCGACCTGGTCCTGACCTTCGGATACGTCACCATGCCCGACCCCGCGTCGTACGTCGCCGAAATGGTCACTCCGCACGGCATCTTCAACTGGACGAACTACCACAACCCCGAGGTCACCCGGCTGCTCACCCGCGCTCGCACGTCGGCCGACCCCGCCGCGTCGGCGGACGCGTACGCCGAAGCCCAGGACCTCTTCGCGCCCACCGTCCCCGTGGTGTATCTCGCCACCACCCACGAGCGGATGTTCATGAACAAGCGCATCAGTGGCGCGCCCACGTCCTTCGCCTACATGGGCATGCCGTGGGCCGCTCACCTCGGCGGCACCGGCAAGTGACGACTCGCGACGTACGACGTACCCCGACCCCCAGGAGACATCGATGACCGACACCGCCGACGACAAGCCGCTGTGGGACCGTACAGCCGCTCAACTGGCAGCCGGAATCCGCGACAAGTCCTTCTCCGCGACCGAGGTCGCCACGTCGTTCCTGGAGCGCGTCGACGCGACCAACCCGGCGCTCAACGCCCTCGTGGACCTTCGTCCGGAGGAAGCACTCGCCCAGGCCGCGGCCGCGGACTCGGCGGTCGCCGCCGGGGAGGAACTCCCGCCGCTGCACGGCGTTCCAGTCTCCACCAAGATCAATACCTCGCTGCGCGGATACGCCAGTTCGCATGGCGTCACGGCCTGGGCAGGCGCCGTCGCCTCGCAGGACGCGGCGTGCGTCGCCGCGCTGCGCGACGCGGGCGCGAACTTCGTGGGCCGCAGCAACAGCCCCGCCTTCGCCGTACGGTGGTTCACCGCCAACGACCTGCACGGCAAGACCCTCAACCCGTGGAACAGCGCGCACACGCCCGGTGGTTCCTCCGGAGGCGCCGCCGCGGCGGTCGCGGCCGGGATGGTGCCGATCGCGCAGGGCAACGACATCGGCGGCTCCGTCCGCTTCCCCGCGTACTGCTGCGGCGCGGTCGGTCTGCGTCCCACGATGGGCCTCGTCTCCGGGTCGGAGCCGCGCGGAGCGGAGGAGTTCGACAGCCCGCTGTCCTTCCAGACGATGGCCGTGCACGGGCCGCTCGGCTGGACGGTCGACGACGTCCGGCGGGGGCTGTACGCCATGGTGACACCGGATCTCGCCGACCCGGTGGGCCTCCCCATGCGCCCGCCGTTGGGGGAGCCAGGCCCGGTGAAGGTCGCGCTGGTACGTGACGCCGGTCTTGCCAAGCCCCACCCCGCCGTGAACGCCGCCCTCGACGACGCGGCGCGGTGGCTCGCCGAAGCGGGACACGACGTGGAGGAGGTCGAACTGCCGCTGCTCGGCGAGGCGGCCCGGCTCTGGTCGCTGCTGCTCTACGAGGAGCTGCGCACGATGCTGCCCGAGATCGAGCGCTTCGGCGACGACGCTGTGCGGGTCTCCCTCACCTCCTCGTTCGCCGCCGCCGCGCAGATGTGGGGGGAGCGGCCCACGCTCGACGCGTACATCAAGGGCTACGCACGGCGTGGCACGCTCATCAGCCGCCTCCAGCGGTATCTGGGCGAGGACCGCGTTCTCATGACGCCCGTGTCGGCCGAGCCGCCGTTCGAGCAGGACGCCGACCTGGCCGGTGACGACCGCGTACGGGAACTGCTCGCTGCCCAGTGGCCCATGCAGGCCGTGCCGGTGCTCGGCTTCCCGGCGATCTCCGTACCGACAGGCATCACCGACGGACTCCCGTCCGGTGTGCAGCTGATCGGCGGTCGTTTCCGCGAGGACGCGCTGCTCGGGGTCGCCGCCGACATCGAGGCGAGGGCGGCGCGGACCCGGCCCCCGCTGGCCCGGACGCACACCGGCTGACGCGCGCGGCCGGCGACCGAGGCACACCAGAACGCCTGCCCGGAACCCACATTGGGTGCCGGGCAGGCGTTTTGGTGTGCCTCCTCAGACCACCGGCTCGCACGTCCTCCTCCGTGGCTTCCAGCCCGGCTGCGGGATGGACTCGATGAGGCGCCGCGTGTACGCCTCCTGAGGGTCGTCGAGTACGGAGGCGACCGAGCCGTGCTCGACGACCCGTCCGGCCCGCATCACAAGGACGTCCTCACTGATGTGCCGGACGGCCCCGAGGTCGTGCGTGATGAACAGCAGCGCCGTCCCGGTCGTCGCACGGATGTGCGCGAGCAGCCCGAGGATCTGCGCCTGGATCGACACGTCGAGCGCCGCTATCGCCTCGTCGAGGATCAGCACCTGGGGCTCGGCGGCCAGCGCGCGGGCGATGGCGACGCGCTGGCGCTGACCGCCCGAAAGCGCCCTCGGCAGGGAGCGGGCCTGACGGTCGTCAAGGCCGACCACGTCGAGCAGTTCCGCCACGCGGGCCCGGAGTGTGTCCGCGGGCCGGGACCGGTTGAGCCGGACCGCCTCGGCCACGGCGTCCCCCACACGCTGCCGGCGGTCGAGGGAGGCGTACGGGTCCTGGAACACCATCTGGATCTGCCGGCTGCGGGCGCGCCGCTCCCGGGACCGCGGCCGTGCGCGCCGCCGTTCGTGGCCCGCTACGACGATTCGGCCCGCGCTCGGCACCTCAAGTCCCGCGATCATGCGGGCAGTTGTCGTCTTGCCCGACCCGGACTCGCCGACGACGGCGAGGGAGCCGCCTTTCGGGAGCGAGAGGGTGACGCCGTCCACGGCGACGAAATCACCGAAGAGCTTGCGCAGTTCGCGTACCTCAAGCATGTCCGCCGACCTCCTCGGGAGAGCGTGTGTACGGGAAGTGGCAGGCCGCGGTGCCGACACCCACCGGGCGTTGCGATGGCCTTTCGTCGCGGCAAAGGTCCCGCACCCGGGAGCATCGGTCGCCGAAGGCGCAGCCGGCCGGTGCCTCGAAACCGGACAGGGGCCTTCCTGCGATGGAGCGCAGCTCCGCCTCGCGGTCGCCCACCGGAGGCCGGGACGCGAGCAGCGCACGGGTGTAGGGGTGGGCGGCGCTTTCCCGCAGCCGGTCGGCCGGGAGCTCCTCCACGGTCGTACCCGCGTACATCACCACGACCCTGTCGCACACGGCGGCGGCCAGTTCCAGGTCGTGCGTGATGAACAGCATGGCGAGGCCGCGCGCCTCGCGCGCCTCGCCGATGATGGCCATCACTTCCTCCTGCGTGGTCACGTCGAGCGCGGTGGTCGGCTCGTCGGCAAGGAGCAGCCGTGGTTCGGCGGCCAGCGCGGCGGCGATCATGACTCGTTGCAGGAGGCCCCCCGAGAGCTCGTGGGGACGCTGCCGCATCCGCCGTTCGGCATCGCCGATCCCCACCTCCCGAAGGATCTTCGTGACCCTGGCGACGGCCTCGGAGCCGCGAACCCCGCGGGCGGTCGTCAGGCCTTCCACCAGGAAGTCGCCCACGCTGCGGGCGGGGTTGACGTGGGCCCGCGGGTCCTGGAACACCATGGCGACATCGGCGCCACGGAACTGGCGCAGGCGCTCCGGTGACATCCCCGGAACGGATTCCCCCGCGAACAGGAGGTCTCCGTGCACCCCCGCACCTGGGGGCAGCAGGCGCAGAACGGACCGGGCCGTCAGTGATTTGCCCGATCCCGACTCGCCCACCAGCGCTACGGCCGCCCCTTCGGGGATGCTCAGGTCCGCCCGGTGGACGACGGTGCGCATGGCGCCGTCGACCGGCAGGTCGAGCCGCAGTGCGTCGATCTGGAGCAGAGGTGATGAGCTCATGCGTTCTCTCCGAGCAGTCGTCGGGAAAGCCCCGCACCCAGCAGGTTGAACGCCACCACGACCGTCAGGATGACCAGGCCCGCGTACAGCGCCTGTTGCGGGTTCCCGGCGAGGATCGACGGGGCTCCGTTGGCCACCATCAGCCCCCATTCCGGGTCGGGCGGCTGGCTGCCGAGCCCGAGGAAGGAGATCGCGGCCACGTCGAGCAGGGCGTAACCGAAGCCGATGGTGGCCTGGACGAGGACCAGGGGCAGGAGGTTCGGCAGCAGGTGCCGGAGCCAGATGCGGGCGGTGGGAGCGCCCAGGAGCTGAAGGGCCGATACGTAGGGGAGGTTGCGCTCCTTGACGGCCGAGGACCGGACGATGCGGGTGATGAGCGGCAAGTACGCGATCGAAAGCGCCACGATCGGCGCGGTGAGGCCCGTGCCGAACACGGCGGCGGCGAGGACGGCCATGATCAGGCCCGGGAAGCCGAACACGACGTCCAGCGCTCCGGAGATCAACCGGTCGAGCCACCCGCCGAACCAGGCCGCGGACAGTGCGAGGGCCGTCCCGAGGGTCGTGGAGACGACGATGACCACGGCGGGCGCGGCCAGGCTGGCGCGGGCGGCGCTGATGAGCCGGGACAGGATGTCGCGCCCGGTGTCGTCCGTCCCCAGGAGATGCGCCGCGGAAGGACCGGTGTTGACGCTCAGCGGGTCGACGGCGTTGGGGTCGTGCGGGGCGAGCAGCGGCCCGAACACGGCAAGCAGCACGAACAGCGCGACGACACATCCGGCGCCGAGCGTCACAAGGTCGTACGGGCGTCCGGTGCGCTTCTTGGTACGCGGGGCATGCGGGAGGCGCCCGGAATGGGTGTACGGAGCGGTGGTCATGGGGTCCCCTTGCCGGAGAGTCGGGGATCGAAGGCGGCGCTGACCAGGTCGACCGCGGTGTTGATGACGACGAACACGACGACGAAGATCAGTGACACGGCCTGGACCACGGCCATGTCCTGCTTGGACGCCGCCTCGATCATGAGCGCCCCGAGGCCGCCGGTGCCGAACGCCTGCTCGGCGACGGCGGCCGTGGCGATGAGTCCCGCGATGCCGACGCCGGACACGGCGAGGACGGGGCCGGAGGCGTTGTGCAGCACATGGCGTCGGACCACGGTCCGTTCGGGCACACCGCGGCTTCGGGAGGTCTCCACGTGCTCGGCGCGCAGCTCCGCGCGGACGGCGGTTCTGGTCACCTGCGCTACGTAGCCGATCCAGGTCATGGCGAGCGCGACGGCCGGCAGGGTCAGGTGCGCGAGGGTGCCTGTGAAGCCCTCTCCGGAGCCGTAGACGGGGAACCAGGGCAGCTGGACGGCGAAGAGCCAGATGAGCAGAACCGACATGACGAACGTGGGCACCGCCATGGCGCCCGCCGTCAGTGTGGTCGCCAGCGTCTCCGTGCGGCCTCCGCGCAGCGCGGCGAAGGTGCCGATGACCGTCCCCGCCGTGAGGACGAGAACGGCCGCGAAACCGACGAGGGCGAGGGTGTCGCCGGCGCGTGTCCCGATCAGATGGGCGACGGTGTCGCGGTAGACGAGGGACTTGCCGAAGTCGCCGTGCAGAGCGCCGCTCAGCCAGTGCCAGTAGCCCTGGATGAACGGATCGTCCAAGTGGTACTCGCGGTGCACTTCGGCCAGCACGTGCGGGTCGGGGTCGCGGCTGCCCCCGACCAGCAGCGTGGCGGGGTCTCCGGGGGTGAGGAACATCGCCCCGTAGATGGCCAGGCTGGAGACGATGACGGTCGCGACGAGCGTGGCCAGCCGCGCGGCGACGAACCGGGGACTCATCGCGGGCCCCCGCTTCCGCCGCTACCGTCGTGTCCATCGCTTTCGGGCGGCAGGGTCGTCAGACGCAGGCGGGAGGGGTGTGCGGGCCCGGTCCTGAGTCTCTGCAGGCTCGCCTTGGGGGCGGTCGTCAGCCACGGGTCCTCCAGCGAACCGGAGTTGGGCAGGTGGTTCGGGAAGTCGCTGCCGGCGACGGTCAGCGCGAGGCGGTGGCCCGTGCGTACCCGATAGCCGGTGTGACCGAGGTCGACGCCCACGTCCCCTGGTGCGTCCGCCTGGACACAGCCGCGCACGATCAGCCGTGCCGTGCCGTCGGGGGCTAGGTCGAGCAGCCGGACGAAGACATCGAAGGTGGGGGCTGTGCTCTCGACGTACACAACCGCGTGTACGGGCCCTGCGAGGTCGAGCGGTGCGTCGGAGGCGGTACTCGTGAAGACGAGGACGTCGTCGCGGTCGGCGGTGGGCCGCTCGTCCGGATGGTCGCGCAGCAGCATGAAAGTGTCGGCCGAGGCGGAGGGCACGAGGTTGTCGGGGTCGTACCGCCACTCCACGGAAGAGTCATCTCCTGCTTGATGCCCCGTCAGAACCCCGCCGGAGATGGGCCCTACCGCCGATTCCGGCTCCGCGAGATACAGCTCGCTCTCCCTCGCATCCGCCGGTGGCCAGACGGTGGACGTCCGCCAGCCGACGTGTCCGAGCTTCCAGCGCACCCGGGGAATCGAATCGGCCCTGCCGGTGCCTTTCAGGAAGACGTCGAAGAACTCCAGGGCCGGTCCCGTGTAGGAGTCGAGTACGCCGTCGAGAGCGGTGTCGTCGAGCAGATGATCGGTGGTGGGGGAGACCGGGGCCTTCTCCAGGAAGTAGTTCTCGTGGTCGATCGCGTCGGCGACCATGTACTGGACGGCCGACCAGCCGGGGCGGCGGTCCAGTTCCGTGTAGTCGCGCATGTGGGCGCTGTTGAGGTTGTCGAACCAGCCCACGCAGTGCAGGACGGGCACCGGCCGTGCGTCGTAGGGGTGTGGCCCGTTGTAGGGAGGCAGCGGGATGCCGCCGACGACCAGATCGAAGCCTGCCGAACGCTTCCCGATGGACGTGAAGGCCTCTTCGTACGCGGCGATGAGCGGACGCTTGCTGAGGTCGGCCTTGAAGTCGTAGCTGTCGTTGTCGACCCAGATGTGCGCCTGGTAGTCGGCGCCCTCCAGCCACAGCGGCTGCGGCCTCGCCCCGGCGTCGTAACTTGCCACGCCTGGACGGACGTTGGTGCTGGTGACCCGGGGGACGATCGCGCGGAGGGCGGGGTGCTGGGCGGAGACCGCGGACCACTGGGTGAAGCCGTAGTACGAGTCGCCGAACATGCCGACGATCCCGTCGGACCAGGGCTGACGCGTGACCCACTCGATGGTGTCGTACCCGTCGTCCACCTCGCCGGTCCAGCCGAGCGTCTCGCCCTGGGAGCGGAACTTGCCGCGGACGTCCTGGACCACCATGACGTAGCCGCGTGCCGTGAACCGCTCGGCGATCCGGTCGAAGAAGACGTACCGGCTGTTCTTGTCGTACGGCAGGCGCACCAGAACCGTCGGCGACGGGCCGGATTCGGGGCCGGCCCCGTACACGTCGGTGGCCAGCAGTGCGCCGTCACGCATGCGCACCCTGTGCTGCCAGGCGTGGCGGGGGACGGGCTCGGGGGTGACGCGCCGGATGGCAAGGGTCACGGGCCCTCCAGAAAGGGGAATGTTTAAAAAACAACGTGATATAACAGCGTTGCATCTGAGCGCGTGCAGCGTCAACCCCCCTCTGAGCTAGGTTGTTTTCATGCCGATCGACGTCGACGAAGTCCAGCGCCGCAAGGAAATCGCCCAGGCCACCCTTGCTGTCGCAGCCCGTGACGGGGCACGCGCGATCACCATTCGCGCGGTGGCCAAAGAGCTGGGCGGCTCCACGGCGATGGTCACCAACTACGTGCCCACGCGGATCGCTCTGATCACCAACGCCGTCCGCGCTGCGGAGTCCCGTTGGCGCGCGGACCTGGACGACCACGTCGGCGAACTCGGCGGCAAGGAACGGCTGCGGGCCACGGTGGAGTGGCACTTGAGCACGGAACCCGAGGACCTGCTGCTGCGCACGCTGTGGGTCGAGATGCTCTCGACGGCCCACACCGACCCCGCCGGCGTCGACCGCCGCCAACCGCGCGAGTCGCGACAGGAGTTCCTCGAAGCGTCCATCGCCGCCGGAGTACCCGACGCCGAACTGGCCGCCGACATGCTCTCCTTGCTGACCCGCGGCTACTTCGTCTCGACCATAGAGGACCCCGCGTACTGGACCCCGGAGCGAGCCGGACGCATCGCCCGAGCCGTCGTCGACGGGCTCGTGGGCGACTGACCGACTGGAGCTGACTGCTCAGCCGGACCGTTCGGCCGGATCGTTCAGCCGGACCGCTCGACTGAGGCCGCCGCCGTCGCGGGGCTCGCGTGGGGGTGGCCCGGCAGGTGGTACACGTTGAACGCCTTGCGGATGACCGGCTGGGCTACGTTGCGGACCGGTACGCCACCGCTGGTCATGCCGTGTTCGGTGCCCGCGTGCGCGTGGCCGTGGACCGCCAGGTCCGCGCCTGCCTCGTCGACAGCCTCGGCCAGGAGATAGCTGCCGAGGAACGGGAAGATCTCCAGGGGCTCGCCCGCCAGGGTGTCCGGCACCGGCGCGAAGTGCATGAGCGCCACCCGGGCGTCGCAGTCCTGCTCGGCCAGTTCGCGCAGCGAGGTCCGCAGCCCGTCGGCACAGCGGCGGGTGTACCGGATGAACTCCTTCATCAGCGGCTCGCCGAACTCGCTGCCGCTGCGGCCGATGAACCCGCCGCCGAAGCCCTTGGTGCCCGCGACGCCCACGCGCTTGCCGTCGACCTCGACGACCGTGCCCTGCCCCTCCAGCACCCGTACGCCCGCCTCGCGCAGAATGGCGGTGACCTCTTCGGGCCGCTCGTCGTGATGGTCGTGGTTGCCGAGCACCGCGACGACGGGGACGGGCAGGTCTCTCACCTCACGCGCGACCACCCGTGCCTCGTCCGGCGTGCCGTGGCGGGTGAGGTCCCCCGCCAGGAGCAGCAGGTCCGCACAGTCGGGGAGGGTCTCGAAGGCGGGCCGGAGCGCACCCTGGCTGTCGAGACCCATATGGATGTCCCCCACGGCTGCGACGCGGATCATGCGAGTTCCTCCGGGTGGTCAGGGGCCGTCGATTCGGCCACCACGATGTCGAAGTGGACCGTCAGGCCGTCCAGTTCCTCGTTCACGGTGCGCAGCAGTTCCTCGCGGCAGTGCGCCGTGGGCACGGTCCCGGCGGCCATCACGGACGGACCGCGGGCCTCGATACGGATGCCTAGTTCGCCCAGCGCTTCCGCGGCGAGCCGTTCCTTCAGATGGGCGATGCGGTAATCGACATGCGCGTGGTCGTTCATCGGTCTCCTACTTCCGGTGCGATGACGTGCAGACGCTCCAGCAGATAGAGGAAGGCGGCCGGCATCGGCTCGTCCCCGCATTCGCGGCGGATCGCCTCCCAGCCGACCTTCTCGCGCAGTTGCCGCGCGATCGGCAGGACGGCCCCGAAGTCGCAGTGATGCTCGGAGAAGGCGGCGAGCAGGGCCCGCAGCAGATCCGTCGGCGCGAGGACCGGCATCCGTACCGAGTCCACCGGCAGCTCCACGGCGCGTCCCAGCAGCTCCGCCGTGACCGGCTGGTGGGCCAGCTCGAAGATGAGGTCGATGTCCTGGCCCAGGCACTTGGCCTTGAGCAGCCAGTCCTCCGGCGGTCTGTACACCGTGAGACCGGCCTCGTTCAGGCTGGCCGCGACCGCTTCGGCGTCGTCCGGCTTGATGCAGAAGTCGGCGTCGTGCTGGAGGTTCCCGGCCCCGCCGTGCGCGTATACGGCGACGCTGCCGGCGAGGGCGAAGTCGTGGCCATTCTTCTTGAGTACGGCGCCCACCTGTTTGGCGGCCTCCAGGATGGCCTGGTTGAGGTCGGGCGGAAGTTCCTCGACGGGGGCGTCGTGCTGTGTGGTCACCCCGATGGCCCCTCCCGCCGGACGCAGCTCGGCGACCGGCTCGCGCCGGTCGTGGGTGGCGCCTTCCGCGTTCCGCGTCACCTGCTCCTCCGTTTCCGGACGCCGACCGCCGCGCCGGCTCATGCGGTCGGCCGTCTTTGACGATCCCGTCCTTGACGATCCCTGCTCCAGACACCACCGATACCCGGTCCGCCGGCTTCGACACGGCCCGGTCCGCCCGACGGGTACGACGTCTCCCGGAGTCTCAGCCGGGACAGGTCCATCTGGGCGACGGCCGCGCGCCTGCCGTGCCCCCGCACCTCCGCGGCCGTCCTCTCGGCGCCCTCCTCATCGCTGTGCCAGGTGATCCCGACATCCATCCCGGCCTCGGCGAGACGGACCGCCGCCGCCCGGCCGATGCCGGAATCAGCGCCGGTGACGACGGCGGCCCTGGCCGTGGAAGCGGTGCGGTCGGTCATGAAACCTCCTCGTGCGCCGGGCTGTGACACGTGCCGCCCTGTGTCCAGATTCGGGCATGTACGCTCCCGGGTCTCCCGGAGAGCGCGACGCAATCACCGCGCGGCGCTTCGAATCGCGCGCAGGGTCCCGAACCGTGCATGGCCCTGAGCCGGTCGCGGTGGAGAGGTGAGGGTTCGGACGGCGTGGGAACTTGGATCAGAGTCACCTCGCATAGCGTGATGAATCGGAGCAGAACGAACGCATCGGGTCGAAGGAGACGACGAACGTGACGGATGTATCGAGCAAGGGCCCCGCGGCGGACGACGGTCGGGAGGAGCTCACCAACCGGCAGGGCCACCCGGTCTACGACAACCAGAACCAGCGCACCGTCGGCTCACGAGGCCCGGCGACGCTGGAGAACTACCAGTTCCTCGAGAAGATCAGCCACTTCGACCGCGAACGCATCCCCGAGCGCGTCGTCCACGCCCGCGGCGTGACCGCCTACGGGTACTTCGAGGCGTACGGAGCCTTCGGCGACGAGCCCATCGCCCGCTTCACCCGCGCCAAGCTCTTCCAGGAGCGCGGCAAGCGCACCGACGTCGCCGTGCGCTTCTCGACCGTCATCGGCGGCCGTGACTCCTCGGAGGCGGCCCGCGACCCCCGCGGCTTCGCGGTCAAGTTCTACACCGAGGACGGCAACTGGGACCTCGTCGGCAACAACCTGGGCGTCTTCTTCATCCGGGACGCGATCAAGTTCCCCGACGTCATCCACGCCCTCAAGCCGGACCCCGTGACGTTCGAGCAGCAGCCGCGGCGCATCTTCGACTTCATGTCGCAGACGCCCGAGTCCATGCACATGCTGGTCAACCTGTTCAGCCCGCGCGGCATCCCGGCCGACTACCGCCACATGCAGGGCTTCGGCGTCAACACGTACAAGTGGCTCAACGAACAGGGCGAGTCCCTCCTGGTGAAGTACCACTGGATGCCCAAGCAGGGCGTCCGCAGCATGACCGAGGAGGACGCCGCCAACGTACAGGCGGACGGTCTCGGACACGCCACCAAGGACCTGTACGAGGCGATCGCGCGGGGCGAGCACCCGGAGTGGGAACTGCTCGTCCAGGTCATGGACGACCACGACCACCCCGAGCTGGACTTCGACCCGCTCGACGACACGAAGACCTGGCCCGAACAGGACTTCCCGCCCAAGCCGGTCGGCCGGATGGTGCTCGACCGGATGCCGGAGAACTACTTCGCGGAGAACGACCAGATCTCGTTCGGCACGGGCGTCCTGGTGGACGGCCTCGACTTCTCCGACGACAAGATGCTGGTCGGCCGCACCTTCTCCTACAGCGACACCCAGCGCTACCGCGTCGGCCCCAACTACCTGCAACTCCCCGTCAACCAGGCCAAGAACGCCGAGGTGCGCACGAACCAGCGCGACGGCCTGATGGCGTATCACGTCGACGGCGGCGGCGAGAACCCCATCGTCAACTACGAGCCGTCCATCACCGGCGGCCTGCGGGAGGCCCAGTACCCGACCCACGACGAGGTGGGCCCGGAGATCCACGGCCGGCTGACCCGCAAGCGCATTCCGCGCACCAACGACTACCTCCAGGCCGGACAGCGCTACCTCCTGATGGAGCAGTGGGAGCGCGACGATCTCGTGGCGAACTTCATCGAGCTGCTCGCGCAGTGCGACCGGGCAGTCCAGGAGCGGATGGTCTGGCACTTCCTGCTCGTCGAGAACGAGCTGGGCCTCAAGGTCGGCGACGGCCTCGGCATCGGCCCGAAGGACGTCGCGGGGCTCCAGCCGCTGGCAAGCCAGGACCTGACAGAGGACGACCGTAAGCGGCTCGCCTCCCTGGGCGACAACCCGCCCCGGGACGTGAGCGGGCTGACCATGACGCACTGCGTCCCGGACGAGCGGCACGTCGTGACCCGCTGAGCCCCGCCGAGGTCTCGCCCATGGTCACGGCCCCCGGTGACCATGGGCGTCCGCCGTGATTCCGATGGTCAGCGCGTCGTCCTGGACGTCCACCAGGACACGACCGCCCGCGGTGAGCTTCCCGTCGAGGAGCAGCTTGGAGAGGCGGTTGTCGACCTCGCGCTGAATCGTGCGGCGCAGCGGTCGCGCGCCGTACTCCGGCTGATGCCCCCGGCGGGCGAGCCAGTCCACCGCCTCGGAGGTGAACTCGATGGAGACGTCCTGCGCGCGCAGCCTGCGCCGGGTCTCCTCAAGGAGCAGATCGGTGACCTGCCGCAACTGCTCGCCCGTCAGCCGCCGGAAGATGACGACCTCGTCGATGCGGTTGAGGAACTCGGGCCTGAAGTGCTCGCGCAGCGGCCGCAGCACCTGCTCGCGCCGCCCCTCCTCGTCCGCCTCCGAGCCGTCCGCCCGGAAACCGAGGCTCGCGCCGCGCCCGGTGAGCGCCTCGGAGCCGAGATTGCTGGTCATCACGATGACGGTGTTGGTGAAGTTCACCGTCCGGCCCTGGGCGTCGGTAAGGCGTCCGTCGTCGAGGACCTGAAGCAGGGTGTTGAAGACGTCCGGGTGGGCCTTCTCCACCTCGTCGAGCAGCAGCAGCGAATACGGGTGACGCCGTACGGCCTCGGTGAGCTGGCCCGCCTCCTCATGGCCCACGTAGCCGGGCGGCGCCCCGACCAGCCTGCTCACGGTGTGCCGCTCCTGGAACTCGCTCATGTCCAGGCGGACCATCCGCTCCTCGCTGCCGAACAGCGCCTCGGCAAGGGCCCTCGCCAGCTCCGTCTTGCCCACGCCGGTGGGGCCGAGGAAGAGGAAACTGCCGATCGGCCGGTCAGGGCTCGACAGGCCCGAGCGTGAGCGCAGGACCGCCTCGGCCACGGCGCTGACGGCCTCTTCCTGCCCGACTACCCGCTCGTGCAGATGCTCCTCAAGGCCAAGGAGACGGTCCCGCTCCTCCTGCGTGAGGGTGCTGACCGGGATGCCGGTCTGCCGGGACACCACCTCGGCGATGTCGTCGGAAGTCACCTCGACGATCTGCCCGTCGCCCGGCTCGCGGTCCCGCCCGGCCTCGATCTTGCGGCCCAAGTCGTTGATGCGGTCGCGCAGTTCGGTGGCGCGCTCGTACTGCTCCGCCGCCACCGCCTGGTCCTTGTCGCGGGTGAGCTGCTCCATCTCGCGTTCCAGCGCGCGCACGTCCGTGCCCTTCGTGCTGGCCCGCAGCCGCACCCGGGCCCCCGCCTGGTCCATGAGGTCGATGGCCTTGTCCGGCAGGAACCGCTCGGTGAGATAGCGGTCGGAAAGCTCCACGGCGGCGAGCAGCGCCTCGTCGGCGTAGCGCACCTGGTGGTGCGCCTCGTAGCGGTCGCGCAGACCGCGCAGGATCTCCACCGCGTCCGCCGCCGTCGGCTCCGCGACCAGGATCGGCTGGAAGCGGCGGGCGAGCGCCGCGTCCTTCTCGATGTAACGCCGGTACTCCTCCAGGGTGGTCGCCCCGATGACGTGCAACTCGCCCCTGGCAAGCGCCGGTTTGAGCATGTTGCCCGCGTCCATCGACCCGCCGCCCTCGGAACCGCCGCCCGCCCCGACCACGGTGTGCAGCTCGTCGATGAAGACGATCAGCTCGTCGGAGTGGGCGCGCACCTCCTCGATGATGTTGTTCAGGCGCTCCTCGAAGTCACCGCGGTAGCGGGTGCCCGCCACCACCCCCGACAGGTCGAGGGCGATGACACGGCGGCCCGCGAGGGTGTCGGGTACGTCGCCGTCGGCGATCCGCTGGGCGAGCCCCTCCACCACGGCGGTCTTGCCGACGCCCGCGTCACCGATGAGGACCGGGTTGTTCTTGCCCCGCCGGGAGAGCACCTCGATGGTCTGCTCGATCTCTTCCTCACGGCCGATGACCGGATCCACGCGGCCCTCCGCGGCCCGCGCCGTCAGGTCCCGCCCGAACTGGTCGAGGGTGGGTGTGGTCCCGCCGCCGCCACCTCCGTGCTGCTGCCGCTGCTCGGCAGGCCCCGGCTGACCTTGCTGCGGCTGGGGGGACGGGCCGGGGTCGAAGCGGGCGGCCCTGAGGATGTGCCCGGCCGCGGAGTCCGGGTTGGCGGCCAGCGCCATCACGATGTGCTCCGGGCCGATGTATCCGGCGCCGACGGCCCGCGCCACCTCGTGCGCGTCGAGCAGCGCCCGCTTGACGGCCGGGGTGAGCGCGACGGCCTGCGTGGGCACGGCGCCCTCGGTCTCCGTGGAGTGACGGTCGATCTCCTCGGCGAGCTGCTCCGGGTCGGCCCCCGAGCGCGCGACCAGACCGCGGGTCAGCTCGATGGTCAGGGCCGCCCGCAGCAGGTGCTCCGTGTCGAGGTTGCTCTTGCCGTGTTCCGCCGCGTACGACGCCGCGGCGGCCACCAGCTGCCGTGCCGGGCCGCTCATCATCCTGCCGATGTCGATCTGCCGTCGGCCGCTGCCGAGGAAGCGCGCGAAGAGCTCCCCGAACGGGTCCTGCCCGAATCCTTCCGGCCCGATGAAACCGCTGCTCATAGCCGTCCGTTCCGGCGCCCCGGCCCAGCGGGACACCCTGGTGCGTGATCGTGTGTGCCCGTTCCGGGTGCCCTGCCGCCCGCCCGGTCAGTCACGTCCCCCGGGGGCCGGCGGAAGCTCCTCGTCGGGGACGATGTGCACCGCCGCCTCCTCGGCCCCCGCCGCGCCGCCGTCGATTCCCTCGTCCGTGGCGATGACCTCCTTGGTGGTGTCCGGGTGCGCGCCCTCGTCCGGCGCCACGAGACGCCCCGCGCGGCGCTCCCCGGACTCCGGGTCGAGTGGCTCGCCCTCGCCGCCGGGCAGATCGCCGACGCCGTCGCCGGCGGGCGGCTCGACGTCCGGGACCTCCTGCTCAAGGCGCTCGTCGAGACTCTCGCCGTCGTGCTGCTCCTGTGCCGTCGTACCCGTCTTGGTGACGCCGAGCGGCTTCTCCGGCGGCGAGTAGCCCTCGTCGAGCATGTCGTCGTAGCTACGCTCGTCCACCGCGTCCTGGAGGTCCAGCGGGGACGCGTCCTCCTGCTCCTCGTTGCCGCCGGTGGGCTGGTAGGCGTCGTCCGCCATGTTCTGGTCGCTCATGACTACCTCGCGCTAGGGGGTCTCGTGAGATCGCGCTTCGCCCTTAGATCGTCGCGCGTCGGTGCCCGAAGTGCCCGCGGCGGACTCCACCAAACGCACCACAACGAGGTCTGCCGGGGCGACCGCGCCCCGTGGTTCGGTGTGCCACGAGGCGCGGTCGCATGAGGCGCGAACGGTCGGTCAGCCGGAGCCGACGCCTTGCATCCCCCTCCTGCCGCTCTTCCCGCGAGCCGCGCCGGACGCATCTCCCGACCGGGCTGCCGCGCCCGCGGCCAGAGCGAGAAGGGTGGCCACGGCACCGGTGACGACGTTGCTGACCACGGTCCTTGTGGTGGTGGCGTCACCCGCGATGACCCATGGCGCGACGATCGTCCAGATGCCCAGCGCACACGCGGCCCACGCCATGCCATGAGTGCGCTCGTAGGCCCGGCCGAAGCCGCCGCTCATCAGCAGGGCGTAGGCGATGCCGACGATCAGGTTGACGATGGACAGCCGCGTGAAGCTGTTGAAGCCCGCGATCCAGGGCGAGGCGGCCAAGTAGAGGCCGGTGAGGAAGGCCAGCGCGTCGATGGCCTGCACTTTGGGTGTGCTCGCCGCGCGCTCGGCGCTCTCGTGACGGGCACGCATGTCGACGATGTCGGGGTGCGTGTCCATGGAGGACGGACCCCCGGCCATGGGGGTATGGGCTCCGGACATCGAGGACGGGGCTCCGGACGGTGTGCCGGACGGGGACTTGGGGGACGTTGTCATCGCCTCCACCTCCAACTGAGCGGTTGTTCTTGGTGCGGACAGGCCGGGGGCGCCTCAGCCCCCGGACGGTGCGGCCCCGAGTGCGCGCACGGCTTCCGTGACGTCGTTGTACGTCTCTCCCTCGGGCAGTCGCCGGACAGCTTCCAGGGCGTGGTCCGGCGCGTGGTGAGCTTCCAGCGACGCCAGCAGTGTCTGCCGGCCGGCCGGGAACGTGGTGCGCTCCACATGACGGCTCAGCTCCAGGCGCAGGGCATCGGCCTCGGCGGTCGAGCGCGCCCGGTCGCGGGCCTCACCCGGTGGCGGTACCGGGCCGCCCGGGGCCACGACGATGTCGTCGTCCGCCGGTGGCTCGGGGTCGTTCGCCTCCTCGACGTGGGTGTGCTGACCGGAGCGCATGTAGCCCTCCAGTTCGTGTTTCAGCTCGTCGTCCGCGCGCGGACTGACCTGGTTGCTGCCTCGGTCCATGACAATGCACCTCCCTCTTCGCGGGCTCCTGGCTCTCAGGCCGCACTCGGCTCGTACGTCCAGCGCAGCAGGGCGCCGAGACCTCCTGCCGGGATGTCGTCGGTCACCTCCTCGAACGGGATGATCAGGACGTCCGCGGACGTGGCCGCCGCCGACCGCAGCAGCGCGTCGTCGGCGCGTACGGAGACGGGGTCGCCGTCGCCCAGGAAGTCGGCGTCGCTCCGCCGCACCGCCACCTGGTCCGGATCGGCTCCCGCCCACATCTCCCGGTGCAGGTCGGGTCCGTCGGGTCGCACCAGGAGCGTGTCGATGCGGTGCTCGCGGGCGGCGTCGACCACGGCGGGCACGCCCTCCACGGCGTCGGTGGTCCTTTCGGTGCCCACGCGGCCCGCCCGGAAGCGGTCGAGTGCCTCGTCGACGCGCCGGTGCAGATGGTCCTGGCAGGCGTTCTCGATGGCCTCTTCCAGCGCCGCCGAGCCCGAACCGGCGGCGCGGCCACCGTGCTCCGTCTCGACCGTCACGGCGCGGACCGCCTCCGGCAGCCTGTCGCGCACGGCGGGCCGCTCACGCGGGTCGCCCACCAGCACCACCAGGTCGGCGCCCGACTCCGCGTGGGCCGCGGCCAGCGCGTCGGCGATCTGTGCGGCGTTGTGCTCCCAGGTGTTCTCGACCTTGAGCTGGAAGTGCCGCTCGGACCAGTCGGATGTGGTGGTGCGGTGCACCGGCCACTGCACTCCCTTGACGTGCCCGGACTCCTGCGGTCCTGCCGCGGTCCTCAGCTCGAAGTCGGCGCCGGTGCGGTCGATGTAGGCGACGAGACCCACCGGGTCCTGGCCGGACAGCTCCAGGAGGGGCGTCAGCCGCGGAAGAGGCGCCCAGCAGGCCAACTCGCCCTGGGGTCGCCGGGACAGACGGTGGCTCAGTACGACCTCACCACCGGAGGCGAAGACGACGCGTCCCGCCGGGTCCTCGGCGGGCGAGAGCCCCGTCAGGTCGTCGCGGACCGCCGCGACGGTGGCCGCGTCCGCACCTTCCTGTTCGAGGGTCCGGCATATCTCCCGTACGGAGAGTTCACGGCGCTTCGCGCCCGCCTCGTCCGCCTGACCGGGATCGAAATACACCGTCGCCCAGGGGCCGGGCCGGTCCAGGAGTGGTTGCAGAAATGAAAGACGCATGGTGACTGGCTCCTCGTGGGCCGCGTAGCGCGACCGGCCCACGGTTGGGTTCGTCGGTCGTTCGGGTCAGTCGGGTCCGTCGGTTCAGTCGGTCCGCTCGGTCTCAGAGCGCTCGCCCTTGGGGCCGCGGCCACGTTCCGTACGCGGGCCACGGCTCTGCCACGTGGGGTTGTCCTGCAGTGGTCGCAGTGGTCGCAGTGGTCGCAGTGGTTCAGGCATGGCGATCACCTCCTGCCTCTGCGGGTCCCCTGTGCAAAGGGGCGCAAACTGCCCATCGATACGGAAGGGACCGTAGGGGGCGGCGGGGTGTGGCCCGCGGTCAGCCGCGGGAACCGTGCGTTCTTACCTCATCAGAATACGCGCCGAACTCCGGTGTCGCTTCACGACGGGGCAAGGGCGGGCAGCGGCGGGCACCTATACCCCCCGTGCGGCTACGCGGCGTCTTGGAGAACCTCATTGCGCAGCTGTTCGCAGCATCGGCTGATGAGCCGTGAGACGTGCATCTGGGAGATGCCGAGCTGTTCGGCGATGCGGCTCTGTGTCATGTCGTTGAAGAACCGCATGTAGAGGATGGTGCGCTCGCGTTCGGGCAGAGCCCGCAGACAGGGCTTGACGGCCTCGCGGTCGATGGCGATGTCCAGCGCGGGCTCCCGGGAACCCAGCGTGTCGATGAGCGAGTAGCCGTCCTCGCCGCCGGGGTGGCCGGCGTCCAGGGACAGCGTCTTGAAGCTGTTGAGCGCCGTGAGGCCCCTGCGTGCCTCGTCCACGGTCAGGCCCGCCTGGTCGGCGATCTCCTCGACGGTCGGGGCCGGGCCCGCGCCCGTCCCGGCCAGCTCCTGCTGGGCGGCGCGTACCCGGTTGCGCAGGTCCTGGACGCTGCGCGGCACGTGCAGGGCCCACAAGTGGTCGCGGAAGTGGCGCTTGATCTCGCCGTTGATCGTGGGGATGGCGTAGCTCTCGAAGGCGTTGCCGCGCTTCGGGTCATACCGGTTGACTGCCTTGACCAGGCCGAGGGCCGCGACCTGGGTCAGGTCCTCGTAGGACTCACCGCGATTGCGGAAGCGGCCGGCGAGCCGCTCGGCCATGGGCAGCCAGGCGGAGACGAGCTTCTGGCGCAGTTCATCGCGTTCGGGGCCGTGGGGCAGGCTGCACAGCTTGCGGAAGTCTGCCGCTGTGTCCGGCGCGTCGTGGTGGTCGTGGCGAGGGGTGCGCGTTGCGACGGCGGTGGTGGGCATGAGGTCGCCAACTCCCTGAACAGAGGTGCCATAGGTCACCGTGGGAGAGCGCGCCGCGCCCGGGCATCACCGGGTGACAGCCGCATGCGGCCTCCACGGGCGTGCCTTCTGTCCGAAGCACTGGGAGTTCGCTTGCCCTTGCGAGCAGCGAGCAAACTTCCCTCCGTGTCATCCGTGTGAGGAGCCTGGGTGCGCTGGGGCTTTCAATTTCCATCCGCTGCCGGTGTACGACTGGCGCGGGTACGGCCCCGGCCTGTACGCCGCGAAGCGGGCCGCAGTGGTCGGATCGGCCTGGTGGGCGCGGGAGTTGAGGGCGAGCGGTGAAGTGTCGCCCCAGTGGCCCGTCGTCACCCGGTGCTCGATCGTGTGCAGGGCGGCGAGCTGTTCGGCGGGGCTGAAGGTACAGTGCCCCGCGTTCTCCGTGTACGCCTGGCGCAGCAGCGGGGTGCGGCCCGCTCCGGCCACCGCACGCTGGTAGGCGTTCTCCACCTGGACGGGGACGAGCGCGTCACCGGTGGTGTGGATGTCGAACTGCGGCTTGCTCAGGCGGCCGGAGGGTGCGGCGTGGGCGGCCATGTAGCGCACGGCCCGCGGCTCGGCGCTGACGCGGGGCGCGCGGGCGAGGCCACGCAGGTCCTCCCGGAGGGACAGGCCCGCTGATTTGTAGAGGGCCTTGACCTCCTTGTAGTGGGCGGAGCGGGCCAGCATCGCCGAGTAGTCGACGCCCGTGTTCCAGGACATGTTGCCGCCCGCGCGGCGCTCGGCCTCCTCCCGCCAGGCGAAGCCGGGCTGCGCCACCAGGCCACGTACCGCCGTGTACTGGTTGGCCTGCTGGGCGGGGTAGTCGTCCGGGGCGGGACGTGGCGTGCCCGGGTCGTTCCAGCCCGGGATGTTGTGCAGCGCCGCGGCGAGCGCGATGCGGGCCCGGCCGTCCGCGGTGTTCTGCGCCGTGCCCAGGGTCTCGCCGAGCCGCTTGGCCGATGCGGTCGCGGCGGCGGCATCCTTGAAGCCCGTCAACTGGACTTTCCCACCACCGGAGTTGGGCGTGAGCAGGGTGCGGAGGGCGAACGTGGCGTCCAGCGTGGAGTTCCAGTTGGCGACGCCGCCGTGCACGAGGCCGCACATAGAGAGGGAGCCGTCGATGCGTCCCGGGTGGCGCTCGGCGATCGTCGTCGTGATCAGACCGCCGAGCGACTGCCCCCAGGCGAGCGTCCTTCGGGCCTCGCCGACCTCCCCGGTGAAGGCGTCGAGCGCGGCCAGCTGGTCGGGCACCGCCTGCTCCACGGACCAGCCGGTCGTCGCGTACGAAGAGCCGACGAGCGCGTAACCCTCCTTCAGGAGCAGCTTCTTGGCGGTCTCGTCGGGGGCGTTGACGGCCGGGTTGGGCGAGCCTTCCGGGCGGTAGCCGTGGCTGAAGAGCAGGACGGTGCCGTTCCAGTCGTCCGGGGTGTCGATCATGTAGGCGGCGCCGGACGGGAGGGTGCCCTCCACGTGGCCGGAGGTGGATGGCGTGGCGGAGGCCGGGGCCGCCGCCACGAGGAGCAGCAGGGCCGCGAGACCGACCGCGGGCTGCCGGGCGGTGCGGGGCCGGGTGGTGCCTGTCATGTGGACTCTCCTCGTACGGACGGCGGGGCTGGTACGGCGAGGTTCTGGGTGTTGGTCTCCTTGACCCGCCAGACGGCGAGCGCCGTGATCAGGCCCCCGGCCGTGAGAAGGAGGGCGACGGAGTCGCTGGAGTCGTAGGTGGCGAGCAGCCCGCTGGCGATCAGCGGCGAGAATCCGGCGCCGAGCAACGTCGCGGTCTGGTAGCCGAGCGAGGCGCCCGTGTAGCGCACCCGGGTCGAGAACATCTCGCTGAACAGCGCGCCGAGCGGCCCGTACATCACGGACTGGGCGATCCCGTGCCCGATCACGCAGGCGAGGATCAGCAGACCGGGCCGGTGGCTGTCCACGAGCGCGAAGACCGGGAAGGCGGTGGCCGCCGAGAGCAGGGCCCCGGCCATGACCAGCGGGCGGCGGCCGAAGCGGTCGGAGAGGAGGTTCGCGCACGGCAGCACCACAAGGGCCACACAGGAGGCGACGGTCACCCCGGTGAGCACCTGCGGGCGCGTGTACCCCTCGTCGACGGCGTACGAGATCATGAAGCTCGTCATCAGCGCCTGCGCGGTGAACGGGCCGATACCGACCGCCGAGGCGAGAAGCACCGGACGCGGCGCGCGCAGGACTTCGAGCAGCGGCATCCGGGCCCGCTCCCGCCGCTGCGAGAGCGAGGTGAAGAGCGGGCTTTCGGTGACCTTGAGGCGTATGTAGAGGCCCGCGCCGAGCAGCAGGACGGAGAGCAGGAACGGCACCCGCCAGCCCCAGGCCCGGAAGTCGTCGTCGGGCAGGGTGGTCACCAGCGTGACGACACCGGTGGAGAGCACCATGCCCAGCGGGGCGCCGAGCTGGGTGAAGCTGGTCCACAGGCCGCGCGGCCGGTCGCCCGCGTGCTCGGCGACCATGAGCGTGGCGCCGCCCCACTCCCCGCCGATCGCGATGCCCTGCACGACGCGGAGCAGGACGAGCAGTACGGGTGCCCAGACGCCGATCGCGTCGTACGTGGGCAGCAGACCGATGAGGAAACTGCCGGCGCCCATCAGGACCATCGTCAGGAGCATCATCGACTTGCGGCCGAGCCGGTCGCCGAAGTGGCCGAAGATGATGCCGCCGAGGGGACGGGCGAGATAGCCCGCGGCGAACGTGCCGAAGGCGGCCACCGTGCCCACCGCCGGGTCGGCATCGGGGAAGAAGAGGTCGCCGAAGACGAGCGCGGCGACGGTGCCGTACACGAGGAAGTCGTAGAACTCGATCGCCGTGCCGAGCAGTCCGGACAGGGCGACGCGGCGCAGTTGCCCGGATCTCTCCCCGGGTTCGGCCTTGGAGCTCGTCTTTCCGGCGGGTGGGTGCGTCATGATGTCGGGCTCCTCAGGCGTAGAAGCGGGACAGGCTCCGCAGGACACAGGCGGGCTTGTCGCCGCCCTCGATCTCGACGGTGCCGTCGACCGCGATCTGCACTCCGCCCCGCACCTCGTCGACCGAGGCGAGCGTGGCGCGCAGGCGTATCCGGGAGCCCGCCTTCACGGGGGAGGGGAAACGCACCTTGTCCAGGCCGTAGTTGACCTTCGTGGTGACGCCCTGGACGTCGAGGAGATCGGTGAAGAGCGGGATGAAGAGGGACAGGGTCAGATAGCCGTGCGCGATGGGCGCCCCGAAGGGGCCCTGCGCGGCCTTCACGGGGTCGGTGTGGATCCACTGGTGGTCGTCGGTCGCGTCGGCGAAGGTGTCGATGCGGTCCTGGCCGACCTCAAGCCAGTCGGTGACACCGAGATCGCTTCCCGCGAGCGCGAGCAGTTCGTCAAGTCCCTTGGCGGTGACGGTCATTTAGGTTCTCCTTCAGGGGTGGGGTCGCCGTGGTCGCGGCGCAGGCTGGGTTTGTGGAGCTTCCCGGAGGCGGTGCGCGGCAGTTCGGGTACACACACGACCGACTTGGGGATCTTGTACTTGGCGAGCCGTCCCGCGAGGAAGCCGAGCACGTCGTCCGCGGTGGGGGCCGCGCCCTCGCGCGGCACGACGACGGCCCGCGGCACTTCACCCCAGCGCGGGTCCGGCACACCGATGACGGCGCACTCCACCACGTCGGGGTGGGCGAGGACGGCGCTCTCGACCTCGGCGGGGTAGATGTTCTCGCCACCGGAGATGATCATGTCCTTGAGGCGGTCGGCGATGGTGACGAAGCCGTCGGAGTCCACCCGGGCCGCGTCGCCGGTGCGGAACCACCCGTCGGTGAAGGCGGCGGCGCTCTCGTCGGGCAACTGCCAGTAGCCCGCCGTGACATGGGGCCCGCGCACAAGCACCTCACCGGTCTCCCCGGTGCCCGCAGGGCTGAGATCGGGACGTACGACGCGTACGTCGGTGAAGAAGTGCGGCACACCGGCCGAGCCCGCCTTGCTCGCCGCGTGCTCGGCGTCGAGGTAGAGCACGCCGGGGGAGGCCTCCGTCATCCCGTACCCCTGCTGGAAGGCGAGGCCTCGCTCCGCGTACGCCTCGATCAGCGGCGTGGGCACGGGCGCCCCGCCGCACATCAGGATCCGAAGGGAGGACAGGTCGGCGGCCCGCCACCGCGGCTCGCGGGTGAGGTGCTCGTACATCGTGGGTACGCCGAACATCGCACTGACACCGTGCCGTTCGACGAGGCCGAGGGTTTCGGCCGGGTCGAAGGACTCGACGAGTACGCAGTGACCGCCCTTGAGGAGTACGGGCAGGGTGAGCATGCCGAGCGCCGCTGCGTGGAAGAGTGGGGCGGAGACCAGGGCGACGGTGTCGGCGGTGAGGTCGGCGTCGACGAGGACGTTGACGGCGTTCCAGGTGAGGTTGGCGTGGGTGAGCATGGCGCCCTTGGGGCGGCCCGTGGTGCCGGAGGTGTACATCAGGAGGCATACGTCGTCCCCGCCGACCGCCTCGTCCAGGGGAGACTCGACCGTGCCGTCCATCAACTCCTCGTAGGCGGCGCCCACTTCGACGAAGAGGTCCACCTGCCCTGCCGGCCGCAGCTCCGCCGCGACCGCGGTGTGCGCGGGGGAGTGGATCAGTGTGCGGGCGCCCGCGTCGGCCAGTTGGTAGGCGATCTCGGGTGCGGTCAGGCGGGTGTTGAGCGGCACGAAGACGGCGCCGAGTGCGCCTGCCGCGAAGAAGCTCTCCAGGAAGGCCGGATGGTTGGGGCCGAGGTAGGCGACCCGGTCCCCGCGCCGGATGCCATGGGCACGCAGGGCGTGTGCGAGTCGCAGGACGCGGGAGTGCAGAGCGGCGTAACTGATGGTGCGGCCCTCGTGGGTGAGGGCGGTGCGGTGCGGGGTCTTGCGGGCCCGGCGCGCGGGCCAGGAGCCGAGTCCTTCGTTGCGCATGGCGCCCCCTCTACTTGAGCCCGAGCAGGCGGGCGGCGTTCTCCTTGAGGATCTTGGGGCGGACCTCGTCCTTGATCGCCAGCTTCGCGAAGTCGGCGAGCCAGCGGTCGGGCGTGAGGACGGGGAAGTCGGAACCGAAGAGCACCTTGTCCTTGAGCAAGGTGTTGGCGTAGTGCACGAGTTGGGGCGGGAAGTACTTCGGCGACCACCCCGACAGATCGATGTGCACGCCCGGCTTGTGCGTGGCGACGGCGAGGGCCTCGTCCTGCCAGGGGAAGGACGGGTGCGCCAGGATGATCTTCAGATGCGGGAAATCGGCGGCGACATCATCGACGTACATCGGATTGGAGTACTTCAGCCGGATCCCGCCGCCTCCGGGCACGCCCGCGCCGATGCCGGTCTGTCCGGTGTGGAAGAGGGCGACGCAGCCGGTCTCCTCGATGACCTCGTACAACGCGTAGGCGAGGGCACGGTCGTTGGGGAAGAAGCCCTGGATGCTGGGGTGGAACTTGAACCCCTTCACCCCGTACTCCTCCACGAGCCGACGGGCGTGGCGCACGCCCGCCTTCCCCCGGAAGGGGTCGATGGACGCGAAGGGGATCAGCACGTCGGGGTGGGCCGCGGCGGCCTCGGCGACCTCCTCGTTCGGGACGGGCGCGGTGCCCGTGGCGGACTCGGCGTCCACGGTGAAGACGACGGCGGCCATCTTGCGCTCGCGGTAATAGGCGGCCATCTCCTCGAGGGTGGGCTTCCTGTTGCCCTCGACCTTGAAGTACGCGCTGGAGGCGGCGTCGAGGTCCGCGTCGAGCGAGGCGTGCCCCTTCGACGAGACCTCGGCATGCGTATGGACGTCGATGGCGGTGAGCTCGGAGAGGTCCAACTCCCTCACGCTCCCGGGATCTTGGGCGCGGGGATGCCGACCGTCTCCGGGGCGCTGCCCACCGAGGTGTGCCAGGCGGCGGCGATGGTCTGCGGGGTCCAGCCGCCATCCGCGTACGCCACGGAGGCCTCGTGCGGATGCGACCACAGGGCGAGCCGGTCGCCGCCGATGCCGACGCACTGCCCGGTCACGTCGCGGGCGGCGCCGGAGGCGAGGAAGGGGACGAGCGCGGCACAGTCGTCGGCCGTGCCGAACCCCTCGCCCTTGCGGAGGAAGTCCGGAAGGGGCTGCCCCTCCTTCATGGCCTCGATGTACGGGGCGAAGGCGGGGATGGTCTCGGTCATCGCGGTGGCGGCCACCGGCACGATCGCGTTGACGGTGATGCCGGCCCTGGCCAGCTCCATCGACCACGTGCGGACCATGGCGGCGATCCCGGCCTTGGCGGCGGCGTAGTTGGTCTGCCCGAAGTTGCCGCGCTGCCCGGCGGGGGAGCCGACCAGGATCAGGCTGCCGCCCTCGCCCTGCTCCCGCATCCGTACGGCGGCGGCGCGGGCGCAGGTGAAGGTGCCCCGCAGATGGGTGGTGACGACCGCGTCGAAGTCCTCGTCGGTCATCTTCCACAGCACCCGGTCGCGCAAGATCCCGGCGTTGGTCACCATCGCGTCGAGGCGCCCGAACTCCTGGACGGCGCGGGCGACGAGGCGGTCGGCGGCCTCGCTGCCGCCGACCGCGGCCACTTCGGCGACAGCACGGCCGCCTGCCTCCGTGATGGTCTTGACGGCGCGCTCGGCGGCCTCCTCGTCGACGTCGTTGACGACCACGGAGGCACCGGCGCGAGCGAGGGCGTGGGCGTAGGCGAGGCCGAGGCCGCGCCCCGATCCCGTGACGACGGCGACCTTGCCGCTCAGGTCCACGGCGTATGAGTCCAGCACTGGGAAACCCCTTCAACAGACAGCGGAGAGAGATGGTTGGGCGAGATGGATGGGCGGCCGGCTTCGGCCCGCGGAAAGGAAGTTAAGACAAACCGTTGTTGACGTCAATGGTTGTTGCCGACACCGATCATGCGGCATGCTGGACACTGTCGGCGACGACGACCATCACGTACGCCGCGAGACCGCGATGTACGACTGCGAGACCGCCACGTACGACCACGTACGACTGCGAAAGACCGATCAGGGAGAGCGCCCTTCATGACCAGCCGGAAGAACACCGCCGAGCCCGTGGAGAAGGGGTCGGTCGACGAGGGCGCGCCCTGGATGCGGGGCCTGCACGCCGACGCGGGATACCTGCTCTACCGCCTGGGCCTGCGCTCGGGGCAGCTCTTCAACGCGGCGCTCGAAAGATCCGGCCTGCGCCTGCGGCACTACGCGTTGCTGCGCTATCTGGCCACCGTGGAGGGCGCGGCCCAGCGTGAGCTGAGCCGGGAGCTCGGTTACGACCCCAGCGCGATCGTCGGCCTGGTCGACGACCTGGAACGCCTCGGCTTCGTCGACCGCCGCCCAGCCCCCGACGACCGCCGCCGACGCATCGTCGCCCTGGCCCCCGCGGGCCACGACTTCCTGCGCGACTCCGACGAGGTGGCCCGGGGCGTCAGAGACGAACTCCTTGCCCCGCTGGGCGTGGAGGAGCGGGAGACGCTGCATGTGCTGCTGTCGCGGATGGCGCACACGGACGGGGAGTGAGGGACCGCACCGGCCGAGGTTCGGCGGCTCGCCGTCAGCCGTCGGCGGTAGCCGCGGCGGCCGACGCCCGCTGCGGCACCACCGTGTACCGGGGGTCTTCGGCGGACGCGATCCCCGCGGCGAAGACCCCGAAGCGGGTACAGACGGACCCGGCGAGCAGAGCCACACCGGACGCGACGGCCACCGGACGGCTGCGGTGGCCGAGGAGCACGGCGCCCGCCGCTCCCGCCACGGTCAGCGCCTTGGCCCAGCGCATCAGACGGCCCGCGCGGCCCTTCCGGTACGTCTCGGCCACCATGCCGAGCTCATGCTCCGCCGCCCTGGTGGCAACCTGCTCGGCGACGGCGCCGAGGACTGCCGCGCACCTCGCCGGGGAGTTCTCCCGGGTCGGGCCGAGCGCCAGGGCCATGCCCGCCGCTGCCGCGGTCGCCGACGCGCCGAACAGGTAAGGGAGTTGACGGTGCGCGCCGTGCCAGGCGGGCACCGCGGTGTTCGCCGCGAGTACCGCCGTGTACGTGGCCAGCGGCGGGCCGAGGAGCGCGGCGCCCGCGGTGGCGGCGGCCCCCACACGGGGCAGCCGGCCGGTGACCGCGCACAGGGCGGCGGCGCCCGCGGCGGGACCGTAGGCGCTCAGGAGCCAGGAGCCGACGCTCATGGGTGAGGTGGGTTTGATGACCCGCAGCATGTTCGGGAACCGGCTCGGCATGCCCAGGTCGTTGACCAGTGCGGCGGCCGACAGCGAGACCGAGGCGAGAGAGGACACCTTCAGCGCGGTGGCCGTCTTCGGACGCCCGGTGAGCTGGGCACCGGCGGCCAGGACGGAGCCCGCCCCCGCGAGCCCGCCGAGGAAGAAGTATCCGGCGATGTCCCGTGCGGCCCAGGACGGCGGCTTGATGATGGGCTTCCCGTAGTACGAGTCGAACTCGGCCCGCGGGACCATGAGTTCCTCGCCACGGCGCCCGCGCCGTCGTGTTCCGTCGGTGCTCATCGCCGGACCTTTCCCCGGGCTGCCGGAAGTGCGAAGGAGAGGGCGAAGCCGCCTGCCAGGGACAGGGCGGCGAGCCCCGCGTGTTTCCACATGGCGGGCAGATCCCGGGTGGTGACGACCGGGTCGGGCGGCAGCCCGTACACCTCGGGCCGGTCAAGGAGCAGGAAGAAGGCTCCGTCGCCGCCGACCCCGTCATCCGGATCGTGGCCGTACAGCCGTGCCTCGCTCACTCCCGCCTCGTGCAACTGGTCCACCCGCAGCGCCGCGCGCTCCCGCAGCTCGTCCAGCGGCCCGAACTGGATGGACTCGGTCGGACACGCCTTGGCGCAGGCCGGTTCCTGCCCGGCGCCGAGCCGGTCGTAGCACATGGTGCACTTGAACGCCCGCCCGTCGGAAGGACGTTGCTCGATGACGCCGTAGGGGCAGGCGGGCACGCAGTACCCGCAGCCGTTGCAGATGTCCTCCTGGACCACGACCGTCCCGAACTCGGTGCGGAAGAGCGACCCCGTGGGGCACACGTCCAGGCAGGCGGCGTGCGTGCAGTGCTTGCACACGTCGGACGACATCAGCCACCGCATGTCCTTGCCCGTGGTTTCCCCGGCCGACTGCGCCGGGGCGTCCAGCAACGGGGCATCCAACAACGGGAGTTCGGTGCGGCCTTCAGCAGCCGGAACCGCAACCGCGGGCTGCTCGATGAACGCCACATGCCGCCAGCTGGAAGCGCCGAGGCCCTGCGTGTTGTCGTAACTCATCCCGCTCAGCGAAAGACCGTCCTCCGGGATCGCGTTCCACTCCTTGCAGGCCACCTCGCAGGCCTTGCAGCCGATGCAGACGGAGGTGTCGGTGAAGAACCCCACGCGCGGCGGCGCGTCCTCGTGTCCCGCGTCGCGCGCCGGGTCCCGTTCGGGGCCGCTGAGCAGGTTCTCGCTCACTGCTTGGTCTCCGTTCCCGTCGAGTCCGTGATGCCTGCCCTGCGGCGATGGCCGGCGACGAGCCGGTGCAGCTCGGGGCCGCGGGGGCGGCGGCCCGGGATGATGTCGGCCGTCAGCGCCTTGTCCTCCTGGATATGGGAGTTGGGGTCGAGCGCGATGGCGACCAGCTCGTTCGCGGCGTCACCCTTGACGACTCCGTTCGGGCCCCAGTGGAAGGGCAGCCCGATCTGATGGACCGTACGGCCGTGCACGGTCAGCGGTTTCAGCCGCTCGGTCACCATGACCCGCGCCTCGACGGCGTTGCGCGCGGTGATGATCGTCGCCCAGCCGCCGTGCTCAAGACCGCGCTCGGCGGCCAGCTGCGGCGACAGTTCGCAGAAGAACTCCGGTTGCAGCTCGGAGAGATACGACGACCAGCGGCTCATCCCGCCCGCGGTGAAGTGTTCGGTCAGCCGATGCGTGGTGACGACGTACGGATAGACACCGGCGCCCGCCTCGTCACCGCTCGGGTGATATCGGTTGCCCTCCCGCGCGTACAACTGGCGCGCCGGGGAGCGGGACTGGGCGGGGTAGAGGAGGTTGGTGAAGGGCGAGTCCTGCGGCTCGTAGTGCGTGGGAAGCGGCCCGTCCGTGAGGCCCGCCGGCGCGTACAGCCAGCCCTTTCCGTCGGCCTGCATGATGAACGGATCGTCGCCGCGCAGGGCGTCCGGACCCTTGGCGTCTTTTGGCGGTACGTAGTCGGGGGCGCGGTCGGGCACGAAGTCCGGGACGTCGTGCCCGGTCCACTTCCGCTCGGCCTCGTCCCACCACACGTACGACTTGCGCCCGCTCCAGGGCGTGCCGTCGGGGGCGGCCGACGCGCGGTTGTAGAGGATGCGCCGGTTGGCGGGCCACGCCCAGGCCCACTCCGCGGCCACCCAGTCCTGTTCGGTGCCCGGCTTGCGCCGGGCGGCCTGGTTCACGCCGTCGGCGAAGACACCGCAGTAGATCCAGCAGCCGCAGCGCGTCGACCCGTCATCCTTCAACTCGGTGTAGGCGGACAGAGGTTGGCCGTCCTCGCCATGGCCGTTGATCTCGGCGAGCACAGCCGCCGAGACCGGCTCACGCAGAAGGCCGTCCACCGGGTAGTCCCAGGTGAGATCCTGCACAGGCCGGTCCATCGGGTCGGTGGACGAGGCCAGCTTCTCCTTGATGCGCCGGCCCAGGTGGTACATGAACCAGAGGTCGCTGCGCGCGTCGCCTTCCGGCTCGACCGCCGCGTGGTGCCACTGGACCCAGCGGTTGGTGTTGGTGAACGAGCCGGACTTCTCCGTGTGCGAGGCCGCCGGGAAGAAGAAGACCTCGGTGCCGATGTCCTCGCTGCGCATCTCACCGGTCTCGGTCTCCGGCCCGTCCTGCCACCACGTCGCCGACTCGATCAGCGAGAAGTCCCGCACGACCAGCCACTCCAACTCGGCCATGCCCAGGCGCTGCAGGCGTGTGTTGGCGGAGCCCACCGCGGGGTTCTCGCCCATCAGGAAGTAGCCCTTGCAGACGCCGTCGAGCTGGGCAAGGACCGTGTCGTACGTACTGTGCGAACCGGTCAGGCGCGGCAGGTGGTCGAAGCAGAAGTCGTTGTCGGCGGTGGCCGCGTCGCCGTAGTACGCCTTGAGCAGGCTGACGAAGTAGGAGCGCATCTCGCCCCAGAAGCCCTTGTCCGTGCGGCTCGCCGCGACGAACGCGTCCAAGTCCTCATGGGCGTGCGCGTGCGGCATCGGCAGATAGCCGGGCAGCAGATTGAACAGGGTCGGGATGTCGCTCGATCCCTGGATGGAGGCATGCCCGCGCAGCGCCTGGATGCCGCCGCCCGGACGCCCGATATTGCCGAGAAGCAGTTGCAGCACGCTCGCCGCGCGGATGTACTGCGAACCCACCGAGTGCTGCGTCCAGCCCACCGCGTAGGCGAAGGCGCTCGTGCGCTCCCGGCCCGAGTTGGCGGTGAGCGCCTCGCACACCTCAAGGAACGTCTCGCGCGGCACCCCGCAGGTCTGCTCGACCAGCTCGGGCGTGTACCGGGAGTAGTGCCGCCTGAGGATCTGATAGACGCAGCGCGGATGCCGGAGGGTCTCGTCGCGGGCCGGAGGGGTGTGCGCCTGGGGGCCGCCCGAGCCGTGTGTCTCGGCGCCGCCCGCTCCGTGGACCTTCGCCTGCGCCTCGGTGTCCTGGGCGCCTTCTGTGTCCTCGGTGTCCTCGACGCGGCGCTCGTACTGCTCGTCGACGTCGCCGGTCGGCTGCTGCACCTCCGCGCCCTCGTACTGCCAGCTCGCCGGGTCGTAGTGGTGCCGTTCCTCGTCGAGGCCGGAGAACACGCCGTCCAGGTCCTCCGTGTCGCGGAAGTCCTCAGCTACGAGCGTGGCGGCGTTCGTGTACGCGAGGACGTACTCCCGGAAGTCCTTCTCCTCGGTCAGGACGTGGTTGATGATCCCGCCGAGGAAAGCGATGTCGCTGCCCGCCCGGATGGGCACGTGCAGGTCCGCCAGCGCGCTGGTGCGCGTGAACCTCGGATCTACGTGGATGATGCGGGCGCCGCGCGCCTTGGCCTCCATCACCCACTGGAAGCCCACGGGGTGCGCCTCGGCGAAGTTCGAGCCCTGGATGACGATGCAGTCGGAGTGCTGCAGATCCTGCATGAACGTCGTGGCGCCACCACGGCCGAAGGACGCGCCGAGCCCGGCGACGGTGGAGCTGTGGCAGACCCGTGCCTGGTTCTCCACCTGGACCACGCCGAGCCCGGTCAGGAGCTTCTTGATCAGGTAGTTCTCCTCGTTGTCGAGGGTGGCGCCGCCGAGACTCGCGATGCCCAGGGTGCGGGCCGTGCGCAGCCCCTCGTGCTCCCACTCCCACGTACGGCGCCGGGTCTCGACGACCCGGTCGGCGACCATGTCCATCGCCGTCTCCAGGTCCAGCGGCTCCCAGTCGCTCGCGTACGGCCGCCGGTAGAGGACCTGATGACGGCGGCCGGAGCCGGTGGTCAGCTGGAGCGTCGCCGAGCCTTTGGGGCACAGCCTGCCGCGGCTCACGGGGGAGTCGGGGTCGCCCTCGATCTGCACCACCCGGTCGTCCTTGACGTAGACGTCCTGGCCGCAGCCGACGGCGCAGTACGGGCAGACGGACTTGACCACCCGGTCGGCGGAGTCGGTGCGCGGGCGCAGCCCCTCGGTGTGGGGCGACATGGCGGCCCGCCCCCGCCCCAGCGGGTCGGAGCCGGTGAGCTGGCGGTAGGCGGGCCAGCGGCGGATCAGCTTACGGGCGTCCATCGCTCCTCCAACTCGCTCATGGCCACGGCTGCGGCTCCTTCCCGTCCTGCGCCTGACGTCCCGCGTCGGAGGCTGAGGGCGCAGTACCCGATGGCGCCGCGGCGACACCTCGTACCAACAGAGCCTCTGTCCTTGTGAGGCCGCCTGCCACTCGTGAGATCCGGGAGCCGGTGAATGCCCATCCGCCCACGGGGGACACGGGGGGCCGTATGCCCGTCCAGCGGAATAGGAGTTCCACCATGACAAGCGCGCTCGCCCTCGTCTGTACGCTCACGCCGTCCCCCGAGCCGTCCAGCAGCCAGCTCCTCGCCGACCAGGTGCTCGCCCAACTGTCGTCCCTGGGCGTCAAGGGTGAGGCCGTCCGGGTGGTCGATCTCGACGTACGGCCTGGTGTGTCACAGGACATGGGCGGGACGGACGCCTGGCCGCAGCTGCGCGAGAAGGTCCTCGCGGCGGACATCCTGCTGCTGGCCACCCCCATCTGGCTCGGCCATCCCTCCAGCGTCTGCCAGCGTGTCCTCGAGCGGCTGAACGCGGACATCTCGGAGACCGACGAACAGGGGCGACAGCTGCCCTACGACAAGGTGGCGGCGGTCGCGGTCGTCGGCAACGAGGACGGCGCGCACCATGTGAGTGCCGGGCTCTTCCAGGGGCTCAACGACCTGGGCTTCACGCTTCCGCCCGGAGCGGTCACCTACTGGGTGGGCGAGGCTCAGCAGGGCACCGACTACCAGGACCTGGACGGCACCCCGGAGGCGGTCGCCTCGACGACCCGGACGCTGGCGGTCAACGCCGCGCATCTGGCCCGCACCCTGGCCGACTCCTCCTACCCGGGTGCCTGAGCACCTGGGCGCTTGCACACTTGGCATCGCGCGGGCCCGGCCGGTCGACGGCCGGGCCCGCGCTCAGTCAGTCTTCGGGCTCTGGCGCAGCGAGGCGCGGACCGTGAAGACATGGCCGGCCGGATCGGCGTAGCGGCGCGTCTCGTTGGGGCTGCGTTTGGCGGACGCGTCGACAGGCAAGGCGCCTTGGCCGATCAACCGCCGTTCCAGCTCGTCCATGTCCTCCATGGGCGCCAGGAAGTCGATGTGGATCTGCATGGAGTCGTCGGGCCGTGGCCAGCTGCCCGGCGTGGCGTTGAGATCACGCCTGAAGGCGATCCGGAAACCGGTGGCCGTCTCGATGTCGATGCGGTTGACCGACGCGTCATCGGAAACCGATCCGTCGAGGAACTCGCGGTAGAACTCCGAGAGTTCCTCAGGATTCGAACAGTCGAGCACGATCGCCGCTGCCTGTACCAGACTGCCCATGGCTCCTCCTATGAGGCCCGCCTCGCCGATATTGGGACACCGAGTGTCCCCGGCCCCGGGCCGCAAACGCGGTGCGTCCGGCTCCGGATCCACCGCGTGGGCCGGGCGGATTCGCGATGCATAGGTCCCGCGCTCCCGGGCACCCGGGTCCCTGACCGAGCCAGTTGACCCAAGCGTGACCAGCTGGCGGAGACCAGGGACGGGAATCTCCCTCGATATTCGACGGACGGGATCATGCCGACATCTGAGCCCACGGGCGAGAAGAGCAAGAGAGAGCGGATGACCGCTCCCGAGGCGATGCGAAGCGCCATGGAGCAGCTCGTCGCCTTGCTGCAGTGCGAGCCCGACTCGGTGTCCGCCCTGAAGACGACGGACGAGGGCTGGTACGCCGACGTGGAAGTGGTCGAAATCGAACGGGTCCCTGACACCACGAGTGTGATGGCGTCCTACCGCGTACAGCTGGACACCGAAGGTCAACTGATGAGCTATGAGCGGATTCGCCGGTACACAAGGGGACAAATCGATCGATGAGCCGGCCAGGTGGAACGGCTGCGACGGCACGGCGCGGCGCGCCAGGTGCCTCCGCCGGACCACCGGTGTCCGCAGAAACGGAAGGAAGGTCAACCGTGAGCATTGTTCAGCAACCCAGCTCCTCGGGCGGCAGTGGAGGTGGCTCCGGAAATCTCTACGACGTCCTGGAGCTGATACTCGACCGAGGACTCGTCATTGACGCCTTCGTGCGGGTGTCCCTCGTCGGCATCGAGATCCTCAAGATCGATGTCCGTGTCGTGGTGGCCAGCGTCGACACGTACCTGCGGTTCGCCGAGGCGTGCAACCGCCTCGACCTCGAATCGGGACGCAAGGCGCCCAGTCAACTCACCGACCTGGTCGGCGAGGTGACGGAAGGCGGCGCCAAAGGGAAGTCGAAAGGAGCGCTGACCGGCGCCGTCGAGGCGTTCAGCGACTCTCTCCAGCGAGGCCGTGAGGAACCCGAGAAGGAAGAGCGTCCGGCGCGCAAGTCGTCGTCCAGCAGCCGCCGTCCGTCCCGCAGCCGAGAGGAGTAGGCAGTGCCCACGTACATATACGCCATCACAGCAGCCGATCACCCGATGGAACTGGGCGGACTCAAGGGAGTGGGCGAACCGCCCACCGAACTGCGCACCGTGCGTACGCAAGCGCTGACCGCCGTGGTCAGTGACGTGCCGGAAGGACTGCGGGCCAAGCGGCGTGATCTTGTCGCCCACCAGAGCGTCCTGGAACGCCTGATGGCCGACGGTTCGGCCCTGCCGATGCGCTTCGGCCTGGTGGGCAGCGACGACAACCAGGTGCAGGTCGTGCTCGACGAGCAGCAGGACGCCTACATCGCCCGGCTGGGAGAGGTCGACGGCTGCCTCGAGTTCAATCTGAAGGCGAGCAGGGACGAGGACGACCTGCTGCACGAGATCGTCGAGGAGTCCGCCGAGGTCCGCAGGCTCAACGAACTCACCCGGCAGAACCCCGGGGCCCAGGACGAGAAGGTCGCTCTCGGCGAGCTGATCGCGCAGGAGGTCTCCGCGCGCGAGGAATCCGACGGCCAGTCGCTCGTGGAGCGCCTTGCGCCCAGCGCGGTGCGCACCGTCGTGTCCCAGCCGACCAAGGACCACTTCCTCAATGTGTCGTTCCTGGTCAAGCGGGCAGAGGCGGCGGCGTTCTCGCAGGCCCTGCACGAACTTGCCGAGGAGCGCGGCGAGGCCTACACCCTCAACGTCAACGGCCCGCTGCCGCCCTACAGCTTCGTCTGAGCGGTCACTGTCGCCTCACAGAGCGGAGACAAGCCATGGGTCTGATCACTCACATCGTGACTCTGCCCTTCGCTCCGGTGCGCGGTGCGGCGTGGGTGCTCGACCAGGTGGTGGTCACCGCCGAGCGCGAGTACTACGACCCCGGGCCGGTGCGCGAGGAACTCGCGGAACTTGAGAGGGACTTGCTGGCAGGACGTATCGAGGAGGAGGAATTCGACCGGCGTGAGGACGAACTGCTGGACAGGCTGGAGTGGCTCGAAGCCCATCAGCGCCGTCTCCAGGCCGAATCTTGATGATCGGGAGATTGAGGTGTTCGAAAGATGATGACCAACGGCAAGATAGGCGTGGCCCTTGTAGGGGGCTATCTGCTGGGACGTACCAAGAAAGCCAAGATGGCCATAGGCCTCGGCATGTTCCTGGCGGGCAAGAAACTGAATCTGGATCCCAAGCAGCTGGGACAGCTCGTCAGCAATTCCCCGGTTCTCGGGTCGCTCAACAGCCAGGTCCGCAAGGAACTTGTGGACGCGACGAAGTCCGCGGCCGTCTCGGCCGCGACCAACCGCATGTCGGGTCTGGCCGACTCGCTCAGTGAACGGACCCGGGACCTCGACGACCCGGACCGCGGCAAGGGCCGCGAGGAGCGATTCGACGACGAGGAAGACGAGGGTGACGACGGCGAGGGCGGGGCCAGGGAATCCGGCGCCGACAGCCGCGACAGCGACGAGGAGCCCGCACCGCGCCGCAAGGCGGCGGCAAGGGCGCCCGCCAAGACGGCCACCAAGTCGGCCAAGTCGGCCGGGTCGGCCGGCGGCAAGGCGGCCTCCGGTGCAGGCCGGGCCGCTTCGGGTGCCAAGAGCGCCAACTCGGCGTCGCGCAAGACCACCTCGAGCGCCAAGAAGGCCACTTCGGGGGCGGGCAGGACGGCGACGAAGGCCACGCGTGCCGCTTCGAACCGAGGGGGCCGCAATGCCTGACTCCGCACTCGGGAGCATGAAGAACGAGGTGACCAAGAGCCCGGCTGCCGAGCAGCTGAAGGAGGAGTTCCAGAACTACCTCACGGCTCGCGCACAGCACGCCGTCACCAACCTGGGAGCCAGGCTGGGCGACAGCGTCGCGAAGCTCGGCGAACCGGGACAGGGCGCGGGCGGCCTGGTGAAGGGCCTCACGAAGGGCGGCCAGGCACTCAGCGAGGGCAAGTCGCCCGGGCAGGCGGCCTTCGCCGCCGGAACCTCGCACCTCAAGGACACCCTGAAGAACAAGGTCAAGGGAATGTTCGGGAAGGGACGCAAGAGCGGCGGCGGCAAGTCCAAGAGCGTGACCATCGTCGAGGACATCGATGTCGGTGTGCCGGTGCGCGAGGCCTACGACCAGTGGACGCAGTTCCAGGAGTTCAGCACCTTCTCCAAGGGTGTGGTGAGCGTCGAGAAGTCGGACGACACCAGCAGCAACTGGAAGGTGAAGGTCGCCAAGTCCACGCGCAGTTGGAAGGCGAACGTCACCGAGCAGGTGCCGGACGAGCGGATCACGTGGACCACCGAGGGCGCCAAGGGAACGGTCAAGGGTGTGGTGACGTTCCATCGCCTCACCGGTGACCTGACACGGGTCCTGCTGGTCCTTGAGTACTTCCCCAAGGGTCTGTTCGAGAAGACCGGCAACATCTGGCGGGCGCAGGGCCGCCGGGCCCGGCTCGACCTCAAGCTCTACCGCAAGTTCATCATGATGCGCGGCGAAGCCACCGACGGCTGGCGGGGCGAGATCCGGGACGGCGAGGTCGTGGTCGAACACGACGACGCCGTCGAGGAGGAGGAGCGCGAGCGCGCCGAGGGCGAGTACGGCGAAGTAGAGGACGAGAACGAGAACGAACCCGAGGGTGAGCTGGAGGAGGACGAGGAGAACGAGGAGAACGAGGACGACCAGCGGGACGAGCGCGACGAACTGGACGAGCCGGAAGAGCGGGAAGAGCCGGAAGAAGCCGAAGAGTACGACGACGCTCGCGACGAGGCCGCTCCTGACGAGGAGAAGGAGGACCTGGAGAAGCAGGACCTCTACGACGAGGACGACGAGGGCGACGAACCCGACCGGGACGAGCCGGACCGGGACGAGCCCGCGGCCGACGGCCGTGACGAGCCCGAAGCAGAGGACGACGGTCACTACGACGAGGACGAACGTCCGGCTCGGCGCTCCCGGCGGCGTGCCGCCCCGGCCCGCCGCTGACGTCACATGATCTGCAGACAAGGGTGATCAGACATGTCCGATTCACTGGCCGGCCGTGTCGGTCCCTCGTCCGGGGTGTCCCGGTACGGCCCCCAGCAAGGGTCCTCCGCCAACTTGGCCGACATCCTGGAACGCGTCCTGGACAAGGGCGTCGTGATCGCGGGTGACATCCAGATCAACCTCCTCGACATCGAGCTCCTGACCATCAAGATCCGGCTCCTCGTCGCCTCCGTGGACAAGGCGAAGGAGATGGGGATCGACTGGTGGGAGCACGACCCCTCCCTGTCCTCGCGGGCGCACTCGGACCGGCAAGTCGCTCCGGCGGCGCCCGCACGGGACGAGGTGGAGGCGGAGAACTCCAGGCTGCGTGCCGAGATCGCCGAACTGCGTGCCGCGGTCGAGGACAGTGCGGACAGTAAGGAGAAGAAGTGAGCGCCGACGGCCCGTCCGAGGTCGACAGGTCCCCCGTGGCCGAGTCCCGCATCGCATGGGGCAGCACGGCAGGGATCACGTACGTGTACGCCATCGGACGGGCCGGCGCGCCCCTCGACGCCGCCGCCGCCAAGGCGGCGGGGCTGGAAGAGGGGCAGGTGCGAACGGTGGAGGAGGGCGGCCTCGCGGCGCTCGTGTCCACCGTGCCGGAGGCGATGTACGGCGCCGAGGGCATGCAGGCGCAGATGGAGGACCTCAGCCAACTCGAAGCGACCGTCCGCAGGCACCACGCCGTGGTGGAGACCGCGTACGAGAGCACGGGCGTACTCCCGATGCGGCTGGCCACGGTGTACCTCGACGACGCGGGGGTCGTGGCGATGCTCCGCGAGCGCGCGGGGGAGTTCACCGAACTCCTGGCGTGGCTCGACGGTCACATCGAACTCGGCGTCAAGGTGTACGCCGACCCGCGGGAAGCGCGTGAAGCCGCCGCCGAGCCCGCCGTCGACGACGCAGCGTCGGACAGCCCGGGGCGTGCCTATCTTCAGCGGCGCCGGGCGCAGAGGCGTACGCATCGCGACGCGTACCGAGCGGCGGGGGTGGTGGCCGCCCAGGTGGTCGACCGTGTCACCGAACTGGCCCGCGCCCGGGTCGCGCACCGGCCACAGCAGGGCGGTCCGGACTCCGGCCCCGGCGAGAACATCGCCAACGACGCCTACTTGGTGGCGGCCGACCGCGAGGACGAGTTCCGCGCCATCCTGGCGGACCTGCCGGCCGACGCACCCGGCGTGCGCATCGAAGTCACCGGCCCATGGGCCCCGTACTCCTTCGCGACGCCTTCGTCTTCGTCGAGCGGGGGCGCGTGATGAACACCGATCTCGCGGGCGGCGGTTTCGCGGAGGAGGAAGGTCTTGCCGGCCGGCAGGTCGCGCTCATCGACCTCCTCGACCGCCTGTTGAACGGGGGAGCGGTCCTGACCGGAGACCTGGTGCTGTCCGTGGCCGACGTGGACCTGGTCCGCATCAATCTGCGCGCGGTGATCCACTCGATCACGCCCGACAGCCCGGCGCCGTGGTGAGGAGGAGAGCCAACATGACCGACGACCAGTCCGCTGAACCACCGAAGGCCGACAGGTTCGACGAGGTGGCGCAGGCGGCGGCGCGCGCCTTCGACCTGGTGCCCGCGGGGCCGGACGACAAGCCGCCGCGCGATATCGCGAGCCGCCTGAAGACCGACCCGGAAACGGTGGAGCGCGACCTCATCAAACTGGTGCTGACCATTGTCGAACTCCTGCGGCAACTGATGGAACGCACCGCCATGCACCGCGTCGACCAAGGGGACCTCAGAGAAGACCAGGAAGAACGCGTGGGAATGACCCTCATGATTCTTCAGGACCGCATGTCCGAGCTCTGCGAACGATATGGACTGACCATGAGCGACCTGAATCTGGATCTGGGGCCGCTGGGTTCTCTGCTGCCTGTTGACGACGAATGATCGAACTCGTGACGAGTGCGTGACGAGTAATCCAACTCGCCAAGTTTCACGCGGCGTTGAGTGGCTACACGGACTTTATGGCTGAAGAGAGAAGTAACTCTGACGACGGCGCCGGAAAAGCCCGGCGCTCCACGAAGGCCACCACCGCCAAGGGGCGGTCCACCGCGAGTACAGGAGCACGCAAGGTGAACACGAGCACCGCACAGAAGGCCAAGCAGGAATCCGCGAAGGCCGCTGAACAGGCGAAGAGTTCCGCCGAGGAGGCGGCGAACGCCGCCGATTCCGGGGCGCGGTCGTTCGGCGTCGCGACACAGCGTGCGAAGCAGGCGGCGGCATCGGGTCTTGAGAGCGGTGGCAAGACCGTGGTGTCGGCGGGCGGAAAGGTGGCGTCCACCGCCGTGGCCGGCTGGACCCTGGTGAAGAACCGCAAGGCCATCGCCGCCGGTGCGGCCGCGGGCCTGGTCAGCATTGTCGGCGCCTCTTTCACCGCTGGGCGCCGCACGGCGAAGGTCCAGGGCGGCCCGCTGACTCGGCTGACACATGGGCGCATCTGACGCCCGCCGCACAACGCGTAATCAAATCAGTTCAGGCGTCAGGGAGAGGGCTCAGTCCTCTCCCTGACGCCTGTATTCGATAGCCGGGCGTTAGCCGGGCGTAAAGGATTGGCCAGGGCTGTTCCGGGAACTCGTAAGCGCGAAATGAAACGACCGAGGAACGGAACTGAGGAGCAGAGATGGAGATTTCGGGTCTGATCAGCGCCATCTTGATCGGAGCTGTCATCGGGATACTCGGGCGCCTGGCTCTCCCCGGGCGGCAGCGCATCGGGATCCTCTGGACCATTGTCGTCGGCATCGCGGCGGCCTTGGTCGGCACCGCCATTGCCTCCGGTCTCGATGTGGCCGACACGGACGGCGTGGACTGGGCGGAGTGGCTCATCCAGATCGCCTTGGCCGCCCTGGGTGTCGCGGCGCTCTCCAAGGTGAAGTTGCGGCGCTGACACCACGGGTTCCGTGGCGTCCTTCGGCGCCGACGGCTGACGGAGCGCTTCAGGTCCTGGTCGAGAAGGCCCGGTCCCGGCGGGCCGATCGGCGTCGAAGAACGAGCGGGAGTACGAACCAGCACAGCACGAACCACGCCATGACACCCGCGGCGAGGACCTCCGAGAGCCAGCCCACCATGACGACGCGCAGGATGAGAAGCAGCGTGCATCCGATCGTCAGCGCGAGAAGGACGAGACCGCACATCATGAGGCGCGCGGCGACCTCGACCATCTCGTCCTTCATGCGCTGTCCCGAGAGGAAGCGGTGGATCGACACCGGCGCTATGAGTGCTCCGGTCGCGGAGGCGGCCAGGACGACGGTCACGATGTAGACGGCGCGGTCGAAGGAACCGAGCTCCCGGAACAGGGGAGTGAACGCGACGCTGAGCAGGAATCCGAAGAGCACCTGCACGCCTGTCTGGGCGACGCGCGTCTCCTGAAGGATCTCGTTCCAGCGCCGGTTGACGCGTTCGCTCGGGCTCTCGGGCTGATCGTCCGCGACATCACCGGACGCGCAAGTCGCCGTGCTCACCTCGGGGGTTGACACCATCTCAGCTCCTTCTCCTCGCACCTTCCCCGGATGCCCCCTCATCGCAACGGCATGCTCGTTGTCAGCGGCAAGAGAGAGCTCTACCGTCCGCGACATTCGACCTCGTCGCGTACACCCGCCTCGCCGCTGGACGAGGACAGCCGCAGGCCGTGAGTCCACGGCCTGCGGCTGTCGTCAGGATCTCGTCATCCGAACTGGCCCGGCTGGTAGTCGCCGGCGGGCTGCTGGACGATGACGTTCACGCGGTTGTAGGCGTTGATGAGGGCGACGAGCGAGACAAGCGCGGCGAGCTGGTCCTCGTCGTGGTGCTTGGCGGCGTTCGCCCACGCCTCATCCGTGACCCCACCGGCCGCGTCGGCGACGCGGGTGCCCTGCTCCGTCAGCTCCAGGGCGGCGCGCTCGGCGTCGGTGAACACCGTGGCCTCGCGCCAGGCGGCGATCAGGTTGAGGCGCGTCGAGGTCTCACCGGCGTGCGTGGCGTCCTTGGTGTGCATGTCGGTGCAGAAGCCGCAGCCGTTGATCTGGCTGGCGCGGATCTTCACCAGTTCCTGCGTGGCGTGCGGCAGCGTCGAGTCCGAGATCGCCTTGCCCGCGGAGTTGATGTAGCGCAGGAACTTGCCGGCGAGCGGGTTGCCGTAGAGGTTCAGACGAGCGTCCATGGTGATCTCCTAAGCCGTTGCTGGTGTCTACACCTCCTTGACGGAGCGGCTCGGGGAGTTGTGACAGGAAGGCGGAAAACTTTTTCGACCCGCAGAACCCCCTGCGTACGGGGACAAACATGGCGGCCCAGCCGTTGAACGGTCGACGAAGACCCCCGCGAAGAAGACCCCCGCGAAGAGGAGACAGCGTGCCCGCACCGGACGACGGCCCCCGACCGGCTCTCGTGGTGCACCGCGGCGTCGCGTCACCCCGCGCGGCCGTGCTCTTCCTCCACGGCGGTCGCTCCGAGGGGACGGAGGCGCCGCTTCCGTGGAACCTCCCCGGCGTACGCATGCGCCCGTTCGTCCGGGCCGTCGAGCGGTCCTGCCGTGGCCGGGGAGTCCTCATGGGCAGCGTCCGTTACCGCTGCCGTGGTTGGAACGGCGAACGTGAGGACGCGTTCCGGGACGCGTGGAGGGCCCTGGACGAGCTGGCCTCAAGCGCCGGCGATGTGCCCACGGTCCTGGTCGGGCACTCCATGGGCGGTCGCGCGGCGCTGCGAGCCGCCGGGCATCCACTGGTGCGGGGTGTGGTGGGGCTCGCCCCGTGGTGCCCCGAGGGAGAGCCGGTCGCACAGCTGAACGGCCGACGCCTGGTCATGCTGCACGGTGACCGGGACCGTACGACCGACCCCGGCGCCTCCCTGGCGTACGCCGCCCGAGCAGCGGAAGCAGGCGCCGAGGCGTGCGCGCTGCTCATGCCGGGCGGTGATCACGCCATGCTGCGGGGAGCGGGCGCCTGGCACCGGCTGACCGGCGAGACGGTGAGCGGACTGCTGAGGTTCGGGCCCCTCCCCGCCGAAGTCGCCGACTGCCTCACCTCGAGTTGACGGTCCTTCGTACGAGATGGACGAGGGCGCCGGCTGCAAGGACCGCGGCCCCGAGGGCGACGGAGGCCGGCGGAAGGCTGAAGGCGAGCAGCACGCAGCCAACGAGGCCGAGGACCGGGACGGCGCGCGGCGGGCGGCCCTCGGCTGGCGTCAGCGTCCACGCGGAGGCATTGGCGATGGCGTAGTAGGCGAGTACGCCGAAGGAGGAGAAACCGATCGCGCCGCGCAGGTCCGCGAAGGAGACGAGGGCCACCACGGCCGCGCCGACGGCGAGTTCGGCCCGGTGGGGGACGTTGAAGCGCGGGTGGACGGCGGCCAGCGCGTGCGGCAGGTGATGGTCACGGGCCATGGCGAGCGTGGTGCGCGAGATGCCGAGGATCAGCGCGAGCAGCGAACCGAGCGCGGCGACGGCGGCCCCGACGCGCACCACCGGCGCCAGGGCGGGAACTCCGGCCCGGCGCACCGCGTCAGCGAGCGGCGCGGTGGCATCGGCCAGACCGGCGGGTCCGAGCACGGCAAGGCCCGCGGTGGCGACGGCCGCGTACACCACCAGCGTGATGCCGAGGGCGAGGGGGATCGCGCGGGGGATGGTGCGCCGCGGGTCGCGGACCTCCTCGCCGAGCGTGGCGATGCGCGCGTACCCGGCGAAGGCGAAGAACAGCAGCCCGGCGGCCTGGAGTACGCCGCCCACGCTAGCGTCGCCCCCCGGCTCCAGCCGGGCGGCGTCGGTTTCACCGGAGGCGAAGGAGGCCGCCACGACGGCGGCGAGTACGGCGAGGACGACCGCGACGATGGCGCGGGTCAGCCAGGCGGCCTTCTGGACGCCGAAGTAGTTGACGGTGGTCAGGGCGAGTGCGGCGGCGATCGCCACCGGGCGTTCGTGGCCGGGCCAGGCGTAGGCCCCCGCGGTGAGGGCCATGGCAGCGCAGGACGCGGTCTTGCCGATGACGAAGCCCCAGCCCGCGAGATACCCCCAGAAGTCCCCGAGCCGTTCGCGGCCGTAGACGTAGGTGCCGCCGGATGCGGGGTACCGGGCGGCGAGCCGGGCCGAGGAGGTGGCGTTGCAGTACGCGACCACCGCCGCGAGCGCGAGGCCCACGAGCAGGCCCGAGCCCGCGGCGCGCGCGGCGGGGGCGAACGCGGCGAAGATCCCCGCGCCGATCATCGACCCGAGGCCGATGACCACGGCGTCGGTCACCCCCAGCCGACGCTCCAGGCGAGGAGGGTCCGGGGTGGCGGGGGGCGTGCTCATGCGTGGCTCCTCGGCGGCGACAACGGACCCGGATTCGCGAAGACGGTAGTCGATTGCCGAGTCGCGAAAAACGGGGGAATTCAAGCAGCCCGGCACGCGACGTTGCATGACCATGCGGGATGCTGCATACTCTTCCTATGTCCAAGGTCCTCACCTCCCTCCCCGCCGGCGAGCGCGTCGGCATTGCCTTCTCCGGCGGGCTCGACACCTCCGTCGCCGTCGCCTGGATGCGCGACAAGGGCGCCGTGCCGTGCACGTACACCGCCGACATCGGCCAGTACGACGAGCCCGACATCGCCTCCGTGCCCGGTCGAGCCTCCGCCTACGGCGCCGAGATCACCCGGCTCGTCGACTGCCGTGCCGCGCTGGTCGAGGAAGGGCTCGCGGCGCTCGCCTGCGGCGCCTTCCACATCAGGTCCGGCGGGCGCCCGTACTTCAACACCACGCCGCTGGGGCGAGCGGTGACCGGCACGCTCCTGGTGCGGGCCATGCTCGAGGACGGGGTGCAGATCTGGGGCGACGGCTCCACGTTCAAGGGCAACGACATCGAGCGGTTCTACCGCTACGGCCTGCTCGCCAACCCGCACCTGCGGATCTACAAGCCCTGGCTCGACGCGGACTTCGTCACGGAGCTCGGTGGCCGCAAGGAGATGTCGGAGTGGCTGCTCGCGCACGAGCTGCCCTACCGGGACTCGACGGAGAAGGCGTACTCCACGGACGCCAACATCTGGGGCGCCACGCACGAGGCCAAGACGCTTGAGCACCTCGACACCGGCGTCGAGACCGTCGACCCGATCATGGGCGTGCGGTTCTGGGACCCCGCGGTGGAGATCCTCACCGAGGACGTGACGATCGGCTTCGAGCAGGGCCGCCCCGTGACGGTCAACGGCAAGGAGTTCGCCTCCGCGGTCGACCTCGTCATGGAGGCCAACGCGATCGGCGGCCGGCACGGCCTCGGTATGTCCGACCAGATCGAGAACCGGATCATCGAGGCCAAGAGCCGCGGCATCTACGAGGCGCCCGGTATGGCGCTCCTGCACATCGCCTACGAGCGCCTGGTCAACGCGATCCACAACGAGGACACCCTGGCCGCGTACCACAACGATGGCCGACGCCTCGGCCGGCTGATGTACGAGGGCCGCTGGCTGGACCCGCAGGCGCTGATGATCCGCGAGTCGCTGCAGCGCTGGGTCGGCGCGGCGGTCACCGGCGAGGTGACGGTGCGGCTGCGGCGCGGCGAGGACTACTCGATCCTCGACACCACGGGCCCCGCGTTCAGCTACCACCCGGACAAGCTCTCCATGGAGCGGACCGAGGACTCGGCGTTCGGTCCGGTGGACCGGATCGGCCAGCTCACCATGCGGAACCTGGACATCGCCGACTCCCGTGCGCGCCTTGAGCAGTACGCGGCTCTCGGCCTGGTCGGCGGCGGCCACCCGACGCCGATCGGAGCCGCGCAGGCGGCCTCGACCGGGCTGATCGGCGCCATGGACCAGGGCGGCGCCCAGGCGATCGCCTCGCGCGGCGAGGCCACGGACGAGGAGACGTTCCTGGACCGCGTCGCGATGGAGTCCGGCACGGACTGACATCGGTCGGCGGCTGTACGCGACCCGGGCGGGCCCCGGCGGATCCTGATCCGCCGGGGCCCGCCTGATGTGCGATCTCGGACTAGATGCGCAGCAGCCGCTCTGTGGCTTCGCGGTACTGGCGCAGCGCGAGCCGGAGTTCTTCGGTCTGCGCTTCGGTGTCCTGGCCCTGCCAGGTCGCGCGCAGGCTGCGGCGCTGCTCCGCGAGGGATTCGGTCAGGTGCCTGACGGCGTCGTCGAAGAGCGCGTCGGCCTCCTCCACCGACTGGCGCGGACTGTCGACGAAGCTGTTGAGGGCGTCCTGCATCCGCGTGCCGAGCTTGTCCTGTTCCTCCCGCGGAAGCAGGGCGGAACCGGTGGCACGGCCGGAGGAGGCGCCGGTGAGCGACTCGTGCGGCGCGCGGCCGGGTTCGCCGGGTTCCATGCGGGGCGCGTGCGATCCCCCACGCTGCTTCCCGGGAGCCGGGCCCTCGGGCGTGCCGTCGGGCCTACCGGCGGGCGGGCCTACCGGCGGCGGGGTCACGGGCGCGCTTGTGGGCTCGGGTTGCTGCGGGCGTCGCTGGTCGAACGTCATCACAGGCCACTTCCCTTCGGGTGGCGCCGGGCCGAGGCCCACGGCGCCCGGCCGCGGTTGTCGATGGAACGCTGCGGGTTGCCGCGGTGCGAGTCGACCGCGTGCTCGGAGACCAGCGCCTCGAAGAGGTGGCGGCCCTCGACCATGGCCTCACGCATCTCCTCGGTGCTGTTCTGGCCGCGTACCGCGGTGTGCATGCTGCGGTAGCCGTGGACGGCGTGCGCGTGGTGCACGGAGAGCGCGGCCACCTGGTCCTCGTACTGCGCGCCGTCGGGGAAGCCGCGGTCCCTGGCCAGGCGCGCGAGGAGCGCGTCGGCCTCGGTGACGGCCTTGTGCGGTGACTCGACGAACTGCTCCTGGATGTCCGCCCACCCGGCGAGGTAGCGCTCGCGGGCGCCGGGCGGCAGGGGCTCCTGCTTGAGGGAGCCGTGCCGGTGCACGCGCTCGCGGAGCTCACGCTCGGCCGCCTTGACGTCGCCGTCGTGACGGGCCACGGTGTGCTCGTACTCGGGTCCGAAGCGGTGCTTCAGCCCGCCTCCGCCGCCCCGGGCTCGCCGCAGTCCGACGAAGAGGACGGCGGCTGCCGCGAGAACGACCACGGCGATGATGACGGCGGTGATCATGGCTGCCTCCTTTGGCTCTTGATCCGTTGGCCGCTCTGAATGTTGCGCTGGTACTGCGCTGGTACTGCTCCGGTTTCGTTCCGGTGTTGTTCTGGCGCGACCCCAGCAGTCCTGTCGGCTCGCTCAGCGGTGAGGCCGGCCGATGGGCATCCACGCCACGTGGTTACCGATCGGGGCTCCTGTGATCAGCGGCTGAACGACTGTCCCTGGGTTCGCATGGCGGCCGAGTACCCCTGTGTTCGGCAAACAGTCAGGGGCATTTCGTCATACGGCGCCGAAGGTCCGCCGGTAGGCCTCGGGGGGCAGGCCGGTGACCCGGGTGAAGTGCCGCCGGAGCGTGGCGGACGTGCCCATGCCGGTCCTGGCCGCGATGCGTTCGACGCTGTCGTCGCCGGACTCCAGCAACTCCTGTGCGAGACGCACGCGTTGACCGAGGAGCCAGCGAAGTGGCGCGGTCCCGGTGACGGCGTGGAAGTGCCGGGCCAGGTTGCGGCTGCTCATGCCCGCCTGCCGGGCGAGGTCCTCCACCGTGAGCGGCTCGTCGAGCCGGGCGAGCACCCAGGGGAGCAGCTCGGCCAGCGGATGGTCGCGCCCGTGGGCCACCGGCGCCGGGATGAACTGGGCCTGGCCGCCGTCCCGGTGAGGTGGCGTCACGAGGTGCCGGGCCAGGGCGTTGGCCACCGTCGCGCCGTGGTCGGTGCGCACGATGTGCAGGCACAGGTCCATGCCGGCGGACTTCCCGGCCGAGGTGAGGACGCTGCCCTCGTCGGTGAAGAGCACCCCGGCGTCGACCGTGACCCGCGGATATCTGGCGGCAAGACGGTCGGTGTGGGCCCAGTGCGTGGTGGCGCGACGGCCGTCGAGGAGCCCCGCGGCGGCCAGGACGAAGGCCCCGGTGCACAGCGCGACGATCCGGGCCCCTGCCGCGTGGGCGGTGCGAAGGGCGTCGATCAGCTCGCCCGGCGGGTCCACGTCGACGTCGCGCCAGGCCGGCACGATCACCGTCTGCGCTGCGGCTACAACTTCGAGGCCCTGGGCGGTCTCGACGCGCATCCAGTCCCCGACCCGGGCCCCGTCCGGACCGCACACGGTGAAGGAGTACCAGGGGTCGGCCAGGTCGGAGTGGTCCGTGCCGAAGACCTCGAAGGCCGCCGCGGCCTCGAAGAGCATGCTGCCGTCGGGAAGCGCCATCGCCACAGTCCGCATGTCCGAAACTGTACGCCCCTCGTCGTTTCAGCCACTGGTGGGGTGAGCACCTGGGGACAGATCATGGTCGGGCAGGGCACAACCGCCCTCCGGACACCGGGAGTCAACGATGAGCAACGCCCTTTCCACGCCTGCCACCGGCGCTTGGATCGACGGACGGTTGGTCGCCGTCGTCGGCGCCTATGGCCACACCGGCCGTTTCGTCGTGGCGGAACTGCTGCGCCGCGGCGCGACGCCGCTGCTCGTCGGACGGGACAAGGGGAAGCTCGACGCGCTGCGCGACCTCGCCCCCGGCGCTCCGATACGCGTGGCATCCACCGAGGACGCCGCCTCCCTCGACCGCGCACTCGACGGGGCGGCGGCGGTCATCAACGCCGCGGGACCGTTCCTCCGGACCACCCTTCCCGTCGCTGACGCGGCGCTGCGGGCGGGCATCCCCTACCTGGACGTCGCCGCCGAACAGGGCGTCACCGCCGAGCTGTTCGACACCTACGACGACCGGGCGCGGGCGGCGGGCGTCGTCATCGCGCCGTCCCTTGCGTTCTACGGCGGGCTCGGCGACCTCCTTGCCACCGCGGCTCTGGGGGACTGGCCGGACGCGGACGAGATCACCCTCGCGTACGGCCTCGACAGCTGGCACCCGACCCAGGGCACCCGGCTCACCGGGGAGACCAACGCGGGGCAGCACCTCGTCCACACCGGCGGTGCGCTGCGGCCCTTCGACTACTCCCCGGACACCTTCGCGTGGGACTTTCCGGAGCCGCTGGGCACCCAGGAGGCCAACGCGTTCGCGACGGCCGACCAGGTCACCCTGCCGCGCCACGTGCGGACCCCCGAGGTGCGCGCGGTGATGAACCTGGCCCCGCTCAAGGACATCCGCGCCGAGGAGACGCCGGAGCCCGTCCCCGCCGACGCCGACGGGCGCTCCGCGCAGACCTTCCTCGTCGAGGCGGTCGTCCGACGCGGCGCGGAGACCCGCAGCGCGGTCGCGGGCGGACGCGACATCTACGCCGTCACCGCACCGCTCGTCGTGGAGGCCCTCGCACGCATCCTCGACGGACGGTGCGCGGCGCCGGGTGTACGCGCGGCGGGGGATGCGTTCGACGCCGTGGACTTCCTCAAGGCCCTCACCCCCGAACACCTCACCCGGCTCGACCTGCCCGCCTAGTCCGGCTGCTGGTCCGGCTGCAGCGAGAGCCAGATCCGGTCCGGCAGGAAGCGTGCGGCCTCGGTGAGATCCATGTCGTACGTGCTGGCGAGCCAGCGGTGAGCGGCCTCGGCGACCGGCCCCATGACCAGGACTTCGAGAACGGGTCCCGGCATGGGGGCGATCTCACCCGCCACGACCCGCGGCAGCATCCACTCCGCGATGACCGCCAGCTTGGCCGCCTTGGCCGTGCGGATCTGCTCCGCGTGCGCCGCGAGACGGCCGGAGTAGGCGCAGGCGTGCAGGAAGAGCGCGGCGTCCGGGTGCTCCTGGGTGAAGCGCAGATAGGAGGTCACGAGTGCGCGGACCCCGGTGCGGGCGGTGCGCGCGCGGTTCAGCTCGGCGATCATCTCGTCGAACAGCTGCTCCATGCAGCGGGTGTACAACGAGGCGGCGAGGCCCTCGAAGCTGCCGAAGTGGTGGTAGAGGCTGCCGAGACTGACGCCGCCGGCCGCGGTGACCGCGGTGACGGTGAACCCGGGCTGGCCCGACTTGGCGTACACCTCGAGCGCCGCGGTCAGGAGCTTGTCGACGGTGGCCTCGCCGCGCTGTTGCTTAGGCGCCATGTTCCGCCGTGCCCATGGGGCCGCTGTGCGTCATGGGCGTCACCCTATCCCAGCAAAACTAAAATACTTATCTAGAAATCTGCTTCAAAAATGCGACCTCGCGGACGTCGGCGGCCCTGGAATCCCTACGCGTCCGCGACCCGCACCGAGAGCCCGTAGTCCAGCTCGGACCCGTCGACCAGGAGTGCTTCGACGGTGCGCGTCGCGGGGTCGATGTCCGCCACCATCCCGTCCCCCGCGTACCGGGGAAACCCGGAGGCCCCGGTGTCGCCGGTGGCCTCCACGACGGCCGAGCGCAGGGCGTCGCGGGCGTCGGTCGTACTCTCGCCGTTCCCCGAGAACTCGGGCACCAGCAGGATCTCGAAACGCTGCGGGACAATAGTCATGCTCGTGACGCTAGACAGGAGTCGCGCCCCGCGCACGTCCACCGCTGCCGGCCGGCGTGAAACTGGCCGCCGGTCAAGGGTCAGCTCGACCCGGGGCGGCCCCAGAGCCGCCGCCCGAGCGCCCACCTGCGGGCGGGCGTTAGCCTCATCCACGACGGCGAGGCAGTGGAAGGGAGACCGGGCGTGGCGGAGCAGCGGCGGCGGCGCGGGCAGGGCGAGCTGGAGGCGCAGGTCCTGTCGGCCCTGCGTGCGGCGGAAGGCCCGGCGACGGCGGGCTGGGTGCAGGAGCGGCTCGGCGCCGACCTGGCGTACACGACCGTCGTGACGATCCTGACCCGCCTCCTGGAGAAGGGCGCGGTGACCCGCGAGCGTGCGGGCCGCTCCTTCGCGTGGACGCCGTCGTCCGACGAGGCGGGTCTCGCCGCGCGCCGGATGCGCAAGGTGCTCGACGGTGAGAGCGACCGCGAGGCGGTCCTCGCCAGTTTCCTCACCGCGCTGCCGCCGGGTGACGAGCGGCTCCTGCGTGAGCTGCTGCGGCAGGCCGAGGCGGAGAAGGACGTCTGAACCGCCATGGGGATGTTCGTCCTGTTGCCGCTGGTGCTGCCCCTGACGGCCTGGCCGGTCGCCCGGCTCGCCGAGCAGCGGCTGCATCCGCGGGCCGCCACCTGGCTCCTGACGACGGTGGCCGCGGTCATGGCGCTCTGCAGCACCCTGTGCCTGGGCCTCCTGATGGTCGTCGGCACCGCGCAGCTGCCCGGCAACCCGCTGCCGGACGGCTGGTCGGACCCCGAGGTCCGCGCGGCCGTTCCGTACGACGAGGTCGCGGGGCGTCTTGCCATCCCCGGGCTCATCGCCGTCGCCCTGGCCTGCGGCAGGACGCTGTGGCACCACCGCCAGGTGCGACGCCGCGCCCACCGCGCGCTGGCCGGGCTGCCCGGAGCGGCCGTCGCGGTCCTGCCCGACGAGACGCCCTACGCGTACGCGCTGCCCGGCGGCGCCCGCGACCGGGTCGTGGTCACCACCGGACTGCTCGCCTGCCTCGGCCCCGCCGAGCGCCGCGCCCTGTTCGCCCATGAACGCGCCCACCTCGCGACCCGGCACCACCGCTACCTGCTGACCGTGCAGCTCGCGGCGCGCGCCAACCCCTTCCTGCGCCCGTTGCGCACGGCTGTGTCCTACACCACGGAGCGCTGGGCCGACGAGGACGCCGCCCACGCAGTCGGCGACCGCAGGGCCGTCGCCCGCGCGATCGGCAAGGCGGCCCTGCGCTCCCGGGGCGCCCCGGCACCGACCCTCGCCGGCCTCGCGGCGCCGGGGCCCGTACCGCGCCGGGTCGCGGCCCTGCTCGGCCCGGCTCCCGCGGCGCGCAGCTGGCCCTCGGTGTTCACCGCCGTGGGGCTCGCCACCTGGGCGGCGGCAGCGGGGGCCGCCGTCTCGGCCATGTCGTCGGCTAACTCCGCCGTGACCATGGTCCTGATCCTGCACGCGGCCACCCCGCTGTAGGACCTTTCCGGCCCAGGACCGCGCCTGCTCGCTTTGCCGTTCCTTTACAGTGTCTGTAGAAGCACCACCGCTTCCATGCCACCGCCCTCGTACGACACTTCGTACGAGTACGAGAAGGAGCCACGGACCCGCAATGGGTGAGCCTCCCAGTACGAACCGTGCCATGTCCCGCCCGCTGTCCGAGCGTGAGGGAACGGAGGTGGCACGGTGACCGAGATCCTGCTTCTGCTGCTCGCCCTGCTCCTCACGCTCGCCTGCGCGCTGTTCGTCGCGGCCGAGTTCTCCCTGACCACCGTCGAGCGCGGTGACCTGGAGCGCGCCGCCGCGGCGGGGGAGCGCGGCGCCGAGAGTGCCCTGAAGGCGGTCCGGCGGCTGACTCTCCAGCTGTCCGGGGCCCAGCTCGGCATCACCGTCACCTCCCTGGTGATCGGCATGCTCGCCGAGCCGTCCCTCGCGGCGCTCCTGCGCGGCCCCCTGGAGGCGGCCGGCCTCGGCGGCGCCGCCCCGACCGTGGCCACCCTGCTCGGCGTGGTCCTCTCCACCGTGGTCCTGATGGTCATCGGCGAGCTGGTGCCGAAGAACTGGGCGATCGCACGCCCGCTGGCCGTCGCGAAGGTGGTGGCGGCACCCCAGCGCGGCTTCACCACCGCGTTCGGGCCGTTCATCCGGCACCTGAACAACACCGCGAACCACGTCGTACGCCGTTTCGGCCTTGAGCCCGCCGAGGAGCTGGCCTCCGCGCGCACCCCCGAGGAACTGGTCGCCCTCGCCCGGCGCTCGGCAGCCGAGGGCGCCCTGGAGGCCGACTCCGCCGAACTGTTCGTCCGCACCCTGCACTTGAGCGAGCTCACGGCGGAGAACGTGATGACCCCGCGCGTCGACGTACGGGCCCTTGAGGCGCACGCCACCGCCGCCGACGCCGCCAACCTCACGCACGCCACCGGCCTGTCCCGCTTCCCCGTCTTCCGCGACAGCCTGGACGAGGTCATCGGCACCGTACACATCCGTGACGTGCTCGCCCTGGCCCCCGACGAACGGCAGCACACCCCCGTCACCGAACTGGCCACCGAGCCCCTGCTGGTGCCCGACAGCCTGCCCGCCGACCGGCTCCTGGAGCGGCTGCGGGAGACCCGCACCATGGCCGTCGTCATCGACGAGTACGGCGGCACGGCCGGGGTGGCGACCGTGGAGGACATCGTCGAGGAGGTCGTCGGTGAGGTCCGCGACGAGCACGACCCGGTCGAACTCCCCGACCTGCTGCCCGCGCAGACGGGGCAGGACGGCCGGACCGTGTGGGAGGCGGACGGCAGCGTACGCATCGACCAGCTCGCCGCCATAGGACTCAGCGCGCCCGACGGGCCGTACGAGACCGTGGCCGGCCTGATCGCCACCCGCCTGACCCGCATCCCCGCCAAGGGGGATGCCCTCGACCTCGACGGCTGGCAGCTTGCGGTTCTGGCGGTCGAGCATCACCGCGCCGACCGGATCCGCATCACCGAACCGGCACTCCAGGTGCCCCGCCAGGCCATGGAGGAGGCACGATGACCACCCTGCAGCTCATCATCGGTGCCCTGACGTTGCTCACCAACGCGTTCTTCGTCGGCGCCGAGTTCGCCCTGATCTCCGTACGCCGCAGCCAGATCGAACCCCGTGCCCAGGAGGGCGACAAGCGCGCCCGCATCACCCTGTGGGGCCTGCAGCACATCTCCGCGATGATGGCCACCGCCCAACTCGGCATCACCGTCTCCTCGCTGGTGCTCGGCGCGGTCGCGGAACCCGCCATCGCGCACCTCCTGGAGCCCGGCTTCGAAGCGGTCAGCATCCCGCACGCGCTCGTGCACCCGATCGCCTTCGTCATCGCCCTGACCGTGGCGACGTATCTGCACATGCTGATCGGCGAGATGGTTCCCAAGAACATCGCGCTCGCCGCGCCCGCCCGGACCGCCCTGCTGCTCGGCCCGCCCCTCGTGGCGCTCACCCGCGCGCTCAAGCCCGTCGTCTTCGGCATCAACGCCTTCGCCAACACGCTCCTGAAGCTGCTGCGGGTCGAACCGAAGGACGAGGTGGAATCCGTCTACACCGACGACCAGCTCGCCCGCATGGTCGTCGACTCCAGCGCGGCAGGACTCCTGTCGGCGGCCGACGGCGAGCGGCTGCGCGACGCCCTGGAGCTCGGCACCCGGCCGGTCGGCGAGATCCTCGTACCGGCCGCCAAGATGCGCACCGTCGATCACACGGTCACCCCGGCCCGCCTGGAACGGGTGGCGGCGGACGCGGGCTTCTCGCGCTTCCCGGTGACAGGGCCTGACGGCACCCTGCTCGGCTACCTCCACATCAAGGACACCCTGGGCATCGCCGAGCGCGACCGGCCCTTCCCGCGCACCTCCCTGCATGTCGTCACGCGGGTGCACATCGACACCCCGCTCGACGACACGCTCACCGCGCTGCGGGCGGCCGGCAGCCACCTGGCCGCGGTCACCGGCGCGAGCGGCACGGTGCTCGGCTTCGTCACCATGGAGGACGTCCTGTCCGAACTGGTCGGCCCTTCACCGGCGGTGCTCGGCTGATTCACAGGTGGCGTGGCTGTACGGGCGGGGGCTTGGGTGGCTAGGGTGCCGGTGATGTTCTACACAGGTGTAGCACCCGCATTCCATGCAAGAAGCGAGGCCGCGGGCCCGGGTTCCCCCGGGAGGTTCCCGTGAGTGAGCCTGTCCGCTCGATGGACCGCTCGATGCGTTCGGCGGACCGGTCGGGAGACCGGTCGGCGGACCGGGCCGGATCGCTGAGGGCGCCCCTGCCCACCGCGCGCAGCACCCCGCCGGTGGCGCCCTCGGCCCCGGCCTCTTCGACCACATCCTGGGCGCCGAAACCCTTGGTCAAGGGCCGGGACGCGTTCTTCGACAACGCCAAGTACCTGGCGATCGTGCTGGTCGCGATGGGCCATGCCTGGGAGCCGCTGCGCGGGGACAGCCGGGCCGCCGCCGCGCTCTACATCACCGTCTACAGCTTCCACATGCCGGCGTTCATCGTCATCTCCGGCTATTTCTCGCGCAGTTTCGACGCGAGCCCAGGCCGCCTCAAGCGCCTGGTGACGGGCGTCGCGGTGCCGTACGTCCTCTTCGAGGTGGCGTACACCTTCTTCAAACGCTGGGCGGACGACGACCCGTCGTACCCCATCAGCCTGCTCGATCCCTGGTACCTGACCTGGTTCCTGGTCGCGCTGTTCGTCTGGCGGCTCACCACCCCGCTGTGGAAGGTGGTGCGTTGGCCGCTGCCGCTCTCCCTCGCCATCGCGGTGCTCGCATCGGTCTCGCCCGACATCGGCGACGACCTGGACCTCCAACGGGTGCTGCAGTTCCTGCCGTTCTTCGTGCTCGGCCTGTGCCTCAAGCCCGAGCACTTCCAGATCGTGCGCCGCCGGGAGGCCAGGATCCTCGCGCTGCCCGTCTTCGCGGCTGCCCTGCTCTTCGCCTACTGGGCGGCACCGCGCATGAACGCCGCCTGGTTCTACCGCCGTGACAGCGCACAGGAACTCGCCGCGCCCGGCTGGTCCGGGGGCGTGATGACGCTCGCGATGTTCGGCTGCTCGGCGATCCTGGTCGCGTGTTTCCTCGCCTGGGTCCCCGGCCGCAGGCTCTGGTTCACCGCGCTCGGCGCGGGCACGCTCTACGGCTACCTGCTGCACGGATTCCTCGCCAAGGGCTCCCGCTTCTGGGACTGGTACGACCTCGACTGGCTGCACACGCCGCTCGGCGAGATCACGGTCACCCTGGCCGCCGCGGCCGTCATCACCGTGCTCTGCACCCCACCGGTGCAGCGCTGCTTCCGGTTCGCGATGGAACCCGAGATGGAGTGGGCGTTCAAGAGGGACGCGAAGGCCGTGGCCCGCGGCCGTGGCGCGCACCGGCGCTGACGGGACATGCCCCGCCTCAGTCCGGCGCGGGTCCGAAACGGCGCCGGTACGCCGATGGGGTGAGCCCTGTCTCGCGACGCATCAGGGCGCGCAGATTGGCGGTGGTGCCGAGCCCGCTGCGCCGGGCGACCGTCGCGAAGGGGGCCACGCCCCGCTCGATCAACCGGCAGGCCAGCGCGAGGCGTTCGCCGGTCAGCCAGGCCAGGGGCGTGGTGCCAAGCTGGGCCTGGAAGCGGCGGTGCAGGGTCGCTGGGCTGAGTGCGGCGCGCGCGGCGAGGCCCGGCACGGTCAGGGGCGAGTCGAGCCGCTCCTGGGCCCAGGCGAGGACAGGGGCCAGGGACTCGTCGGGGATGTCGGGCACAGGCCGCTCCACGAACTGCCGCTGACCGCCGTCCCGGTGGGCGGCGAAGACGAGCCGGCGGCTCACCGCGTTGGCCACTTCGGCGCCGTGGTCGCGGCGGACCAGATGCAGCCCGAGGTCGAGCGCGGCGGCGCTGCCCGCGGCGGTGAGGATGTCGCCGTCGTCGACGAAGAGCACATCCGGTTCGAGCCGTACGCCGGGGAAGCGGGCCCGGAAGTCGTCCGCCCACTGCCAGTGCGCGGTGGCCCGGCGCCCGTCGAGCACCCCGGCCTCGGCGAGCGTGAACGCGCCGCTGCAGAAGCCGACGAGCCGGGCCCCTCGGGCGTGTGCCCGGCGAACGGCGTCGAGGACGGCCGGGCGGCGGGGGACTTCGACGTCGGGCCGGTTGGGCACGATCAGGGTGTCCGCCGTGTCGGCCGCGTCCAGTCCGGCGACGCCGGTGAGCGTGAAGAATCCGTCCCGCATCAGGGTGCGCGGCTCGGGCGAGCAGAGCCTGAACTCGTAGAGGTCCCGACCCAGTTCGGGCCTGCGCAGTCCGAACACCTCGGTGGCGCAGCCGAGTTCGAAGGGATTGGAGTTCGCGTCGACGATGACGACGACGCGGTGCGGGCTCCCCGCGTCGCCCGGCTGCGAGGATTCTTGCGACATACGCTATTTCTACCACTCACGGAGGCGTCGGCGCAGACCGGAGGCTGGACACATGAGCAACGAACCCATCGCCCTCACCAAGGCCCTGGCCTCCTTCGACGCCCTGTGGAGTCCCCGCATCGTCACCCGGGTCAACGACTACGACGTACGCGTGGCCAAGGTCGAGGGCGACCATCTCTGGCACGTCCATGACGACACCGACGAGTTCTTCCTCGTACTCGAAGGCGAACTGCGCATCTCCCTGCGCGAACCCGCCGGGGAACGCACGGTCACCCTCCCCAAGGGCGCGGTCTTCACGGTCCCGCGCGGCACCGAACACAAGCCGTCCGCCCCCTCCGGCGCCGCGATCCTGCTCTTCGAACCCACCGGAACCCCGACGGTCGGCGACCGCCACGAGGAGATCCCGGCCCACGTCGACGCGACGACCGGACACAGCCTCACTCTCTGACGGACACGCTGAGCAGGTGGGCAGCGCGGCCCGAACGCGGTATGCCGGGAGTCGACCCGTCAACCACGAGAGGGTGGGCCAGACATGTGGACCGCAGGATTCTGGAAGGCCACCGCGGAGCGCGCGCTCCGCACCTTCGCGCAGGCGCTCGCCGCCGTTCTGGTCGCCGGTGCGACCACCCTCCTGGACGTCGACTGGAAGGCGGCGCTCGCCACCGCGGGGATGGCGACGCTGCTCGCCGTCCTCACGGCGGTCGGCGCCTCGCGCGCCGGGACGCACGGGCCCGGCATCACCGAGACACCCACCGTCCGTCAGAGGCGGCCCGCCCCATAGGGGGAGCCCCTAGCCCCGGACCACCCGTCCGGCCTCCACCGAAAGCCGCTCGCCCCGGAACCGCTCCCGCAGCCGCCGGTCGTGCGAGACCACGACCAGCGTGCCCCGGTATCCCGCGAGCGCTTCGTCGAGCTCCTCGACAAGCGCGGGGGAGAGGTGGTTCGTCGGTTCGTCGAGCAGGAGGAGGTCGGCCGGGCACGTCACCAGGCGTGCGAGCGCCAGGCGGCGGCGCTGCCCCACGGAGAGCCCCTTCACCGGCACGACCAAATCCTGCTCGCGGAAAAGCCCCAGGGACAGGAGAGCTTCCGCGTGGTCCTCCGGCAGCCCCGGGAGATCCGCCGCGAAGGCGTCGAGCAGGGGCCTCGTCGTGTCCTCGTAGGTGATGTACTCGATCTCCTGCGGCAAGTAGCCCACGCGGGCCGGGAGTTGGACCTCCCCACGATCCGGGGTGAGCACCCCGGCCAGGACGCCGAGCAGCGTCGACTTGCCCGCGCCGTTCGCTCCGGTCACCAGCGTGCGCGAACCCGGATCGAGCAGCAGGCGGTCGACGGCGAGGCGCTCGCCCACCGCCACATCCGTCAGGGACACCGGATGTACGAAGGGATGGTCGCCGCCCTCGATCCCCTCACCGACCGTGAAGTGCAGCGGATCCGGCGGCCTCGGCACCGGCTCCGCGCGCAGCCTGCGCAGGCGTTCGCGCGCGTTGCGCACGACACCGGACAGTTGCCCTTCCACCGACCGCTGATGGCCCGCGAAACGGGGGCGCTCGCTCATCCGCCAGCCCGTCGAGAGCCGGTCGGAGCCGCCTTCGGCGAGCCGCTCCTGGCGCGCGACCTCCTCGCTCCACTCGCGGTAGCGCTCCTCCCAGCGCCGCCGGGCCGTGGCGCGCTGCTCCAGATAGCCGTGCCAGCCGCCGCCGAAGCGGTCCACGGCCTGACGGTCGCCGTCGACCTCGACGATCACCTCGGCGACCCGGTCGAGGAAGACCCGGTCGTGGGTGACGGCGACGACCGTGCCCCGGTGGGCGCGAAGGCGCTCCTCCAGCCAGCCGAGCGCCTGGTCGTCCAGGTGGTTCGTCGGCTCGTCGAGGAGCAGGAGCTCGGGCTGCGGGGCCAGGACGCAGGCGAGCGCGAGGCGCGCGGCCTCGCCGCCGGACAGCGAACCAAGGGTGCGGGAACGCTCCAGATGCGGCACGCCGAGACCGTGCAGCGCCGCGTCCAGGCGTGCGTCGGCGCGGTAGCCCTCGCGCGCCTCGAAGGCGGCCACGAGGTCTCCGTACGCGGCGAGTTCGGCAGCCCCCGCCGATCCGAGCGCGCCCTCCGCCGCCCGGATCCGCCGCTCCAGGTCCCGCAGTTCGGCGAGGGCGTCGTCCACCGCGTCCTGCACGGTGGCGTGCGGCGGCAGCCGCAGCGTCTGCGCGAGGTAGCCGGTGCCGCCGTCCGAGACGACGGCCACCTCACCGTCGGCGGGCGTGAACTCGCCCGCCATGACGCGCAGGAGCGTCGACTTGCCCGAGCCGTTCTCCCCGATGACACCGGCCCGCTCGCCGGGCCGCACCGAGAGGGAGACCCGTTCGAGCACGGGCCGCTCCGGATAGCCGTACGACACGTCACGCAGGACGAGTTGACTCACCTTGCACATCCCCCTCGGCTCACACGGGCTGACCGAACAGCTCCCGCAGTACGTCCTCCATGGTGACCATGCCGGCCAGTCTGCCGTCCTTGCCGAGCACCGCGGCCACATGGGTGCGGCTGCGGCGCATCGCGGTCAGCACGTCGTCCAGCGGCGTGCTCTCGCGGACCTGGGCGATCTTGCGCATGTCCGGCACACGGAACGGCAGGTCGCGGGGCGCACGGTCGAGCGCGTCCTTGACGTGCAGGTAGCCGACGATCCGCCGGCCGTCGTCCACCACGGGGAAGCGCGAGAAACCGGACTCCGCCGAAAGCCGCTCCAGCTCCTCGGGCGTCACGCCCACCCGGGCGTAGACCACCTGCTCCAGCGGGAGCACGACATCCCTGACGGGACGGCGGCCCAGCTCCAAGGCGTCGTGCAGCCGCTCCTGGGCGCGGTCGTCGAGCAGACCCGCGTCACCGGAGTCCTTGACCATCCGGGCGAGGTCGTCGTCCGAGAAGGTCGCGCCGACCTCGTCCTTCGCCTCGACCCTGAGCAGCTTCAACAGGCCGTTGGCGAACGCGTTGATCGCGAAGATGACCGGGCGCAGCGCACGGGCGATCGCGACCAGCGGCGGGCCGAGCAGCAGCGCGGTACGCACCGGCTCGGCCAGCGAGATGTTCTTGGGGATCATCTCGCCGAGCAGCATGTGCAGATACGTCGCGAGCGCGAGGGCGATGACGAACGAGATCGGGTGGACCAGACCGTGCGGCACCCCGACCGCGTCGAACAGCGGCTCCAGGATGTGCGCGATCGCGGGCTCGGCGACGATGCCGAGCACCAGCGTGCACAGCGTGATGCCGAGCTGCGCCGCCGCGAGCAGCGCCGAGACGTGCTTCAGACCCCACAGGACGCTCTCCGCGCGCCGGTCGCCCTCTTCGGCGTAGGGCTCGATCTGGCTCCTTCGTACGGAGATGAGGGCGAACTCGGCGCCCACGAAGAAGCCGTTGACGACGAGGGTCGCCAGGCCGATCAGCAGCTGGATCGCGGTCATCGCTCCTCCTCCGGTTCGTCGTCGTGCGAAGGCGCGTGCAGCAGTACGCGGGCGGCGCGGCGACCGCGGGCGTCCACCACGTCGAGCCTCCACTTGCCGACCTCGAAGCTGTCGCCCTCGGCCGGGATGCGGCCCAGTTCGGTGGCGACGAGCCCGGCGAGCGTCTCGTACGGCCCGTCCGGCGCGCGCAGGCCGACGCGGGCCAGCTGGTCGGTGCGGGCGGAGCCGTCGGCGGAGTACAGCGTCCTGCCGTCGTCGTCCGTGCCCGCGGCGGCGATGTCGGGTGTCTCGTGCGGGTCGTGCTCGTCCCGCACCTCGCCGACGACCTCCTCGACGATGTCCTCCAGGGTCGCGACCCCGGCCGTGCCGCCGTACTCGTCGATGACCACGGCCATCGTGCGCTTGCCGGAGAGCCGGTCGAGAAGGCGGTCGACGGTGAGCGACTCCGGTACGAGGAGCGGCTCACGCATCACCTCGGCGACGGGGAAGCGCGCCCTGCGCTCGGCGGGGACGGCCAGGACGTCCTTGATGTGCGCGACGCCGACGACCGAGTCGAGGTTGCCGCGGTAGACAGGGAAGCGGGACAGGCCCGTCGCGCGGGTGGCGTTCGCGACGTCCTCGCAGGAGGCCATCACGTCCAGGGCCATGACCTGGACGCGCGGCGTCATCACGTTCTCCGCGCTGAGGTCGGCGAGGTTGAGCGTACGGACGAACAGTTCGGCGGTGTCCGCCTCCAGGGCGCCCTCCTTGGCGGAGTGCCGGGCGAGCGCCACCAACTCCTTGGGGCTGCGCGCGGAGGCCAGCTCCTCGGTGGGCTGGATGCCGAAGCGGAGCACGGAGCGGTTCGCGGTGTTGTTCAGATGCGCGATGAAGGGGCGGAAGAGGGAGCTGAAGACGCGCTGCGGCGTCGCCACCCGTTTGGCGACGGCCAGGGGCGAGGAGATCGCCCAGTTCTTGGGGACCAGCTCGCCGACGACCATCAGGAAGACCGTCGACAGGGCCGTGCCGATGACCAGGGCCACCGACGAGGCCGCCGACGCGGGGATGCCGACGGCGCGCAGCGGGCCCGAGATCAGCTTGGCGATGGAGGACTCGGAGAGCATGCCGACGACCAGGTTGGTGACGGTGATGCCGAGCTGGGCGCCGGAGAGCTGGAAGGTGAGGTTCTTGACCGCCTTGAGGGCGCCGGCGGCACCGCGCTCGCCGCGCTCGACGGCCCGCTCGAGTTCGCTGCGCTCGACCGTCGTGAGGGAGAACTCGGCCGCGACGAAGACGCCGCAGGCAAGCGAGAGCAGCACCGCCACCAGGAGCAGGAGCACTTCGGTCATCGGGTCACCTCCGTCCCATGATCGGGCAGGGGCCGGGGGAATGCGCGATGTCGGGTACTGGGAGGCTCGCCCATGGGCGGACGCTCACACCTTTCGTAGACGTTCGAGTGGTCCGTCCATATTAAAGGACCAGCAAAGCCCACTCCTGTGCTCCCCGGGGACCGCCTGCTCAGGCGTCGAGGTGCTTCACCCAGCGGCTCCACTGCGGCTGGGGCGCGTAGCCCGCGGCATGCCATGTGTGATGGGCCCGCTCGTTGCGGTCGAGGACCATGGCGTCGCCGCGCCGCCCGCCCAGGCCCACGAAACGCTCCTCCGCCGCGGCGAGCAGCGCCGAGCCGATGCCCTGGCGGCGGTGGTCCGGGTGCACGGCGAGGCGGTAGAGGTGGCAGCGCCAGCCGTCGAAGCCGGCTATCGCGGTTCCGGCGAGGAGGCCGTCGCGCTCGGCGAGGAGCAGGGCCTCGGGGTCCCGTGCGACGAGGCGGGCCACGCCGTCGCGGTCGTCGCTGATGCTCGTTCCCTCGGCGGCCTCGCGCCAGAACCGCAGCACGGTGTCGATGTCCGAAGGGGTCGCGCAGCGGATGTGGAGATCGTTCATGAGGACATGTAAGCAGCGCTACGGTCTGGCGGGGGAGGGAAACCTGTAATGAAAATGTTTTCTAGAAAAGGGCTCTAGTAACGGCGAATCTGGTCCAGACTCTGACTCATGGTCAATCGTGATTCCGAGCCGGTCCACCAGCCGGTACCCGGCAACCCCTACGCGCAGCCGGTGCCTCCCCCCGGCCCCACGCGAAGACGCGGCCTCGCCCTCGGTGCCGTAGCCGTCGCCGTCGTGCTGATCCTGAGCGGCGTGGGCTTCTACGCCGTCACGCGTGGAGACGGGGACGGGGGCGGGAGCGGTTCCCGTGAACCCGTAGCGGGACAGACGCGTCAATCGCCGGACGGCGCACGGGAGTCGGCAGGACCGGACCGGGACGCCGACGCGAAGGACGACGGGTCGGCCGCGGTGATCGACGTCAACGCGGGGCGCAAGCCCGGTGAGGCCAAGGCCTGGCTCGCCATGAACGACATCAAGCTGCCGGGCAAGGGCGCGCAGCTCCTGGACCTCTGGCACGTGCCCGGGATCGTGGCCCAGGCCGAGCACGACGAGGTCACCGGGTACCGGATCGCCGACGGCTCGAAGGCATGGACGGTGCCGCTGCCCGGCACGGTGTGCGACACACCGGTGAACCCCACGTCTGACGGCAAGGTCGTGGTCGCGTACACGACGAGGAAGTCCGAGAGCGGCTCGAAGTGCGACCAGTTGCGGATGATCGATCTGAGAACCGGTGAGAAGGGCTGGCACAAGAAGCTCGTCGACCGCGGCTTCTGGGACGGCACCAGCATGACCCACGTCTCGATCACGGGCAGCACCGTCCTTGTCGACCAGAGCGCCACCATGCGCGCCTACCGGATCCGGGACGGCAAGCGGCTGTACACGACCGAGCGGGAGCGCAAGGGCGGCTGCTCCCTCGACGGCGTCGCGGGCGGATCGAGGCTGCTCCAGGTGGAGTCCTGTCAGCTGGGCAGTCCCAGCACGCACGGCCGGCTCAAGAAGCTCGACCCCCGCACCGGCGACGTGAAATGGAGCTACCGGACGAAGAAGGGCTGGGGCATCCAGAAGGTCTACTCCGTCGACCCCGTCGTGGTCACCGTCCAGAACCGCGACGAGCTGGACAAGTGGGCGGTCGTCGCTGTCGACGACAAGGGGCATCAGCGCTCCTGGATCAGCGTCGACAAGGGGCCGCACGCCTTCGAGATGTGCGCCGGGGCGGGAGACTCCGGCGAGGGCGTACAGAACTGCCCGGGGGCCGCCGTCAGCGCGGACACGCTCTACCTGGCGAGCGAATCCGATGGCGACATCCTGGGGCCCAACAAGGTCGTCGCCTTCGACCTCGGTACGGGCAGGCCCAAGTGGGCCGCGGAGGTCAAGGGCAAGCGGCAGATCACACCGGTGACGGTGGGCGGCGGCGACCGGCCCGGAGTGATCGTCTACGTGCGGGCGACGAGCGGCGAGCCCGGGCAGACCGTGCGGTTCGGCCCCGGTGGCGGCAAGCCGGACGTACTGCTGCGGCACACCTCGTCGGCCCAGAGCATGGAATCCGGCATGTTCGCCGGCAACACCCTGTACACCGGTGGGCGGTTCTTCGTGACCCCGTCGCGCCTGTCAGGCAAGAGCAACGGCTCCGCGGGCGAGGAGGGCGACGCCCGCATGCTCTCCTTCGGCCGCTGAGGCCTCCGTGCGGCAGCGCAGCAGACGCACCGCGACAGAAACCCCCCTACCCGCAAGAACCAGCAGTGGAGACACGATGACGCAGCCAGCGCCGCCCCCCGAGCAGTCCCCGCAGGGCGGTTTCGGCCCGCCCCCGCCCGGAGCCTTCGGCCCGCCCCCGCAAGGCTTCGGCCCGCCCGTCGCCCCGCCGCCCGGCGGCTTCGGCCCACCCCGCCCCCAGCAGCCGATACCGGCGCCGCCGCGGAGACCGGGGGGAGACGGAGGCGGCGGTGGGCGGTCCGGGCGCCGCACCGCCGTCATCGTCTCCGTCGTCGCCGCGCTCGCCCTGATCGTCGGAGGCGGGGTCTGGTACGCCACCTCGTCCGGCGACGGCTCGAAGGACAAGGCCGCGGGCAAGACGGGCGGCGACGGCGCGGCGCCCAAGTACGAGAAGCCCAAGGAGAAGGTGCCGACGGACCCCAAGGCCTTCTTCAAAACCAAGGCCGTGCAGCCCAAGTTGCCGAAGGGGGAGTCCACTTGGAAGGCGAAGGGGGCCTGGCTCACCGACAAGGTGTACGCGAAGGCCTCGGTCGAGGCGATCGTCGGCGTCGACGCGACGTCGGGGAAGCAGCTCTGGCGCCTGCCGAAGCCAGGGGAGTCGTGCGCGGGCTCCCCGGATCTCGGCAAGGACAACATCGCCGTCGTCGTCACGGGGGCCACCGTGCACGACGACAAGGGGTTCAAAGACGCGTGCACCGAGGTCACCGCCTTCGACGTGGACACCGGCGAGAAGCTCTGGACCAAGTCGATCACCGTCGGCTACCAGAAGGAGAAGACGGCGTTCAACCAGGTCACCATCAGCGGTGACACGGCGGCGGTCGGCGGTCTGTACGGCGGCGCGGCGTTCGACCTGCGCAGCGGGAGGATCCTGTGGGAGCCGAAGCAGGGGGAGAAGTGCCACGATGTCGGCTACGGCGGCGGAAAGCGCCTTGTGGCGGTCAACTCCTGCGGTGAGTTCGGCTCGGAGCGCTTCCGGGTCGAGGTCCTGGACCCGAGGACGGGCGCGTCGAAGGTGAGCCACAAGCTCCCCGACGGAGTCACCTCACCCAGTGTGATCTCCGCCGAGCCGGTGGTCGTCGCCGTCGACTCCGGAAAGATCAGCGGTTCGGGTGCGACGGACGTCTTCGCCTTTGACGAGCACAGCAAGCGGCGCACGAGGATCGCGCTGCCCGACGACAAGTACCTGCACGAGTGCGGCACCGCGTCCATCGTCCAGGACTGCCGGGGCATCACGGCGGGCAACGGCAAGCTCTACGTCCCCACCGAACAGCGCGACGAGGCGGACGGCATCTCGTCGACGAACGACATCGTGGTGTTCTCCCTGGCCACCGGGAAGATGACGGGGGAGAAGGTGGAGGCGGGCGACAACTCGCCGATCTTCCCGATCCGCATGGACGGCGGGAACATCCTCGTATACAAGAGCAGCCCGGTCACGCAGGTGGTCTCCCTCGACGGCAGGACGCTGAAGAAGGAGAAGGTGCTGCTGGACGCCACGACCCGGCCCAGCACGCTGTCGCCCCTGCGGTCCGAACTCGTCTTCACCCACAACAAGCTGTTCCTCAGCTCCGATCTGCTCGCCCAGTACTCCGGGAGCAAGGACACGATCATGATGTACGGCTTCGCCGCCAAGTAGGCCGGAGGGCTACGGCGGCGCTCACTCGTGCGCGATGGCGGCCAGCACATTCATGCGCGAGGCACGCAACGCGGGCAGCAGCGCCGCCGCGAGCCCGACGACCACCGATCCGATCAGCACCGCGATCACCGTGGTCCAGGGGATGGCGAACGCCGTCATCCCCTGGAGCGCGAGCACTTGCTGCGCCGCGACGCCCCACACCAGGCCGAGCGCGAGCCCGAGCAGCGCGCCGAACACCGCGATGACCACCGACTCCAGGCGGATCATCCGGCGCAGCTGGCGCCGCGCGAGTCCGATGGCGCGCAGGAGGCCGAGCTCCCGGGTGCGTTCGACGACCGACAGGGCAAGGGTGTTGACCACGCCGAGCACCGCGATGATGATCGCGAGCCCGAGCAGCGCGTAGACGAGATAGAGCATCACGGCGATCTGCCCGCGGATCAGCTCCTTGTAGTCGGCCTGGTCGCGGACCTGCACCTGCGGGTACAGGTCCAAGGTCTTCTCCAGCCGCTCGCGCAGCTGGTCGGAGTCCGTGCCCGGTGCCGCGTTCACGTACACCGCCGAGTCCTGCCCGCCGGGCACGAACTCCTCGGCCGTCTCCATGCCGAAGAAGAGCCCGCCCTCGACGCCGAACCCCTCGGCCCCCGGCTGGTCGGTGAGCGCGCCCACCGTCAGCTCGGTCTTGCGCCCGCCGGGGAACTCCACGGGCAGCTTGGAGCCCACCCGCGCCTTGTGGTCCCGCGCGAAGTCCCGCTGCATGGCGATCCTTCCGGGAGCCAGTGCGCGAGAGGTGTTCCCCGCGACGTACGTCACGCGGGCGACGTCGTCGAGGCGCGGGTCGTAGCCCGCGGCGGTCGTCTCCACGTTCTTGCCGTCCGGCATGGACACCTTCAGGGGAGCGAACCGCTGGCGCACGACGAGGCCGGCGCCCTCGGTGTCCCGCACCTTCTCGGTGACCTCCTTCGAGAACGGGATGAAGTTGCTGTTCTGTACGACGAAGTCGGCGCCCAGCGTCTTGTCGATCTGATCGTCGAACGACTTCGTCATCGACGCGCTCGCCACCGACATGCCGCTCACCAGGGCGAGGCCCACCATCAGCGCGGCTGCCGTGGCGCCCGTGCGGCGCGGATTGCGCAGCGCGTTGCGCTGGCTCATCCGGCCGACCGGGCCGAACAGGGCGGGGAACGCGCCGCCGAGCACCCGGATCACCGGGCGCACGAGCAGCGGCCCCGCGATGACCGTGGCGATCAGCGTGAGGACCAGGCCGAGGCCGAGCAGGGAGGCCGCCGACGAGGTCTTCTCCGCGGTGGCGCAGCCCACGAGCGCGGCGGCGCCCGCCGCTCCGACGACCGAGCCGACCGCCGCACGGATCTTCAACGGCCGCCCCACGCCCGCGATTTCGGCATCGGCAAGCGCCGCCATCGGCGATACCTGCGCGGCCCGGCGCGCCGGAAGGTACGCCGCGACGAATGTGACGCCGACCCCGACGACGTACGAGGCGACGGGAGTCACCCACCCGATGACCATCTCGGTGGACTTCAGGTTCACCCCGAACAGGCCCATGAGCTCGATGAGCCCGGCCGCGAGTCCGATGCCCGCCGCGAGGCCCACCGTCGAGCCGACCACACCGAGCAGGACCGCCTCGGTGAGCACGGAGCGGCGGACCTGCCTGCGGTCGGCGCCGAGCGCGCGCAGCAGGCCAAGTTCGCGGGTGCGCTGCGCGATCAGCATGGAGAAGGTGTTGACGATGAGGAAGATGCCGACCAGGACGGCGATCCCGGCGAAGCCGAGCATCACGTACTTGATGACGTCCAGGAAGCCGCCGAGTTCGGATGCCGCCGACTCGGCCTGCTCGTCGGCGGTCTTGAGGTCGTAGCCGGAGCCGAGTTCGGCGGTGAGGCGGTGCTTGAGCTCGGAGTCGCTCACACCCGCGGTGGCGTCCACGGAGATACCCGTCGCCGCGTCCTTGTCGCCGAGGAGTTCACGCTGGGCGGTCGGGGTGTCCAGGAAGACCAGGGCCGCGCCGGGGTTGGTGGTGGTGAAGGTGACGATGCCGACGATCTTCACCTTGAAGGAGCCGGGCGCGGCGAGCACCGTGAGGGTGTCGCCGATCTTCACGTCCTTCTTGTCGGCGGTGTCGGCGTCGAGCAGCGCCTGGTCCTTGCCGTGCGGTGCGTGCCCGGAGGTGAGTTCGACGGGGCTGCGGTCGGTGATCTGCCAGTTGGTGGCGATGGTGGGGGCGCCGGTGGTGGAGCCCACCGAGTCGTTCTCGCTGTCGACCACCGTGATGTTCTCGACGGCCGCGTCGACCCGGGTCCGTGCGACCCCCTCGACCTTCGCCGCCCGGCCGGCGAGGCTCGCGGGGACCGTCGGCGTCTGCCCCGAGGGGACCGCCTCCTTGAGGTCCTTCTTCGGCTCGACCGTCACATCGGCGGACGTCGAGGCGAAGAGCCGGTCGAAGGTGCGGGCCACGGTGTCCGAGAAGATGAGACTGCCCGCGACGAACGCCACGGAGAGGATCACGGCGAGCGCCGAGAGCAGCAGCCGGCCCTTGTGCGCGAGGAAGCTCCTGAGTGTCGCTTTCAGCATGGCCGCGGACCGCCTCAGTCCTGGCCCGGCGCGGCGGAGCCGTCCGGTGCCCGCTCGTGGTCCGGGGGGCCCGAGCCGTCCGATGTGTCGGAGTGCGGCAGCGCGTGCACGTCGAAGCGCTTGAGACGTTCCAGGACGGACTCCGCCGTCGGGTGCGGCATCTCGTCGACGATCCGGCCGTCCGCGAGGAAGAGCACCAGGTCGGCGTGGGCGGCTGCGCCCGGATCGTGGGTCACCATGACGACCGTCTGCTCCAGGTTGTCGACGGCCTCGCGCAGGAAGCCCAGCACCTCGAGGCCCGCCCGCGAGTCGAGGTTGCCGGTCGGCTCGTCCGCGAAGATCAGCTCGGGGCGCGACGCGAGAGCCCGCGCGCACGCCACGCGCTGCTGCTGGCCGCCGGAGAGCTGGGCGGGCCGGTGCCCCAGACGGTCGCGCAGACCGAGCGTGTCGATGACGTACTCCAGCCACTTCTGGTCGGGGCGCTGACCGGCGATGTCCATCGGCAGCGTGATGTTCTCGGCGGCGTTGAGGGTGGGGATGAGGTTGAAGGACTGGAACATGAACCCGATGCGGTCGCGCCGCAGCTGGGTCAGCTCGCGTTCCCTGAGCCCCGTGATCTCGGTGTCGCCGAGCCACACCTGACCGGCCGAGACCGTGTCGAGCCCGGCGAGCAGGTGCATGAGCGTGGACTTACCCGAACCGGACGGGCCCATGACCGCGGTGAAGTGGCCGCGCGCGATGTCCACGTCGACCGAGTCGAGGGCGAGCACGGTCGTCTCACCGGAGCCGTATGCCTTGGTCAGGCCACGCGCGCGTGCGGCGACCTTGGCGGGCTCGGATCGGTCCGTTGCGGTTGCCGAAGCAGGTGTGGACAAGGCGGCCTCCTGGCTCGCGGATATGCTCGCGGATCTGCCAACTCCCTTGGTCCTGCGCAGAGTAGAGGGTCAGGGCGGGCTGCCGGTATCCCTCCGAGGTCGTGACCCTTAGGCGTGTGTAAGGGGCATCGTCTCCGGTGCCGCCGTCGCGCGCCCTGTGCGCCCTCCCGCGCTCCGATGGCCCCCTTGCTGACGCTAGCGCCCCGGCGCTAGCTTGAGGGCATGGCGAAGACTCAGCTGAACGTGCGGGTGGACGAAGGCACCGCACGGGCCGCGCGAGAGCGTGCGCTGGCCCGCGGGATGAGCGTGAACCGCTACATCGAGGAACTGGTCAGACAGGACGCCGGCGAGGTCGGACACACCTTCGTCGAGGCCGCCGCCGACTTCATGAAGCAGTACGAATCCGTCTTCGCCGAAGAGTTCGGTCCCGAGCGCGAGGGTCGTCGTTGAGCTCTTGAACCTCAGAATCGATCTTGCCTGGCTGTTGATGATCGCCGAACACAAGACGCCCGGAGACCCGCAGGTCACCGACTGGGGAGCCCTGGTGGCCGCCATCAGCCGGCACGAGGCGGAGATATTCGGCACGGCCGTCTACGAGAGCCCGCACGACCGGGCGGCCGCCCTGCTCCAGATCCTCCTGCACATCCCCGCCCTGGAACGCTCCAACGCCCTCTTCGCCTCGTCCGTCGCCTACGCCTACCTGGTCGCCAGCGGCATCAAGGTCGTCACATCGGCCGAGCAGGTCCGCGATCTGGCCCGGCTTGTGAAGGAGGACGGGGCGAGCGTGTACGCCATCGCGGACGAGCTGCGGAAATGGAGCCTGTAGCGGTCCTGCGGGGGCGGGCTTTCCGGCGCCTCACAGCTCGGTGGCCCGTTCGTGGCGCGGCTCGTACAGACCGACCTCGCCGCCGCCCGGCAGTCTGAGGCGGGCGAGGAGGCCCCAGCCCGCGTCGGTGACCTCCTGGGTGAACTCCACGCCCTTGGAGCCCAGTTCGCGCACGGTTCGCTCCACGTCGTCGCACATCAGATAGAGCTCGTGCGACTCCGGCCCCGGGGTGGGATGGACGGCGACCTCGGACGGCGGCAGCTTGAAGATCAGCCAGCCGCCGCCCGCGTCGACATGCGGGTACTCCAGTACGTCCCTGAAGAAGGCCCGGTCGGCCGCGGCGTCGTTGCTGTAAATGATGAGGTGTGCGCCATTGATCATGCGGCGAGGATAGGTTCGGCGCGAGAGCCGCACTTCAGGAGGACGCCATGCCTGCCGCCATCCAGCCGATGATCATCACCCCTGAACTCGACCGCCTGCTCACGTTCTACCAGGAGCTCCTCGGGGCCGATGAAGTGTCGAGGGTGCCGGAGGAAGGCCCCGCGTTCTTCGTGGATCTGCGCATCGGGGACTCGGAACTCGGCGTGGTCTCGGACACGACGGTGCCGCTGGATACGCCGCAGCGGATTCTGCTGAGCGTGGCGGTGGAGGCGGTGGACGACCTCCTCAAGCGGGTGGAATCCCTCGGGGGAGAGGTGCTGGGGCCGGCCACCGATATGCCGTGGGGGCAGCGGGTGGCGCACATCAAGGATCCGGACGGCAACGCGGTGAATCTGACGCAGGCGATCTGAGCGTCTCCGGGGCTTGTCTGCCGCTCAGTCGCTCTCCGGTCGTCGGGCCGTGCCGAGGACGCAGTACGAGCTGGGTAGCCGTGGTCCCTTGGCGGGCACCAACAGGCTTCGGTACGAGCCGAGTTCGAACCCCGCCTCGCGCAGGGCGCCGATCGTGTCCCGGCCGACGTGACAGCCGCCGAAGAGCAGCGGCCAGACCGTGTGGTCGAGGGCGCGCTGTGCGGCCCTCATCGCCGAGCCCGGCGCCACACCGTGCTCGAAGAAGCGCAGCTCGCCGCCGGGCCGCAGGACGCGCCGCAGCTCGCTGAGGGCGCGGGGCACGTCGCGCACGCTGCAGAGCACCAGGGAGGCCACGGCGCCGTCGAAGGCCTCGCTCTTGACGGGCAGGGCCTCGGCGGCGCCGGGCACGACGTCTACGGGCACGTCGGCCCGCACGGCCGCCGACGCGGCCAGCTGCCGCAGGATGCGCTCCGGTTCGATGGCCACGACTTCGGAGACCGCTGCCGGGTAGTAGGCGAAGTTCAGCCCGTTTCCCGCGCCGACCTCGATCACCCGACCGGAGAGCCCGGCGAGCAGTTCCTTGCGGTGCGCGCTGATCACGCGCTCGGCGGCCACGCTCTGGCGGGCGTAGAAACGGGCGAAAACGGGGTGGTGCACGGCGTCCCTGGACGCGGCCTTGGCGGAGCGAGGTGACATGGGCCCTCCTCGACGGGGCGAGCGGTTACCGCAATGGTGCCCTGGCACGGTCGGTTTCCCCCATGCCGACGCGGACGAACCACCCGCCGGTCACTCCCCGCCCGCAAAGGCCCCGCCCTCAGCTCCGCGCCCCCTCCGGCCCCTCCCGCCCCCCGAACGCCTCGCTGTTCCATACGCCCCCCAGCTCCGGGCCCATCCAACTCCCGGCCCGGGAGCGGAAATCGGCCGGGGACAGAGCGCCCGAACCCTCCGGGATCGCGCCGAGCAGCTGTGTGCCCGCCGCCTTGGGGAGGTCCGCCAGATTGCAGCGGGAAGCCAGGTCGGGGGTGCTCGGCCAGCAGCCGATCACGACGCCCAGGGGAGTGAGGCCGCGCGCGCGTAGTGCTTCGGACGTCAGCGTTGTCGTGTTGAGTGTGCCAAGGCCCGCCGACGCGACCACCAGGACCGGCGCCCCGAGCAGGCGCGCCGCGTCGGCGAGGGTGGTGCCCTCGTCGTCGTAGCGGACCAGCAGGCCGCCCGCGCCCTCCACCAGGACCAGATCGTGCGACGCGGCCAACTTGGTGGCCGCCTCGGCCACTTCGTGGGCGCGTACCTGCGCCATGCCCGCCCGCCGCGCCGCGGTGTCCGGTGCCAACGGCTCCGGGAAGCGGGCCAGTTCGAGCGTGGTGATCGCCTCGCCCGCCAGGCGCGTCACCTCCCCCGCGTCGCCCGGCTCACCAGGCGCCACCCCCGTCTGCGCGGGCTTCAGCATCGCGACACTGCGCCCCTGCGCCAGCGCGAGGGCCGCGACCGCGGCCGTCGTCACCGTCTTGCCGATCTCGGTGCCCGTCCCCGACACCACGATGACCGTCATCTCAGCCCTCCTTCGCCGCCGCGCACACCGCGCGCCCGATCCGTGCCACGTCGTCGTCGCTCGTGACGAACGGCGGCATCGTGTAGATGAGGTCGCGGAACGGCCGCACCCACACCCCCTCGCGCGTCGCGGCGCGGGTGGCCGCTGCCATGTCCACGTCGTGGTCCAGTTGCACGACGCCGATCGCGCCGAGCACCCGTACGTCCCGTACGCCCGGCAGCGCGGACGCCTCGGCCAGCGTGCCGCGCAGGCCTGCCTCGATGCGCTTGACCTCGGTCTGCCAGTCCTGCCCGAGCAGCAGCTCGATCGAGGCGCAGGCCACCGCGGCGGCGAGCGGATTGCCCATGAACGTCGGGCCGTGGGCAAGGACCGGCACCTCGCCCCGCGAGATGCCGTCCGCGACCCGTGGCGTGCACAGCGTCGCCGCCATCGTCAGATAGCCGCCGGTCAGCGCCTTGCCCACGCACATCACATCGGGGGTGACACCCGCGTGGTCCGCGGCGAAGAGCCTTCCCGTGCGGCCGAACCCGGTGGCGATCTCGTCGAACACGAGCAGCACGTCGTGTTCGTCGCACGCCTCCCGCAGCACCCGCAGATAGGCGGGGGAGTGGAACCGCATCCCGCCCGCGCCCTGCACCACGGGCTCCACGATCACGGCCGCGAGCTCGTCGGCGTGGCGCCCGATCAGCTCCCGGAGGTGCTCGGCGTACGCGTCGTCGTACGCCTCGTAGCCCGCCGGCGGCGCGTCCGCGAACAGCTGCTCGGGCAGCACCCCTTGCCACAGCTCGTGCATGCCGCCCTCGGGGTCGCACACCGACATCGGCTGCCACGTGTCCCCGTGGTAGCCGCCCCGCCAGGTCAGCATCCGCCGCTTGGCCGGGCGGCCGAGCGAGCGCCAGTGCTGCAGGCACATCTTGACCGCGACCTCGACCGACACCGAGCCGGAGTCCGCGAGGAAGACGTGCTCAAGTCCTTGGGGCGACATGTCGACCAGGTGCTTCGCCAGGCGGACCGCGGGCTCATGGGTGAGCCCGCCGAACATGACATGGCTCATCCGGTCGAGCTGGCCGCGTACGGCGTCGTTGAGGACGGGGTGGTTGTAGCCGTGGATCGCCGACCACCAGGACGACATGCCGTCGATCAACTCGCCCCCGCCGTCGGCGAGGCGGAGCCTTACACCGCTCGCCGACTCGACGACGAGGGGCTCCTGCCGGCCGGGCATGGGACCGTACGGATGCCACACATGGCGCCGGTCGAGGTCGAGAAGTTCGGGGACGGAGAGGTCAGGCATTGGGTGCCAGATCCGTTCCCGCGCCCCGGCGGCGTACCGCCACCAGATCCGTACGCGCCTCGGACGTCTCGGCGGCCGAGGTCTCCGCGCCCTCGGCAGGTGCGGACGAACCGCACGGCCCGCACCCGCCCCCGCCGTCCCCATGCGACCCGCACCCCGGCCCCGCCGCCGCGAGCGCGTCCGCGCGGTGCTCCGGCAGCGTCACGGTGTCCGCGCCCTCGACCTCGAAACCGGCGTCCGCGATCATGTCCAGGTCGGTCTTGCCCGCCTGGCCCTCGCTGGTCAGATAGTCGCCGAGGAAGATCGAGTTGGCGAGGTGCAGCGCCAGCGGCTGCATGCTGCGCAGATGTACCTCGCGCCCGCCCGCGATGCGGACCTCCACGTCGGGGCAGACGAAGCGGACCATCGCGAGGATGCGCAGACAGCGCTGCGGGGTGAGGTTCCACTCCTTGGCCAGGGGCGTGCCCTCGAAGGGGATCAGGAAGTTCACCGGCACCGAGTCGGGGTCCAGGTCGCGCAGCGCGAAGACCACGTCCACCAGGTCGTCATCCGTCTCGCCCATGCCCGCGATCAGACCCGAGCAGGCGGAGAGACCCGCGGCCTGCGCCTGCTGCACCGTGTCCACGCGGTCGGCGTAGGTGTGGGTCGTGGTGATCTGTCCGTACGTCCCCTCGGACGTATTGAGGTTGTGGTTGTACGCGTCCGCGCCCGCTGTGCGCAGTTTGTCCGCCTGTCCGGCGGAGAGCAGCCCGAGGCACGCGCAGACCTCGACGTCCTCGTTCTGTTCTTTGATCGCCTCGATGGTCTGCGAGACCCGGTCGACGTCGCGGTCCGTGGGACCCCGGCCGCTGGCGACCAGGCAGACCCGCTTCGCGCCGCCCGCCACTCCGGCCGCCGCGGCCTGCGAGGCCTCGTCGGGCTTCAGCCAGGTGTACTTGAGGATCCCGGCCGTCGAGCCGAGACGCTGCGAACAGTACGAGCAGTCCTCGGGGCAGAGACCCGACTTGAGATTGACCAGATAGTTGAGTTTCACCCGCCGCCCGAACCACTGCCGCCGTACCTTCCCGGCGGCGGCAACCACGTCGAGAAGCTCGTCGTCGGAGGTGGCCAGCACGGCCAGCGCCTCTTCACGGGTCGGCAGCTCGCGCCGAAGCCCCTTGTCCACCAGCGTGTTCAGCAGATCCATGGCGCTGATCCTTACGCACGACAGGCTCCCTTTCCAAGGAGACTTCGCACAACAGAAACGCTGAGAGGTGTGGGTATTGCCACATCCTGGCCCGGTGGCCGGACGGCTAGGGTCTGTGCACTGTCTACAAACCGGCCAGTGATCACGACCCGGAGGAATCCCATGGCGAGCTCGCCGTTCGACTGGATCGACGAGCAGGCGACCCTGCGTGCCCGGGCCGGACTCGCCCGCACCCTGCGCCCCCGCCCGGCCGACGCGGGCGGCCTCCTGGACCTGGCGAGCAACGACTATCTGGGCCTGGCCAGGCACCCCGAGATCACCGAGGGCGCGGCGGCGGCGGCCCGGCGCTGGGGCGGCGGGGCGACCGGCTCCCGCCTGGTGACGGGCTCCACCGAGCTGCACGCGGACCTTGAGCGCGAACTCGCCGCGTTCTGCGGCTTCGAGTCGGCCCTCGTCCTGTCCTCCGGTTACGCCGCGAACCTCGCGGCCGTCACCGCGCTCGCCCCGCACGGCTCGCTGATCGTCTCGGACGCGGGCAACCACGCCTCGCTGATCGACGGCTGCCGTCTCGCGCGCGGCGTTACGCAGGTGGTGCCGCACGCCGACCCCGAAGCGGTCCGCAAGACGCTCGACGGCCACACGGGCCCTGCGGTCGTCGTCTCCGACACCGTCTTCTCGGTCGACGGCGACGCGGCTCCGCTGGCCGAACTCGCCTCCGTATGCGAGGAGTCCGGCGCCGGGCTCATCGTCGACGACGCCCATGGACTCGGCGTCCTCGGCGACGGCGGACGGGGCGCCCCGCAGGCGGCCGGCCTGGCGGGCGCCGCCCACACCGTGGCCACGGTCACCCTGTCGAAGTCCTTCGGCAGCCAGGGCGGCGCGGTCCTCGGCCCCGCCAAGGTCATCGATCATCTGGTCAACACGGCCCGCACCTTCATCTTCGACACGGGCCTCGCGCCCGCCGCCGCGGGCGCGGCACTCGCCGCGCTGCGGCTGCTGCGCAGGGAGCCCGAGCGCGCCGCACGGGCCCGCGCGGTCGCCACCCAGCTGCATGAACGCCTCACCGCGGAAGGTCTCGCGTCGGTACGCCCCGACGCCGCCGTCGTCTCCGTGCGCGCACCGTCACCGGAGGCGGCCGTGCGGTGGGCCGCCGACTGCCGCGAGGCGGGACTCGCCGTCGGCTGCTTCCGTCCGCCGTCGGTGCCGGACGGCATCTCCCGGCTGCGGCTGACCGCCCGGGCGGATCTGAGCGACGCGCGCATCGCCGACGCCGTACGAGTGATCAGCCGCACCGCACCCCGGTAGTCAGCGAAGGCCGTGGACGAAGGCCTCCCATGTGGTGGGCGAGAAGAGCAGGGCGGGCCCTGCCGTGTTCTTCGAATCGCGTACGGCGACGAGCCCCGATGTCTGCCCTGATGTGAGCGGGGCCGTCTCCACGCAGTTGTTCATTCCGTTGCTGCGGCTGCTGCGGTGCCACCGCGCTCCGTGCAGGGACGTGCTGGAAGGTACGTGCCGAAGGAGTGCAGTCATGGTGCCCCCTTACACGCCGTCACCGATCCCGGCGATGTGATCCGTTGATTCCTCGGGTGAGAGTGCCTTTCTCTGAAGGGAGTTGAAGGCTTCCGTATAGGCCCGGAGGTCCTCTCTCCGTTCGAGGTAGAGGCTACTCGTCAAGTGGTCGAGAACAACCACATCCAGATCAGAGATGTTCGGAAAGGAGAAGATAACGAAAGGGCCGATGAGGCCGACATGCTCTCCGGCGGAGAACGGCAGCACCTGAAGCCGCACATGGGGCAACTGCGCGGATTCCAGTAACCGTTTCAACTGACCGGTGAGTACCTGGCTCCCGCCCACAGGCCGGTGCAGCACCGCCTCGTCCAGGATCACGCTCAGCCGCAGCGGCGGCGCCGCGCGCAGCACGTCCTGGCGGGCCAGACGCACCTCCACCAGCGCGTCCACCTGCTCCTGTGGCAGCCCGTCGAGGGCGGCCCGCGTCACCGCACGCGCGTAGTCCGGCGTCTGCAGCAGGCCGGGAACGACGGTGGTCTCCAGGGTGCGCATCCGGCAGGCCTGTGATTCGAGGCTGATGAAATCGCGGTAGGCGGGCGGCAGCAGCTCGCGATAGGCGTGCCACCAGTGGCGGTGACCGCCGTCGTCCTCCGAGCCCGCCAACGCCACCAGCAACTGGCGCAGTTGCGGGTCCGCCACCTCGTACGCCTCGAGCAGCAGGCGTACGTCGGCCGCCTTGACGCCGCTACGTCCCGTCTCGATCCGGCTCACCTTCGACTGATGCCAGCCGACCCGGCTCGCCGCCTGGCCACTGGTGAGCCCCGCGAGCGTGCGCAGCGCGCGCAGTTCCGTGCCGAGTTTGCGACGGCGCACCGCGGGGCCGTACCGCATGTCCGTCTCCTTCCCGACGGAGCCCTTTTCCGGGCCCTTCCAGGACTTTCCCCGGCGACAGTAGAGGAAGTGCCGGCCTCCCGCCCAAATACGTTCTGCCGTAGCAGAGTTCACCGCTTCGAGCGACAGATATATGCACATCTCGGTGGATCGCCACCCGTGAGGGACCCAGGAGTGGCAGGCTGGCGCGAAGCACCAGTCCGGGGCTGTTCCTCGTCTCCTCCGCCACGCGTCGGAGTCCAGCCCCGGTGGGAAAGGGACAGCGTCGCCATGGCAGACCTTCAGGAAGCATCCGTCACCCTGCCGAGCGATCCTGCCTCGGTCTCCGCGGCCCGGAAATTCGTGTCGACCGTCCTCACCGGGTGGGGACAGCCGGCCGACACCGAAGTGGCCGACACGCTCAGGCTCATCGTCTCCGAACTCGCCACGAACGCCGTCCAGCACACCCGCGGTGAGTCGCCCACGTTCACGGTGGAGATCGAACTCGACCGGGACGAGCAGCTGCGCATCGGCGTCACCGACAGCCATCCCCGCTATCCCAAGCGGCTGCCCGCCGCCGTCCAGCAGGACAACGGCCGTGGCATGGTGATCATCCGCTGGCTGACCCTGGAGTGCGGCGGCAGACTGTCGGTCACGCCCACGGACGAGGGCGGCAAGACGGTCTGGATCGCACTGCCGTGGACCGCGCCGGTCCGGGGCGAGACACCCTCGCACTCACACCGCTGAGCGTCCGAAGGCCCCCCGGAGCAGGGCACGGAAGGTGTCAGCCGCGGGGTGCGACTCGTCGCCGCGGTGGACGACCGAGATCGTACGGCGCAGATTCCCCGGCTCCAGCGGCCGCACGCCCACCGGGGTGGCCGCCGTCCGCGCCACCATCTCCGGTACGACGGCGACGCCGAGCCCGGCGCTGACCAGCGCGCACACCAGCGCGTACCCCGGAGTCTCGACGAGGACCGAGGCAGTGGCCCCGGCCCGGACGAGCGCGGACTCCACTCCCTGCCGGGGCGGATGCGTCGGCGCCATGCTGATCAGCGGCTGCCCGGCGAGCTCGCTCAGCGGCAGCCGCGACGAGGCGCCCGCGAGCGCGTGGCCGGGCGAGGTGACCAGGACCAACTCCTCGACCAGGACCGGCTCGGCGGTCACGGAAGCGGGCAGCGGCACCGGGTCCGCGGGCTCGTAGGTGTGCGTGAGGGCCAGGTCGACCTCGCCCGCCGCCACGGCCGCGACGCCGAGCGGCGGCTCATAGCCCCGGACCGTCAGCTCGATGTCCGGATGGGCGCGCCGGAACGCGGTCAGGGCGGGCGGCATCAGATGGATGCCGGCCGTGGTGAAGGTGCCCACGCGCAGTCTGCCGCCGGTCAGGCCCGTCAGCTGGGCCAGTTCGTGACGGGCCCGCTCCATCTCGTCCAGGACCCGGCGCGCCCGCGCGAGGAGCAGCTCGCCCGCGCCGGTCAGCCGCGCACCGCGGTGATGCCGGACCAGGAGCGCGGTGCCCGCCTCCCGTTCGAGCTTGGCCAGCTGCTGGGAGAGTGCGGGGACGGTGTAGCCGAGGCGCTCGGCTGCGCGGGTGATCGACCCGGCCTCGGAGACCGCCACCAGTGCGGCGAGCCGCGTCGGGTCGTACATGGTGTCTCCCGGTGGTGCCTGCCGCCGGCAGGGGGTAAACGTCTTGGGGTAAACGTCTGCTTAAGGCAGACCCAGGATATTCCACATACCTGCTGAAGGCAGAAGAACGGCAGGGTGGGCGCCATGGACGCACAACTGGTCGCCTTCACCGGGGTCGCCGCGGGCATGGTCGCCATGCCGGGCGCCGACTTCGCCGTCGTGGTGCGCAACGCGCTCACCTCCCGCCGGGCGGGTGTCACCTGCGCGATCGGCGTCGCGGGCGGGCTCCTGATCCACACGGCGCTCGCGGTGGCCGGGGTCGCGGCGGTCCTCGCGGCGGTGCCCACCCTCTTCCGGGCGCTGCAACTCATGGGCGGGGCCTATGTCCTGTACCTCGGGTACCGCGCGCTGCGGTCGGCGGCGCGGGCGCCGCGGAGGGCCGGCGCGCGGGACGGCCAGGAGCCCGCGGCGTCGGGTGGCAGTCTGCGACAGGGCTTCCTGACCAACGCCCTCAACCCCAAGGCGCCCATCACCTTCCTGAGCGTGCTGCCGCAGTTCGTGCCCGCGGGCAGCCCCGCGATGCCGAGGACGCTGCTGCTCGCGTCCATCATCGTGGCCATGGCTCTGGCGTGGTTCCCCGCGGTGGCGCTCCTGGTGGACCGGCTCGGGCGGTGGCTGCGCGAGCCGCGTACGGCCCGTGCCGTCGAGGGCTGCACGGGCGCCGCGCTGAGTGTCCTCGGACTGGTGCTCGTCACCGAGGCTCTCGTGGCCTGACCTCATCCGTCGTGTCGACGTCCTTGCTCTTGCTCGTTGTCCGGTTCGGCGTCCGCGCGGCGCACGAGGCGGGGCAGCACGCCCCAGAGGCCGCCGCACACCACCAGCGTGCCGGCGCTCGCGATGATCCCGCCGGTGCGGCCGACGGCCACGTCCACGACCAGGAGCACGGAACCGGAGAGCGCGAACACCAGGACCCCCATGCCGATCGCGGCGAGGCGGGACGAGACGCGCACGATCAGCGGCTTGGAGTGCTGCTGGAACAGGGTCCTGTGCACGGCGGCCGGCGCGGTGAACAACGCCGCCGCGAGAACGGCGAGGAGCAGCGTGGTGACGTACGTGGCGCGCTGCGCCGTGTCGAGCGAGGGAAATCGCTCGGTGAAGGCCAGCGTCAGCAGGAACGCGAAGAGGATCTGCACGCCGGTCTGCGTGACCCGCAGCTCCTGGAGGAGCTCCCCGAAGTTGCGGTCGGCGCGCTCGAACCGGGTCTCGTTGCGCCCGTGCGGGTCGCCTGGGACGGGGGAGCCGTTGTTTTCGGACATGGCCCACGAGTATCCGCGCCGCCGTGCTCCACGCATGGCGGGCGCGCCGTGCGGGGGCCCGGTCGGGCGGCGGCAGCGGCCGTGTGGCCGCCTGCCGCCGCCCTCCGGCGGGCCTGAGGTCGGTGACGACCGGTCAGCGGACCCTGCCGTACGAGACGCTCCTGGTCCAGATCTTCTCCAGGCGCACCACGGTGTTCGACTTGGGGGCGTGCCAGATCCGGCCCTTACCGGCGTAGATGCCCACGTGGTAGACGCTCCCGCCGGAGCGGAAGAAGACCAGGTCGCCGCGGGAGCGGTTCGACGCGGAGACGTGGCGGGTCCTGTTGTACTGCTGCGCGGCGGTGCGCGGGAGCTTCTTGCCCGCGCGTTTGAACGAGTAGCGCGTCAGGCCCGAGCAGTCGAACCGGTGAGGTCCCGCAGCTCCATAGCTGTACGGGGAGCCCTTCTTGGAAGCGGCGACCCGGAGCGCCTTCGCTCCGGGCGTCGCGGCCTCTGCCTCCGTCGTGAGCCCTGGGGCCACGAGGGTGCCGCCCACCACGGCGAGCGTGAGGACCGAGGCGGAACCGGCCCTGGTCAGCAGCGACGGAACATGATTCAGCGCGGTCATGCGCAACCCTTCGTCAGCCGCCTGTGAAGGATGACCTGTCGGATTCGGGCTGGCGAAGTTGCCCGGCCGCGTACGCGGCTTCACCCCAAGGGCCGTTGTCCGGACCGTCCGGACCGACCCGTCGTGCTTGGGTCCTCCACTCCTGCCGGTGCACCGATGTCGACCGGGCATCCGGGCGGCGGCAGGACTCGGCGTCCGCCCGGACCGCCCCGCCGCTGTGGCGGGGGCTTGTCGTCGGAAGGGATCTTGACCCGTCAACGGCTCGAATTCCGAGCCGAAACGGCGTTTTGTGAGGCTCCTCACGCCTGAACCGTTCGGGTGGACAAGGCCGGATTCGAGATCCGGTGAAGGGGCCAGAGGACGGTGCGACCAGCAGCGGAACGGAAGATTCCGCCCCTGATGTACGCGCGGGGCGCAACTGGTGACGGTCTCTAAGACGACGATCGTCTACGCCGAACGAGGTAGCCCGTTTGGTTCGTTTGAGCCGCGTCCCGGACGCTTCGGATCTCCTCGACGGGCATGACGGGCGCTCAGGAGGCGGCCGGAGGCGGCATGGTGACCCGCATGGCCGGTGCGGCGAGGTGGGCATGCTGCCTCTCGTCGCGCAGCCATTCCCGAGCCGAAGGTGTCGTATGAACCCCGAAAGCGCCGTATGAGTCCCGAAACCACCGAGCTCGTCCACCTCACCGCCCGCGAACTCGCCGCCGGGCTCCGTGCCCGCGAACTGTCCACCCGCGAGGTCGTCCAGGCGCACCTGGACCGGATCGAGCAGGTCAACGGCGCGGTGAACGCCGTGGTGACCCTGGCCGCGGAGCGCGCGCTCGACGAGGCGCGCACGGCCGACGACCGGGCCGCGCGCGGCGGTCCGCTCGGCCCGCTGCACGGGCTGCCCGTGGCCCACAAGGACACCCACGACACCCGCGGGATCCGGACCACCTACGGCACGCCACTGCTCGCCGACAACATCCCGGACCGTGACGAGCTGATCGTCGAACGCATCCGCGGCGCCGGGGCGATCACGATCGGCAAGACCAACGTCCCCGAGTTCGCGGCCGGTTCGCACACCTTCAACCCGGTCTTCGGGGCGACCCGCAATCCGTACGACCTGAGCAGGTCGGCGGGCGGCAGCAGCGGGGGAGCGGCGGCCGCCCTCGCCTGCGGCATGCATGCCCTGGCCGACGGCAGCGACATGGGCGGTTCGCTGCGCAACCCCGCGTCGTTCTGCAACGTCGTGGGCCTGCGCCCCTCGCCCGGCCGGGTGCCGAGCTGGCCGGAGACCGCGCCTTGGTCGACGATGGCCGTGCAGGGCCCCATGGCGCGCACGGTCGCCGACACGGCGCTGCTGCTCTCCGTCATCGCCGGGCCCGACCCCCGCTCGCCGATCGCCCTGGAGACGCCGGGAAGCGCGTTCGGCGGCTCACTGGAACGGGATCTGACGGGGCTTCGGATCGCCTGGTCGCCCGACCTGGGCGGTGCGGTCCCGGTCGACCGCGAGGTCACCGACGTACTGGCCCCCGCCGTACGGGTGTTCGCGGACCTGGGGTGCGCGGTCGAGGAGGCGTGCCCCGACCTGTCCGGCGCCGACGACGTCTTCCGTACCTTCCGCGCCTGGCAGTTCCACCTGGGGCTCGGCGCTCTCCTGGACACGGCGGCGGACCGGATGAAACCCAGCCTCGTCGACAACGTACGGCAGGGCAGCGCGCTCAGCGGCGTCGACCTGGAGCGGGCCACCGTGCTCCACGGCGAACTGTTCCACCGGGTAAGGGAGTTCTTCGAGCGCTACGACGCTCTGATCCTTCCCGCCAGTCAAGTAGCGCCGTTCCCCGTTGAGTTGGAGTATCCCGGCGAGGTCGACGGGGTGCCCATGGAGAGCTACCTGGACTGGATGCGTTCGGCATACCTGGTGTCCGCGACCGGCAGCCCTGCCCTGTCCGTACCCGCCGGGTTCACCCCGGAAGGCCTGCCGGTCGGGCTCCAGATCGTCGGCCCGCACCGCTGTGACCTGCGCGTCCTGGAGATCGGCCACGCCTTCGAGCAGGCCACCCGGCACGGCGGACGCAGGCCGCCGCTCGCACGGTGACGGTCCGCTGGACCGGGGCGTACGAACACCGCAACGAACGGGGAACGCCAACGCTTCGGTATCGCCGCCGAGCACCGGGACTCCCACCCGAACCAGCCGAGGGCGTAGGGCTGTCGACTCGCTCAGTCGCCGCTCGCGGATTGTTTCCTGGACCATGCCGTGGCGTCAGCGCCGTATCGGACCAAGAGGCGTGCGAACTGAACTCGTTCCTCCGGCGACCAGGCAGCGGTGATCTCCTGGAACGCCTTTCGCTGCTCGGCGGCGAAGCGGTTGCGTTCGGCCTCGCCGTGCTCGGTGAGTTCGAGCACGGTGCGGCGACCGTCGGCCTGGGACGCGGCCCGGCGCAGCAGACCGTCGTCGATGCAGGCGGACACGGTCCGGCTGGCCACCGGCTGGGCGACGCCCATCTCGGCGGCGAGGCCACCGACGGTCGTCTCGTCCGGCGCATCGGCGATCACATTGAGTACGAGATTGCGGGAGAGGTCCCTGCCCGAAGCGGGTGCGCGTCGCCGCAGACGTGACAGCGCCGGGCCGATCTGGTCCAGTGCCTGGTCCTCGGGGGGCTGCTCGGAGAAAGACGCGCTGCTCATGTGCCTGATTCTAGGCCCGCACCGCACATTTGCATACCGTCGAACAAGTACATAGCATTAGGTATGTAAATGCGAATGAGTCATCAGGAAAGCGAGGCGGACTGCCATGGCACTTACCGCGATCACCAACGCCCGGGTCTTCGACGGGGAGAAGGCCATCGGTGCGCAGACCGTGGTCATCGACGGCGCAAGGATCGTCCGCGTCGGTGGCGACGCGCCCCAGGGCAGCGAGATCGTTGACGGCAGTGGCGCCACACTGCTGCCTGGACTCATCGACGCCCATGTGCACTCCGCCCCGGGCTCCCTGGCGCTCGCCCTGCGGTTCGGGGTGACGACCGAACTGGAGATGCAGGGGATGAACACCCGGGAGAACCGGGGGCTCATCACCGACGACGACACCGTGGCCGACGTGCGCTCTGCCGGCTTCGGCATCACACCGCCCGGTGGTCACCCGAGCGAGCTGATGCCCGAGGGGTTCCGGCCGAAGTGGGACCTGCCCCCGGTGATGCCCCTGATGCCGTTCTCCACCACGCCGGAGGAAGCGGCCGCTTTCGTCCCTCAACTCCTCGCCCGGGGATCCGACTTCATCAAGTTCATGATCGACGACGGCAGCGTGGAGGGACACCCCGGGCTGCCCTCGCTCGACCAGGCCACGGTGAACGCCGGTGTGGCCGAAGCCAAGAAGTACGGGGCCCTCACTGTGGCCCACGCGCTGACCGTGGAGGCCACCAGGATGGCCGCCGAAGCCGGCATCGACGGCCTCGCCCACGTGTTCATGGACCAGCCGCACACCGCCGAGATCATCGGCCTCATCAGGGACGCGGGCATGTTCGTCGTTCCCTGCATCACCCTCAATGCCTCGATGATGGGGATCACCGGCGGCGAACTCGCCGACGACCCCCGGGTCGCGGCCCGCCTCGACAGCAAGTGGGACCAGACCCTGCGGTCCAGCTACAACCGCTACCCGCAGGGCAAGCTCCACGACGTGTACGACACCGTGCGCGCTCTGGACGCCGCCGGCATCGATGTGCTGGCCGGTACCGACGTCTCCATGCCCGAGACGTTCTTCGGGGGCCTGGCACACGGAGCGAGCCTGCACCATGAGCTGCAGTACCTCGTGGCCGCCGGCCTCACGCCCGCACGGGCCCTGCGCGCGGCCACGGCGACCACGGCCCGCCGCTTCCGCCTCAGCGACCGGGGCCGCATCGCCGAGGGACTCCGCGCCGACCTTCTGCTGGTCGACGGCGACCCGATCAGCGACATCAGCGACACCCTCAACACCCGTGCCATCTGGCGCCGCGGCGCCCGCCTGGCGGGATGACCACGTCCGCGGGAAAGGCCGTACGCCCCCGTCCGCTACAGCGGGGGCGTACGGCCGTCTTCGCGTGCTGCCACGTGCTGCCGCCTCAGCCGACCTGCACGGCTTCCCTCGGCGTCGCCGACTCGTCGCCCGCGGGGGCGGGGCGGCGGCGGAGCGTGCCGAGCAGCACGGCCGTCAGGCCCACCAGTGTCCAGACGGCGAGGGTGAGGACGGGCCCCGTGGCGCGCGCGCCGTCGAAGAACGAGACCGAGCGCAGCAGGGTGCCTCCGGCGCCGGGCGGCAGCAACTGGCCGATGAATCCGAGCGGTTCGGGCAGCAGTTGCGGCGCGGAGCTGATGCCGGAGAACGGGTTGCCGAGGAGGACCATCGTCAGAGCGCCGAGGCCGATGCCCGCCGGACCGAGGAGTGCGGCGAGCCCGGCGACGGTGCCGCTCACCGCGAGCGTCGAGAGCCCCAACGTGCCTGCCTCCGCCCACCAGTCGCCGGCCAGCAGGCCCAGCCAGCTGTGCGCGAGCGCGGCGGCGGCCACGCCGACCGCCGCCGCCGCGAGGACCAGGGCCGCCACCGCGCGGATACCGCGCAGCCCGAGCAGCGTCGCCAGAGAACCTGCCGCCACGCCCGCGATCACCAGCGGCAGCAGGCTCGCCGCGAGCGCGGATCCCCGCGGGTCGTCGGCGGGTGCGGCGACCACATCGGTGGTCGTGACCTCGGTCCCCTCCGGGGCCTGACCGGCCACCGCCTGCTCCAGGAGCTGGGCGACCACCGGACTCGCCGCCGTGGCGGTCAGGAGTCTCATCCCCTGCGGCGTGACGACCACCGCTCCGTATACGGTCCGGTCCTCGATGGCGTCGCGGGCCGCGGCCTCGTCGGCGTACCGATGGATCTCGAACGCGCCCTCCTTCTTCGCGAGTTGGGACTGGAGGGGAGCCGTCGCCGTGGCGGGCCCCGCCACGCCGAGCGGCAGGTCGCGGGGGGCGGTCCTGGTGGCGGGCCAGGCGAAGGCCCACAGGGCCAGGGCCATCAGCGCGGAGACCAGGATGGCCACCGCCAGGATGCGACGGCCCTGCGGGGGCGGGGTGGCGACCGGCGTGGACATGGGCTGAACTCCTTCTGGATCTGTGTGCCGCGGGACGCGCCCGCTTGTCGGAAGTCAAAGAGAATGATCGTTCGTTTTACGAGCTTCAGACACTGTGATGCCGGGGGCGTCGCTTGTCAAGAATGAATGTTCGTTTTAGTTTGGCGCCATGGCCCGCGTATCCCAGGAGCACCTCGACGCCCGCCGCCGTCAGATCCTCGACGGCGCCGCCCTCTGCTTTGCCCGCAACGGCTTCCACGCCACCTCGATGCAGGACGTGCTCAAGGAGGTGGGCCTCTCGGCCGGGGCCGTCTACCGCTACTTCGGGGGCAAGGAGGAGCTGATCGCGGCGATCGTCGGGGAGGTCCTGAGCTGGATCCAGGAGACCTTCGAGGCGGCCGCCGAGGAGAGTCCGCCGCCTCCGCCGGACGTGCTGGTCGGCCGGGCGCTGACCCAGGTGCTCGCCCAGAAGCAGGGGGCGCGTGAAGGGGAGCCGCCGTACTTCCCCCGGCTGATCGTCCAGGTGTGGGCGGAGACCCTGCGCAACGAAGAACTCGCGGCGGTGATGAAGCAGGGGTACGCCAAGGTGCGGGTCGTCTGGGTGAGGATCGTCGAGGGGTATCAGGCGGCGGGCATGATGCGGGACGACATCCCGGCGGACCATGTCGCGCGGGTGATGATCGCCGCGGCCCAGGGTTTCGCCGCCCAGCTGGCGTTGTTCGACGAGGTTCCCATCGGGGCGTTGCAGGACGGTCTGCGTGGCCTGATGAGTATGGGTAAGCCCAGCTGACGGTCATGGGGTGGTCAAGTGCTGGTTAACCTCGTTGAAACTCCGCCCAACTAGCCTGCGAGCCCACGCCACCAGGGGATTTGGTAACCGGGGTGCGCAAGATCGAGTGCGCTGCCTGTGTGTTACATCTATATCCGTCGCGGTGGCCGCGGCAGCCGGACCCCGCACGGTCCGGAGCGAGGACTGTGAGGTGGGACGCGTGCAACTGACGCCGCACGAGCAGGAGAGACTGCTCATCCATGTGGCCGCGGATGTGGCCGAGAAGCGAAGGGCGCGCGGGCTGCTGCTCAACCACCCCGAGGCGATCGCCCTCATCACCTCCCACATTCTCGAAGGTGCCCGCGACGGCCGCACCGTCGCCGAACTCATGTCGTCGGGTCGCAAGGTGCTCACGCGCGACGACGTCATGAGCGGCATCCCGGAGATGATCCACGACGTCCAGGTCGAGGCCACCTTCCCGGACGGCACCAAGCTCGTCACCGTCCACGACCCGATCGTCTGACGGGGGCCGGCCGCATGAGTCCCACGCATCCCGTGATACCCGGCGAGATCCTCTTCGCCGATGAGCCCGTCGCCTTCAACGAAGGCCGCGAGGTCACCTCCCTCACCGTCCTCAACGCCGCCGACCGCCCCGTCCAGGTCGGCTCCCACTACCACTTCGCCGAGGCCAACCCCGGTCTCGACTTCGACCGTGCGGCCGCGCACGGCAAGCGGCTCAACATCGCCGCCGGCACCGCCGTGCGCTTCGAGCCCGGAATCCCCGTCGACGTCGAACTCGTCCCCCTGGCCGGTCTGCGGATCGTGCCCGGACTGCGCGGCGAGACCGGAGGAGCCCTCGATGCCTGAGCTGTCCCGTGCCGCGTACGCCGACTTGTTCGGCCCCACGACGGGCGACCGGATCCGGCTCGCCGACACCGACCTCCTCGTCGAGATCGAGGAGGACCGTTCCGGCGGCCCCGGACGCTCCGGCGACGAGTCGGTGTTCGGCGGCGGCAAGGTCATCCGCGAGTCCATGGGGCAGTCGCGCACCACGCGCGCCGAAGGCGCCCCCGACACCGTCATCACCGGCGCCGTGATCATCGACCACTGGGGCATCGTCAAGGCCGACATCGGCATACGCGACGGCCGCATCACCGGCATCGGCAAGTCCGGCAACCCGGACACGATGGACGGCGTGCACCCGGACCTCGTCATCGGCCCGGAGACCGAGATCCTCGCCGGCAACGGCAAGATCCTCACCGCGGGCGGCATCGACACCCACATCCACTTCATCTCGCCGACCATCGTCGACGAGGCCCTCGCCTCCGGCGTCACCACCCTCATCGGCGGCGGCACCGGACCGGCCGAGGGCAGCAAGGCGACCACGATCACCCCTGGTTCGTGGCACCTGGCCCGGATGTTCGCGGCGATGGAGTCGAGCCCCGTCAACATCGGCTTCCTCGGCAAGGGCAACACGGTCTCCAGCGAGTCGATGCACGCCCAACTGCGGGCCGGCGCCGTGAGCTTCAAGATCCACGAGGACTGGGGCGCGACACCCGCCACCATCGACGCGTGCCTGAACGTCTGTGAGGACACCGGCGCCCAGCTCGCCGTCCACACCGACACCCTGAACGAAGCGGGCTTCATCGACGCCACGTTCGACGCCGTCGCGGGCCGTACGTTGCACGCCTTCCACGTCGAGGGCGCGGGCGGCGGGCACGCCCCGGACATGATCACGGCGGTGTCGCTGCCGAACATGCTGCCGAGCTCCACCAACCCGACCCGGCCGCACACCGTCAACACCGTCGAGGAACACCTCGACATGCTGATGGTCTGCCACCACCTCAACCCGGCCGTCCCCGAGGACCTCGCCTTCGCCGAGTCGCGCATCCGGCCCACCACCATCGGGGCCGAGGACATCCTGCACGACCTCGGCGCCATCTCGATCATGTCGTCGGACTCGCAGGCCATGGGGCGCGTCGGCGAGGTCGTCATGCGGACCTGGCAGACCGCGCACGTGATGAAGCGGCGGCGCGGCTTCCTGCCGGGGGACACCCGGGCGGACAACCGGCGCGCGCGTCGCTATGTCGCCAAATACACGATCAACGCGGCGGTCGCCCAGGGCGTCGACCACGAGATCGGTTCGGTCGAGAGCGGCAAGCTCGCCGACCTGGTGCTGTGGGACCCGAAGTTCTTCGGCGTCAAGCCCCAGGTGGTCATCAAGGGCGGCCAGATCGCGTACGCGCAGATGGGCGACGCCAACGCCTCCATCCCCACGCCCCAGCCGGTCCTTCCGCGTCCCATGTTCGGCGCACACGGCAAGGCGCCGGGGCTCAACTCGGTCAACTTCGTGACCCAGTCGGCGCTGGACGACGGGTTGCCGGAACGGCTCGGCCTGGCCAAGGAGTTCACCGCGATCCGCTCGACTCGCGGGCGTACGAAGGCCGACATGCGCGAGAACGACGCCCTGCCGAGGGTGGAGGTCGCTCCGGACAGCTTCGCCGTCACCATCGACGGGGAACTGGTCGAACCGTCCCCGGCCGCCGAACTGCCGCTCGCACAGCGGTACTTCCTCTTCTGATGGCCGTCGCGATGGCCGCCGTGACGGCGGTCGTACGCCATGTCTAGAGGAGCATTGCTCGTCCTCGCCGACGGCCGCTTCCCCGCCGGAGGGCACGCGCACTCAGGCGGGGCCGAAGAGGCCGTCAAGGCGGGGCGGATCACCGGTGCCGCGAGCCTGGGGGAGTTCTGCCGCGGGCGGTTGCACACGACGGGGCTCGTGTCCGCCTCGCTGGCGGCCGCCGCCGCGCTCGGGCTCGATCCGCTCGCACTCGACGAGGCCGCCGACGCGCGGACACCCTCGGCCGCGCTGCGGGTCGCGGGACGGCGGCTCGGGCGGCAGATGATGCGGGCCGCGCGGGCCGCGTGGCCTGATCCCTCCCTTGACCAGCTGGCCGCCGCCCGGCCCAAAGGGGCCCACCAGCCCGTCGTTCTCGGGCTTGCCGCCCGGGCGGCGGGGCTCGGCGCGGAGGACGCCGCGTACTGCTCCGCGTACGAGTGTGTCAGCGGGCCCGCGACGGCGACCGTGCGGTTGCTGAGCCTTGACCCGTTCGACGCCACAGGGGTGCTTGCCCGGCTCGCTCCTGAGCTCGACCTCGTCGCCCGTGCGGCGGCGGACGCGGCGCGGGAGGCCCTTGTCGACGGGGTCGACGCGCTGCCCGCGGCCTCCGCGCCGCTGATGGAGGTCGGGGCCGAGGCCCACGCGGCGTGGCCCGTGCGGTTGTTCGCGTCGTAGGGGCGGCCCAGCGGACGGGCTGGACTTCGGGACCTCCGCACAGACTGAAAGAACTGCTGAACCATAGGAGTCGCACCATGCATCTCGACCACTCCCACGACGGCCCCGCAGCCGTCAGCGCCGACGCGCACCGCCCGGACGGCGCCCGGCGCGCCCTGCGGATCGGTCTCGGCGGGCCCGTCGGATCCGGCAAGACCGCCACCGTCGCCGCGCTCTGCAAGGTCCTGCGGGACGAACTGTCGCTCGCCGTCGTCACCAATGACATCTACACCCGCGAGGACGCCGAGTTCCTGCTGCGCGAGGCCGTCCTGCCGCCCGAGCGGATCACCGCCGTGGAGACCGGCGCCTGCCCGCACACCGCGATCCGCGATGACATCTCCGCCAACCTGGAAGCCGTGGAAGACCTGGAGACTGTGTTTTCCAACGAGGGGCTCGGGCCGCTGGACCTGATCCTCGTCGAGTCCGGCGGCGACAACCTCACCGCCACCTTCTCCAAGGGCCTCGTCGACGCCCAGATCTTCGTGATCGACGTCGCGGGCGGTGACGACATCCCGCGCAAGGGCGGCCCCGGCGTGACCACAGCCGACCTGCTCGTCGTGAACAAGACCGACCTCGCCCCGTACGTCGGCTCCGACCTCGCCGGGATGGCCGCGGACGCCAAGGCCCAGCGCGCCGAACTGCCCGTCATCTTCCAGTCGCTGCGGTCCGAGGAAGGCGTCGGTCCTGTCGCCGCCTGGGTGCGCGCGCAGTACGCGGCCTGGACCGCGTCCGCATGAGCGCGCACACCGTCGCGACGTCCGGGGTACGCGGCATCGCCCGCATCTCCGCGAGGGGCGACGGACGGGGCGGTACCGTCTTCCCCGTACTCGACGGAGAGGGGCCGCTGGCGGTCCGCCGCACCCGGTCGGCCGGGACCAGGGCCCACGTCACGCTCGTCGGGGCGATGAGCGGGCCCCTCGGCGGCGACCACCTCACCGTCGAGGCAGCCGCGCACGACGGAGCCCGGCTGCACATCGGCTCGGCCGCCGCCACGCTCGCGCTGCCCGGGCAGTCGAAGGAGGCGGCGCGGTACGACGTGCGGATCACGGTCGGTGAGGACGCGGAACTGTACTGGCTGCCGGAGCAGTTGATCTCCGTCCGCGACAGCGAGCTGCGGGTCACCACGCGCGCCGAGCTCACCGGGAGCGCGCGCCTCGTACTGCGGGAGGAGCAGGTGCTCGGGCGGACCGGTGAGGAACCGGGACGTCTCACCAGCCGGCTCACCGTGCGCCGGGCCGGGCGGCTTCTCCTGGACCAGGAGCTCGCCTGCGGGCCCGGCGCGCCCGGCGGCTGGGACGGTCCCGCCGTCCTGGCGGGCCATCGCGCGGTCGGGCAACTCGTCGTCGTACGGCCGGAGTTCGAGCGGAACATGCCCGAGCCCACACTCCTCGGGGAGGGAGCCGCGCTCACTCCGCTCGCCGGTCCCGCCGTGCTCGTCACCGCCGTCGCCCCTGACGCGCTGCGGATCCGCCGCACCCTCGACGAGGCGCTGCGCACACTCACGTGAACAGGGGCATAACCGCTCAGCGGAGTTCCGTGCACCGTCTATCGGATTGGTAAAGAACACCTGCTCCGTCTGTCGCACTGAACCAGAAGACCGACAGGATCCTCCTACTGTTCGAAAATCGACAGGTAAATCGACAGGGGGAGGATCCAGTTGAGACGCACCACAGCATTCGGCGCAGCCGGCACGCTGATCACGGGCTCGCTCATAGCGGGCGCGTTCATGGCGCCCGTCGCCAGTGCCGACGCCCGCCGGAGCGGCGCTGACGCCGCTCAGCGCACCAGCTCGGAGGCGCGCGGAGTCGCGCTCGCCGCGCAGCGTGCCGCCAAGGCAGGCATCGACTGGCAGGCATGCCCCGCCGACTGGGGCCTGGACAAGGCGATCACGTGCGGCTGGGTCACGGTCCCGCTCGACTACGCCAAGCCCAACGGCAAGAAGATCAAGCTGGCCGTCGACCACATCGGCAGCACCGGGACGAAGAAGGAGCGCCAGGGCGCTCTCGTCTACAACCCGGGCGGCCCCGGCGGCTCCGGAATGCGCTTCCCCAACCGCGTCGTCACCAAGGCGCCGCTCTGGGAGAAGACGGCGAAGGCCTACGACTTCGTCGGCTTCGACCCGCGCGGTGTCGGCCACTCGGCGCCCATCTCGTGCGTCGACCCGCAGGAGTTCGTCAAGGCACCCAAGCCCGACCCGGTGCCGGACTCCGAGGCCGACAAGAGTGCCCAGCGCAAGATCGCCGCGGAGTACGCGGACGGCTGCGCCGAGCGCAGCGGCGGCATGCTGGATCACATGACGACGCCGAACACCGCACGTGACCTGGACGTCATCCGGGCCGCGCTCGGCGAGAAGAAGCTGAACTTCCTCGGCGTCTCCTACGGCACCTACCTCGGCGCGGTCTACGGGACGCTCTTCCCGTCGCACGTGCGCCGCATGGTCGTCGACTCGGTGGTCAACCCCTCGAAGGAGAAGATCTGGTACGAGGCCAACCTCGACCAGGACGTCGCCTTCGAGATCCGCCTCAAGGACTGGATGAAGTGGGTCGCCAAGTACGACGCCACCTTCCACCTCGGCGACACCGAGACGAAGGTCGCGGAGCAGTGGACCAAGCTGCGCGCGGCGGCGAAGAAGGAGCCGCTGGGCGGAGTCGTCGGTCCCGCCGAGCTCATCGCGTACTTCCAGAGCGCTCCGTACTACGACTCCGTCTGGGTGGGGATCGCGACCAACTGGAGCAAGTACGTCGCGGGTGACACCAAGCCGCTGATCGAGGCAGCCAGCCCCGACCTGTCGGACACCGCGGGCAACATCGCCTCGGAGAACAGCAACGCCGTCTACACGGCCGTCGAGTGCGCGGACGCCAAGTGGCCCACCAGCTGGAAGAAGTGGGACCGCGACAACACCCGCATCCACCGCGACAACCCGTTCATGACGTGGGCCAACGCCTGGATGAACCTGCCCTGCGCGACCTGGTCGGGCAAGCAGCACCAGCCCGTCGAGGTCAAGACCGGCAAGGGCCTGCCGCCCGTGCTGATCGCCCAGTCGACCCGCGACGCGGCCACGCCGTACGAGGGCGCTGTCGAGCTGCACAAGCGGTTCAAGGGCTCGCGTCTGATCACGGAGAAGGACGCCGGCTCGCACGGCATCACGAACCTGGTCAACCCGTGCCTCAACCCTCGCGTCGAGGCCTACCTGCTGACCGGCAAGCTGGACGGCAAGGACGTGACGTGCGCGCCGCACGCCACGCCGAAGCCGTAACAGCTTCGCGTTAGGCAGCACGGCACAACAAGGGGGCGACCGGGTTCGAACCCGGTCGCCCCCTTCGTGCCGCACCCTCCTACGCCGCGGCCTCCTGCGCGATCGTGGCCGTACGCGGCTCGGCGATCGCCTCGTAATCAGCGGTCCGCAGCGCCAGCGAACGGTCGAGGCGCGCCGCGTTGAAGAAGATCTCGTCGTGGACCAGGAGCGCCGGATCCACGACCAGTTGGAGCTCGGGGTCGAAGGAGAACGGCAGGATGGTGCCGCTCACGCTGCCCGCGAGCCGCTCGGCTGCCTCCTGCGTGGCGCCCTGCTCCTCGTGCTCGATCACGCGGTACGCCGCACCCCGCTCGTCAAGCAGCCCGATCAGCTTGGTGTACAGGCTGTGTTCGCTCATGGACAGGACCGTGCGTCACCAGATCAACTCAACGGCATCCGGGGGAATTTCCTCCGGTGCGCGGCGGCTGCCCGCTCGGCCTCCTCCGCCTTCACGACCGCGGCGTACTTGTCGACGTACTCCTGTCCGGAGAGCCCGAGGATGGCGTACATGATCTCGTCCGTGACCGCGCGCAGGACGGCCTTCTCGTTCTCCATGCCCGCGTAGCGCGAGAAGTCCAGCGGGGCGCCGAAACGGATGGACACACGCTGGAAGTTCGGCACTTTCTGGCCCGGCGGCTGCGCCTCGAACGTGCCGATCATCGCGCACGGGATCACCGGCACCTGCGCCTTGAGCGCCATCGCGGCGACGCCGACCTTGCCCTTGTAGAGGCGCCCGTCGTGCGAGCGGGTGCCCTCCGGGTAGATGCCGAGCAACTCGTCCTTGGCCAGCACGCCAAGGCCCTCCCGGATCGCGGCCTGGCCCGCCTCCTTGCCGGAGCGGTCCACCGGGATCTGCCCGGCGCTGTGGAAGAACGCGGCGGTGAGACGGCCCCTGAGTCCGGGCCCGGTGAAGTACTCGGCCTTCGCGAGGAAGGTGATGCGCCGCTTGATGATGGCGGGCATCAGGAAGTGGTCCGAGAACGAGAGATGGTTGCCCGCCACGATCGCCGCACCGGATTCCGGTATGTGCTCAAGACCCTCGATGCGCGGCCGGAACATGAGCCGCAACAGCGGTCCAAGAACGACGTACTTGAGCAGGTAGTAGAACACCCGTTGCTCCTTGACGTAGGTGGACCGGCCTGGGTGCTGCGTCGTCGCAGGTCACGGGTCCTCGCGCAGCGGTCAGTGTAAGTGCGCGGCCGCGACGGGAGAAGGGACCGAGGCCTGAAACGGCCCCGGTCCCTTCACGCGGCTGTCACCGCGGCACCTGCGGCAATACGATGCCGGCCCCTCTGTCGAGCGAACGCACCCGCACGCGCCGGCCGCCGCGTACCTGGCCGAACCCCTTGACCCGGTAGGCGACCCGGGGCTCGGTCCACAGACAGGCCGCCCCGCCCGGCGAGAACGACAGGGAGGACACGGCACCGAAGCGGAACCCCCGCACGGGACGCGAGCGGTAGGGGAACGTGTAGTCGAACTCGGCCACCCGGCGCCCCGTCACCGCGTACCAGGCGGGCCGCAGCGGTGCCGCCGCCGGGAGCCCGCCGTCCGTGAGCTCCAGGGCGCGTTCCTCGCCCAGGGCGAGGAGGGCGACGCGGCGGTGGACCGTCTCGTACGCGACGACGTTCCCGCTCAGCCAGGCCAGCGAACTGAAGGCGTGCGGCGGCGGAGAGGCGCCCATGACCTGCCAGGTGGACCCGTCCCACAGCCACACCTCGGCCGACCCGCGCGCGGCCGGCGGCGGGACGGTCACCAGGAGCCGTTCCCCGTCCGGCGACACCGCGAGCGCGCCCACCCGCTGCCCCGGCCGCGGCACCGGCTCGGCCACAAGAGCGGGCAAGGTGATGCGCACCAGGTGGGCGGCGCCCGGTCCTGTCGCCGCCCACAGCCGCCCCGACGTGTCCTGGGCGAGGTGGACGGCGGCCGGCGCACCGGCGCGCACGGCGAGCGGCCGCCCCCGGTCACCGACCCCCTCGTAGAGGTGCCAGCCCGCCGCCGTACTGAAGAAGCTCAGCACGTGGGTCCCGGAGGGTATTTCCTTCCGCTGCCGCGGCAGGCAGCCGGGGGCGCGTCCCAGCGCCGCACTGCAGGGGACGCGTAGGGACTCATCGCCCCAGACCACCAGCCGCGCGTCACCGGGGCGTCACGGGCCGACCGGACCCCGCCCCGGACTCGTACGGGTGACTGCCCGGCGTGTCCGCTTGGTGTGTGCCGGGGAGCGGGGGTGGCCTGGCCTGACTTCGACGCAGCGCGTCACCGTCCCAGGAGGTCCCCCATGAGGTCTCGTCCCACGTCCCGTCCGCTCCAAGCCGCGGCCGCCGCCGCGCTGATCTCCCTCGCCGTGGCCGCGCCCGCCCAGGCGTCCGGTGAAGCCGCCCCCGGGCGGTCGGACGGTGTCTTCCTCACCGTCTCGGGGGACGGGAACGCCTGGGTCCGCGGGGTGCTCCTGAACTGCGAGACCCAGCAGGCCGGGCACCATCCGCACGCGGCCGAGGCCTGCGCGGCGATCGGCGAGGCGGACGGCGAGTTCGACGCGCTGCCGGCGAAGTCGGGGATCTGCACCAAGCAGTACGCCCCGGTCACCGTCAGCGCGACGGGGACGTACCGCGGCCGGCCGGTCAGCTGGCACAAGACGTACGGCAACGCCTGCGAGATGGGGTACTCGACGAGTGCCGTCTTCCGCTTCTGACGGATCCCGGCGCCCCCTGCGCCTCTCCTCGGCTGCGCGCGGCGCCCCTCAGGGGGTGCTGCGCGACAGCACCATCGCCAGGGTGAGCATGCCGATGACGACCCAGCCGAACCACAGCCAGCCGTTGCTCCCCAGCGCGACCGTGTAGGCGGTCACCGCGACCAAGCCTCCGATGGTGAATACACCCATCGTCTTCGTAGAATCAGGCATCGCCCTGCCTCCTCCCGGCAGCCCCGACGCCTCGACGCCAAGACCGCGGCCTGAGACCATCCTGACCCGCGAAGGCCCTTCCCCGCTAGCGCCCGCGCGCGGCCAGTGAGGCCAGATAGGCGTTGTACGCCTCCAGCTCCTTGTCACCGTCACGGTCAGCGGCCCGGTCCGTACGCCGCGCCTGGCGCTGTTCGGAGCGGTACCACTGGAAGAGCAGCGCGAGCAGCACCAGCACCGAAGGCACCTCGCTGAACGCCCAGGCGATGCCGCCCGCGGCGCTCTGGTCGGCGAGCGCGTCGATGCCGAGCGAGGCGGGCGGGTTCTTGTACGTCCCGATCATGGGCTCGGACGCCATCATCAGCGCGATGCCGAAGAAGGCGTGGAACGGCATGCCCGCGAACAGCTCCAGCATCCGCATGATGTAGCCGGGCCGGTGCGGACCGGGGTCGACGCCCATGATCGGCCAGAAGAAGACAAGGCCGACCGCGAGGAAGTGCACCATCATCCCGATGTGGCCCGCCTTGGACCCCATCAAGGTGTCGAAGATCGGCGTGAAGTACAGCGCGTACAGGCTCGCGATGAACAGCGGGATGGTGAACGCGGGGTGCGTGATGATCTTCATGTAGCGGCTCTGCAGAATCCACAGCAGCCACTCGCGGGGGCCCTTGTGGCCGCGGCGGGCCGCCACGGGCAGGGCGCGCAGGGCCAGGGTGATCGGGGCGCCCATCAGGAGAAGGATCGGCGAGAGCATGCTGATGATCATGTGCTGCACCATGTGCACGCTGAACATGACCATGCCGTAGTCGTTCAGCTTGGTGCACATCACGAGCAGGATGGTCAGCATGCCCGCCACGAAGGAGATGGTGCGGCCCACCGGCCACTTGTCGCCGCGCCGCACGAGCCGGACCACGCCCAAGCCGTAGAGGGCGAGGGCCACCAGGGAGCCGATGAGGAAGAAGGGGTCGGCCGAGAGCTCAAGGCCGCGCCCCAGCGTGAACGGCGGCAGATCCATGTTCATGCCGTGCCCGCTGTGATCCATCCGCTGGCTCCTGATTCGTGCGGTTGTGCGCTGTGTGTCCGCCCCAGACTAGAACGGCCCCCGGACGCCGACGCGTCCGGGGGCCGTTCGATCTGCCTGGCTCAGTGAGCGCCCCGTAAGGGGCGCGGGGCTGTGACATCCGCGGCTCCGCCGCGCGGGCGCGATCAGCCCCCACCGGGCCGCGGATCGGGCACCGGAACTCGGGCGGAACGCCTAGAGCACGCACTCCGCCTCGGCGTACCGCTCGTCCGGCACCGTCTTCAGGGTCTCGACCGCCTCGGCGAGCGGCACCATCGTGATGTCCGTGCCGCGCAGCGCCGTCATCTTGCCGAACTCGCCGCGATGCACGGCCTCCACGGCGTGCCAGCCGAAGCGCGTGGCGAGCACCCGGTCGTACGCGGTGGGGGTGCCGCCGCGCTGGACGTGCCCGAGGATCACCGGACGCGCCTCCTTGCCGAGCCGCTCCTCCAGCTCGATGGAGAGCTGGCGGGCGATGCCGGCGAACCGCTCGTGGCCGTACATGTCCTTGGCGCCCTCGTCGAACTGCATCGAGCCCTCACGGGGCTTGGCGCCCTCGGCGGCCACGACGATGGCGAACTTCTTGCCCGCGGAGAACCGTTCGCCGACCTTCTTGGCCAGTTCCTCGATGTCGAAGGGCCGTTCCGGCACGACGATCGCATGCGCGCCCGCGGCCATGCCGGAGTGCAGCGCGATCCAGCCGGTGTGCCGGCCCATGACCTCGACGATCAGGACGCGCTGGTGCGACTCGGCGGTGGTCTTCAGACGGTCCAGGGCCTCGGTCGCCACACCCACGGCGGTGTCGAAGCCGAACGTCACGTCGGTCACCGCGATGTCGTTGTCGATCGTCTTGGGCACCCCGACGATCGGCAGACCCGCGTCCGACAGGAGCCGGGCCGCCTTCAGCGTGCCCTCGCCGCCGATCGGGATGACCGCGTCCAGGCCCAGGTCGGCGAGGTGGCCCTTGGCCCGCTCGACGCCGTCGCGCAGATGTGCGGGCTGGACACGCGAGGAGCCGAGAATCGTTCCGCCGCGGGCCAGGATGCCGCCCACCGCGTCGAGGTCGAGCTTGCGGTAGTCGCATTCGAGCAGACCGCGCCAGCCGTCGTGGAAGCCGATGACCTCGTCGCCGTGGTCGACGACGGCGCGGTGCACGACCGAACGGATGACGGCGTTCAGACCGGGGCAGTCGCCGCCGGAGGTGAGGACACCAATGCGCATAGCCCGGAATACCTTTGCAACGTGGGCCGGAATCCGGACCACGTCGTCCGGCTGGAACCCCGCCACCCTATAGGCGGCAGGGGGCGGGGCAGCACCGGGCGTCCGAGGGCTGGACGCCCCCGCTCACCTGTGCGGCGGGTGCTTCAGGCGGGCTGCGTGGCGGCGGCCACACGCTCGGCGCGCAGCGCCTCGTACCAGCGGTCGTCCGTGGGCGGCAGTGCGTTCACGTCGAGGGCCAGCTTCAGGAGCAGGTCCGCGATCAGCGGGTTGCGGGCCAGGACGGGACCGTGCATGTACGTGCCGAAGACGGTGCCGTTGTACGCGCCTTCGGTGCCGTCACCCGTGCCGTTGCCGCGGCCCAGCGTGACGCGGGCGAGCGGGCGTGCGGAGGGGCCGATGTGCGTGATGCCCTGGTGGTTCTCGAAGCCGGTCAGCGGGGGCAGGCCGAGCTGCGGGTCGATGTCGCCGAGGACGTCGCCGACGCACCGGTCGCCCTCGCCGCGCGTGGAGACCACGTCGAGCAGGCCGAGGCCCGGCTCGCGCTGGCCGAGGTCGTTGATGAACTCGTTGCCCAGGATCTGGTAGCCCGCGCAGACCGAGAAGACGATCGCGCCGTTGCCCACGGCCCGCTGCAGACCGCCGTCGCGCCGCAGCCGCTCGGCGGCCAGACGCTGCGGGCGGTCTTCGCCGCCACCGATCAGGTAGATGTCGCCGGAGGTGGGCACCGGCTGGTCGCTGCGCACGTCGTAGCGCTCGACCTGGAGGCCGCGCTGGTGGGCGCGGCGCTCCACGACCAGGGCGTTGCCCTGGTCTCCGTACGTGCTCAGCAGGTCGGGGTAGACCCACACCAGCCGCAGGCTGTTGTCGCTCATGCTCATTCGTCCCTACGAGGGTCTAGAGGGTCCGGTGGGGTCAGTTGCCGACGCGGCGGCGCAGATCCTGGAACGCGGTGTAGTTCGCGATCGTCTCGATGCGACCGGGCGGCGCGAGCTGTACGGCCTCGTCCAGGGTCTCGCAGACCCGGAAGTCCAGACCCGCGACCTCAAGACGCACCGCGAGGTCCAGCTTGCGGTCGCCGAGCACGAAGATCGGGTGTCCGGCCAGACGCGTGTAGTCGACGTCCCACAGCCAGGAGGTGTCGGTGCCGTCGGCGCCACGGGCGTTCACGGACAGCACCACCGGGGTGGGCGGCGGGTCGATCAGCGAGAACGTCTCGAGCCAGCCCGCGGGGTTCTTCGCGAGCAGCAGACGCAGCTCGCGGCCCTGGAACTGCACCACGTCATAGCGTCCGGCGACGGCCTGCACTTGGTACATGCGCTCCAGGGCGACCTGCGGCGGCACACCGAAGACGGCGGCGACGGCGGCCGACGTGGTCGCGTTCGCCTTGTTCGCCCGGCCCGGCAGCTGCAGATGGATCGGCCAGGCCGAGCCGTGCGGGTCAAGGACGTGGTCGCCGGAGAGGACCCAGCTGGGCGCGGGACGGCGGAATCCGCACTCGCCGCAGAACCAGTCGTCCCCGGGGCGCTGCATCACACCGCCGCAGGAGGGGCACGACCAGGCGTCGTCCTTCCACTCCTGACCGGCGGCCACCCACACCACGTTCGGCGAGGACGACGCGGCCCAGACGACCAGCGGGTCGTCCGCGTTCGCGATCACGACGGCCTTGGATCCTGCCAGGCCCTCGCGCCAGTTCTCGGCCATCATGCGGGTCTCGGCGGCGCGGTCGAGCTGGTCGCGCGAGAGGTTGAGCAGCGCGATCGCCTTCGGCTCCACGTCACGGGCGACACCGGCGAGGTACTTCTCGTCGACCTCGATCACGCCGAACCGGGCGTCGGAGCCGCCCGCGAGGGCCGAGGTGATCCCGGCCGGCATGTTCGCGCCCAGCGCGTTCGACACCACGGGTCCGCTGGCGCGCAGCGCCTCCGCGAGCAGCCGGGTCGTGGTCGTCTTGCCGTTCGTGGCGGAGACGAGTACCACGTCCAGGTGCGTGGCAAGACGCCCGAGCAGGTCGGGGTCGAGCTTGAGTGAAACGCGGCCGCCGATCACCGATCCGCTGCCGCGGCCCGCCGCGCGCGACACCGCCGCGGCCGCCTTGCCCGCCGTCACGGCCAGCTTGGCCCGCGGCGACAGCGGGTCCGTGTTGCCTGCCATCAGTTCTGGATCCTCCTTGCTTACGGCGCCGCGCCTGCCCCCGGCAACGCGATGAACCTCAGCCTATCGAGATCCACTGACAAGCCCGAACAGCGGCACCACCCCGACCCCGGGGCTCTCCAAGGACCGTACCCTTGCGGCCATGCGACACGGCTCGATCCCGGGCGCCTCAGGGCGCGTACGACCCCTGACCCTGCTCGGTGACCCCGTGCTGCACAAGGACTGCGAGGAGGTCACCGACTTCGGCCCCGAACTGGCCCGCCTCATCGAGGACATGTACGCCACGATGTACGCCGCCCAGGGTGTGGGTCTCGCCGCCAACCAGATCGGCGTGAATCAGCGGGTCTTCGTGTACGACTGCCCGGACGACGACGATGTCCGTCATCTCGGGTACGTGGTGAACCCCCGCCTCGTGGAGGCGGACGGCGTCAGCGTGCGCGGCCCCGAAGGCTGTCTGTCGCTGCCGGGTCTTGAAGCGGGCACGCCGCGCTTCGACCACGCCGTGGTGGAGGGTGTCGACGTGCTCGGGGCGCCGGTGCGGGTGCACGGAACCGGCTGGTTCGCGCGCTGCCTGCAGCACGAGTGCGACCACCTGGAGGGCGGCGTCTACACCGATCACGTCACGGGCTGGCGGCGGCGCAGGGTCCTGCGGGCCGCCGCCAAGGCCTCCTGGAACAGCTGACGTTGTCGGGGGGCTTCTTTGGAAGAGCCGCCGCTCAGAACCCGGGGCCGCCGACGCGGTTGCCCGCCGCGGCGAGCCGTCCCCACAGCAGGTCGGCCAGGCTGCTGACCAACTCGGCGCGCGGGCACGGCCGTTCGCCGAGCCACCAGTCGCCTGCCGCGTGCATCATGCCGACGATGCCGTGCCCCCAGACGCGCGCGAGCTGCGCGCTGCCCGGTCCGAGGTCGACCCGCTCCTCGATGACCTGCGCGAGCTCCTCGCCCATGCGGCGCAGCACGGGGGCGGAGTGCAGGCCCACGTCGAAGCCCTGCTCGCCGGGGGCGGCGCCGTCCGAGGGGTGCATGAGGAAGCGGTAGACCTGCGGGCGTGCCTCGATCGCCGCGAGGTAGGTGTCGAGGGTCTGCTCGACCCGCTCCCGTCGCTCGGCCGGGGCGTCAAGGGCGGCGCGCAGCGATTCGAGGAGCGCGTCGGTGTGCCGCTTGGCGAGCGCGGCGTACAGTCCGCCCTTGTCGCCGAAGTGGCGGTACAGGATCGGCTTGGTGATGCCCGCCTCGGCGGCGATGGCGTTCATCGAGGCGCCGGGCCCGTCGCGAAGCACCACCCGGTCGGCGGCCTCCAGCAACTCGCGCCGCCGGCGCTCGGCAGACCGTTGCTGATCGGTCTGCTGTGTGGTGGTCTCCATAGTGTTTCTCTCCCCGCCCGTGCGATTGCGTGACGCACGCGCAACGTAACACCCCGCGACAGGCACCCATCGAACGGGCGGCCGGGAGTTGACAGGGGCTACCGGCCGGTAACAGACTCCAGTTACCGCAAGTAACGTACGTCTTCACCGCAGGTCCTGGAGGGGTCATGGCCGAGTTCACCATGGAGCTCAACGACGAACAGAAGGAGGTCCGGGACTGGCTCCACGGGTTCGCCGCTGACGTGATCCGGCCCGCCGCCGCCGAGTGGGACGAGCGCGAAGAGACCCCGTGGCCGATCATCCAGGAGGCGTCGAAGCTGGGGATCTACTCCCTCGACTTCTACGCCCAGCAGTTCTTCGACCCCACCGGCCTCGGCATCCCGATGGTGACCGAGGAGATCTTCTGGGGTGACGCGGGCATCGGCCTGTCCATCATGGGCACGGGCCTGGCCGCCGTCGGCGTCCTCGCCAACGGCACCGAGGAGCAGATCGGCACCTGGATCCCGCAGATGTACGGCGACGTGAACGACGTCAAGGTCGCCGCCTTCTGCTCCTCCGAGCCCGACGCAGGATCCGACGTGGCGGCGATGCGCACCCGCGCCGTCTACGACGAGGCCAAGGACGAGTGGGTCCTCAACGGCACCAAGACCTGGGCGACCAACGGCGGCATCGCCAACGTCCACGTCGTCGTAGCGGTCGTCGACGCGGAGCTCGGCTCCAAGGGTCACGCCTCCTTCATCGTCCCGCCGAGCACCCCCGGCCTCTCCCAGGGCCAGAAGTTCAAGAAGCACGGCATCCGCGCCTCGCACACCGCCGAGGTCGTCCTGGAGGACGTGCGCGTCCCGGGCCACTGCCTGCTCGGCGGCAAGGAGAAGCTCGACGAGCGCCTCGCCCGCGCCCGGGAGCGCGCCAAGACCGGCGGCGAGCGCGTGAAGAACGCCGCGATGGCCACCTTCGAGGCGTCGCGCCCGGCCGTCGGCGCCATGGCCGTGGGCACGGCGCGTGCCGCGTACGAAGAAGCCCTTGAGTACGCCAAGACGCGTACGCAGTTCGGCCGCCCGATCATCGACAACCAGGGCGTGGCCTTCCAGCTCGCCGACATGGCCACGCAGATCGACGCGGCCCGTCTCCTCGTCTGGCGCGCGTCGTGGATGGCGAGCACGGGCAAGAAGTTCGAGTCGGCCGAGGGCTCCATGTCCAAGCTGTACGCGAGCGAGGTCGCCAAGAAGGTCACCGCGCAGGCCGTGCAGATCCTCGGCGGCAACGGCTTCACGCGCGAGTATCCGGTGGAGCGCATGCACCGGGACGCGGCGATCTACACGATCTTCGAGGGTACGAGCGAGATCCAGCGTCTGGTGATCGCGCGCACGGTGTCGGGGATGCCGATCCGCTAGACGCGGTCGCCGCCGCTGGGGGTGGTAGGAGATAGACAGACAAGTTTGCAAGTTTGCCTGTCTATCTCCTACGGTCGTGTCATGACCGAGAAGCCTGGTGACCCGACCCCCGAGCAGGTCGCCGCTGATCTCACCGCCGTCCTGGGGCGCGTGGCGCGCCGGCTGCGGACAGCGTCACCAGGGGCCGGGCTCAGCGCCTCGCAGCGCACCGTCCTCGCCCTCCTCGACCGGGAGGGGCCCGCCACCACGGCGGCCCTGGCCCGCGCGGAGCTCGTACGGCCGCAGTCGATGCGCATGACGGTGGGCGCCCTGGAGAGCATGGAGCTGATCGAGCGCGCCCCCGATCCCAACGACGGACGGCAGACGGTCGTCTCGGTCACCGACAAGGGCCGCCGCACCCTCGCGGAGGCGCGCGCCGCCAAGCACGGCTGGCTCTCGCGCGCCATCGCCGAAGGCCTCGACGCCGACGAGCGGCGCCAACTGGCCGACGCCGCCGTGCTGTTGGAGCGGCTGGTGCAGCAGTGAGAGCGCTGCCCGCCGTACGCCCGCGGCTGATGAGCCGGGGTTCATGGGCGCCAGCAATCAGGCCGCCGTCCGGACCGTTGGCGTACTGGCGCTCGTCCTGGTCGTCCTGACCCTGACCGGCCGGGCCTTGCGCGCCCGCACTGACCGCTTCCCAAGTTCCCCCACGTAAGAGAGACCAGCACCATGACTGCCACCACCCTCGACCCCACCACGGCCCTCGTTCTCGTGGACCTCCAGAAGGGCATCACCGCCCTGCCCACCGCCCACCCCTCGGCGGAGATCGTCGAGCGATCCGCCCGTCTCGCCGCCGCCTTCCGCGAGAGCGGCCTGCCCGTCGTGCTGGTCCGGGTGACCGGTGGCGCCCCCGGCCGTACCGAAGGGCCTGCCCGCGGCGGTGAGGTGCCCGCCGACTGGGCGGAGCTGGTCCCGGAGCTCGGCCGCCAGGACAGCGACATCGTCGTCACCAAGCAGCAGTGGGGCGCCTTCTACGGCACCGACCTCGACCTCCAGCTGCGCCGCCGCGGCGTCACGCAGATAGTGATCGCCGGCATCGCGACGAGCATCGGCGTCGAGTCGACGGCCCGCGCGGCCCACGAACACGGCTACCACGTCACGGTCGCCGTCGACGCCGTCACCGACATGGACGCCGAAGCGCATCGCAACAGCGTCGAGAAGATCTTCCCGAGGCTCGGTGAGACGGACACGGCGGAGGCGATCGCGAAGCTGCTGGTGGCCGCCGGCTGATCAGGCTCTAGGGCCGGTACACGTACGGCGTCGTCACGCTCAGCGGTACGAAGCCGAGCCGTGCCAGGATCGGGCGGCTGTCGTCGGAGGCGTCCACCTGGAGGTAGCGGCAGCCGCGTTCGGCCGCGATGCGGGCGCGGTACGCGACGAGGGCACGGTAGATGCCCTTGCCGCGCCAGCGCGGTGCGGTGCCGCCGCCCCAGAGCCCGGCGAAGTCGGTGCCGGGGGAGAACTCCATCCTGGCCGCGCTCACCGGAACGTCACCCGCCATCGCGACGACCGCGACGATCAGGTCCGGGGTCTCGGTCAGCTGGGTGAGGACCCGCTTGGCGAGACGTTCGCTGAGCCCCGAGCCGTCCTCGCCGAACGCGATCTCATGCGCGTCCGCCATGAGCCGCACGCCGGCCGCGTCCGTCACCGGGAGCAGCCGTACGCCCTCCGGCAGTTCGGGCTCGGCGAGCAGCTCGCCGGCCTCGCGGACCATCACGGTCTCCGGCGGCTCGGAGGAGAACCCGGCCGCCAGCAGCCGGTCGGCGAGGTCGGCGGGCCGGTCGTGGGAGTGCAGCTTCCACTCGAACTCCCGCCCGGCGGCGGTGAAGTACCGCACCTGCTCGGCGATTGCCGCGTCCGCGGTGGCCGGGTCGAGACGGGCCCAGTGGACGCCGTTCCAGTCGTGCTCCGCACCGACCTGCCGGACGACGTCCCCGGCGCGCTCGACTCGGGCATCGGGACTGTCCGCCCGCACGTCGCGCCTGAGCTGCCGGTCGTACGCGGCCAATACCGCTGCGTGATCCATGGGGGCACTTCAGCAGGGTGGCGGGGGCACGGCAACTGAATTGGTCAGGCTTGCCAGTGACAGCGAAGCGCGGCGGTGGCGAAGCCGGGGCCGAAGGCGACGACGATGCCGCGGGCGGCGTCGGCGGGGGGATCCGTGTAGGTGCGTTCCAGGACCCGCAGGACGCTGACACCGCCGAGGTTGCCTTCGTCGGCGAGGGTGTCGGTGGCGTGGCGGGAGTCGTGGGGGGCGAGGCCAAGGGCGGTGGCGGTGTCGGAGATAATGCGGGGGCTTCCCGGGTGCAGGACGGCGAAGTCGGGCCGCTGCGGGCCGAACCAGTTCTTGATGTGGGGCAGGACGTCGTTGGCCGCGCTCAGGGCCTTCTTGGTGGAGTCGAAGTGAATTCCGTCGGCGCCGATACGCCCGCGCTGACGGTCGATGCTGTCCGGCAGGACGTACTCGAAGCTTTCCTCGATCACGATCCCCGGGCCCTGGCGGTCGCTGGTGACAACGGTCGCTGCGGCGGAGTCACCGAACAAAGCCTTGTAGATCATCGACTCGATGCTGGTGTCCGAATGCTGGTAGATGGCCGAGAGGACCTCCGCGCCCACGACGAGAACGTTGCTTCCAGGATGAGCGGCGACGAGCTCAGCGGCGCGGATGAGGGCGTGGGTGCCCCCTGGACAGGCCACGGTGGTCAGCGCGATACGGCGCACGGTGGGGCGGAGCCCGAGCCGATCGATGAGATGGGTGTCCAGGTTGGGGATGGCCCAACTGGTGGTGTGCGTAGTGACGATCGCGTCGATGTCGTCTGCGGAGAGCCCGGCCGCAGCGAGGGCCGAGAGGGCAGCGCGTTCGGCCATGGTGAGCGCGTCACCGAACGCCACACGGGCGCGCTCACCGATGTCGGCCGAACCCGAAACGGTCGGGGAGCCCAGAGGACGTGTGAAGTGGCGGGTGCGGACGCCCGAGTTGCCGATTACGCGAAGGAACGCCCTCAACCTCGCGTGGTCATGGTGACGGGTGCGTATGTCGTCCGCTATCTCAGAGGTGGCGACCTTGTGGTCGCCCAGGACGGTCTGCGGTCTGGAGACATGAGCGAGCACGAGGTGGCTCCCACGGGGACTGGGACGGATGCGGGGGGTGCGGCACAACGTACTTGACGGGTGCCGAAGTCGTCTTCCCGCGCCACAGAGGAGGGCCGTGTGACTTGGAGGACCGTGTCACAGGGAGGGCCCTGTCACATGAAGGGGCGTCAGTCGGCGCGCAGCATGGGCGCACGTGTGTGGGCGCGCTGGGTTCCGGCGTGGAACACGAGGATCATCAGGCGGGCTCCGGGCGCGGTCAGCGGCTGCGCGGTGCACATGGTGACCCAGCCCGGTCCCAGTTCCGAGTGCAGCAGCGGGCGTTCGTCACCGTCGGGATGCGGGTGCGAGTTGCCGGCGTCGTAGAGAGCAGCGGCATCGGGATCGGCGAGGACCTCCTTCTCGATCTGGCGCAAGGTGTTGTCGTGGGGCCGGGACGCGAGCGCGGCGCGAAGCTGCGGCAGCACCATGGGAGCCCAGGCCGTATGCCAGTCCAGCAGATTCCGGCGGCCCATGGGGTCGAGGACCATCCATCGCATGATGTTGCTCGGGACGTTCCTGTCGGGGAACATGCCGGGGAGGGCCTCGTTGTAGGCCAGCATGTCCCACGAGGCATCGGTGACGTAGGCCATGTGCCGGATTCCGTCGACCGCCTCCTGCCACACCCCAGGAACTTCCTTCCCGGACGACTGATGCAGCGGCCCCGGCGGCTCCTGCAACAGCGCGTACCGGCACAGCGACACCCACTCCTGCTCGTTCAGCCCGAACAGCCGCGCCACATCCCGCAGCAGCGACGTCGGCGGATTGGGGTAACTGCCGGACTCCAGGCGGTGATACGTCCCGATCGCGCGGTGCAGGAGCTGGTCGACCTGGTGCTGCGAGAGGCCGCGGGCCCGCCGCCCCTGGCCTGTGGGGCGGCTGAAGCCGTGCGATTCGGGGGCGATGAGGGCGCGTCGTTCGCGGAGCAGTGCGCGGAGCGCCGTCTTGTTCATGGTGGGTAATCCCTCTTGGTCCACGCCGAGTTGAGCATCAGCAGTCTAAATATTCGCACCAGCTTTGGTAGTAAAGATTGCCCGAAGAAAAACGATCAGTCGGTGCGGCATCATGGACCACGCGGGACCACCGACCTGCCAGTTCGACCGTCGGTGGGCACGCGGACACAACTGTGGGGCATCTTGACCGGGGAACTTGAAATTGGCTGAAATTCCTCGGTGTTGGGTACCCCCTAGGCCTATTGGGCCGCTGCGGGAAGAGTATGGATCGGTTGTTCGTATTCCGATGCGTGTGGTCGGAAACGTCGCAGTCGGGACGTACGTACGGCGCATAACTTCCCGGAACGGTCCATGGGCCCACTGGCTGCGGCCGGTGCCGTCACTCGCCATTACGTAGCGGCCACGGTACCGGCCGCCCGCGGTTGTCCGCGGGCGGTTCAGCCGGCCGGGAGCTGCTCCTCGGCCAGGGCCAGGATCTCCGTCACGCGCAGTCCGAACCGCACGTCGCAGGCGTGTGGCCGGCCGGAGCGCGCCGACTCGACGAGCGCGTCGAGCGCCCGGTGGAACGCGTCGAGCGCCCCGCCACCTGTCGGCATCCGCACCGTTCCCGCCTCGCCGCGCAGCTCCACCGTCACCCCCGAAGCCTTCGCCGGTGTGCTCAGGCTCAGCGCCGCCGTGCTCGACGCCCCTGTGCCGTGCCGCAGGATCAGGTGGACCAGATCCGCCTTGCCTGCCGCCGCCGTCACGCCCGTGACATCGCCGAGCACCGGCAACAGGACGGACAGGGCGTGCGGGCCGACGTCCCACAGGCCGCCCCGCCGCGCGCGCCACGGCGAGGAGAACGGGCTGGTCCCGTCCGCCGCGTAGAACGAGCCGTACCAGTCGGCCCGTCCCGCGAACCAGCCCTCCGTAGCCGCCTGTTCGGCCACCCAGGCCGACGTCGGCCCGGCGAAGCGCAGGGTGAAGAACACGACGGACGCCACCCCGGCCCCCTCGGCCGCCGCCGCGAGGTCACGCGCCGCGGCGGCCGTCGTCGCCACCGGTTTGTCCAGGAGCAGATGGCAGCCCGCCGCCGCGGCCCGCGTGGCCAGCGGCGCCTGCACGTCCGGCGGCACGGCGAATGCCACGGCGTCACTGGCGGCGAACAAGGCGTCCACGTCCGCGTACGCCGTCGTGGCGTGCGCCGACGCCAGCTCGGCCGTGGCGTCCGGGCGCCGGCCCCAGATTCCGCTGATCTCCACGTCCGGATGCGCGGCGAGCGCCGGAGCGTGCGTGGCCGAGGCCCAGGAGCCCGTGCCGACCAGTCCCATTCGCAGTCTCTTCATGGTCGGCATTATGGCTGACTTCATGCCGTCGGCGGCGGGTGCGGCCCAGTGCCCGCAAGGCAGTTGGCCATACCGCGTTGTTCCGTCCAAGACGGATGTGGCCGGATCCAGTATCCGAAATCAGCGGTGGTGAAAGCCCATTCACCCGCTATGGTGAATTCTCATTCACTCTACTTCGCCCCATTTCACTTCTCGGTACGCCGTGCCCGCGCTGGAGCGATCATGAAGCTCGTCCCGATATCTTCCGCAGACAGCGCAGGCATATGCGCACGCCTGACCGTTCCCGTGCTGGCCTTCGGCGGCATTCTCATGGCGGTGACACAGACGGTCGTCGTGCCGCTGCTGCCCGACCTGCCGCGACTGACCGGGAGTTCACCGGGCGCGGTGTCCTGGCTGGTCACCGCGACGCTCCTGGCCGGCGCCGTCCTTACGCCCGTACTGGGCCGGGCGGGCGACATGTACGGCAAGCGACGGGTGCTGCTCGCCGCGCTCGGCCTGATGACCGCGGGGTCGACCCTGTGCGCGCTCACCTCCGACATCCGGATACTGATCGCGGCCCGCGCGCTGCAGGGCGCCGCGGCCGCCGTCGTCCCCCTGTCGATCAGCATCCTGCGGGACGAACTCCCGCCGGAGCGCACCGGTTCGGCGGTGGCGCTGATGAGCTCGACGGTCGGGATCGGCGCCGCGCTCGGCCTGCCGCTGGCGGCGCTGATCGTGCAGTACGCGGACTGGCACGCCATGTTCTGGGCGACGAGCGCGCTGGGCGCCATCGGATTCACCCTCGCCTGGTGGACCGTACGCGAGTCGCCGGTCCGCTCACCCGCCCGCTTCGACACATGGGGTGCGCTGGGGCTCGCCGCCGGTCTGGTCTGTCTGCTGCTGGCGGTGTCGCAGGGCGGACAGTGGGGGTGGGGGAGCGCGCCTGTGATCGGCCTGTTCGTCGCCGCCCTCGCGATCCTCGCCGTGTGGTGGCGGCAGCAACTCGGGGCAAAGGCGCCCCTGGTGGACCTGCGGCTGGCCTCCGGGCGGCGTGTGGCGCTGCCCCATGTGGCGGCGCTGCTCGCCGGGTTCGCCTTCTACGCCAACTCGCTGGTCACCGCCCAGCTGCTCCAGGCGCCCGTCGCCAGCGGGTACGGACTCGGCCTCTCGATCGTGGCCACGGGTCTGTGCCTGCTGCCCAACGGTGTGATCATGCTGGTGCTCTCACCCGTGTCGGCCCGTGTCTCCACGGCGTACGGCGCCCGCGTGACCCTTGCCGTCGGGGCGGCCGTCATCGCGCTCGGCTATGTCCTGCGCATCGTCGACAGCCGCCATCTGTGGACGATCGTCCTGGGGGCGGCCGTGGTGTCGACGGGCACGACCTTCGCGTACTCGGCGCTGCCCACCCTCATCCTGCGGGCGGTGCCCCTCACCCAGACCGCGTCCGCGAACGGCGTGAACGTCCTGATGCGGACCATCGGTCAGAGCATGTGCAGCGCGGCGGTGGCCGCCGCGCTCGTCCACCACACCACCGCGCTCGACGGAGTGCGGGTGCCGACCCTGTCCGGCTACCAGCTGGCCTTCGCCATGGCCGGAACCATCGCACTCGTCGCCTGCGCCACGGCCCTCGCCATACCCTCGGATCCCTCCCCGGACGGCCCGCGACGGACCACCGGGAGCCGGGGCGCCGCGCAGGAGACGCCCCTGAAAGGGAAGAGCTGATGACCCCATCGCCCCCCGACGCGGGAGCGCAACCAGGGGCAACCGCCCCCGCCCTCGCCCGGCGCGACGCGGAGGCGACGAAAGCCGCCATCATCCGAGCCGCCCGCTACCTCCTCGCACGGCACGCGCACGCGGACATCACGCTCAAGGCGGTGGCCGAACGGGCCGGTGTGAGCGCGCCGTTGGTCCTCAAGTACTTCGGCAACAAGGAAGCGCTGTTCGCCCGCGTCATGTCCTTCGAAGCCGATGCCGAGGCTCTCCTCGACGCGCCCCTCGCCGAGCTCGGCCACCACATGGTCCGCCATCTGCTGACCGGCCAGGCCGAGCACGGCGCCGACCCCATCCTGCGCATCGTCTTCGCCCCCCTCCACCGCGAGCAGGGCGACATCCTGCGCGCCAACTTCCGTACGCAGGTGGCGGACCGCCTCCGCGAACGCCTCGAAGGGCCGGACGCGGGGGTACGCGCCGAACTCGCGGTGGGCACGCTGCTCGGCCTGGGCGTGATGTACGGCATCGCCCGCGGCCCGCACCTGCGCGGCACGCCGATCGCCGAGATCACCGAGCGGTACGCGCCCACCGTCCAGCGGTTCCTCACGCCTCCGTGACGGCGGCCTTCTGCCGCGCACGCGCTGCCCCATGTGCGTATCGTCGACGGCAGCCGGACCCCCGGCACCGACACCCGGAGTGCACGCATGAGCGAGGCGATCGAACGTCCGGCCCTGGCGGGCGAGTTGGGCATGGAGCCGCACCCGGAGGGCGGCTGGTTCGTCGAGACCTGGGCCTCGGGGCACTCCTTCGAGCCCAAGGGCTACCCCGGCGTGCGGGCGGCGGCCACCGCCATCTACTTCCTGCTCTGCCCGGGGGAGGAGTCCCGCTGGCACGTGGTGCGCTCCGACGAGATCTGGCTGTGGCACCGCGGCGGCCCCCTGGACCTGCGTCTTGGCGGCGACGGCGAGCTGCCGAAGGAGGGCGCGGCGCCCATGCGTCTTGGTCCTGGCGTCGAGCACGGCCAGCGCCCGCAGATCCTGGTGCCCGGCGGCGTGTGGCAGGCGGCGCGTCCCGCCGGTGACGAAGCGGTCCTGGTGAGCTGCGTCGTGGCGCCCGGCTTCGACTACGCCGACTTCCGGCTGGCCGACTGAAGCGCCGCGGCCTCGGACGGCTTCCGCGGGGAGCGCATAACCGGCGCCGCCGGGCGCTTGCCCCGGTGCACGACCGCGACCGCCGAGAGTCCGACCGCGAGCCCCAGGGCGGTCTGTACGCCGAAGGGTTCGCCGAACATCAGGGCGCCCCACAGGGCCGTCACCGGTGCCATCAGGAACATGAGCGTGTTGACCTGGGTGACTCCGGAACGCCGCAGGATCAGCCAGTACAGGCCGTACCCGCCGAAGGTGGAGAGCGTCACGAGCCAGCTGATCGCCACCCAGAACGAGGTCTCCATCGGCGGCGCCGCCGCGCCCGCGCCCGCCGCGAGGGCGGTGAAGACCACGGCGCTGGTCACGCAGTGGACCGTCATCGACACCGCCGGGGCTACCGGGCGGGGCGAACGGCGGTCCAGGAAGGTCGCCGCCACCAGCGAGAACATCCCGAGGAACGGCACCAGATAGGCCCACCAGGGCGCGTCCGTGCCGCCCGAGGCATCCGCCGCCGTCACGATGACGACTCCGGCCACGCCGAGCGCGAGGCCCACCCACTGGGTGCGCGAGACGTACTGGCCGAGCAGCGGCCCGGCGAGCGCGCCCGCCACCAGCGGCTGGGTGCCGTCGATCAGGGCGGTCGTGCCGCTGGAGACGCCGAGCTGGATTGCGTAGTACACGGTGAGCAGATAGCCGCTCTGCGACAGCGCCCCGACCGCCGCCTGCCGCAGGACGTCACGCGCGGTGAGCCCGCGCCAGGACGCTCGCGCCACGGTGAGGGCGACGACCGCGAGCACGAGGGCCAGGGGCAGAAACCGCCACATCAGGACCGTCACCGCGGAGGCGCTGCCCGCGCCCAGCTTGGCCCCGATGAAGCCTGAGCTCCAGCTCAGTACAAATGCGATCGAGAGCAGAAAGTTCATGACGCCCCTCCGACTGAGGTATACCGATCTGTCTACTCGCCTTGAGTATACAGATCGGTATAGCATGGAGCCATGACCGAGCTGCTGAGCGAGATCGTGAAGGACGCCGCCGGCGCCGAAGGCGCACCGCGCAGGGTCGTCATGACGCCGGGCGCCCGTCGAGTCCTCGACGCGGCGAGCGTGCTGTTCTATGACCGGGGCATCCACGCCGTGGGCGTGGACCTGATCGCCGCCGAGGCCGGTGTCACGAAGAAGACGCTGTACGACCGGTTCGGCTCCAAGGAGCAGATCGTCGTCGAGTACCTGGCGGCGCGCGACGAGCGCTGGCAGGCCTTCCTCGCCCCGTACGTCGAGGCCGCGACCACCCCGCGCGCCCGGATCCTGGCCGTCTTCGACGCCTCGCGCGACTGGGCGGAGGCGAACAGCGGCAAGGGGTGCAGCATGGTCAACGCGCACGCCGAGATCAGTGACCCCGCGCACCCCGCGTATCGGGTCATCACGGGCCAGAAGGCCTGGATGCTCGCCCTCTTCACCGGCCTCGCCCGCGACATCGCACCCCGGCGGGCGGCCAGGCTCGGCCGCGTCCTCATGCTGCTGCACGAGGGGGCCCTGGTGGCGCACGGCCTGCGCATCTTCCCCGACGCGATCGGCCAGGCCCGCGGCGAGGCGGCGGCGCTGTTGCGCGACACGTCCCGGACTGCCGGCGAAGACAAGTAGGCGCAGGTGAGAGGCCCTTTGGGGAAGTCTTTGCCGTTGGCCGGAACATGTCGTTCCGTGTTACCGGCTCATTGACCGTACGCAGTCGGCGGACACACCCTTGCCACATAGCTGCTAGCTACACCTAGTTCGTCGGGTGGTAGCTCACAGGCAGCGCGACGCAGGAGGTAGCGCATGTGTGGCATCACTGGCTGGGTCTCCTTCGACCGTGATCTGCGGTCCGAGCCGGGCACCTTGGACGCGATGACGGAAACGATGTCCTGCCGCGGCCCCGACGACCGCGGCACCTGGACCGAGGGACCCGCCGCACTCGGGCACCGCAGGCTGGCCATCATCGACCTGCCCGGCGGGCGCCAGCCCATGACCGCGCGGACACCACGCGGCCCCGTCGCCCTCGTCTACTCGGGGGAGACCTACAACTTCACCGAACTGCGCCGCGAACTGACCGGGCGCGGCCACGAGTTCACCACCGAGTCCGACACCGAAGTCGTCCTGAACGGCTACCTGGAGTGGGGCGAGGCCGTCGCCGAGCGACTCAACGGCATGTACGCGTTCGCGGTGTGGGACGGCAGGGACGACAAGCTCGTCATGATCCGCGACCGGATGGGCATCAAGCCCTTCTACTACTACGAGACCCCCGACGGCGTCCTGTTCGGCTCCGAGCCGAAGGCGATCCTCGCCAATCCGCTGGCCCGCGCCCGCGTGACGGCCGACGGTCTGCGCGAGCTCTTCACCTTCGTCAAGACGCCCGGCCACGCCGTGTGGGACGGCATGAAGGAAGTCGAGCCCGGCACGGTCGTCACCGTCGACCGGGGAGGTCTGCGCCGCCACGTCTACTGGGAGCTCGGGACCCGGCCGCACCCCGACGGCCGCGAGGAGTCCATCGCCCATGTGCGCTCGCTCCTCGACGACATCGTGCGCCGCCAGCTCGTCTCGGACGTACCGCGCTGCACCCTGCTCTCCGGTGGCCTCGACTCCTCGACGATGACCGCGATCGCCGCGCGCCAACTGGGCGAAGTCGGCGAGACCGTACGCAGCTTCGCCGTCGACTTCGTCGGCCGGAGCGAGAACTTCGTCGCCGACGCGCTGCGCTCCACCCCGGACACGCCCTTCGTGCACGACGTCGCCAAGGCGTCCGGCACCGACCACCGCGACATCGTCCTCGACTCGCACGCCCTGGCCGACCCCGAGGTCCGGGCCAGGATGATCCGTGCCCGCGATCTGCCCATGGGCTTCGGCGACATGGACGCCTCGCTGTATCTGCTCTTCCAGGCCATCCGCGAACACTCGACGGTGGCACTCTCGGGGGAGTCGGCCGACGAGGTCTTCGGCGGCTACCTCCAGTTCTTCGACGAAGAGGCCCGCAACGCCGACACCTTCCCCTGGCTCGTGCGGTTCGCCGAGCACTTCGGTGACGACGCCGACGTCCTGCGCCCGGACCTGACCGCCGCCCTCGACCTGCCCTCGTACATCCAGGGCAGTTACGACACGGCGGTCGCCGGGATCCAACGGCTCGACGGCGAGAGCGACTTCGAGTTCCGGATGCGCAAGATCTGCCATCTGCATCTGACCCGGTTCGTGCGCGTCCTGCTCGACCGCAAGGACCGCGCGAGCATGGCGGTCGGCCTTGAGGTGCGCGTGCCGTTCTGCGACCACCGGCTCGTCGAGTACGTCTACAACGCGCCCTGGTCCCTGAAGTCCTTCGACGGCAGGGAGAAGAGCCTGCTGCGCGAGGCGACGGCGGACGTCCTGCCGCGATCCGTGTACGACCGGGTGAAGAGCCCCTATCCCTCCACGCAGGACCCCAAGTACGCCGTCGCCCTCCAGGAGCACGTCAAGGACCTGCTCGCGAAGCCCGGCCACCCGGTCTTCGACCTCGTCGACAGGGACCGGGTGACGCGCGCGGCGCGGCGCGACGTACCGCAGATCACGCAGGCGTCCCGGCGCGGCCTCGAGCGCACGCTCGACCTGGCGATCTGGCTCGATCTGTATACGCCGGAGATCTCCCTGGCCTGAGCCCGCCTGCCCTCGGCCTCACTGCCCCGAACAGTTGCGGACCGTGGGCTGCGGTGGAACCCGGCCCTCGGAGCCGGGCTCCGCCGCGGTCGCGAGGGTGTCGAGGAACCGCTGGAGCGCGGGTGCGCCGCCCGGGCCCAGGCTCCGGCGGATCGGGGGCACGACCGCCGGCGTGCCGGAGCCGCGCCGGGCGTCGGTGGCGGGGCAGGGGAGATCCGTGGCGTCGACGGTCACCGCCCGGCGTATGAACTCATCGACCGCCAGGCCGAGCTGGTCCGCGTTCCGCAGGACCGCTTCGTACTCGTCGGGCGTGAACAAGACCTGCACAGGCTTGGCACCGTCCATGAACGCATGATGCCGTCCGGGGGTGCGCCGTGCGGTGCGGTTGGCATATTCGCGCTCGAAGGCGTGAAACGGAACGCGGGGGACACGAACGGTCGGAATCAGGGGTAGGGCCGCCCGAAACGGAGGCAGGCCCCGACCGGACGGGGGAATCGCGATCGGGGCCTACGTACTGTTCAACGGTGAACCATCGACTGGTGTTCCCAGGTCGGACACTTGTCGTTGTGAGCTGCGTTACGTACCGGAGGGTGCGATGAGGTGTACGCACCGCCACCGCGATCCCTAACCGGACGCCGATGTGCCGGGTCTCAGCGCACGAGGGAGCGCGCGACGCGGAAGCCCACGTCGTCGATCCGGAAGGTCGGGTGGCTGCGGCGGCGCACCGAGGCCCGGCAGCTCCAGTGCTCGTCGAACCACCCGCCGCCGCGCAGCACCCGGTAGGTGCCGTAGGCCTCGGCGTCGTAGAGGTCCCAGCACCACTCCCAGACGTTGCCCAGCATGTCGTGCAGACCCCATGCGTTGGGCCGCTTGCCGCCCACGTCGTGGATCCGCTCGGCCGAGTTGCCGCCGTGCCAGGCGATCTCGTCCAGCGCCCCGTACCGCGGGCCGTCCGAACCGGCACGGCACGCGTGCTCCCACTCGGCCTCGGTCGGCAGCCGGTAACCGTCGGCGGACGCGTCCCACTCGGCGCTCTCGGCGTCCAGGTGATAGGCGGGCGAGCGCCCCTCACGCAGGGACAGGGCGTTGCAGAACCGCACAGCGTCCCGCCATGAGACACCTTCGACGGGCAGCAGGTCGCCGTGCACCGCGCTCGGCCGCTCGCCGATGACCTCTTCGTACGTCTCCTGGGTGACGGGGAAGGCCGCCAGCTCATAGGCCGCGACCTCGACCGGCCAGCTGCGTCGCGTGCGCCGGTCCGACAGGGTCACCTGGCCGGCCGGGACGCCGATCATCTCGTCCTCCGCATTTCACGTCGACAGCAGGCGGGCCGCGCGCATCCGCAGATAGCGCGCCTCGGGAATACTCAGCGTACGCCCGGCCGCCAACCCGTAAGCAACACGGGCCGCTTCGAGGTCACCCGCCCGCTCCAGGAGATGGGCGCGCACGGCATCGAGCCGGTGGTGGCCCGCCAACTCGCCCTCGAGCGCGTCGGCTTCGGCGAGCCCGGCCCGCGGCCCGTGCACCATGGCGACGGCCACGGCACGGCTGAGCCGGGCCATGGGATCGGGCGTACGGCGTACGAGGATGTCGTACAGGGCGAGGATCTGCGGCCAGTCCGTGTCGTCGGCCCGCGCCGCCTCGTCGTGCAGCGCGGCGATCGCGGACTGCAACTGGTAGGCGCCCGCGGGACCTTGGGCCAGGGCCTGCTCCACGAGCGCGGCCCCCTCCTCGATCGCGCGCCGGTCCCACAGGGAGCGGTCCTGCTCGTCGAGCGGGATGAGCTCCCCGTGCGGTCCCGTACGCGCCGAGCTGCGCGCCTCGGTGAGCAGCATGAGCGCCAGAAGTCCGGTCACCGCGCCCTCCTCCGGCAGCAGCCCGCGCACGGACCGGGTGAGCCTGATCGCCTCGCGCGCCAGGTCCGCGCGGTGCAGGGCGCTGCCGGAGGTCGCCGTGTAGCCCTCGTTGAAGATGAGGTAGAGCACCTGAAGCACCACCGCGAGCCGCTGGTCGCGGTCCCTCGGCCCCGGCTGCCGGAACGGCACCCCCTTGACCTTCGCCTTCGCCCGGCTGATCCGCTGCGCCATCGTCGCCTCCGGCACCAGATGGGCGCGGGCGATCTCCGCCGTGGTCAGACCCCCGACGGCGCGCAGCGTCAGCGCGATCTGCGCGGCCGGGCTCAGCCCGGGATGGCAGCACAGGAAGAGCAGCGTCAGGGTGTCGTCCTCGGACGGCGCGCGGTTCTCGCCCGGCGCCGGCGCGGTGAGGGCGTCCCGCGGGGACAGCTGGGCGGCCTCCTCCTCGCGCCTGCGCCGGGCCTCGTCACTGCGCAGCTGATCTGTGAGCCGCCGCGCCGCGACCCTGATCAGCCAGCCGCGCGGATTGTCCGGCACACCCTGCTCGGGCCACTGCCGCGCGGCGGCGAGCAGCGCCTCCTGCACGGCGTCCTCGGCCTCGCAGAAGTGCCCGTACCGGCGTACGAGCGCGCCGAGGACCTGCGGCGCGTGCAGGCGCAGCAGGTCATCGGCCACGGCTGAGCCGTTCAGCACGCCTGGTCGGGGCCGCCCATGATGGGGCGGATCACCACGGGGTAGAGAGGCGCGCCGTCGGGAACCGGGCACGTCTGGATCCGATTGGCGATCTCCGTGACCCGGTCGAGGCTCTCGCAGTCGAGAACCCAGTACCCGGCGAGTACTTCCTTGGTCTCGCCGTAGGGGCCGTCCGTGATGACGGGGCGGCCTTCCTTGTCCACGTCGACCAGACGGGTCTGCGCGGGCTCCGACAGGCCCTGTCCGTCGACCATCTCGCCGGACTCCGCCAGATCGTCGTTGAGCGCGCCCATGAAGGCGAACATCGCCTGCAGGTCCTTCTCGCTCCACGCCGGGCTTGTGGCGTTCGCCTTGCCGCTCTGCGCCTCGTAGTCCGCCTGCGTGCCCTGAACCATCACCAGATACTTCATGATGCCGCTCCTCCGCTGTGCGGTGGCTGCCCCTTGTGGGCAACTCTCACAGGGGACGTCGGAGCGGACGACCCGTTCTCGACACTACGCCGGATGATTTTTTCCGCGATGTCGGAGCAGGCCTCCACGACCCCCCGCCTTCCTCCACGGCTCCCCGACGTTTCGGCGGGCGCCGAACCGACGCGGGGCTACGGTCCGGGAATGACGTACGCACAGCGAGCCGAGGCCACCCACTCCCGAGCCGCGGATTTCCGGAGCCGGGCAGAGGCGTTCCGCGCCCTGCACCGCACCGGCGAACCCCTGCTGCTCCCCAACGCCTGGGACCACGCCTCGGCCGCCGCGCTCGCCCACGGCGGGTTCCCGGCCATCGGCACCACCAGCCTCGGGGTGGCGTCCGCAGCCGGGAAGGAGGACGCCACGGGCGGCACACGGGAGGAGACGCTGCGCCTGGCCCGCGGCCTGGCCCGGCTGCCCGCGCTGATCACCGTCGACATCGAGGGCGGCTTCAGCGAGCGCCCCCAGGAGGTCGCCGGGCTCGCGGCGGAGCTCGTCGGGGCGGGCGTCGTGGGCGTGAACATCGAGGACGGACGCCCGGACGGGACGCTGACCGGGACGGCGCCGCAGTGCGCGCTGATCCGCGCCGTCAAGGAGGCGGCCCCGGAGCTGTTCGTCAACGCGCGCACGGACACCTACTGGCTGCGTGCCGACGACGCGGCAGACGAGACCGCACGCCGTGCCGCCGCCTACCAACACGCGGGCGCCGACGGCCTGTTCGTGCCCGGCCTCCAGGACGAGCACGTCATCTCCGCGCTGGTCGGCACGCTCGACGTGCCGCTCAACATCCTCTTCGCGCCCGGCCACTTGACCTACCGGCGCCTCGCGGAAATGGGCGTGCGCCGGGTGAGCAGCGGCTCGCTCCTCTTCCGGGCGGCCCTGCACGCGGCCGTCGAAACGGCGCGCTCGCTCACGCGGGACGGAGCCGTGCCGGACGGCCTGCCTTCGTACGCCGACGCCCAGGCGCTCGCCGCGGCTTTCGGGCAGGGACAGTAGCCGCCTTTGCCACTCGGGGGACGGCGAGGCCCCCTCCGCCGGTGGGGTGGAGGGGGCCGGGTGCCGCGGGCCGTCAGAAGCAGGCCGTCAGAAGTTGATCATGTGCCCGGCCAGGCCGTGCACCGCTTCCTTGACCGCCTCGCCGAGCGTCGGGTGCGCGTGCACGTTACGCGCGACCTCGTGCACGGTCAGGTCCCACTGCTGGGCCAGTGTCAGCTCGGGAAGCAGCTCGGTGACGTCCGGGCCGATCAGATGGGCGCCGATGATCTCGCCGTACCGCGCATCGCTGATGATCTTGACGAAGCCGACGGTGTCCCCGAGGCCGTGCGCCTTGCCGTTCGCCATGAACGGGAACTTGGCGACCTTGACGTCGAAGCCCTTCTCCTTCGCCTGCGACTCCGTCCAGCCGAAGCTGGCGATCTGCGGCTGGGAGTAGGTGGCCCGCGGGATCATCGGGTAGTCGAGTTCCATCGTCTCGGCGCCGGAGAGGGTCTCGGCGGCCACGATGCCCATGGACTCGGCGGTGTGCGCGAGCATCAGCTTCGCGGTGACGTCACCGATGGCGTAGATGTGCGGCACGTTCGTACGCCCGCGCCCGTCGATGTCGATGGCGCCCCGCTCGGTCAGCGCGACGCCCGTGGCCTCCAGGCCGTAGCCGGTGACGTTCGGCGCGAAGCCGATGGCCTGCAAGACCTTGTCCGCCTCGAGGACCTGCTGCGCGCCGTCCTTGCCCGTCACCGTGACCTTCACCTTGGGTCCGGACTCGTCGATCGACTCGACGCGGGTCGAGGTCTTCACGTCGATGCCGAGCTTGCGGTACTGCTTGGCCAGCTCCGTGGAGACGTCCGCGTCCTCAAGCGGCGCGATGCGGTCGAGGAACTCGACGATGGTGACCTTCACGCCGTAGTTGTGCAGGACGTAGGCGAACTCGATGCCGATGGCGCCCGCGCCCGCGATCACGATCGACTCGGGCACGCTGTCGGCGAGGATCTGCTCCTCGTACGTCACCACGCGCTCGGACAGCGCCGTGCCGGGCAGCAGCTTCGGCGTGGCGCCCGTCGCGATGATGCAGTTCTCGAACGTGATCGTGTCCGTGGTGCCGTCCGACTTGGCGACCTGGAGCGTGTTCGCGTCGAGGAAGGTGCCCCGGCCGTCGAACTCGGTGATCTTGTTCTTCTTCATCAGGAAGTGGACGCCCTTGACGCGGCCGTCCGCGACCGTGCGGCTGCGGTTGAACGCCTCGCCGTAGTCGAAGGACACGTTCCCGTCGACCTTGATTCCGTACGTCTTCTGCTCGTGCGTGAACAGATGGGCCAGCTCCGCGTTGCGCAGCAGCGCCTTCGTCGGGATACAGCCGACGTTGAGGCAGACACCTCCCCAGTACTTCTCCTCGACGACCGCTACCCGCTTGCCCAGCTGGGCGGCGCGGATGGCGGCCACATAGCCGCCGGGTCCTGCTCCGAGCACGACGACGTCGAAGCGGTCTTCCATGGGGAGGTCCTCTCTGGGGATACGTATCTCGCCTACCACGATCATGCGTCATGTGGCCGCCTCGGCGGTGGGCGGGTGCTCGGCGGCGCGGCGGCCGGGTGGGGGGAAGGGCGTGACTCTCGGCAGCAACTGCCCCGAGCCGCACGGCTGTTGAAGGCCGACAGGGGGTAATGTCGCCGCGACAAAACACATGACCGACCGGAGCACATACCCGTATCCCTCTGGGAGAGGTGGAGAACGCGCTGTGACCGCAGACGACCGGACCGAGATGATGTCCATCCCCTTCGACGTGCCGACGTCGGCACGCGCCTACGGCTGGATGCTCGGCGGCAAGGACAACTACGCGGTCGACCGGGACTTCCTGCTGCGGACACTGCCCGACTTCCCCGAGTGCGTCGACATCGCCCGGCAGAACCGCGAGTTCCTCTACCGGGCCGTGCGCCATCTGAGCCGGGCGGGGATCCGCCAGTTCATCGACATGGGCTGCGGCCTGCCGACCGACGACAACGTCCACCAGGTCGCCAGGCGCTTCGCACCGGACGCCCGTGTCGTCTACGTGGACATCGACCCGATCGTCCTCGCGCACGGCAGGGCGCTGCTCGCCGACGACGCCACCACCACCGTCATCAACGGTGACATGCGCGACCAGGACGCGATCGTCGGCCACCCCGACGTGCGGCGCCTCATCGACTTCGACGAGCCGGTCGCCATCCTCTTCCTGTCGGTGGTGCACCACCTCACCGACGCCGACGACCCGCGCCGCGTACTGCGCACGATCATCGACCGGGCGGCACCGGGCAGCTACCTCGGCCTCTCCCAGGTCGTCGCCGACGACCCGGAACGTGGCGCGGCGATGAGCGCGCACATCTCCGGCGGCGGTGTCCCCTGGCAGACCCGCACCCCCGCCGAGGTCGACACCCTCCTGGAGGGCCTCGCTCCCGTCGAGCCCGGCCTGGTGAACCTGGTCGACTGGCGCCCGGACGCCGACCAGCCGCCGCTCGCCCCGGTCCACGACGACCTCGCCCCGTATCTGGGCGCCACCGAGCAGAGCAAGGGGATCTACGAGTACGGGGGTTTGCTCCGCAAGGCCTAGCCGTACACAATGGCCAGCATGATCCAGCACCTGACCGCCACCGCACGGACCTTCGGGGTCCCGTGGCGGCGTGGGTGCGAGCGATCGGGTCGCTAGCTGTCCGGAGCTCCGCCTCCGTACCGCGCCACCCGCTCACTCATCACTGAAGGATCACCATGACTGTCGTCACCCCTGCCCTCCCGCCCACGGGGTCGTCCCCTGACGCGCCGGCCGCGTCGCCCGCTCTCCGTGACGCCCGCGTCCCCGCCGACGGCATGTACGAAGGACGCCGCACCCTGCACCGCGTGCCGGAAGGCTGGGAAGAGCGCCCGTACGAACTGATCGACGTCGTCCCCCAGGGCCGCATCATCGGCGCCGAGATCCGCGGGGTCGACCTCGCGCGGCCGCTCACCGCCGGGCTGCGCGAGGAGCTCAACCGCGCACTCCTGGAGTGGAAGGTGCTGTTCTTCCGGGGTGCCGGAATCACCTCCGAGCAGCAGCGTGCCTTCGCCCTCAACTGGGGTGACCTGGAGACCAATCCGCTGCTCGCGCGCGGCTCCGCCGACGACGTCGTCCGGTTCGACAAGGGCGGCAGCGCCACACCCACGTACGAGAACGTCTGGCACGCCGACGTCACCTTCCGCGAACGCCCCGCGCTCGGCGCCGTCCTGCAGTTGCGTGAGGTGCCGCCGGTGGGCGGCGACACGATGTGGGCGGACATGGCCGCCGCCTACGACAACCTCCCGGACGAGGTGAAGGCCCGCATCGAGGACGCCCAGGCCGTGCACGACTTCATCCCCGGCTTCGCCCGCTTCTACGGCCCCGAGAAGCTGATCCCGCTCCAGGAGGAGTTCCCGCCGGTCACGCACCCCGTGGTGCGCAGGCACCCGGAGACCGGGCGGCGGATGCTCTTCGTCAACACCTCCTTCACCACGCACATCGTGGGCATGGACCGGGCGGAGAGCGACCGGCTGCTCGGCTACCTCGTGCGGCAGGCGCAAGTCCCGGAGTACCAGGTGCGGTTCCACTGGCAGGCCGGCGACGTCGCCTTCTGGGACAACCGCTCCACGCAGCACTACGCGGTCGACGACTACGCCCCGCACCGTCGCGTGGCCGAACGCGTCGCGATCGCGGGCGACCGCCCGTACTGATTCTCTTCCTCGGAAGGACCCCCATGGCAGCCGCAGCACGCTTCCCGTTGACGCCCGAGCCGATCCACGTCCCCGACGCGGTGCTCGACGACCTCAGGGCGCGGCTGCGGCTGACGAGGTGGCCCGACGACGTGGGCAACGACGACGGGTACTACGGCGTCCGCCGCGGCTACCTCCAGGAGTTGGCCGAGTACTGGCTCCACCACTACGACTGGCGCAAGGCCGAAGCCGCGATCAACGCCTACGAGCACTACCGGGTGAACGTCGACGGTGTGCCGGTCCACTTCATGCGCAGGCCCGGCGTGGGCCCCGCACCGACGCCGCTCGTCCTCACCCACGGCTGGCCCTGGACCTTCTGGCACTGGTCCAAGGTCGTCGACGCCCTCGCCGACCCCGCCGCCCACGGCGGGGACCCGGCCGACGCCTTCGACGTCATCGTGCCCTCGCTGCCCGGCTTCGGCTTCTCCACGCCGCTGCCGGACCACCCCGACATGAACTTCTGGAAGGTCGCCGACCTCTGGCACACCTTGATGACCGACACGCTCGGCCACGAGAGGTACGCCGCCGCGGGATGTGACATCGGCGCCCTTGTCACCGGCCAGCTCGGCCACAAGTACGCCGACGAGCTCCTCGGCATCCACATCGGCTCCGGCCAGAAGCTCACCCTGTTCAACGGCGACCGCGGCTGGGACCTCAGCGGCGGACAGCCGATCCCCGAGGGGCTGCCCGAGCCCGCCCACCGCCAACTGCTCTCCCTGGAACGGCGCTTCGCCGCCCACCTGGCCGTCCACGTCCTCGGCCCCAGCACCCTCGCCTACGGGCTGAGCGATTCACCGGTCGGCCTGCTCGCCTGGATCCTGGAGCGCTGGGACAAGTGGAGCGACAACCGGGGCGACGTGGAGAGCGTCTTCTCCAAGGACGATCTCCTCACCCACGCCATGATCTTCTGGGTGAACAACGCCATCGGAACGTCGATTCGCTACTACGCCAACGCCAACCGCTACCCCTGGACCCCCTCCCACGACCGCCGACCGGTCATCGAGGCGCCCACCGGCCTCACCTTCGTCGGCCACGAGAACCCGCCCGGCGTCACCACCGCCGAGCAGCGCGTCCAGAGCTGGCTCGCGGGCGACCGCGCCGACTGGTATCACCACGTCAACCTCAACGCCCATGAGGGCGGCGGCCACTTCATCCCCTGGGAGATCCCCGAGGGCTGGATCAGCGACCTGCGCCGTACGTTCCGCGGCCGACGCTGAGCGGCGCTTCGACGCATGGCTTCCGGGCGCGTCGACGCCCGGCTCCGCTCAACGCTCCAGCTTCCGCGCCCACTTGACCTCGCCGTCCTGCCACTCGTCCGTGGGCGCAAGGCCCGCGGCGGTGGCGACGGCGGCCGAAGCCAGGTGATCCGGGTGGACATGCGCGATGACGCCGGCCACATCCCGCTGCCCCGCAAGCCAGCCGACGAGGCCACGGGCCGCCTCCGCTGCGAGGCCCCGCCCCTGCCAGGGGGTCCCCACGACCCAGGCGATCTCCGCGACAAGCCCCTCACCGCCGTCGGCGGCCGGACCGACGGTCGCCTGCACGGTCCCTGCCAGGTGGCCCTCGTCGCGCAGCCGCAGCACCCAGTTGCACCAGGAGACCGCCGGGTCGGGCGCCCCTGCGGTCATCCGCCGGTAGCGGGCACGCAAGGCCCCCGGATCGTCCGGCGAGCCGCCGATGTAGGTGTGCAGGGCCGGATCGGAGAGCACATCGGCCATCTCATCAGCGTGCTCGACCCGCAGGGGTACGAGGACGAGACGGGCGGTGGTGATCTCCTGTGCGTGGACCATGGCTGGAGACGGCTCCTTCAAGGGGCGATGGGCGGCCGCGGCGCGAGGCAGCGTACCCGGCGCCCTGTGATGTGCGTCATGCGGGCGCTGCCCGGCCCGCTCGCCGGGGCACACTGGCAGCTGGATCAAGGAGGAGCCCCGTGGACCGGACCATCCGACGCGCAGCCGTCCGAGACGCAGCTGTCCGAGACGCAGCCGTCCAAGGCGCGGCAAACACGCCCGACCCGGCCCCGGCAGGTGCGCGTTGACCACTCAGGCGCGGTGCACGCTCTCCGATCTGCTGGTGGTCGAGGAGACGGGGGAGAACCGCTACCGGGCCGACGTCGTCGTCACCGAGCCCTTTTCCTTGTACGGCGGCCAACTCGCCGCCCAGGCGCTGCTCGCCGCGGGACTGACCGTGCCGGAGCGGCAGTTGCCGCACTCGCTGCACGCCGCCTACCTCCGGCCCGGTGACACCACGCGCCCCGTCGACTTCGAGGTGGAGCGGACCAGGGACGGAATCTCCTTCGGCGCGCGCCGAGTTGTCGCCCGCCAGCACGGAAGGGTGGTCTTCACCATGTCGGCCTCCTTCCACGAGCCCTCGGCGGGTCAGGACACCCAGCTCGGCGACGCACCGGCCCCGACGCCGCCGGAGGAGTCCGAGCCCTTCGAGATGCGGCGCTTTCCGCTGATCGAATGGCGCCTGCCCGCGCAGACACAGCCGTGGGGGCGCGGCCTGCCCACACGCCTGTGGGCGCGGGCCAAGGACACACTTCCCGGAAGCCCGCTTCTGGACGCGTGCGCGCTGACGTACGTCTCCGACGTGTCGACCGGCATCTCCGGCGTCAGCGGCGGCGGCAGATACGCGGGCATCACGCTCGACCACGCCGTGTGGTTCCACCGTCCGGTCAGCTTCGACTCGTGGGTGCTCCTCGACATGGTCCCGCGGACCGTCGCGCAGGGCCGCGGCTGGTACTCGGGCGGGATGTACACGGCCGAGGGGACCCTTGCCGCGAGCCTGGCCCAGGAAACGCTCTTCCCGCCGGTCAGGTCCGGGGATTCCCGCGGGGCGTGAGGTGGGCGGCGGCAACGTGCACGGGGCGCGCGTGTCGTGCGCCCCGTGCGGCTGACGCCTCGGCCCTCAGAAGGAGAGCGCGGAACCCTCGGGCAGGCTCGCCCGCATCTCGCAGCTGTTGCCGAAGGTCTTGGACCACGCGACGCGTCTGCCCTGCCAGACACCGTCGACGCTGACCACGACGGGCTTCCACTCCTTCGTGCACGCCATACCGGACGGCGAGCCGACCAGCTGGGCGAAATCGCCGTCGGCGGCCCTCAGTTCGGCGCAGGCGGCGGACGGCGACGGGTGGCTCCCCGAGGCCTTGGGCATACAGGTCAGGGTCACGGCGCGCAGCATCGTCGCCGTGGCCGCGTCCTCGCCCTGGCCGACGGCGAGGACCAGCGACGAGGGCGCGTAGAGGCTCGCGGCGGCGGCCTTGGGCTGAGCCTGTGCCGTGCCGGCGGCTGCGGACATCACGCAGGCGGCCACGACAGCGGTGGCGCCCACGGTCTTGAGGAAGTAGCGCACGTCAACTCTCCTTTGATGCGGGTGTGTTCCTGATTGCGGTCGGGAGTCTTGCCGGTGCGGAGAGTGAGCACCAATTGCATGGTCGATTTCCGGATGGATGTGTCCGCTCAGCGGTCACCGGACGACTGTTCGGGCAGCTCAGGGCGGGCGAAGAGAGGGTGGAGCAGCGCGCGAAGAGTGTCCACCATGCGGACCGGAGTCGATGGTGCAAGCAAGAACAACCGCCTGACCTGCAAGGACAGTTGTTTTGATTTTCTACCGGAATTCAGGGACGACCTGAAAGCATCGGTGCTAAAGGGCGCGGCGCCGCGCCCGCTGTCAGCCGAGCTTCACTGTGATCCGCTGACTCGCCCCCCTGGTACCGCTCAGGTCGCCGAAGGTCAGCTTCAAGGACGCTCCCGTGGCCGCGGATGTCACCGTGGCGGGCTTGGCCGTCACCGCGGAAACGGCGCGGTTCCAGGCCAGCGTCAGGGAGGTCTGCGCGCGCATCGGGTCGCTGACGCAGATGACCGCGGTGCCGTCGCTCTTCTCGCTGATCTGCACGGAGCAGGGAGCGCTCGCGGTGAGTTTTCCGACCGTGCCGCCGAACCAGAAGTTGACTCCGGTGAAACCGAGCGTGGGCACGGAAACACCCTGCTGGTCATCGGAGTTGGCCAGGATCTGGAGCCATCCCGTGTCCGTGGCGCGAGCCGCCGTCTGGGCCGCGCTCGCGCCGGGCATCAGTACGTAGGCGTACGTCCCCTTCGTCGGGGCGGTGCCGTGGTCGACGTACATCGTGAGGTACTTGCGGGCGATCGCGGTCGTGGCGCCGCCCTTGTTGATGTCGCTCCACTTGCCGGTGCGCTCCTCGCGCAGTGCCTTGACCGTCGCGCCGCCGGGGAAGACGTAGCCGCCGTGGCCCCCTATGTGGGCCCACTTGGCGCCGGTGAGGGTGGCGGACCAGGGCACGGCGGTCGGTTTGGCGGCGCCGTCCACCTGGAAGGGCGTCGTACCCGTGGGGCCGAGATTGCGGTTCTCGACGGTCGTCTCGACCGCCGCGCCGTCCGTGCAGGCGATGCCCGTACCCAGACAGACGATCGCGTCGTCCAGACAGAACCAGGACTTCTTCGCGCGCAGTGTGCTCTGGAGGCCCTTCAAGTACTGCCCGATGGCCGCCCGTTGCCCGTCGCTCGCGCCGCCCACCCATTTCACGTCCGGCAGCGACGCGCCCCAGTCGCCGCCCGCCGCGTCCCCGAGAGCCTTGCGGGACGCCGTGGTGCCGGGCAGGCGGTACGGGTCGACGGTGGGCCAGAAGGCGTCGCTGTACTGGCCGTTGGCGTAGGTGTCGCCCCACCAATAGAGCATTCCGGAACCCGTGTGCCAGCCCCGCAGATTCTCGCCGTTGCCCGTCTCGTAGTACGTGATGCGGGGATCCGCCATGCTGATCGAAGCCGCCCAGCCGGGGCGCCGGTGCGTGGCGCGGGCCATGTCGGTGAACAGGCGGTGGCCGGTGGGTTCGGCGGTCGCGGCCACCGTGGTGTCGTCCTCGACGCCCTTGAGCCGGGCCAGCGCCGTCAGGCCGAGCGAGGGGTCGCTCAGCGGCGGGCTGTAGTAGTCGCGCCGTACCCAGCCCTTGACCAGGCCGCGCCAGCGCGCGTTCTCGGCCGCGCTCGCACCCTGGCCCAGGAGGACGACGGCGGACAGGATCGGATGCCCGCGCAGATGGTCGTCGGCCTGGATCTTCTTGGCGTCCGACGCGGCTAGGCCACGGCTGATGGCCCGGCCCGCCACGCCGTCCATGACGAGGCCGTTGTAGATGAACGGCGCCCACGCCTTCTCCACGGCATCGAAGATGATCTGCTTCTTGGGGTCCGTGACCTCCCAACTGGAGCCGCGCAGAAGGGCGAAGAGCATGCCGATGCCGCCCAGCATCACCGATCCGTACGACCCGGTGTAGGGCACGGTGGTGTGCTGGATGAACGAGCCGTCGGTATAGAGACCGTCGCCGGCCGTCACGTAGGGGAAGACGGGGGAGAGGGCGTCCCTGGCGAGCGCGATCTTCGCGGAGTCGGCGCCGACGACCCCGCGCAGCGCGAGCACGCGGCACAGGTCGACGCGGTTCGCGCCGGTGCTCGTCCCGGTGTAGCTGCCCACCGCCGAGTCCGGCACGAAGTGGTCGACGGCCTTGCAGTAGTTGGATATCTGGGCCGCCGACAGCTGGTCGTACATCAGGACGCAGAGGTCGAGGAGGTGCTGCGGGGCGCCTATCTGCCAGCTGTACCAGTTGCCGAAGCGCGCCTGGTTCTCGTTGTAGACCTGCGCGTAGAGGTGGTCGAGGCCGGTCAGGATGTCGGCCCTGAGGCCCGCGTCGCCGGTCAGCCCCGTGCCCTCCTGGCGGTAGGCCTGCGCCATGGTGCTGAGCCTGCTGTAACCGGTTACCACGTTTGCCGAATAGCCGTACGACTCCTGGTCGGTGTCCGGATCGGGATCCGCGTACGAGATGTCCGGCCAGAGGGACCCCGTGGCAGGGGCCATGGCGGCGCGCAGCTCCCGCGCGGTGGTGCCGAGTTCCGCGAGGCGGCTCTTGAACGGCTCGGCCGTGGGAACGAAACCGTCCCCCAGGATCAGCGTGCGCCACTTGGTGCGCAGGGCCTCGTACGCGTCGGCAGCCGCCGCTTCGTCGGGCGGCAGGACCCCCGCAGCGGTCAGGGCGAGCGCGGAGCCGCCGGTGGTGAGCAGGAAAGCGCGGCGGGACCAAGGAGATGTCATGGGGTCTCCGATGGTGAGGTGATGGCGAGGGAGGGGAGAGCTGCGGGGGACCGCGTGAGGGTAAGCGCTTTCTAGCACGCGCGTGTGCCACCGCTCAATGGTTCGGACGCACCGCGCTGTAGCGTCAGGGGCATGAACGATCACGCAGTGGTGGATGTGGGCGACGTACGCCTGGCCTATCGGACCTGGGGCGACTCGTACGGCTCGCCCGTCGTGCTGCTGCACGGGCTCGGCGGGTCATCGGCGACCTGGGAGCAGGTCGGGCAGCTGCTCGGCCAGGAGTGGCGGGTGTACGCGGTCGATCTGCGCGGGCACGGGGAGAGCGACTGGCCCGACGAGTACGGGGTCGAGCTGATGCGGGACGACGTGCTCGGCTTCCTCGACGAGCTGAGCCTCGACCGTGTCGGAGTCGTCGGCCACTCCATGGGCGGAGTCGTGGCGTACCTGCTGGCCGAGGAGCACCCCGACCGCGTCGAGCGCCTGGTCCTGGAGGAGACGCCGCCGCCCTATCCGAGCGACTGGGTCGAGGTCCCGCGCCCCGAAGGGGCCATCGACTACGACTGGCCCGTGTCCCCCGCCGTCCGCGCCCAGATCTTCGACCCCGATCCGGAGTGGGCCGAGCGGCTCGGCGAGATCGTCGCGCCGACCCTGATCGTGGCGGGCGGCCCGGACAGCAGCATGCCGCAGGAGCGCATCCCCGACATGGCGGCGGCGATCCCCGACTCGCGGCTGATCACGCTTCCTGGCGGGCACCGGGTGCACGAGCAGAATCCGCAGCAGTTCGCGGAGCAGGTCACCGAGTTCTTCACGAGCTGAGCTGACCTCTGTCGCTGCCGCGGGTGGGGTGCGGGGCGCGGTGGGACCACGCCCCGCACCGCGAGGGTTACGCTGGGCGCGGCCGTGACTGGTGGAGGCGGGTGTAGTAGCGGCCGTCCGCCTCCAGGCCTGTGGGGTCGTCGCCGGCCTTGAGCACCTGGTCGACGGCGTTGCGCTGCTCGGTGAGGTCGGTGAACAGCCGCTGCGGGTAGGCCCGTTCGGGATCCGTCTCGGTGGCCAGACCGTGGGCGTCCAGGCTGGCCAGGATGGGCTGATAGGGCACCGTGCGCAGGACGAACGCGCTCACCCACACCGGAAGGCGCGTCGCGTCCAGGAGGGCGTCGAAGGTGCGGTGGGTGATGTAGCCGATGCCCCCGGTCACGGTGATCAGGCCGACACGTCCGACCGCGCTGCGCAGCCCGTCGCTGGGCGGGTGACGCTCGAGGTTCTCGGCATAGGCCTCGTCGAGCAGCCCCACCTCCAGGGCGTAGCGGGTCGCGTTCTCGGCCGTATCGACGCCGATGACCGGAACGGCGTCCGTGCGCCGCCGCGAGGCGTAGAACTCCTTGTCGAACTCGATGAGTTCACCCCGGCTGAGGGAGCCGGTCGCCTCGCTGGTGTAGTGCGCGTACAGGTCCGCGAGCGTGAGGTCGTGGTTGAGCAGCGCGGCATTGATCCCGTACGAGCAGCACAGGTCGAGAACCGTCACGGGCAGATGGGTGCCGCGCACCGCGGACCGCTGGGCGAGCGTGCGCCGGAAGACGTCCTGGGCCTGCTGCGGTATCTCGTAGCGCAAGGGTGACAGCGTACGGAAGTAGGCGCGGGGGTCAGGCTGGTTGTAGATGTCGTCGAACCGGGTCTTGCCTGCGGCGGTGGTGGTTCGGGCACCGGTCATGAGGCATGCCTCCTCGTGCTGAGTGGCGGGTCTACGGCCGCGATACGTCTACCCGACCCATGGCTCGACCCGGTAGACCTCCTGGCGGTAACCGGCCATGTCAGCGGTTACGCGAGCTGGACCGCGCCCCGGCCCGTGCCTCGTGCGGGCTGGTCAGGGGCGGATCACGCACCGGTGTCCAAGGGCGCCTCCGCGGCTGGTTCAGGCCTGAACGGCTGAGACCTGCCCTACGCCGCGGCCGGACGCCCGGGAATCGGCCCGGCCGCGGGGGCGGGTGGTGCGGGCGACAGCGGCTGTTGCGATTGAGCCCGCTCCAGGAAGCGCAACAGCTCCACGGGGAAGGGCAGTACGAGCGTCGAGTTCTTCTCCGCCGCGACCGCCACGACGGTCTGCAGGAGCCGCAGCTGGAGGGCGGCAGGCTCGGCCGCCATCTCGTGCGCGGCCTCGGCGAGCTTCTTGGAGGCCTGCAGCTCGGCGTCCGCGTTGATCACACGCGCCCGCCGCTCACGGTCCGCCTCGGCCTGCCGGGCCATCGACCGCTTCATCGTCTCCGGAAGGGATACGTCCTTGATCTCGACCCGGTCGATCTGAATGCCCCAGCCGAGCGCGGGCGAGTCGATCATCAACTCCAGGCCTTCATTGAGCTTCTCGCGGTTGGAGAGCAGATCGTCGAGATCGCTCTTGCCGATGATCGAGCGCAGCGACGTCTGTGCCATCTGCGAGACCGCGAAACGATAGTCCTCGACCTTGATCACCGCGTCCGCGGCGTCGATCACCTTGAAGTAGATGACGGCGTCCACCCGGACCGTGACGTTGTCCCGCGTGATGCCGTCCTGAGCGGGGATCGGCATCGTCACGATCTGCATGTTCACCTTGTACAGCCGGTCCACGCCGGGAACCACCAGAGTGAAGCCCGGGTCGCGGATGTTCTCCCGCAGCCGTCCGAGGCGGAGCACCACGCCTCTCTCGTACTGCTTGACCACCCTGGCCGCCGCCGCGGTGTACACCAGGCCTGCGGACACGACCGCGGCCCCTGCTGTGAGCAGCTCTGTGACCATGACGACCCCCAATCTTTCGAGTCGCCCGTCATTACCAAGATATGCCCAGGTTTGTCCATGGTCGAGCCCTTGCCGCCCGCCGCTCACTAGGGTGGGGCCGGTGTTCACCTCCCAGGGCCCCACGCTCCGCGAACTGGCCGCGCAGGCCCTGTCCTCCATCGAGGACGGCTATGACCTGCTGGCCCCCAAGTTCGACCACACCCCTTTCCGTACGCCGGACCGAATGCTGCGCGCGGTGGGCGACACGCTGCGTGACCTCGGGCCTTTCGACGCGGGGCTCGACGTCTGCTGCGGCACCGGCGCGGGCGTCGGGGCGCTGCTGCCGCTGTGCCGGGAGCGGGTCACCGGGGTCGACTTCAGTACGGGGATGCTGGCCGAGGCCCGGGCCTCCGTGACCGGCCGGGTGGGCGGGCCCGCGGTGGAGTGGGTGCGGGCCGACGCCCGTGACCTGCCCTTCAGCGGGGCCTTCGACCTGGCGGTGAGCTTCGGGGCGTTCGGACACTTCCTGCCCGCCGAGCGGCCACGGCTGTTCGCCGAGGTCGGCCGGGCGCTGCGGCCGGGCGGTGTCTTCGCCTTCCCGATCGGCGCGCCACAGCCCCTGACGTCACCGCTGTACTGGGCGCTGCTCGGCTTCGACGGCGTGATGCGGGCGCGCAATCTCCTGTGGCGGCCGCCGTTCGTCATGTACTACCGGACCTTCCCGCTGCGTGACGTGCGGGAGGACCTGGTGCGGGCGGGGTTCACGGTAAGGCTGCGTCCGCTGGAGGAGTTCGGCCGCCGGGCGGACGGCAGCCCTCACTGGTGCCTCGTCGAGGCGCGGAAGACCTGAGCGCGATCACTCGGGCGGCGGCCGCCCCCCCAACGTGCCGTCAGGCGGAGGGCGTTCACAGGAAGTGGAAGTTCGGCCTGGGGTGCATGAGGAAGTCATGGTGCGAGATGTTCCACGCGTACGCGCCCGCCATCGCGAACACCACCCGGTCGCCCGCCCGCAGCCCCGCCGCCGGAACCCGCCGGGACAGGACGTCCTTGGGGGTGCACAACTGGCCCGCGAACGTCACCCGTTCCTGCCGCGCCTCGGACCGCGGCCAGGGGTGCGGCCACGGCTCGCGCGCCGGGAGCACGGTGCAGGGCTGGTCGTGGCCCTTCGCGGCAGGGGTGCGCAGATGGTGGGTGCCGCCGCGCACCACGGCGAACTCCTCCCCGTGGCTCTGCTTCACGTCGAGGACCTCGGTGGCGTACCAGCCGCAGTACGCCGTCAAGGCCCGCCCCGGTTCGATGCGGAGCGTCAGTCCGGGGTGCCGCGCGCAGAGTTGGGCGAGGCCCTCGCCGTACGCGGCCCAGTCGAAGTGCGCGTCGGGGGCGGTGTAGTCCACGCTCATTCCGCCGCCCACGTTGACCTCCGCGAGGCGGATGCCGTGCCGCCGGGCGAGCGCCTGTGACCAGGCCACGACGGACCGGGCCACGGTGAGCTGCCGCGGCGCGTCGAGGCCGCTGGCCAGATGGGCGTGCACGCCGAGCAGCCGGAGCTGGGGAAGGCTGCCGTCCGTGAACCGGATGACCGTGGCGTCGGCCTCCTGCGGGTCGAGGCCGAAGGGGGTGGGGCGCCCGCCCATCGCCAGTGAACTCCCGGACAGGGAACCGGAGTCGAGGGCAAGGTTGAAGCGGAGCAGTACACCGATCCGGGTGCGCGGAGCGATGCGGGCGGCGAGGGAGGCCAGCATTCCCAGCTCGTACGTGCTCTCCACGTGGAAACGCTCCACGCCGAGTTCAAGGGCCGCCGCGATCTCGTCCGGCGTCTTGCCAGGACCGCCGAAGGCCAGCGGACGCCCCGCAACCGCCTTGGACACGTGGGCGAGTTCACCGCCCGACGAGACCTCGTAGCCGTCGACGTACGGGCCGAGCGCCGCCAGGATCTCCGGCTCCGGGTTGGCCTTGGCGGCGTAATACAGCTCCACTTGCCGGGGAAGCGCGGCACGCACGGCGGCTGCGTGCGTGCTCAATGCCGTCAAGTCGTAGATATAAGCGGGCAGTTCATCGGACGCCAGGTCCAGGGCGCGGTCCCGTACGACGGAAGTGGGGTCGGTCATCCGGCGGCGCTCCAAGGTGCGTCGGTGCGGGCACCGAGGTCCCGTACATGTTCGGCGAGCGGAAAGGGCGAGGTGAGACGGACATAGCCCGCGTCACGGTCGGCCTTGCGCTCCCAGCGGGTGAGCAGATTGGCCTTGGCGGGCAGCGGGACACCGGCGAGCAGCGCGCTGAGCCGGGGCGGGCAGCCGTGCGTGTCCCCGAACTCCTGAAGCGTGGCGCGTACTTGGGACCAGAGTGCGGGCTCGGTCTGCGGGTGCAGGTCGGCGAGGGCGGCGAGCATCTCGGCGACGTGGTTGACCAGGAGGCAGTAGACGACGCGGTCCCAGCCGCGCTGCGCGTCGTACGTCAGCGGGCCGGCCACCTCGGGCGGGAGCGCTGCGAGAGTCCGGCTGTGGCGCTCGGGGACGAGCTTGGTGCCCTCCAGGTCACGGAAGAGCACCTGGGCGGGCATGCCGTCGTCGTCGACGCAGACCAGGACGTTCTGCAGATGCGGTTCGAGGACCAGGCCGTGGTCGAAGTACGCGGCGAGCACGGGCGGCAGCAGCAGCCGCAGATACCTGCGCCACCAGTCGAGGGCCCGCTGCGGACCGGCGCCCGCGAGCAGCCGGGAGATGTGCCCGGGCCCCGTCGGATACTCGTCCGCGACCGCCGCGGCGAGGAGCGGCGTCGTACCGGCGATGAGCCGCCCGGCAAGGCCTTCGCGGACGATGACGCCGAAGCCTTCCAGGAGGGAGGGATCGGGGCTACCGCCCGGACCCGGGAGCGCCAGGCTGCGGTAGGCGGGCTCGCGGAGCACGGCGCTGCCGGGGAAGCGGGCGGCGAGGTCGTCCAGGGCGCCCTCCAGTACGCGGGTGAGCGCGACGGCGCCCGACAGCTCGTAACTGGCGTTCTTGCGCAGGCAGTTGGTGATGCGGATATTCAGGCTGAACTTCAGGAAGGTGTCACCGTCGTACAGCGTGCGCACGGACGCGGTGGCCGCGAAGGGCGAGTCGCCAGGACCCAGGTCGAGTACGTCATCGCGGTCCAGGGCCGCGCGCAGCCCCGGGTGCTCCCGCAGCAGGTCGTACTGCCAGGGGTGCACGGGCAGCAGACGGTAGCCGTCCGGCACGGTCCCGAGCCGGTCGAGCGGGTCCGTGGCTCCCGGGCGCGCCGACTCCTCGGCGATGAGGTGGTCCCGTACGGCGAGGTGGCGCAGCGGGAAGGAGGACGCGTTCTCGGGGGCGTACGCGGACCAGTCGGCCAGGTCGCCGCCGCGGGCCTTCGGAGTGGGGTGGAACCGGTGGCCGAACAGCAGGGACTGCTCGGAGGCGAGGTAGGCCGCGGGCGGGCTGGGGGCCGTCTTGGGGGAGGGTGCCTGGCGGGCGGCGGCGAGGGCGGCGCTCACACCTTCGTGGCTGGAGGCGATCTGCTCCAGGAACTCCTCGTTGCGCACGCCCGTACGCAGGGACAGCTCGGCGTGCGTGTACTCGGCGAGGCGCGGCCAGTCCACCTCCGCCCAGCCGCCGTCGCGCTGCTCGGTCACCGGCCCGGTGAAGCGGTGCGCACCGAGGAGTGAGGTACGGCGCAGCGCGACGCGCAGCAGGACACCACGGCGCGGCAGCCGGAGCAGGAGCCGGCCGTCGACCACGGCGGTCTGGTGCTCGGGGCCCGAGACCTCACGCAGCAGGCAGTTGAGGAGGGTGTGCGTCACCGCCTCGTCGGCGCTGGGCAGTCCGGTGGGCGCCGCGCCGGCGACGCTGCCGGTGGTCAGGGCGGCGGAGTGGGCGGCTGTCGCGGACGGGGCGAACGTGCCGTTCGGCAAGGACATCAACGGCTCCAGCGGATGCGGGTCGAGCGGCGGAACAGGGCGGGGAGAGTGGCGGCGGCCAGGGCGAGCAGGGCGATCGCGGTGCCGGTCAGGAGGGGCGCGGGCGGGCCGAGGAGGCCGTTGCCGGCCGCGGCGGCGAGTCCGGCGGCGACCGCGCCCCCTTTGGAGACGAGTTCGAGCGAGCCGAACATCCCGCCGGGCGGTCTGCCCCTGGCGCACTCGGCGGCCAGCACGGACAGGCTGACAAGGCCGAAGGTGAGGCCCGCGCCGAGCAGCAGCCGTACGCCGGTGAAGGCGGCGAGCGAATCGGCGACGCCGTGCCCGGCGAGACCGAGCGCGACAAGACCGAACCCGGCGGCGATCCCCGGCAGGGGGCGGTGCTCGACGATCCGGTGCACGCGCAGCGCGAAGAGGAGATAGCACAGGTGCGGCAGGGCGAAGAGCGCGCCGGACGCGACCGGCGACACGCCGGGTATTCGGTCCTCGACCAGCGCGATCAGGTAGGGGAAGGAGATGACGGTGGAGAAGACGAAGGCGAACTCGAACGCGTAGAGCGCCCTGAGCGGAGCGAGCCGCGCGGCGGCGTCCGGCTCCGTGGCCACGGCCGCTGCGGGCGGCACCGGAGCGGGCTCGGGGAGCGCGGCGAGCATCACGGCCGCGGCCAGCGGCAGGACGGCGAGCAGTGCGTACTGGCGGTGCGGCGAGATCCAGGGCGTCAGCGAGCCGACGGCGATCGGTGCGACGACGAGCGCCGCCCGTGCCGCGCCCTGCATCAGGGTGAGGGCCTTGGAGAGCCCCGAACCGGTGAGCGCGGCGGCGAGATAGCCGTTGGACGCGGCGAACGTGCCGCCGAGGATCCCTTGCAGCACCAGTGCGGTGACGAATCCCCCGAGGGAGTCGGCCCACCCCGCGAGCAAGAAGGAGACAGCGAGGCCCAGTTGGGCCCGCAGCAGCAGCCGTTTTCGTCCGAAGCGGTCGGCGGCACGGCCCCACAGGGGCGCTCCGAGCGCGCCGAAGACGGTCGGGACGACATAGAGGAGCCCGGCCCAGCGGGCGCTCGCGTCCCCGAGCTCCGGGAGGATCTCGGTGAGGTACGGGGGCAGTCCGAGCGCGGCGAAGGAAGCGACGAAGTAGCAGGCGGCGACGGCGTGCACCTGGCGTCGCCCGAGTTCCGGGCCCACGGCAGAGCCCTCCGTGAGCGCGTGTGTCGACGAAGCGGTGGCCATCAGGAAGTCCCCGTCCGCCGAAGGTAGTTGGGGCCTGTCGTGTAGTGCTTGTTGATGTCGGCGGCCCCGGAGCGCTCCTTGGAGAGGAGGGTGCCCGCGGTGACCATCGCCTTGACGGGCAGCTCCGGCGCGTCGAGTACATGCGCCCGCAGCAGAGCCCCCGGCTCACCGGCGCCTGTGCCGAGCCGTTCGACGGCCTCGGCGAGCCGCTCGCGCACGAGGCGGAGGAGTCGCTCCAGCGGGGCGTGGCCGTGCCGGGCGAGACCGAAGGCGTAGGAACCGGCGCAGAGGTGGAGGGTGATGGTGGTGAACAGGTCGAGCACGGGCCGGTCCCCGTCGACGAAAATCCTCGCGTCGTCGAACTCGCCGGTCGGCGGCGCCTGTTGCCCCATGACGTCACACAGCCGGGCGTGGTTGATCCGCGGCCCGTCGTTGTCCTTGAACAGCAGTCGAAGCCGGGTCCGGGGGCCGTTGCCGTCGTCCTGGTGCCGGTCGTCCAGCACCAGGGAGATGTTCTGCTGGTGGGACTCCAGGGCGATCCCGTAGGCGAAGAGGGTGGTCTGCCAGTCGAAGAGGAGCGTGAGCATGGCGTCGAGAAGGGCGAGGGGATCGCCGCCGTAGAAGCGTTCGGCGAGGCGGTCGATCAGGAGCCGGCAGCTGCCGGGGGACGGGCAGAGCAGGGCGGCCATCGGCACGACGACGGCGCCGTCCAGGCCTGCCGGATAGCGGCGCAGGAGCACGGCGAGGAGTTCGTGCCCTGCGTGGGCGAAGCGGGTCTCGTCCGCGTGCAGCACGATGCCCTGGAAGCGGGGCTCACGGGCGACGACGGCTTCGATCAGACGCTGGCCGGCGGCGCCGTCGACGAGGGTGCCCGGCTTGATGGTGCGCCGGTTGCGCAGACCGAGGGTCGCGGTGGCCAGGGGCAGTTTGAGGTGCCGCGCCGGGTCCGAGAGGAGGGCGACGGTGCGCATCGACAGGGTCGGTACGACGTCGGGGCCGGGCCCTTCGAGGAGCTGGGCGCGACCGTCGAGCCCCGTCTTCCGCAGCGCTTCACGCAGGGGGCCCTCGGCGGTCAACGGATGCACGGGGAGCACGAGATGGCTGCCCTCCAGCTCGGGTGCCCCTGCGGCGGAGGGGGAGAGCCAGGCGTCGGTGTCACCGCCGAGGGTGACGCGGTCGCTGGGCAGAGCCAGTTGCCGCAGCGCGAAGGTGGGGTGGAACTCGGGGGCGTACGCGCGCAGTTGGGTGACGGTGAGCCCGGAGCGGCCACGCGAGGTCGGATACACGGGGTGATCCGCCCGCGCGGCGAGTGCGTCGTAGGCGCTGCCGCTCGCGACTCCCGTCCAGCGGGCGGGGTCCTCGCCGTACCGCCCGGCGAGCAGGCCGTCCACCTCATCCTTCGTCCCGGCGTGCAGCCGCATGGCGTCGAGGGCCTGACCGCACTCTGCGGCGAGCGCCTCGAACCCCTCACGGTCGACGGGGTCGGCGAGGTCACGCAGGGCGCACAGAACGCTGCCCGCGTCGACGAGTTCGACTCCGTCGGACTCCCACCGGAGCAGGGGGCGCCGTGCGGCGTAGGTTCCCTGAAAGCCGTCCGCGTGGACGGGCATCAGCAGGGCGTCGCCGGGCAGGGGGGCGGCGACCCTGGCGGTGGTTTCACCTGCGGTAGAGGCGTTGCGCACCGCCACCGGCAGCCTCAGCCACAAGCCGTCCGGTTGCCGTACCGCCGTGCTCCGGGTGCGCCACCCCACCACGTCCTCGCGCAGCAGCGCGCTCAGTACGCGTAACAGCAGCTCACCCTCAAGGCCGAGCACCGCCGAGGGCACCCCGCGCGTCACGGCGTGATCTCCCAGCGGTGCGCGGCCAGGAACTCCGCCACGGCCCGGTCCACCGCTGCCTGGTCGGTGCCGGTGGCGCGGATGACGCCGAGGAAGTCCCGGTTGGTGCCGTGGAGTTCATGCCGCTCGCCGAGGGCACGCAGCGGCCGGTACGTGAGCCGCACGCCGCCCGCCGCCGTCACGTCGGCCGCGTGCGGCGCGGCCGTCAGCGTCCCGGCGATGCGGGCGCACGGGTAGTCGAGCCGCGCCCGTCCGTCGGTCCGTGCCCCCAGATCCGTGGGGAGCGGCTCGCCCAGATGCGTACGGAGGATGTGCTCGAAGAGCGGGATGCCCAGCAGCTGGGCGAGGAGCAGATCGCACTGATCGCCGATGGCGCGGTAGTTGACCTCTATGAGCCTGGCCCGGCCCTCGTGCACCACGAACTCCGTGTGGCAGGCCCCGAACCCGACGCCGAGCGCGTCCAGTTGAGCCAGCACCTGATCCACCACCGGCGGCGGATGCGCGGGGGTGAACGTCAGCCGCTCCTCTATGAAATACGGCGGCGCGGACACCTCCGTACGGAAGCCGCCCAGGACGTGCCGGACGCGGCCGTCGCCGAGCGTCTCCAGCGTGCACAGCTCCCCGGCGAGATACTCCTCGACGACGAGCGCCGCCCCCGGCCGCCGCGCCTGGATCTCCGCGCACCGCCGCACCAGCTGCTCCGGCCCGTCGACCAGCATCACGTCCTCGCTCGCCACGCCCTCACGCGGTTTGACCACGCACGGGAAGGGTGCGTCCAGAGAGGCGAGTTCGGCCGGGTCATGGCCCGCCGGGAGCTCCGCGGCCCAGACGGCGTCGGCGCCCGATGCCGCGAGATGGCGGCGCATCTGCGCCTTGTCCTTGGTGCGCAGCGCCGCCCGCCAGTCCTTGCCGGGAAGCCCGAAGTACTCGGCGGCCAGGGCGGCCTGGGTCTGGAGGTGGTCGCTGTTGGTGAAGACCGCGTCGGGGGAGTGATGCGCCGAGATCCGGCTGATGACGGCGCGGAAGTCACGTACGTCGCACTCGAGGATCTCCAGGTCAGGGTGGTCCCGCCGATGGGAATCCGGCTGATCGGTGAGGAGCGTGACGTCGAGGCCGAGCCCGCGTGCGGCGGGCAGAAAGCCTTCGGTGACCGAGTCGGTGGGATTGCGGGCAAGGACGTACAGCCGCATGGGCGAGTCCACTTCCGAGTGCGTGCGCAGGCGCGCGGGGGCTGCGGGGGAGCGGGGGAGCGGGGGCGGACCGTCTCAGGGGCGGTCCGCCCGGGGTCGAAGTGTGGCTACTTCTCCGGCAGTTCCACGCCCGTCGCCTTCGCCACGTCCTCAAGGACGTGCTCCGCGGCCTGGACGCCGATGCCCGACATCCACGTCTCGTCCGGGACCGTGAAGACCTTGTCCTGCTTGACGGCCTTCAGGTCCTTCCACACCGGGTTGGACGTGACGTCCTTCTGCTGGGTCTTGTCCGGGGCGTCGGCGACGGTCACGAAGACCAGGTCGGCGTCGGCCTTGTCGATCTGCTCGGGGCTGACGTCAAGCATCGTCTTCTCGGGGTCGGACGAGTTCTGCGACGCCGGGCGCGTGAGGCCGATGTCGTCGAGGACGATGCCGCTGTAGGCGGACTTCTGGTAGAGCCGGGTCGGCCCCGCGATGAAGCGGACGACCGAGGCGGACGGCATCTTCCCGTCGTACTTCGCCTTGATGGACTCACCGAGCGCCTTGGCGCGCGTCTCGTAGTCCTTGAGCGCCGTGTCGGCCTGGCTCTCCATGCCGAGGGCCTTGGCGTGGACCTTCAGGTTCTCCTTCCAGGGGGAACCCGTGGTCTCGGTGAAGACGGTCGGGGCGATGCCCTTGAGCTTGTCGTAGACCTTCTCGTGCCGGACCTTGGAGGACAGGATCAGATCGGGCTTGAGGGAGGCGATCAGCTCCAGGTTCGGCTCCTCCATCGGGCCGACGTCCTTCACCCCGCCGATCTTGTCCTTGAGATACGAGGGGAAGCCGCCCGAGGTCTTGAAGTGCGGGGAGACGGCGCCGACCGGCTTGACGCCGAGCAGCGTGACGTCGTCCAGCTCGCCGGTGTCGAGGACGACGACCTTCTTCGGCTCGGCGGGGATCTCGGTGCTGCCCATGGCGTGCTCGATGGTGCGCGGGAAACCGGTGTCCGCGGCTGCGCCAGCCTCGCCCTTGTCGTCGTCGCCGGAGTCGCCGCACGCGGCGAGGGTGCCGGCGCCGAGGACGACGGTGAGCAGGACGGCACTGACCCTGCGCGGAAGGCTTCTTGTGGTCATGAGGGCTGGATTCCCTTGCTGTGAGCGGAGGTTGGAACGGGCCTGACGGGAGGACGTACGTGTCAGGTCCGCCGAGATCGGACAGAGCGGGGTGATCAGGCGGGGACGGCCGGATCACCCTTGGCGCGATCGCCCTTGGTGAGGCGAGCGGTTCTGCCCTTCGGTACGACCAGCGGGGTGCCGGTCTCCGGGTCGGGGATGACCCGGCAGTCGACGTCGAACACGTCCTTGACGAGTTCCGCCTCGAGTACGTCGGCGGGCCTCCCGGCCGCGGCCAGCCGCCCGTCCTTGAGGACGACCAGATGGTCCGCGTACCGGGCGGCCTGCCCGAGGTCGTGCAGCACCATCACCACGGTGCGACCCGCGTCGGCGTGCAGGTCGGCGACCAGATCGAGCACGTCGAGCTGGTGGCGCAGGTCCAGGAAGGTGGTCGGCTCGTCCAGGAGCAGCAACTCCGTGTCCTGGGCGAGCGCGAGGGCGATCCAGGCGCGCTGGCGCTGGCCGCCGGAGAGCCGGTCCACGCTGTGCTCGCGCAGCTCCAGCGTGCCGGTGCGCTCAAGGGCCTCGTCCACCGCCGCCTGGTCGGCCTTGGACCAGGGGCTGAGGAAGGTCTGGTGGGGGTAGCGGCCCAGGCGTACGAGTGCTTCGACGGTGATGGCTTCGGGCGTCACCGGCTGCTGCGGCAGGAGGCCCATCCGCCGGGCAAGGGCACGCGCCGACATCCGGTGGATGTCCGCGCCGTCCAGGGCGACACTGCCGCCGGCGGGCGCGATCAGCCGCGTCAGGCCGCGCAGCAGCGTGGACTTGCCGCAGGCGTTCGGGCCGACGATGGCGGTGACGGCGCCGCCGGGCAGCGTCACGTCCAGGCCCCCGACGACGACCTTGTCGCCGTACCGCAAGTCGAGCCCGTGTGTGGAGAGTTGGTTGAGGGGGGACTTGGGGGACGCCGGTGCGGACGTCTGCGCGCAGCTCGTGGGGCTCGTAGGGCTCGTAGGGCTCATGCGGAACTCCGGTTGACGGGACTGCTCTGTCGGATCATCAGCACAAGGAGCCAGGGCGCACCGAGCGTCGCGGTGACCACGCCGACCGGCAGGCCCGACACCGGGAGCAGGTGCTGCACCACCAGGTCGGACGCGAGCAGCAGCACCGCCCCGGCGAGACCGGTGAGCGCCAGCGTCCCCGGCGTCGGCGGACCGGCGACGAACCGCACCAGGTGCGGCACGGCGAGCGCCACGAACGCGACGGGTCCGGTCAGCGCGGCGGCGAGCGAGGCCAATATGACGGCGGTGAGCAGCAGTTGGAGCCGCGCGGCCGACGTGTTCAGGCCGAGACCACCCGCCGACTCGTCGCCCAGGTCCAGTACGGCGAGCCGCCGCTGCAACGCGAACGCGGCCACCAGCGCGAGCGCCACCGCGCCCCCGCCGGCCCCCACCTCGGCCCACGTCCGCCCGTACAGCGATCCGGTGGTCCACTGCAGGGCGGAGCCCGCGAGTTCGGCGGGGAAGCGTACGACCATGAGGTTCACCGCGGCGGCGAGTCCGGCCTGGACGGCGAGTCCGACCAGCACGAGCCGTGTGACGGTGAGCCCGGAGCGCCAGCCGAACACGCCGAGCAGCAGCGCGGCGAGGAGGCCGCCGCCAAGCGCGGCCATAGGGATGAGCGTCTGGGACGCCCCCGTGGCGAGCAGCACGACGGCCCCGAAGGAGGCCCCGCCCGTCACACCCATCACGTCCGGCGACGCCAGCGGGTTGCGGAACACCCGCTGCAACAGGGAGCCCGCGACCCCGAGACCGACCCCGGCGACGACGGCGGCGATCACCCGGGGCGCCCGGAAGTCCTGCACCACCAGCACATCCCCAGGGTCGCCGAGCCCGACAAGGCCGCGCAGCGCGACGGACGGGGACAGCGGCAGCTGCCCTGTCGTCAGGGCGAGCGTGACGAGTACGAAGAGAGCGACGACGCCGCAGCAGGCGAGCAGCGCGAGGCGACGCCGCTGCCGGGTCCGGGCCCCACCGGGTGCCGCCTCGATGTCACGTACGGCGAAGACGGTCATCGCGCCACCTTCCGGGCCAGGACCGCGAGGAGCGGCGCGCCGAGGAAGGCGCTGACGATGCCGACCTCCAGCTCGGAGGGGCGGATCACGACGCGGCCGAGGATGTCGGCGGTCAGAAGGAGGAGCGGTCCGGCGATCAGACAGCCCGGCACGAGCAGCCGGTGGTCGGAGCCGACCGCGAGCCGCACCAGGTGCGGGGCGGCGAGCCCGATGAACGCGACGGGCCCGGCGACCGCGACGGCCGAACCCGCGAGCAGGATGACGGCGATGCCGCCGATCACACGGATCCTGGTCACCGGAACGCCGAGCGCCTGCGCCGAATCGTCGCCCAGGGCAAGGGCGTTGAGCGCGGGCGAGACCGCGACCGCGAGGACAAGTCCGACGACGAGCGTGGGCAGGACCGGCCAGAGCACGTCGAGGGTGCGCCCTGACAGCGACCCCGCGAGCCAGAAGCGGGCCTCGTCCAGAGTGCGTTCGCTGGCCAGCATCACGGCCTGGGTCCAGGACAGCAGGACCATCTGCAGGACGACACCGCCGAGAGCGAGCCGCACCGGGTCGAGGTCGCCCGCGCGCCGGGCCATGGCCTGGGCGAACATCCCGGCCGCCGCGGCCCCGAAGAAGGCGAACCACAGATACTCGACGGGCCGCGTGAGATGCAGGGCGTAGATGGCGACGACGACCGCGAACCCGGCGCCCGCGTTGATGCCGAGGGTGGTCGGCGAGGCGAGCGGGTTGCGGGTGATGCCCTGCGCGACGGCTCCGGCCACGCCGAGTGCGGCGCCCACGGCGAGCGCGACGACGGTGCGCGGCAGGCGCAGCCCGGTCACCACGAGGGCGTCCCGTCCGTGAGCGTCACCGAAGAGGGCATCGGCCACCGTGGAGAGCGGCACGGGACGCGACCCCAGGGCCAGGCTCAGCGCGGCACAGAGCACCAACGCGCCTGTTCCGGCGAGGAGTAGAGGGATCCGCCGCGCGGAGAGGCTGCCCGGCGGGACGGCCCGATCGATCTTGGACACGGGGTGAGAGTTTAGGTTAGGTATACCTAAGGATGTCAACTTGCTGTGAGAACCGGATCCCTGGCGACGGCGGGCGCGTCGGCACACCCCTGTCGGGTGTGGCGGCGCGCCGCTCACGATGAGGCAAGTTGAAGCGAAATAAGGTAAGCCTTACTCAGTTCGTGGCGGATGGGACCGCCGCTGGACCGCCCATGGACCTGCCCTGCGAGGAGTACGAGTGCCGCTGACCGTGGCCCCGGACCTGGCGTCCACCGCCACCGCCCTGAGCCCCGCCGCCCTGCTCGCCGCGACCTACCAACGGCTCACGGCGCACTGCGGGACGCTCGACGTCACGGTCGCGCAAACCGGCTCGACGGCCGGTCAAGGGTGGCTCACCGGCACCGAACTGACGGAACATCAGGGCGCGCTCGACGCCTTCGTCGCGGCTGAGGCCGCACGCATCCGCTCCGGTCATGACCACACCCCGCGGCCGGACGTCGCCGCGTCCCGCGCGCTGCATGGCTACCTCTGGTCCGTCTCGCTGCTGATGAGCGGCGCCTGGTACCTGGAGCGGCGCGTGCCGCGGATCCGCCCCGAAGACGTACGCGTTCATCTGGAGACCGGCGCCTTCGAGATCGTCCCCGGCTCGTTGGCCTGCCTCTCCGACGACCCGGCGGCCGGTCTCCCGGGAACGCGCGTCCTCCCCGACGAGGCGTCGCTGCGCACCGAACTCCGAGCCGCGGTCGTCGCCCACATGCGACCACTGCTCGCCGCGATCGGGCCCCGACTGAGGCGCGGCCGGCGGGCGTTGTGGGGCATGGCCGGTGACGATCTCATCTCCGGGATCTGGTACCTGGGCCGCATGCTCGGCCAGGAGGACGAGGCACTGCGGGCGGTGGACGCCCTGCTCCCCGGCCCCGTCGCGCCCTTCCCCGGCGGCGCCGCCTTCCGCCATCTGACGACCCGCGACGGCGAACGCCACCCGACCCGCACCCGCCTCGGCTGCTGCCTCTACTACACGATCCGCGCCGCCGAGGCCTGCGGCACCTGCCCGCGCGTCTGCGACGCGGAACGGCTGCGCAGGCTGGAGGCGGACATCACCGCGGCCGATGCGCGGACGGAAGCCGGGCGGTGAAACGTCGACACCGATTCTGTCACTGCTGGTCGAGGGAGGCGCGGATCGCCTCCAGGGCCTCCGTGATGTTCGCTTCGACGGCCGCCTTGTCGATGCCGAGCCCGGCGAGCGTGCCCCTACCGCCCTCGGCCTCCAGGAGCGAGAGCAGGATGTGCTCGGTCCCGATGTAGTTGTGACCGAGCCGCAACGCCTCGCGGTAGGTGAGCTCCAGGACCTTCTTCGCCCCGGCGTCGTACGGGATGAGGTCGGGCACCTCGCCCACCGCGGGCGGCAGCGCTTCGGTGACGCGCTCACGGATCGCGTCGAGTGAACTTCCCTGCGCGAGGAGGGCTTTCGCGGCGAGCGCGTCCGGCTCGGTGAGGAGGGCGAGCGTCAGATGTGCGGGACCGATCTCGTCGTTGCCCGCGGCGCGGGCCTCCTCCTGTGAGGCCATGACCACGTTCTTCGCCCGGGGCGTGAACCGGCTGAAGCCCTGCCGGGGATCGAGGTCCGACATCTCGCCGGGGTCCTTGGCCACGAACCGCTTCTGGGCGGCCTGCCGGGTGACCCCCATGCTCTTGCCGATCTCCGTCCACGAGGCACCCGAGCGGCGTGCCTGGTCCACGAAGTGGCCGATCAGATGGTCCGCCACGTCGCCGAGGTGATCGGCGGCGATCACGGCGTCGGAGAGCTGGTCGAGAGCTTCGGGATGGGCTTTCTTGATGGCCTGGATGAGGTCGTCAAGGCGGATGGGATGTGTGGGTTGCGTCATGTGTCAACGGTAGGTTGACAGTCGAGAGAGTGTCAACCCCGGGTTGACACCAGGTTCGCCTACTCCTCCCAGGGGGAGTCCTGGATGACCGCGACGAAGTCACCGCGCGTGTAGCCAGGGACGAAGTGCTCCAAAACGTCGGCCTTCACGTTCCCGAAGGTGGTCTCCGGCTTGGGGGCGATGCCTTCGGTGAACGCCTCCAGGATGCGCCGCTTGAAGTCGGGGCGCGGGTGCAGAGCGGTGATCTCGGCGCGGTCCTCGGCGCTCAGATCGTCGTAGCCGATGCCCAGGACGTCGTACTCGACACCGGCGGTGACCAGGGCGACCTCCGGCTCCATGAACTCGGGGATGCCCGGCGTCGTGTGCAGCGCGATGGCGGTCCACACCCGGCGCACGCTGTCCTCGGGCACGCCGTGACCGCGCAGGAAGGCGCGGGCCTCCTCGGCGCCGTCCACCTCGAAGCGGCGGCCACTGTCCCGAAAGCGCTCGCCCAGGCCCAGGTCATGGAACATCGCGCCGATGTAGAGCAGTTCGGGATCGAAGTCCAGCCCGCGCCGGCCGCCCTGCAGGCTGCCGAACCAGAAGACGCGGCGGGAGTGGTGGTAGATCAGCTCGCTCGTCGTGTCCCGCACGAGTTCGGTGGCCGCGGCGGCCAGCTTGGTGTCCGGCACCGAGACTCCGGCGGCGAAGGATGCGTGGGTGAGCGAGGTGTGGGCGCTCATGGTGTGACTCCTGTCATCGGCGGGGCGGGGCGGGGCGGGGCAAGGCTGCTGAGAACCAGCCTGCTCGGTTGCGACCTCTGCTGCCATGTCCATGTGGACAGGTACCCCACACATCTGGACACGCCCTGCGGCTACCGTGGCCCTGTGCCCGAGCAACCGGACAAACCCCGCCCCCACGACGTCTGCGTCCTCGCCTTCGACGGAGTGCGCCTCCTCGACGTCGCGGCGCCCTTGGAGGTCTTCGCCACAGCGGCCCGCTACACCGGCGGCCGCTACACCGCGCGGGTCTGCACCCCCGACGGGCAGGACGTCAGGACCTCCACCGGGCTGCGCATCGCGGCGGATGTACCGGCAGCCGAAGTGGGCCGCGCGGACACCCTGGTCGTGCCCGGCCACGCCGAGTTCGTCACCTTCGCCGAACGGCCCGAACTCGTCGAGCTCGTGACCCAACTGGCAAGTGGGACAGGACGGTTGGCCTCCGTATGCACCGGGGCCTTCGCCCTCGCCGCGGCCGGTCTCCTGCGCGGCCGCAGGGCGACGACGCACTGGGAGTACGCGGCGAAGCTGGCCCGGCTGTACCCCGACACCACCGTCACGGCGGACGCCATCTACGTCCAGGACGGCTCCGTCTTCACCTCGGCCGGGGTCACCGCGGGCATCGACGTATGCCTGGCTCTGGTCGAGCAGGACCACGGGCCCGACCTCGCCCGCCGGGTCGCCCGGGATCTCGTGGTCTTCCTCCAGCGGCCCGGTGGCCAGTCCCAGTTCTCCGCCGCCTCGCGCACCCCGGCCACCGCGCACCCGGTGCTGCGCCCACTCCTCGACGCCGTCGCCGCCGACCCGGCGGCCGACCACCGGCTCGCGACCCTGGCCGGGCGGGCCGCCGTGAGCCCTCGGCATCTGTCCCGGCTCTTCACACAGCAGCTCGGCACCACACCCGCGGCGTACGTGGAGTCCCTCAGGCTGGAGGCCGCCCGCATGCTCCTCGAACGCGGCGCGAGTGTCACCGAAGCGGCCGAGCGCAGCGGCCTCGGCAGTGACGAGACGCTGCGCAGGGCCTTCGCCCGGCACCTGGGGACGTCGCCATCCTCGTACGCCGCACGCTTCCGTACGACACGGGCTCGACGGTCAGGGGCGTGCGCGCCAGGAACCGGGCGTGTGGCCGAACGCCCGGCGGAAGACGTCGATGAAGGCGCTGGTCGACGCCCAGCCGCAGCGGTGCGCGACGACCGTGACCGGGGTGTCCTCGGCCAGCAGGAGAAGGGCGTGGTGCAGGCGCAGTTGGGTGCGCCACTGCGGGAAGCTCATGCCGAGTTCGGCTCGGCAGAGCCTGGTCAGGGTGCGGTCGCTGACGCCGGTCGCGGCGCCGAGTCGCGCCAGGGTCCGGCCCTCTGCCGGGTTGTCGCGGAGGATGGCGCACACCGCGACCAGACGCGGATCGCGGGCCGCGGGGACGTGGACGGGCCGCTCGGTCGAGTGGCGCAGCTGGTCGAGCAGGACGGCTCGTAGCCTGCGGCGTTCGGCGGTGCGTCTCGTGGCGTGGTCCGCGGTGCGTCCGGCCGAGCGGTCGGTGGGCAGTTCGGTCTGCCGGGTGTACGCGATGATCAGCTCGCGCAGCAGCGGGGCGACCTCGATGACGGCGGGCCGGTCCAGACCCAGCGGATTGACCGCCACCGGCAGCCCGACCAGGTGGAGATCGGTGTCGCCGTGGGCGCGGTGCTCGTGGACCGTTCCGGCCGGGATCCAGAGCGCCCGGGTCGCGGGTGCGGCCCAGCTGCCCGCGTCGGTGGTGACCGCCAGGACGCCGCGCCCCCCGTACACGATCTGGTGCTCGTCGTGCCGGTGCGCGTCGACCTCCGTACCCGCACGGAGGGGGAGGAGCCCGGTGGTCGCGCGGGGAGCGTGGCGGATTTTCGACACAAGCAGGCACTTTATCGGAAGCGGGCGGGCCACGGCCGCGCCGATCATGGTCTTCGTACGGAGCTGCACAGCGCGGGAGTTCAGGAATTCGGAGTACGCCGCCATGGGCATGGAGCACCTCTCGATCGACCCCCTCACGGAGCTGAGGAGACGCCGGAGCGCGAAATGGCGGACGTTCCCCGAAGACGTCCTGCCGCTGCCCGTCGCGGAGATGGACTTCCCGCTGGCCGAGCCGGTGGCCAAGGTCCTGCGTGAGGCGATCGACCGCTCGGACACCGGATACGCGGCGCCCACCCCCGACCTCGCGGAGGCAGTACGCAACTACGCCTGGCGCAGCTGGCGTTGGGGCATCGGTGACGGCTGCATCCGCACGGTGGCCGACGTCGGAATCGGCATCGTCGAGGTCTTGCGCCGGATCGTCGGCGCGGGAGACCGCGTGGTGATCAGCCCGCCGGTCTACGAGCCGTTCTCCTGGTGGGTACGTGAGGTCGGCGCCCATGTCGTCGAGGCACCGCTGGCCGAAGGGCCCGGGGGATGGCGGCTGGACCTGGACGCCCTGGAGCGCGCCTTCTCCGCCGGAGCCACGGCGTACCTCCTCTGCAACCCGCACAACCCGATGGGCCTGGTGCACGGACGTGACGACCTCAAGGCGCTCGCCGACCTTGCCGACAAGTACGGCGTCCATGTCCTCTCCGACGAGATCCACGCCCCGCTCGTCCTGCCGGGCGCCGAGTTCGTGCCCTTCCTCTCGGTGTCGGACGAGGCGAGACGCCGGGGGTTCGCGTTCCTGTCCGCCAGCAAGGGGTGGAACCTGGCCGGGCTCAAGGCCGCCGCCGTCATCACCGCCGACCCGGCGCCGAAGCGCTACGTCGACCGGCTCCCGCCCCACTCGCTCTACCGCACCGGCCATTTGGGCGTCCTGGCCACGGTGGCCGCGTTCAACGACAGCGGCCCGTGGCTCGCCGACGTGATGGACACCCTCGACCACAACCGAAGGCTCCTGGACGACCTCCTGACGGAACTGCTCCCCGCCGTCCGCTACCGCATGCCCCAGGCCGGCTTCCTCGCCTGGCTGGACTTCCGCGCGCTCGGCTGGGGCGACGACCCGAGCGCACACATCCTCGACGCCGCACGCGTCGCCCTCAACGCGGGTCACCGCTACGGCACTTCGGGCAACGGATGGGCGAGGCTCAACTTCGGCTGCTCCCCGCAGACACTCACCGAGGCCATCACCCGCATCGCGGCGGCCAGTTGACGGAGCCTCAGCCTCCTGCCAGCAGACGGTCGAGCGTGGCCTGGCCCGCCGGCCCCCACGTGGGCTTCCCGCCGGGGAGGCCCCGGTCGCCGGCCCGCCCGATATGGATGAGGCCGAAGGCGCGGAGGACGGCCCAGCCGCGGGCGCGCCGGACCGTCGCCCCGTCCGCGTGGGCGTACACGTCGAAGAAGCGCGACGCGGCGCCCGCCGGAAGGAGCATCCAAGCTGCCGCGAGGTCGGTCGCCGGGTCGCCGACGCAGAGATCGCCGAAGTCGATCACGCCGGAGAGTGTCCCGCCGGAGACGACGACATTCGCGGGATGCAGGTCACCGTGGAGCCACAGGGGCGGGCCCTGCCAGGCGGGAGCCGCGAGGGCGTCCCGCCAGATCTCCCGTACGCCTTCGGGGATGCCGATGGCGGTGACAGCCCGGAAGTCCTCGTCGAAACCGTCCGCGAAGGTGCTGAGGGGAACCCCGCGCATCGGACTGGCCGGGGCGTCGGCGGGCGCGTTGGTGTGCAGCGCCCTGAGGAAGCCCGCCAGCGTGTCCGCCGCATGCTCGCCGCGGCTGACCACGGCCCGGTCGCCCGGTTCACCGGGGACCCAGGCCGCGATCGTCCACGGCATCGGGAAGCGCGCGGAGGGTTCACCGATCCGCAGCGGCGTCGGCACCGGCAGCGGGAGGCGTGGGGCCAGCAGCGGGAGCCAGCGATGCTCCTTGCGCAGCAGCTCCGGGGCGCGCTCCGTGCACGGCAGCCGGACCGCCAACTCATCGCCCAGACGCCAGAGTTGGTTGTCCCAGCCGGTGACCGTCCCGTGGAGATCGCCGTCCGCGAGATCCGGGTGCTGCTCATGCAGCAGGGAGCGCACCAGTGCCTCATCGATCTCGACGACGTCGCCCATGTGCGGAGAACCCGCCTCCTCGTGGTGCCGGTAGTGGGTCGGTGAATTGGGTGAATATACCCTCCGCGGCCTAGGCCCCCGCCGGTTCGGCCTCTGCCGCCGCGCCGCCCCGCGCACCCTCCGCCCAGCGCACCGCGGGCCCCATGGCGAGTCCCGCCAGGAGGAAGACGCCGCCGAGGAGCAGCCAGCCCGGCACGCCCCACACCACGAGGAGCGAGGTGAGCAGGAGCGGGCCGATGGTGCGGGCCACGGGAACTCCCGTACCGAAGAAGCCCTGGTACTGGCCGACTTGGTGCGCGGGCGCCAGGTCGAAGCTGATCTGCCAGGAGCCCGCGGACTGCTGCATCTCCGCGATGACCTGGAGGGCCGCCCCCGCCACCAGGACGGCCACCGTCACCCACACCGGCAGCCGGGCGGCGGAGAGAGCGAAGACCGCGCACGAGGCGAGCATGATGAGCCCGGAGCGCCGTACCGAGCGCGTTGCTGTACGCGGTCCGTCGACGTCACGTGCGATGCGTACCTGAAAGGCCATCACGGCAAGGGTGTTGAGGACGAAGAGGGCGGAGACCAGCCAGCTCGGCGCGTTCGTCCGGTCCACCACCCACAGCGGGATCGCCAGGCTCAGGAGCGGCATCCGCAGCAGCAGGACGGCGTTGAGCGCGGTGATGACGGCGTAGGGCCGGTCGCGGAGCACGGCCAGGCGGGGCTCACCCTTCGCACGGGCCAGGGTCCGCGGCACCGAGGGCAGCCGCAGCAGCACCAGCGCGCAGAGCAGGAAGCTGACCGCGTCGAGCACGAAGACGGCCAGGTACGCCCCGCGCGTGTCGTAGTGCAGGGCGAGCCCGCCGAGCGCCGCACCGACGGCGAGCCCTGCGTTGAGCGTCGACTGGAGGTGGGCGAGTACGCCCGTACGTGCCGCGGGTGTCACAAGACCGGCGAGCAGCGCCTGGCGTGCCGCGGCGAGCCCGCACTGGGCGACGGCGTACAGGCAGGCGGCGAGGAGGAACGGGACGAAGGAGCGGATGAAGAGAAAGGAGGCGACCGACGCGCTGGTGGCCAGGGCCAGCAGCACCGCCGTGCCGCGTGGTCCCTTCCGGTCGGCGAGCGCGCCCAGCGGTACGCCCGTCACGGAGCCGATGGCCCAGGCGACCGTGAGCGCGAGCCCGATCTGGGTGGGGGAGAGGCCGATGACGCGGGTGAAGTACAGGGCCGACGTCACGTAGTAGGCGCCGTCGCCCAGGGAGTTGCTCAACTGTGCGGCGGCGAGTACGCGGGGTGCTCCGCCCGGCGGCAGGATCTGAAGCGGCACAACGCTCCCAAGGTAGGCGGCCGTTGGGCCGTTTCTCTGCTGATGAGATGAGGCTAGTCAGCGAAGTGGTCCAGACTGTGGACCATTTACGGGCCATGAACTTGGGCCAATCCGCAGAAGGGCCGAGGCCACCCCACGGACGTGCTCGCCGGGGTCAGCCCGCCTGCCGCACCATGAAGACGTCGACCGGGCCCTCGTTCTCCACGCTGAACCCATGGCGCTCGTAAAGGCGTTGGGCCGCGCTGCCCCGCAGGACGTTCAGGCGGACGAGGTCGCCGCCGGCGTCGGTCCGGGCGAGCAGCGTACGCAGGACGGCCGAACCGAGGCCCCGGCCCTGGAGGGCCGGGGCGAGGTAGAAGTGTTCCAGCCACAGCCCGTCGTCGGCGGGCCGCAGGGCTACGCAGCCCGCGAAGGCGCCCTCGGCGACGATGACCGAGGTGTGCCGGGGCGAGAAGGCGTCCCGCAGTCGCCGGCGCACCCGGTGCTCGTCGTAGCGGCCGAGGCGCTCCAGGTCCGGGCGCATCACCGTCGCGCGCAGCTCGGCGATCGGCTCCACATCGGTGGGCTCCGCGGCCCGCAGCGTCCATTGCGGGGCCGGGACCTGCGCCCTCTGGGGCCGCTCTATTCGCGTACTCATGATCGAAGTATCCCGGGCCACCGGCGGTCACCCACGAGCGGTCGGCCACGGCAGACCTTCGCCGTGGCCGACCGCCTCCGGCAGTCGCTCAGCCGCCGACGTACGCCGCCAGATGCTCCCCGGTGAGGGTGGAACGCGCGGCGACCAGATCGGCCGGCGTGCCCTCGAAGACGACCTTGCCGCCGTCGTGCCCTGCCCCGGGCCCGAGGTCGATGATCCAGTCGGCGTGCGCCATCACCGCCTGGTGGTGCTCGACGACGATGACCGACTTGCCGGCGTCCACGAGCCGGTCGAGCAGGCCGAGCAACTGCTCGACGTCGGCGAGGTGGAGGCCCGTGGTCGGCTCGTCGAGTACGTAGACGAGCCGGTCGCCGCCCTTCTCGGACATGTGGGTGGCCAGCTTGAGCCGCTGCCGCTCGCCGCCGGACAGCGTGGTGAGCGGCTGGCCGAGACTGAGGTAGCCGAGCCCGACGTCGGCGAGCCGGCCGAGGATGCGGTGCGCGGCCGGCGTATGTGCCTCACCTGAGCCGAAGAACTCCTCGGCCTCGGTCACCGACATCGCGAGCACCTCGCTGATGTCCCGGCCGCCGAGGTGGTAGTCGAGGACCGACGGCTGGAACCGCTTGCCCTCGCAGTCCTCGCACGGGGTGGCCACCCCGGCCATCATCCCCAGGTCGGTGTAGATGACTCCCGCGCCGTTGCAGGCGGGGCAGGCGCCATCGGAGTTGGCGCTGAACAGAGCGGGCTTCACGCCGTTGACCTTCGCGAACGCCTTGCGGATCGGGTCGAGCAGACCGGTGTACGTCGCCGGGTTGCTGCGCCGCGAGCCCCGGATCGGGCTCTGGTCGACCGACACGACCTCTGCGTCGGGGGCCGCCGAGCCGTTGGCCAGCGAGCCGTGCACGAGCGAACTCTTGCCGGAGCCCGCGACTCCGGTGACGACGGTGAGCACCCCGAGGGGGATGTCGACGTCGACCTTGCGCAGGTTGTTCGCCGTGGCGCCGCGGATCTCCAGCGTGCCCTTGGGCGTACGAACCGTCTCCTTCAGGGAGGCCCGGTCGTCGAAATGCCGCCCGGTGATGGTGTCGCTGCCCCGCAGCCCGTCGACGGTGCCCTCGAAGCAGACCGTGCCGCCCGCCGTACCGGCGCCGGGGCCGAGGTCGACGACATGGTCGGCGATCACGATCGTCTCCGGCTTGTGCTCCACGACGAGCACGGTGTTGCCCTTGTCCCGCAGCCGCAGGAGCAGGTCGTTCATCCGCTGGATGTCGTGGGGGTGCAGACCGATGGTGGGCTCGTCGAAGACATAGGTGACGTCGGTGAGCGAGGAACCGAGGTGGCGGATCATCTTGACGCGCTGCGCCTCACCGCCCGAAAGGGTGCCGGCCGGGCGGTCGAGCGCGAGGTAGCCGAGGCCGATCTCCACGAAGGAGTCGAGAGTCCCCTGCAACGCGGTGAGCAGCGGCGCGAGCGACGGCTCCTTGAGGCCGCGGACCCATTCGGCCAGGTCCCTGATCTCCATCGCGCAGGCGTCGGCGATGGAGATCCGCTTGATCTTCGAGGACCGCGCCCCCTCGCTGAGCCGGGTGCCCTCGCACTCGGGGCAGGTGGTGAAGGTGACCGCGCGCTCCACGAATGCCCTGATGTGCGGCTGCATCGCCTCCTTGTCCTTGGACAGGAACGACTTCTGGATCTTGGGGATCAGCCCCTCGTAGGTGAGGTTGACGCCGTTGACCTTCACCTTGACCGGCTCGCCGTAGAGGAAGTCCTGCAGCTCCTTCTTCGTGTACTCGCGGATCGGCTTGTCCGGGTCGACGAAGCCCGACTGGGCGTAGACCTGCACGGTCCACTGGCTGTCCGACTTCCAGCCGGGGATGGTGAACGCGCCGTCGGTGAGCGACTTGGAGTCGTCGTAGAGCTGGGTGAGGTCGATGTCGGAGACCTTGCCCCGGCCCTCGCAGCGCGTACACATGCCGCCGGTGCGGTTGAAGGTCGCCTTCACCGTCTTCTTGTTGCCGCGCTCGACAGTGATCGCGCCGCTCGCCCGGACCGACGCCGTATTGAAGGAGTAGGCGCTCGGCGGGCCGATGTGCGGCGTACCGAGCCTGCTGAAGAGGATGCGCAGCATCGCGTTGGCGTCCGTGGCGGTGCCGACCGTGGAGCGCGGGTCGGCGCCCATCCGCTGCTGGTCGACGCTGATCGCGGTGGTCAGCCCTTCGAGTACGTCGACTTCCGGCCGCGCGAGGGTCGGCATGAAGCCCTGAACGAAGGCGCTGTACGTCTCGTTGATCAGCCGCTGTGACTCCGCGGCGATCGTGTCGAACACCAGGGAGCTCTTGCCCGAGCCGGAGACGCCGGTGAACACGGTGAGCTGGCGCTTGGGGATCTCGACGCTGACGTCCTTGAGGTTGTTCACGCGTGCGCCGTGCACCCGGATCAGATCATGGCTCGCGGCGGCACGCGGTGCGGACGACTGCGTGTCCGTTCTCTTGGCCTTGCTCATCGTGTCTCCATCTCTGGACGTCCCGCCATCGCGGTCATCGTCGGCGTCGCGTGGCTCGATCGGGACCATCTTCGGGCAGCGGGTCCGGTTCTACTGGCGTTCACGCTAGACGCGACGTGCAGGCTTGCGCTTCTCAATTCCTGATCGGTCCGGACAGCTGATCGCGAGTGCCGTCCGCGCCATAGGCTGTCCCCATCTCAGCCAACACGAGTCTGGATCGGCGACATGGACGACGTAGCGCGGGCGGGGCTCGGTGCCGGCAAATATCTGCTGGTCACCAGCTACCGCAAGAACGGCACCCCGGTGCCGAGCCCCGTCTGGGTCGTCGAGGACGGCGACGCGCTCGGCGTCTGGACGGCCGCGGACTCCTGGAAGGTCAAGCGGATCCGCAACCGCGCCGACGTCCTGATCGGCCCCTGCGACCTGCGCGGCAACCCGACGGGCGAGCAGATCCCCGCCACCGCCGAGATCTGCGACCCGGGGACCACGGCGCGCTACCGCACCCTCATCGCCCGCAAGTACGGGCTGATGGGCCGCCTCACCCTGCTCGGCAGCAAGCTCCGGCGCGGCACGAGCGGGACGGTGGGGATCCGCATCTCGGCGGCCGGATGAGCGCGCCCCGCGTCACGCCATGCTCAGCTCTGTGGCCAGCTCCTGGCGGAAGGCGACGACCGTCTCCCGCGCGCCCCGCAGCCCGATGCGTGCGAAGTCGCCTTCCAGCTCGGCCAGTTCGGCCAGCGTCTCGCCCCGGTCGCGGCCGAGCCGGGCCCGGGACTTGACCAGGCCGAGCCGGGAAAGCGCCACGCCACGCGGCTCCCGCATGGCGCTGAACTCCTCCAGGGCGATGGCGTACATCTCGCGCGCCGCGCCATAACGCCCGTCCCGGTAGAAGACGTTGCCGCGCATCTTGTGGTTGTACGCGAGCGCGCTTGCCAGATCCATGGCCCGGCAGATGGTCTCCGCCTCCGAGAGCAGTGTCAGCGCGCGCTCCGCCTCGCCCCTTAGCGAGAGGACGTCGGCGACCCCGCGCAGCGACCAGGCACGCCCCCGCGCGTCCTGTGCTTCGGCCGAGATGCGGACGCACTCCGTGAACAGTTCGAGGGCCTCGGCGTAGTCGCCGGTGTTCCGCCGCATCTGGGCGATGCCGGACATCGCCCACACCATGTGCCGCGCCTCGCCGTGCGCCCTGCCCTGTTCGAGCAGCTGCTCGTGCAGTGCGGCCACCGCCGCGTAGTCCCCCTGGATGCGCCCGGTCTCGGCGAGCCCGGCGAGCGCGTAGCCGTGCGCGAGCCGCTCCCCGCTGTCGGCGGCCAGCGCGACCCCCCAGGCCAGCAGCCGCCGGGCCAGCCGCAGCTCCCCGCACTGGCGGGCGAGCGTGCCGCCGCTCCACAGGGCCCAGGCCATGGCCCCCGCCTCCCCCGCGGCCCGTGCGCTGCGGTAGCTCTTGCGCCAGGCGGCGCGGGCGTCGTCCACCCGGCCGAGCCGCCGGTTGGCTTCGGCCAGGGCGAGCGCGGCGCGCGCCCTCTCCAGCGCGGTGTCCGCCTGGGAGAGGGCGCGGCCCGCCTCCGTCAGTACCTCCTCGTAGGAGGAGTTCACCCCGAGCGCCGAGCCAAGATCGCCCTGGTATTCGGGCGCGAATGCCTTGCCGTGCATAGATCCATGACCTCTCGATCAACTCCGTACGCCGGTCTCCGTACGTTGATCAAGAAGCTACGAGCGGGGCGGGGTGCGGCGAATCCCTCCGCGTATGGGTCATTCCGTACGACTCCAGAGCTACGCGTGTGGCCCTTGGTCATCATCGGGATGTACGGGGGAGTGGGGCCCCGCGGCCGTCAGCCGACGTCCTGCGCGGTGTCGGCCGTGTCATCAAAGACGGGCATGTCGTCGAAGACGGCAACGGCGTCCGCCGTGGCCGTGGCGGTGGCAGCGGCAGTGGCGGAACCGGCGGCAGCCGAGCCCGCCGTAGCCGCCTGCAGCGCCGTGATGCACGCGGTGATCGACTTCTGCAGCTCCTCGAGGCGCAGCAGCATGTCGTCCTCGTAGATGTCGTCGACCTCCGCGTCGTCGAAGGTCAGCTCCTCGAAGACCTTCGTCGCCTTCTGCAGGCTGCTGTAGAACTTCGCGCGGCGCTCCTGCACCCGCAGCCGCGGATCGCTCTGCACGGTCTGGGCGACCAGGTCCTTCACGGTGTCGTACGCCTCGCGGGCCCACTCGCCGGAGTCCTCGCCCTCGTCCAGCTCGTCGATGAGGGAGAGATGGCGCTCGGCCTCCTCCTTCAGCTCGGCGGGTGCGTCGATCAGCTGACCCGCGGGCGTCTTGACCTGCCCCTTGTCGACGATCTGGCGTACGTAGTCGACGCGGTCGCCCGCCTTCGCCTCGGCCGCGACCGCCTTCTTGAGGTCGTCGGCCCGGACGATGTCGCGCACGAGCTCGGTGCGCAGCGCCGGGTCCTCCCCGAGCCGGTCCATCAGGGCGCGCCGCGCGGCCTCGGCGGTCCCGGGGTCGGCGAGGATCGCGGCGCGCAGGGCGGTGGGGTTCTCGGCGACCTCCAGGGCCTTGGTGGGGCGGATGCCCTCGGCCTCGGCGGCCTCCGTGATCGCGTTGCCACGCGGGGTGAGGGCGCTGGAGCGCGACGCGTAGTACGTCAACCAGGCGTCGGAGTCCGGAAGTTCGATGTCCTCGCCAGGGGTGAGGGCCTCGAAGTGGGGCACGAGACCGTCGTCGGCTGCCTTGTCCCAGGCCTTGTAGTAGCGCATGACGCGCTCGGCCGAGCAGCCGGCGAGCTCACTGAACTCCTTCGCCGAGATCTTCGGCGTCTCGTCGGCGCCCTGCCCGCCGGGGCGCACACTGCGGGCGACCTTCAGCGCGAAGGCCCAGCCGCCGGTGCGCGCGTAGGCACCGAACTCGCGGGCGTCCCGGGCCACCGCCTCAGGCACGTCGGACGAGTCGGCGGCTTCAGAGGGCGCGATGGCAAGAGTCACGAAGGTTCTCCTGGATGGTGATGACAAGTATCTGCGTGCTGACCAGACACCTTATCTCTCCTATTGGGGTGGTATGAGGGCGAGTTGTTGCGAGCGGAACCAGTAGCCGGAGCCGCGGAGGCGAGGCCTCCGGCGACAGGCGTCCCGATGTGGGGTCTACACACTCTGGTCACTTCTCCTCCCCGAGGATGACCCAGCGTGTACGGCACTACAGCGGCCGTGGGCCGATAGTCCGACTCTGAGTCTGACTTCCGGGCCGGTTCCCACCCGGACTATTGAAGGGAACCTGCTGACCGCCCTGACGTGCACCGATGTGACGACGGGGGAGTCGCCCCTGCCAGTCCCTGCCAGCCAATTCCCGACGGGAGCCCTTTCGCCGTGGCTACGTTCCTCTACAAACTGGGCCGCCTCGCCTTCCGGCGACGCCGCTATGTGGCACTGATGTGGGTGGTGCTCCTTGCCGGCGTCGGCTTCTCCGCGTCCGCGGCACCCGCACCGCCCGAAGACTCCTTCTCCATGCCGGGTACGGAGTCCCAGAAGGCCTTCGACCTGCTCGACGAGAAGTTCCCCGCGGCCAGCGCCGAAGGCGCCACCGCCCGTGTCGTCATCCGCGCCCCCGAGGGCGAGAAGCTGACCCAGGCCGGCCCCAAGGGCGACGTCGAGAAGCTGGTCAAGAACCTGGGCGCAGGCCCCCAGGTCTCCGAGGTCGCCGACCCGTACAAGGCCGACGCCGTCAGCAAGGACGGCACCACCGCGTACGCGTCCGTCACGTACAAGGTCAACGCCCAAGAACTCACCGACAAGGCGCGCGACGCGCTGACCAAGGCCACCGACGACGCCCGCAAGACGGGCTTCACCGTCGAGACCGGCGGCGACGCCGTCATGGCCGAGCAGGAGATGGGCGGCTCCGCCGAACTCATCGGCATCGCGGTCTCCGCGGTCGTCCTGATCATCACCTTCGGCTCGATGATCGCCGCGGGCATGCCGCTCCTCACCGCCATCATCGGCGTGAGCATCGGTGTCTCGGGCATCGCGGCACTGGGCAGCCTGCTCGACCTCTCGGCCACGACCAAGACGCTCGCGTCGATGATCGGCCTCGCCGTCGGCATCGACTACGCCCTCTTCATCGTCTCCCGCTACCGGGCGGAGATCGCCGACGGCCGCGAACCGGAGGATGCGGCGGGCCGCGCCACCGGAACCGCCGGTTCCGCCGTGGTGTTCGCCGGACTCACCGTCATCGTCGCGCTGTCCGGCCTCGCGATCGTCAACATCCCGATCCTCACCAAGATGGGTCTGGCCGCGGCCGGCACCGTCGCGATCGCCGTCCTCATCGCGCTCACCATGATCCCCGCGCTGCTCGGTTTCGCGGGCAAGAAGGTGCTGCGCCGCAAGGACCGCAAGAAGCCCGCGGGCACGCTCAACGCCCCGAACGCCAAGCCGAATCTGGGCACGCGCTGGGCACGCTTCGTGCTGCGCCGCCCGCTCCCGGTGCTGCTGTTCGCGGTGGTCGGCCTCGGCGCGGTCGCCATCCCGGCCACCAGCCTGGAGCTCGGCCTGCCGGACGAGGGCACCTCGGCGCCGGACACCACGCAGCGCAAGGCGTACGACATGCTGTCCGAGTCCTTCGGCGCCGGCTTCAACGGCCCGCTGATGGTCACGGTCGACACGGACAAGGACAAGGGCGCCGCCGCGGCGGCCGACACGGTCGGCAAGGAGATCGCCAAGATCGACGGCGTCGCCGCAGTGGCGCCGGCCCACGCCAACAAGCCCGACGACACCGCGATCTTCAACGTCGTACCGAAGACCGGTCCGAGCGACCACAAGACCGAGGGCGTCGTCAAGGAGATCCGCTCGACGGTCGACGGTCTCGGGGACAAGACGGGCTCCGAGGTCCTTGTCACCGGCGCGACCGCCATGACCATCGACTTCTCGCAGACCCTGGACGACGCGCTCCTGCCCTACCTGGGCCTCGTCGTCGGCCTGGCCTTCCTGCTCCTGATGCTGGTCTTCCGCTCGGTCCTCGTACCGCTCAAGGCGGCGCTCGGCTTCCTCCTGTCGGTGGCCGCCGCGCTCGGCGCCGTCGTCGCGGTCTTCCAGTGGGGGTGGCTCGCCGACATCGTCGGCGTGGACCAGCCTGGCCCGATCATGAGCATGATGCCGATCTTCATGATCGGCGTGGTCTTCGGTCTGGCCATGGACTACGAGGTCTTCCTCGTGACGCGCATGCGTGAGGCGTACGTCCACGGGGCGCGCGCCGGCGAGGCGGTCGTCACCGGCTTCACACACGGCGGACGGGTCGTCGCCGCCGCCGCGGTCATCATGATCAGCGTCTTCTCCGGCTTCATCATGGAGAACGACGACATGATCAAGATGATGGGCTTCGGCCTGGCCATCGCGGTCCTCTTCGACGCCTTCGTCGTCCGCATGGCGATCGTCCCGGCCGTACTCGCCCTCCTGGGCAAGTCGGCCTGGTGGCTGCCGAAGTGGCTGAACTGGCTGCTGCCGAACGTCGACGTGGAGGGCGAGAAGCTGCACAAGCAGCTCGGCGACTTCCCGGTGCCGACGGAAGCCGACCGCGACGACAGGGAGCTGGAGTCCGTACGCGGCTGAGTGTCTGACGCTCGCTGAGCAGTACCCCACGTCAGCCCGGTGACCGGTCTTCACGGTCACCGGGCTGACGGCTGTCCTCCGCCGGGTCTAGCGGTCCGCGTACACCATCCAGACCTGGCCCGGCGCGAACGGCATCGGCCTGCCGTTGGAGAGCGTGAAGTGCGTGCCGCCCTCGGGGCTCGACCGCTTCCAGTGGGTCTTGTACGCCTTGCCGTCGCGCAGGACGAGCGCCTTGCCGCTGCCGACCGTCTTGATGTACGGGGTCGCCGCACCGTTGACGTCCTTGTAGCGCGACGGCGGCATGTCCACGTACTGGATCACGACCGTCTTCCCGCCGAGGCGCGCTCCCGACGCGCCGCGGGCCGGGGCGCCGTCGAAGGACGCGAGCCAGCGCCGCTCCTGTGGCGACCAGGCGAAGGTGTGGCTCGCCGCGGAGTAGCGGACGGTCCGTGCCGCGGTGGGGGCGCCGCCCGCCGGAGCCGGGCCGAAGCGGAAGCCGACGTCGGAGGCGAGGCCCGCCTTGGGGGCCGAGCGCAGTACCGCCTCGGGGCGCGCGAAGAGGTTGTGCGGGGCGGGGCGGTTGGCGTCGCGGAAGTAGGCCCCCGGGAAGCGGCCCTCCGGGCGGGCGTACAGCGGCGAGTCGCGGAGCACCTTGTTGAGCGAGCTGCGCACCCCCGAGTAGGCGAGCGCCGGGTGGCCGAACTGGCGCAGCAGCTCGATGTCGGACTCCCGGGCGCTGCGCACCGGTCCGACGGCCTTGGGCAGGCGGCTGGAGTAGACCCCCATGAGCCTGCTCATCCCGCCCTCGACCTTCTCCACGTACACGATGTCGGCCTGGGTGAGGCCGGTGTGCGGCCTGGCCGTCGGCGCGTTGTCGAACTTCACCGCGAGCACCGGGCCCTGATGTGCCGTAAGGCCGGTGAAGGGCGAACGGCCGCGCGGCGGGGCGCCGTCGTCCGCCGATGTGCTCGCGTGGGCGGCGGCTCCCAGGGTGAGTGCGCCCACGGCGAGTGTGGCGAGGAGTCTGGTCCCGATGCGGGCGCGGCGTCTGCCCCCGGCCGACCTTGCTGTCATCGCGGCTCTCCGTTCGTCCCCGAACACGTGGCTCCGGGACCAGTCGTTCCTGAAGTGGCAGCCGCACTCCTTCCTCCGTGCGCCGCCGGTGAACCCGGTTAGGGCCATCCAGCGGCCAGGACTCACCACGGGGGGCGTACGCGCCGGACCGTCCGCCACAGTGTCCGGCGCGCCGCATCGGAGGTCAGGCCGTGTGCAGGGTCAGCCCGTACCGGTTGAGGATTTCGTTGACCGGCTGGTGCCAGGTCTCACCGCCGCCGCTGCAATTGCCCCAGCCGCCCGAGGTGACGCCTTGGGCCTGGTCGCCGCTGATGAAGGAGCCGCCGGAGTCGCCCGGTTCGGCGCAGACGCTGGTCTTGGTCATCTGGTGGACGGCGCCCTGGCTGTAGTTCACCGTCTCGTTCTTGGCGAGGACGGTGCCGCAGTGCCAGTGCGTGGTGGACCCGGAGCGGCAGATCGACGCCCCCACCGGGGCCTCGGCCGAGCCGCGGACCAGCTGGTCGGAGACGGTGCCCCAGCCGAGGACCACCGGCACGGTCCACCAGCCGTTGCCCACGCTGACGTACGCGTAGTCGTTGTCGGGGAACGAGGAGCCCTGGAAGCTGCCGATGTTCGAACCGTCCCAGCCGCGCACCCCGGCCCCGGCCTGCCCGCAGTGGCCCGCGGTGACGAACCCGCCGTGCACCGAGAAGCCGATGGAGCAGCGGACGTTACCGGTGTAGAAGGGGTCGCCGCCCACCGTGCCCGCGGCGAAGGTGGCCGGTGCCTCGCCCACCGTCTTGACCTGGACGGGGCCCGCTCGCCTGGCGCGCTCGACGAAGCGTTGGACATCGTTGTCGTCCTTCTGGGCGGCGACGACGTTCACGATGACGCGGTTGCTCCGGGGTGCCACGTGCCAGCTGCTGACTCCGGAGGGGGCGGGCAGGGCGTCGACGCGCTTCTTGGCCGCGTCCAGTTCCTTGGCGCTGTGCCGGACCACGCGGACGGCGGCTCCCGTCTCGCGAAGGGCGGAGGCCTTGGCGGCGCTGGTGGTCGCCACGGTCAGCTTGCCGGTGGCCGCGTCGTACCAGGAGCCGCCGTAGGCCGCCCCGGCAGCCCGGCGCGCGGCGCGGTCGACGCCGACGGCGGTCTTCTCGGAGGCGAGCCGGGCGCGCGCCTGGCTCGCGGTGAGCCCGAGGTCGTCCTGGAGGGCGGTGAGCATTCCCGCGGAGGCCGGGGGAGCGGCGGGTGCGGGGGCGGCGCTCGCGGTGGGGGCGAGGGAGGCGCTCGCCCAGGTGCCCATCAGGAGCATGGAGGAGAGGGCGATGCGGACTCCGGTTCTGCGTCTCATGACGGTGCCCTTTCTGTCGTTCCAACGGGGTGGGGGAGGAACAAGGGGTGAACAGGGGGGGGAACAGGGGAGGAACAGGGTGCTGAGAGCGCTCTCACGATGAGTTCAGGCGGAGCATAGAAGCGGCTCGACGGTCATGTCCATACCAACTGGGCGGTCCCTGGCGGTAATTGACCCTTGTAACGCCGCACACCGCACAGGGATTGGGTACGATGTACGCTTGACTGAGTACGGCGTACGCTTTTCATTCCACCCGGTCGAGCCGGTTGACTCGGTTCAGCCGGTAAGACGGACAGGCCAAGGAGCATCAGTGACGGTCACCCCCGCCGACAGCCACCACGTGATTCAGGTGCGAGGAGCCCGCGAGAACAACCTTCAAGACGTCTCGCTCGACATCCCCAAGCGGCGGCTCACCGTCTTCACCGGAGTCTCCGGCTCCGGCAAGTCCTCGCTGGTCTTCGGCACCATCGCCGCCGAATCGCAGCGGCTGATCAACGAGACGTACACCGCGTTCATCCAGTCGTTCATGCCGAGCCAGGGCCGCCCCGACGTGGACGGACTGCGCAATCTCAGCGCGGCGATCGTCGTCGACCAGGAGCGCATGGGGGCCAACTCCCGCTCCACGGTGGGCACCGCCACTGACGCCTACACCATGCTCAGGATCATCTTCAGCCGCATGGGCGCCCCGCACATCGGCACCGCGAGCGCCTTCAGCTTCAACGTCCCCGACGGTATGTGCCCCGACTGCGAGGGCACCGGCGAGGTCTCCACCGTCGACGTCGACCAGCTCGTGGACCGTGAACTCTCCCTGAACGAGGGCGCGATCACCGTCCCGTACTTCGCGGTGGACTCCTGGAGCTGGAAGGTCATGGCCACCTCCGGCTTCTGTGACCCCGACAAGAAGCTGAAGGACTTCACCGAGCAGGAGTGGGCCGACTTCCTGCACAAGCCCGCGGTCAAGGTGAAGGCGGGCACCAACGGCTTCACATACGAAGGCCTGATCGTCCGGATGCAGCGGACCTGGCTCTCCAAGGACCGCGCCTCCCTGCAGCCCCACGTCAGGGAGTTCGTGGACCGGGCCGTGGTGTTCGCCCGGTGCCCGCTCTGCGAGGGCACGCGGCTGACCACGGCCGCGCTGTCGTCGAAGATCGACGGCAAGAACATCGCCGACTGCTCGTCCATGCAGATCAGCGATCTGGCCGAATTCGTACGCGGCCTCGACGACCCCACCGTCGCGCCGCTGATCACGAGCCTGCGCGAGCTGCTCGAATCGCTGGTCGAGATCGGGCTCGGCTATCTGAGTCTGGACCGGACATCGGGCTCGCTCTCCGGCGGCGAGGCGCAGCGCGTGAAGATGGTCCGCCATCTCGGCTCCAGCATCACCGACGTGACGTACGTCTTCGACGAGCCGACCATCGGCCTGCACCCGCACGACATCCGGCGCATGAACGACCTTCTCCTGCGGCTGCGCGACAAGGGCAACACGGTGCTCGTGGTGGAGCACAAGCCCGAGGTCATCGCGATCGCCGACCACGTCGTGGACCTCGGCCCCGGAGCCGGATCGGCCGGCGGACAGATCTGCTACACCGGCGACGTCGCGGGGCTGCGCGACTCCGGCACGCTGACCGGACGGCATCTGGGGCACCGGGCTCAACTGCGCGAGCAGGTGCGCGTACCCAAGGGGGAGCTGTCCATCAAGGGCGCCGACCTGCACAACCTCAAGGACGTCGAGGTCGACATCCCGCTCGGCGTGCTCGCCGTCGTCACCGGCGTCGCGGGCTCCGGCAAGAGCTCGCTGATCCACGGCTACCTCTCCGGGCGCGAGGGCGTGGTGGTGGCCGACCAGTCACCGATCCGCGGTTCACGCCGCTCGAACCCGGCGACGTACACCGGACTCCTCGGGCCGATCAGGACCGCCTTCGCCAAGGCCAACGGCGTCAAGGCGGCGCTGTTCAGCGCGAACTCCGAGGGCGCCTGCCCCAAGTGCGGCGGCATCGGGCTCATCTTCACCGACCTGGCGATGATGCCGGGAGTGGCGTCGGTCTGCGAGGAGTGCGAGGGCAAGCGGTTCACCGCCGAGGTCCTCACCTACCGGCTGCGTGGCAAGAACATCAGCGAGGTCCTCGGCATGTCCATCGCCGAGGCGTACGACTTCTTCCCCTCGGGTCGGCCGCACACCATCCTCGGCAGGCTCACCGACGTGGGCCTCGGCTATCTGCGGCTCGGCCAGCCGCTCAACACCCTGTCCGGCGGCGAGCGCCAGCGCCTCAAGCTCGCCATCCACATGGCCGAGAAGTCATCGACGTACGTCCTGGACGAACCGACCACCGGACTGCACATGGCCGACGTGGACAAGCTGCTCGCCCTCCTGGACCGGCTGGTCGACGACGGGAACTCGGTGGTCGTCATCGAGCACCACCAGGCGGTCATGGCGCACGCCGACTGGATCGTCGACCTCGGCCCCGGCGGCGGTCACGACGGCGGCCAGGTGGTCTTCACCGGGACGCCCGCGGCCCTGGTGGCCGACGGTGACACGGTGACCGCGCGGCACCTGCGGGAGTACGTCACCGGCTGAGGACGGGCCGAGGGCCGGTCGGCGGTCGCTCGCCGATCGTGCTCGGAGGCGGTGTCCGCGTAGGGTGCGTGAATGAGCATGCTGGATGACGCCCGCGCGGGCATGAACCCTGAGATCCGGCCGCAGGACGACCTGTTCGGCCACGTCAACGGTCACTGGCTGGAGAACGAGCCGATCCCCGAGGATCGCTCCAGCTGGGGCCCCTTTGTGCAGTTGGTCGACACGGCCGAAGAGCAAGTGAAGGTGATCATCCAGGAGCTGGCGTCGGCCGCGACGGACGGCGCCGACTCCGAGGACGCACGCAAGATCGCCACGCTGTACGCGGCCTTCATGGACGAGGAGGCGATCGCCGCCCGCGGCCTGACCCCCGCACAGCCGCTGATCGACGCCGTCGCGGGGCTGCGGGACCGTAAGGACCTCGCGGCGTTCCTCGGCCGCTTCGAGCGGATCGGCGGCTCCGGCCTCTTCGGCATCTACGTCGACTCCGACGACCGGAACTCCGACCGCTACCTCTTCAACATCCTCCAGGGCGGCCTCGGCCTGCCCGACGAGTCGTACTACCGCGACGAGAAGTTCGCCGAGATCCGCGAGAAGTACGTCGCCCACCTCACCGAGCTGCTCAGGCTCGGGAAGCACGCCTCCCCGGCCGACGCGGCACGGACCGTACTCGCGCTGGAGACCCGGCTGGCCACCGGCCACTGGGAGCGGGCCGAGACACGTGACGTACAGAAGACCTACAACCTCACCACCCTGGACGAACTGACCGCCCTTGCCCCGGAGTTCGACTGGCGTGGCTATGTCGAGGGGCTCGGCGGCTCGGACGCCACCATCGCCGAGACCTGCGTCCGCCAGCCGTCCTACCTCAGCCACCTCTCCGCGGTGCTCGCCGAGACCCCGATCGAGCAGTGGCGTGACTGGGCGCTGGCCCGCGTGCTGCGCTCGTCCGCGCCTTATCTGACCGACGACTTCGTCCAGAACAACTTCGACTTCTACGGCCGCACCCTCAACGGCACCCCGGAGCTCCGCGCCCGCTGGAAGCGCGCCGTTGCGCACGTGGAGGGGGCCATGGGCGAGGCCGTCGGCAAGGAGTACGTCGCGCGGCACTTCCCGCCGAGCTCCAAGGCGATGATGGACGACCTCGTCGCCAACCTTCTTGAGGCCTACCGGCAGTCGATCGCCCGCCTCGACTGGATGACGGACGAGACGAAGGAGCGCGCCTACGAGAAGCTGGCGACGTTCCGTCCCAAGATCGGCTACCCGGACACCTTCCGGGACTACTCGGCGCTCCAGGTCTCCGCCGGCGACCTGCTCGGCAACGCCCACGCGGCGGCGGCGTTCGAGTCCGACCGGGAGCTCGCCAAGATCGGCTCGCCGGTCGACCGCGACGAGTGGTTCATGCTGCCGCAGACGGTCAACGCGTACTACAACCCGGGCACCAACGAGATCTGCTTCCCCGCGGGCATCCTGCAGAAGCCGTTCTTCTCGCCCGACGCCGACCCCGCGGAGAACTACGGCGGCATCGGCTCGGTCATCGGCCACGAGATCGGCCACGGCTTCGACGACCAGGGCGCGCAGTACGACGGCGCGGGCAACCTCAACGACTGGTGGACCGCGGCCGACAAGTCCGCGTTCGAGGCGAAGTCGAAGGCGCTGGTCAAGCAGTACGACGGCTTCTCGCCCCGCAATCTCCCCGGCGAGTCCGTCAACGGCTCGCTGACGGTCGGCGAGAACATCGGCGACCTCGGCGGCCTCACCATCGGGCACACGGCGTACCGCATCGCGCTCGACGGCGCCCCGATGCCCGAGAGCGACGGCCTCACCGGCTCCCAGCGGCTGTTCATGAACTGGTCCTACTGCTGGCGCACCAAGCGCCGCAAGGAGCAGGAGCAGCAGTACCTCACCATCGACCCGCACTCGCCACCCGAGTTCCGGGCGAACATCGTGCGCAACCTCGACGAGTTCCACGAGGCGTTCGCGACGGCGGAGGGCGACGGGCTCTGGCTCGACCGCGCGGAGCGTGTACGGATCTGGTGAACCCAGGGGCCTGGTGATCGCTCCCGGTGGCCGTGGCGCTTCTGCCGCGGCCACCGGGTGATCCTGACAGAAGCATTGACGTGTCCTTGCCGCACTCCTACTTTTTGGTCGGTGATCCGAACCACGTTCGACATGTCGAACGTGCCGACCGTGCATCGTCAGGAATGAGGCACCCATGTCCCCCGCACCCGCCAGACGAGCCGTCCTCCGCGCCGCGGCGCTCGTCGCAGCGGCACCGGTGATGTCCGCCCTCGCCTCCGGCCGGGCATCCGCCGCTTCCCCCACACCCAAGGCGGCCGCCGCTCCCGCCGCATGGACCGCGCGGCCGTTCGCACTGAAGGACGTACAGCTCCGGCAGGGTGTCTTCGCCGCCAAGCGCGCCCTGATGCTCGACCACGCACGCGGCTACGACGTGGACCGGCTGCTCCAGGTCTTCCGCGCCAACGCGGGGCTCTCCGCCCGTGGCGCCGTGGCACCCGGCGGCTGGGAGGGGCTCGACGGCGAGGCGAACGGAAACCTGCGCGGGCACTACACCGGCCACTTCCTCACCATGCTCGCGCAGGCCTATGGCAGTACGGGCGAGAAGGTGTACGCCGACAAGATCCGGACCATGGTCGGGGCGCTCACCGAGGTCCGCGACGCGCTGCGCCGCGAGCCCGAAGTGCTCAGTGTCCAGGGCAAGTTCTCCACCGCCGCGGAGAACGTCCGCGGTTCCTCCCAGTACGTCGATCTACCGCCCCGCCTCCTCGACGGCGTCAAGGACGTGACCATCTCGGCCTGGGTGAAGCCCGCCCACGACGCCGCCTGGGCGCGGATCCTGGACTGCGGCAACGACACCAGCCGCTATCTCTACCTCGCCGCCCGCAACGCGGACGGCGTCCCGCGCTTCGCCCTCACCACCGGCGGCCCCGGCGGTGAACAGGCCATCAACGGCACGAAGCCGCTGGCCCTCGACCGGTGGAGCCACGTGGCGGTGACGATCAAGGGCGACACCGGCACGCTCTACGTCAACGGCACCGCCGTCGCGGAGAACACGGCGATGACCCTGGACCCGGCCGCGCTCGGCTCCCTGCGCGACAACTGGCTCGGCCGGTCCAGCTACGCGGCCGACCCGGTCTTCGCCGGGGCCTTCGACGAGGTCAACTTCTGGTCGCGGGCGCTGAGTCCGGCCGAGATCGCGGGGCTCCAGGACGCGCCCGCCGCCGATGGCCCGACCGGTGCCGGGGACGTCGCCTCGTACGCCTTCGAGGAGACCAAGGGCGCCACATTCGCCGACAGTTCGGGCCGCGGCAGGGCCGCCACCCTGCGCCGTACCTGGGGAGGTCCGAGCCATCCGGGGTTCCTCGCGGCGTACCCCGAGACGCAGTTCATCACCCTGGAGTCGATGACCCAGGGCGACTACACCATGGTGTGGGCTCCGTACTACACCGCGCACAAGATCCTGCGCGGCGTACTCGACGCCTATCTCCACACGGACGACGCCCGCGCACTCGACCTCGCCTCTGGCCTGTGCGACTGGATGCACTCCCGGCTTTCGAAGCTGCCGCAGAGCACCCTGCAACGCATGTGGGGGATATTCTCCAGCGGCGAGTTCGGCGGCATCGTCGAGGCGATCTGCGACCTGTACGCGATCACGGGCAAGGCCGAACACCTCGCGCTGGCCCGCCTCTTCGACCTGGACAAGCTCATCGACGCGTGCGCCGCGGGCGACGACACCCTCGACGGACTCCACGCCAACCAGCACATCCCCATCTTCACGGGACTGCTGCGGCTGTACGACGAGACGGGGGAGCGGCGCTATCTCACGGCCGCGCGGAACTTCTGGGGCATGGTCGTCCCGACCCGCATGTACGGCATCGGCGGCACGAGCACCGGCGAGTTCTGGAAGGCGCGCGGCTCCGTCGCCGGCACGCTCAGCGACACCACCGCCGAGACCTGCTGCGCCTACAACCTGCTCAAACTGAGCCGGACGCTGTTCCTCCACGAGCAGGACCCGAAGTACATGGACTACTACGAGCGGGCCCTCTACAACCAGGTGCTCGGCTCCAAGCAGGACAAGGCCGACGCGGAGAAGCCCCTCGTCACGTACTTCATCGGCCTGCTCCCCGGCCATGTGCGCGACTACACGCCCAAGGCGGGGACGACGTGCTGCGAGGGCACGGGCATGGAGAGCGCCACCAAATACCAGGACTCCGTCTACTTCAAGGAGGCCGACGGCTCCGCCCTCTACGTCAACCTCTACAGCCCCTCCACGCTGACCTGGTCCGAGAAGAACCTCATGGTCACGCAGACGACCGACTACCCGAGGGAGCAGGGGAGCACGCTCACCGTCCGGGGCGCCACCACGGCGTTCGACCTGCGGCTCCGCGTGCCCGCCTGGGCGAAGGACGGGTTCACCGTGACCGTCAACGGCAAGAAGGCGACGGGTGATCCGGCCCCCGGACGCTACTTCTCCGTCTCCCGGACCTGGCGCGACGGAGACACCGTCCGGATCTCCGTCCCCTTCCGCCTGCGCGTCGAGAAGACCCCCGACAAGCCGGAGATCCAGTCCCTGTTCTACGGTCCCGTCCATCTCGTGGCCCGCGACAGCTCAAGGAACTACCTCCGCCTGAGCCTCTACCGCAACGCGGCGCTCTCGGGCGACCTGCTGCCCACCCTCACCCCGGTCGCGGGCAAGCCGCTGCACTACACGCTCGACGGCACCGCCCTCGCCCCGTTCTTCGAGGGCACGGAGGACCCGACACACGCCTACTTCCAGCGGGCCGAGTCCCGGGTGGTCTTCGGCACGACCGATGCGGGCGTCGCCAACCCGGCCAGGACCGACGGCACGACCCTCCTCGACGACATCTGGTCGGCCGCCCCCTTCCGGAACAAGGGCGCGCTGGTTCAGCGCGTCCAGAGCGTGGTCGACGCCTGGGTGGCCGACGGGCGGCTCAGCGGGGCGGACGGCGTGAAGGTGGTGGCCACGGCGAGACGGGCTTCGTACGTGCCGTAGGTGGGTGGTTGGCGCGGAAGGCCGGGTGGTCGTGCAGGCGCTCGACGTAGGCGCGTACGTGGGTACGGGAGCGGGCCGCGGCAGCCGCTTGCCGGGGGAGGTGGACGAGCGTGGCCCACAAGTCCACGTCCGCCGCGGTGAGTTGGGCGCCCACGATGTAGGGGCGGGTGGCCAGACGGCGGTCGAGTTCGCCCAGGACCGGCTCGGGCGCCTGGAAGAGGCGGGCGGCGAGGCGCTCGTGCACGGCGTCGATCTGCGCCGCCAGGGCGCACGGGCGCAGGACGAGCAGCGGGTCGCCGCCGTGCGCGGCCAGGCGGCAGGCTAGGTCGCGCAGGATGTCGGGGGTGTGGTTGCTGACGACGTGTCCGCTCCACCGGTCGCAGAGGGCGGGGACGGCAGGCGTGCCGTCGAAGTGGTGCTCGGTGGCCTCGTAATAGCGGTGCAGGGAGTCCAGCGCCATGGGGGCGTCCGGGGCCAGGACCGTGGTGGAGACCGAGTCCCTGAGCTCGAGCAGGTCGAGGGTGATCGAGACGCGCAAGGAGCTCGGACATCCCGCCGAGAGGTACAGATGGTAGCGGTGAGGCGCCGGGTAGAAGCCGCCCGCGAGGTCGGCGCCGATGCGGCTGCGGATCGGGGGGCGGGAACGGTGCGGCGTCGACGTGGTCTCGGGCATGGCTCTCCAGACAACAGGTGAGGGGCGCCGACCGCTTCGGGCCGGCGCTCTCGGCTGACGCTTCCGGTGGGTGGAGGTCAGACCGCTGGAGCCGTGGCGCTGCACACGCGCAGCAGGTCGATGTGCAGACGCCGGGTGAGGACGCGGGGGCGCGGTCGGGGCGTGGACAGGGAAGGGCGCCGAGTGCCGTTCCTCCCACCGACCGCCCTGGACATGTCCACCAGCCCTGCGTCGAGGCCCGTTGCGTCAGAGCCGCGCTACCGTCCCGGGAAGTGTGGGTCCGGGCGCCCGGCGCCGTCAAGAAGGCCCGCGCCGACCGTCCTGAAACTCCTCGCGTCCATGCGGAACAGAAGACGTGGCGCGGCGGTTGACGCTGAGAAGGGCAGCTGACGGCACCGTACGGCGATGTGAGAACGCCCATGATCCTTGTGGTCGCCGGGCATTGCGCACCGCTGTGACCTCGCGTAACGTCCCGAACAGGTGACGAGTGTCAGCGTCAAGCCCTGGCTTGCTGACCGGCAACCCTCCGACGCGGTGGGGTGCTCCAGGTGAAGACCAGGCGGTGCCCATCCGGGTTCCGCAAGCGCGATACCGGCGAGGCATCGAGCCCGCCGGGCCGGAAGGGCGGAGGTGACCGACGTGCCGCTCTTCCCGCATGCGCCGGTCGCCCCTCATATGTCGCTCCTGCCGTCCCCGTCCGCCCTGCGCGTCATGGTGATCGCCCCGAGCCGCCGCGTGCATCTGTACTCCCGGCCGCACATCGACCTGCAGCGCGTGGCCGGCGCGCTCTGTCGCCCCTGACCTGTCACTCCGCCGCCGGGCCCTCCATGTCGAGGGGCCGGTGTCCTCGTACGGTCAGCCGGTCGATCAGGAAGGCGCACCTTTCGTGTCGTCATCATCTTCGTTGCCCCCTTTGTCTCCATTGTCCCCCTCTTCTTCTCCGGACTCCGCTTCCTCCGGCGCGCTGCACCTCGCCGTCGCCCTCGACGGCGCGGGCTGGCACCCCGCCGCCTGGCGCGAACCGGTGTCCCGCCCAAGGGAGTTGCTCACGGCCCGCTACTGGGCCGATCTGGTCACCGAGGCCGAACGCGGTCTGCTCGACTTCGTGACCATCGAGGACGCGCTCGGCCTGCAAGCCGCGCCTTTCGCCGAACCCGACGCACGCACCGACGAGATACGCGGACGGCTCGACGCCGTTCTCATCGCCGCCCGCATCGCCCCGCTGACCAGCCACATCGGCCTGGTGCCGACCGTGGTGACCACCCACACGGAGCCCTTCCACGCATCCAAGGCGATCGCCACGCTCGACTACGTCAGCAACGGCCGCGCGGGCCTGCGGGTACAGGTGTCACCGCGCCGCAACGAGGCCGCGCACTTCGGCCGCCGGACGCTTCCCGCCTTCCGCATCGAGGACCTGGAGCGCCCGGCCATACGGGAGTTGCTCCTCGACCTCTTCGACGAGGCCGCCGACTACGTCGAGGTGGTGCGCCGCCTCTGGGACAGCTGGGAGGACGACGCCGAGATACGGGACGTCGCCACCGGCCGCTTCGTCGACCGCGACAAGCTGCACTACATCGACTTCGAGGGCAAGCACTTCAGCGTCAAGGGCCCCTCCATCACACCCCGGCCGCCGCAGGGCCAGCCCCTCGTCAGCGCCCTCGCCCACGAGACCGTGACCGACGCCCCGTTCCGGCTCCTCGGCCGCTCCGCCGACATCGGATACGTCACCCCGCACGACGCCGGGCAGGCACGCGCCATCGTCACGGCCGTCCGCGCGGAACAGGACAGGGCCGGGCGCTCCGACGAGCCCCTGCACCTCTTCGGTGACCTGGTGGTGTTCCTGGACGACGACCCGGCCGCCGCCGCGGCCCGCCGCGAGCGCCTGGACGCCCTCGCAGGCCACCCGTACACCAGCGACGCGAAGGTGTTCACGGGGACACCCGCTCAACTCGCCGACGAACTCCAGGAGTTGGCAAGGGAGGGGCTTTCCGGGTTCCGGCTGCGTCCCGCGGTCCTCGGCCACGACCTCCCGGCGATCACCCGCGGTCTGGTGCCCGAGCTCCAGCGCCGGGGCGTCTTCCGCCGCGCGTACGAAGCCGACACCCTGCGCGGACTGCTGGGCCTCGCCCGCCCCGCGAACCGCTACGCCGCCACCGCCTGAGCCGGAAGGGAACCCAGTCATGAGCAAGTCACCCGACAAGCCGCTCAAGCAGATCCACCTCGCGGCGCACTTCCCCGGCGTCAACAACACCACCGTGTGGAGCGACCCCGACGCCGGAAGCCACATCGAGTTCAGCTCCTTCGCGCACTTCGCGCGGACCGCCGAACGCGCCAAGTTCGACTTCCTCTTCCTCGCCGAAGGGCTGCGACTGCGCGAACAGGGCGGCCAGATATACGACTTGGACGTCGTCGGACGGCCCGACACCTTCACCGTCCTCAGCGCGCTCGCCGCCGTCACCGAGCACCTCGGCCTGACCGGCACCATCAACTCCACCTTCAACGAGCCCTACGAGGTGGCCCGCCAGTTCGCCAGCCTCGACCACCTCTCGGGCGGGCGCGCCGCATGGAACGTCGTGACCTCCTGGGACGCCTTCACCGGCGAGAACTTCCGCCGCGGCGGATTCCTCCCGCAGGAGGAGCGGTACTCAAGGGCGAAGGAGTTCCTGCGTACGGCGGGCGAGCTGTTCGACTCCTGGCGCGGGGACGAGATCGTCGCCGACCAGGAGACCGGCACCTTCCTGCGCGACGCCCAGGCAGGAGCCTTCGTCCACCAGGGGCAACACTTCGACATCCAGGGCCAGTTCAACGTCCCGCGCAGCCCCCAGGGGCGCCCGGTCATCTTCCAGGCGGGTGACTCCGAGGAGGGCCGTGAGTTCGCGGCCGAAGGCGCTGACGCCATCTTCAGCCGGTACAGCACGCTCAAGGAAGGCCAGGAGTTCTACACGGACGTCAAGGGGCGCCTGGCCCGCCACGGCCGCACCCACGACCAGCTCCTGATCCTGCCCGCCGCGACCTTCGTACTCGGAGACACCGACGCCGAGGCGGAGGAGCTCTCCCGCGAGGTGCGGCGCCTCCAGGTCAGCGGCGCCACGGCGATCAAGCACCTGGAGTTCGTCTGGAACCGCGACCTCTCCGCGTACGACCCCGAAGGCCCGCTCCCCGACATCGATCCGGACGTCGGCGAGCACACCATCGCCCGCGGTCGTGCCCAGGTGCGGATGTACCGCGACCCGCTGGCCACCGCACGGGAGTGGCGGGAGCTCGCGGAGGCGAACAAGTGGTCCATCCGTGACCTCGTCATCGAGACCGGCAATCGCCAGTCCTTCGTCGGCTCCCCGGCCACCGTCGCCGAGACGATCAACTCCTTCGTCCAGGCCGACGCATCCGACGGGTTCATCCTCGTACCGCACATCACCCCCGGCGGCCTCGACGGCTTCGCCGACACCGTGGTCCCACTGCTCCAGGAGCGCGGCGTCTTCCGCACGGAGTACGAGGGCACCACCCTGCGCGACCACCTCGGCCTCGCCCACCCCGACGCCCGCCCCGACGCCGATGCCGGGGGCCCGCCCGCGCCCGAACCCGTCCTCGTCCCCGCGTCCGCCGACCACTGAGAAGGAGCACCGCACATGTCAGCCATCCCTCTCGGCATCCTCGACCTGGTGCCGGTCTCGTCCGGCTCCACCGCGGCCGGGGCGCTGCGCAACTCCATCGACCTGGCCAGGCAGACCGAACGCTTCGGGTACGCCCGCTACTGGTTCGCCGAACACCACCTCAACCCGGGCGTAGCGGGAACCTCACCCGCGGTCGTCCTCGCCCTGACCGCCTCCGCGACCTCGACGATCCGGCTGGGTGCGGGGGCCGTACAGCTCGGCCATCGCACCGCTCTCTCCACGGTCGAGGAGTTCGGCCTGATCGACGCGCTGCACCCCGGGCGCCTTGACCTGGGCCTCGGCCGTTCCGGCGGCCGTCCGCCCGGAAAGCCCGCCGCCGCGCCGCCCACCGCGACCCCCGTCGTCGACGGTCACGCGCCCAACGGACTGCGCATCCCCGCACGGTTCTCCTACGAGCATCTGCTCGGCTCACCTCGCGTGGCCCTGCAGCGCAAGCTGCTCCAGCAGCCGAACGCCGAGTCGCAGGACTATGGAGAGCAGGTCGACGACATCCTCGCGCTCCTGGCAGGGACGTACCGGTCAGCGGATGGCATCGAAGCGCACGTCGTCCCGGGTGAGGGCGCCGACATCCAGGTGTGGATCCTGGGCAGCAGCGGCGGACAGAGCGCGGAGGTGGCGGGCGGCAACGGACTGCCCTTCGCCGCGAATTACCACGTCAGCCCCGGCACGGTGCTCGAAGCGGCGGAGGGATACCGCGCCGCGTTCAAGCCCTCCGACGTACTCGACGAGCCCTACGTCAGCGTCTCCGCGGACGTAGTCGTCGCCGAGGACGACGAGACCGCCCGCGAACTCGCCGCGGGCTACGCCCCGTGGGTCCGCAGCATCCGTACGGCCGAGGGTGCCATCCAGTACCCCACGCCCGAAGAGGCCCGCCGGCACGTCTGGACCGAAGCGGACCGGGCGCTGGTCGACGACCGCACCGAGACCCAGTTCGTCGGCTCCCCGGGCCACGTCGCGGACCGCCTGGAACAGCTCCAGGAAGCCACCGGCGCCGACGAGTTGCTCATCACCACCATCACCCACGGCCACGCCGACCGGGTGCGCTCCTACGAACTGCTCGCCGAGGAGTGGCGCCGCAGATGACGTCCTACCCGCCGCGTCCCCCGAGCACGATCGTGCGGGCGATGTCCAGGGTGAGGCGCTGCCACGGGTTCTGCGGGTCGCGCGATGTGAGGTCGCGGACCCGGCGCAGGCGGTAGCGCACGGACTGGGGATGCAGGTGGAGTTCGCGGGCCGCCGCGTTGGCGGAACCGGTGTCGATGTACGCGGTGAGAGCCTCCAGGAGGTGGCGCTGCGCAGGGTCGACGAGCCGGCCGAGGACGATGCGGCCGATCTGGTCGGGGCTCGCCACCGGGTGGCCCGCGAGCAGCGCGAGGACATGCGCGTCGGCGTCGGTGAGCACCCGGTCGGCCTGGTGGGCGTGCGGGGGAGCGGTGTCAAGGGCGCCCGCGGCGAGGCGGTGGGCGACCTGGACGCGGTCCAGGCTCTGGCCGGAGATCACACAGCCGCGCCAGGCGTGCCCGCGCAGGACGCCGGGCACGGCGTCGGCGGCCGCGGCCGGAAGGAGCAGGACGGCACGGGAACCGTGGGTCGTCGCGAGGGACGTTCCACGGGACCCGTCGCCGTCGAGGGCCGCGAGCAGGGCGGTCGACGTGGCGAGGGAGATGTCGGATGAGACGTAGGAGGAGGAGCTGTCCGCCGACGCGTCTCCTACCGGCTCCGCCACCAACAGGCAGTAAAGGTCCGGCAGTTGGATGCCGAGCCGGGACGCCCGCGCGCTGAGCGCTCCCAGCGACGCGTGCCGGCCCGCGATCAGGTCGTCGAGCAGTAGTTGCAGCGCCCTGTCGCGGTCACCGGTGAGGCGTTCGCTGGCCGCCGCGTACGCCGTCGTCATCTCCTCGGCGATGGTGTCCATGGCCTGCAGCAGGAGTTGGGTCAGCGCGAAGGCGTCCTTCGTGGACAGCTGCGGCGCGCGGGCGGCGACCTCGTCGGCGAGCACCGCCGCGGCGACCCGATAGGCACGCAGGACAGCCTGCAAGGGGCGGCCGTCCGCCGCCCGCGCCGCCGCGATCCCACGGAAGCGCCGCAGATCGGCGGCGCCGATCGACCCGTCCGTCACCCACTGGCCGAGCAGCCGGTCCGTCGCCCAGGCGGCGATGGCCCGCACCTCGGGGAACCTGCTGCCGTCCAGCGCCGTGTACGCCGGAACCTGCTCGTGCACCGCGTCGACGACCGCCTCGACGAGGCGCGGGTCGGCCAGGAGTTCCTGTCGGACCCGTTCCCGCTTGTTTGTCACAGGGTGATAGTCCCATCGGAAAAGGGTGCGTACGACCATGGACGGGGCTTGTCACAGTGGCAAGGATCATCGGGTAGACAGCGCAGTCTCACGGAGACGGGACGGGACCCACCACATGACGACCTCGCCGAACTGGGCGGACTTCCAGTACGAGATCTACCTCAACGGCATGACCGGGGCCGTACCCCGCCTGCCCACCGACCTGACCCGCCTCGAAGAGCTGACCGAGCAGCGGCTCGGCCCAGGCCCCGTCGGCTATGTCGCCGGGAGCGCGGGCAACGGCAGCACCACCCGCGCCAACCGTGAGGCACTCGACCGGCGCCGGATCGTGCCGCGGATGCTGCGTGACGTACACGAACGCGATCTCTCCGTGGAGGTGCTCGGCCACCGGCTGCCCGCGCCGGTCGCCCTCGCGCCCGTCGGCGTCCTGTCGATCATGCATCCGGACGGGGAGTCCGCAGCCGCCCGCGCCGCCGCCGCCCGTGGCGTCCCGTACATCCTGTCGTCTGCGTCCAGCACCCCCATGGAGCAGGTCGCCGAGGCGATGGGGGACGCTCAGCGGTGGTTCCAGCTGTACTGGGCCAAGGACCGTGACGTCACCAAGAGCTTCCTGGACCGGGCCAAGGCCTCCGGGTACACGGCACTGGTCGTCACGCTCGACACCCCGCTCCTGGCCTGGCGGCCCCGCGACCTCGACCAGGCCTACCTGCCCTTCCTGTACGGCGTGGGCACCGCCAACTACTTCAGCGACCCCGCGTTCCAGGCAGGTCTCGCCAAGCCGGTGCACGAGGATCCGAACGCGGCCGTGATGCACTTCGTCGGCATGTTCGCCGACCCCGCGAAGACCTGGCCCGACCTGGCGTTCCTGCGCGAGAACTGGGACGGCCCCATCGTGCTCAAGGGCGTCCTGCACCCGGACGACGCGCGCCGCGCCGCCGACGCGGGCATGGACGGCGTGGTGGTCTCCAACCACGGCGGGCGTCAGGTCGCGGGCTCCGTCGCGGCGGCCGACGCGCTGCCCCGCGTCGTGGCCGCGGTGGGCGACCGGCTCAGCGTCCTGTTCGACAGCGGGATCCGCACCGGTGACGACATCTTCAAGGCGCTCGCCCTGGGCGCCGAGGCCGTGCTCGTGGGACGGCCGTACGCCTACGGGCTCGGCCTCGACGGGCAGGCGGGCGTCGACCACGTCATCCGCTGTCTGCTCGCCGAACTCGACCTGACCCTCGCCCTGTCCGGGCACGCCGGGCCCGCCACGCTCAGCGCCGACGACCTGATCGAGGAGTCCGCATGACCACAGTGAAGAACGTCCTCGCCATCGTCTCCCCCCATGTGGGTGGCCGCGCCGCCGGCGGAGCGCTCGCCGGGCTCCTTCCCCCCTCGACCCACGTCACCGTCGTCGAAGCGGCCGACGAGGATGCGGCGGCCCTGCGCGAGGCGCACGTCATCATCACCGGCCTCGCGCCCGTCACCGCCGAGCACATCGCCGCCGCCCCGGCCCTGGAAGTCGTCCAGTGCGCGAGCCACGGCTTCGACTACGTCGACCTGGACGCGGCCCGCGCACACTCCATCCAGGTCTGCTCGATCGGCTCCAGCGGCGCCGAGAAGCAGAACGTCGCCGAGCAGACCTTCGCCCTCATGCTCGCCCTCGCCAAGCAGCTGATCCCCGCGCACACCGCCCTCACCGAGGCCGACTGGGCGCTGCCCCGGCTCCAGCAGTCCATCACCGAACTCTCCGGCAAGACGCTCGGCATCGTGGGACTCGGCCACATCGGCGAGGAAGTCGCCCGCCGCGCCGTGGCGTTCGACATGACCATCGTCTACGCGGGGCCAAGGCCGGCGGCAGCGGAGACGGAGGCCCGCCTCGGCGGCGCCCGCCACGTACAACTCGACGAGCTGCTCCGTACGTCCGACTACGTCAGCCTGCACGCCCCGCTCACGCCGGACACGCGCCACCTCCTGGACGCCGAGCGCCTCGCCCTCCTCAAGCCGACGGCCTTCGTGGTCAACACCTCACGCGGCGCGCTCATCGACCAGGACGCACTCGCCGACGCGCTGACGGCCGGGACCCTCGCGGGGGCGGGCATCGACGTCTTCGACCCGGAACCGCCCACCGAGGCCCTGCGCCTGCTGAAGGCGCCGAACGTGGTGCTCTCGCCGCATGTCGCGGGCGTCACCCGCGAGACGCTCGTCCGGATCGGGCTCGCCGCGATCCAGAACGTCGCCGGTCATCTGGAGGGCAAGCCGCTTGGTGACGTGGTCTCCTGACGTACCGTCACCCGATGACGGGAGGTGGCAGCACTGCGAGAGTGCTGCCACCTGAAGCCGGCGGGCGGGCGTCTACCAGATCGACCCGACCCACTCGGGGTGGTCGATGAACGGGTTGCGGTTGTGCTGGAACTGGTCGTAGATGACCTGGTTGCGGTTCTTCTCGAACGCGTCCGGCGGGTCCTCGTCGCTCCACTGCTTGAGCACGGAGAGCCGTCCGATGGCGGGTGCGCTGCCGTTGTCGACCTTGTCGTTGGGCTCCAGGTCGGCGAAGCCGTCGTCACCGTCGTAGCGCACGGCCATGTAGAGGATCATGCGGGCCACATCGCCCTTGACGGCGTCACGGGGTTCAAAGGAGTCGGCGTCGGTGTTGTTGCCCGGCGCCTCGCCGACCGCGCTGCCGCCGTTGTCGAAGTCCTTGTTGCCGCGGGTGCTGTTGACCGACACGTCCTCCGGACGCAGGTGGTGGATGTCGGTGCCGGGGCCGGTCGCGGTGCCGAAGTCGCCGTGCGACTTGGCCCACACGTGCTCGCGGTTCCACTGGTCCGGGTCGCCGCCGTTGCTGCTCTTGCTCTGCGAGCGGCCGGTGTAGAGGAGGATCACGTTGCCGCTGTTGGCCGGGTCCTCGTCGGTGGTCTTGAGGGCGTCCCAGACCTGGTCGTACGAGAGCTTGGTCTGGTCGCTGATGATCGTGTGCAGCGCGCTCTTCAGCTCAGGACCGGTCTTGCCGAGCGCGTCCTTGTAGTACGTGTCGTCATAGGCGCCGACAGTCGTTCGCGCGCGAGTCGGCGTGGGGTCCGAGGTCGCGGCGTCGGCGGCGGCCGGGACGGTGATCCCGACGAGAAGTGCGGCGGCCGTCATGGCGAGCGGTTTCCAGCGGCGTATGTGAGGGACGGGCATGTGGGGGTGTCCTCTCCCGGAGGCTCGCGTACCCGCGGATCCCTCCAACAGGGCCTGCGTTCTACGCGAGTTGACAAGTGGGTCATCGGGAGAGTGGCACGGGTGGGCGCGTCACTGTATGAACGTTGTGGGTCGAATCTGTGATGATGTCATGGACGGGACAAGTTACGCCGCCGCGGACGGCCGGCCTCTGCCCTCGCCTCGCTGATCCGTCGGCCGCCGAGGTGCCCGACCAGGGCCGCGAGCAGCAGGGCCGTGAGAGCGGCGAGCGATGTGCCGCGCCATCCGAAGGTTTCGAAGGTGGGCGCCGCGAGCGCCGTGCCGATGGCGCCGAAGATGAAGTACAGGACCAGATAGACGCTGCTGAGGCTGCCGCCGCGTTCGGGGTCGATGGCGATGATCCTGCTCTGGTTGGCTGCCTGGGCGGCGAAGCAGCCCGCGTCGAACAGGGCGAGTCCGGCTCCGGTCACCGGCGGGGAGCCGAGGCCGGTGGCGAGCAGAACGGTCCCGGCGGCGCCGGCCAGCATGCCTGCGGTGATCACGGTGCGGGCGCCGTAGCGGTCGGTGAGCCGTCCGGTGACCGGGAGCGCGCCGAACCCGAGCAGTCCGGCCAGGCTGTACAGCCCGATGGCGGTAGGACTGAGCGAGTGCGGCGGTTGGGCGAGGGCGAGGGCCAGCGTGACCCAGATGAGGTTGAAGGCGAAGTACCACAGGCCACCGGCGGCCACCGCCCGGCGCAGCTGCTGATGGCGCCGCAGCAGAGGCGGGAGCGAACGGAGCGTGGCGAGGTAGCCGCGGCCGGGGCTCGGCGCCTGCCGGGGGAGGAGAACGGCGGCGCAGAGTGCGCACAGCAGGACGAGGGCGGCGAAGGCGAGCAGCATCCACCGCCATCCGACGGCGTCGGCGAGGGAGCCGCCGGCCAGGCGGCTGAGCAGGATGCCGGCCGACATGCCCGCCGCCACCGTGGCCACGCCGGTTCCGCGGCGCCCGGGCGGGGTATGGCGGCCCGCGATGTTGCCGGCCTGTGCCGCGACGCCGGCCGCCGCGCCGATGAACAGGTAGGCGGCGAGGAGGGTGAGTGCGCCGTGCGCGCTCGCGGCCAGGGCGAGGGCGGCTGCCAGACAGGTGAGCTGCCCGGCGACCAGGCGGTTGGGGGCCACGTGGTCGGTGAGGGGCAGCAGGAGCGCGAAGCCGGTCATGCAGCCGATGAGGGCGGCGGTCGGTACGAGACCGATGACCGAGAGCGGCACACCGAGTTCCGCGGCGACATCGGTGAGCGCGGGCTGAAGCGCGTAGTTGTTCGCTATCGCGGTCCCGGCGGTGCAGGCGAGGAAGACAGTGGCGCCCCGGGGAAGGGTCACGGCTGTTCTCCCCGGGCGAGGATGACGGCGTAACGGCACTCGGCGCCGCTGGTGTTGGCGAAGACGCGCGGCGAGGGATCGCCCAGTTCGATCGTGTCGCCCGCGTCGAGTTCGTGCACCGTGTCGCCTTCGTGGAAGGTCAGGTGCCCGTCGAGCACCCAGACGACCTGCCGCAGGAAGGCGAAGGCCGCGGCCGGGTACGGCACGCGGGCGCCGGGCGGCAGACGGATCTCGGCGACCTCCGCGGGGAAGCGGGGCCCGGTGACCTGGCGGCGGCGGTACCCGGTGGCGGGATCGGTCCACTCGGCGGCGTCGGCCTGGCGGCGCACGCCCCCGGATGGGCTCGCGGCGTCACGGGCCGAATCACCGGCTGCTTCGTCCGCGCCCTCTGCTCCCTCCGTGCCCTCCGCGAGAGCGAGCAGAGAGGAGACGCTGAGCTGGAAGGCGGCGGACAGTTTGCCGAGAATGACGGCGGTGGGACTGCTCTCGCCCCGCTCGATCCGGTTGATCATGGCGCGGGAGACACCGGAGGCCTCGGCGAGCTGCGCCAGGGTCCAGCGGCGTCGGTCGCGTTCGGTGCGGACGCGTGCGGCGATCTGCCCCACAAGGGGATCTACTATATTGGACACGATGAATCTAATATACAAGAAGGCGCAGGCGGTGACGGTGCGCGCGGCCCACCCCGGCGACGCCGAAGCCGTCCGCGCCATCCGCAACCACGCGATCGAGCACTCGACGGCCCTGTGGACGCAGACCCAGCAGTCTCCCGCCGAAGGGGCGGCCTGGCTCGCCGCCCACCTGGACCGGGGCTCCGCGTTCGTGGCGGAGGCGGACGGCGAGGTCGCCGGGTTCGCGGTCTACGGCCCATGGCGTGAGCTGGAGGGGTATCGCCACACGGTGGAGAACTCCGTCTACGTACGCGAGGGGCGGCACGGCCTCGGCATCGGCTCGGCGCTGATGACCGACCTCATCTCCGCCGCGCGCCAGGCCGGCCACCACGTGATGATCGCGGACATCGAGGCGGGCAACAGCGGCTCGATCCGGCTGCACGAACGCTTCGGCTTCCGTCACGTCGGCACAGTGCCGGAGGTCGGCACCAAGTTCGGCCGGTGGCTCGACCTGACGATCATGCGGCTGCCGCTGACCTGAGGGCGATTGCCCCCACCCCTCACGCGCGCAACGTGAGCGACGACGGCAGCCCGTTGAGGTAGTGCTCCCCGATGTCGCGGAGCCGGTGCGCGGCGGAGCTGTGGGCCGTCAGGGCACGGGCGTTGCGCCAGAACCTGTCGAGGCCGGGGTCGGTCGAAGGGGCGGGCGCGTCGGCGGTGAGTTCCAGGACGCGGGTGGTGATGTGCAGGGCGGACTGGGCGGTGACCGCCTCGGCCGCACCGACGAGGAACGCGATGTCGGCCCGTTCGCCCGCGCCAAGGGCGGGGCCCGTCTCCAGCCCCTGGGCCAGGGCCTCCGTCGCGCGCTCCACCACCGCGGCGGCGCTGTGCGCGGCCGTCGCCAACTCCCCGTAGGCGAGCAGCAGATACGGGTCGGTGGGCGGTGGCCCGCAGTCGCCGCCGGGGTCCAGCACGGTCATCGCATGGGGACGCGGCAGGGCCCGGCTGATGTCCCGTGCCTCCGCGAGGGCGCCTTCCGCGTTGCCCAGGCCGACCTGGACGAGCAGGAGGCGGCGGACCAGCGGTGAGAGCGCGGTGAAGGGCAGTATCTCGTGCTCGTCGACGGGGGCCACGCCGAGCACCTGATGCGCCGCCAGCGGTACGTCGTCGTAGCTGACTCCGCCCGCTCCCGTCAGGCGCTGCCCTAGGAGGTCGTGCGCCGGTTCGGCGGACACACCGGAGTGGGCCGGGTCCACGTGTACGACGACCCAGTCGCCGCTGTCGGTGCGCCGCGCCGTGTGGACGAGCCGGTCGGCGACGGAGACGCCCGCCGTGAGGGGGCGCGTGCCGCGCAATACGTACCCGTCGGCGGTCGGGGTGAGCGTGAGGCCAGTGTCCGTACGGCCGTCGGGCAGATCGGCGTCACCGCCCCAGAGCCACTGCTCCCGCACTGCGCGCAGTTCGAGCGCGGCGGCTGCGTCGGGGGCGCCGAAGAGGCGCGGGGCCCACGCCATCGCGTGGTGGTGGGCGAGGAGTTCGGCGACGGAACTGTCCGCCACCGCGATGTCCCGCACCGCCGTACACGCGGTGCGCCAGTCGACGCCCTGCCCGTCCGGGCCTTGCGGCGTCAGGAGCGCGGGCAGCCCCGCCTCCCGCAGGCGCGAGACCTCGTCGTGCGGAGGCTTGCCCGCCCGGTCGCGCAGGTCCGCGTCCACGGCGAGGTCGTCCGCGAGTTCGTGGACGACGCGCAGCCAGGCAAAGGGAGCGGCCGGGACCGTCGGCATCGCGTCGTTCACCGTGCCGCGCCGGGTGCGCGGCAGGGGCAGTGGCGGGTGCAGCCCGTCGGGATCAGCGTTCTCACGGCCACGCCTCACAGATTCCTAGTTTTCCTACCTGATTGATAGGAATACTGGATGTGAACTGACGCCGCGACAAGGGGGTGTTCAAGGGGCGGACAGTCGTGTCTTGCTGTGTGAGAAAGCCGAGGCCGGGGGTCGGTCCCTACGGGTTGGTCCAGGCGGCGGGATCCTCGGCCAAGGCCGTCACCTCGGTGGGCAGTTCGGCGTCCGCGACGTCCGCCAGGGACACGCCCTCCAGGATCTGGCGGACATTGGCCCGCAGCGCGATCCACAGGGGCAGCAGCGACGTGGCGGGCCCGCTGTAGGCCAGCTCCGGGGGGCGTACGCCGCGCACCGACACCAAGGGGCCCTCCACGACGCGGATGACGTCGGCGATGCTGATGTCGTCGGCGGGCCGGGCCAGGCGGTAGCCGCCGTTGCCGCCGCGCTGGCTGAGTACGAGACCGCCGCGCCGCATGTCGTTGAGGATGCCCTCCAGGTACTTGTGCGGGATCTCCTGGGCGTCCGCGATGGCCTCGGCCTTCAGCGGCCCGTCGTCCTGGCACGCGGCGAGTTGCAGCGCGGCACGTACCGCGTAGTCCGCCCTGGCTGAGATCCGCATGGCCGCATTATGCTGCACCGCCCGGAACGGAACGTATCGCCCCTGGTCAGCGGCGCATGCCGGACTCATCGCGGGGTCCTGGAGCATTGCAGGGTCGTGAAGCGGGCGAAGAACGCCTTGACCATGCTTTCGGCGGCTGTCCATGCTCCTGGGCATGACCGCGATGACTCCTCTCGTCCCGCGGCTCCACGTGGACCTGGGCCGCCTCGCCTCGGCGGCGTGTCGTCCGCGCGTGGCCTGACCGCCGGCTTCCGCCGCGTCGCCGCCCGTCGCTCTTCTCGCGCTCTGCGCTCGCGCCGCCTTGCCCCCGTGCACAACTGCCGTCCAGGTGCGCCTGGTCGCGACTCGGCCCACACCCACCTCACCGAAGGGATCCCCACCCCATGACGTCCGCACCCGTAGTAGAGACCCCGCAAACCCCTGAAAGCCCCGAGCGCCCGACCCTCACCGTCCAGAAAGTCGGCGGCCGGATCGGCGCCGTCATCTCCGGAGTCCGCCTCGGCGGCGATCTGGACGAGACCACCGTCGCAGCCGTACGCGCCGCGCTCCTTGAACACAAGGTCGTCTTCTTCCGCGACCAGCAGCACCTCGACGGGGAGAGCCACGAGGCGTTCGCCCGACTGCTCGGCACTCCCGTCGCGCACCCCACCGTGCCCTCCGTGGACGGCCGTTACGCCCTCGGCATCGACAACGACCACGGCGGGCGGGCCAACCAGTGGCACACCGACGTCACGTTCGTGCCCGCCTACCCGGCGTTCTCCATCCTGCGCGCCGAGGTCATCCCGCCGTACGGCGGCAACACCCTGTGGTCGAACACCGCCGCCGCGTACAACGACCTGCCCGAGCCGCTCCGGGTCCTCGCCGACAGCGTGCGCGGAGTGCACACCAATGACTACGACTACGCGGCCACCCGCCCCGGCGCCTCATCGGCGGCGCTCCAGCAGCACCGCAAGGTGTTCACCGCCGTCAAGTTCCAGACCGAGCACCCAGTGGTCCGCGTCCACCCCGAGACCGGTGAACGCACCCTGATCCTCGGCAACTTCCTGCAGAAGCTCAGCGGCTTCCGGGCCGCCGACTCCCGCGCCCTGATCGGCGTACTCCAGTCGCATGTGGAGCGGCCGGAGAACACGGTCCGCTGGCAGTGGCGCGCGGGTGACGTCGCCATCTGGGACAACCGTGCGACGCAGCACTACGGAGTCGACGATTCCGACGACCACGAGCGCACCCTGCGCCGCGTGACCATCGACGGTGACGTACCGGTCGGCGTCGACGGCCGCCGCTCGGTGCTGCTCGCCCCGGAGTCGGTGCCGGAGCCCGTCCACGGAATCGCCTCGGGCGCCTCCACGGACGGCGCAGTCGCAGAGGCCTGAGCCGTACAAGTCCGCCCCCGCCCCCAACAGCCTTGGGGCGGTGTCCCCTTCGGCCATGATTCGGCACGTCTTCAATAAACCTGCACATCGAATGCGCAACCCAGTCACGGTATTCGGCGAACACTCCACACATAGCCCTGTGCATTGACCACAGAACTTGCTCTTTGATGTGCGAGTGTCCGCTTTGGTGGAGGGAGTCCTTCCGCGCGCCGGATTTCCTTCTGTGAAGCTTGTGAAGGAGTCGCCACGTCCCGGTGAACATGCCTGCACGCAGCGGTGATTCGATGCCGCGACCGCAGGAGGGCGGTGCCTCCTCGATTGGATGTACGACGTGCGAACGTGCTTTGATCCTGGCCACCGCGGAATTCGTACTTCAGGTTCCGCAGTGTTGGAAACACCTTTGCAACATTCATTGAGAAGGGCAGCTCACACCATGAACTACACCCCCCAGGTCGAGACCCTCGAGATTTCCGACGCCGACCTCGACAACGTCTCCGGTGGCCTCGTCGCCGGTGTCGCGGGCAACGTCACCAGCACCGTTGACTCCATCGCCCCGGTCTCGGGCGTCGTCGGCGGCGTCGTCGGCACCGTCGAGGGTGTCACCGGCCTCAACACCGGCGCCGTCACGGGCCTGGCCTCCGGCCTGACCGCCGGTCTCTGAGCTATCGCTCACTGAGACGCCAGAATTCGTGAGCCCCGGAACCACTGGTTCCGGGGCTCACGGACGCCACAGGCAAAGTAAGGGAAGCGTTCCGTGCAGTTCCGCCAACAGGCCCTGTCCAAACTGCAGTCGCCCGAGGAACTCGACCTGCCGGTGCGCTACGCCCGCCCCCAGGGACTGCTCGTGCTCGCCGTCACCGTCGTCGTCATGGCCGCCGCGAGCATCTGGGCCGTGACCGGCACGGTCTCCTCCACACTCCGGGCACCCGGCATCCTCACGCACGGGCAGGGCAGTTACGTCCTCCAGAGCCCCGTCACCGGTCAGGTGACCCGCGTCTTCGCCGAGGAGGGCAAACGGCTCGCCGCGGGCGCTCCCGTGCTCAAAGTCCGTACGGACCAAGGCGACAAGGTCGTACGTTCCATCGCCGCGGGCCGGGTGACCGCACTGGTCGCCAGGATCGGCACCGTCGTCACCACCGGCGCCGACGTCGCGACCGTCGAGCGCGTATCGGGCAGCGACGACCCACTCCTCGCCATGATCTACGTACCGGCCGACAGCGCCGCCACCGTCCCCCTCGGCGCCTCGGTCGACCTCACCGTGCAGTCCGTGTCCACGGAGAAGTACGGCAAGCTGCGCGGCCGGGTGAAGGCGATCGGGCGCGCCGCGCAGACCCGGCAGAAGATCGGCGGTTTCCTCGGCGACAAGGAACTGGCCGCACAGTTCACCAAGGCGGGACCGCCCGTGGCCGTACTCGTAAAGCTGGAGAACTCCTCCACCACCAAGTCCGGCTACGCCTGGTCGACGGCGGGCGGCCCGCCCTTCGCGCTCGACTCCATGACCCTGGCCACCGGCGCCTTCCACCTCGCCGAGCAGCGCCCGATCGATTGGCTGCTTCCGTGACCGCACCGCACCCCTCCCCGGCGCACCAGCAGCAGCTCCCGCCCCCCGGCGGCCGACGCAGGCACCGCCCCGAGCCCCCGCAGCGAAGCCGCCGCCGCACCGCGCAGCGCCCCGCGTCGAAGGGCAAGCGGCAGAAGACCGTCCGTACCCCCACCGTCCTGCAGATGGAAGCCGTGGAGTGCGGCGCCGCCGCCCTCGCCATGGTCCTGGCGCACTACGGACGGCACGTCCCGCTGGAAGAGCTGCGCATCGCCTGCGGCGTGTCCCGCGACGGCTCCCGGGCCAGCAACCTCCTTAAAGCGGCGCGCAGTTACGGCCTGACGGCCAAGGGCATGCAGATGGAACCGGCCGCGCTCGCCGAGGTCAAGGCGCCCGCGATCCTCTTCTGGGAGTTCAACCACTACGTCGTGTACGACGGCATGGGGCGCCGCCTCGGCCGCCGGGGCGTGCACATCAACGACCCCGACAAGGGGCGCCGCTTCGTGCCCTCCGAGGACTTCGACACCAGCTTCACCGGTGTCGTCCTGGTCCTCGAACCGGGGGAGAACTTCCGCACCGGAGGCCGCAAGCCCGGCGTCATGAGGGCCCTGCCCGCGCGCCTTCGCGGCACCACGGGCACCATGCTCGCCGCGCTCTTCGCCAGCCTGCTGCTCGTCGCGGTCGGCGCGGCGCTGCCCGCGCTCAGCCGCACGTACATCGACCTGTTCCTGATCGGCGATCAGACCTCCCTGCTCGGCGCGCTGTTCGCGTCGATGGGCGCGATGGTGGCGCTCACCGTGGTGCTCACCTGGCTGCAACAGGCGAACCTGCTGCGCGGCCGCATCATCTCCTCCACGCTCGGCAGCGCCCGCTTCCTGCGCCATCTGCTGCGCCTGCCCGTCACGTTCTACGCACAGCGCAGCCCCGCCGACCTCGTCCAGCGCCTCGCGTCCAACGACGCCGTCGCCGAGACCCTGGCCCGTGACCTCACGGCCGCGGGGGTCGACGGCATCGTCGTACTCCTCTACGCGGCCCTGCTGTGGACCTACGATCCGCAGCTCACCCTCGTCGGCGTCGGCATCGCCCTGCTGAACATCGTCGCGATGCGCGTCGTCATCCGGCTGCGGGCCACCGGCACCCAGAAGCTGCGCGCCGACAGCGCCAAGCTCACCAACACCTCGTACACCGGCCTGCAGTTGATCGAGACGATGAAGGCCACCGGCGGCGAGAACGGCTACTTCCGGCGATGGGCGGGCCAGCACGCCACCACCCTTGAGCAGCAGCAGCGCCTCGGTGTGCCCAGCGCCTGGCTCGGCGTCGTCGCGCCGACGCTCGCCACCCTCAACAGTGCGCTGATCCTGTGGATCGGCGGCCTGCGCGCGGTGGAGGGGCACCTGTCGATCGGACTGCTCGTCGCGTTCCAGGCCCTGGTCACCCGCTTCACCGCGCCGATCACCCGCCTGAACGGCGTCGCGGGCCGCATCCAGGACTTCGGCGCCGACGTCGCCCGCCTCAAGGACGTCGAGAACTTCCCCGTCGACACCCTCTACTCACGCCCCGAACCGGCGGCGAGCACCCGCCGCCTCAAGGGCCACGTCACGCTCGACGACATCACCTTCGGCTACAGCCCCCTCGACAAGCCGCTGCTGACCGGATTCTCCCTGTCGGTCGGACCCGGCCAGCAGGTCGCGCTGGTCGGCGGCTCGGGCAGCGGCAAGTCGACCGTCTCGCGGCTGATCTCCGGGCTCTACAGCCCCTGGGAGGGCACGATCCGGATCGACGGACAGCGCCTTGAGGACATCCCGCGCGGCGCGCTCGCCGCCTCCGTGTCCTTCGTCGACCAGGACGTCTTCCTCTTCGAGGGCACCATCCGCGACAACGTCGCACTGTGGGACCCCTCCATCCCCGACGATGCCGTCGTGGCCGCCCTCAAGGACGCCTGCCTGTACGACGTCGTGGCCCGCAGGCCCGGCGGCATCCACGGCCGCGTCGAACAGGACGGCCGGAACTTCTCCGGCGGCCAGCGCCAGCGCCTGGAGATCGCCCGCGCTCTGGTGCGCCGCCCCAGCATCCTCGTACTCGACGAGGTGACCAGCGCACTCGACGCCGAGACCGAGCAGGTCATCATCGACAATCTGCGCCGCCGCGGCTGCGCCTGCGTCGTCATCGCCCACCGGCTGAGCACCGTGCGGGACAGTGACGAGATCGTCGTCCTCGACCACGGCTCGGTCGTGGAACGCGGACGCCACGAACACCTCGTCGCCGCCGGCGGACCCTACGCCGACCTGGTCAAGGAGCACTGAGGTGACCTCGGTACCGGAGCAGTACGCCTCCTACACGTCCTCTACGCCCGCCGCGTCCTACACGAACGACTCGGTCGCCGCCGCCTTCGGCGCGCTCGGCACACCCGCCGACTGCACGGACCTGCGCAGCGTGCACCTCGAAGGCCCGCAGGTGCTGTGGCTCGTCGTGGCCGGCGCCCTCGACCTGTTCGCCGTCGACGCCGTGCAGCAGGGCCACTGGCACTTCCTCGGCCGCCTCGAACCGGGCACCCTGCTCCTTGGCCCCGTCGAAGGCCCGCAGCACACCCTGGTCGGGCGCCCGCTCCAGGGCTGCGAGCTGCGCCGCATCCCGCTGCGTGAGCTGTACCGCCCCGACTACGGCGACACCTGGGCCTACGAGCAGCAGTTCCCCAGTCAGTACGACACCCAGGACGCGTCCCTGAGCCTGCTCGAGCACGCCTTCGCGCTCGGCATCGGACGCAGCCACCGGGTCCTCTTCGAGGCACCGCTCGACGGCCGCACCACCGGCGACGAGATGGCGACCGACGACGACATCCTCTGGATGCCGGTCGCGCCGGGCAGTGTGCAGTACGGCTCCGCCTACAGCGCGGAGGCCGCGGGAGACCTGCTCGTCGACGCGGCCATGTGGCAGCGCATGGTCAACCAGCAGTACCGGCTGCTCTCCACGCTCGACCGCTGGATCGAACGCCTGGAGCGGGCCCACGAGGACCGCACGGCGGCCGGCATCAAGGCGGGCGAGACGGTCCGCGAGCAGGCCGACCGGACGCTGATCGCCTCCATCGGCCGCTCGGGCAGGGGCAGTTCACACCGCACCGAATCGCGGGGCGGCGACGACCTGACGTACGCGGCCTGCCGTCTTGTCGCCCAGGCGATGGGCATCACGCTGTCCGGTGCGTCGGAGGGCGGCGCGGTCAGCGACCGGATCGACCCGGTGGAGCAGGTCGCGGTCGCCTCGAACATCCGCACCCGCGCCGTCCGGCTCGACGGGCGCTGGTGGCGCGAGAACACCGGGCCGCTGGTGGGGCACCGGGCGGCGAGCGGCGCGCCGGTCGCACTGCTGTGGCGGCGCGGCGGGTACGAGTCGGTGCACCCCACTTCCGGTCGGCGCACGCGGATCGACCAGAGCAACGCGGAGGAGTTCGAGCCGCAGGGCGTCATGTTCTACCGCCCGCTGCCGGAGCGGACGTTGACGCCCTGGCGGCTGTTCCGCTTCAGCCTGCGGGGCAACGGCGGCGACGTACGCAACCTCGTGATCGCCGGTCTGGTGACGGTCGCGATCGGCGCGCTCGTGCCGATCGCCACGGGACAGGTGCTCGGCGTCTTCGTGCCGAACGCCGAGAAGAGCCTCATCGTCCAGGTCTCCCTGGCCGTCATGATCACCAGCATTGTCTCCGCGGCCTTCATGCTCCTGCAGAACCTCACCATCCTGCGCATGGAGGGCCGCATGGAGAGCGCGCTCCAACCGGCCGTCTGGGACCGCCTGTTGAGGCTGCCCACCCGCTTCTTCGCCTCCCGCTCCACCGGTGAACTGGCGAGCGCGGCCATGGGCGTCAGCGCGATCCGCCGTGTGCTCTCCGGGATCGGCCCCGTCGCCCTCCAGTCGGGCACGGTCGGCGCGATGAACCTGGTCCTGCTGCTCCTCTACAGCGTTCCCCTGGCCCTGGCCGCCCTCGGGATGCTGGCCGTCATCGCGGCCGTGTTCCTCACCCTCGGCCTGTGGGAACTGCGCTGGCAGCGCCGCCTGGTCGAGCTCGGCAACAAGCTCAACAACCAGGCGTTCCAGACTCTGCGCGGCCTGCCCAAACTCCGCGTCGCGGGCGCCGAGAGCTTCGCGTACGCGGCCTGGGCCGGGGAGTTCGCGCGCAGCCGGGAGCTCCAGCAGCGCGCGGGCCGCATCAAGAACGTGACGACGGTACTCAACGCCGTCTATCTGCCGCTCTGTACGCTCATCATGTTCATGCTGCTCGCGGGTCCGGCCCGCGGCAGCCTCACCGCGGGCGAGTTCCTCACCTTCAGCACCGCCGTGACGATGCTCCTGACGTCCGTCACCCAGCTCACCGGTGCGCTGCTCTCCGCGGCGGCCGTCCTTCCGATGTTCGAACAGATCAAGCCGGTCCTGGAGGAGGCGCCCGAGGTGCGGGGCGCGAGCACACAGCCGGGCGAGCTGCAGGGCGAGATCGAGGCGCGCGGGCTCTCCTTCCGCTACGCGGACGACGGCCCCCTCGTCCTTGACGACGTGTCCCTCGCCATCCGGCCTGGCGAGTTCGTCGCGGTCGTCGGCCCCAGCGGCTGCGGCAAGTCGACGCTCCTTCGCCTGCTCATCGGCTTCGACAAGCCGGTCTCGGGCAGCGTCCTGTACGACGGCCAGGATCTGTCGGCCCTCGACCAGGCCGCCGTACGCCGTCAGTGCGGTGTCGTCCTGCAGAACGCGCAGCCGCTCACCGGCTCGATCCTCGACTGCATCTGCGGCGCAGAGACGTTCACGCAGGAGGAGGCCTGGGAGGCCGCCGCGATGGCGGGCCTCGCCGAGGACATCAAGCGCATGCCGATGGGCCTGCACACCATGATCTCCGGCGGCGGAGCGGTCTCCGGCGGCCAGCGCCAGCGCCTGATGATCGCCCAGGCCCTGATCCGCCGCCCCCGCGTCCTGTTCTTCGACGAGGCGACGAGCGCCCTGGACAACGAGACACAGCGCACGGTGATCGACAGCACCCGGGCCCTCAACGCCACCCGGATCGTGATAGCCCACCGCCTCTCCACGGTCATGGACGCCGACCGCGTCATCGTCATGTCGGAGGGGCGGGTCGTCCAACAGGGCCCGCCCGCCCAGCTGTTGGCGGACACGGGCGGACGACTGCATGAGCTGGTGCGGCGGCAGCTGCGTTAGAGGCCCGGGGCAGGGGCGTGACCGAGCCGGAACTCGGCGCCGTCCTGCCAGCGTTCACCGTCCCAGACGATGAGCTGGACGGCCCGGACGTGACAGCTCAGCGGCAACCGGGGCGCGAGTTCGGCCTGCAGCGCGTCGTAGGCGGCGTCCTGCGTCTCGGGCCCTTCGCTGTTCGCCACGGTGAGATGCGGGGCGAGCCCGGCGCCGAATATCCCGCGGTAAGGCACCGCGTCGGGCCAGCGCCGCGTGAGGTCCTTGGTCAGCGCCGTGACGGGGGAGTGCGGCCACGGGTCGAGGTAGAGCACGCCCGGATAGCGGCCGAACTCGGCGAAGGTCAGGGTGAAGGCCTCGTGCCCGGCGAAGAGGCCGGACAGTTCACGGCGTGCGGCGGCGTCGAGACGCGTCTCGTGCACGAAGGGGTACAGGACCGTCACGTGGGCCGGGAACCCCGCCCGGACCAGCGGGTCGGCCTCGGGGACCTTGATGGTGAGCGCGGTGTCACCCGCCACGTCAGGCCACCCGCCCGCATCCTCGCTCCCGCCGCCCTGCCCCGCTGTCTTCATAACGCGCCATGATCGCATCGTGCTTTCAGGAACTCCTGCGGGGCCGGCCCGACGCCTCAGGGATTCCGCTGCTTCCAGTCCGCCTGCGCTTGGTTGAGCTGGTCGGCCAGGTCGTCCAGGAAGTCCTTCGCGCTGGTCTTGCCGAGCATGACCTTCTGGAAGCCGGGTTCGTTCTCGGCCTTGGAGATCGTGTTCCAGTCCGGGAGGTAGTACGGCAGCTGGACGATCGTGGTCGCGGGGGAGCTGAGCGCGTCGGCGGCCAGGCGCGTCGGCTCGGACTTCTTGACCCAGGCGTCCTTGACCGCCGCGTTGTTGGCCGGGATCAGTCCGGCGGACTCGTTGAACTTGGAGCTCGCCTCGTGCGAGGAGGCGTACTCGATGAACTTCCAGGCGGCCTTCTTCTTGGTGCTTGTCCTGAAGATGGAGAGCCCGTCGATCGGGTTGGAGACCTGGACACGCTTGCCGTCGGCCTGCTTCGGGGCGGGCAGGCCGCGGAACTTCTTTGCGCCGAGTGCCTTCACGTGGTCCTGGTAGGAGCCCAGGTTGTGGCTGAGCAGGCCTATCCGGCCGCCGTCCCACTGGGCGACCATCTGCGTGAAGTTGTTGTTGAGGTCGGCGGACGGGGTCGTCTTCTTGTAGAGGGCCACGTACTTCTTGAGGGCCGCGACGTTCTTCGGGTCGTTGACGGTCGTCTTCGTCCCGTCGGCGTTCCAGAAGGACTCGATGCCGCTCTGCCCGTACATCGCGTCCAGGGCTTGGGCGATGGACCCCACCCCGCCGCGGATCGTGTAGCCGAACTGGTTCTTGTCCTTGTCGGTGAGCCGGTCGGCCGCCTCGTAGAACTTGTCCCAGGTGGTCGGCGCGGCAAGGCCCGCGGCCTTGAAGAGGTCGGTGCGGTAGTACAGGACGCCGTTGTTGGCGGACGTGGGGATCATGAACAGCTCGGACGAACCGCCCGCCGACGCCGTCGAGGTGAGCATGCTCTTGCTCAGCCGGCCCTCGAGAGGGCTCTCGGCGAGCCGGTCCTGCAACGGCTCCAAGGCGCCCTGCGCCGCGATCGCGGCGAGCATGGCGGCACCGACGCCGCCCACGTCCGGCAGGCCGCCGCCCTGGATGGAGTTGTCGTACTTGGACTGGGCGTTCTCGGCGGGGACGCCGACGTAGTCGACCTTGATGTCCGGGTACTTCTTCTCGAAGTCCTTGATGATCTCCATCCAGATGTCGCGGCGGACGGCCGTGTTGTTGTCCCAGAAGGTGATGGTCCCCTTGCCGGATCCCTCGCCGCCCTTCTCCCCTGCGATGCCTGACCCGTCGTCGCCGCACGCGGAGGCGGTGAGGCCGAGAACGACAGTCAGAGCGATGGCGGCGGGGGCGGATCGGCGCGTGCCCGGGCGGATGCGGGAACTCATGTCGGGGTCACTTCCTCTGGTGGGTGGCGAGCGAGCGGCAAGGGGTACGGCGGGTACGTCCCGCGTATGACATATGGCGTCTCATATATGACGTACGAAGAACGGAAACTCGAAGCTAGGAGGCGGTAGTTGGTTCGTCAACGCATCTGACAAAAGTCGCGCGAAGTAACCCGCGCGGGACGCCTGTGCCGGCCGCCTGAGGCTGGGTGCCTGGTGCCGCCACCGCGCCGTATCGTCACCGGAATGGAGCTCAGCAGATCAAGCTCCTGGAGCCCGCCCGGCGGCTCCTCGACGCCCCGGACCCAAGGAGGCCGCCGCACATGCCTGATGAGCTCCGCCCCGCTTCTCCCCTGGCCGGCATGAAGGTCGTGGACCTCTCCAAGATCCTCGCCGGGCCCTACGTCACCATGTCCCTCGCCGACCTGGGCGCCGACGTCATCAAGGTCGAGCACCCCCAGGGCGGCGACCCCACCCGCGCCTGGGGACCGCCCTTCAACGGCCCCGACGCCACCTACTATCTGGCCGCCAACCGCAACAAGCGCTCGGTGACCCTGGACCTCAAGTCCCCCGAGGGGCAGGAGGCCGTGCACCGGATGCTCGCCGACGCGGACGTCCTGGTGGAGAACTTCCGGCCCGGCAGCTCCCTGGCCGGCGTCTTCGACTACCGCACCCTCAGCGAGCGCTACCCGCGCCTGGTCCTGCTGCACATCTCGGCGTTCGGCGACACAGGACCCCTGCGCGACGAGCCCGGCTACGACATGGTCGCCCAGGCGAGCGCCGGTCTGATGTCACTCACCGGCGAGCCCGACGGCCCGCCCGTCAAGGCCGGCTACGCGATGGGCGACCTGGGCGCCGCCCTGTTCGGCCTCATCGGCGTCACCTCGGCCCTCGTCGAGCGCGAGCGAACGGGGCACGGCCAGTACGTCACCACTTCCCTGTACGAGTCCCAGCTCGCCCTGCACATCAACTGGGCCACCGGCTATTTCGCCACCGGGGAACGGCCCACCCGCCTGGGCTCCGGCCACCCCAGCCTCGTCCCGTACCAGGCCTATGCCGCATCCGACGGGCACTTCGTGATCGCCGTCGGCAGCGACGGCCTCTTCCGCCGCTTGAGCGAATGCCTCGGCCACCCGGAGTGGGCGGACGACCCGCGCTTCGCCACCAACCGCGCCCGCGTCACGCACCGCACAGCCCTCAACGCCAAGCTGGAGGCGGTCCTCGTCGACGACACGGTGGCCCACTGGTGCGCGCTGCTCAAGCCCCGCGGCGTCCCGGTCGCCCCCATCCGCACCCTCGACGAGGTCTACGACTGCCCGCAGACCGAGGCGCTCGGCATGGTCCACAAGGTCGATCACCCCGACGTCGGCCCGCTCCAGCAGGTCGCCTTCCCCGTCAGCTTCCGCGGCGAGCGGCCCGTCGTACGTACCGCACCGCCCACGCTCGGCCTGCACAGCCGCGAAGTCCTGGCCGAACTCGGCTACGGCGAGGCTGACATCGACCGGCTGCTCGATCACCCCCGAGGAGCCTGACCGCGGTTGCCCGCGTCCGCCCAGCTCCCCGATGCGCGCGGTGTCGGCGCCCCCTTACCTGTCCTGCGGGTACCAGCGGAGTTCGACGGTGTTGCCGTCGGGGTCCCGGATGTAGACAGACTCCGCCTCGCCGCGGGCCCCGAAGCGGCCGACGGGGCCGTCCAGCACGTCGAACGTGCCCGAGTCGATGACCTCCTGCCAGTCGAGTGGGTCGACGACCAGACAGATGTGGTCCACGTTCGACTCGCTGCGCGGGCGGTCGAAGAGGTCGATGATCGTGTTCGAGTTGATGCGCACGGAGGGGAAAGGCACCTTGCCCGCCCGCCACTCCTCCACTCGGACCGGTTCGAGACCCAGAGGACCGCAGTAGAACTCCAGGGCGCGCTCGACGTCCTGGACGTTGAGAACGAGATGGTCGAAATCCTTGATGCGCACGCGCATGGACATGCCTTTCGTCATCGGGACACCGCCTGCTCGGCGACGACCACACGTTCGGTGATCGCCCCTACAGACCGGACGCCCACCGTAAACTCATCGCCCGCGTCACAGGTGTCCTCCCCGCCCCTGCCACGACTGCCGGTCAGCGACCCCGCACCCGGCCGCGCAACAGGGCGTACATCCGTGCCGCGAGCGGTGGTTGTGGCGTCCGCCGCCATGTCGCGGCGGCCAAAGCCACTCCTAGGGTGACCGGCACCCCGCACGCCGGCCCACCCGCAGGAGGCCCTCATGCCGCACGGAACAACACCGCCCGCACTGCCCGGAGGACGGCTCAGGCGCGGACTTCGGAGGTGCGGCCTCCTGGTAGCCGCCCTCGCGCTCGCCTCGGGAGCATCCCTGTTCACCCCCGCCTCCCAGGCGAGCGCGGCCGTCGCCCTGGAACGGGTGACTGACTTCGGGGCCAACCCGGGCGCCCTCAACATGTACGTCTACAAGCCGGCCTCCGCGCCCGTCCACCCCGCGGTGGTGGTGGCCCTGCACGGATGCACCCAGAACGCCGCGGTCTACGCCGACAACTCGGGACTGACCAAGTTCGCCGATCAACACGGGTTCCTGCTCGTCTTCGCCGAGACGACCCTGTCGAACAACAGCAACAAGTGCTTCAACTGGTTCCAGAGCGGCGACACGCGACGCGGTCAGGGCGAGGCCGCCTCTATCCGGCAGATGGTCACCAAGGCCCAGTCCGCCTACGGAGGAGACCCCGCCCGCACCTATGTCACGGGCCTCTCGGCGGGCGGAGCGATGACCTCCGTCATGCTCGCCACCTACCCCGACGTCTTCCGGGCCGGAGCCGTGGTCGCGGGTCTGCCCTACCGCTGCGCCACCGACGTACTCTCGGCGTTCACCTGTATGAGCCCCGGAGTGAGCCGGACCCCCGCGGCCTGGGCGAAGAGCGTCAAGGACGCCTACCCGGGCTACTCGGGGCCCTGGCCGCGCGTCGCCATCTGGCACGGTGACCGCGACACCACGGTCGTGCCGAAGAACGCCGACGCCTTGCGGGACCAGTGGACGGCCGTGCACGGCCTGGCGCAGAGCCCCGACCGGACCTCCACGATCGGGCCCGACAGCACTCGGCGGGAGCAGTACCTGGCCGCCGACGGCAGCGTCGCGGTCGAGGTCGACCGGGTGCCGAACATCGGCCACGGCACACCCGTGGACCCGGGCAGCGCGGCCCAGCAGTGCGGCGCCACCGGGACCGCCCACTTCATCGCCTCCATCTGCTCCAGCTACTGGATCAAGGACTTCTTCGGGCTCGACGCGTGAAGGCCGCCGACCGCAACACCCCATGGAGGCGGGGTAGTTCAGCTCGCGGCGGCCTGGTGCGCCGCGTCGCCGCAGGAGCCGTACTGCTGCTCGCATTCACCGCGAACCCGAGCGATGCCCTCCCGCAGACGGGCGCGCCCCGGGATTGCGACCGCGTCGACCATCTGCGCGTCCCGGGCGCCGAGCATCAACAGGCAGCCTGCCTGGGTGAGTTGACCACCGCCGGGACAGTCGCGTCGGGGCACACCGACCCGGCCGACTGGGCAGGTCTCACGCCCAAGGACCTGTCCGTCCCCAGCGGCGTCCCCGGCATCCAGATCGACGGATACTTCCCCGACACCTCCACCACCAACACCCACCACGGCTGGAACCACGACGCCCAGTTCGTCATCCGGCTGCCCGACCGCTGGAACGGCGGCCTGGTCGTCGCCGGCACCCCGGGCAACCGGGCGCAGTACGCCAACGACCGCGCCATCGCCGACTGGGCACTCGCCCGCGGCTACGCGTACGCCGCCACCGACAAGGGCAACACCGGCCCTGGCTTCCACCGCGACGGACGGCGGCCGGGCGACGCCGTAGTGGAGTGGAACCGGCGCCTCACCCAGCTCACCCGGGCCGCCCGCGGTGTCGTCGCCCAGCGCTACGGCCGCCCCGCCCGACGCACCCTGGCCACGGGCATCTCCAACGGCGGCTACCTCGTGCGGTGGCAGTTGGAGAACCACCCCGAGCTCTATGACGGCGGCGTGGACTGGGAAGGCACGCTATGGACTGCGGAAGGGCCCAACCCGCTCACGTTCCTGCCGACCGCTCTGCGCGCCTATCCGGTGTACGCGGCGGGCGGCGCCGGAGCGTCCCGCGCCCACCGGCAGCTGATCGCGGCCGGATTCCCCGCGGGCTCGGAGTTCCTGTGGGCCTACCACGACCGCTCCTACTGGGACCTGACCCAGCGCGTCTACCGCGAGGAGTTCGACCCGGACTTCGACGGCGCCACCGAGGCGGGAACCCCGTACTGCACATCCGGGACACCCGGCTGCGACGCGGACTACGACTACGCGAACCGTCCGGCCCGGGTGCACCGCGCGGTGGAGCGGGTCGCGCTGACCGGACGGATCGGCAAACCGCTGATCACCGTGCAGGGCACCCTCGATGTGCTGCTGCCCATCAGCCGCGACGCGGACGTCTACGCCCGCATGGTCGACGACGCGGGCCGGGGCGGCATGTTCCGCTCCTACCGCGTCGAGGGCGCCACACACACCGACGCGCTGTACGACACCTTCCCCGACAGGCTCCGCCCGCTCCTGCCGTGCCACCGCTCGGCGTTCACCGCCCTTGAGGAGTGGCTCGGCACCGGCCACCGGCCACCGCCGAGCCGCACGATCCCGCGCCCGCCGGGGGAGGACCCGGTCGGCCTGCTGACCGACTGCCCGCTGGCCGGCTGACCACCCCGGGCCGGGTGCCCGCCTCCTCAGGCCCCGGCCGCGTACCGCCAGAAGTCCCGCATCAGCGCGGGGAAGCTGGGCCCGCCCATCTGCAGCTGGCTGAACATCAGAGTGACCGTGCCGGTGGCCGGGATGATGTGCGCTGCCGTGCCCGTGCCGCCGACCCAGCCGTACCGTCCCGGAACGCTCCACGGCTCGACGGTCTCGACGTCCACCGCACCGCCGAAGCCCCAGCCCATGCCTTCGAGGAAGAGCCCGCCGGACTCCCGCTCCGACGTGGTCAGTTGATTGGTGGTCATCTGGCGCACCGAGTCGGGCGTGAGCAGACGACGGCCGTCCGCCGCCCCCTCGGCGAGCAGCATCCGCCCGAAGGCGAGCCAGTCGTCGAGGGTCGACACCAGGCCGCCGGCGCCGGACGGGAACGGCGGCGGGCTGCTCCACTGCCCGTCGGGGGCGTCGAGCAGTTCGAGCCCGCTGATCGGATCGCGCTCGGGCCCGGCCTCGGGACCGGCGGCGTAATAGCTGGTGAACCGGTCGAGTTTGCCGGGCGGAACGGAGAATGCGGTGTCCGTCATCCCGAGCGGTTCGAAGATCCGCTCGGCCAGGAAGTCGGGCAGCGGGGTTCCCGTGACCCGGGAGATCAGCACGCCCTGGAGATCGGAGCAGATGTTGTACAGCCAGCCGTCGCCGGGCTGGTGGAGCAGCGGGATACGGGACAGCGTGGCCATCCACTCATCGGGTTCCGCCACGGCCTGCGGCTGCGGAGGCCCCTGCTTGAGCTCGCTGAACAGCGGCGCGAGCGCGGGCAGCGAGAAGTCGGAGGCGAAGCCGTAACCGGCGCGGGAGGAGAGCAGATGGAACACGGTGATGGGCCGGACCGCCGGGACCACGTCGTCCACCGGCGAGGACGGCGTGCGGACCACGCTCGGTGACGCCAGCTCAGGCAGCCATTGACCGACCGGGTCCTCCAGTGCGATCCGGCCGTCCTCGACCAGCATCATGACGGCCGCGGCGACGACGGGTTTGGTGATCGAGGCGATGCGGAAGATGGAGTCCCTGGCCATCGGGGCGGAGCCCTCGACATCGACGGACCCGACGGCCGCGACCTCCTCGACCCGGTCGCGGTGGGCCACCAGGCCCACCGCGCCCGGCACCGAGCCGTTGCTGACGTGTGTCTCCAGGGTTCTGCGCAGATCGGCCATGTATCCACCTTCTCAGCCATCGGCAGGACCGGCAGCCCGCTCCGTACGGAAAAGCCCGGTCTGCGAGGCCGTCGGCGCGAGGGTGCCGGGGCCCGGCAGACCGGGTGGGGTGGTGTGGGGGAGCCACCCCGGGCGGGAGGCTCAGCCCCCGATGTTCACATCGATGCAGGCGTAGAAGGCGTTGGCGGTGTCGGCGATGTTCCACACCGCGAGCACCTTCTGCTTGCCGCTGAGGCCTCCGAAGTCGACCTTGTGCGTGACGGTGTCGCCCGGCTTGGCGCCGCCGTCGTCCACTTCGGCGATCTTGTTTCCGCCGACGAAGTACTGCCAGCTGTTGGTGGCGTGAGCCGCCGTCAGCTTCCAGCTGAACTCCTGTGACGACCCGACGTCGGTGACCTTCCAGCCCTTGCTGTCGTCGTCCAGTTCGGAGAACCGCGCGTTGCCGCCGCTGCACGTCGTCTGTCCCTTGGGGCCCTCGACGCTCTGCGGTTCGTTGGTGATCTCGCCGCAGGAGACGGTCCCGGCCGCGCACTGTGCCTGACGGCTCGGGGGTGAGGAGACGTAGCCGTGCGCGGCGGCCGGGGTGACGGAGGCCAGGACGAGCACGGGCGCGAATCCCGCGCCCAGGGCGGCTGCCAGCTTCTGCTTCTTGTTCATCTCTGTTCCCTCTGGGGTGGGGGATGAGGGGCGAGAGACAACCGGGCGCCTCGGTCGACTCATTGGCCTAGACCATACTGATTGTCAGGCCACCGTCAACCCTTCAAGTACTCCTGGTGGAGCGGAAGTTGCGGCTGACCTGCCCCTATGGGGATGGAATTCGTACGTCCGCTCCGGTGGCCGTCGCGATCAGGCGAGCATCCCGAGGGCCAGGGCACCGGCCACCGGCGCGGCGTGGACGAGCGGTGTAACGGCCACGCCCCGGGATACCCGGCCCGCATGACTGAAGCGCAGGTACCGGGGCGTAAGAATCAGTACGACGGCGGGACGGCCGGGGAAGGGGACCCCGGGCCGGGACCCGAGGTGGAGCGGCGTGCGCCGGACGGCCCGACGAAGCTGCCGAAGCACGCCTGGGGAGCGGTGCTCAAGGGCAGCGTGAAGGAGTTCAAGGACGACGAGCTCACCGACCGCGCGGCAGCGCTGACCTACTACGGCGTGCTGTCGCTCTTCCCCGCGATGCTGGTGCTCGTCTCCCTCCTCGGCATCACCGGCAAGTCCGCCACCGACAAGGTGCTGGACAACCTCAAGCAGCTCACCCCCGGTTCCGCGCGGGACATCGTCACCAAGGCCGTCGAGCAGTTGCAGGGCAACGCCGGCACCGGATCCGTCATGGCCCTCGTCGGTATCGCGCTGGCCGTGTGGTCGGCTTCGGGCTATGTGGGCGCGTTCATCCGCGCGGCGAACGCCGTCTACGACATGCCCGAGGGCCGCCCCGTATGGAAGGTCCTGCCCGTACGCCTGGGGCTGACCGTCGTGCTGATGCTCCTGGCCGTGGTCAGTGCGCTGATCGTGGTCTTCACCGGCGGCCTCGCGCGGCAGGCCGGGGGCGCGCTCGGGGTGGGCGAGGGCGCGCTGACGGTGTGGTCCATCGCCAAGTGGCCCGTCCTGGTCGTCCTGGTCACCGTGATGATCGCGATCCTGTACTGGGCGAGCCCGAACGCCAAGATCAGGGGCTTCAGGTGGATCACGCCGGGCAGTCTGCTCGCCCTGGTCATCTGGGTGCTCGCCTCCGCGGGATTCGCCTTCTACGTCGCGAACTTCGCCTCGTACAACAAGACCTACGGCACGATGGCCGGCGTCATCGTCTTCCTGGTCTGGCTGTGGATCAGCAACCTGGCGATCCTCCTCGGCCTCGAGTTCGACGCGGAGACCGTACGGCAGCGGGCGATCGCGGGTGGATACCCGCCGGATGCGGAGCCCTACGCGGAGCCGCGTGACACCAGGGCGTGGGACGAGGAGGACCGGCGCCGACTGGACGACGGGATGTGAGCCGGCTCCTCTCGGTGGCCCCGTTCGAGCGGGAATCCTCCCGTCTGATCCGGGCCGAGCTGGGTACTCGCGCGATGGAAGGGCCGGGACGCCGCAGCGCGGCCCGGCAGGCAGAGATGGAGAAGACGGGAGGTGATCGCCGTGTCGAGCACGCAGCCGCACGTCACCGGAGCCGATCAGGGCGCCCGGTCGGGGCAGGAGCCGGTGAGTGAGTCGGTGAGCGAGCTGGTGCAGCGGGCTTCGCAGCAGCTGACCGAGTTGGTGCGCGGTGAACTCCGCCTGGCGCAGGCGGAGATGAAGGAGAAGGGCAAGCGTTACGGCAAGGGCGGCGGTCTGTTCGGCGGCGCGGGCGTCGTCGGCTTTCTGATGCTCCAGGCCCTGGTGGCCACCGCGATCGCCGGTCTGGCCGTGCCGCTGCCGGTGTGGGCCGCCGCTCTGATCGTCACCGCCGTACTCGGCGTGATCGCCGCCGTGATGGCGATGACGGGCAAGAAGCAGGTCGGCCGGGCCGCTCCGCCGGCTCCCGGACAGACCATCGACAGCGTCAAGGCCGATGTGGCCGAGATCAAGGAGAGGGCACAGCGATGACTCAGCCGCCTCATGACGAGCCGACCGCCTCCAACCCCGAGGAACTGCGCGAACAGGTCGAGAACACCCGATCCGAGCTCGGGGAGACCGTCGCGGCGCTCGCGTCCAAGACCGACGTCAAGGCCCGTGCCAAGGAGAAGGCCGTGCAGGTCAAGGAGCAGACGGCGGTGAAGGCCGACGCGGTGAAGGAAGGGGCCACGGCCAAGGCGGGCGAGGTGAAGGCCAAGGCCGCCGACATCGCGCACCAGGTGCAGGACAAGCTTCCCGAGGCGCCGGAGCCGGTGCGGCAGAAGGCGGCACAGGGCGGCCAGTTGGCGCGGGACAACCGCACCGTGCTGTTCGCGGCGCTCGGCGCGAGCGTCGTCACGCTGTGGGCTGTGCGCCGCCGCAAGAAGGGGTGACCGGATGAAGGCGTCAGAAGGGATGACCTGGTGAAGGCATCGAAAATCGCCTACAAGCCGGTCGGTCTCGCGCTCGGAGCCGTCAGCGGCATGGTGGCCGGAGGGGTGTTCAAGCAGACCTGGAAGGTGCTCGCTTACGACGAGGACGCGCCGGACGCCACCGACGAGGGCCGTACCTGGACCGAAGTGCTGGTGGCCGCGACGCTGCAGGGCGCGATCTTCGCCGCGACCAAGGCCGCCGTCGACCGCGCGGGAGCCACTGCCGCCCGTCGGCTGACCGGCACGTGGCCCGGCTGACCGCACGCCCTGGGGCGCGGCACCGCGGCCCGGGCCCGCGCAGGGAGACACGCGGGACCGGGCCGCGTCCGTGGGCAGTGCCGACACTCACAGGGCCACGGCGACGGCCGCCGTCACACCGATGACCACGATGAGCCCCCGGAGCACGGCGGGCGAAAGGCGGCGGCCCACCCGCGCGCCGAGCAGCCCTCCCAGCGTCGAGCCGGCGGCGATCACACCGGCCACCGTCCAGTCGACGGTGGACACGGCGATGAAGACGACCGCCGCGACGCCGTTGACGATCGAGGCGAGTACGTTCTTGACGGCGTTCAGGCGCTGCAGGTCATCGCGGAGGAACGTCCCGAACAGCCCCATGAGCAGCACCCCTTGGGCGGCGCCGAAGTAACCGCCGTAGACACCGGTGCCCAGCACACCGGCCCACAGGGAGACACCGCCGTCCGTACGGCCGCCGCCGTCGCGCCGCGTGAGCCACTTCTGGAGGCGGGGCTGCAGCACCACAAGCACGCACGCGACCAGGATCAGGACCGGCACCGCCGACTGGAACGCGTCGGCGGGCAGCGTCAACAGCAGCACCGCTCCGATGATCCCGCCGAGGAGCGACGCGAGTCCCAGCTTGAGCAGGCGGGGGAGCTGCCCCTTGAGCTCGGCGCGATATCCGTACGCCGCACTGAGAACGCCCGGTACGAGACCGATGGTGTTGGAGACGTTCGCGAGGACCGGCGGGTATCCGAAGGCGAGCAGGGTCGGAAAGGTGATCAGGGTGCCGGAGCCGACCACCGCGTTGATGCCGCCGGCCGCGACGGCCGCGGCAGCGATGGCCACTGTCTCAAGTACCTGCATGTGTCACCCTTCCCGGGACGGCCGGCGTACCGGAGCGCGGGCAGCCCGGGACGGAGAGTCTGGTGCGAGGCGGGCATCCAGCTCATCGGACTCCCGGAGAGCGCGACCTCCCGGGCGTGCCTGGACACGTGGTTCGCCGAGTCCGAGCTGCCCACTCTGTGGGCCGGTTGGGCGGTGCGCCGGTGGGACGCGCTGTCGCCCTTGGCGAGGGACTTCGCCGATACGGTCAGTCAGTACCGCGCCGTGCCACATGCCCCAGGCGGCCTCGCCGCGGCTACGACCGCTAGCCCTTGAGGCCGATCGCGGCGCACGCCGACTTGTACGCGGCCGTGCAGATCTCCCCGGTCTTGTAGACGCCGTCCTTGATGACCGTGGACTTGATGGTGTCCTGGGTCAGGGGGCGGACCGAGATGAGGAGGGAGGGGATGTTCTTCGTGGTGGCGTTCGCGGACCTGTCCCCGGCCAGGGCGTCGTACTCGACCATGCGCCCCTGGGCGATCCGGACCGCCATCTCTGCGGCGCCGACGGCCTCCTCGGGGTAGGGCTTGTAGACGCTCATGTACTGCTCGCCCGTGACGACGCGCTGCACGGCCGGCAGCTCCGCGTCCTGGCCGGTGACCGGCGGCAGGTCGGTGAGGCCCGCGGCCTTCAGGGCCTTGATCACGCCGCCCGCCATGCCGTCGTTGGCGGAGTAGACGGCCGCGATGTCGTCCTTGCCGAGGGCGGTGATCGCGTCGGTCATATGAGCGCCCGCGGTCTTCGGCTTCCAGCCCTCGGTGTCGTACGACTTGGCGACGTCCACCTGGTTCTGGAGCTGGGAGAGCGCGCCCTCCTTGAAGACGGCGGCGTTCGGGTCGGTCGGCGAACCGTTGATCATGACGACCTTGCTGCTCTGGTGGCCGCCGTCGCCGAGCGCCTTCAGGATCGCCTGGCCCTGGACCTGGCCGACCAGTTCGTTGTCGAAGGCCACGTAGCCGGAGACGGGCCCCTCGGCGAGACGGTCGTAGGCGATGACGGGAATGTCCGCTTCCTTCGCCTTCTTGACCGACGGCGCGATCTTCTTCGCGTCCACCGCGCTCACGAGGATCACGTCGACCTTGTCGGCGACCATCTTTTCGAGCTGGCCGCTCTGCTTGGCGGCGTCCTCGTCGGCGTTGGCGTAGACCAGCTTGCCCTTGCCGTTGGTCAGCTTGCTGACCTGCTTCTCGATGATGGGGTGGTCGAACTTCTCATAGCGGGCCGTCTCCGCTTCGGGCAGCAGCAGGCCGATGGTGACCGCGTCACCCTTCCTCTTGCTCTGTGCTTTTCCGTCGTCGGAGTCCAACAGGCTGCCGCATGCGGCGAGCGAGAGTGCCAGAGCGCTGACAGATACGGCGACGGTGGCTTCACGCATACGGGAGTTCATTCGCCCACTTCCTCGATCGGACCGCTTCGTTGTGGTCCGAGATGGCTGAAAGCCAACCCTGCGGTCTTCCCGGCGTCAAGGAGTCAATGCATAACGAGATAGCAATGGAACATGTGTTCCGGAATTGAACTGTTCCGCATTTACACGTGACAACAGAGGCGCTGCGGGACGAGCCGGTGAGGCTGCGGCGGGGGCCGTCGCGGCGCTGCGCCGCCGCGCGCCACCGCAGGTGGGCCGCCCTGTCATGGACTCGGCGACACTGGCCGGGGCCCGTGGGCGTCCCCGGAAGCAAGCCGTCGCTCCGTCGAAACTCATGGCCTATCCATGCATTTCCCGGGGGCTCGAGGCGCCTCTCGCCGGAGGGCCGGGAGTTGTCCACCCGGCACGGATTTCGCTCTCCCGGTGAACCGAATCGAGGCGGCTTCCTTGCTGACTATTTGTCAATTCCTTCTGGAAACAGCTGCTGCGAACAGCGGCTGCAAAGAGGCCGGTGGGGCGGTGGCGCCGTTTCGCGCGATGCCCGAGACTGCGCCGGGACCAGCCGTACCCGCCGCGGAGGGGTAGAAGCATGACCGCATCGACGACGGTGATCCGGACCGGGCCTGTCCGCTACGCCACCGCGGAGCGCTTCGCCCGCCCGCGCCCGGTCGCGGGGCCTGGCCCCTTCCCCGCGAGCGGTGAGATCTGCCCGCAGCTGCCGTCCCGGCTCGACGCGGTGATGGGCCCACCGCTCGACAGCCACCCGCAGGGCGAGGACTGTCTGAACCTCGCGATCACGACACCGGCCCGCGACTCGGGGGCCAGGCCCGTGCTCGTGTGGTTCCACGGCGGCGGGTTCAGCAGCGGCGCCGGACTCATGGACTGGTACGACGGCGGCGCGCTCGCAGCCCAGGGCGATGTGGTGGTAGTGAGCGCCAACTACCGTCTCGGGGCGTTCGGTTACCTCTGTCTCGACGGAGTCAGCGACGGCAACCTCGGTCTGTACGACCAACTGGAGGCGCTCCGCTGGGTCAGCGCACACATCGCCGCCTACGGGGGAGACCCCGGGAACGTCACGGTGGTGGGACAGTCGGCGGGCGGCCTGTCCATCCGCCTCCTCCTCGACATGCCGGAGGCCAAGGGGCTGTTCCGCCGGGCGATCCTGCAGAGCGCCCCGCTCGCGCTCGCGGCGCGCCCTCGGGAGGACGCCCGGACCGTGGGCCGCCTCTTCGCCGACTTCCTGGCCTCGGATCCGCGGACCGCCGACGTGACCGCGATCCTTGCGGCACAGCGCGAGACGGCCCTGGCGAACCTGCGCCGCTCCGGCAACGCGATGCAACCCGCGTTCACCCCGGTCCACGAGGCCGACCCCCTTCATGAGCCCGGCCCCGCCTTCGACGAGAACGTGCGAGGCCTCGACGTCATGTACGGCTGGAACCTCGACGACATGACCGCGTTCGCCGGAAAGGGCAAGGGAGGAGGAGGGGGGAAGGGCAGGAGCGAGGGTGAGGGTGAGATTGAGGTTGAGGGTGTGGTCGAGGGTGGCGACACGGCTGAACTGACCCGTCGTGCCTACGAGGAACCGCTCACCCTCTTCGGTGCCCGCCTGGCGCAGGCCGGCGGGCACGTACATGCCTACCGCCTCGACTGGCGCCCGCCCGGCTCACCCTTCGGAGCCACCCACTGCGTCGAGTTGCCCCTCCTCTTCGGTTCGCGGGAGGCATGGCGGGCGTCGCCGATGCTCGGGGACGCTGACTGGGAGGACGTCGACAAGCTCGGCTCCGCGCTGCGCACCACCTGGATCACCTTCGCCCGCACCGGCGCGCTGGGTCCCATGGTGGAGAGCGCCCCCTGGGTAATTTCTCGTCCCGGGTGAGATCAGATTTCCGTACATGGCGAGAGTAGATTCCCGTACCGGGTGAGACCAGAGGTCCGGAAATCTCCGCAATGTGGTGCGGGCGTAGGGCCGGTCGGGCGAAATAAGTGGCGCGTGCCCGTGCCGCGAGGCCCATCTCGTGCTACTGTTGATCGTAGTTGCAGTTGTGGTTCCCATAAGACTTCAAGTGCCTTTGGTGGATCTATTCCGCCGGGCACTTTTGTATTTCCGGAAGAAGTTTTCCGGACGGGGCAATCAACGTGGCGACGCCGAGGTTCGCACAGTGCGGGCTTCGGAGCTTGCCCCGAAGGAGATATTTAGTATGGCTACTGGCACCGTGAAGTGGTTCAACTCGGAAAAGGGCTTCGGCTTTATCGAGCAGGAGGGTGGCGGCCCCGACGTCTTCGCCCACTACTCGAACATCGCCAGCCAGGGCTTCCGTGAGCTTCAGGAAGGCCAGAAGGTGAACTTCGATGTCACTCAGGGCCAGAAGGGCCCGCAGGCCGAGAACATCACTCCTGCCTGACGCTGAAGCGTAAGACGACGCTGGTGCCCGCACCTCACGGTGCGGGCACCAGCTCGTTGCTGTCTACAGAAGTTTTTTCTTTTACTCGGCTCGTGCTTGCAATTCGTTCGGTTGACATACGCCGAGAATTCCTCGATGCGTGCCCTATCGAGGAAGGTTCTCCATGAACCGTTCAGCTCGCACGAACGACCGCTATTCCAACTCCCGCAACAACTCCGACCCCCGCGGCGCCAGCGCGCGCAAGGGCGGAGGCGCCCGCCCCGGCTACCGCTCCGGCGGACAGGGCCGCCGTCCCGTCGCTCCGCAGGGCGAGTTCGCACTGCCGGTCACCATCACCCCGGGCCTCCCCGCCGTGGAGACCTTCGGTGACCTGGACATGCCGGCCCAGCTGCTCAAGACGCTGACCGACCTCGACGTGACCGAGCCGTTCCCGATCCAGGCGGCCACGCTGCCCAACGCCCTCGCGGGCCGGGACGTACTGGGCCGCGGCCGCACCGGATCGGGCAAGACCCTCGCCTTCGGGCTTCCGCTCCTCGTACGCACCGCTGGACAGCGTGCCGAGTCGAAGCGGCCCCTGGCCCTGGTCCTCGTTCCTACCCGTGAACTCGCCCAGCAGGTCACCGAGGCGCTCACTCCCTACGCCCGGTCGCTGAAGCTGCGCATCGCCACCGTGGTCGGTGGCATGTCCATCGGCAGGCAGGCCGGTGCGCTGCGGACCGGTGCCGAGGTGCTCGTCGCCACGCCGGGGCGCCTCAAGGACCTCATCGAGCGCAGGGACTGCCGCCTGGACCGGGTGAACATCACCGTCCTTGACGAGGCTGACCAGATGGCCGACATGGGCTTCATGCCGCAGGTCACCGAACTGCTCGACCAGGTGCGCCCCGACGGCCAACGGATGCTGTTCTCCGCCACCCTCGACCGCAACGTAGACCTGCTGGTCCGCCGCTACCTCCACGACCCGGTCGTCCACTCGGTCGACCCGTCCAAGGGTGCGGTCACCACGATGGATCACCACGAGCTGCATGTGCACGGCGCCGACAAGATGGCGACGGCCACCGAGATCGCGGCGCGCGACGGCCGCGTGCTCATGTTCCTGGACACCAAGCACGCCGTCGATCAGTTCACCAAGCATCTGATGGGCAGCGGCGTACGCGCGGCAGCGCTGCACGGCGGGAAGTCGCAGCCGCAGCGCACGCGCACCCTCGCCCAGTTCAAGACCGGCGCCGTGTCGGTCCTGGTGGCGACGAACGTCGCGGCCCGCGGTATCCACGTCGACAACCTCGACCTGGTCGTGAACATCGACCCGCCGAGCGACCACAAGGACTACCTGCACCGTGGTGGCCGTACGGCCCGCGCGGGTGAGTCCGGCAGCGTCGTCACCCTGGTGACGCCCAATCAGCGGCGCGACATGAGCCGACTGATGGCCGCCGCCGGCATCAGGCCGCAGATCACCCAAGTGCGTTCAGGCGAGGCCGAGTTGAGCCGCATCACGGGAGCCAAGGCGCCCTCCGGGGTGCCGATCGGGGGCAGTGCGCCCATCGATCGCCCCAAGCAGCGCGGCGGCGCCCCCTTCCGGGGGATGGGGACGCGCCCGGGCCGCTCCGGCGGAGGTTCCCGCCGGTCAGGGGAGTCGCGTGAGATGGCCGAGGCCCGTAAGGCGGCGCGGGTGCGGCGTGCCGCGTAAGGCGGCGCGGGTGTCGCGTGCCGCCTGAGCGGAGTTCTTGACCTAGAGGTCAAGAAAGGCTTAGGCTCCCAGTCATGGGAAGGCCGAAGCAGTTCGATCCGGACACCGCCATCGCGCAGGCCATGGAGGTGTTCTGGCGCAAGGGGTACGCCGCCACGACACCCCAGGACCTCGTCGACGCGCTCGGTATCGGCAAGGGCAGTCTCTACAACACCTTCGGCAGCAAGCACGCCCTGTTCGAGCAGGCGCTGCGCCGCTACCGCGACGGTCAGGCCGCGGCCCTCGTCGAGATCCTCGGGGAGCCGGGGCCCGTCAAGGAGCGGTTGCGCGCGGCGCTGTGGCTGCTCGTCGAGATGGACCTCGCCGACCCGGACCGGCGGGGCTGTATGGCGGTGAACACCGCCGCGGAGCTGGCCGGTACGGACGAGGTGGCTACCGAGTTGGTCCGGCGCATGTTCGACCGCACGGAGGAAGCCTTCTGTGCGGTGGTGGAGGAGGGGCAGCGGGCGGGGGAGATCGCTCCCGGCCGTGATGCCCAGGCCGTCGGAAGTCTGCTGCTGAACACGACCGTCGGGTTGCGGCTCATGGCGCGGGTCGCCGAGGGTCCCGGGCGTCTTTCCCGGGTGATCGACGCGATGGTCGACTCTCTCTGATTTTTGGCCGGACGCGGCTTTGGCCGCAGACGTCTGCCCATGTTTTGTACCTGTAGTTCAAGAACTGTTGGTTCTAAGGAGCTGGAAAAGCATGAAGCTCGACCTCAATGCCAAGACCGCAGTCGTCACCGGTGCCAGCCGCGGCATCGGCCTGGCCACCGTAAGGACCCTCATCGACGAGGGCGTCCGCGTCGTGGGCGCCGCCCGCACCATCACCCCCGAACTCAAGGAGTCGGGAGCCTTCGCCGTCTCGGCCGACCTCAGCACGGCGGAGGGAGTGGCCACGCTCATGGACGGCGCCTTCGCCGAACTGGGCGGCATCGACCTGCTGGTGAACAACGTCGGCGCCGGTGATGCCGTGGAGCTGGTCGGCTTCCTCGACACCGACGACGCGCAGTGGCAGGGCGTCTTCGACCTCAATCTGCTCAGCGCGGTCCGCGTCACGCGCGCCGCGCTGCCCAGTCTCATCGAGCGCCGCGGTGCGATCGTCAACGTCTCGTCGATCAACTCCCGTCTCCCCGCGGCAGGTCCCGTCGCCTACAGCGCCGCCAAGTCCGCCCTCACCTCGCTGGGCAAGTCGCTGGCCGAGGAGTTCGGGCCGCGGGGTGTCCGGGTCAACACCGTCTCGCCCGGTGTGGTGCGCACCGCCATCTGGGAGGACCCCGAGGGGTTCGGTGGCAAGGTCGCGGCGAGCGCCGGGGTCGAGCACGCGGCGTTCCTCGAGCAGATCCCGGCCGCGTTCAACATCACCAGCGGCCGGATCACCGAGCCTCAGGAGGTTGCTTCGCTGATCGCGTTCCTGCTGTCGGGTGTGGCGGGGAATGTCACCGGCGCGGATTACGTGATCGACGGGGGGACGGTCAAGACGGTGTGATGTCACGCCGGTGGTCTCTGGGCTCTGGGCTCTGGTCTCAGGTCTCCCGGGTCGGTCTGTGGTGGCTGGGTTACCGGAGCCCCCGTAACCCCGCCCTATGGCGATGGCTGATATGCCTAAAGAGATTAGGCGGCTGCATAATCAGTTCTGCCAAACGGAGGGATGGGCATGGTTCGTGCAGGACTGACCACGGAGCGGCTGGCCCAGGCCGGAGCGGAGCTTGCCGATGAGGTCGGCTTCGAGCAGGTGACCGTCTCGGCGCTCGCCCGGCGGTTCGACGTCAAGGTCGCGAGCCTGTACTCGCACCTGAAGGGCTCGCAGGACCTCAAGACGAGGATCGCCCTTCTCGCACTGGAGGAACTCGCCGACCGGGGCGCCGCCGCCCTGGCCGGCCGGGCCGGAAAGGATGCCCTGATCGCGCTCGCGAACGTCTACCGCGACTACGCCCGGGAGCATCCGGGCCGCTATGCCGCGGCCCAGCTGAGGCTCGACCCGGAGACGGCGGCCGTCAGCGCGGGCGGCAGACACGCGCAGATGACGCGGGCGATCCTGCGCGGCTACGACCTGACGGAGCCGGACCAGACCCACGCGGTGCGGATGCTGGGCAGCGTCTTCCACGGCTACGTCAGCTTGGAAATGACGGGGGGCTTCAGCCACAGCGCCCCCGATTCGCAGGAGACGTGGTCGCGGATCCTCGATGCCCTCGACGCTCTCCTGCGGAACTGGCCCGCGTCCTGACCGGTCCCTCACCGGGCTAGCGCGTCGGCCCGCTGTCATCGGAGCATCGACGTATCGACCGATCGATATGTCGGTGCTCCGCAGCCACCGGCCTCAACCACCCGAATGCTTTGATCAACAGGCGGACACCATGCACACCGAGCACACCGACCACGTCGAGCGCGCCGACCACACCGACCGCCACTGGATAAGTACGCCCATCACCGCGGACATCCTGCGCGGCGCCCTCGACCTGGAGCGGACCGCCCACGGTGTGCTCCCGCACCGGCTGCCCGCATGGGCCCGCGCCCAGTGCACCGACGGGCAACTGGCCATGGCGGAGGCCCAGCCCTCCGGCGTACGTCTCGCCTTCCGCACCCGGGCCACCGCCGTCGAACTGGACACGCTTCCCACCAAGCAGGCCTACGTGGGCGCCCCGCCCCGGCCCGAGGGCGTGTACGACCTGCTCGTCGACGGGCGCCTTGCCCGGCAGGCCGGCGTCAGCGGCGGCAACACCCTGACCATCGACATGACCACCGGATCCGCGGAGACCACTCCCGGCGCGGTCGGGACGCTCCGTTTCACCGATCTGCCCGACCGCGTCAAGGACGTCGAGATCTGGCTGCCGCACAACGAGAAGACCGAACTCGTGGCCCTGCGCACCAACGCCTCCGTCGAGCCCGCACCGGACCGGGGCCGCAAGGTATGGCTGCACCACGGCAGTTCGATCAGCCACGGCTCCGACGCCGCCGGCCCCACCACCATCTGGCCCGCACTCGCGGCCTCCCTCGGTGGCGTGGAACTGATCAACCTGGGCCTGGCCGGCAGCGCCCTGCTCGACCCGTTCACCGCCCGCGCCCTGCGGGACACCCCGGCCGATCTCATCAGCGTCAAGATGGGCATCAACCTGGTCAACGCCGATGTGATGCGGCTGCGCGCTTTCGCCCCCGCCATGCACGGCTTCCTGGACACCATTCGCGAGGGGCAGCCCACCGCCCCTCTGCTGGTCGTCTCGCCCATCCTGTGCCCCATCCACGAAGACACGCCGGGCCCAAGCGCCCCGGACCTCACCGCCCTCAGCGCCGGGCGGCTGCGGTTCAGTGCCATGGGTGATCCGGCGGAGCGGGCGAGCGGGAAACTGACCCTGGGTGTCATCCGCGAAGAGCTGGCCCGGATCGTGGAGCAGCGAGCGGCGGAGGACCCGAACCTGTACTACCTCGACGGCCGTGACCTCTACGGCGAGGACGACTCGGCCGAGCTGCCGCTGCCCGACGACCTCCACCCGGACGCCGCCGCCCACCGCCGCATGGGCGAACGCTTCGCGAAGCTGGCCTTCGCGGCCGAAGGCGCATTCGGGGACCGTGGCGCCGTCTGAGAACGACCTGACCTATCCGAGCCCGGCCCGCGCCTTCGCCCCACGGGTGAGCAGCCATTCGACGACGTCATCAGCCTCCTGGGCGCGGGCGACGTCCAGGGCGGTCATGTCGTCGTAACCGATCCAGTTCAGATCGGCTCCCTGCCCCAACAGAAGCTGAGCTGTGGCTAGTTGGCCGCCGTGACAGGCGCCCCAGAAAGCGCTGGTGATCGCGGAACCGGTGGGGGAGTCCGAGGAGTTGAGGAAGGCCTCGACCTGGCCGAGGAGGCCGAGCGTGGCCGCGTCCTGCAAGTCCGCCCGGGCACCGTGCTCCAGGAGCCGGCGCGCCGCCCGCCACTGCCCGAAGCCGCGCGCGTCGGCGAGCGGAGTGCCGCCGCCGATGACCGCGCCGGTGGCCTCGATGTCGGCGCACGCTTCGATGAGTGCGTCCAGGGCGGTGACGTCGTCGTTGCCGGCCGCCCAGTGCAGGGGTGTCTCGGAGTGGCTGCCGACGAAACGGGCGTCCACGTTCGCGCCCGCAGCGACGAGAGCGGCGATGACCGCTGCGGCGCGGGGGTAGTGGCCAGGCCAGTCCGTGGCGATGTGCAGGAGGCTTCGTCGGCCCGCGGCGGGCCCGTCCTGGCTGATGAGGCACGTGGCCAAACCCGGCCGCGCGGCCAGGAGTTGGTGCAGGGCGGGGACGTCACCCTTCCGGATCACCTCGGTCACCGTTCGAGCAACGGGGTCCTGAGAGTCGAGGGTGATGTCCATGCGGGGAGGCCTCCTGCTCGCTGCGTTGGTCCAGACCTATTGACGGCAGGTCTGGACCTCTTTACGGTGTGGCGCGTCGCACCACTTACGTCTCCAGGCACCACAGTCCAGGAGGTAAGCGTGTCATCCCGAACCTCTCCCCGTGCCCCTCTCCCGCACCGTGCCCCGTCCCGTCTCGCGGCGGTCGGTCTGGCGATGGCCTTCGCTGTGTCTCTGCTCGTCGGCGCCGCGCCGGGCAGCTCCTCGCAAGACGGCCAGGACCGTCAGGACGGCCGGAGCCGCCAGGGCATCGCCCAGGACGAAACGTGCGCGGTCAAGTCGAAGCCCGCCGGAAAGGTGCTCCAGGGCTATTGGGAGAACTGGGACGGCTCCGCCAACGGCGTTCACCCGCCGTTCGGTTGGACCCCGATCACCGACACGCGCATGCGCGACCACGGCTACAACGTGATCAACGCGGCGTTCCCCGTCATCCGCTCCGACGGCACGGTCCTGTGGGAGAACGGGATGGACTCGACGGTGAAGGTCGCGACTCCGGCCGAGATGTGCCAGGCCAAGGCGGGCGGCGCCACCATCCTGATGTCGATCGGCGGCGCGGCGGCGGGTATCGACCTCAGCTCGAGCAAGGTCGCCGACCGGTTCGTCGAGACTGTGGTGCCGATCCTGAAGAAGTACAACTTCGACGGCATCGACATCGACATCGAGACCGGTCTCGTGGGCAGTGGCAACATCAGCCAACTCTCCGCCTCGCAGGCCAACCTCGTCCGCATCATCGACGGCGTCCTGGCCCGGATGCCGTCGAACTTCGGCCTGACCATGGCGCCCGAGACGGCGTACGTCACCGGGGGCAGCGTGGCGTACGGCTCGATCTGGGGTGCCTACCTGCCCATCGTGAAGAAGTACGCGGACAACGGCCGCCTGTGGTGGCTGAACATGCAGTACTACAACGGCAGCATGTACGGCTGCTCCGGTGACTCCTACTCGGCCGGAACCGTCCAGGGATTCACCGCGCAGACGGACTGCCTGAACAAGGGGCTGGTCATCCAGGGCACCACGATCAAGGTGCCGTACGACAAACAGGTGCCGGGCCTGCCCGCCCAACCGGGCGCGGGCGGCGGCTACATGAGCCCGAGCCTCGTGACGCAGGCGTGGAACCACTACAACGGGGCGCTGAAGGGCCTGATGACCTGGTCGATCAACTGGGACGGGTCGAAGGGCTGGACGTTCGGCGACAACGTGAAGCGGCTTCGTTAGGGCGATTGACAGTGGATACGTCCGTCGTGATTGCCGGCGCGCGCCGCAATCCCTCACCGTGGGGTGTGAGCCAGATCCGGCAGCCCCCGGAGCATCTGTCCGCTCAAGCCGTACGGAACCCGGTGGGTCTTGCCCGGCATCATCGGCGGCACCGGCTGGGAGCGCGCGCACCCACGACTATGTGTTTCGGGCGAGCGTGAGTTCTGCCGACCAGGCCAGCGGGGCCGCCAGGCCGGCCTGAACGTCAGTGCGCCGGTCAGTCGATGCCTTCGATGATGCGGAAGTCGCGCTCGACGCCGTCGGAAAGGGCGACCAGCGCCTCCTGGTATGCCGCGCTCTCGTGTGCCGCGACCGCCTGTTCAAAGGTGTCGAACTCGACCAGGACGGTGCGCTCGGCGATTCCGGCGTCGTGGGCGACGGCCCGACCGCCGCGGGCGAGCGTCCGCCCGCCCCCGGCCCGGACGGCCGGACCGGCCAGCTTGTTGTACGCGGCTAGCTTCGCGGGGTCGGAAATGGTGCGGTAGGCACTGACCCAGTAGCCCTTGGCCATGGAAACCTCCTGTGTTCGGACAAGCGTACTAGGCTTCGAGTCGACACTCAGATTGATCGGCCCCGGCGACGGATCACCGGGCAATTCAGAGGGCGGTTTGCAAGGAACTGGCTGATTGTGGTGGGGCCTTCGCCCGTGATGGTGGACACGCGGTTGGTTGTCACGCGGCGAGGGTGAGTTTGGCGGCGGGTGTTGTAGCGGGTCGGCCAGGCGAACACGGTCTTGCGGCAGGTGGCGGGGTTGCCGTAGTCGCGGGTGCCCTGGAGGGCCTCGCGTTTGAGGTAGGCGTGGAAGCTCTCGCAGGCGGCGGTGTCCGCGCTGGTGCCGCCCACTCCCACCGACTGGGCCACGCCCAGTTCGGAGCACAGGTCGGCGAAGGCCCGGGAGGCGTAGTAGCGGGGCCTGTTGACGTCCAGGGCCTGACACAGCCGCTTCACCTCGTAGGTGTTCCGGTGGTCGTGGACGAACTGGAAGCGGCTGCTCACCAGTTCGTCTCCCCGGCGAAATACTTGGCCGCCTTGCGCAGGATGTCCGCTCGGTGGCCGGCGTCCGCTCGCTGGCTTCAAGCTCGGCCACCCGGGCGTTCATACGGTTTGTGGGTTACCCAGAGCAGTTCCGCCGGCCAGCGGTGTGCCCAGTCGGGTGGGTCGGTTTCGTTGTAGCCGTTGGGTGTTCCGAGTTCGGGCCGCGGCTCGATGAGGTCGTCGATGATGAGACCCGCGCCGCGCAGGACCTTGACCCAGTCGCCGTAGGTGAGCTGATAGCTGGTCGCGCCGTCGCCTTCGGCGATGGTGTTCAGCCCGAAGTAGTCCTGCTGCAGCGTCGTGGTCACGCGGCTGGCGGCTTCGTCGTAGCAAGCTTCGAACCATGGGCTGGCGACGTTGAACACCAGGCGCCCGCCTCGGCCCAAGACGCGTGCGGTCTGCGGGACGGCCAGGTGCGGGGGCGCCCAGCTGAGCCCGCCGAAGTCGCAGAACACCAGGTCGAAGCTGTCGGCGGCGAAGGGGAGTTGTTCGGCGGCGCCTTGCACCAGCGGGTAGCGGGCCGCTCCCATCGCGCGGGCCGCCGCGGCGAGTTGGACTTCGGACAGGTCGAGCCCGACCACGGTGGCACCCTCGGCGGCGAGCGCCCTGGACCACTGGCCGGCGCCGCAGCCGAGTTCGAGGACGCGCTTGCCGGTGACGTCGCCCAGGGCGTCCAGGTGCGCGTCGGGGATGGAGTACATGCCCCACAGCCGGGGTGTGGCGCCGATTTGCGGGTCGTGCTTGTGCTGGTAGGCGCTGCTGATCTGGTTCCAGAGCCGCCGGTTGGCGGGGATGCTGTCCACGTGCCGACTCCAGCACTGCCTGCCGGGGGCGGTCAACACGATTAGGGCCCTGACCGGCCCTCGCCTCGGTCCGGCCCTGGCTCGGCCCATGATCCGCCGTACGAGCCCTAGGACTCCGGAGCCGCGACGGAGCGATCTCTGGGGTGCCGTCTCGTCGGGAGTGGAGCTGGCGCCGGGCGCGCGGGAGCGGCAGTGCTGATTGAATCTCCGTCGGGACCTGCCCGTACACCTGGGCCAACGCCGACTTGCCGCCCGAGGTTGCCTAGTTCGCGGATGCCGCGGTCAGCGGGGGGCCGAAGCCCCGATGGGCGATCGTGACTGATGGTCAGCGCTATGCCCACCCCGCCCCACCCTGCCCCTGGGCTCGTGGACTGCTCCGAGCGGAAGCGTCAGGCCGCCCAGTGCTACGGCGAGGTGGGCAGGTGCGGGGAGCGGAGTACGAGCAGGGTGATCTCGCTGGGGGCGAAGACGCGGAACGGAGGACCCCAGAAGCCGGTGCCGCGGCTGGTGTAGAGGAGGGTGCGGGGGCCGTGGTGGCTGAGGCCGGCGAGGGCGGGCTGGTCGATGCGGACCAGATGGTGGAAGGGCCAGATCTGGCCGCCGTGGGTGTGGCCGGAGAGTTGGAGGTCGACGCCGTCGGCTGCCGCCCGGTCGACGAACTTGGGCTGGTGTGCCAAGAGCAGGACGGGTAGGTCAGGGTCGGCGCCGGTCAAGGCTCCGGCGAGGTGTGCGCGATGGCCTGCCAGGCCGGAGGACTCGGCGGTGACGTCGTCCACGCCCGCGACTACGAGGGTGTCCCCTCCGCGTTCGAGCAGCAGATGGCGGTTGCGCAGCGGCTCCCAGCCCAGTTCGTCCATCAGGTCGACCCAGCCCTGGGCCTCGCTGAAGTACTCGTGGTTGCCGGTGACGTACACACGGGCCCGGGTGGCCCGCACGGTACCGAGGGGGACGGCCTGGGCGCGGCGGCGTTCAGCCGTGCCGTCCGCGATGTCGCCGGTGTGGCAGACCAGGTCGGCGTCCAGAGTGTTCACCGTCTCGCACACCTGCGCCGACCAACGAGCGCGATCGAGCGGTCCGTAGTGGGTGTCGGTGATGAGGACGACACGGATGCCGTCCAACCCGGCACCCAGCCGCGGGAGTTGCACGTCGAGTCGGCGCACACGTGGCACGCGGCGGGCCTCGGTGTACCCCCAGGCGAGCAGTACGGCGGTGATGCCGAGGACGGCCCAGGTGACGATTCGGGCCCGGTCCTGACTCTCGCCGACGCCGACTACGGTCAGGGCGAGCCGCAGTGGGACACCGAGCAGAACGGACCAGGTGAACAGGACCCAGCCGGCGCCGAGCAGGGTGTCCCCGACGATCGCCGCCCGGTCCTGCTGGCGTCGGCCGTGACCGCGCACCATCGCGAGCGGCATGCCGACGAGGCCGAGGGCGAACAGGGCGGTGCCGATCAGCGTGACGGGAAGCGGCCAGTGCTGGCCGGTGTGCAGGAGCAGCCAGCAGGGCACAGCCCATAGCAGGACGGGGGCGATCAGGGGGATGTACCGCATCAGACGGTGCAGTCGGCTCTGCCGCGGCGCCTGCGCTTCCCCCTCGGCGGGCCGAGTGTCGCTGGTGTCGGTCACGTTTCCCCTCCCTGACCGGGCTGCCGTCTTGCGCACTGTATCCGGTCGCCCCGGGGCTGGTCGGAGGGGCGTTCATGGGAGCGCCCTCGTGGGGGGAACCTGTGCGGGATGGCAAGTTCCGCGGCGACACTGTGAAGCGCTCCGGCTCTGATGGCAACGCCGCTCAGCTCCGATCGCTCTGGCCAACGGCGCTCCGGATCACGAGGGCCCGCGTCGACTCGGCACGGCGCATGTCCGGATGTGACAGGGAATCGTCATTGCGGTCATGGATGGCGGTGGTGAGGATGGGGACATGTCCCTTCCGCACCGTGTCGTCATCGCGGTCTTCCCCGATGCCGATCTCCTCGACGTCACCGGCCCGGCCGAGGTGTTCGCGCTGGCCAACCGGGAGACCGCGGGCCGCGCCGGCTATCAGGTCCGCCTTGCCGGGCCCGTCGCCGGCGCGGTTCGTACGTCGGCGGGCGTGCGGCTCGTCACCGACTTGACCTTTGATGAGGCCTGCGGGCAGGTGGACACGCTGCTGGTGCCCGGCGCGGTCGACATGACCGACGACGGCCCCGTCGCTCGTATCGACGCCGATGTCGTGGAGTGGGTGAGGGCGACCGCGCCCCAGGCCCGGCGCGTCGCGTCGGTGTGCGTGGGCGCCCATCTGCTGGCCGCGGCCGGGCTCCTCGACGGGAAGACGGCGACCACCCACTGGTCGACCGCCGCCCAACTGGCCGCCGACCACCCCGCCGTCACGGTCGACCCGGACCCCATCTTCGTACGCACCGATCGTGGCCGGCTGTGGACCGGGGCCGGTATCAGCGCCTGCCTGGATCTCGCCCTGGCCCTGGTCGCCGAGGACCAGGGGGAGGACGTCGCCCTGTCGGTGGCCCGGCAGCTGGTGATGTACCTCAAACGCCAGGGCGGCCAGAGCCAGTTCTCCGTGCCGCTCAGCCGCCCCGCCTCCACGCGCCGTGACATCGACGAGCTGCGGCTGTGGATCGCCGACCACCTCGGCGAAGACCTGTCCGCGGCGGCGCTCGCGGCCCGGATGTGCCTGAGCGAACGGCACTTCGCCCGGGTCTTCAAACAGGAGACGGGCACCAGTACGGCCGACTACGTCGAGGCCGCCAGGGTGGAGGTCGCGCGCAGGCTCCTGGAGAGCACCGACTGCTCCCTGGACCAGGTCGCCGCCACCGCCGGGCTCGGTTCGGTCGAGACCCTGCACCGTGCCTTCAGGCGACAGCTCACGATCACCCCAGCTGCCTACCGCCGCCGCTTCCGCGTCCAGACCGGCTGAGCTACGGCCTACGGGCCGACCCATCGTCCGGCTTCGAGCCAAGTCGCTCGGTCGCTTCGCCATGCCCCACTTCTCAACGCCCCACGAAAGGCATCCCATGAGTACGAACCACGCGTCCATGACCCTGCGCGACGTCATCGGCCTGGACAACCGCGCGCCCCGGCTGAGCGAGTCCGTCCTGATCATGATCGACTTCCAGAACACGTACCGCACCGGCGTCATGGCGCTGGAGGGTGCCGAGGCGGCGCTGGCGGCGGGCGCCCGTCTGTTGGAGCGTGCCCGGGCCACGGGTACCCCCGTCATCCACGTGATCAACGACGGCGGCGAGAACACCCCGTACGACATCCGGGCCCACATAGGTGCCATCAGCGACGAGGTCGCGCCGGTGGACGGTGAGGCGGTCGTGGTCAAGCAGTTCCCCAACTCCTTCCACGCGACCGAGCTGGAGAAGACTCTGAGCGGCCTGGGCGCGGGCCCGGGCGGCGGCAAGGACCTGGTGCTGGCCGGTTTCATGACGCACATGTGCGTCAACTACACCGCGCAGGGCGCCTTCAACCTCGGCTACCGGCCCGCCGTCGTCGCCGAGGCCACCGCCACGCGCGCTCTTCCCACGCCGGACGGTACGGTCCTGCCCGCCTCCGCGCTCCAGGCCGCGGCCCTGACGAGCATCACCGACCTGTTCGGCACGGTCGTCCCCTCGGTCGACGCCCTCCCCGCCTGAGGCCGGGAGCCCGGTGCGCGGCCGGACGCCGTGTCCTGCCCGGTCACGTCACTGGGACGGGTGACGTAGGACACGACATTACGAGGCGACGTCCTGGGTATGCGGCTCATGATCGCCTGGGTTTGCACCCGGGAAGCAATACCGGAACCACGGAGGTATCCATGTCCTCGAAGCGACGCCGCAAGAAGAAGGCCCGCCGCAAGAACGGCGCGAACCACGGCAGCCGTCCCCAGTCCTGACTGCGGGCGCGTAGATCGGGGGCGACACCGGATGGTGTCGCCCCCGAGGCGTTTTCCGGAGTGGTTGGTTCGCTCGGTTCAGACCCTCGACCGGCTCAGATCTCCTTGACGAAAACTATGGCGTCCGTCCGGTCGGTCGTCGTCGGGTCGAGGGCGGCGTACGTGTGATCGGCAGGGACCCGGGGATTCAGCTCCCGGTCGAGGGCCGCGGTGAGCTGGTCGGGGTCGACGACGGCGCGGGAGTGCGGGAGGGACGACAGGACGCCTTCGAGGGTGTCCGGGTGCGGGACATCGGAGCCGCGGGTGCCGAAGGCGGTGGCGGCGAAGGAGTAACGGTCGCCGAGGCGGGTCCCGATGATGGCGCCCGCGCTCCACCACTGGAGCGGCAGACCGGCGAACCGCATCTGGCTCTTGTCGCGCTGAAGGTGCCCGTTGTGGGCGAAGGCGAGCGTGGGACCGCGAGGGGCTTCGCGGCGGACGACGGCGTCGAGGTTGTCGGCCATCATCAGGTCGCGCAGGCCCAGGAGTGCGCCGATGCGAGTGGGCGCGGTGTCGGCCAGACCCGCGTGGTAGCGCAGGAGTCCGGTGGCGGTGCGGGCGTGCAGTTCGGCGCGCCAGAAGTCGTCGGGGGATGTGGCGGCCGTCAGGTGAGGGGCGTGCGCGGCGACCAGCACACCCAAGTCGTCGGCGATCTGCCGCAGTTCCCTCGCCTCGGGCGTGCGGCCGATGGACCGGGTGGGATCCATGAGGGTGCCTGGGTCACTCCAGCGTTCGTCGGGGCCGAGCGACGCGTCGAGGGTCTCGCGACTCCAGGCCAGGTCGATGTGGGGCGCGAGGTAGTCGTGCAGTGCGGTCAGGGGCGTGCGGGGGCTTGCGGCGCCGGTCATTTCCAGGGGGCCGTCGATGCCGTAGAAGCGGAGCCGTTCGTCGGGTGTGCGCTGCTCGTTGTAGGCGCGCATCCAGCGCAGGAGCTCGCGGTTGGCGGGCGAGGAGCCGAAGCCGTGGCTGAAGCCGCGGGCCAGCGCGTCGTCGAGGGTCCCGATGCCGTCGGTGACGTACGCGTCGGCCACCAGGGCGTCCAGACAGTCGCTCTCCATCGCGATCGAGCGGTAGCCCTCGTGTTCGACGAGGTGGCGGAAGAGCTCGTTGCGCAGCTCCGGGAAGGCTTCGACGCCGTGCGTGGGTTCGCCGAGGCCGAGCAGGCGCGTGGCGGGGGACAGGAGCGCGGTGAGAGCACCGCCGGTGAAGGGACGGGCTGCGTCCCGGATCAAGGCCGTCATTCCTTGAACGGTATCGTTGAACCCTCGGTGTAAACTTTGGCGGATTTTTCTGCGGCTGATGAGGACAAACCTTCAAAATGCGGCTGCGGCCCATCGATCTGGCACGCGAACACGGCCTGTCCACCCAGGCGGTGCGGAACTACGAGGAGTCGGGGGTGCTGCCGGCCGCCGAGCGCTCTCCGTACGGCTATCGCGTCTACGCCCCGCGCCACGCGGCGGCGTTGCGGACCTTCCTGGCGTTGATCCCCGCGCACGGCCATGCGACCGCCGGGGCGATCATGCGGGCCGTGAACGACGGCGCGGTCCAGGAGGCGCTGCGGCTGATCGACGCGAGTCACGGGCAGCTGGCCGACGACCGCAGCACGCTGGAGGCCGTGGAAGTGGCGCTGCGCGACCTGGCGCCGCCGGGGGAGCCGGAGCCGGGGGTGACGCACATCGGGCCGTTGGCACACCGCATCGGCATCCGCCCTGCGACGCTGCGGAAATGGGAGCGAGCCGGGCTGATCGTCCCCCGGCGTGACCGGCGCACCGGCTACCGCGTCTACACGGCCGCCGACGTACGCGACGGGCTGCTGGCCCATCAGCTGCGGCGGGGCGGGTACGGCCTTGGGCAGATCGCGCGGGTGCTGGAGCAGGTCCGGGCCGCCGGTGGAACTGAGCCGCTGCAGGCGACGCTGGGGGAGTGGCGCGACCGGTTGACGGCGCGGGGTCTCGCGATGCTGGCGGGCGCGGCCGCGCTCGACGCCTATATGGGGCGTCACTGCGCTTGAGGGTGCTGCCGGCCGTCCGCCTACCGGCGCTCGGTACGGGCGGCTTCGGCTTTGCGAGTGGTGTGGGGAGTGGTGGGCTTCGGCTCGCGTCGGCTCGCCTAATAAATCGAACACATGCTCTACTGGCGTCATGGTGCACAACGACCCCACCCCTGACCCCCTCCAGACCCAGCGCGACTGGGACCGCACCTACAACGCTCTCGCCCAGGCTCCCGGCGTCGGCAACACCGCCCTTCGGCGACGACTCATCAGCCTGTCCCGCCGCCTTGTCGACGAGGTGCCGCGTACGGAACTCGCCGACCTGCGCCGTCGAGCCAAGGGGGAGGCGGCGTAGTCGGATCCCGGCGTGGACATGTCCGCGCGGGGGTGGCGTTGCCGGAAGGCGGGAGGATCGTTGGGCTTGGCATGAGCGATGCGGGGAAAGCGGTTCCTTCGCCGCGGCCGCCCCGCGCGGGGACAAGGGCCGGCGGTGGCGAAGCTCCTTCGATGACCCCCATCTACGACGCGTTGATGCGTGAGTGGCGCGCCAGGGACCGTGAAGTACCGCGTGTGCCCGCCCGGCGTTCGGGCTGGGAGCGTGTCGATCCGCAGGACCTGTTCCGCAGAGGCTGACAGGCTGTCACCTCTCTGTCACCTCTGCGGAACGCGCGCGCGTGATGGGTGCGCGGTGGCGGCGTCGTCGCCCCCCGTCACGTGAGCGGCGTCGCGGGATGAGCATGCGTACCCAGCCAACGGCAGATCGCGAGGGCGACGGTGTCGTCGAGCGCGCTCAGCGCGTCGATGGCCTTGACGTCGTCCGGGTGCGGAGGGATTCCGGCCCTGGTGAGCGTGGCGTGCAGGGTGAGACGGTGCCGGTCACAGGACGTCAGTACGGGCCGCGCCGCAACGTCGGCGTCGGCGTCGACGCCGAAGTCCAGGCGCTGTGTCGGGTCGGGCGGGGGCAGCAGGAAGTCGGCTTCCGCGTCCCAGTTCACGGTCGGCAGGATGGTGGCGGGTGAAGTCATGGCGGCTTCCTCACGACGGGCGGGCAGTGCCTGTGTCGGACAGGAGGCGGTGGAGCCGTCGTCCGGTTGCGTCGGCTCCATCAAGCCACCCGAACGCAGTAGCAGCCCGGTCGGGTGGAGTCGCCCCGCCGCATGATCTGCCGCGCGGGAAATGGGGTGCCGTGCGCGTCCTGTTTGCCCGTACCGGCCGAATTCATAGCGTCTGCGTAGGCCGTGTCTGTTCGTGCCGGGAATGTAAGGGCGAGGTAAGTGACAGTGGGACGCGCGGTGAATAGGACTTGCTGATCAGCCGTGTTGCGGCTCATTTCATGCCTGACCGACTAAAGCTTTACTTGTGACGTATGTCACGTCTCGCCCATCAAAAGATCATGCTTGGGCATATCCACATGGCTGGATCTCGTGTGACACGATGCCAGCGTGTTGGCCTCGACCGATCCGGCGCACCGATCACCCGAATCACATTCGGGTCGCAGTACGGCAGATTGCTTTTCTCAAAGTTTTGGCCAGCTGTAATTCGGGGAGACAAGCGTGCTGAAACCGACGATGATCGTCATCGGATACAGGGAAGATCTCGACCGGGCGCTGCAACTCAGGGGTTTTGACCCGTACTATCTCGTCCAGGCGCCTGCCGGGTCGCCGCAAGGGCGGCGTTTCCAGCGCGTCGCCGACATCGAGAACGCCCAGGAAATATTGCGAGCAGTTCTCTCCGCGCGCCTTCACGATGTGGCAGGAGTGCTCACCGTCCATGAAATGGGTGTCTTCGGGGCGGCGTATTTGCGGCAGCAGTTGAATCTCCCCGGGCACGCGGATTCAGCGTCCGCTCTCTACTTCCGGGACAAGTATCTGCAGAAGAGCAAACTGCCGCCCGAAGTAAAACGAGCGCGCTGCCGGTATGTGTCGAAGGACGCTTCGTTCCTGGAGATTTCCGGCGACTTAGGGGATGCCTTCGTCATCAAGCCGGCCATCGGCGCCGGATCCCTGCGTACGAACATCGTCCGTACGCCGGAAGAGTACGCACGGGCCTTGGAGCTGTTCCCGAGCCGGTCGGACGTCGAGATCGTCGGTGAGTCGTTCGTCGACGCCCCGGAAGTCTACGTAGACGGCATCTGGAAGGACGGCGAGCTTCAATGGTCCTCCATGAGCAGCAACCACATCTCGCCGCTCGACGCCGTACAGGGCGGCATCCTGTCCGCGCACATTCTGGACAGAAGGCTGCACCCCGAGCTATTTCGGCAGGCCGATGTGCTCGTCCAAAAAGCGCTGACAGGACTGGAAGCGCCGGATTGTGTCTTCCATCTCGAAGCATTCGCACAGGAAACAGGATTGACCTTCGGTGAGTGCGCCGTCCGCCTCCCCGGGGCGCTCTCCCCGCAGGTCAACAAATTGACATACGGCGTCGACCTCTTCGACGTGGAAATCAGTCTCGCGCTAGGGGAAGCGCTCACCCAGAATCTGGAGATCCGCACCCCTGACCGCTTCTATGGATATATACTTCTGCGCCGCGCGAGCGGTTCCTGCGTCGGCCTGACCCAGCAGGATTTTGAGCGTAACTTCCAGTTCGACGAGATTCAGTATCCTTCGTCGCCGGACGCCGCCATCGGTCCTTACGGCCGTTTCGGGCAAGCAATCGTATCTGACGAGGACGAGCTGAGACTGCAGAAAACAATCGCGGAGATTGTGCGATTCAACGAGGTCGGCGGTTGACGGGAGCCGTGCGCTGAGCCGGATTCCCCACCATGGTGCTTTTCTCTTTCGGAGGTCGTCACCCCCATGCCGGATCAACGTCATTCTTCGACGCTCCCTCAACTGCTTGAGCGCGCCGCCCAGAACACCTCCCGAGGCGTCACCTTTATCGGCGGATCTTTCCTCTCCTACGCCGAGCTGCGGGAATGCGCCTGCCGGATTTCCCAAGGACTGCGCGACCACGGAACCGCCCCTGGCGACCGAGTGCTCATTTCCGCCACCGACCCCGAGAAGTTCTTCCCGGCCTTCTGGGGGTGCGTTCTCGCCGGTGTCGTGCCGTGCCCGGTTGCGCCGCCCGCCGACCCCGCGCGGTGGCGTGCGCAGCTGGAGCATCTGCGCACACTCCTGGCCGACCCCTTGGTGATCGTTTCCAAGGAGGCTCAAGGAGACCTGCCGGATATCGGGCTGCGGACCGTGTCGGTGGAGGAGTTGAGCCATGCATCGGCCGAGCATGAGCAGTCCCATGTGCCAGGCCCGGACGATCTCGCCCTGCTGATGCTCACTTCCGGGTCCACCGGATCGAGCAAGGCGGTCAGGCTCACGCACGCCAACCTCCTCGCGGCGCAGGCCGGGAAGGCAGGGGCGCTGGATCTGGGGCCCGACGACACCTCCCTGAACTGGATATCGGCCGACCATATAGCCGCCATCGAGGCGCACTTACTGCCGATGTTCAACGGCGCCGACCAAGTCATGACGACCCCGGCCACGGTCCTCGCGGACCCCGTGGAGTTCCTCAGGATGCTCGTGACCCACCAGGTGAGAGTCACGTTCACGCCCAACTTCCTGTTCGGGCAGATCAACCAGGCGCTCGCGCAACGTCCCGTACCGCGGCAGGAGTTGGACCTGTCGCACGTGCGGCACATCATCTCCGGCGGTGAGGCCACCGTGACCGCCACCGTGCGGGCGTTCCTCGACACCCTCGCCCGCAACGGCCTGCGCGGCGACGTCATCGTGCCCGCGTTCGGCATGACGGAGACCTGCGCGGGCAGCGTGTTCAACCGCGACTTCGCCGCCCGCCACCTGGACACGGAGTTCCCTCCGCTGGGCCACCCCGTACGAGGACTGCACATCCGCATCGTCGACGGCGACGGCACGGTGCTTGCCTCCACCGAACACCCGAGCAGCGCCGAGTCGGGGGAGGTGCAGCTGCGCGGCACGATGGTCACCGCCGGGTATTTCGGCAACGACGAGGCCACCGCCCAGGCATTCACCCCCGACGGCTGGTTCCGCACCGGCGACCTGGGATGCCTCGACTCCGACGGCAGGCTGATGCTGGTCGGCCGCACCAAGGACTCCGTCATCGTCAACGGCGTCAACTACTACAGCCACGACCTCGAAGCGGTCCTCGACGAGCTGGACGGCGTACGGCGCGGGCAGCTCGCGGCCTTCCCGATCCGGCCCGAGGGGGCCGACTCCGAACAGCTCGCCGTCGCGTTCGTCCCGGCGGGCGATCCCGCCGACGACACGGCCCTCTACCGCGCCATCGTGTCGATCCGCAGCTCCACGGTGATGCACTGGGGGTTCCGGCCCCAGCTGATCCTCCCCGTCGCCGAAGCCGACATCCCCCGCGGCAACCTCGGCAAGGTCCAGCGCTCGCGGCTGCGCGCGGCCGTCGAAGCCGGGAGCCTGGACGCGGCGGCCCGCCGGTCGGACGAGGTCAGCACCCGGTTCCTCGGCGACTACGTCGCGCCGGAGGGCGACGCCGAGACCGCACTGGCCGATCTCTACGCCCGCGTACTGAACACCGAGAAGGTGCCGGCGACGGCCAGCTTCTTCGACCTGGGCGGAACATCGCTGGACGTACTGCGCCTCAAGCTGGAGATGCAGGCCGAGTTCGGTATCGACGACGTGCCGATGGCCATGCTCCTCCAGGCCCCGAGCGTGCGAGCCCTGGCCGGGCGCCTGAGCGCCGGACGGAACGCCGAGGGGGACGCCGGATACGACCCGCTTGTGCCCTTGCAGGTCACCGGCGACGGAACACCCCTGTTCTGCGTCCATCCCGGCCTCGGGGAGGTGCTGGTGTTCGTCAATCTCGCCAAGTACTTCACCGGCGAGCGGCCGTTCTACGCGCTGCGGGCACGGGGGTTCGGGGAGGGCGAGACCCACTTCGGGTCGTTCGACGAAATGGTCGCCACCTATGTGGAGGCGATCCGACGGACCCAGCCGAGCGGACCGTACGCCGTCGCGGGCTACTCCTACGGCGGGGCGGTCGCCTTCGAGATCGCCAAACGCCTGGAGGCAGAAGGCGACAAGGTCGACTTCGTGGGCGTCTTCAACCTGCCGCCGCGCATCTCCGACCGCATGAACGAGATCACCTTCACCGACGGTGCGATCAACCTGGCGCTGTTCCTGGAGCTGATCAGCGCCGCCGACGTCGAAGGCTTGACCGCCGCCCTCGGCCGCCTGCCCGAAGCCGAACAGCTCCAGTATCTGATCGACCACGCGCCGAAACGACGCCTGACCGAACTCGACCTCACCGTCGGCCAGTTCACCCGATGGGTACACCTCGCACAGAGCATGGTGCACCTGGGCCGCACATACGAACCGGCCGGGACGGTCGAGCAGGTGCGGGTCTTCTACTGCACCCCGCTGCGCGGCTCCACACAGGAATGGCTGGACAACCAGCTGCGCCACTGGGACGAGTTCACCCGCGACCCCAACACGTACATCGAGGTCGACGGCGAGCACTACACCCTGATGAGCCCGCAGCACGTGCAGACCTTCCAGGCGACCTTGCGGCACGAACTGACCCGCGCCCTCGGCTGAGGACGGGCAGAGGCCATCGCCGACACGACCAGGAGCCGCTGATCATGCAAGGCAAGAAGATTCTCGTCACCGGTGGGACCGGGCAGGTCGCGAGGCCCGTCGCGGAGGCGCTCGCCCAGGACAACGAGGTGTGGTGCCTGGGCCGGTTCGGTGACCTGGCCGCCCGCAAGGACCTGGAAGGACTCGGAGTCCACACCTTCACCTGGAACATGGCAGTCGACGAACTGGAGGGCCTCCCGGGCGACTTCACCCACGTACTGCACTCCGCGGTACACCGGGGCGACGGCAAGGACTTCGAGGAAGCGGCCCGCGTCAACGCCGTCGGCACCGCGCGGCTGATGACGCACTGCTCCACCGCGGAGGCGTTCTTGTACGTCTCTTCCGGCGTCGTCTACGACAGGGCCGACGGCACCCACCGGTACCGCGAGAGCGACCCGTTGGGCGGGTCGGCGCCGTGGCTGCCGACGTACCCCGTCGCGAAGATCACCGCCGAGGGGGTGGCACGGGGTCTCGCCGAAGCGCTCGGGCTGCCGACGGTGATAGCGCGCCTCAACATCGCCTACGGTCCGTACGGTCACGGCGGCGTGCCGGTGATCCTGTTCAACCAGATGCGCGAGGGGCGGCCGTGCGCGGTGCCCCGCGAGGGGCAGAACTACTGCAACCTCCTGCACACCGACGACATCATCCGCCAGGTGCCACTGCTGTGGGACGCGGCGCGGGTGCGCGCACGGGTCGTGAACTGGGGCGGCGACGCGGAGGTCGGCTTCACCGACCTGCTGGAGTACATGTCCGCGCTCACCGGTGTGCCGGTCAGCCTGGACCGCACCGACTACAGCCGGGAGACAGCGATCTTCGACCACAGTGTCCGCCGCGGCCTCATCGGTGACTGCACGGTCGGCTGGAAGGCCGGTATCGCCCGCACCTTGGCCGAACTGTTCGAGGAGTACCGGGAGCGCATCGACGCGTACACCGATGCGCGGAGAGCCGGAACGTCCAACTGAACGCCAAGACATCCAAGTGACAAGAGAAAGAGAAGTGGAGCCGGCATGCGCAGGTCCGCAGACATCGACGCGCTGCAGCACGTGCTGGGCGCCGCCCTCGGGACCGGTGAACCGGTGTGTTCCTTGCCCCAACTGGGCGTCATAGCAAGCGCCTTCGCCGATGTCGACCCCGAGATACTCAAGCGCCCCACACTCGTCGGCGGCGGAGCCCCCTACACACCGACCGGCCCCGCGCCCACCCCCCAAGCCCTCGACGAACTGGTGCGCCGTGCGGAGGCGTTGGGCGTGCCCCAGATCCTGCTGCCCCACGTGCGCCGCACCGACGACACCAGCGCGCTACGGGCCGCCGGATTCGTACCCGTCGCCGCCGGAACCGAGTGTGTCGCCCGGCTGCCCGGGGAGGTGGACGAGGCGCTGCGGATCCGGGTAGGCGCCCGGCAGCTCGCCGATCTGCGCCGCCGACATCACGCGGTGTCCCGTGAAGTCACCTGGGAGCGCGTCCGGTTGAGCGAGCTCGCCGGAAAGCCGTGGGCGCGCGACGCCTTCGTGGAACTGCACCAGCACCACGCCGAGAGCCACGGCGGCCACGACAACCCGTACAACACGGGCGCCCTCGAAGCCCTGGCCACAGGGGAGTTGGCGGAGCGCGCCGAGATGTTCGTACGCCGTAGAGGAGACACCGTCGTCCAGGCCGGGCTCACGGTGCGGTCCCACAACGGCCGGGGCAGCTATTACCTCACGCAGGCGATCGACCACGGCGATCCGGTGGCACGGCGCAACCTCTACGTGGCGTCGCTGTACCGCCTGTATCTGGACGCCCGGCGCTCCGGCCTGGACTGGGTCCACCTCGGCCAAGGGGACGCCGCCACGCACCGCCGCCTTGGAGCCGACCTGTTCGTGCCCCTTGACCACTGGCTGCGGGCTCCCGATCTCGTAGCCCTGGAAGAGGAAGAGGTGTCGACGGAGCCAGTCCTGTCGGGTTTCGCGGCGCCCCCCGTCGCGACGGTGACGGTGCCGGGCCCGGCCCGCTTCCGCCACCGGCCGCGGTTCGACCTGCTCGACCTTTCGAGCAACACCAACGCCTTCCTGGGCACCGAGAGCCACTACCCCGAACTCGACACGGCGGACCTCGCGAGGACATACCTGGCCACGATCGCGAAGCTGCCAGGCCACCACGGCGTCGGCGAACTGACCGCGGAACACCTGCTGTTCACCAGCGGCGCGGTCGACGGTGTCATGCTGCTCCTGGCGGCGCTGGCCTCACCGGGCGAGCGCGTCTGTGTCACCCCGCCCACCTTCGAGCTCTACTCCCACTTCGCCCGCCTCCTGCGACTGCCCGTCGTCGAAGTGCCCCTGCGGGGAGACGACTTGAACGGCCTTGACACCGAACGGATTCTGGCTGCCGACGCGCGGGTGACCGTCCTGTGCGATCCGGGGAACCCCGTCGGCACCCGGCTCGACCGGGCGCAGGTGCGCGAACTGGTGGACCGCAGCCGCGGCCTTGTGGTGATCGACGAGGCGTACGTCGAGTTCAGTGAGCACCCCTCGTACGCCGAGTTGATCGGGCAACACGACAACCTCATCGTCCTCAGGACGCTCTCGAAGGCCTGGGGACTCGCCGGCGCGCGCTGTGGGATCGCCCTGGCCCATCCCGGCATCGTCGACGCCCTGCGGCGGGTGCAGGTGCCCTTCGGGTTCACCAACGCGTCGCAGCATGCCGTGCGGGACCGGCTGACCAACTCCTCACGGGTGCTGGCCGGAATCCAGCGCATTCGTGCCGAACGGGAGTGGATGGCCGCGGCCCTGGCCGAACACCCCACGGTGGAGCGGGTGTTCCCCTCGGAGGCCAACTTCCTGCTGGTCAGGTTCCACAAGCACGAGCGTGTCGTCGACCAGCTTCGGGACGCGGGAATTCTCGTCGCCGACACCGCGAGGCTTGTCCCCGCCACCTGCCGCATCACCATCGGCACGCGGCGGGCGAACAAGACCCTGCTCGAAGCGCTCTCCTCGGCCCCGTGAGGAAGGGGCCTGTCTCAGAGCTCAACTGGTTCGTTGGCTCCGCCCTTTATCTCTATGCACATGAACGAAAGGACATCGTTGCCGATATTCCTCAGGTCGTGCAGATGATGGGCCCCCTCTGAGAAACGGAAATGGCAGGTCTCTCCACGGACGTAGGAGATTTCCCGAGACGTGCCGTCACTCTCATGCTGACGGGCACGTCCGCTCGTAAGGGCGGTCCATGAGTAATCAAGGACGTGCCGGTGAACGGGAATTCGCTCTCCCGGCTGGAGGTGTGTCTCCCAGACGCGCAGCACATCAGTCTCTTTCACCAGCGTCTGGCCGATCCGGCCGTTGTGAGCGTTCTTCTCGAAGTCCTTGTGCAGTTCGGGGCTCCATCGTTCGAACCCTTCGGCGACGACAGTGCTGATCAGCGGTGGATTGGCCTCAGAGTCAATACCCACGAGCCGGATCCTTTCGGTCACGAAGAGGCGGATTGCCTGGATTCCTGGTTGCCATGCCCGAAAGCAAACCACATGATGCTCGTGCGTCACGCCTATCCCTCACGTATCCCGGCCGAGTAACCTGCCTGCGCCGCTACCGTCGCGCTTGGGAGGCTGAGGGCCAGTGATCGTGCTCGGTTACAACGGATTCACCAGGGGTGCGGAGCTTTTCGGACGTCTCTACGGAGCGACCGGCGTCGGCCGCAACCTCCTGGTGGGGCACGACGCCGCGGCAGCTCTGATGGTCGACGGCGAGGTGGTCGCGGCCGTCGAGGAGGAGCAGCTGAGCCGGGTCAAGAAGACCTCCGACTTCCCGGCGAACGCGATCGCCTGGTGCCTGGACTCCGCCGGTGTCGAGCTCGACCAGGTCGACGTCGTCGCCTTCCCCTGGCGCTTCTCACCGACCGTGGCCGAGGAGATGATGGCGCGAATATGCGACGGCGACCTGCCCGTTGCCGCGAAATTCGATGCCCTGCGCCGCACGGGCGAGCTCTACACCGACATGCTCAGCCGCGAAGCGGTGTACGGCGACTTCGTCCAGCGCACCGGCTACGAACTGGACCCCAACAAGCTCGCCCTCGTCCCGCACCACCTGGCCCACCTCATGTGCGGCGCCTACCTGGCCGGCGGGGGCGACGCCGCCTTCCTGGTGAGCGACGGCAGGGCCGAGACCCTCTCCTCCGTCATGGGCGAGCTGCGTGACGGCGTGGTCCGCGTCTTCGACGAGGGCACCGTCGACATGGCCAGCTCACTCGGCGTGGCCTACGGAAGGATCACCCGCTATCTGGGGTTCGTTCCCAACAACGACGAGTACAAGGTGATGGGGATGGCCGCGTACGGTCCGCCGCCGCTCCACAACCCCCTCCTTGAACAGGTCGTGCGCCTGCACGAGAACGGGTCGTACACCATCTCCATCCCTGCCGACGTACGGGCCTACTACGCCCTGTTCGACGCCCTGTTCTGCGGCGACAGCGAGAAGCGCGAGGAGTTCGACTTCCGCGTCAAGGTCGCGGGCCTCGCACAGCACATGGTCGAGGCCGTCACCGCTCATCAACTGCGGTCCCTGACCGCCGCGTCCAGCCTGGACACGCTGCTCTTCGAGGGCGGCCTTGCGCTCAACTGCGTCGCCAACACGAAGATGCTGGAGCGTTCGCCCTTCACGGGCATGGAGGTCAGCTTCGGCGCCAGCGACCCGGGAGTGGCCATCGGCGCGGCCGTCTACGCCGCCGGTCTCAGGAACCGGCCCGCCGACGCGGTCACCACCCCCTACCTGGGGCCCTCGTACGACGAGAGGCAGACCCTGGACACCCTGGCCCAGTACGCGGACCGAGTCGAATGGCGGGAGGAGGCCGACGTCACCTCCGTCGCCGACAGGACGGCGGAACTGCTGGCCGAGAAGAACGTCGTGGGCTGGTTCCAGGGCCGCACCGAGTTCGGGCCGCGTGCCCTCGGCAACCGCAGCATCCTCGCCAACCCGGCCTTCCCCGACATCAAGGACATCATCAACCTCCGGGTGAAACACCGGGAGCCCTTCCGCCCGTTCGCGCCCGTCATCCTCGCGTCAGAGGCTCCGCGCGTCTTCGAGATGGGCAAAAAGACGTCGTCGCCCTACATGACGTTCGTCTTCCCGGTGCGCGAGGAGTACCAGGAGCGGATCCCCGGCGCCTGTCACGTGGACGGCACGGCGCGCGTCCAGACGGTCGACGAACGGCAGAACCCCGCACTCGCGCGGCTGCTGCGCGCCTTCACGGCGCGGACGGACGTGCCCTGCCTCCTCAACACGTCCTTCAACGTGGCCGGAGAGCCCATCGTCTGCTCGCCGCGGGACGCGCTGGAGTGCTTCCTCGCCACCGAGATCGACTACCTGGTCATCGACCGGTTCGTGGTCACCAAGAAGGACCACTGAGCCGCCCCGGACAGGACCAGCACGACGGAAACGAAGGCCGCGTACAACCCTTGTGCCCCATCCGGTGTCGAACAGGGCGCCGGACAAGGAACGGGCCCTTTCCGGACACCCCCCGCGCTGCCCGGCCACCTTCCTTCAAAGGAGCCGCTCGTGCGCAAGAACCGTTCGGCCGCCCTCACCGCGGCCTCATTTCTCCTTCTCACCGGCGCGTGCATCGCCGCCGCCCCATCCGCCGTCGCCGGTACCCCCGGCGGGACGCATGCCAACGACCGCAACAGTGACTTCAACGGCGACGGATACGAAGACGTCCTGGTCGGAGCCCCCGGGGCGACGGTCAGTGGTCAGAAAGGCGCCGGTCTCGTCACGGCCCAGTACGGCTCGTCCAGAGGCATAGGAACCACCTCCGTCGCCCGCTTCAGCCAGTCGACGGCCGGGGTCGCGGGCGCCGCCGAGGCGGCCGACGGCTTCGGGAAGGCCGTCGCCACGGGTGACCTGGACGGCGACGGCTACGACGACGCGATCATCGGCATCCCCGGCGAGGACATCGGCGACCAGGCGGACGCCGGCGGGGTAGCGATCCTGTGGGGCTCCAAGGCGGGCCTCAGCGGCACGGCCAGCGACTGGCTTCAGACCCAGGAACCCACCAAGGGCGAGCAGTTCGGCTCGGGCCTCGCCGCGGCGCACTTCACCGGCCAGACGCCGGGCGACGTGCTCGCCGTACTGGACCGGGACGACCTGGAACTCTTCGCGTACGACGCGGCACCGCAACCCGAAGGGCAGGCACCCCTGCGGCGTCAGGCACGCGAACCGCTGGCCGCTGCCGCCGAGGGACGCGACATCCTGCCGAAGTCACTCACGACCGGCGACTACGACAACAACGGATACGCCGACCTCGTCGTGTCCGGCGTGAGCGTGGGCGAGGAGCCAGGTCACGGCTGGTCCGCGCACTTCTCGGGGCACGCCGACGGTCTCACGTACGAAGGTGATCTGCGCGGCGGCCCCGTGGCCGCGTCCGGCGACATCGACAACGACGGCTACGACGACCTGGTGACCGGCGAGCCCAACTCCCCTGACGACGGGGGAGAGACGCAGACCGGTGGCCTGGTGGGCATCCGTTACGGCGACGCGGGCGGCCTCAAGGACGAGGCCAAGTGGTGGACGCAGGACACCGCGGGCGTGCCCGGCACCGCCGAGCGCGGCGACGGCTGGGGCGGCGACCTGTCCCTGGGGGACACGGACGGCGACGGCTACGCGGACATCGCGATCGGCGCACCCGGCGAGGACATCGGCACCGTCGCGGACGCCGGGGCGGTCTGGGTGCTGCCCGGCTCGGAGCACGGCGTCACGGCGACCGGAGCCAAGTCCTGGGACCAGAACTCCGCGGACATCCCCGGCGCGGCAGAGAAGGGCGACAAGTGGGGCGCCCAGGTGCGCCTGACGGACCCGAACCGCGACGGACGCTTCGGTCTCCTCGCCGCGGCGCCCGGTGAGAACGCCGGTGACGGCGTCGTGTGGGTCCTGTCCGCAGGGGCGGGCGGCATCACCGCGTCCGGGTCCTGGACGTACGGCGCGGACTCGCTGGGCGCGCCCGGACCCGGTGCGGCGTTCGGCGCGGCGATCGACGAGTAGGCGCTGTCGTCCGGCAGCTGACTGCCGGACGAGAGCGCTCCGAACGCGGTCGTGAGCGGCCGGGCACCGGTCTACGTATGATCATGGGCATGTGCTCACGACTGCGTTCGGAGGCTGAACAGGCATGACAGAGAGCCGAGTTGTCATCGTCACGGGTGGCGGCACGGGCATCGGCGCCGCGACGGCCCGGCAGCTCCGTGCCGCAGGACACCGCGTCGTCGTCTCCGGGCGGCGCCCCGAGCCGCTGCGCCGCGTGGCCGAGGAGACCGGGGCGCTCGCCCACCCCGCCGACGCGGGTGACCCGGGGGACGTAGCGGGCCTCGTCGAGGCGGCCACGGAAGCCTACGGCCGCATCGACGGGCTCGTGCTCAACGCCGGTACGGGGCGCAGCGGAGCGGTCGGCGACCTCTCCGACGAGGACTGGGAGACGGTGATGCGCACCAACCTCACCGGCCCTTTCCTCCTCCTGCGTGCCGCGCTGCCCCATCTCATCGAGGCGCGGGGCTCGGTGGTCGCGGTCGCCTCGGTCGCCGCCCTGCGCAACGGCGTGGCCAACGCCGCGTACGCGACGTCCAAGGCGGCGCTGCTCCAGCTGTGCCGTTCCGTCGCCGTCGACTACGGCAAGGCGGGGCTGCGCGCCAACACCGTGTGCCCCAGCTGGGTGCGCACCGAGATGGCGGACCGGCGGATGGCCCGCTTCGCCGAGGAGGCCCAACTGGGGGACGGCGGCGCCGACGCCGCGTACGAGGAAGCGACGCGGCTCCTCCCGGCGGGCCGGCCGGGGGAGCCCGATGAGGTGGCCGAGGCGATCACCTGGCTGCTCTCGCCCGCCGCTTCCTTCGTCAACGGCGCGGTGCTCACCGTCGACGGCGGGGTGACGGCGGTGGATCCCGGGACCTCCGCGTTCGACTTCAGCATCACGCCGCGCGGCTAGCGGGCCGACGGCGAGCGGGCCCTGACGGTGAAGGTAGTGTGACGCGTCGACCGAGGGGTGGACGCGACACATGACATCGAGCACCTTCCGCATCGGCGGAGAAATCGACGTACGACGGCTCGGATTCGGGGCCATGCGCCTGCCGACCGAGGCGGGAGCGGCGAGGGAATCCGGCATCGCGGTGGCACGTCGGGCCGTCGAACTCGGCGTCACGCTCATCGACACGGCGTACATGTACGGGTGGGGCGCCAACGAGGACCTTCTCGTCGAAGCGCTCTACCCCTATCCGGACGACCTGCTCATCGCCACCAAGGTAGCCATCGAGCGCCCGGGTCCCGGCGAGGAGATATCGGTCAACGGCCGTCCGGAGTTCCTGCGTGAGCAGGTCGAGCAGGCCCTGCGCAGGCTGCGCGTCGACCGGATCGGGCTGCTCCAGATGCACCGGCTCGACCCGATGGTGCCGCTCGCCGATCAGCTCGGCACGCTGCGGGAGTTCCAACTCGACGGCAGGATCGGCCATATCGGCCTCTCCGAGGTGACGGTCGCCGAGCTCGAAGAGGCGCGGCGGATCGTCGACGTGGCGAGCGTGCAGAACCGCTACAACCTGCTCGATCGTGAGCACGAGGCCGTGCTCGACGCCTGTGATGCGGCCGGGATCGCCTTCCTGCCCTGGCGACCCGTCCACCCGGCATCGACGGCGACTTCGACGGCGGCGTCCGAGATCGCGGCCGTGGCTGCTGAACTCGACGCCACCGCGGCGCAGATCGCGCTCGCCTGGCTGCTGGGCCGTTCACCGGTCGTCCTGCCGATCCCGGGCACCGCCTCGATCGGCCACCTCGAAGAGAACGTCGCCGCGGCGAGCCTGCGTCTCAGCGACGAACAGTGGAAGCGACTGGACCGGATCGCGCCTCCCGCCGCTGGATGAGCCGGGTCAGCGCCCGCCCGCCGCCGGGCGGTCGATCCGGTAGAGGTGGTGGGCGCGGTCGTCGATGGGGTTGTCGGGGGCCAGTGACACCTCGGCGACCCGCCGCAGGCCCGCCTTCTCCAGCGTCCGCCAGGACGCGAGATTGCCCGCGTGTACGGGGACGAGGACCGTGGTGGCTTCGGGATGGTCCGGCCAGGTGGCCTGGACGACCGCCTGGATCATGCGCGTGCCGAGCCCCCGGCCGACCAGCGGCGGGTCCCCGATCAGGTAGTCGATGGACATGGCCCCTTCGGGTACCTCGAACTGGCCCGCCAACTCGGCGGCGTATTCCGGGTAGTCGGCGAAGCGGTAGCGCTGGACGAGGCCGAAGGGTTCGCCGTCCAGCAGCATGAGCAGGTCCTCCGACGGCTCCTCTCCGCGCGCCGCCGGGCCGAAGTCGCGCGCCACCGCCTCGGGTGAGGTCTCGTGGTTCCACCAGCGCGCTACGTGCGGCTGCTCCAGCCATCGCCGCAGCAAGGGGAAGTCCGGTTCGTCGAGTCGACGCCAGCTGATCATCGGGTCACCTCGCAGGGTTTCCACCTCAACCTCCGTACGTAGCCTCGGACTCACCGAGCACCGCGGTGAAATCGTCGGCGAGCCGCGCCGCGTCCGCCGCCTCCAGCGTGGCCGTCGTAATCCGTACGGCGGTCGGTGTGGCGATGCGGAACCGCGCGCCCGCTGCCACCCACCACCCGCACGAGCGCAGCCCGTTGACCACAGCGGACTCGTCCCGCACCGGCACCCATACGTTCAGGCCGCTCGCCCCGTGCGCCGGAATCCCGCGCCGCGCGAGCTCCTCGATCAGCGTCTTGCGCCGCTCGGCGTAGATACGCCCGGCGCGGCCCACCAGCGCCAGCGCGGCGGGATCGGTCATCGTACGCTCGATCGTCTCCTGCAGTACGTGGCTCACCCACCCCGAAGTGAGCAGCATCCGCCCTTCGTGCCTGGCCAGCGTGGTGGCGTCGCACGCGAGTGCCGCCCATCGCAGGTCGATGCCCAGATGCTTGGACACCGTGCGCACTTGGGCCCAGCGCCCAAGCCTGCCGGTCGCCAGAGACGGCAGAGGTGACAGAGGCGGCAGAGAAGCCGGAGACGCCGGAGAGTGCGCGGCGGCTCCCGCGATCTCGGCGTTGTGGTCGTCCTCGACGACCAGCACCTCGGGAAAGCCGCCTAGGACATCGAGCAGTGCGTTCCGCCGCTCCTGTGAGAAGCAGCCGCCCACCGGGTTCTGCCCCCGCGGGCTGCACACCACGGCCCTGGCCCCCGCGCGCAGCGCACCGCGCAGCGCCTCAGGCCTGATGCCCTCGTCGTCCACCGCCACCGGCACCATACGCAGCCCCAACGCCGGTACGAGGTCGAGGAGATGGTGGAAGCCGGGGTCCTCCACGGCCACCGCGTCGCCCGGCTTCAGCTCGACCGACAGGAGCCGCGCCATGCAGTCCAGTGCCCCATGGGCGAAGGTCACATGCGCGTCCGGCACCCCGTCCCGCGCGAACCACCGCCGGGCCAGCTCCTCAAGGCCCGCGAGGCGCGGCGACGCGCGGTGCGAACCGTTGACGGGGTCCACCCGCTCGGGCGGCAGCAGTACTGGCAACAGCGCCGGGTCCGGATGCCCGCCCGCCAGATCGCGCACCCCCTGCGGCACCTTCGGCGGCCTGCGTGACCCGACGGCCGGCGTCCGCGCCACGACGGTTCCGCCGCGCCCGCGGGTCACCACGATGCCGCGCTGCCGGAGTTCCTTGTAGGCCGTCGCCACTGTCCCGGCGCCGACGCCGAGTTCATCGGCGAGCCTGCGCACGGGAGGCAGCGCTTCGCCCGGCTCCAAAGCGCCCTCGGCCACGGCTTGTTCGACCGACGAGGTAATGCCCTTGGCGGTCGTGCCACTGATCGCATATTGTGCTGCCACGTAACACATTATGTACCGATACAAAAGACCAGTCAAGCCAAGGGGGAGCGGTGAGCCCAAGCCGCGGTCGGGCCGCGCTGTACGCACGCATACCAGGGGGCCTCGACGGCCGACGCATGCTCTGGATCGCCCTGATCAACAAGGCGGGGACCGGTCTCTGGATGGGGGCGGCCGCCCTCTACTTCACTCTGGTCACCGGGCTCTCCGTCACCGAAGTCGGCGTACTCATGGGCGTCTCGGGTGCCGTCGGCATCGCGGGCGCGCCGCTCGCGGGCCATCTCGCCGACCGGTTCCCCGTCACCCGCGTCCTCATCGGAGCCCAACTCCAGCAAGCCGTGGCCCTGTTGGCGCTGCTCACGACGGACAGCTTCTCGCTGCTCCTGCTGTACTCGGCCGTCAGCAGTCTCGCCGACCGCGGTGCCAACGTCCTCACCAAGCTGTACGCCGCCCGTATCGCGGGCCCGGACCGAACCAAGTACCAGGCCGTGCAGCGCACCGTCTCCAACGCGGGCTGGGCCATCGGCGGCCTGGCCGGCGCGCTCGCCCTCGCCGTCGGCACCACCCACGCCTACCAGGCGCTGCTCGTCGGCAACGTCGTCAGCTTCGTCGCCGCCGCGCTCCTCACCCTGCGCTGTGCCGAACCGCCCTCCCCGTCCCGGGTGGTCACCGACTCGACGGTCGCCGCCGCCGCGACCCGGCCGTCCAGTCCCTGGCGCGACCGCCCCTACCTGCTCTTCACCGCCACCGAGGCGGCACTCTTCCTCGACGACGCGGTGCTCCAGGTCGGTATGCCCCTCTGGATCGTCCACGCCACCGACGCCCCGCACGGTCTCGCGCCGCTGCTCATGGTCCTCAACTGCGTCCTGGTCGTCTGCTGCCAGGTCCCGCTCTCCCGCTTCGGCCGCACCCCGGACAAGGCGCGTGCACTTCTTGTGCCCCTCGCCGCCTGCTTCGTCATCGGCTGCGCCGCCATGACGGCGTCGGTGGCCGGCGGCACCGGGCTCGCCGTCGCCGCCCTCACGGTCGCGGCGATCGCCTTCACCTTCGCGGAGATACTCCACGCGATCGCGTCCTGGGAACTGTCCATCGCGCTCGCCCCCGACGACGCCCAAGGCGCCTACCTCGGAGTGCACGGTCTGTCCTCGTCCGCCCAGCGCAGCGGGGGACCGCTCCTGGTCACGGCCGTGATCGCCGCGGGCCACCTGGCGTGGCCGCTGCTCGGCGCGGGGGTGATCGCGACCGTCGTGGCGCAGAGCCGTCTCGTACGAAGGCGACTGCCCCGGCAGGGCGGACCGGCGCACCCGCGCGGTGCGCCGACCCGTCGCGGCCGGCGCACCGCTTCGTAGCGGTCAACGCCCGGGCGGGACGTGGCCTCAGCGGCCGAGGCGGATGCGGTGCGCCTGGTCCTGGCCCTCGGGTCCGGTGCCGGACTTGTCGACCACGTACGCCGTGCCGCCCGCCACGCCGACGTGGTTGGGGTTGGCGCCGGTGGTCAGGGTCTCGACGACCGCGCCCTTGACGGGGTCGACGACGGTGACGTTGCCGGGGGTCCGGTTGGCGACCAGGACGCGGCCCGAACGCCGGTCGGTGGCGACGGACAGGGCGCCCGCGCCGGTCGCGACGGACTTCGTGACGGTGCCCTTGGCCAGGTCGACGACGGAGAGCCCGCCGGCGGCCTGGTCCGCGGTGTAGGCGGTGCGGCCGTCCTTGGAGAGCGCGACCGAGATCGGTCCGTCGCCGGTCGGGATGAGGCGGGGGCTCTCGCTTTTCGGGGTGATCTCGATGATCTGGTCGCCCGCGAGGTCGGCGGCGTACGTGGCGCCGGTCCGCTCGTTCACCGCGAGGCCTGCGGGGCTCGACCCCTCGACCGTGACGCGCTTCTTCTCCTTGAAGGTGCGGGTGTCGAAGGCGACGACGGTGCCGTCGCCGAAGCTGCTCGCCCAGGCGAGGTTGTGCCTGGTGTCCACGACGACCTCGCGGGCGTGGTTCACGCCGGGCAGTGAGGCGAGGTGCTTGCCGGTGCGCTGGTCGTACACGGCGACGGAGTTGTCGCGGGTGTTCGTCGTCCAGACGGTGTTGTGCTCGTCGTCGACGGCGACTCCGTAGACGGCCTCGACGGCGCCGGTCCCGGCGTCGGTGGTCGGCGGTGTGTAGCTCGCCTTGACCTTCAGGGTGCGCGGATCGACCTTCAGCAGGCTGGAGTTGGTGACCGGAGGACGGCCCACCGAGGAGGTGGCCCACAGTACGTGGTTCCGCTCGGAGTACGCGGACTGGTAGAGCCCCTTCACGAGCGGCGCGGACTCGACGGTCGAGCCGGACGCTTTGCCGGAGTGCTGACCGGGCTGCGCGGTCGCGGTGCCGGTCACGGTCAGCGCGCTGCCCGCGGCGAGGGCCACGGCGACTGCGGCGGTACGACGGATACGGCGGGTGAGTGAGGTCATGCTGCGTCGATCTCCTTGACAGAGGCGCCCCTGGGGAGAGGCGATCGCTTCACAACTTAGCTTAGGCTTACCTAAGTAACATACCGTCAATTGTGTGGCGCCCGCCACAGTCGCCCCCGCGTCCCCTAGGGGAACGACGGGGGTAAACCCCAGACCGCATAGGCCAGTTGGCGGGATGTGGCGGCCTGGAAGGTTCGACGAGGATCTTCCACATGACGAAGATCAAGCGAAACGCGGCCCTACTCGCGGCCTCCGCGGCGGTCCTCAGCCTCACCGCGCCCCTGGCCGCGACGGCCGCGCCCCTCTCGGCTCCCCCGTCCCTCGACTGGAAGCAGTGCGAGGGCAAGGGGGTCGACCCCCGCCAGCAGTGCGCGACCGTAGAAGTCCCCATGGACTACGCCGACCCCAAGGGCAAGCAGATCGGCATCGCCGTCTCCCGCATCCCCAGCGAGAACCCCGAAGCACGCCGCGGCGCACTGCTCCTCATCCCCGGCGGGCCCGGCGGCAGCGGCATCGACAACCCCTCGGGCAAGGGTCAGAAGTTGCCGCAGGCGGTCCGGGACGCCTACGACCTGATCGGCTTCGACCCCCGGGGCCTCGGCCGCTCGACCCGGGCCGACTGCGGCTTCGAACACGCCGACCTCGCCACGTCGAGACTGCGCCCCTGGCCAGCCGCCGACGGTTCCATCGCCGGCAACATGGCGACGGCGCAGCGGATGTCGGACGCCTGCGCACGCAACGGCGGCGACCTCGTCCGCCACATCAGCACCGTCAACGAGGCCCGCGACATCGACCGCGTCCGGGCGGCGCTCGGCGAACGGAAGGTCTCCGCGTGGGCCGTCTCGTACGGGACGTACGTCGGCGCGGTCTACGGGCAGCTGTTCCCGCACCGCACCGACCGCGTCGTCCTGGACAGCAACGACGATCCCGACCACACCACGGTCTCCCGCGGCTGGATCGGCGCGCACGAGAGAGGGGTCGAGGACACCTTCCCGGAATTCGCCAAGTGGGCCTCGGCGCCCGGCAATCCGGACCGCCTGGCCCGGACGGCGGCCGAGGTGCGCCCGCTCTTCCTGCGGCTTGCCGCCGAACTCGACCGCGAGCCGATCGCCTGGCCCGGCGCCAACCCCGCCGAGCTCAACGGCAACGTACTGCGCCAGACCCTGCTCAACACGCTCTACGACCCCGACGCCTTCCCCGACCTGGCCAAGCTGATCCTGGCCGCCCAGAAGGGCACGGTCCCGCCCGCGCCGCCGGCACCGCCGGAGTCGGTGCTGCAGAACGCCGTCGCGGTGGGCTCCGCGGTCCTCTGCAACGACATCGAGTGGCCCAGGTCGGCAGCGGCGTACGAGAAGGGGGTCGCCGAGAGCCGGGCCGCGTACCCGCTGACCGCGGGGATGCCGAGGAACGCGCTGCTGTGTGCTGCCTGGCCCCACCGGCCGAAGGAAGCTCCGGTACGCATCACCGACCGGGGCCCGTCGAACATCCTCCTCGTCCAGAACGAACGCGACCCGGCGACCCCGCTGAGCGGCGCCCTGAAGCTCCGCGACGCGCTGGGCAAGCGCGCCACCATGGTCACGGTCGACTCCACCGGCCACGACGCCTACCTCGCCAACGGCAACGCGTGCGGCGACCGAACTGTCTCCCACTACTTGGCGACGGGGGAACGGCCCGGCCGGGACACCTACTGCGACATGGGGGGCACTTCGGGGGTCGGGTAGGTCACGGCAGCAATGGTGACCGACAGCCTGAAGGAGCGCATGAGGGCCGAATCCGGTGAACAGAACAGGCATCGAGTTGAACATCCACAAGCACTCTCGATCACCATGAGCGGCCGCTGAGTCAGCTTCCTGTCGCTTTGCGCGGAGATGCTCCAACGTGCGGTACGGGCCGCTACCGTGTGGCCCGCACTTGTTCCCGTCGGGCCCTTTGGCCCTGGAGGTGAGAGATGGCGGCTGCCGGCTCGGCATCGGTCGGCACGATCCCGGTCCAGAACCTCCGGCCGGGCGACCACGCGTTCGTCAGCTACGCCGACGACGATGCGGGCCGTGACGTGGTGTCCGCCTTCGCATGGGCGGGGCTGGTGAAGAAGGAGAAGGTGATGGTCTTCGCCGCTCCGGACCTGGACGAGGACGAGGTCTGGAACCGGCTTGACGCCCCGGGTGCCCTGATCGGCGCCGCTCGCGAGCACGGTCAGCTTGTGCTCAGCAGCATGCGCGCCCTCATCCACCCCCAGGACGGGTTCACCCCGCAACGGCAGTGGGAGCGCATCACCGAGGAGACCGACCGCGCCCTGGCCGAGGGCTACAGCGGGCTGCGCACCTATATCGACATGCACTGGGTGGGGGACCTGGACGCCGATGTCGGGGTGATGATGCACCGTGAGTCCCACGCCGAGCATCTCTTCACCGGCCGCCCCTACACCGAGATCTGCGCCTACGACTGCCGCTGGTTCGAGCCCGCGGTCCTGGAGGCCATGCACCAGGCCCACCCCTGCCGGCTGCTGCCCCGTCTGGGCGCCCTGCACGCGGAACAGACGGAGGGCATGGTGCAGTTGGCCGGCGAGGCGGACCTGGCCACCAGGGAGCAGTTCATCGGCGCCGTGCGTGAGGCGCTCAGGCGCAGCGAGGATTCCAGGCTTCTGGTCGTGGACCTGTCCGGCCTCATCTTCCTCGGCGTCGCCTGCGCGTTCGACCTGCTGCGGCTGGTCCTCACCCATGCGCACGGCCCGGTCCAGGTCCACTGTCCACCGACCCCGGCCCGCATACTGCGGCAAGCAGGCGCGGACCAGGTGCCGGACCTCGTCATCAGCGAGGTGGAGCACTGATGACGACTACGCCAGGGCACCCCGAGGTCCCGCCCGTCACCCTGCTGGAATCCCGCTTCACCCAGGACGACCTGCCCAGGCTGCGGATGCTCGTCGAGCAGTACGCCGGTCACCAAGGGCTGCCCGAACTGCGCCGAGGCGAGTTCATCGTGGCCCTGGACGCCGTCGCGGTCAACGCCATCGAGCACGCGGGCGGCAGCGGCACGCTCGTCCTGCAGCGCGTCAACGGCCAGCTGTCCTGCCATATCCATGACCGGGGCCCGGGCTTCAGCTCCAGCGTCATCCCTACGCTGGCTCCCGGACTCGAAGGTCATGGAGGCGGTCGCGGGCTGTGGCTCGCCGAGATGCTCACGGACGAGCTGACCATCGACGCGGGGCCCGGCGGATCGAGGGTGACCCTGACCGTGCGACTGCCCCTGTAGCGGCAGTCACCCGTGAGGCGCGCGCCCACGCCTGGGGGCGCGCCGTTCTCCCGTCACCGGCGCCGCAGTTCGACGGTGTAGTTGGTCCGCGTGGACGGCCTGCCATCGGGGCTCGTCCACTGGTGTTCATGGGTGTCGCAGACCAGTACGTCCCACTCTCCGGCCGGCAGGTCGAGCGATGCCAGGACCTTCTGGGGGCTGGGGAAGTCCACGTCGGGGTGCGGCTCGGTCTCCTCGGCGGGGAAGCCCATGTGGCCGACGATCAGCAGGATGCCGCCCGGCGTGACGGCCGCGGCGGCGTCGCGCAGGATCCGCTCGCGCGGCATCTCGTGCAGGGAGTGCAGGAACTGGGCGGAGACCAGGTCGTAGGTGCCGGCCGGGAAGGACGTACCGAGATCGTGGTGCTGCCAGTCGACGCGGTCGGCGACCTGCGCCTGGGCCGCGTGCTCGGCCGCGCGGTCCAGCGCGACGCGGGAGATGTCGGTGGCGGTGACGCGCCAGCCCTGCCGGGCCAGCCAGATCGCGTCGCCCCCCTCTCCGCACCCCAGGTCAAGGGCGGTGCCCGGTGTCAGGTGCTCGGTCTCACGGACGAGTGCGGCGTTGGGCTCGCCGCTCCACAGACGGCCGCTCTGGTTGTAGCGCTCGTCCCAGAACGCCTCGGCGGACGCGGAGGCCGTGCCGGTGGCGTGGTCGGCGTGGGTGGTGCTCTGGTCGCTCATGTGGGCTCCTTCTGCTCAGCGCCCACCCTGCGCCCGGCCACGGCGGCTTGACAAAGATATTTGCCGCCATGGCAAATGGAGGGATGAGCGACTACGACCTCACGCAGGTGCTGACCTCCGTCGGCCCCCGGCTGCGGGCGCTGCGCAAGGCCCGGGGCGGCACCCTGGCCCGGCTCAGCGAGGAGACGGGGATCTCCCTCAGCACGCTCTCCCGCCTGGAGGCCGGACAGCGCGAGCCGACCCTGAAGCTCCTCCTGCCGCTGGCCAAGGCGTACGGCGTACCGCTCGACGAACTCGTCGGAGCACCGCAGACCGGCGACCCGCGCATCCATCCGCGGCCGTTCATGCGCCACGGCCACACCTGGATCCCCCTGACCAGGCACCTCGGCGGCATGCACGCCTACAAGCAGGTCCTGCCGGTCACCAAGGTCACCAAGACCGACCGGCCCGCCACGCGCCCCGAGCAAGGCATGCACGAGGGCTACGAATGGCTCTATGTCCTCTCCGGGCGCCTGCTGCTCGCCCTGGGCGACCACGACCTCGTCCTCACCGCGGGCGAAGCCGCCGAGTTCGACACCCGCACCCCCCACGGCCTCGCCAACGCGGGCGATCACCCCGTCGAGTTCCTCGCCCTGTACGGGCCCCAGGGCGAGCGCATGCACGTACGCGCCAGACCAGGCGGAGGCGGAGGCGAACGCGAAGACGGGTCGAGCAGCGGGGGATGACCTGGAACGCGACAGTATGCGAGTACCGACCCTAAGGATCAGCACGCCATGGAAGAAGCAGCCGCCGCGCCCGTCATCCTGAGCAACGAACCCGGTTCTTTCCCGAGAAGCGTGCTCGCCGAACGACACCCCGCGCTCATCAAGAAGGTACGTGACGCCTTCCCCTACGGCCCCCGAGAGCATCGCGCGCTCGACGCCCTCCTGAAGCAGGCCACCGAGGGCGTCATCGAACCGCTGGGCCCCGGCGCGCACGACCGGCATCAGTGGGAGGAGTGGGGGCGCGACTACTTCGGCATGTCCTGGTTCGATGTCCCCTTCCTGTGGGCGGAGAGCTACTTCTACCGCCAACTCCTGTCCGCCGTCGGATACTTCGAGCCCGGTCCCTGGCAGGGGATCGACCCGTTCCGGCCGTTCAAGCAGGCGGAACTCCACACCGCGGAGGCCGACGAGGAGCTTGCCGCCCTTGACCCGCTCGCCCGGCGGCCCGTCGACGAGCAAGGCCAGGCGCTGCTCCTCGGCTCGCTGTGGGGCAACCGCGCGGACCTGGGCTTCAGCATCGCCGCACACGGCGACGCAGCCGATGCCGTCGACGCCCGCCTCGTCGCCGACGACTCCGAGGCGCTGTGGTCGCTGCTGCCCGAGCGCGGTGCGGCCACGCTCTGCCTGGTCGCGGACAACGCAGGGCGTGAACTCCTGCCCGACCTCATCCTCATCGACCACCTCCTGCGCCATCAGCGCGCCGGGCGAGCCGTCCTGCACGTCAAGCCGTACCCGTACTACGTCTCGGATGCCATGACCGCCGACGTCGTCGACTGCCTGCGCCGTCTGAGCGGCGCGCGGGGCGCCGCGGCAGAGGTGGGCGAGCGCCTGTGGTCGGCCATGGGTACCGGGCGTCTCACGCTGCGTAGCCACGCCTTCTCGTGCGCCCCTCTGCCGTACGCGGAGATGCCCGACGACCTGCGCCAGGACTTCGCCGACGCCGACGTGACCGTCGTGAAGGGCGACCTGAACTACCGGCGCCTGGTCGGCGACCAACTGTGGCCCGCCACCACGCCGTTCGCCGAACGCACCGCGTACTTCCCGGGACCCGTGGCCGCGCTGCGGACGCTGAAGTCCGACGTGATCGTGGGACTCGACGAGCGGACCGAGGCGAAACTCGTCGCCGCACACGGCCACGCCTGGAAGACAAGCGGCACCCACGCCTTGATCCAGACGCGGCGGTGACAGGGAGTCCGCGCGAAAGTCCTTTGCCTTTCACTTCCCTCCTCGTTATCGTTTTCAACGTCCTGTTGTCTCCGATAGAGGTGGACGTTGCGCATCTGAGGTTCGCGATCATCGCGCCGTACGGCCCTCGCCGTACGCCCGTCACGCCGCAGCCGGCCTTGCCGTGCCGCCCGTGACCCCGCGTGGATGCGACCTCGGTGCATGAGCCGTCCCTCTTTCTTCCGGACAGCCGCACCCCTATTCCGGCTCGGTCGCCGCGTGGTGCTCGCATACGAAGCCCCCCGATCACTGCGCTTACGACTGCGAGAATCACCATGTCCACACCCACCACACCCGCGGCCTCGCTGACCTGCTCCGCCCTGTCCTTCCAGTGGCCGGACGGCACGAGCGTCTTCGACGGCCTTTCCCTCGGCTTCGGCCGGGGCCGCACCGGACTCGTCGGTACCAACGGCACCGGCAAGTCCACGCTGCTGCGCCTCCTCGCCGGTCGGCTCCGCCCGTCCCAGGGGTCGGTGACCGTCGGCGGCAGCCTCGCCTACCTGCCGCAGAACATCACCCTCGACACGACCCTGCGCGTCGAGGCGGCCCTGGGCATCGCCGAACGGCGCGCCGCGCTGCGGGCCATCGAATCCGGTGACGTACGCGAACAGCACTTCGAGACGATCGGCGACGACTGGGACGTCGAGGAACGAGCCCTGGCTACCCTCGGTTCGCTCGGGCTCGGCGACGTCGAACTCGACCGCACCGTGGGGCAGTTGTCCGGCGGGGAGACCGTTCTGCTGCGCCTGGCCGCGCTGCTCCTCGAACGCCCGGACGTCCTCCTCCTCGACGAACCGACCAACAACCTCGACCTGTTCGCACGCCGCAGGCTCTACGAAGCGGTCGACTCCTGGCGCAGCGGAGTCCTGGTCGTGGTCAGCCACGACCTCGAACTCCTTGAGCGCGTCGACCGCATCGCCGAACTGCGCGCCGGATCGGTGAGCTGGTACGGCGGCGGCTGGTCCGCCTACGAGGAAGCGCTGGCCACCGAGCAGGAAGCGGCAGGGCGGATGCTGCGGTCAGCGGAGGCGGACGTACGCCGCCAGAAGCGGGAACTGGAGGAGGCGCAGGTGAAGGTGGCCCGCCGCCGGCGCCACAGCAAGAAGATGGACGCCCAGCGGCGCGCCCCGCGCATCGTCGCGGGCGAGAAGAAGCGGTCCGCGCAGGAGTCGGGGGACAAGCTCCGCGGGCTGCAGGAGGATCGGCTCAGCGAAGCGCGCGAGCGGCGCGAGGAGGCCGCGGACGCCATCCGCGACGACGCCGAGATCCGCGTCAGCCTCCCGCACACCGCCGTGCCCGCGGGCCGCACCGTGCTGACCCTGGACGAGCTGCGCCCGCGGTACGGCAAGCTCCGCGAGGGCAGCCTGCATGTGCGGGGGCCCGAACGGATCGCTCTCGTCGGACGCAACGGCGCCGGGAAGACGACGCTGCTGCGCACCCTCACCGGCGAGTTGGCCCCACTGTCCGGCGAGGTCAAGACGTCCGTGCCGCTGCGGTTCCTGCCGCAGCGCCTGGACGTCCTCGACGAGGAGCTGAGCGTCGCGGCGAACGTGGCCCGGCTGGCTCCCGGTCTCACCGACAACCACATCCGGTCCCAGCTCGCGCGCTTCCTCTTCAAGGGGGCACGCGCAGAGCAGCCGGCGGGCACCCTCTCGGGCGGCGAACGCTTCCGCGCCGCGCTGGCGGCGGTGATGCTCGCCGCTCCCGCCCCCCAACTGCTGATGCTGGACGAGCCGACCAACAACCTCGACCTGGCCAGTGTGCGCCAACTGAAAGGCGCCCTCCAGTCGTACGAGGGCGCCCTCCTGATCGCCGGCCACGACCTGGCCTTCCTGGAATCGGTCGGCGTCACCCGCTGGGTGTTCGTGGCGGAGGAACTCGAGGAGACGACCCTGGAGGAGGTCCGCGACCTCCTCCAGGCGCCTTCCACCGGCTGAGGCTCCGTGCGGTCAGTCGTGCAGGGCCACCAGGACGACGGCCGCCGAGACGGCGCCGAGTGCCACGGCCGCGATGCCGTGGGAGAGGCGGTGCCCGCGCGGGACCGGCAGGAGGTGGTCAAGGGCGAGCCTGCCGGGTCCGGCGAGGGCCAGGCTCACGGCACCCGCGAGCAGGACCAGGTCGTACTCGATGCCGCTGGGGTTGAAGAAGCCGTTGCCCCACTTCATGGCGATGGCGTTGAGCATGACGCCGACGACGCCCGCCCCGGCGAGCGGGGTGAGCAGACCGACGGCGAGGCCGAGGCCGCCGAGCGTCTCGGTGAGCCCGGCGACCGTGGCCATCGTCTTCGGGGCCGAGTAGCCGTCGCTCGCGAAGAACCCGGCGGTGCCGTCGAGGCCGGCGCCGTTGAACCAGCCGAAGAGCTTCTGGCCGCCGTGGACGGCCATCGTCAGGCCGATCGCGCAGCGCAGCAGCAGGAGCCCGATGTCGGTGCCGGACCGCGAGGAGGCGAGAGGGGAGGTGTCGCCCTCCGGGGAGGCGGTGGGCGTACGCGTGGAAATGGACATGCGGATCTCTCCTGTGGATCGGTGAAGGTGACGTGGTGCTGCCGACCGGTCCTGTCGGCGGGGATGCGGGTGGAGAGATCCCGTCTACGTTCTGATGACCTGGGTTCTGTAGAGGTCCACGGAGGTCGCGTCCGCGGGAGACGCCCCGGGCAGTGCGGGGACGTCCTCCCGCGGTGCGTACGGCGCCGGGGCCGGGACGAAGGCGGCCGAGCCGGTGCGCTCGGGAGCGGGCAACACCCCGCCCGGGGCCCTGCTCCCACCCTCGTGACAGCCACGGCCGCCGTCGCGTGCCCCCTCTCGCACCGCGTCACGGCTGTCGGCGTACGGCCCGAGGACGACCGTGGCCGCGCCGCGGTCTTGGGATGCCGTCGCGGCAGCGGTGCCGGAGGGAACTTCGATGCCGAGCAAGGGCACGAGGAAGAGGAAGGCCATGGCGAGGAGAGCCGTGCATGTCGCACCGCCCTGGGGTCGCGTCTCCCGTGTGGCCATGTCCGACCGATGGTAGGGCAGGGGCGGGAGCGCGCGTGAGGTTGTTGCCGGGCAGCTCCCGGTGCGCAGACAGCAGCTCCCGGCCGCGGGCCCTGAGCCCAGGCAGGAAGGCAGCAGGGCAGGCGCACGCCAGCAGGATTGATCACGTCCCGCCTGGTCACATGCTTTCCGTGGCACTGGGCAGGGGAGACGAGCGGCGGCGGGCTGCGACGTCGGCCGGTTCCGGCGGCGTGACCTCCGCCCCGCCCCTCCCCGCGATCCCGAGGAATGGATGACGGCACGGCCTGTGCCGGGCGCTTTGTATCCTCGGCAGGCAGCGCCGACAACGTAAGGACACACCATGACCACCGAGCTGAGCCCCGACGCCCTGACCGGTCTCCTCGAGCGGGCCCGCCAGGACTACGAGGAGCTCGCGGGACGAGGGCTCTCGCTCGACCTCACGCGCGGAAAGCCGGCCCCCGAGCAGCTGGACCTCTCCGAGGAGCTGCTGAGCCTGCCGGGCGGGCGGTACACCTCCGCCGACGGCACCGACGTACGCAACTACGGCGGTCTGCAGGGATTGGTGGAGCTCCGGGAGATCTTCGCCGATGTGCTGCAGGTGCCGGCCGGGCAGCTGCTCGCGCTCGGCAACTCCAGCCTTGAGCTGATGCACGACTGCCTCGTGCACGCCCTGCTGAGCGTGGTGCCGGGGGCCGAGTCGCGCTGGGTCGAGCAGGAGCGGATCGCGTTCCTGTGCCCGGTTCCGGGTTACGACCGGCACTTCGCGCTCTGTCAGCGGTTCGGGATCGACATGATCCCGGTGCCGATGACCGCCGAGGGCCCGGACATGGACGTCGTGGAGCGGCTCGTCGCCGAGAACCCGGCGGTCAAGGGCATCTGGTGCGTCCCGAAGTACAGCAACCCGGACGGGGTCTGCTACAGCGACGCGACCGTGGCGCGCCTTGCCTCGATGCAGGCCGCGGCGCCCGATTTCCGGATCTTCTGGGACAACGCGTACGCCGCCCACCACCTCACCGACCAGCCCGTCGAGATCGCCGACCTGCTCGGCGCCTGCGCGGAGGCGGGGAACGAGGACCGCGCCTTCGTCTTCGGCTCCACCTCGAAGATCACGGCGGCGGGTGCCGGTGTCGCCTTCTTCGGCTCATCGCCCGCGAACGTGAAGTGGCTCCTCGCCAACAACGCCAAGCGGTCGATCGGCCCGGACAAGATCAACCAGCTGCGGCACGTGCTGTTCCTGCGGGACGCCGACGGGGTGCGGGCCCACATGGAGCGCCAGCGCGCCCTGCTCCAGCCGAAGTTCGAGGCCGTGGCCCGGATCCTGGAGGCGGAGCTCGGTGGTACCGGGCTCGCCCGGTGGACCGACCCCAAGGGCGGTTACTTCGTCACCCTCGAAGTGGCCGAGGGCTGCGCCAAGGAGGTCGTACGCCGTGCCGCCGAGGCGGGCATCGTGCTGACCCCGGCCGGCGCGACCCACCCGTACGGCAATGACCCGCGCGACGCGACCATCCGGATCGCGCCCAGCTACCCGAGCCTCGCGGAGCTCGAACAGGCCATCAAGGGGCTCACCACGTGCGTGCGGCTCGTGGGGTACGAGCAGCGGGTCGGCTAGTCCAGGACAGAGTGGCGGGTGATGCCCGTACCGATGACGGCAGCCGTCATCGGTACGGGCATCACTTCTGCGGCATCACTCCTCCGGCTCGGCCGCCACAATGCCCAGGAGCCCGGGAAACCGCCGCTCCAGATCCGCCCGGCGCAGGCTTGCCATCCGGCTGTTGCCACGGGCGACCTGCTGGATCAGCCCGGCCTCGCGCAGTGCGCGGAAGTGGTGCGTGACGGTCGCCTTGGAGACCGGCAGCGCGAACGAGCTGCATGTCCGTGCCGTGCCGCCGAACTGAAAGAGCTTCTGCTCTCGTTCGTCGAGCCGACGCGGGAGGAGCCCGGTTGCCTGGAGTACCACTTCCACGAGGACCGGAACGAGCCCGGCGTCTTCGTCTTCTACGAGGCCTGGCGCTCCCAGGCCGACCTCGACGCGCATCTTGCCCTGCCGCACATGCGAGCCTTCTGGGAGACGCGGATGGATTACCTGGAGTCCGACCTCGCCATCCGCTTCCTCACCATGCACAGCCCTTACGGGTCCGCCGCCTGAGGCGAGGCCGAAGGCGGTGAGGCAGTAGGCGGCCACGCGGGACGGTGGGCCCGCGGCAAGGACAGCAGGGCCTGGCCCACGGTGGGGTAGCGGGGGAAGAACTCCGTGCTGCCGGTCAGCGCAAGGAGCTTTTCGAGATGGCGGCCGGCTCCCGCGAGGAGAAGCCGACCCTCGCGGCGCCGCAGCAACCACCGCACCCCCAGCAGGCAGTTGAGCCCACGGGAATCGCAGAACACCAGGGCCGTCACATCGAGCACCAGGTGACGATGGCCCGCGAGGACGGACCCGCCGAGCGTGCGCAGGAAGTACGTCTCGCCGCTCGCGTCGAGCGCACCGCTCACGCGGAGCACGGCGCATTCGCCGCAACTCGCGAGCTCGTTGATGGTCAGGCGTTGGTTCCGCGTCGACACTGGGCCTCCCTCTGGCATCGAACGGAAGGCCGTTGCGTAGCGCTGCGGTGTGGTCCCGCCGCGAAAGGCCTTCAAGTCGACCAGCCGCGGTCGCGGGAGCCGATGGCTCTCCTCCAGCACGTCGGCCAATTCCTGAGTGCCCAGGCTTCGCGGGTCGAACCGGACCGCCGGCATTTCGGCATCGACATCCCGGACGAGGCCCTGATGCCCCTCTCCCGGGACGCCGGGCGGTCCGGCCCGTCGCGCGGTGAGTCCCGCGGATCAGCGGATCATCTGCGCCGCATCCGCGGGTCTCTAGACAGGCGTCGGGAACGCGAACCGTACGCCGGTCAGCCGCTCCGACACCTCCCACAAGCGGCGGCCGGTCCCCGGATCCGTCGCCGTGGGGGAGAGCCGGGCCTTCCCCGGTGCGCCGCGCAGCTCGGCCAGGCCGCCCGGGCCGATGAACTCGCCGCCCTCCAGCGTCGGTTCGGTCGCCGCGTACAGCTGTGACAGTGCGCCGTTCGCCGGGCTCTGGGCGAAGAGCGGATTGCCGATGCGGCCGAGGACCACTCGCCACAGGCCGATGGGGGCGCCCATCTGGAGGTTGGTGGCGGTGTAGCCGGGGTGGGCGAGCACGCTGCGTACCGGACTGCCGGACTCGGCGAGCCTTCGGTGCAGTTCCTGGCCGAAGACGGCGTTGGCGAGCTTGGACTGGTTGTAGAAGCCCATCGGCTTGTAGCCGTTCTCGCCGTTCAGGTCGTCGAAGTGGAGCTTCCCCTGCCGGTGGTTGACCGAACTCACCGTCACCACACGCGGGTCGCTCCCGGCGGCCAGCAGGTCGAGCAGCAGGCCCGTGAGCGCGAAGTGGCCGAGGTGATTGCAGGCGAACTGCGACTCGTGGCCCTGGGCGCTCAGCGTACGAGGCGGCGCCATCACGCCCGCGTTGTTGATGAGTACGTCGAGCCGCGGATGGTCGGCGCGCAGGTCGTCGGCGAAGCCCCGTACCGAGTCGAGGTCGGCCAGGTCGAGACGGCGCACTTCGAGGTCGGCGGCCGGGTGTTCGGCGGTGATCTCCGTGACCGCCCGGCGCCCCTTGGCCTCGTCGCGTACCGCGAGGATCACGTGCCCGCCCCGGGCGGCCAGCGCCCTGGTGGTCGCGAGACCGAGGCCGCTGTTGGCTCCGGTGACGACGAACACCCGCTTGGTCTGGTCCGGGATCTGGTCGGCTGTCCAGCGCTGTTGCTGCGTCATGCGGCATATGTTGTCGCCCGTGGCACTCAGTGTCAAGAAGATCCTGAGTGCCACGGGAGGCAGTGTGTAGCGGGCGCGCATGTATCCTGGCCCCGTGAGTTCCCGCCCCGAAGTGACCATGGCCGAGCGCAAACGGCGGCTCGTCTCGAACGAGTTGACCGAAGCGGCGCTGCAACTCCTCGCCCAGAAGGGGTTCGACGCGGTCACCATCGACGAGATCGTGACCAGCGCCGGGGTCTCGCGGCGGACGTTCTTCCGGTACTTCGCGTCGAAGGAGGACGTGGTCGTCCAGTTCCTTGCCGACATGGGAACCGGCATCCACGCGGAGCTGACGGCCCGCCCCGCCATGGAGCGGCCATCCGTGGCGCTGCGGCACGCCGTGTGGGTTCCCCTCGCCGCCTGCGGCGACCACGCCGAGCGGGTGTTGCCCGTGGTGCGGCTGATTCTGCGCACCCCGGCCCTGCGCGCACGCTTCCTTGAGCGGCAGGCGCAGTGGCGCGACGATCTGACGGGGGAGGTGGCGCACCGCCTGGGGCTCGACGCGGACAGTGAGATGTATCCGCGGCTGGCCGCCGGGATGGCGCTGACCGCCTTCGACGCCGTGCTGCAGCGGTGGAGCGACAGTGACGGCGCGGAGGATCCCGCCGAGCTGACCGACCGGGCCTTCGCCGTCATCGCACCGGCGCTGGACGCCGAGCGGCACTGAGCGGTCGCGTCGCGGTGAGGTTCGCTGCGGTCCGGCCACGCCCTGAAGAGGTGCGGGGCTCTGAGGGGCGCTTGGCTCCGCGGGCCGATGCGGAGGGGCGGTGGCGTCCCTGCCGGGCCTCGGCTGGCATCATCGAGGGATGTCTGACTTGATCATCGCCGCCTGTGACGGAGCCGCGAAGAAGAATCCTGGCCCCGCCGCCTGGGCCTGGGTGGTCGCCGACGCCGACGAGCGCCCGCAGCGCTGGGAGGCCGGGCCGCTCGGCGACACGACCAACAACGTGGCCGAACTGACCGCGCTCGCCGAGCTGTTGGAGTCCACGGACCCGGGACTTCCGCTGGAGGTCCGGATGGACAGCCAGTACGCGATGAACGCCGTCACCAAGTGGATCGCGTCCTGGAAGCGGAACGGCTGGCTGACCGCGGCGAAGAAGCCGGTCGCCAACAAGGAACTCGTCGTACGCATCGACGCGCTTCTGCAGGGCCGCGCGGTGACCTTCCGGCACGTGGCCGCCCACCAGGTGGACGGCGACCACCTCAACGCGATCGCCGACGTCGCGGCCAGCGACGCCGCCACGACGCAGCAGCCCGCGGGCACCGCGCACGGGGCGCTGACGATCCCGGAGCCGCGGCCCGAGCGCATGACGGCCCCGGCCGCGGCCCGGCCGCGCAAGAGCTCCACCGGTAAGGCGGCCAAGGGGTCCTCGACCGCGGTCATCAAGGCCAAGTTCCCCGGCCGCTGCCACTGCCAGAAGCCCTATGCCGCCGGAGAGAAGATCGCGAAGAACGCGCACGGCTGGGGACACGTGGAGTGCCGGGACGCCTGATTCCCGTGGCGCTCGCCGCCTCGAACTACCTCACCAGCCAGCACAATTGGCCTGTACGCTCAGAAGATCCTTGCAGACCGGGGCCGGGCGCACCCTGCTCGCCGCGTACGGCCCCGGACGGACACGTACTGGAGCCACGGATGACCGCAGAAGACGCCGACGTCCTCATCGACACCAGCAAGCCGCACCCGGCGCGTGTCTACGACTGGCTTCTGGGCGGCAAGGACAACTACCTGGTTGATCAGGCGATGGGCGAGAAGCTGCCGGCCGAGGCGCGCGCGAACGCGGCGCGGAACCGGGCGTTCATGCACCGCGCCGCCGCCTGGCTTGCCGACAACGGTGTCACCCAGTTCCTCGACATCGGCACGGGCATCCCCACCGCGCCGAACCTCCACCAGATCGTCCAGGCGATCGCGCCGAGTTCCCGGGTCGTGTACGCGGACAACGACCCCATCGTGCTGCGGCACGCCGAAGCGTTGCTGGTCAGCAGCCCGGAAGGCGCCACGGACTATGTGCAGGCGGACGTACGTAGGCCTGGAGCGATCCTCGACCACGCCCGGGAGCTGCTGGACTTCGACCGGCCGATCGCACTCTCCCTCATCGCGCTGATGCACTTCATCACCGACGAGGAGGACCCCTACGGCCTCACGCGCACCCTGGTGAACGCTCTGCCCTCCGGCAGCTATCTGGTGCTGTCCCACGGCACCACCGATGAGCACCCGGAGCTCGCGGATTCCGTCACCGACACCTACAAGAAGGGCCAGGTGCCGTTGAGGATGCGTTCTCGCGCGGAGGTCGAGCCCTTCTTCGAAGGGCTTGATCTTGTCGATCCCGGCCTGGTGACGGCGACGCACTGGTACAAGGACTCGCCTGTCCCCGACTCCGAGTTGAGCGGCTTCTATGTGGCGGTCGCCCGCGTCCCCTGAGGCCTGACGCGGGCACCGCGAGTCAGGGGACGGTCAGGAGAACACGACCGACCGGAGCTGCAACCGCTCGCCCGCGCCCCCGGTGGAGGGCCGCAACATGAAGTTGTCGCCGGAGCAGTCCGCGTTGGTGAACACCGTCGCGAAGGCGTCGGTGCGGTTCCTGGGGGAGTGCGCGGGCGGTTGGGTGTACTCCTGGGCCGCCTCGGCGAGCGTGATGCACTCCCCGTTCGCCGGGTCGTGCAGCGTGGCCTGCTCCTCGTCGCCGCTGCTGTCGATGTACGTATAGCTGAAGTCGCCCTCGGCGGCGTACGCGGAGCCGGGCACGGTGAGGATCAGTACGGCGGCGCCGGCCGCGGCGGCCAGTGAGTGACGAAGGCGCATGGAGGGATTCCTTACCTGGTGAGCTGGTTACGGCGGTTGAACGGAATGCGGCATTCCCGGCCTCACCAGCGGTGATACCTGAATCCACGGAGAGTCGGCGCCAAAACGATCCGCCTTCACCCGTTCGGCCCCGTTCGGCCCCGCTCGGCCTCGGTCAAGAGGATTCAGCAAGCACGCAAACAGAACGCAAGAATTGCACTATTCTTGCGTGCATGACGCGACGACTTGCTCAAGTGGCTCGGAAGGTCGGGGTCAGTGAGGCCACGGTCAGCCGGGTGCTCAACAACAAGCCCGGGGTGTCCGAGGCGACCCGGCAGTCCGTGCTCTCCGCCCTGGACGTGCTGGGGTACGAACGGCCGACCCAGCTGCGCGGGGAGCGGGCCAGGCTCGTCGGTCTCGTCCTGCCCGAGCTGCAGAACCCGATCTTCCCGGCGTTCGCGGAGGTGATCGGCGGAGCGCTCGCCCAGCAGGGGCTGACCCCCGTGCTGTGCACGCAGACCAAGGGCGGGGTCTCCGAGGCCGACTACGTCGAGTTGCTGCTGCAACAGCAGGTGTCCGGTGTCGTCTTCGCCGGGGGGCTTTACGCGCAGGCGGACGCCCCGCACGGGCACTACAAGCGGCTCGCGGCGCGCAAGATCCCGGTGGTTCTCGTCAACGCGGCCATCGAGAGGCTCGGTTTCCCCGCCGTCTCCTGCGACGACGCGGTCGCCGTCGAGCAGGCCTGGCGTCACCTCTCCTCGCTCGGCCACCGCCGCATCGGCCTGGTGCTCGGCCCCGCCGACCACATGCCATCGCAGCGCAAGCTCGCCGCCGCCCGCGCCATCGCCGAGAAGGCGGGCACCGAGCTGCCCGATGAACACGTCGTACGTGGGATGTTCTCGATCGAGGGCGGTCAGGCCGCCGCCGCGCGCCTCTTGGACGCCGGCGTCACCGGCATCGTCTGCGCCAGCGACCCCCTCGCCCTCGGCGCGATCCGCGCCGCGCGCCGTCGCGGATTCGGCGTCCCGCACGATGTCTCGGTGGTCGGCTATGACGACTCGGCGTTCATGACCTGCACCGAACCCCCGCTGACCACGGTGCGCCAGCCCATCGAGGCCATGGGCCGCGCCGCGGTCGAGCTGCTCACCCTGCAGATCGGGGGAAGCGCCGTGCCCACGGAAGAGCTGCTCTTCGAGCCGGAGTTGGTGGTGCGCAGCTCGACCGGACAGCCGCCGCGGCCCTCGCAGGGGTAGAGAGCCGGGTCGGTCGGCTGCGGTAGGTGACTGCTGCCGCCCTGCTGTCAATTTATTGCAATCATCGCGCGAGATATTGCGCTGGTCTGTGGACGGTGCTTGAGTGAGCGCCGCCACACAGTCCGCGCAGCTGTGGGCTTCCTGCTCCTGCCATGCCGTCCCTGCCCACCCGGGCAGGTGGCACTGTCCAAAGGGGTCCACCGATGAGCAGCTCCGGAATGCCGTACCTCTCACGTATCCGCCGCCGTACGGCAACCGTCGCCGTCGCCTCCGCGCTCGCCCTCACTGCCCTCGCCGCCTGCGGCACCAGCAGCAGCGACGACGGTGACTCCGACGGGGACAACAGCGGCAACGCGGCCAACGCCGCCGCCCCGCTGGACCCGAAGGCCAAGGTGACGCTCACCATCGACTGCATGCCGCCGGCCGCCGAGAAGGCCGAGCTCAAGCAGTGGAAGGAGGACGTCAAGGCGTTCAGCGCGAAGTATCCGAACGTCACGATCAAGGGGAAGCAGACCGACCCCTGCCTGGAGCCTCCCCGCTTCACGGCGATGCTGAAGGCGAAGTCCCAACCGGACGTCTTCTACACCTACTTCACCGACCTTCAGCAGGTCATGGACAACGACGGCGCCCAGGACATCAGCGCGTACGTCAACGACAAGTCCGTCCCGGCGCTGAAGGACATGGATCCGAACGTCCTCGACGTCCTGAAGAAGGACGGCAAGCTCTATGGCCTGCCCTACAGCAACTACACGATGGGCCTGCTGATCAACCGCAAGCTCTTCGAGAAGGCCGGACTCGACCCCAACTCGCCCCCGACCACCTGGGCGGAGGTCCGTACGGCCGCCAAGAAGATCGCCGCACTCGGCGACGGCGTCTCGGGCTTCGGCGAGTACAGCGCCGGCAACAACGGCGGCTGGCACTTCACCGCCACCACCTACGGTCTCGGCGGCGACATCGTGAACGAGGACGGCACCAAGGCCGCCTTCAACAACGACACCGGCAAACAGGTGGTCGACAACCTGAAGGCCATGCGCTGGGACGACGACAGCATGGGCAAGACCCAGCTCCTGAAGTGGGGCGACCTGCAGAAGCAGATGGCCGCCGACAAGCTCGGCATGTTCCTCGCCGCGCCCGACGACATCACGTACATGGTGCAGAACCTCGGCGCGAAGTACGACGACTTCGGGATGGGCCCGATACCCGGCCAGAAGGCGACCCTCTTCGGCGGCAACGACTACATGATCAAGAAGGGCAGTTCGCCCGACCAGATCAAGGCCGCGATCGCCTGGATCAACTTCAAGTTCCTCACCGTCGGCAAGGGCCAGTTCGACTGGGCCCGCTCCAAGGCCGACGGACTGCCGGTGGGCCTGCCGCAGCCGAACTTCTGGACCGGTGACAGCAGGGCGAAGGACGACAAGGCCCGCGCGGCGAGTTCGACGATGCCCGTGGAGAACTTCAAGGCCTTCACCGACAAGCCGGTCACCGGCAAGGCCGAGCCGCCCAAGGCCCAGGAGATCTACAAGGTGCTCGACACCCTGATGTCGGCCGTGCTCACCAACAAGGACGCCGACGCGGACAAGCTCCTCAAGACCGCCGAACAACAGGTCAACCAGGTCCTGGCCAACCAGTGATGTCCGCACCCACCCTCCCCAAGAACGAGACCCGGCCGTCCCCGCGGACGGATGGCCGGGCCCGGCCCGAACGCGCCGCGTTCCGCCAGGCACTCAAGCGCAACCTGACCGCGCACGGCTTCCTGATCGGGGCCATCCTGTGCTTCGCGCTCTTCTCCTGGTATCCGATGGTCAGGGAATTCATCCTGGCCTTCCAGAAGACGGAGAACGGCGAGACGGTCTGGGCGGGCTGGTCCAACCTCACCTACATCTTCAACGACCCGGCCTTCTGGCAGGCGTGGCGCAACACCCTCCTGTTCACCGCGCTCGCGCTGCTCCTCGGTTTCGCCGTCCCCTTCGCCATCGCCCTCGTACTCAATGAATTCCGGCACGGTCGCGGCTACTTGAGGCTGCTCGTCTACCTCCCGGTGATGCTGCCACCGGTGGCATCCGTCCTGCTCTTCAAGTACTTCTACGACCCCGGATACGGCCTCTTCAACCGCATCCTGGAAGCCGTAGGACTGCCGGGACAGGACTGGCTGCAGAGCACCGACACCGCGATGATCTCCGTCGTCATCGCCGCCACCTGGATGAACATGGGCGGCGCGACGCTGATCTACCTGGCCGCGCTGCAGTCCATCCCGGGGGAGCTGTACGAGGCGGCCGAGCTGGACGGTGCCGGGGTCCTCCGCAGGATCTGGCACGTCACCATCCCGCAGACCCGGCTGATCCTCTCGCTGATGCTGCTCCTGCAGATCATCGCCACCATGCAGGTCTTCGTGGAGCCGTTCCTGCTCACCGGCGGCGCGGGCCCCGAGGGCGCGACGCTGACCGTCGTCCACCTCATCTACCAGTACGCGTTCACCTTCAACAACTACGGCAGCGCCGCCGCGCTCGGCCTGGTCCTGCTCGTACTGCTCGCCGGTTTCTCGGCCGCGTACGCGCGACTCAGCCGCGCCGGCAGCGAAGACTAGCCGGGGGAGACGACGGACATGAGCACACGCACCCTGATCTCCCCGGCCCAACTGGCCCGTCCACGCGGCAAGTTCCTCTACCGGAGCTCCTTCACCCTGGTGACGGTCGTCTTCACGCTGGTCTTCATCGGCCCGCTGTACTGGATGGTCACCAGCGGCCTCAAGTCACCACAGGAATTCGCCCAGACCCCGCCGACACTCGTCCCCGACGCCGTCCATCCGCAGAACTACGCGGACGCCTGGGGTGTGATGGACCTGGCCAAGCTCCTCTTCAACACCCTCTACTACGCGTTCGGCGCACTCGCCTTCCAGTTGATCTTCGACGTCGCCGCCGCCTACTCGCTCTCCAAACTGCGGCCCGTGTTCGGCAAGGCGATCCTCGGGGCGATGCTGCTCACGCTGATGATCCCGGCCACCGTCCTCGTCGTGCCGCAGTATCTGACCGTCCTGGACGTGCCGATCGTGGAGCGCAACCTCATCAACTCGCCCTGGGCGATCTGGCTCCCCTCGGTCACCAACGCCTTCAACATCTTCCTGCTCAAGCGGTTCTTCGACTCCATCCCGCGCGAGCTCCTCGACGCCGCCGCCATCGACGGCGCCTCCTCCCTGCGCACCCTGCGCTCCGTGGTCCTGCCGCTCTCCCGGCCGATCCTCGGCGTCGTGTCGATCTTCGCGGTGGTCGCGGTCTGGAAGGACTTCCTCTGGCCGATGCTCACCCTGCCCGACCCCGGCAAACAGACGGTCAACGTCGGCATCTACTCCCTGGCCGCCAGCGTCTCCGAGAACTGGCTCCTGGCCGCCCTCGCCATCGCCTCACTGCCGACCCTGATCATCTTCCTGATCTTCCAGCGCAACATCATGAGCGGCCTGACCGCCGGCAGCCTCAAGGGCTGACCCCGGGCCCACCACGCGCACCCCGTCTCCGCACCGCACTGGCACCACGGCGACGGGGTCCCACCTGCCCGAAAGGAACCCTCACGTGGCAGTCACCTCCCCGACCGACGCCTCCTGGTGGCGCTCGGCCGTCATCTACCAGGTGTACGTACGCAGCTTCGCGGACGGCGACGGCGACGGCACCGGGGACCTCGCGGGCGTCCGCGGCAAGCTTTCCCATCTCGCCGAACTCGGCGTCGACGCCCTGTGGTTCAGCCCCTGGTACCTCTCGCCGATGGTCGACGGCGGCTACGACGTCGCCGACTACCGTGTGATCGACCCCGCGTTCGGCACCGTCGACGAGGCCGAGAAGCTGATCGCCGAGGCGCGCGCGCTCGGCATCCGCACCATCGTCGACATCGTGCCCAACCACGTCTCCGACCAGCACGCCTGGTTCAAGGCGGCCCTCGCGGCAGGCCCCGGCAGCCCGGAGCGCGAGCTCTTCCACTTCCGTCCCGGCCGCGGCGCACACGGGGAACTCCCGCCCAACGACTGGCCCTCCCAGTTCTCCGCGACCGCCTCCACCTGGACCCGCGTCGAGGACGGCGAGTGGTACCTCCACCTCTTCGCCCCCGAGCAGCCCGACCTCAACTGGGCCCACCCCGCGGTCCGTCAGGAGCACGAGGACGTCCTGCGGTTCTGGTTCGAGCGTGGCGTGGCAGGCGTACGGATCGACTCGGCGGCCCTGCCCGCCAAGGACCCGGCCCTGCCCGACTTCACCGAGGGGACCGACCCGCACCCCTTCATCGACCGCGACGAACTGCACGACATCTACCGCTCCTGGCGCGCCATCGCCGACGAGTACCAGGCCGTCTTCGTCGGCGAGGTCTGGCTCCCCGACGCCGAGCGCTTCGCCCGCTACCTTCGCCCCGACGAGCTGCACACCGCCTTCAACTTCTCCTTCCTGTCCTGCCCTTGGGATCCGCGAAAGCTGAGTACGTCCATCGAGGCGACCCTCGCCGAGCACGCCCCGGTCGGCGCCCCCGCCACCTGGGTCCTGTGCAACCACGACGTGACCCGCACGGTCACCCGCTACGGCCGCGCGGACACGGGCTTCGACTTCGCCACGAAGGAGTTCGGCACCCCCACCGACCTGGCCCTCGGCACCCGCCGCGCCCGCGCCGCGGCCCTCCTTGCCCTTGCCCTGCCCGGCGCGGTCTACATCTACCAGGGCGACGAACTGGGCCTGCCCGAGGCCGACATCCCCCTGGACCGCATCCAGGACCCCATGCACTTCCGCTCGGGCGGCACCGACCCCGGCCGCGACGGCTGCCGGGTGCCACTGCCCTGGACGGCCGCCGAACCCCACGCGGGCTTCGGCTCCATGACCGCCCCCTGGCTTCCGCAGCCGGAGGGCTGGTCCGCGTATGCCGCCGACGTCCAGGCCGCCGATCCGCACTCCATGCTCAGGCTCTACCGCGAGGCCCTGCGCCTGCGCCGTATCGAGCCTGGCTTCGGCGACGGCCCGCTGGCGTGGCTGCCGTCCGCCGATGGCGTACTGGCCTTCGTACGCGAGCCAGGGATGGCATGTGTACTCAACCTCGCCCCGACGCCCTGCGAACTCCCGCCCCACACGCGGATTCTGCTGGCCAGTGGGCCCCTGGACGATGCCGGCAGCCTGCCGCAGGACACGGCGGTCTGGCTGCGCGTCTGACTCCACGAACCGCGGCGCCACCGCCGTCCCCCCACCCCGAGGAGAGAGGTATGTCATGCCCCCCACAAGAATCGGATTAGTGCCGCCGCTAAAGCGGCTGACCGCGGTGCTCGCCGGACTCGTCTGCGCCGTGGCCCTGGGCGTCGCGGGCCACACGGCCGACGCCGCCGAACCGCCCGCCCCCTTGTCGCCGTTGGCGGTCGAGGGCCGGGGCGCGACCGTCCCCTTCAGCGAGCTGGAGGCGGAGTCCGCGGTCACCTCGGGATCCGTGATCGGACCCGACCGGACGTACACCACCCTCCCGTCGGAGGCGTCCGGCCGCAGGGCCGTGCGGCTCGACGCGGCGGGGGAGTACGTCGAGTTCACGCTCACCGCCCCCGCCAACGCGATCTCCCTGCGCTACGCGCTGCCCGACAGTGCCGAAGGCACCGGCATCAGCGCATCCGTCCAACTCAGCGCGGACGGTGACCAGCTCAAGAAGCTGACCCTGACTTCCAAGTACGGCTGGTTCTACGGCAGTTATCCGTTCACCAACCGTCCGTCCGACGGCTCCCCGCACCACTTCTACGACGAGACCAGGGCCCTTCTCGGCAAGACACTTCAGGCCGGAACCAAGGTGCGCGTCCAACTCCCCTTGACCACCGAGACCCCCTGGGCGGTCATCGACCTCGCCGACTTCGAAGCGGTCGCGGCGCCGGTCGCCCGCCCCGCGGGTTCCCTCTCGGTGACCGACTACGGCGCCGACCCCACCGGTGGACAGGACTCCACCGCGGCCTTCCAGCGGGCGGTCGATGCGGGCAGCTCGCAGGGCAAGGACGTCTACATCCCCGAGGGCCGCTTCAAGCTCACCGACCACGTCGTGGTCGACCGGGTGACGCTGCGCGGCGCCGGACCCTGGTACTCCGAGCTCACCGGCCGCCACCCCACCGACCGCGACCGCGCGGCCGGGATCTACGGCAAATACGTACAAGGCGGCGGCTACAAAGGGGAGATACGGCCTCACGAGGCGGGCGGGCCGAGCCGCAACGTCATCCTCAAGGACTTCGCGATCCTCGGTGAGATCACAGAGCGGGTCGACGGCGACCAGGTCAACGCCATCGGCGGTGCCCTGAGCGACTCGACCGTGGACAACGTATGGCTGCAGCACACCAAGGTCGGCGCCTGGATGGACGGCCCCATGGACAACTTCACGCTGAAGAACAGCCGGATCTTGGACCAGACGGCGGACGGCGTCAACTTCCACTGGGGCGTGAGCAATTCGAGGGTCGAGAACACCTTCGTACGCAACTCCGGCGACGACGGCCTCGCGATGTGGGCCGACACCAAGACCAATGCCGACAACACCTTCGCGTCCAACACCGTGGTCCTGCCGATCCTGGCGAACGCCGTGGCCATCTACGGCGGCAAGGACAACTCCGTCACCGACAACGTCCTCGGCGAGAACCTCACCAACGGCGGCGGACTGCACGTGGGCAACCGCTTCGACGGCGTCACGCCCGGCAACGGCACCGACCTCACCGGCACCATCACCCTCGCCCGCAACACCCTGATCAGGGCGGGCAACACCGACGTCGGCTGGGACTTCCCCATCGGCGCCCTCTGGTTCGACGCCCGCAACAGCCCCATCGACAAGGCGGCCATCAAGGTCACCGACACCGACATCCTCGACAGCTCCTACTCGGCGATCCAGTTCATCTCCGGAACCACCCGAGGCGTCAGCTTCGAGGACGTACACATCGACGGCACCGGCACCTTCGCCCTCCAGCTGCAGGATCCCGGCGCCGCCTCCTTCACTCGGGTGACGGCCACGCGTCTCGGCTTCCCCGAGCCCGTCTATAGCTGTCTCGGCGACCGCTTCACGATCACGCGGGGCGCGGGCAACTCCGGCTGGAACGAGCAGCTCCCCGCGACGTACTGCGACGCATGGCCCAAGCCCTGACCAGGGCCTTGCCTCTAGGCCTCGATCCCGAGGCCGCGCACTGACCTCCCCACTCACAAGGAAGGTGCATCACCCCATGGCAAGACATGACAGGAGCACGCCAAGATCGATCCGCAAGTGGTACGCCGCCGTGGCCGCCGCAGGCCTCGTCGGCACCCTCGTCACCGGCCTCGCGGCCACCGAAGCGCAGGCCGCGGAGGCGGCGGTAGGGGCCACTGTGCCCTTCACCTCCGTCGAGGCGGAGAGCGCGACCGCGAACGGCACCAAGATCGGCCCCGACTACGCCCAGGGCACGGTCGCCTCCGAGGCGTCGGGCCGTCAGGCGGTCCGTCTCGCGGCGGGCCAGAGCGTCGAGTTCACGCTCACGAAGGCCGCGAACGCGCTCAACGTCGCCTACAACGTCCCCGACGGCCAGTCAGGTTCGATGGCCGTCTACGTCAACGGGCAGAAGACCGCCAAGACGCTGGCCGTCACCTCGAAGTACAGCTACGTCGACACCCCCTGGATCGCGGGCTCCAAGACCCACCACCTCTTCGACAACGCCCGGCTGCAGCTCGGCCAGAACCTGCAATCGGGCGACAAGGTGAAGCTGGAGGCCTCCTCGACCCAAGTCACGGTCGATGTGGCCGACTTCGAGCAGGTGGCGGGCGCCGCGGCCAAGCCTTCGGGCGCGCTCTCGGTCACCGACAAGGGCGCCGACCCCACAGGTCAGGGCGACTCCACCCAGGCCTTCCGCGAGACCATCGGGGCGGCCAAGGGCGGCACGGTCTGGATCCCGCCGGGCGAGTACAAGCTCACCCAGTCCCTCAACAACGTCGACAACGTGACGATCCGCGGCGCGGGCAACTGGCACTCGGTGGTGCGCAGTTCACGCTTCATCGACCAGTCGGGCGCGCCCACCGGCAAGGTGGGCCTGCACGACTTCGCGGTGATCGGTGAGGTCACCGAGCGGGTCGACAACAACCCGGACAACTTCGTCAACGGCTCGCTCGGCCCGAACTCCACTGTCTCCGGCATGTGGCTGCAACACCTCAAGGTCGGCTTCTGGCTGATGGGCAACAACGACAACCTCGTCGTGGAGAAGAACCGGATCCTCGACATGACGGCCGACGGCCTCAACCTCAACGGCACGGCCAAGGGCGTGAACGTACGCGACAACTTCCTGCGCAACACCGGCGACGACGCCCTGGCGATGTGGGCCCTCAACACCACCAACAGCGACTCGACGTTCGCGGGCAACACCATCTCGCAGCCCAACCTCGCCAACGGCATCGCCATCTACGGCGGTCGCGACATCACCGTCAAGGACAACCTGATCCTCGACACGAACGCCCTGGGCAGCGGCATCGCCATCTCCAACCAGAAGTTCATGGACCCGTTCTTCCCGCTGGCCGGCACCATCACCGTCTCCGGGAACAGCCTCGTCCGCACCGGCGCCATGAACCCCAACTGGCAGCATCCGATGGGCGCGTTGCGCGTGGACGCGTACGACAGTGCCATCGAGGCCACGGTGAACATCACCGGCACGACGATCACCGACAGCCCGTGGAGCGCGTACGAGTTCGTGTCGGGCGGCGGCACCGGCAAGGCGGTGAAGAACGTGAACATCGACGGCACGACCGTCGACAAGGTGGGCACGGTCGTCGTCCAGGCCGAGACGCCCGGCGCGGTGAAGATGTCGAACGTCAAGGCCACCGGCGTCGGTGCGGCCGGCGTCTACAACTGCCCCTACCCGACCGGATCCGGCACCTTCGCCCTCACCGACGGCGGCGGCAACTCCGGCTGGAACAGCACCTGGGACGACTGCTCGACCTGGCCGAAGCCCGGCGCGGGCAACCCCGACCCCGACCCCGACCGCAACCTCGCCAAGGGCCGCCCGGCCACCGCGACCGGCTCCGCCGACGTCTACACCCCCGCCAAGGCGGTCGACGGCGACCCGGCGACGTACTGGGAATCCACCAACAACGCCTTCCCCCAGTCGATCACCGTCGACCTCGGCAAGACCGAGGCGGTCCGCAGACTCGTCCTGAAGCTGCCGCCGTCCGCCGCCTGGGGAGCAAGAACCCAGACCCTGGCCGTCCAGGGCAGCACGGATGGCACCACCTACACCACGCTGGCCGACGCGAAGGACTACCGCTTCGACCCGGCGAGCGGCAACAAGGTGACCGTGACGCTGCCCGGATCCACTCCGAACATCCGCCACCTGCGGCTGCGCGTCACCGCCAACACGGGCTGGCCCGCGGCCCAGTTCAGTGAGGTGGAGGCGTACCTGTCCTGATGCCTCGCGGACCCTGCTCGCCTATGGTTACGGCTGCGGCCTGGGCGAGCAGGGCTACCGAGCGCGGTAGTGGTCGAACTGGGTCACCCCGTTGTAGCCATAGCTCTCGGGGTGCAGTTCGTGCAGGGCGACGCCGCAGCGGGCGAGCGGGCCGAGGACGTCCGTCAGCAGTTCCCCGGCCCCGGCGATGAAGGCTGCCTTCTCCTCGGCGCTGTTCGTGCCCAGCGTGATGCTGACCTCGACGTGCGCGTCGCGCCCGTCGGTCAGGGCCTTGCCGTCCACGTAGTAGGAGGAGGCCGGGACGACATCGATGTGGACAATGGTGCGCGTGCTGGACTTGCGCAGGGCCGAGACGGCGAGGCTGGTCAGCCCTTCGGCGAGGGTGCATCGCACATGTGCGGGAAGATCGGTGTCGGTGTCGGTGTCGGTGTCGGTGACGGTGACCCGGATGTACGGCATGGCTCTCCTCGGTACGCGCTGAACGGGCGCCGGGCCGGAAGCGGCGGCGCGGGACAAGCGTCGCCAACCTGGGACGATGGATCCAACGCACAATCGTCATAGGTGTATGAGGCCCTCGCATGACCGTGAACATCCCCCAGCTCAGGGCTTTCCTCGCCGTCGTCGAAGCGGGCGGCTTCAGCGCCGCGGCCGCCGACCTCGGCATGAGCCAGTCCGCGGTCTCGCACGCCGTCGCCGCCCTCGAACGCGAGCTGGCGGCTCCGCTGGTGGTCCGGGCCACGCCCGTACGTACGACGGCGCTGGGGGAGCGGATTCTGCCGTACGCCCGTACGGCACTGTCAGCGGCGCGGTCCGTGGAGGAGATCGCGGCCGAAGCCGCCGAGACCCTGACCGGGACGGTACGGCTGGCCTGCACGCCCACGGTCTGCCAGGGGCTCATCCCTGACCTGCTCCGGCACTGGGGCGAGGAACACCCCCGGCTCACGGTGCGCGTCTTCGAGGGCGGCAGCGCCGAGGTGTCGTCCTGGCTCGCGGACGGCGTGGCCGACGCCGCCGTCCTCGTCGACCCGCTCCCGGGCACCGGCATCCAACTGACCGAGGATGTCTACCGGGCGGTGCTGCCGCGCGATCACCCCCTGGCGGACGAGCCGCTCGTCGACCTCCGCGACCTGGAGGACGACCCGTTCCTGATCTCGCCCGACAACTGCGAAGCCCGCATTCGCACGATCCACATCCAGGCTGGACTGACATTCACCCCCGCCCGCCGGGTACGGGACCTGTCCACCCTGATCAGCATGGTGCAGGCAGGCATCGGCGTCACCATCCTCTCCGAGGCCTCCCGCTCCCAACTCCCCAGTGACCTCGCCCTGTTGCCGTTGAAGCCTCAGGTGTCCCGCAGCTTGGTACTGACCGGACCGCATGACCGTCCCTGGCACTCGGCGGTCCGCACCTTGGCCGAGTCATCCGCCGCCCACCTGGCCGGGTCCCCGGTCTCCCCGGCGGCTCACTTCTGAGCGCTCCGTAGTTCGTCGTCGTGGCGGCGCAGCCGGATGCTGACCGTTCCCGCGGTGAGCAGCACCGCGCCTATGGCCGTCAGCGGTACGGAGACCGCGAGGGCCGCCAGCGGTTTGGGCCAGCTCCGGTCGGACGCGCACTGCCGCGCCTCGTCGTGCGCATCAGCGGCGCCCTCGTAATAGAGATCCCTGGGTTCGGAGTTGACGGGGGCGGGGCAGTCCACGGCGCCATAGGTGGACGTGTACGACGTGAACACCTGCCACACGGCGTAGAACCAGAGCAGCGAGGCGCAGACCAGCAGGCCGATTCCCCAACTCTGCAGTCGGCCCGCCCGCATCCTGAAGTTCTGTTCGACCGCCAATGGGTGCACGTGCTGTCTCCTCGTATCGACCTGAGTTGCCCGGGAGACTGTAACCAGGAGGGGTGTGTTCCAGGGCCGCGGTTACGAAGTGGCGTACGGGGGAGGGAGGGCTTCATGGGGTCGAACGGGGAGTTGCCTGTGAGTGGTGAGGCTTCGGGTGCGTCGAGTACATCGCGTGGGCCTGGTGCGTCGCGTACGCCGCCGGGTACACCTCCTCCCCGACCGTCAACCGCCCCCGGCTACCGCTTCGTCGGCCGCTGTGTACTGGTGAGCGGCGGGGCTCATGGGATCGGCGCGGCCACCGCGCGGCGGCTCGCGGCCGAAGGGGCCGGGGTGGTCATCGCCGATGTGGATGTCGAGGAGGGTGAGCGCACGGCACGGTCCATCCGCCGGGACGGCGGGCTCGCGGTCTTCGAGGCGTGTGATGTGGCCGAGGAGGAGTCCTGGGCGCGGGCGGTGGCGGCTGCCCGCGCCCGCTTCGGGCCGGTCGCAGGCCTGGTCAGCAACGCCTACACCGTGCGCGGCGGCGCGGCCGACGCGATCGACGCGGCAGAGTGGAACCGGCAGTTGTCGGTCACCCTGACCGGCGCGTTCCTCGGCGTACGGGCCTGCCTCGACGACCTGCGTGCCACGCGAGGCGCGGTGGTCCTGGTCTCGTCGGTGCACGCCGTGATGGGGCTGCCCGGACGCCCCGCCTACGCGGCGGCGAAGGCGGGCCTGACCGGTCTGGCGCGCCAGCTCGCGGTGGAGTACGCACCCGGCGTACGGGTCAACGCGCTGCTGCCGGGCCCGATCCTGACCCGGGCCTGGGACGCCATCGGCGCGGAGGACCGGGCGCGCAGCGTCGAGCAGACGCCCGCGGGCAGGCTGGGCCGCCCTGACGAGATCGCGGCGAGCGCGGCGTTCCTGCTGAGCGACGAGGCGTCCTTCGTCACCGGCGCGAGTCTCGTCGTCGACGGGGGCTGGAGCGTGTACAAGACGTCCGCCTGATACCGGCCGCCCCCGGATGTGGCGACCAAGTAAGCGGAATCCTATGGAGGTTGACCCCATGAAGATCACCCGCATCGAGACGTTCGCCGTGCCGCCGCGCTGGCTGCTGTGCCGCGTGGAGACCGACGAAGGAGTGATCGGCTGGGGCGAGCCGGTCGTCGAGGGGCGCGCGGCCACGGTGCGTACGGCAGTCGGGGAGCTGGCCGAACTTTTGATAGGCAAGGAACCGTCGGCCATCGAGGACCACTGGCAGGTGATGACGAAGGGGTCCTTCTACCGGGGCGGCCCGGTCCTGTCCAGCGCGGTGGCCGGGCTCGACCAGGCGCTGTGGGACATCGCGGGCAAGCGGCTCGGCGTGCCCGTACATGTGCTCCTCGGCGGCCCGGTACGCGAACGGGTCCGCGCCTACAGCTGGGTGGGCGGCGACAGCCCCGCCCACATCACCGAGCAGGTGACGGCCCAGGTCGAGGCGGGCTTCACCGCAGTGAAGATGAACGCGAGCGGCCGGATGAATCCGCTGGCCACCGTCGCCGACGTCGACGAGATCGTCACCCGTGCCGCCGCGGCCCGCGAAGTCCTGGGCCCCGAACGGGACTTCGCCCTGGACTTCCACGGCCGGTTCCACGCCGCGAACGCCCGCCGCCTGCTGCCTCACCTGGCCCCGCTGAGCCCCATGTTCGTCGAGGAACCGCTCCTGCCGGAGTACGACCACCTCCTGCCGGCGCTGACCGCGTCCTCACCCGTGCCGATCGCCACCGGCGAGCGCCTGTACTCGCGGCGCGACGTGCTGCCCGCCCTGCAGGCCGGCATCGCGGTCCTGCAGCCGGACCTCTCCCACGCGGGCGGCATCTCCGAGGTCCGCCGGATCGCCTCCCTCGCCGAGACCTTCGACACCCTCATCGCCCCGCACTGCCCGCTGGGCCCCGTCGCGCTCGCCGCCAGCCTGCAGATCGCCGTCAGCGTCCCCAATTTCCTCATCCAGGAACAGTCGATCGGCATCCACTACAACACCGGCGCCGACGTCCTTTCCTACCTCGCCGACACCGAGGTGTTCCGCTTCCACCAGGGCCATCTGCTGCGCCCGACCGGCCCGGGACTCGGCATCGACATCGACGAGGCGGCGGTGCGCGCGGCCGACGACAGCGAGCCTCACTGGCACAACCCGGTGTGGCGGCACGCGGACGGCTCGTTCGCCGAGTGGTGAGGGCGCGGCTGAAGCACAGCCTCGGGACCGCCGCGGAAGTTCACAGGGGAAGGGCGCGCTCGCTCACGACGTGCTTCATGACCAGCGTGGAACTCAGCCGCTGCACGCCCGGCAGGGTCGCGAGCCTCTCGTCGTAGAGCCGCTGGAAGGCGGGCAGGTCCTTGCTGACGATGCGTACGAGATAGTCGGGGTCCCCGAAGAGGCGCTCGGCCTGCAGGATCTGCGGGATCTCGGTGAGGGCGTGCTCGAAGGCGGAGACGGTGTCGCGGTCCTCCTGGCGCATGGTGACGAAGACGAGCGCCTCGAAACTGAGGCCGACGGCCCCCGCGTCCAGGATCGCGCGGTAGCCCCGGATGGCACCGCTGTTCTCCAGTTCGCGCAGCCGGCGGTGGCAGGGGGAGAGGCTGAGCCGCACGCGGGCCGCCAGTTCCGTGACCGTAAGACGGCCGTCGTCCTGGAGCTCGGCAAGAATCTTCCGGTCCACATCGTCCATGAGGAAGATTCTCCCATCCAGACCATTCGGACCGGCAATACTTAGAAACACCTTTGGGCGTATCGCAACTAATCTCCTACTCGGAACCAGTTCGAGAGGGAGAAGTACGTCGTGGCCGTCAGCTCTATAACCGCCTTCTGGGCGGTCTCAGTCCTGCTCATCCTCGTGCCGGGGGCGGACTGGGCCTACGCGATCAACGCCGGACTCCGGGACCGCTCCGTGGTGCCGGCCGTGGGCGGTCTCCTGCTCGGCTATCTCGCACTGACCGCCGTGGTCGCCGCAGGGGTGGCGGCGGTCGTGGCGCGCACCCCGTCCGTGCTCACCACGCTGACCGTCCTCGGAGCCCTGTATCTGGTGTGGCTCGGTGCCACCACCCTTGCCCGGCCCGCAGTCGCCGGGACCGGTGGTGAAGCACAAGCCGGGGGCGCCTCGAAAGCAGCAGACGGCGCGGCGGTGGGAGCCCGGATCCTCAAGGGGATCGGGATCAGCGGTCTCAACCCGAAGGCGCTCCTGCTCTTCCTGGCCCTGCTGCCGCAGTTCACCACCCCGAACGACAGCTGGCCGCTGGCCGCGCAGATCGGCACGCTGGGCCTGGTCCACACGCTCAGCTGCGCCGCGATCTACCTCGGTGTGGGCGTGCTGGCCCGCACCGTCCTCGCGGCCCGGCCAGCGGCCGCGCGCGCCGTCACCCGGCTCTCGGGCGCCGCGATGATCGTGATCGGCGTACTGCTGCTCGTGGAAAGCCTCACGGCCTGAGCCGCCTGCTCACCCAGCCCCCGCAAGGCTCCTCGGGTCACGCCTCCTTCGGCCCGCCCTGCCACTCGTGCGCGAGCAGGGACCAGATCTCCATGTCGTGGCGGACCCCCTTGTAGAGGGACTGCTCGCGCAGGGTGCCGTCCAGGCGCATGCCCATGCGCTGGGCGACGGCCCGGCTGCGGGTGTTCCCGGCGCTGTTCCACCACTCGATGCGGTGCATACCGCGCTCGCCGAACGCGTACGCGATCAAATGCCGGACGGAGGCGCTGATCAGGCCGTGCCCCTCACCCGCGGGTTCGGCCCATACGCCGATCTCGCAGTTGCCCGTCGTGGCGTCGAACTGCACGAACATCACGCCGCCGATCAGGATGCCGTCCCGCCAGATCCCGTAGATGCGCCCGGAGTCGGCGGCCTGCTTGTCCGCGAACTTCTGGAGGGTGGCGCGCGCGGACTCCAGATCGGTGGAGCGCGAGGCCCAGGGGATCCACGGGTCGGTGTTGGCGCGGGCCCGGTCGATGTGGGCCAGGAACTCGGCGTCCTGCCAGGGCTCCAGCAGGCGGAGCTCGGCATTCTCGGTCAGCGGTATGGCGTACATGGCTGGTCCTATGCGGTTGTCCGGTGTGGTGACGGCGTGGTGTGACGGCGTTGCCCGGCTGGGCGCGCGCGAGTGGTGTCGGGCGCGGCGCCCGCAGGTACGTAACGAACGTTGGGTATGTACTCTAACGGTCATGACGCCGCCCGCCCGGACCGACCATGACGCCCGCCGTACCGAGGTCTCCCAGGCGGTGTGGCGAGTCCTGGCCGCCCGCGGCTTCGGCGGCCTCACGCTGCGCGCGGTCGCCGCGGAGATGGGAGCCACCACCGGGCTGCTGACGCACTACTTCCCCAGCAAGCGCGCCCTGCTCAAGCACGCCCTTGAGGTGCTCGACCGGCACTCGGCCGACCGGCCGCGCCCGGCGGCGCGGCGGGCAGGGGAGGCGTCAGGCCTCGCCATGCTGCGGGCGGTGCTGCTCGACATCCTGCCGCTCGACGCCGAGAGCGCGGCGAGCAACCGGATCTGGGTGGCCTCCTGGGACGTCGCGCTCACCGATCCGGAGCTTGCGCGGGAGCACGCCGAGCGATATCGCCGGGCGCGCGAGCGGATGGCCGGGCACATCGCGGACGCCCAGCGGCTGGGCGAACTGCCGCCCGGTCCGCGGGCCGATGACACCGCCGCGGCAGCCCAGAGCTTCGTACTCGGCCTGGTCGTCCAGGCCCTTTTCGCGCCCCAGGAGTTCCTCGCCGAGCGGCAGACCGCGCTGGTCGACGCCTACTTGGCGCGGCTGCCCGGCGATGGCGATGGTGGTGCGGAGGCGCCGGTCGCGGACTGAAGCCGGGCGCGCCGTGGCCGCGAGCGGGGGCGGGAGCCTAGTGGCGTAGAGGAAATGCGTCGGGGCGGTCCGTTTTGGCTGCCGCTGGAGGAGGACCGTGGGGGTAGGGCGCACCGCCTGCGATGAGCTCCCCTCCACAGACGGTGCAGCCCGACCATGGGCGTCGACGCCGCGGGAATGCGCCGGCGCCCATGGGTCAGTCCCGGCTCAGGTCGACGGCATGAGCTCACCGGGCCCGATGGGCTGCTACGCCGGAGAGCTCCGGCTCGATCTCCGGACGCAGGACGAGCTCGTCGTCGTAGTCGCCGCGGTGCTCGTGGCGGAAGGGAAGCGGCTCGGTGCGGGGCAACGCCCGGAGGCGCTCGCGCAGTTCGGCGGCGCGGTCGCGGAATCCGGCGGCGTCGAGGCGGTCGGCGCCATAGACCACGTACGGCGGCAGTGCGTCCATCCCCGTATACCAGAAGGTGCCGTGCAGCAGCGGGAACAGCACTTCGTCCAGCTGTCCGTGGATCCCGCGCGGCCCGAAGCCCGACTCCCGCGCCCCGACGGTGGTGACGACCATGGCGCGCTTCCCGGCGAGGCCGCCGTCCCCGTAGCGCAGGGTTCGCCCCTGCCGGTCCTGGAGCCCGAAGGCGAAGCCTTGTACGAGCACGCGGTCGAACCACCCCTTGAGGATGGCGGGCGGCCCGAACCACCACAGCGGGAACTGGAAGACCAGCGCGTCGGCCCAGGCGATCTTCTCCTGCTCGGCTGCGATGTCGTCGGTCAACTTGCCCGCGGCGTACGCGTGTTCCTGCTCGGCGCCGACCAGAAGCCGGTCGGCGTTCTCGCGATGGAAGTCGGCGGAGTCCACGACGGGCTTCCAGTCCATGGCGTAGAGATCGGACTCGCGGACCTCATGCCCGAGGTCGCGCAGAGCCCGCTTCCCGTCGTCACGCAGGGACCCGTTCAGGGACTGCGGCTCGGGATGTGCGAATACCCAAAGAATCTTCATGCCATCGATCCTGCGCCCCGGCCCCGGAGGCCGACGAGTGGCCAGATGGCCAGGGAGTGCAAGGATCTGGCCATGGCGGGCAGCCCCCGGCTGCCCGCCACGCACGCGTCCGCCATGTACGCGTGTTCTACGAAGCGCCGCCCGAACCCCGCGGCAACGTCCAGGACTGATTGCTCCCCGCGTTGGGGCCGTAGACCCCGACGGGGGCTCCGTCGTGCGTGGCCGCGCCGGTCATGTCGAGGACGAGCCCCGTGGCCTTGTTGACCAGCACGTAATGTCCGCCGCCGGTGGTGGAGAGCATCCACTGCTGACGCGCCCCGGAGGCGGGGGCGACGAGGGAGGCCGCGGCGCCCTTGGAGTCGGAGCCGACGCTGAGCGCCTTGCCGGTCCCGACGTTCGTGACGCGGTAGGCGGCGGTGCTCGACCAGGATCCCGAGACCTTGGTGAACTTCCACTCCTGTGCTGCGTCCTTGGCGTCCGTCGTGCGCTGGACCGGCGTGGACGTCCCGTCGGACGGGGCGCTCAGCGACTTGCCGCTGTTGTCGTTGACCAGGTGACGCGGCGCGTCGGTCGGCGCGGTCGCGGCGGCGGGGTCGGTGCCGGTGGCGCCGGGCAGGACGAACGTCGTCACCGAGCCGGGAGCGACGGTGGCGGTGAGCCGCTTGTGCTCCCTGTCCACGGAGAGGTCGGTGCCGCGTGCGACGTTCTTGGTGGCGTCCGTGGTGTACCGCTGGACGGGGGCAGTGGAGAGGTCGCGGAAGCCGGAAAGGTCGAAGGTGACCTCCTGCGCCTGGTCGGTGGCGTTGGTGTGGACGACCGTCGTGCCTCGGCCGCCCGGTCGCAGCGCCGCCAGGGTGCCGGTGCCGTCGGTGTTGATGACGCGGGCGCCCGGCCTGATGAAGCGGCTGTAGTTGGCCATGGCCCAGTACTTCTTGTTCTTGCGGAGCGGCTCGGTGGTCGCGTCGGCCGGGGTGAAGTCGGTCTGGATCAGACCCCAGTTGGAGTTCTCCCGGTCCGGCGTCATGTTCTCGTAGTCCTCGACGGCCTGCCACAGGACCCAGGCGCTCGGCTCCAGCTCCTTGATGTCGTCGTTGATGCGCTTGGTGAGGTCGAGGGCGGGGCTCATGGAGGTGAAGCTCTGCCCGACGCTGCCGCCGAGGTCGACCTCCGACATCCACAGCGGGATGCCGGAGCCCTTGGAGATGTCGCGGGCGGCGGGCCGGCCGGACGTCCCGTACGTATGGGTGTTGAGGCGTCCGATGTCGGACCGCACCGAGGGCGAGTAGGACTCCCAATTGGTACGGAAGAGCTGCGGGTTGGTCTCGTCCATGGCCGCGACGGGCGTGTCGAGGCCGTCCGCGTCGAGGCGGTCGCGGAGCGTGGAGACCATGCGGGCCTGGGAAGCCGGGTCCCAGTGCGATCCTTCCTGGCGGCCGCCCGCCTTCCAGTAGTTCGTGTTCGGTTCGTTCACGGGGGATACGGAGTCGAAGTCGACGCCGGTGGAGTCCTCGACGCGGTCGAGCGCACCGGAGAGGTAGGAGGCGAACCGGCCGTACTGGTCGGGGCGGAGGTTGTCCTTGTCGCCCTGCTGGGCTCCGGACACCAGGCCACTGTTGGTCATGAAGTAGGGCGGTGAGTTGGAGAACGCCTCGAACGTGTGGGCGCCCCGCTGCTTGGCCGCCTTCAGCCACCAGCGCTGGTTGGCGTCGGCCTTCGGGTTCCAGTGGCCGGGATTGGCCGGGTCCCACCAGTCGGTGGTCTCCTTCCAGTCCTCCCCGGCGTCCGCCGGAGGCCCGTACTCGGCCGGACGGTTCCAGTAGCCGGGTACGGCCGCTCCGGCGCGCATATAGGGCGGGGTCTCGGGGCTGTCACCGCCGCCGATGTTGTACCGGGCGATGGTGAAGCCCAGGCCGTCGGCTCCGTAGAGGTCGTCGGCGAGGCGGTTGCGGGCCGCGTCGGGCCAGCCGCCGGTGACATTGGCGAACCAGCCGAGCGCCGTGCCCCACCCCTGGAAGGGCTGCTGCTGGTAGCTGGGGTCCAGCCGGACGGTGACGTGTGCGGCGTCGGCGGCGGCGGCCGCCGTGCCCGGGGGCGTGGCGAGTCCTGCTGCCACGAGCACGGCTGTGCCCAGGGCGGCGCTACGTGTTCTGGTGAAGGGCATGGTGCCTCCGTGAGAGGGGGGAACTTCGGTACGGGAGGGGGAACTCCCCGGCGGGGGAGGACGAACTTCCCGGTGGGCGAGGGGGATTCAGACCGTGGTGCGCTGCCACCGCTGGTTCGCGGCACCCGAGTCGCACGCCCACTGCTGCAGGGCGGCGCCGTCCGCGCCCGACACATCCCGGACGTCCAGGCACTTGCCGCTGTGCCGCGCCACAAGACGGACCGCACCGCCGGTGGCCGGTTCGGCCTTCCACTGCTGCGAAGTGGCGTCACCGCACGTGTTCTGCACGGCCTTGGCGCCGTCCACGGATGAACCGCCGCTGACGGTCACGCACTTGCCGCTGTGCCGCGCCATGATCCGTACGTAACCGTCGCCGGCGTCGTCGAGCCGGAACTGCTGGTTCACGCCCGTGCCGCAGCCGTACTGGACCAGCGGCGCGGACTCGGCCATGGAGAATCCGGAGACGTCGGCGCACTTGCCGCTGTGGGCGGCCGTCAGGGTCTCCCACGGGCCGTCCATGCCGGTGACGGTCCCGGCCGCGGCGTCGATGGTGATCCGCGGCGAGTAGTCCATGGTCATGGTGGTGGACGTAGGGAACTCCAGGGGCAGCCAGACATACGTCGAGTCGTTGACGGTGCCGCCCGTGGCGTTGCCCCAACGGTCGCCCAGATAGAGGTAGTCGGTGCCTTCGCTGCCCTGGACCGGAAGCACGTACGCGGTCTGGCTGCGGTAGGAGGTGGCGTCACCGACGTCCTTCAGCCCGCTCCAGGTGCCGGTGACGCTGGTGGCGGTGCCGTACCTCTGCTGGTTGGGCGACCAGCCGGTGGCGCCGGAGGTCAGCAGGAAATACACGCCGTTCCGCTTGAACATCGCGGGCGCCTCGCGTGACTGGCCCGCCCACAGCTTCTGCACCTGGGCGGCGACCGACTGGTAATCGGAGCTGAGCCGGTAGACGTGCAGGTCACGGTTCTCGTTGGCGGCCGAGATCATGTAGCCGGTGCCGTCGGTGTCGACGAACAGGGTGAGGTCGCGGGACATGTGGCCCTGGGGGCGGAAGCTGCCCTTCCAGGAGTAGTCGCCGTCGACGGTGTCGGAGACGGCGACGGCGGCACGAGCCTCGCCGTAGTCACTGCCGTTCTCCTTGTGCATCCACATGACGAACTTCCCGGTGGCCTTGTTGTGCACGACCTTGGGGCGCTCGATGTTCGCGTCCTTGAGCTCCGGGTCGGTGGCCTGGGTCAGGACGTGGCGGCGGAACTGCCAGTTCTTGAGGTCCGTGGAGCGGTAGGCGGAGACGTAGCGGAAAGTGTTGTCGGCGTTGCGGTTCTCGCCGAACCAGTAGTAGTACGTGCCGACCTTGATCACACCACCGCCATGGGCGCGCACGGGATTCCCCGAAGTGTCGCTGAACTGCCCGCCGTTGGGGACGGTGACCTCGGCCGCCGAGGCGGTGGCCACCGAGCCGAGCAGGGAGAGGAGGAGAGCGAGCAGCACGGTGAGGACGGCTGTTCTCTTGTGCGGAGACGATCGAAGCATGTGTGCGGGAAACCTCATTCCTGATGAGGGCATGACACAGGGATGCATCGATGGGAGCGCGGCCATGGAACACGGGTCGAGTCGTCCGCCGTCTCCGGCGTGAGGGCCGGAGCTGGAGTGGGGCGGCTACTGAGACCCACTCCATGCATGTTGGCGCAAACATCGATGACTGCACGAGAGTGTCGAAGCGCGACGGAGAACTGTCAATAGGTTGAGCGGAGTTCGGACCCGCGGGGCAGAAGCCGCCCCCGCCTCAGCGTCGTACGCCTGAACTGGTGCGCACCGTCAACTGCGGGGGCACCGAGACCGATCGGCCGGGCGTGCCGTCCGCCTCGATCTGGTCGAGCAGCAGAGACACGCAACTGCGCCCGACCTCCTCGAAGTCCTGCCGGACTGTGGTGAGGGGCGGCATGTAGTACGCCGACTCGGGCACGTCGTCGAAGCCCACCACGCTGATGTCCTCGGGGACGCGGCGACCCGCCTCGTGCAGGGCGCGCATGATGCCGAGCGCCATGTGGTCGTTGGCCGCGAACACGGCGGTGATGTCCGGCCTGCCTGCCAGTTCCCGGCCGATGCGGTAGCCGGACTCGGCGGTCCAGTCGCCCAGGCGCAGCGGCGGCACCGCGGCCCCGCGCTTCTTGAGCGTGCTGTGCCAGGCCGCGGCGCGCCTGCGCGCGGAGTACGAGTCCTGCGGGCCGCCGACGTGCCACACCGTGCGGTGACCGAGGTCGAGCAGGTGCTCGGTGGCGGCGGTGGCCCCCGCCGTCTGGTTGGTGTCGACCGAGGAATGCGTTCGCGCGGGGTCGCCGTCCGCCACGACCGCCGGGATGCCCGGGGGCAGATGCAGCCCCCGGCTGTCGAGTATCTGTGCCTCGATCACCACGACTCCGTCGACCGCCTGGTCGGTCAGCTTGGAGAAGGCCTCCTTGACCGCGTCCTCGGTCTGCTGCTCCACACAGGCCACGTGGACCGAGTAGCCCTTGGTCTGCGCGGCGCTCGAAATCGCCGACAGCGTACGGGCGTTGCCATGTGCGCTCAGGTCGAACGTGACCACGCCGAGCATGTGGAAGCGGCCGAGGGCGAGGGCGCGTGCGGCACTGTTGCGCTGGTAGCCGAGGATGCGCATGGTCGAAAGGACGCGCTCGCGGGTCTCCCGGTCCACGTTGGAACGTCCGTTGGCCACGCGGGAGACGGTCTGGGCGGAAACGCCGGCCACGGCCGCGACATCCGCCTGGGACGGAGGACGCCTGCGGGCGCCGGGCGAGGGCGGGGGAGCGGCCTGACCTGCCATCGAGTGCCTCTTTCCGGAGTGTGTCAGCGCGAACATCGTACTGCCGGACCAGCGGGGCGGAAGGTGGACCCCGATCTTCGTCCGTTCCACGCCTCGGCCGCGAACGAGCCCTGAAACCAGGGCAGATAGCTCCTGCACACCCCTTGACGGTTTCAGCTCGCTCCGTTGAGACTCACCGCAGCTTGATGTTCGCGCAAACATTCGTTGCGAGGGGCGCCCATTCCCGTGAGTACTCTGCTGAATCCCACCTCGTCGAGCGCCGCGCGCGACGAGGCCCCGGTGCGCCGGACGCCGCGTCGCCAACGCCGCGCCGGGGACCGGAACGGCCGCTACGGCTATGTCTTCTTCGCGCCGTTCCTCGTGGTCTTCATCATCGGAATCGCCGCCCCGCTCGGCTATGCGACCTACCTCAGCCTCTTCGAAGAACGCCTGGTGGGCGGCAACGTCTTCGTCGGCCTCGACAACTACCGACGCGCGCTGGGGGACAGCCTCTTCCGCGCGGGCCTGTGGCGCGTGGCCCTCTTCCTGGTGATCCAGGTGCCGCTCATGCTCGGCATCGCGCTCCTCGCCGCGCTCGCCATCGACAGCGGACGGCTGCGCTGGTCGGGCTTCTTCCGCATCGGGATCTTCATCCCGTACGCAGTGCCGGCGGTGGTGGCCTCACTGATGTGGGGCTATCTGTACGGAGACCGGTTCGGGCTCGTCCGCCAGGTCGGGGACGCCATCGGCACCGACGTGCCCGACCTGCTCGGCCACTCCTGGATGCTCGCCTCCATCGGGAACGTCGTGACCTGGGAGTTCGTGGGCTACAACATGCTCATCCTGTACGCGGCCCTGCGCACCGTCCCCAGTGAGCTCTACGAGGCGGCCGCGATGGACGGCGCGGGCGAGTTCCGCAAGGCATGGAGCATCAAGCTGCCCGCCGTGCGCCCCGCGCTCCTCCTGGCCACCGTCTTCTCGATCATCGGCAGCTTCCAGCTCTTCAACGAGCCCAACATCATGCAGTCGTTGGCGCCCCAGGTGATCACCACCAGCTACACCCCCAACATGTACGCCTACAACCTCGCGTTCAACGGCCAGGAGTACAACTACTCGGCGGCCGTCGCGGTGGTCCTCGGCCTGGTGACCGTGGTGGTCGCCTATGCCGTACAGGTCCGGTCGATACGGAAGGGACAGGGCCTGTGAGCCGCACGGTCACCCAGGGAGTCCGGCGCCCCAAGCGCTCGAGCACTCCGCTCACCCTCGCCATGGGCGCCATGCTCCTGTACGCCCTGCTGCCGCTGTTCTGGCTCCTGATGTCCAGCACCAAGGACGCCGACTCCCTGGTGAACAGCTTCGGCCTCTGGTTCGGCGACGGCTTCCACCTCTTCGGCAACCTGCACGACGTCCTGACCTACGACAACGGCATCTATCTGCGGTGGTTCGCCAACACCCTGATGTACGCCGTCGTCGGCGCCGGGGGCGCCGCTCTCATCTCCACGGCGGGCGGATACGCGCTGGCCAAGTACCGCTTCCGGGGCCGCGCCGCCCTTTCCGCCCTCGTCCTCGGCGCCGTCGCGATCCCCGGCTCCGCACTCGCGGTACCGACGTACCTGCTGTTCAGCAAGATGGGTGTCGTCGACACCCCCTGGGCGGTCCTCCTGCCGTCCCTGGTCAGCCCGTTCGGGGTGTACCTGATGAAGGTCTACGCCCAGGAAGCCGTGCCGGACTCGATGCTCGAAGCCGCCCGTATCGACGGGTCGGGGGAGATCAGGACGTTCTTCACCATCTCGCTGCGGCTCCTCGCACCCGGCTTCGTCACCGTGCTGCTCTTCGCGCTCGTCGCCACATGGAACAACTACTTCCTGCCACTGATCGTGCTCAGCGACCCGGACTGGTTCCCCCTCACGGTCGGGCTCAACCAGTGGAACAGCATGGCCACCGGCGCGGCGGGCAGTGGCGCGACCACCGCTCACTTCTATCCGCTCGTCGTCACCGGCAGCGTGCTGGCCATCGTGCCGCTCGTCGTCGCCTTCCTCTTCCTCCAGCGGTTCTGGCAGTCCGGCCTGGCCGCCGGAAGCGTCAAGCAGTGAGCGCGGCCCGCGCTTCCCGCCTCTCACCCCGGCTTCGGCCCGAACGGCCTTTCCCAGCAAGGAGTTTCCCTATGAATGCCGCACGTCCCACTCCACGCCTCACGCCACGCCGCGCCTGGCCCGCCGTGGTGTCGGCCGCCGCTCTCGCCCTCACGCTCACGGCGTGCGGCGGCTCGGACGGCGGATCGAGTGACAAGGCCGTCGACCCCGCCAAGGCGCTGAGCACGCCGACCACCCTGACGTTCTGGACGTGGGTGCCGGGCATCCAGAAGACGGTGGACCTCTTCGAGAAGAAGTACCCGAAGATCAAGGTCAACGTCGTCAACGCCGGCCAGTCGAAGGCCGCCTACACCAAGCTCCAGACCGCCATCAAGGCGGGCACCGGGGCGCCGGACGTGGCGCAGATGGAGTACTTCGCCCTGCCGGAGTTCGCCCTGTCCAAGCGGCTCGTCAACCTTGAGGACTACGGAGCCGCCGACCTCAAGTCCAAGTTCGCCCCCTCCGCCTGGTCCCAGGTCGCCATCAACGACGGCATCTACGGCATACCGCAGGACACCGGCCCCATGGCCATGTTCTACAACAAGAAGGTCCTGGACGAGCTGAAGATCCAGCCGCCCAAGACCTGGGCGGAGTTCGAGGCCGCGGCCGTCAAGATCCACAAGGCGGACCCGAAGAACTACATCACCTCCATCGACCCCGGCGACGCGGGCGGTGTCGACAGCCTCCTGTGGCAGGCGGGCAGCCGCCCCTTCCAGCAGAAGAACCCCACATCCGTCGACCTGAACTTCCAGGACGCCGGCGCCAAGAAGGTGTCGAAGATGTGGACCTCGCTGGTCGACCGCGGGCTCGTGGACGCCACGCCCGGCTGGACCAACGAGTGGTGGCAGTCCATGAGCAAGGGCCAGTACGCCATGTGGATCACCGGCGCCTGGGCTCCGGGCAACCTCGCGGGCACCATGCCCAAGACGACGAAGGACTGGCGTGCGGCGCCGGTCCCGCAGTGGTCGGCGGGCGAGTCCGTCTCCGCGGAGAACGGCGGCTCGGCCAATGTCGTGCCGACCACCACCAAGAACAAGGCAGCGGCCGTCGCCTTCGCCCAGTGGCTGAACTCCGACCCGGTCGCCACCGCGTCGCTCTCGGACAACGGGCTCTTCCCCGCGACGTCCGGCCTGCTCAAGAGCAAGGCCTTCCTCGACAAGCCGGTCGAGGCGCTCGGCGGCCAGCGCGCCAACAAGGTCCTCGCCGCCTCATCGGACGACGTCGGCAAGGGCTGGCAGTACCTGCCCTACCAGGTGTACGCCAACTCGGTCTTCAAGGACACCGTCGGGCAGAGCCTCGGCAGCAGCCCCGACATGTCCGCCGGTCTTGCCGCCTGGCAGAAGCGCGCCGCCGAGTACGGCAAGCGGCAGGGCTTCGAGGTCAGCACGCCGTGACAGCACCGCCCTACGCGGGGCCGGCGGCTTGCGCTGCCGCCCCGCTCCGGGGCGGCCCCGGCCCCTCGACGTAGCCCCGCCCTCTTCACCAGGACCACAGGAACACAGGAGCAGCTCCACATGGCCGTACTGCAGATCGACGACGAGGGCTTCCACCTCGACGGCAAGCCCTTCCGGATCATCTCCGGCGGCCTGCACTACTTCCGCGTCCACCCCGACCAGTGGGCCGACCGCCTGCACAAGGCCCGCCTGATGGGCCTCAACACCGTCGAGACGTATGTGCCGTGGAACCTGCACCAGCCGCGCCCGGACGTCTTCCGGCTGGACGGTGGCCTCGACCTGCCCGCCTTCCTCGAACTGGCGGCGGCGGAAGGGCTGCACGTACTGCTGCGCCCCGGCCCCTACATCTGCGGGGAGTGGGAGGGGGGCGGCCTGCCGTCGTGGCTGCTCGCAGAGCCGGAGGGCCAGGCCGACAGCAGCACCGGCATCCAACTCCGCACCCAGGACCCACGCTATCTCGCCGCCGTGGACCGCTACTTCGAGGCTCTCATGCCCGCGGTCCTGCCGTACTTGTCCACCCGCGGCGGGCCCATCCTCGCGATCCAGGCGGAGAACGAGTACGGGGCCTTCGGCGACGACACCGCCCATCTGCGGCACATCGAGGGGGCGTTGCTCCGATGCGGCGCCGACGTCCCCCTCTTCACCTGCGACCAGCCCGCCGACCTGGAGGACGGATCCCTGCCCGGTGTCCTGGCGACCGCCAACTTCGGCAGCGGCTCGGCGCGGAACCTCGCAGCCCTGCGCGCGCTCCGACCCACCGGCCCGCTGATGTGCACGGAGTTCTGGATCGGCTGGTTCGACCGCTGGGGCGGCCGGCACGTCGTCCGTGACCCAGCACAGGCCGCACGCGAACTGGACGAACTGCTCGCCACCGGAGCCTCGGTGAACTTCTACATGTTCCACGGCGGCACCAACTTCGGTTTCACCAACGGCGCCAACGACAAGCACACCTACCGCCCCACGGTCACCTCCTACGACTACGACGCCCCCCTCGACGAGGCGGGCGACCCCACGGAGAAGTACACGGCGTTCCGGGACGTCATCGCGCGGTACGCCCCGGTGCCGCGGGAGGGCGTACCGGACCGCACCAAGAAGATCGGCGCCCTGGGCACCTCCCTGACCGAATGCGCCCCGCTCCTGTCCAACGCGCCCGTCCTGGGCTCCGCAGTCCGCTCGGAGCGCCCGCTCACCATGGAGCAGCTCCATCAGGACTTCGGATTCGTGCTGTACGAGACGGAACTGCGCACAGCGGGCGCAGTACTCCTGGAAGCCCCGGACGTGCACGACCGCGCCCAGTTCTTCCTGGACGGCCAGCCGGTGGGCGTCCTGGAACGCGAGCGGCACGAACAGACCCTCACCTTCTACGTTCCCGCCGCGGGCGCGGTGCTCAGCGTCCTCGTCGAGAACCAGGGGAGGGTCAACTACGGCCCCGCCCTCCATGACCGCAAGGGCCTGCTCGGCGGCGTCCGCATCGACGGGGCGGAGCTGACCGGCTGGACCAACCGGCCGCTGCCGCTGGACTCTCTCGACGGCCTCGCCTATGAGTCGCCGGGGCAACCCGTGGGCCCGGCCTTCCACCGCGGCACGTTCGACATCGACGAGCCCGCCGACACCTTCCTCCACCTCCCGGGCTGGACGAAGGGCAACGCCTGGATCAACGGCTTCGCCCTCGGCCGCTACTGGTCCCGCGGACCGCAGAACTCGCTCTATGTGCCGGGCCCCGCGCTGCGCCAGGGACGCAACGACATCGTCGTACTGGAACTGCACGCACCACCACGGTCCCGGACCGTGGAACTGCGCGACGCGCCGGACCTCGGCCCGGTGGAGGAGTAACAGAGGGAGGCGGCCGACTTCAGTACACGACGGACACGATCCGGCACACGGCCTGAGCGAGCCGAGCCTCTCCCCGGATGTGCGCGCGGTCCATGGCAGTGGCGGGATCAAGGCCGCGTGTGCACAGGCGCCAGAGGGTTTCCGTGTCCATCAGCACCGACGCGGCCGGCCGGGCGCCGCGCGGTCCTGCCAGCGACCAGCGGCCCGCGCCGGCGGTGACCGTCCACCTGCCGCCGGCCGGCCCGTCGGCGATCACCCGGATCTGGGTCCCGGCCGGTGCCGTCGTATGCCGCAGGGTGTGGGGCAGGGCCCGCAGGAAGGTGTCCAGGACCGTGGACAAGGCATGCGGCCCCGGGTCGGTGCCGAGGCCGACGGCGTGGCGGATCTGCTGGCGGTGGGTCCAGAACTCGGTGAACTCCCGGGCGATGTCCAGCCAGGCCGGCGCCGGATCGACCCCTGCCCAGGAGACACCCAGGGCCGGCGCTTCGAGGTCGGCGGCGGCGAACCGGCGGACCAGACGACCCCCGGCCACCTCCAGGGCGCCGATGACCGAAGCCGGGCTGTCACCGGCATGGAGGTCGACCCATTCCTGGTTGGTCCGGTGGATGAACTCCTCCAGGGTCTCCGCGGGCCGGAAGACGCGTCGGTAACCGTCAGGGGCGGCGCCGAGGCGGCCGTAGCAGTCACCGAGGACGTGGACGGCGAGGTCACGCACGGTCCAGCCCGGGACCGTCGCCTTGTCCCAGTCGGCGGGGCGCAGGCCATGGAGGGTGTCGAGCAGCGCCTCCAACTCGGGCCCGAACAGACGGCGAGCGTCGATCGGGCCACCCAGCCACGAGGTGTCGGACAGGTCGTGGGACTCCGGAGTCATGGTCAAATCCTGTCAGCCGGAAGCCTTGCTCTGCCAGTGCGGGACATCCGCCAGTACAGAACACCTGCCGGTGCGGGACATCGGCCGGTGTTCATGACATCCGCCGTTGCTCAGGACGCCGGTTGCGTGCTTTCGCGGACCATCAGCTCGTACCCCGCGGTGAGCCGCGCGTGCGGTGCCATCGCGCCGGCCTCGATTCTGCGCAGCAGCGCGTCCACGGCCAGCTCCGCGATGCCCCGCTTGTCCGGGGCGATGGTGGTCAGGGTCGGCACGCTGTAGCGGGACTCCTCCACGTCGTCGAAGCCGACCACGGCCACGTCGTGCGGGACTTTCAAGCCATGCTCGTGCGCGACCCGCAGCGCCCCTGACGCCAGCAGGTCGTTGAAGCAGAACACCGCGTCCGGCGGGTCGCCGAGCCTCAGCAGCGCGTGCATCGCGGCGGCCCCCTCGGCGCGAGTGAACGCCCTGGTGTCCGGGGCGAGTTGGGGGTCGTGCGGAACGCCCGCGGCGTGCAGCGCGGTCAGATAGCCGTGCATGCGCTGGACCGTCGTCGCGTGGGCGGGACCCGATGGCTGGCCGATGACGGCGACGCGGCGGCGGCCGAGGGACAGGAGGTGGCCGGTGGCCTCGCGGGCCGCCGCCGAGTTGTCGATCAGGACATGGTCGGCGGGGATCTCGTACGACTGCTCGCCCAAGAGCACGAGCGGTACGCGGCGCTCGCGGGCGCCGAGCACCTGCTCGTCGAGCCGGAGCGGGCTGAGCAGGACGCCGTCGATGAGCGGGTCGCTGAGCCCGCAGGCGATCCGCAGTTCCTCGTCCGGGTTCCCGCCGGTGTCCTCGATGAGCACGGTGCAGCCGCGCTTCTTCGCGGCAGAGATGACCTCCGCGGCAAGTTCGGCGAAGTACGGTGCCACGAGTTCGGGGACGGCGAGCGCGATGATGCCGCTGCGTCCGGTCCTCAAGTGCCGCGCGGACGCGTTGGGTTGGTAGTCGAGATCCGCTATGGCTCGAAGGACCCGCTCGCGTGTGCGGTCGGCGACCCGGGTCTCGCCGCGGACGACGTTCGACACCGTCTTGATCGATACCCCGGCGCGCTCGGCGACGTCCTTCAGGCGTGTGCCTGCCACGTGGTTCTCCCTCCCCGGACAGCAGCAGCGTACGTCATGGTCCAACGTTGTAGAGGGCCGGAGGGCGATTCGGTTCCGAGCGGACGTGAACAGCTGAGTGAACAGGTAATACGTGCCCAGGTGTTGACGCCGTATTGCTGGCTGGATACAACGTTGTAACCACATCGAGCAGCCATGAAACGCGGCTGTCGTCGGTGCGGTTTACAACGTTGTACTTCGTAGCTGTCTTGTCCGCCGTGGAAGGACGCATGCCCATGCGGGATCGCATACCGCCCCCGTCGCCGCCTGCCCCGTCGCCGCCCGTCCCGACCCGCCGCCGTGTGCTGCGCGGAGGGCTCGCTCTCGGTGCGGCCGGCGCCGCCGCGCTCACCGTCGGCGGCTGCGGCAGCACACTGGCGCAGGGATTCACCGGCGGTGCCCCCTCGCCGTCGCGGCTGAACTTCTGGAACCCGTTCACCGGCGGCGACGGCGAGCGGATGCTGGCGATGCAGGACGTCTACCGGGCAGCGCACCGGTCGACCGAACTGAAGTCCGCGACGTTCCTGTGGGGCAACCCGTACTACACGAAACTCACCCTCGCCACGCTCGGCGACCGGCCGCCCCAGGTCGCGGTCGTCCATCTGTCGAAGCTGCCCACGCTCGCCGAGGCCGGCCTGCTCACCGAGCTGCACCCCGACGACCTGGCCCGACACGGGCTGACCGAGGACAAGTTCGACGCGCGGCCGTGGCGAAAGTCCCAGTTCAACGGGAAGCCGCACGCCGTGCCGCTGGACACGCACCCCTTCGTGCTCTATTTCCGCACGGACATCGCCGAGAAGGCCGGACTGCTCGACAAGCAGGGCCAGTTGGTGGATGTCGACGGGCCCGACGCGTTCATCGACGCGCTGCGGGCGGCGAAGGAGGTCACCGGCGCCTGGGGCGGTTCGATCGCCTCGGTCAAGGACGCCTCCATGCAGTTCCGCATCTTCTGGTCGCTCTACCGGCAGGTCGGCGGCGGGGACCTCGTCGCCGACCAGGGCAAGCGGGTGGTCATCGACACCGCCGCCGCGGCCGAAGCACTCGCCTACATCCGCCGCCTCAGCCAGGAGAAGGTGATCCCCGCCAACACCGACGGCAAGGGCGCCATCACCCTGCTGACCACCGGCAAGGCCGGCTTCCTGATGGACGGCGTCTGGCAGGCCCTCGCGGTCCAGTCGGCGAAGGTGAAGTTCGACATGCGGCCCCTGCCGCGCATCTTCAAGGACGCGCCCTACGCCTGCGCCGCCGACTCGCACGCCCTGGTGTTGCCGAAGGCGCCCTCCGCGAAGGCCCAGCGCCTCGATCTCTCCCTGGGGTTCGCTGCGTCGATGCTGCACTCCAGCGAGTTGTGGGCCCAGGGAGGCCATGTGCCGGCCTGGCTGCCGACCCAGCGTTCACGCGCGTACAAGGAACTGGAACCGCAGTCGCACTACGCCACGGCCGCCGATGGCGCGGTCTACGACCCGGCCGCCTGGTACGGCGGCGCGGGAGGCACCATGCAGACCGTGGTGGGCGACGTCGTGACCACGGTGTTCACCGGTGACGCCAGTCCCACGGCGGGCGCCGCGCGGCTGCGCCGCGAGCTGCAGACCCTGGCCTCGCGCCCCGCTCCCGTATGACCCGGCCCCCGCTCGACCCCTTTTGTTCCACCCGCCCTTGGATCCCGTACGCCTTGACCGAAAGGCCGAACCGTGGCCACGACGACCGCTCCGACCCCGACGTCCAGCAGAGGCGACCGCTGGGCGGGACCGGGGATGCTGCTGCCCTTCGCCCTCTTCTATCTGGTGTTCCTCGTGGGGCCGCTGATCTACACCGTGATCGCCGGATTCTTCGACACGAGCCTGCTCAAGAGCGGCCTCGGTGACTTCACGGGCCTTTCGAACTACACGGCGGCGCTCAGCGACCCGGAGTTCTGGCGGACCCTGCGCAACACCCTGTGGTTCACGGCCTTGACGACCGTGCCCCTGGTGCTGCTCAGCCTGGCCCTCGCCCTGCTCGCCGACCGCTTCGTGCGTGGCCGCTGGTTCTTCCGGTTCGCGTTCTTCGCGCCCTTCGTACTGCCGTCGGCGGTCGTCTCGCTGCTCTTCATGTTCATCTACGCCGACCAACTGGGCCTGGCCCAGGAGGTGGTGAAGTGGTTCGGCGTCGACATCCCGCCATCCTGGCTCGGCGACCCGGACTGGGCGATGATCTCCATAGCGGCGGCCACCGTGTGGTGGACGATCGGCTTCAACTTCGTGCTCTACCTCGCCGGTCTCCAGGACGTGCCGCGCGAGGTCCACGAGGCGGCGGCCATCGACGGTGCCGGACCCTGGCAGCGCATCCGTCACGTGGTCGTGCCGATGCTGGGCCGTACGACGACGCTGGTCACGGTGTTGCAGGTCATCGCCTCGCTGAAGGTCTTCGACCAGATCTACATGATGACGAGCGGCGGCCCCGACGGCAGCACCCGCCCCTCGCTCCAGCTCATCTACGACACCGGGTTCGTCGAGGGCCGCGTGGGCTACGCCTCGACCGTGTCACTGCTGCTGTTCCTGGTGATCCTGTTCGTCTCCCTCGTCTGGTTCGCCCTCGTACGCCGCGCCGAGAAGGAGAACTGACCATGACCGCGATCGCCACGCGCCCCGAGACGGCACACCGCGGCAGCACGGCCCCGCCGACCCGCCCCCGCGACTCGGAGCGCCTCTTCAACCGGGTGGCGCTCGGCACGCTCATCGCCCTCGCGCTGCTGTGGCTCGTGCCGCTGGCCTGGGCGCTCGCCACCTCGGTGCGGCCCGCGCAGGAGGTCGTCACCAACCCGACCGGATGGTTCACCGCGCACCCGACCCTCGCGGCGTACGGGGAGATCTTCGACGCGGGCAAGCTGCCCTACTGGTACGCCAACAGCTTCATCACCTCGATCCTCACCACGGTCCTTACGGTGATCATGGCGTCCTTGGCGGCCTTCGCCCTGTCGCAGACCCGCTTCCGGATGCGCCGTGCCGCGTTCGTGCTGCTGCTCGCCGGGATCATGATCCCGGGCCAGGTCCTGATGATCCCGCAGTTCCTCGCGCTCCAGTCGGCGGGGCTCCTGAACACCTACTGGGGAGTCGTGCTGCCCCAAGTGCCCAACGTCGTGGCCGTGTTCGTCTTCAAGCAGTTCTTCGACGGGATCCCGCGCGAGCTGATCGACGCGGCCCGCGCGGACGGCGCGGGCTGGCTGCGCATCTACTGGCAGATCGTCATGCCGATCTCCCGCCCGGCCGTCTCCGCCGTCACGATCTTCGTGTTCGTCGGCGTCTGGAACAACTTCCTGTGGCCCCTGCTCGTGGTGACCGACCCCGAGATGATGACGCTGCCCGTCGGACTCACTTCCGTCCAGGACGTGTTCGGCGTCCCCTACGCCCAGCTCATGGCGTCCGCCGTGCTCGGCGCGATCCCGCTGCTGGCCGTCTTCGCGCTGTTCCAGCGCCGCATCGTCGAGGGCATCGCAGGCACCGGCCTCAAGTAGCCCCACTCCACTGAAACAGCACCGCTGAACAGCACCGCTGAAAGAGCCCCACAGAGAGAGGCACCAGAACATGCCGCACACCGCACGGTTCGTCATCGACCCGGAGTTCAGCGTCGGCGACGTCGACCCGCGCCTGTACGGAACCTTCGTCGAGCACATGGGGCGCTGCGTCTACACCGGCATCCACGACCCCGGGCACCCCACCGCCGACGCCGCCGGATTCCGCGGCGACGTCGCGGACCTGGTGCGTGAACTCGGCACCGGCCTCGTGCGCTACCCCGGCGGAAACTTCGTCTCCGGCTACCACTGGGAGGACGGTGTCGGGCCGGTCGCCGAGCGCCCGCGGCGGCTCGACCTGGCGTGGCGCTCCATCGAGACCAACCACGTCGGAACGAACGAATTCCTCGGCTGGGCACGCCAGTTGGGCCTCGACCCGATGATGGCCGTGAACCTCGGGACCCGCGGCATCGACGCCGCCCGCGCCCTGGTCGAGTACTGCAACCACCCGGGCGGCACCGCCTGGTCGGACCTCCGCATCAAGCACGGAGTGCCCGATCCGCACAACGTGAAGCTGTGGTGCCTGGGCAACGAGATGGACGGGCCGTGGCAGACGGGCCACAAGTCCGCCACCGAGTACGGCCGGCTCGCGGCCGAGGCCGGAAAGGCGATGCGCCAGGTCGACCCGTCCATCGAGCTGGTCGCCTGCGGCAGCTCCAACTCGCGCATGCCCACCTTCGGCACCTGGGAGCGCGAGGTCCTTGAGCAGACGTACGACGAGGTCGACTACCTCTCCCTGCACGCCTATTACGAGGAGTTCGACGGCGACCGCGCCAGCTTCCTCGCGTCGGGCGCGCACATGGACCAGTACATCCGCGACGTGGTGTCGACCGCCGATCACGTACGGGCGGTGCGCGGTGCCAAGAAGCACATCAAGCTGTCCTTCGACGAGTGGAACGTCTGGTACGCCGCCCGCTTCCCCGGCGAGCGCAACCTGAAGACCGCCGAGACCCCCCGCCTCATCGAGGACACCTACAGCGTGACGGACGCCGCCGTGGTCGGCTCGCTGCTCATCACCCTGCTGCGCAACGCCGACCGCGTGGCCATCGCCTGCCTCGCCCAGCTGGTCAACGTCATCGCCCCCATCCGCACCGAGCCCGGCGGCGCGAGCTGGCGTCAGACCATCTTCCACCCGTTCGCGCAGGCCGCGCGGTTCGCGACCGGCCGTGTGCTGCGCACCGAGGCCACCGGACCTCGCGTCGACACCTCCCAGTACGGCGATGTAGCCGCCCTCGACTCGGTGGTGACGTACGACGAGGAGACCGGCGAACTCACCGTCCTCGCCGTCAACCGCGACCAGGGGAAGCCGCTGGTGCTGGAGGCCGCGCTGCGCGGGGAAGCCGCCGGATACCGCGTCGTGGAGCACCTGGTGCTTGCCGACCAGGACCCGGACGCGGTCAACACCGAGGCCGAGCCGGACCGGGTGGTGCCGCGCCGTGCGTCCGGGACGCACATCACCGCCGAGGGCGCGCTGACGGCCGAACTGCCGCCGATCTCCTGGAACGTCATCCGGCTCGCGCCCCAACAGCACTGACGAGCAACCCAGTTCGCCGTACTCACCCATTTCCCGCAGAGCCAGGAGAGGCCCATGTCAGCGCACCACCCCGCACGACCACGTCTCCTCCGCCCCACCGTTCTCTTTCCCCTGCTGCTCGCTCTCGTGGCGGCGCTGTTCGTCACGCAGTCCGGTACGCCCGCCGACGCCGCGACCGGCACCTTGCTGCGCGACGGCACCGGCCTGTACCCACGCGCCGTCAGACTCGCCCACAGTGGCGAGGCGAACGGCCGCGTCCTGGCCTCCGTGGTCACGTTCTCCGGGAACGACGGGCTCGGCGCCATTCACGAGAGCACGGACGGGGGCGCCTCGTTCCGCCAAGTCGGCACGGTGCGCGACCCCGACGCCGCGGGCGGCCAAGGACTGTGCTGCTCGACGCTGTACGAACTCCCGCGGCGCATCGGCAAACTGCCCGCGGGGACACTGCTGTGGGCGGCGTCGATCGGGCAGGACGAGCCGAACCGGCGCATGGCCCTGCGGGTCTTCAAGAGCACTGACGTGGGCCGCAACTGGAGCTACCTGTCCACCATCGCCACGGCGTCCAACGACAAGGGTCTGTGGGAGCCGGAGTTCTCCGTCGACGCCTCCGGGCAACTCGTGGCGCACTACTCCGACGAGACCGATGCCGCGCACAGCCAGAAGCTGGTGGCCGCCCGTACCGCGAACGGGGTGACGTGGACCGGCCACCACGACACCGTCGCCAGCACGCTCGCCTCGGACCGGCCCGGCATGGCGGTGGTGCGCAGGATGGGCGACGGGACCTACTTCATGTCGTTCGAGATCTGCGCGGCCGCGGGCCAGTTCCAGTGCGTCGTGCACTACCGGACCTCGTCCGACGGCTGGAACTGGGGAGCGCCCACGTCCCTGGGCATCCGCCCGGAGACCGCGGACGGCAAGTACTTCAAGCATGCGCCGAACCTGGCGTGGGCGCCCGAGGCGGGCAACCCGAAGGGCAGGCTCTTCCTGGTCGGCCAGGTCATGTACAACCGTGACGGCAGCAGGGCGGCCGGGAGCGGGCGCACCGTCTGGGTCAACAGTGCGGGTGGCGCTGGCAGTTGGCGGGAGATCGCCGCGCCGGTCGCCGTCGAGTCGACGACCGTCGACTACTGCCCCAACTACAGCTCAAGCCTGCTGCCATCGGCCGATGGCAACAGGCTCCTGGAGATCGCCACGGACTGGTCCGGCTCGGTGTGCAAGCCGTACTTCGCCACCGGGTCGGTGCCCGCCGCCTGAGGCCTGACTCCGCTTGGCACATGGCGTGGAGGGAGGGAACACCCGCGACGGGTGTTCCCTCCCTCCACGCGCCCTCAGACCGGGCGCGGGCCACCGCAGGGCGTCAGTGGCGCGGGCCCTGCTTCCGGTCGCGCCAGCCCTCGCCCTTCGTACCGCGCTCGCCCTTGGCGTCGTCGAACTCGATCTGCTCCTTGCGCACGGTGTCCGAGACCTCCTGCGTCTCGGTGACCTTCTCGGTCTCCAGACGGACCCGCTCGACCGGCACCGACTCCTTGCGGGTCACCGCCTTCTCGGCGTGCAGGGTCACCTCGGTCTCCGCCTCGCCGATGTTGGCGCGCGTGGTGTCGCCCTCGCGGATGGGCTCGCGTACGACGCGAACCTCCTCGTGGGAGATGGGAACGGAGGTCTTCACATCCTCGGTGACGACCACCTTGCGAAGCCGGGCGCGCCCGACCTCCTGCTCTTCCTTCCCCACCCGCAGCCGCTCCTCGGAGCGCACCATCTCGTCCTTGCTGTCGCCACGTGCCCCGGCGCGGGTCGCGTACTCACGGTTGCCCGCGCCACCCATACCGGCGCCGGCCATGCCGGCCGCTCCCGCCATACCGGAGCGGTCACGACCGCCGGCCGCCGGGCCACGGGTGGTCGCGTCGGGCCGGGCGAGTCCGTAGTGGGCGTAGAGCTCGTGCTCCTCGCCCGGTTCGAGGTGCTGGTCCGCGTCGACGCGCGGGGCGTCCTTGACGGTCTCCTTGGTGGCCGCGACGTGCAGCTCGTCCTGCTGGCGGCGGGCTCCGGCAAGCGGGACGAAGCTCTGCTTCATGCCGAAGAGACCGGTCTTCACGGTCACCCACTCGGGGCGGCCGGTGCGGTCGTCGAGATATACCTGCTCGACGCTGCCGATCTTCTCGCCGGTCTGGTCGTAAGCCGTCAGGCCCGCGAGCCCGTCGGCGCTGGTGAAGGCCTCGCCCTGCGTCATGGGTGATCACTCCCTTGGAGCGCGCGACGGGCAGAATCGAATCTCGCCATGGACGACGCACGCCTCCCCTCCATGGCGCTGCGTGCGGGTGCGCCGTGCAACTAGAAGCGTCACTGAACGTGCACGGATTGTTCGCCGGGAGGCGTTCGGCGGGGTGACTGCGGCGATCGGAACTTTCTGACCCCCACAGGCTCGACTAGTCCAATCGGGTGATGGGGAATGGGGAGGGCATCAGGGAAGGGCTGCCTGGACGAGCACCTGTTCCGTCTCGGAAGGGAAGAAACCCGTGATCCCCTGCATGAGGCGCAGGGCCGTGGTCACGCGCCGGGGGAGCGGCTGCGGCAGGCCCGCCGGGGTGAGGGCCGCCGCGCACGGCTGACTTCGGGCCCTGTCCAGTTCGTACTGGGCGCTCTGGATCTCTCCGTTGCGGATGTGGACGAGCGCGCGCCGGACACTGACCGACGCGTGCTCCGAGACGCTCAGGAGCGCGGTGATGCCGGAGGCGGTGGGATCGGCGGCGGCCGGCCGAGGCACGGCCGTCGGTGCGGGCGCCGCTGTCGTGGTCGCCGCCGTCGTGGTCGCAGCCGTCGCGGAGACGGCCCACTCCCCGGCGGCCAGTCGAAGGTGGGTGCTTGCCTGGTCAAGGATCTTGACGATCGCGCACAACCGTCCCGTGTCGAACGAGGCCATTCGATCGCTCCTCTTCGATGCCGCGCGGGCCGCGCGGGCGAACAAGCGCACGAGTAGTTACGCCTTCAGGCTTATCACCGGCGCACGCGCGCCCGAAGCCCTCCGAGGGGAGCGCACGCGGCGCGCAGGGAAGGGCGGACGCGGGGAGATCGGTCCTGGTTTCCGCCCGGGGGCGCACGAGTCAGGCGCGGACGCGGGCCATCTCCACCGTGAACTGCGCTCCGGCTAGCAGCGCCAGGTTGGACACCCAGAGCCACACCAGGAAGACCACCACGCCGGCCAGTGAGCCGTAGAGCTTGCCGTACGTGCCGAACCCGGACGCGTACACGGTGAAGAGGCCCGAGGACAGCAGCCACAGCAGCGCGGCCAGCAACCCGCCCGGCAGACTGTGGCGCCAACCACGCGCCGAGGGAGGCGCGTTACGGAACAGCACAAGGACGAGCAGAACCACCAGACAGACCAGGGCAGGCCATTTCAGGACACTCCACGCGGCCTGCCCGGCGTTGCCGACCCCCACGCGCCGCCCGACGGTCTTGGCGAGCGAGCCACTCAGTACGAGCAGGAGCGCGCTGGAGGCAAGCAGTGCGAGCAGTGCGACGGCGGTCGTGAGCACACGGTGCGCCTTGCGCAGGACCGGCCGCGTGTCCTTCACGCCGTGCATGGCGTGCAGCGCCCGCCGGAAGACGGCGGCGTAGCTGGTGGCGGACCACAAGGCGCTGACGCCACCGCCGATCACCACCGTCACGGCGGCGGAACGTTCACCGGCCATCTCGCTCAGCGCCTCGTTCAAGGCGCTGCCCGACTGCGCGGGCGCCCAGTCGGTGACCTCGGCAATCAGGGCCTGCGTCGTGGAGGGGCTGACCAGGCTGATGAGGCTGACCGTGACCAGGAGGGCGGGCAGCAGAGCGAGGATCGCGTAGTACGTCAACGCCGCGGCCCAGTCCGACACGTCGTCGTTCCACATCGACACCGGGGTGCGGCGCAGCGCGGTACCCCGCAGGGCCCACCGGGCGGGGACGGCGCCAGGCCCTGCATGCCCGGCAGCGGCGGGAACGGCTCCTGCCCCGTCGTCGATACGGGCAAAGGCTGCGCGCGCCGCACGCCCGGGCGTCCCGGAACTGTCCATGGGCTACTCCTCGTTGTCTCTCGCCGACGGCCTGTGGCCTACCGCACCGCCATCCCGGCTCACCCCTTTGGACACGCGTCACCCGGGTCCGTCACGCGGAGGCGGCCGGGAGCCAATGTTCCCCTGCCCGCGAGGACCGATGTCAGTCGGCCCAGTCGGCCCTCTCCACCGCCGCCGCGGCACTTGCCCGCCCTCGCCGCATCGCACTAGCGTGCCGATGTGGATCTCTTCTCACGTTCTTGGGCGGCTCTGCGCAAGGCGGTCGCCGCACTCCAGGACGAGGACTTCGCACGCCCGTCAGGCTGTAAGGGCTGGCTCGTGCGGGACCTGGTATGCCACCTCATCATCGACGCCCAGGACGTCCTGATCACCCTCGTGACCCCCGCCGACACCGAGCCGACCCGTGATGCGGTGACCTACTGGGCCGTGACGCGGACGCCGCCGACCGGCGAGGACCCGCTCGACGCGCTGACCGTGCGGCTGGCCGCCGCGTACGAGGATCCCGGCCTGCTCACATTCCACCTGGACGACGTCGGCTCGGCCGCGGGCCGCGCCGCCGAACTGGCCGACCCTGCCCTGCGGGTCAGCACCCAGGACGAGGTCCTCACCGCGGGGGACTACCTCGACGCGTACGTCCTGGAGTGGACCCTGCACCACCTCGACCTGACCGCCCACCTCCCGACCGCGCCGCAGCCGCCGGCGGAGGGGCTCGCCCGGACCCGGGAGATGCTGGAGAAGATCGCAGGGTCCGCGTTCCCCGCGTCGTTCTCCGACAAGGACGCGCTGCTGGTGGGCACAGGACGACGCGCCCCGACGGAGGCGGAGCAGGCCCAACTGGGCGAGCTGGCGGCGAGGCTTCCGTTCGTCCTCGGGTGAGGAACCAGGCCCTGGTCGCTTCTCCTTCCTGTCGGCGTTGCCGTTCGGTGACATCGCGGACAGAGCTGTGACGTGAGGCAGGGCAACGGGCACAGGGGGTCGCGGGTCGTACAGGGCGTGGGAGTCAGGTAGCGGGACCGGCACTGTCACGTTCGACGATGACCGGCCCGCTGCCCCCGGACGGAGTGTGCCGCCCGGGGAGACCAACTGACCTTTCAAAAACGGGGAGTTGACCAGGATGAACGTTCGTATCAACCGTGGCCTGTGTTCTGTGGCGGCAGCGGCTGCCGTGTCCGGTGTGCTCGCCGGTGCGGTTCCGGCGTCCGCCGCCGGCACGCCCCGCTTCCTTGCGCCTGCCGAACTGCCGCCGCACTCGTCGTCGGCCTGGACCGCAGGGCCGGTGACCTCCGGGCAGCCCGACCCGCTGCCGATGTGCGTGGGGGAGGCCCTGCCGTCGATCTCCGTGCACCGCGTGTACCGCACGGACTATGACACCGGGGCTCTCCAGGTGACCGTGGTCGAGCGCAGCGAGCAGCGTGCCAAGGACTTCGCGGCCCTGCTGCGCAAGGACCTCGACGGCTGCGCGAACAAGGTGATGCGGGAGAACCCCGATGTCACCGCGGAGCAGAAGTACTACGGCAAGTTGAACGTCGAGGAAGGGGCCCATGTCTACGGCGTCCACACCGAGTCCACGGGTGGATCCTCCGACATCAACATGTTCTCGGTCGGCCGGGACGGCACCACGGTGACGCTCGTCCAGTGGGGACAGATGGGCGACTTCGCCAACGCGCAGGTGGCCGACTTCAAGGCCACGACCGTCAAGGCCGTCAACAAGCTGTACTGACGGCGCTCGTCGCTTGCCGGGCACGGCTCGGACGCCCGGCCTTGCGGCAACTAGCGTGGCGCCTCCCACCAGGCGAGGTGGGAGGCCGCCTCGGCCACCGGTTCGATGAGTTCCCACGCCTCGGCGATCAGCTCGATGTGCCGTTGCGTGACCGCAACCGGCTTCTGCTCGCGGCGGGCTTCGCACCCCGGTACACCGAGCGCCCGCTCGGCGCCGACGCGCTGACGCCGGCCCGGCGCTGGTCTTCGACCGCCGCTGGAACATCGTGATGACCAACCGTGCCGTCGACCCGTTCTTCGCGCATGTGGCCCCCGACCTGCTGCGCCCGCCGGTCAACCTGGTGCGGCTCGGTCTTGATCCGCGCGGCCTGGCTTCACTGGTCGTCAACCTGACCGACGTACGCGCGATGTTCCGCGCCCGCGTCACGCGCCAGCTGGCCACGGCTCCCGATCCTGAACTCGCTTCGGCGGACGGGAACTGCGGCTGTTCTCGACCATCACCACGTTCGGTACGCCGGCCCGGCGGGGGGCCGGAGGGGGCGGCACCCCCTCTATGACGCCATGAATGCAATGCGTGCCTCGAAGACCGACAGGCGGCGGCCCCGCCGCGACGGGGGGACACGGCGGGGCCAAGTATCGGGTGCCCAGGAAAACGTATGTCACGCCTCCGACTTTCGACACGATCAACAGGAGTCGGTTCTGATGTCGCGCCGGAGCCGGGGATCGGCGGTATAGATCGACGGTACAGACGCATACGGCCCCGTAGCCCGTCCGCCAACCCCGCATGATCCGCCATCCCCGCGCATGAAGGGACATCGGTCTTGAGCATCGTCGTCACCACACCCACCGGGCACGTCGGTACGCGTGTGGTCAGGCTCCTGCTGCAGGCAGGTGCCCGCCCGCGCGTCATCGTCCGTGACCCGGCCCGCCTCGAGGCCGCGACCCGTGACGCGGTCGACATACGGCAGGGCGACCTGGCGGACGCCGACTTCGTTCGCGAGGCGACGGAGGGGGCGCGTACGGTCTTCTGGGTCGATCCCACACCGCACTCGGACGCCGAACCGGTGGAGGCCTCGCGCGAGATCGGCGCCGGATACGCCCGGGCGATGCGGGCGAACGGCATCGCACGAGCCGTCCTGTTGAGCAGCGTCGGCGCCGAGAAACGCAACGGGGTGGGGCACATCGACGGCCTGGCCAGGATCGAGGAACAACTGGACGCAACCGGCGCCGACGTCCTCCACCTTCGCTGCGGCTACTTCTTCACGAACCTCATGCTCAGCCTCGATGACCTGGCCCGAGGCGTGCTGACCAGCAACGCCGCCCCGCGTGCCGCCATGCCGTGGGTCGACCCCCGTGACATCGGGGACGTCGCGGCGGCCCGGCTCCTGAGCGACAGCTGGCAGGGCCGCGTGGTCCAGGCCGTCCACGGCCCCGAGGACCTCACCCACCGCCGGGTCACCGAGATCCTTTCCGGCGTTCTGGGATACCCGGTCAGGCCGGAGACCGTCGACGACGACGATGTCCGCGACGCGCTCCGCTCGGCGGGGCTGCCGCCCGGTGCGGTGGAGGGAATCGTCGGCATGACCGCCGGGTCGCGTGACCTCGTTCCCGAGCAGTCACGCGACCTGACGACGACGACCCCTACCACGCTTGGGAGTTGGGCCTACGAGCATCTGCGCCCGAAGCTGCTCGCGGCGGTGGACGAACCGACCGTGTGAAGGAGATCGTCACTCTCCTCCGCCCACCTCATTGAAGTGCACGATTTCCTCGATCGTCTTCTGGAGTTCCACCTCATCCGGGTCGGAGACGATCGCGTGGCCGACCTTGCCGTACGGCCCGAGCGGCGTATCGGGCGACGAAAAATATTCGATGTCGTCAAACCGGAAGCGGCGCTCGAACTCCTCCTGTGTGAGGTTCCCGTCGGCGGATCTGCGGAGAAGTATGTATCCGTGGAGGCGATCCGGTACGCCGCTGCCGAGGGGCTGCGTCAGCTCTTCCCCGAGGGCGATGCTGATTTCGGCGTCAAAGAGATCTACACCGAAGGTCAGCTTGTTGATCTGCGGGGACAGCGCACCGGGGAGACGGATGGCGCACTCACCGAAGGTCAGCCCCTCTTCCTCCACGAACGCCTCCATATGGAATACGCAATCGGGTGCGCCGAGGCTTCCGAGTACTTGGCCGGCGAGTATCTCCATGTGATCGAACAGTGCCGGATTCCGTCTTCTGTCCAATAAGTGCGCGGCCAGGACGCCGCCTTGTGCGGCGCTGAGCGGTGACAGGTGATACCGCGTCATGGATGACCATCGAAGAGCGCCGTTCTGCCAGATGCCGTCCAGGTAAACCTCCGGGGCGTCTATGAAGGACTCGGCCACGACTTCGACATCCGACCGCCCCGAGAACAATTCCGACGCTTGCGCGTACTCTTCCGCGGAACGGACGATGTTCGTACGAAGAGACCCGGCTCCGGTGGCGGGCTTGACGACGAAGACCTTCCCCAGATCGTCGGCGAGATCCGTGAAGGAAGTGTCGTGTGACACGTAACGGCAGCGCGCACGCCGCACTTGAGGCGGCAGCCGGCTCTTCTGGAGAAACTTGTCCCGGAAGTAGAGCGCCGTCTTCGAGTCCGCGTTCCCGGGAAGGCCGAGCTGCTGTCGGAGATAGGCCGCCCCGAACACGCCCATCTCATGGACGGTGAGAACGCCTGCCACCTCATCGATGCCCGCCCCGAGCGCCGCACGCAGGATTTCCTGGGCATTCTCCATGTCGGCGACGCGGGTGAACCTCCGGCCCGAAGGCGGGATCGACGGCGCCTGCACGACGTAGTACGGACTTATGTCCCGGCGCTGCAACGCCTGGTCGAGATCTGGCCTGTATCCGATGACAACCATGGTCGGCATTCGTGTCTCCATGAGTGATGGCCTGGTGGCGCGGTTCGACCGGGCGGCACCGTCTTGCAGTCGCTCGGAACCCCCGACGGCCAGGAGTGCGCCGAGCGAAATGGTCGCCTGGAAGGGAGCGGTGAACAAGACCGGCGCCGCTGCCGGACAGGAGGGCGGGTGTCGCATTCACGCCGACACAACGGCCGTGGCAGTGAGGCGGCTTGACTGTTTGTCAGCGGGGCGTGGCTGTCCGGAGGGCTACCACAGGGATCACCGCCACGGCCAGCGTCCCTGCCGCCATCGCCAGGAGCGGGTAGCCGCCGCCCGCCACCACCAGGCCCGAGGCCATACCGCCCGTCGCTCCCGCCAGCGACATGCCGACGTCGACCCATCCCTGTACCGAGGCGCGGTTGTCGGCCGGGGCGGCGTCCGTGATCAAGGCCGTGCCACTGACCAGGGCCAGGTTCCAGCCCACACCGAGCAGGACCAGGGCGCAGGACAGCAGCGGCACACTGTCCGGCGGGGCGGCTGCGGCGAGCATGCCCGCGCTCAGCAGGACAGCTCCGGAGGCGGCCGCCACGGGCAGTCGGCCGATCCGGTCGGCGAGCAGGCCGCTCAGCGGTGAGGGCAGGAACATGGCGCCCACGTGCAGAGCGATGACGAACCCCGCGGCCTGCGTGCTGTGGCCGTGCCCGGTCATGTGCAGGGGCGTCATCGTCATGACGGCGATCATCACCAGCTGGGCGGTGATCATCACGGTGGCGCCCGTGACGACGCCGGGGGAGAAGCGCTGCTGCGGCGTCGCTACAGGCACCGTTGCGGCAGCCCGTGACGGTGTCGTAGGCGCAGGTACCGCTGTCGCCTCGCGCGGTGACTGGACGCGGGCCAGGAACAGCGGGTCAGGGCGCAGCCACACCAGCAGCACAAGCCCCGCGGCCGCGTAGGCGAGCGCTGCCAGCAGGAAGGGGCCTGCCAGCCGTGGAATCCCCCAGGCGTACGCGAGTTCACCGGTGGGGCCGACGAGGTTGGGACCGGCGACCGCACCCAGCGTCGTGGCCAGCAGTACCGTGCCGGTGGCGCGACCGCGCCGCTCCGGCGGGGCGAGGTCGGCGCCCGCGTACCGTGCGAGCAGCCCCGTCGCCGTACCCGCTCCGTACACGAAGAGCGACACCAGCAGCAGCCCCACCCACTGGCCCGCGGCCGCCGCCACCACCCCCGCGCTGCCGAGCGCCGCGATGCCATGACCCAGCGCAAGGCCGGGGCGCCGCCCCAAGCGCTGCGAGACCCGGCCGATGACCGCGGCTCCCAGGGCGGCCCCCGCGGTGAACAGTGCGGTCGGCAGTCCTGCCAGGCCCGCGGAGCCGAGCAGATCCTCGGCGAGCAGCGCGCCGACCGTGATGCCGGCCGCCATACCCGCGCCGCCGAGCGCCTGCGAGAGGACGAGTACGCCGAGGACGCGCCGCAGCACGCGGGGCGACGCCTCGTCCCCGGCCCGCGTGACGACGTGGGTCATGCGGGCGCGTGCGCGGACGCGGGGGGCTCCTCGGCCGCGACCAGGTCCGCGATCTGCGCCAGGGACAGGTCCAGTTCGTCGTGCAGGAAACGTACGACGGTCCAGTGCGGCAGGGCGTTCTCATCGAACGGCCCGAACGCTGCGGTGTAGAGGGGAATCCACCGCAGCGCCTCTTCGGCGGCCGTCTCACGCCCCGGATCCGCCTGGTAGGCGTCGTACGAGATGCTGCGGTGGTGGATGAAGTGACCCCCGGGCAGCCGCTGTTCGCACAGCTGCCGATACTCACGGGTCTGCAGGATGAGGTAGTGCCAGATCTCGTCGATGTCCTGCTCGACGGGGAGGAAGAGGCCGGCCAGCCGGTCGGGATGGCGTGAGACCAGGTAGAGGTAGCGCAGACACTCGCGGACCTGGTGGGTCACGACGGAGGCGGCCGGAGCACCGGGCTTCGCCGCGAAGTGCGCCACCACCTCCTCGTGCAGAGCGGTGCCGAGCAGACCCTCGGCGGTGGGGGCCTTCTCGGCGGCCGAAGGGGCGGGTGCGGCAGGTGTGTGCATGGCGGGGTCCTGTCGGCGGTTGGCGCAGGGGGCAGTAACTGGCTGTGCGGGGTGGGGTGATGCGGGCGGCGCGGAGCAACTGGCCGCGTGCGTAACGGAACCGGCGTCGCGGTACTGGCTTGTCGGATCTGTGGCCCGGTTCAGACGGCGTCCGGTGCGCCCAGCCACGCGTACTTGCCCGAGCGTCCGATCGGTACATGGGCGCGGTGCTCCACGCGGCAGGAGCGGCCCGTCAGGACGCTGACGGAAGCCGCCAACTCGCTCTCCTCGTCGGCCGTCAGTGGCGTGCCGTCGAACGTCGTGCACCACAGTCGGCACTGGTCATCACCGGTCAGATGTAGCTGGTGCAGGAAGACGCGGGGGCAGACGGCGGCGATGCGGGCATCGAGATCGGCCTGGGCGACGGGCCCGCCGGGCGTGGGAAGCAGTTCTTTCTCGCGGCCGCAGAAGGAGACGATCTGCTTCGGGTCGGTGCTGCCGTCGCGGGTGCGGACGCAGTCGCCGGACCGGTAACGCACGAGCGGCATGTAGGGATTGCGGATGCTGGTGACGATGAGGCTGTGGATGCCGCTGCCCGGCTCCACCGGGATCAACTCCACGCTCATGCCGTCCAGATAGGGCTGGTAGCGGCCATCGGCATCGCTGTAGAAGAGGTAGCCGAGTTCCGTGCTGCCGAAGAGGTCGACCACGGGGCAGTCGAAGTGGGCGCGCAGATACGAGCGGACGTTCAGCGGCGTGTACTCGTAGGCGTGGACGATCCCGGTCGGCTGCGGAAAGCCGTCCCACAGGTCCCACTCGGTGACTTTGCGGACCAGATGCGCGAGGTGGTAGCCGGAGCAGTCCAGGAGATACGAGCCGTCGGGGTGCGCGGCGCTGACCTCCCGGATCTCGGCGAGAATCCTTTCGACCTCCGGACGCTCCCAACTGGCCGGGTCGAGTTGGCGGTTGAGGTAGAGGGTGCGGCCGTCGAGCCACCGTTCGCCCGGAGTCCCGTCCTGCTTACGGGCGTTGACCCGTGCCACGTGTTCGGTGGCGAGGACCGTGGTCAGTGAGACGCGCCGGGCCCCCGTGTGCCAGGCGGGACCGAGTTCGGGGTGCTCGCTCCACAGCCGGTAGTAGGAGCGGAGCAGGAAGTACGGGGGCCGGATGAGTTGCATGCGGGCGTGGTTGGTCCCGGTGGAGAGCACGAACTCGGCCTCGCCCGTCTCCAGGGCACGGGCCAGCTCAGGTGTCATCCAGTTGTCCGGGAAGCCCCGTGCGATGTCCGGCTTCTCGAGGACGGGGAAGTCACCGCGCTCGGCGGAGGCGCGGTAGAGGGGGATGTCGCGTACGCGGTCCAGGACGTCGGCGCTCGGCAGGCGGTTCAAGGCGGCTCCGGTGCAGGCGGGGCGTGGGGGAGGAGCGGGGCGCGGGGCCGCCGCCGCGACGGGTGCGGCGGCGGCCCCGCGACATCAGCGGCTCAGGAGATGCAGCCGCCCTTGCCGGTGGCGCTGATGCAGCCGCTCTTGGGCGCCGAGCTGATACAGCCGTCCTTCGAGCCCTGCCCGGAGCCTGCCGTGGCCGAGTTGGCTGCGACCCACTTCTGCCACACCGACTCCTCGGTCATGCGCTTGATGAGCTGCTCCATGATGAAACCTCCACAGGTGTTCGCTGTTTCGATGTTTCGCTAATTGGCAATAGTCGGCATGCCAACGAGCCCGCACCGTCTGCCGCCGGGGCGGGCGGCAGACGGCGGGTATGGGTGGACGCCTGGCCTCAGTGAGAGTGGACGCCCGGCATCAGTGCCGCGTCCCCGTCTCCGCGGGCGAGGCGGCCGAGGCGGCCGAGGGGCTCTCGGCCCCGGAACCGGCCACCGGAGACACCTTCATGCGCACCGCCTCCGTGCCGCTGTCGTTGTGCCGCTTCGCCCAGTTCTCCAGCGTCGTACGGCAGGCGTGGTCCAAGTGGCGTACGACGGTCAGGTCCAGCTCTATGGGCCTGTCCTTGGGCAGGGCCTCCAGCGTCTCCAGGATGCGCGGCAGCCGCAGGAACGTCGCATTGCCCGTCAGGGTCACGACGAGGCGGCCACCGGTCAGCTCCCGGACATCCACGTTGATGTGGGAGGTCTCCCAGGCGGACTTGACCACCGCGAGGACAAGTCCGAGGATCACGCCCTCGAACATGTTGGTCACCACGATGGCGATCGCCGTGGCGGCGAGGACGACGGCCTCGCCACGATGGGCACGGGCGAGCGGGACGATCTCCTTGACGGGGATCAGCTTGCAGCCCGCGTGCACCAGGACACCGGCGAGCGCCGCCAGCGGGATGATGCCGAGTGCGGTCGGCAGCAGCACGGCGAACAACAGCAGCCACGCGCCGTGCAGGATGCGCGAGAGCGGGGTGCGGGCACCGGCCTCGACGTTGGCCGAGCTGCGGACGATGACCGCGGTCATCGGCAGGGCACCCAGTACACCGCAGACCGTGTTGCCGACGCCCTGGGCGACGAGCTCCTTGTCGTACTGCGTGCGGGGACCGTCGTGCATGCGGTCGACGGCCGCCGCGCTGAACAGGGATTCGGCGGAGGCGATCAGAGTGAACGCCAGGACCGTGCCGAGCACGGCGACGCTGCCCAGGGCCGCCAGGTCACCGAGCCCCGGCGGCTGGATGGCGTCGACGAGGCCTCGTACCGTCACGTTCGCGACGTCCAGGCCGAATCCGGCCGTCACAGCGGTGGCCAGGGCGACGGCGGCCAGCGGAGCGGGCACCACGCGCACGGCCGCGGGCAGCTTCGGCCACAGCACGAGCACGGCGATGGTGCCGACTCCCACGGCCGCGGCGGTCAGTGAGGCGGTGTCACCGAGCACGTCGACAAGCAGCCCGGGCAGCCCGGCTATCTTGTCGATGCCGGAGCGCGGCTGTTCGGCCCCGGCCATGGTGTAGAGCTGACCGAAGATCAGTACGAGTCCGATGCCCGCCAGCATGCCCTGGACGACGGACACCGAGATGGCGCGGAACCACCGGCCGCAGCGCAGCAGGCCGAGGGCGATCTGCAGCGCGCCGGTGAGCAGCACGATCGCGCCGAGCATGGCGAGCCCGAACTCCTGTACCGCCTCGAAGACGAGCACGGTCAGTCCGGCGGCGGGGCCGCTCACCTGGAGGGCACTGCCCGGCAGACAGCCGACGACCAGGCCGCCGACGATGCCGGTGACCAGGCCCAGTTCGGCGGGTACTCCGGAGGCGACCGCCACGCCGACGCACAGCGGCAGGGCGACCAGGAAGACGACGAGCGAGGCGAGGAAGTCCTTGCGCAGGACGCCCGGTTCACGCAGCGCGCTGAAGGGGGAGCGGAGTGGGGAGAGGAAGGAGGACATGAGGGTGGGGGGTCCTGTCGTGGGAGCGGGCCGGACGGTGGGGCGCGGCGGCCCTCACAACGGACCGAACGCCGGTCGGCCCTCGGACGACGGGTGCTGGGCGGTGACGTTGCCGGTGTGCACCTCGTAGTACCAGGCGTGCAGGGTGAGCGAGCCGTCGTCGGTCCGCTCCTTCACACAGGGATACGCGCACAACCGCTCCAGCTGCTCGAGCACATGTGCCTGCACCGCCTCCGCCACGTCCGGCGAGGCAGGGGGCGACGAGCGCAGCGCGGCGTCGGGGCCGACGGAGTGCTCGAGCCAGTCGCGCACGGCGGGCACGGCTGACAGGTCCTCACCCCGCACCAGGGCGCCCACGGCGCCGCAGTGCGAGTGTCCGCAGACGACGATGTCGCGGACTCCGAGCACGCACACCGCGTACTCGATGGTGGCCGCCTCGCTCATGGGGTGGCCGTTCCCGGTGACGTCGACGGCACCGGGGTAGGGCGGTACGACGTTGCCCGCCGTACGGAGTTCGAAGAGCTCGCCGGGGCGCGCTCCGGTGATCAGGGCCGGCACGACGCGCGAGTCGGAGCACGTGATGAACAGGGCTTGGGGGGACTGCCCCGCTCTGAGGGCTTCGAAGGCCTCGGAGTTCTGGGGGTCCGCGACATGCGTCGCGGCGAAGGAACGGGCGTTGTCGATCAGGGACTTCATGGTGGCCTGCCTCCTGCGTCTTCGCGGCGGAAACCGGGACGCGGTGTGGTCGGGTCGATGGTGACAGTGAGGCGGCGAGGACCGCTGAGTGACAGCGGGCCGTTCGTCGCCCCGGGGAGACAGCCTGGACGGCTGCCGTGTCTCCCACTTTGCCATCACATTAACCTCTGATGACAGGGCAAAATTCTGCCAAAGATTGAGTAATAAACGCCCCCGAGCTGGGAACTTGTCCAACTCTCAACCGTTGGGCAGAGATCGCGTGGAGATCATGTGGAGCGCCCGTGGGCATTCCGTTTCCTGTCGCGTTCCGAGCCCCTGTCGATGGCCGGTTTCGTCTGTCGTGCGCGCCCCCTGGTGCCCGCACGGCGGCCTGCCCACACCGAGTGACGTCTGCTTCTTTTGCGAGGTGGACCATGCGGGCTTCGGCCGGCCCGATATCGCTGACTCTCCAGTAACATCGCCCGGCAGCAGGTCATCCGTCACAGCGAACCTGGAGACCCCATGCCCCGCACCGACCGCTCGTCGCTGCTGCTCGCCGGGCTGTTGGCCGGCGCGGGAGCGCTGCATCTCGCCGCGCCGAAGCCGTTCGACGCCACGATCCCGCGCGCCTTGCCCGGCAATCCCCGCACCTGGACGTACGCGAGCGGAGCCGTCGAACTCGCCCTGGCGGCCGGTATCGCCCTGCCCCTCACCCGGCGCCCCGCCGCCCGTGCCGCGGCGGCCTTCTTCGTGGGCGTCTTCCCCGCGAACGTCCAGATGGCGTTCGACTGGCGCGACCGCCCCGCACCCCTGAGGACGGCGGCCCTGGCCCGGCTGCCGCTTCAGGTGCCGTTGGTGATGTGGGCGCGCGGGGTGGCCGCGCGGGCGGGCGAGGCGCGCGGCGAAGCTCGGGGTGAATGATGAAGGCCGTCTGCTTCCACCAGTTCGGGGGCCCGGAGGTCCTTGAGATCGTGGACCTCCCCGATCCGCACCCGGGGCCCGGCCAGGTCCGGATCGCGGTGCGCGCGGCCGGCGTCAACCCGAGCGACTGGATGAAGCGCCAGGGGTTGATGGACAAGGAGCTCCCGCAGACCATGGGTTACGAGGCTGCGGGCGTCGTCGACGAGCTGGGCGAGGGCGTCACGGATGTCTCCGTCGGCGATCGCGTGTTCGGCTTCTCCGCCGAGGGGGCGGCCCAGGCGGAGCTGGCGGTGCTGTCCCACTACGCGCCGGTCCCGCCGTCGCTCGACTTCCCCGGCGCCGCCGCGCTGCCGGCCGCCATCGAGACGGCCACGCGTGCGCTCGACCAGCTCGGCGTCGTGAGTGACAGCACGCTGCTCGTCAACGGCGCTTCCGGAAGCGTCGGCAGCGCCGCGGTTCAGCTCGCCGTTGCACGCGGCGCGCGCGTGATCGGCACCGCAGGTCCGGCGAACCACGCCTACCTTCGCTCGCTCGGAGCCGAGCCCGTCGCCTACGGCGAGGGCCTCGTGGAGCGGGTTCGCGCGCTCGCGCCTGACGGCGTCGACACAGCGCTCGACGTCGCAGGCAGCGGCGTCCTGCCCGAGCTCATCGGGCTCGCGGGTGCCCCGGAGCACGTCGTGACGATCGCCGACTTCGGCGGCGCGCAGGAGTACGGGGTGAAGTTCAGCAGCGGCGACGCCGGCCGCGCGCTCCACGCGCTCGCCGAGATCGGCGGGTTGATCGACGCCGGGCGCTTCTCGCTCCCGATCGCGCGGACCTTCCCGCTCACCGAGGCGGCGGAAGCGCACCGCTTCGGCGAGGGCGGTCACGTACGCGGGAAGCTCGTGCTGGTGGTCGACTCTCCCGCGCATACGGGACGCGTGGGGCAGGGAGTGTGAGGAGAGGCGCCGGGACGGCGGCCGGCTAGCGTGCTTCGCCGTGCTCCGGCTCGCGGGCGGGGGAGAGGCGCCGAGGCGGATAGATCTCTCCGTAGACGCGGGCGAAACGGTTGCCGGGGGCGGCTGATCCAGCGAGCCGCTCAAGGAAGAAGGCCCGCGCCATCGACCGCATCTGCTCACCGTTCACGTACACGATCCACCGGTTGGAGGCGGCGTTGTAGCGAGCCGCGTCAACGGCCGCCTCCAGGCCCGGTGCGGGGGGTCGGCGCAGGCGTCCGCCCACCGCGAGGAACCGCTTCACTATGTCCAGATCCGAGCGGCGCAGGGCCACCTTCTGCAGGCCCGGTACGGGAGCCTCGAAGGCCGCCGAAGTGGCCCGCGCCTGCGCGTAGAGGAGCACATCCCACCCGTCATCCGTTAGCTGCACCGCCCACAGCACGGGACGGCCGGCCTGCGCGGAGAGCTCCGCCTGGTCTTCCGGAGGTGCGACCCGGGCAAGTCCAAGCCGTACCAGGGGTGCCGTGACGCGCTCGTCGAGCCCGGCGGCGGCCGTGGCCCAGCCGTCGGTCGTGCCCTGACCGGCGGCCACGCGCCGCAGCAGCTCGTCATGCGCGGCCGAGCGCCCCATCCCTGCACCTCCCGTACCTCCCCCGCCGAACAGCGGGGGTGCGGCGACGCTAGCGCGGAGGGCCGCCTCCGTGGGGTCAGTTGAGGGGTACTCCCCCCGAAATGAGGGTGGCTACGGCGCTGTTGCGGGGGCCGGGCGCCGGGTCATGTCCTCGTGCGCTGTCACTTGGCCGGGTGCCTCGCCATGCGCCTGCCCTGATGCGACCTGCCGTGTCTGCCTAACATGCCCGACTCGCCGGGGCGCCCTCACCTGCCCGTTCGCCCGCGTCTTAGGGTGTGGGCGGACGGGTCCGGCCACCGGCAGACGTATGACGCGCTCCGCCGAGCCCGACCGGGAGGAGACGAGCCCGACATGCCCACACCGCAACCGCTCTCCGGAGGGCCGGGAAACGCCTCGGCGGACGACGACGCCCCTCGCGTCATCCGGGTGGCCACCCTCGCACCACAGCGGTGGGCCAACGGGCGAGGCTGGACGCGTGAGATTCACCGTGAGCCCGCCGCCGGCGACCCGGGGGTGACCGCGTGGCGGCTGAGCCTCGCGGACATCGAGGACACCGGGCCCTTCTCACCGTTCCCGGGTATGGAGCGCCATCTGATGTCGGCCGCGCCCGTGCCCCTGCGGCTGTCCATCGACGGGGTCGCGCACGACCTGCGGTACACCCAAGTGGTCTCGTTCGCCGGTGACTCCACGGTGGCCACCACCGCTGTCGACGGCAGGGCACAGGCGCTCAACCTCATGGCACGCACCGGCATCAGCAGCAGCCTTGACCTTCTCCGGGGCGACGCGCAGCTGCCGGTCTCGGCCGCGTCCGCCACCGCCCTGGTGGTACTCGACGGCACCGTCCGGCTCGGCGGCCGGCGACTGGAGCGCTTCGACACCATCCTCCCCGGTGTCGCCGAGTCGCACCTCGACCTTCAGGGCGCGTCCGTGGCCCGCGTGCGCGTCGAGAGGCAGGCTCCTGACGCGACAGCGTCGACGACATCCCCCTGATCCCTTGCGTCTACGATGCCCATGAGATGCATGAGATGCATGAGATATACGAGGCGTAACTGCGCCTGTGGGCAAGGGACTTGCGCATCGGGTGCGCCGTGACCAAGGAGCGAGGATGACGGCAGCAGGGCCGATCGGGATCATCGGCGTGGGCGAGATCGCCCACGCCATCGTGAGCGGTCTGTGCGAGGGCGTGGACAGCCCGCCGCGGATTCTGCTGTCCCCACGAGGGGCCCGCGTCGGTGCCGAGTTGGCCGGCCGCTATCCCAACGTACGCGTGTGCACGGACAACCAAGCCGTGGCCGACGAAGCCGGCGTCGTGATGGTGGCCGTACGACCGCAGGATCGGAGCGAGGCCCTGACCTCGCTCACGATTGTGCCCGGCACTGTCGTCATCAGCCTCATGGCAGGTGTCGCCGTCGACGAGCTCCGTGACCTGCTCGGTCACTCGGGGCCGGTGATCAGGGCGATACCGCTGCCCGCCGTCAGCCGCCGCTCTTCGATCACCGTCACCTTCCCGGAACACCCGGTCTCCGAAGCCCTGTTCGGCGCACTGGGCGGGTCCCTCGTCGCGCCCGCGGAGGGCGCGTTCGACGTGTTCTCCGCGCTGACATCGACCTTCACCTCGCACTACGCGTACTTGTCCACGCTCGCCGATTGGGCCTCCCGGCAGGGCTTGGAGGCGAAGGACGCGGACCGCTATGTCCGCGACCTGTTCCGGAACGTGGCGCACCCGCTGGGGGACGAGACCAGGGACCTGCCGCAGATCGCCGCGAGCCACGAAACGCCGGGCGGTATCAACGAACGGATCCGCACGACGTGGTTCGATCCGAACCGTGCGGCGCTCGGAGACGCCCTGGACGCGCTGCTGGCCGACCTCAGGCGCCGATCCCCCTGAGCCCTACGAGGCCGCCCCCTCGTCGATGCCCATGTCCTCGCCGATCATGTCGTGTTCGGCGTCGTCCTCCGGGTCGTTGCTGGCGCCTTCGTCCGGGGCGAGCAGACGCTCGGCGTCGGCATCCGCCACCTCTGTCTCGTCAATCGGTTCGCCCTCGGTATCGGTCAACGTCTCGTCGATGACGTCGTCGCCCTCTACGGGGTCGGGAACCTCGAGCGCGGGGTCGGGCCGCTCCTCGGAGAGCCGTTCCGACAGGCTCTCGCCCTCCTGCTGCTCCTGGGCGGTCGTGCCGGTATGGCCCACACCGAGGGGTCGCTCGGGTGGCGACCAGCCTTCGTCGTACGGATCCGACGCGAGGTCGGTGAGTGTGTCCTCCGCGTCGAGGATGCCCTCGTCCTCGCGGACCTCGTCCGCGTCGGGCTGGTAGACCTCGTCGCCCATGACCTCGTCGCTCTCCATGGTCCTCGTCCTCCTTCACGCGCGGCGCGTTGCCGGTGCTGATGCCGGTGTTCTGCGTGTTTCCACCCTGATCCAGAGCACACCTACCGGCAGGCGCCGTTCGGTCACCACGTTTCCGGCGGCCGCCACTCCAGGAGCAACAGCGTCGCGTCGTCCCGCAATTGGTTGTCCTGCCGGTCGAGGATGGAGTGAATGAGCTGACGCAGGGCCTCCGGCGCCGGTTCGCCCGCGGCGGTCGCCCGGATGATGCTGTCGGTGAACCGCTCGAGGCCGAACTCGTCGCCGTCCCTGGTCCGCAGCTCGGTGACGCCGTCGGTGTACATCAGCACGCGGTCACCCGGTTGGAGTGCCTCCTCGTGGATGTCCCACCTCACGTCGGCCAGTACGGCGGGCGTGCCGATGGGCGGCTGGGCCGGCCGCTCCAGCGCACGGTCCAGCACCCGGTGGTCCCGGATCAGCAGGGGCGGCGGGTGCCCGCAGTTGCACCACCGGAACAATCCTTCGGCCAGGTTGAGCTGGGCGAGGATCCCCGTGCAGAACTGCTCTGGCAGCCACCGGGACAGTGTCCGGTGGACGGTGTCGACGAGCTCGGGCAGGTCCGCCTCGGCGCGGCGGGCGTTGCGGCAGCCGGCCAGCGCGACGGCGGTGGTGAGACCCGACGCCAGGTTGTGGCCCATGGCGTCCAGGATCGCCACGTGCAGGGTGGACTGGGTCAGGGAGTGATCAAAGGCGTCGCCGCCGATCTCGTACGCCGGTTCGAGTACGGCGGTCGAGATCACCCGTGAGTTGCCGACGGTCCGGGGCGGCAGGAAGGCCCGGAGCATCTCGGCGGGTAGCTGCATGCGCTCGGACCGTGTCCGGCGCGCGTAGCTGTCGCTCGCCGACCGCTTCGAGGTGATCACCATGGCCAGGATGGAGGCCAGCATGCGGCAGCGCCGCAGCAGCGCGGCGTCGATGGCCGACGCCGTGGCACCGATGACGCCGAGGCGCTCGGCACCGTCGATCAGGGGCAGCCAGGCCGTGATCCTGCCCTCGTCCAGTTCCTCGATGCGCAGCGCGTGGGCCCGGTAGGCCGAACCGGCGATGGTGTTGTCCACGCCGAGGACGGCCGGTCCGTTCGTCAGCGGCACCAGGGACCGCTGCTGCAGGTCGACCAGGTACACCTCGATCCAGTCGAGCCCGACGGCCTCGGCGAAGCTTTGCACCAGGACAGGAAGGTCCATCGGAGCCGCCGCGTGCGCCGCGGAGAGCAGCTGCTCGAACAGTTGCTCCCCGGGGCCGGGCTTCCTGGGCTCGCTCGCCATATGTGATCACCGCCTCACTGCAGTCTCACATCGGGCACCGGATTCCGCCCGCGTTCCGGTGGGTGGGATACGCATCTCGCGTACGCACAACGGATTTCCGGCGTACGAGGGTCTCCCCAGGGCACCGGTCCGGCTGGTCTCAGCGGTCGACCCCGGTCGGCGGCGCCCCGCGATCGACGCGTAAGGTCGCGGACCGGCCGTCGTGCGGCCGAAGAGAACCAATACAGCCACACCCAAGGAGCTGCTGGTCATGCCAGCCAATGACGCTGTTCAGGCGCCGATCTACGACACCCTCGTGCAGGAGCACGGAGACGTCCTCGCGACAGCCCGCAAGGCCGCGGAGGAGACCCAGCAGAGAGCCGAGGACGTCCTCGACTTCCGGGGGCCGATCACGGTCGTCCCGAACGAGCCGGACGCCCCGGCCGCCGAACCGGCGTAGCGCGGGCGTGCCCCTCGGCCCTGTGTGGGCGACGCTGGAAGCACACGTACGCCGTCCACAGCGAGACCGGCGGCCGGAGGTGCCGATGGATCCCGTGCAGGCGCTGGAACGCATCGCCTTTCTGCTGGAGCGCGGCCGTGCTCCGACCTACCGCGTGCGGGCCTTTCGTACCGCAGCCGCCGTGGTCGGTGAGCTGGCCGACGGCGAGGCCGAGCGGCGTGTCGCGGACCAGTCCCTGGAATCGCTGAAGGGAATCGGCCCCAAGACCGCCGGAGTGATCCGTGAGGCGCTGGCCGGTGGCGTGCCGGGGTATCTGGAGCGGCTCGAAGACGAGGCACAGACCCCGATCGTGGAGGGCGGCAGCGGGTTGCGGGCGCTCATGCGGGGCGACTGCCACCTGCACTCCGACTGGTCCGACGGCGGCAGCCCCATCGAGGAGATGGGCGAAGCGGCCCGGGAGATCGGCCACGAGTGGGCCGTGCTCACCGATCACTCGCCACGGCTGACCGTGGCGAGTGGCCTCTCGCCCCAGCGGCTGCGCGAACAGCTGGACGTGGTGGCCGCCCTCAACGAGCGCTGGGCCCCGTTCCGGCTGCTGACCGGCATCGAGTGCGACATCCTCGACGACGGCTCCCTCGACCAGGAGCCCGAGCTGCTCGACCGGCTCGACGTGGTGGTCGTGTCGGTGCACTCCAAGCTGCGCATGGACGCCCCCGCGATGACCCGGCGCATGGTCGCCGCCGTCAGCAACCCCCGGGCCGATGTGCTGGGGCACTGCACCGGCCGGCTCGTCACCGGACGCGGCAGGCCGGAGTCGCAGTTCGACGCGGACGAGGTGTTCGCCGCGTGCGCCGCCGCGGGCACGGCGGTGGAGATCAACAGCAGGCCGGAGCGGCTCGACCCGCCGCGTCGGCTGTTGCGCCGAGCGTTGGACGCCGGAGTCCTGTTCTCCGTGGACACCGACGCGCACGCGCCGGGCCAGCTGGACTGGCAGGTGATCGGCTGCGCGCGGGCCGAGGAGTGCGGGGTGCCCGCCGAGCGCGTGGTGACGACCTGGACGGCGGACGAGCTACTGGCCTGGACGGGGGAGAACCGGTCACGGACCGCCTCCTGAAGGGCCGTGCTCCTGCGGACTCACTCGACGGCTGCCAGCACGCGGTCCGGCGTGAGCGGCAGTTCACGCAGGCGCGCTCCGGTGGCATGGTGCACGGCGTTGCCGATGGCCGCGGCCGTCCCGACGATGCCGATCTCGCCGATCCCCTTGCTGCCCATGGGGTTGAGATGCGGATCGTCCTCGTCGATCCAGTGCGCCTCGAGGACGGGTACGTCGGCGTGCGCGGGGACGTGGTAGGCGGCGAGGTCGGACTCCGCGAAGTCGCCGAAGGCCGCGTCCATCGTGCTGCCCTCGGTCAGCGCCATCCCCAGGCCCATCGTCATCGCGCCGATGAACTGGGAGCGCGCGGTGCGGGAGTTGAGGATGTGCCCCGCCGCGAAGACGCCGAGCAGCCGGCGCACGCGGACCTCGCCGGTGACCGTGTCGACGCCGACCTCGGCGAAGTGGGCGCCGAAGGCGTGGCGGGCGTAATCGCTCTCGGCGTCGGCGGTGCCCTCGGTGTCGGCGGTGGCGCCGACGCCCTCCGGGGGCAGTTGCTGCCCCCGCTGCCCGGACAGGCGCGCGGCAAGTCGCGTACAGGCCTCGTGGACGGCCCACCCCCAGGAAGCGGTCCCGGAGGAGCCGCCCGCCAGCGATGCGTCCGGCAGGTCGCTGTTGCCGACCTCGGCGCGCACGGAGGCCGCCGGGACGCCGAGAGCGTCGGCCGCGACCTGGGCGAGCACCGTGCGGGCGCCGGTTCCGATGTCGGTGGCGTTGACCCGCACCACGTAGCTTCCGTCCGGGTAGGCGTGTGCGCTCGCCCGGGACGGCATGGCCGTCACCGGATAGGTCGCGGCGGCGACCCCGCTGCCCACCAGGATGGGCCCTTCGGCGCGGGAGCGGGGGCGCGGGTCGCGCTCGGACCAGCCGAAGAGGCGGGCTCCCTCGCGCAGACACTCGGCGAGATGACGGCTGCTGAAGGGCTTGGAGCTGTCGGGTTCCGTCTGGGTGTCGTTGCGCAGCCGCAGTTCGACGGGGTCGATGCCGAGCTCCACGGCGAGTTCGTCCACCGCCGACTCCAGCGCGTACATGCCGGGCGCCTCGCCCGGTGCCCGCATCCAGGAGGGGCTCGGCACGTCGAGCGGCAGGACCTTGTGGGTGGTGCGGCCGTGCGGGGAGGCGTACATGACCCGGGTGGCGGCGGCGGCCGTCTCGGTGAACTCCTTGATACGAGAAGTGTGCGAGGTCACCTCGTGGATCACCGAGGTCAGGGTCCCGTCCGCCTCGGCCCCGAGCCGCAGCCGCTGCACGGTCGGTGAGCGGTGGCCCACCACGGCGGGCAACTGGCGCCGCGGCAGGGCGAGTTTGACGGGCCTCTCGGTGGCGCGGGCGGCCATGGAGGCGAGCACCACGTGCGGGCGGGGCGTGCCCTTGGAGCCGAAGCCGCCGCCGACGTGCTCGGAGACGACGGTGACCTGCTCCTTGGAGAGCGAGAACAGACTCGCCAGGACGTCGCGGACGGTGGTCGCGCCCTGGCTGGAGTCGTGCACGGTCAGCCGGCCGCCTTGCCAGTGGGCGGTGGCCGCGTGCGGCTCCATGGGGTGGTTGTGCAGCGGCGGGACCCGGTAGGTGGCGTCGACTCTGACGGGCGCGGCGGCGAATGCCTTCTCGGCGTCGCCGCGCGTGTGCTCTCCCGATGTGCCGTCCGAGTCCTCCGGGACGTAGGCGTCGGAGGAGTCGGCCCGCAGGGTGACGTCGTGGGGTTTCTCGGCGTACGTGATCCGGACGGCACCGGCGCCTTCGCGTGCCGCCTCCAGGGTGTCGGCGACGACGAGGGCGACGTACCAGCCCCGGTGCGGGACGCGCGCGTTCTGGAGCACGGCGAGGGTCGGGTCCTCCGGCTCGGTCAGACGCGGCGCGTTCAGGTGGCTGAGGACACCGACGACGCCGGGTACCGCAAGAGCCGCCTTGTCGTCGACGGCGGTGACCTCGCCGCGCGCGACCGTGGCGGGGACAGGCCAGGCGTAGGCGCACCGCTCGGGGGTGTGTTCGGCGGCGTAGCGGGCGGCGCCGGTGACCTTGTCGGGGCCTTCCCTGCGCTCCTCGGGCGCCCCGAGAGCGCTGACGGCGTTGTCCGGCATGGATTTCTCCCTGAAAGCTGCGGTGCGGTGCGGGGTCTGGGTCAGGAGGCGGGGGACGAGTCGGCGAGGCGCCGCAGGACGTCGCACGCGAGATTGCGGGCGAGGCGCACCTTGAAGGCGTTGTCGCGCAGCGGTTCGGCGGCGGAGAGCTCGGCGTCGACGGCCCGCAGGAACGCGTCGTCGCCCGGCGCGGCGCCGAGCAGTTCCCGCTCGGCCCGCACGGCGCGCCAGGGCCGGTGGGCAAGCCCGCCGAACGCGATGCGCACCTGGCGTACGACGGAGTCCTCGACGTGCAGGACCACGGCCACGGAGGCGAGCGCGAAGGCGTACGAGGCACGGTCGCGGGCCTTGCGGTAGGCGCTGGGCAGCCCCGCGGCCGTGGGCGGGAGCACGACGGCGGTGATGAGTTCGCCGGGCGCGATCTCGGTGTCCTGCTCCGGGCGGTCACCGGGCAGCCGGTGGAACTCGGTGACCGGAAGCGTGCGCCGTCCCCGCGGGCCCTGCAACTCCACCTGGGCGTCGAGCGCGGCGAGGGCCACCGCCATGTCGGAAGGGTGCGTGGCGATGCACTGCGGCGAGTGGCCGAGGACGGCGTGGTCACGGTGGACGCCGTCGCGTGCGCCGCAGCCGCTGCCGGGCTCGCGCTTGTTGCAGGGCTTGGACGGGTCCTGGAAGTAGGGGCAGCGGGTGCGCTGGAGCAGGTTTCCGCCGGTCGTGGCCACATTGCGCAGCTGGCCCGACGCCCCCGCGAGCAGCGCCTGGGAGAGGACGGGGTAGCGGTCGCGGACCAGCGGGTGGGAGGCGAGGTCACTGTTGCGGACCGTCGCACCGACGCGCACGGACCCGTCGGGGAGCTCCTCCACCGCGTCCAGCGGCAGCCTGCTGACGTCGATCAGCGTGCCCGGCCGCTCCACGCCGAGCTTCATCAGGTCCACGAGATTGGTGCCGCCGCCCAGATAGCGGGAGGCCGGGCGCCCGGCGTGGGCCGCGGTCGCCTCATCGACGCTGTGCGCGCGTACGTACATGAAGGATTTCACCGGACCACGTCCCCGACCGCTTCGACGATGTGCGGATAGGCGCCGCAGCGGCACAGGTTGCCGCTGAGCCGCTCGCGGATCTCCTCCGGGGTCAGCTCCACGGGCGCGCCCGTGGCCGCGCCCGGATCCGTCACATGCGAGGCGCTGCCCGCCGCGGCCTCCGCGATGGCGCCGACCGCCGAGCAGAGCTGCCCAGGAGTGCAGTATCCGCACTGGAAGGCGTCACGTTCCACAAAGGCCCGCTGAAGGGGGTGGGGGCCCTGGCCGTCGGCGGGGCTCAGTCCTTCGACGGTGGTGATGTCGCACCCCTCGTGGGCGACGGCCAACAGCAGACAGCTGTTCGCGCGGCGCCCGTCGACGAGGACGGTGCAGGCACCGCACTGGCCGTGATCGCAGCCCTTCTTGGCGCCGGTCATATCCAGCTGCTCACGCAGAACGTCGAGCAGCGTCGAGCGATGGTCGACGGTGATGTGGCGTGGCTCGCCGTTCACCGTGAGGCGCACTTGCGAGTGGAACACGTCGGTTCCCATGGTGCTCTGCTCCCTGGTCGGTACGCGGTCGGGGATGTGACCGTGTATCCAGCCTGGGTCAGGACAACCGTTCCGGCATGCCGGGTTAGCGCGGGCGGCTCATGGGCGCCGCGCCCTCAGGGGGCGCGGCGCCGCCGATCGTGAGGCCGGCTCACACGTCCATGTCCGCCTCGATCCGCTTGAGCTGGTGGCGTGCCATGGCCAGGTTGGCGCGGTTCTTGTCGAGGGCGAGGTAGAGGAAAAGGCCGTTGTTGTTGCGCCCCTTGATGAGGCGGATCAAGTGGTACTGGCTGCCGAGGGAGATCAGGATGTCCTCGATCTCGTCCTTGAGGTTGAGCATCTCCATGGTGCGCAGCTTGGCGCGGACCACGTCCGTGTTGCCCGCCGCGGCCACGGACAGGTCGAGGTCCTTGCCGCCGCCGAGCGTGCCGAGGGCCATGCCGCTCGTGTAGTCGACCAGGGCGGCGCCGATGACTCCCTCGATCGAGGTGGTGGCTTCCTTGAGTGCGGTTTCGGTGTTCGTCATGAATTTGCTTCCTTTTCGTCTGCCGGGTGTCCGTGGTGAGGGTGGGGTGGGGGGCATGGATCAGCCTTCCTCCGCTCGTTCGACGGCGGCGTCGACCAGCTCTCCGATACAGGTGCTGGAGCGGCGGGCCTCCAGGTGCAGCCGGCCCACGTTGATGCGGGGCTCGGCCAGGAGTGTCAGGACGGCCGAAGCACCGGCGGCGTACGTGGCGACGTATCCGTGCTCACCTCGGATGAGCAGTTCGCGGAAGTCGCCTTGGTGGGTTGCTTCGGACAGGCGCAGGGCCACACCAAGGGCCGCCGCGGTCAGGGCCGACACGCCTTCGGCCTCCACGTCCGTCGCGTCCTGGGCGAGCACCAGACCGTCGACGCTGGCCGCCAGCGCGCCCCTGAGCTGCGGTATCCGGGTTCGTAGGCGTCGCAGTTCGCTCAGTACGTCGGCTTCGGCACCCATCAGGTGTCTCCTCTCGGCGCGCTTCCAGAGCGCGAAGAGCTTCATGAGGGCCGGTGCTCGGCCCGGTGAGCGGAGCGGAACGTCACGGGCTCGCCTCCAGGGCGTCGCGAAGCCGGCGGAGCAGGGCGATGTCCGGGTCCGTGGAGGACTCCACGCACCACAGAGGGATGGGGGACGCCACCGGTTCGGGTGGCCGTGGCGTCTTTACGAGGCCGGCCGCGGCAAGGCGTCGGACCTCCAGGAGGGTGTGGAACGCCGGGCGGCCCAGTTCCCAGGCGATCTGTGTCGGCGTACGACTGCCGTCGGCGAGCCGCAGGACGGCGCGCTGACGGCAGCCGACCTTCTGGCCGGGGGCGGCGGTGCGGGCCATGACGGGGGCGGTGTCGATCACCGCGTCGGGCCAGACGCTGTCCAGCAGGGCACGGCGGCGCCGCGTCTCACGGGCCACGACCGCGGCCGGTACGGGATGGAGACGCCCGAGCCAGTGGGCGACGCCATAACGGAACCGGGTGGCGCCTTTGCCCGGAGCGAGGACGAAGAACGCGGCGTCGAAGAGCGCGCCGAGGTGGCACATCTCCAGCTCGCCCGCGGTCACCCGGCCGCTGTCGATCAGATGCTGCCCGACCGCGTTGTGGGACCCCGCCTGCGAAAGGGCGTCCTGCCAGCCCTGCGGGGGCAGCACGCCGCCGGTGGTCAGCAGTACGTCGATGCCGGGCGCCGCGGGGCTCTCGGCGTGCACGACGCGTCCCTGCGAGAGATAGAGGACTCCCTGGTCGCGCAGGAGCGCGCCGGTGGCCTCCTCCTCGGCCAGCCGCAGGAGCATGGGGGAGGTGGCGACGGGGGGCGAAGCGGTACTCATACCAGCACCAGCCGGTCGGCGAGATCACGCAGCCGGATGCGGGCGAGCGCGAGATTCCCGGTGTCACGGTCGAGCCAGAGGTGCAGGAAGACGCTGCTGTCGAACGTGGTCTCCACGAAACGGATCAGGTGGAAGCCGGTCCGGGTGGTGAGCATCAGGTCCTCGACGGGAATCCCCTTGCCGTCCGGTTCATCCCACTGTGCGTCGGCGGGAGCGAAGGCCTGGTACTCGGCCGCAGCCCGTGCCACCTCCGCGGTCTCGGCGGCGGTCGCCTCGTGGTCGCCGTTGGGCGATTCGCCGACCGAACCGAGCGAGAGCCCGCTGGTCCAGTCGACGATCGCGGCCCCACGTGCGCCGGGCAGTGTCATCGCTTCGAGCAGACACTCATCGATTCCGGGCACGCGGCCTCCCTTCCCCAGAGTGAGACTGGGCGGTCCCCACCGCCCGTGCCGAGGAAGGTACGTAAGGCTGTGAGGGTTCTGAGGAGGATTGGCATTTTCCAGGGGAACATGCGCGAGACCGACGCGTTCGGGTCACCGGATGCTCCGGGCCTGCCCGTGAGTGACCGAATGGGTCGGCTGAATGACCGTTCGCCTCTGGGGGCGTCGCGGCATGCCGGATGTGTCGAAGAGGTGACCGAGGAGGGCCCGACCGCAGCGGGCGAAGGGGGCAAGGGGGAGTACCCACCTCTTGCCACTTTCAACTTATAGCGCACAGGGGGGCTTGCGGCAAGGCCCCCGCAGTACCGCACAATCGCTCACCGTAGCCGGAACTCGCGGAAAAAAAATGGGGGATTCACCAAGTGAGTTTGCTGTCGTCGGTTCATGGGTCGTCGAGCGCTTTCGACCTTCCCGACCATCTCTCGGCCAAAGCCGACCCGACGCTGATCGCCGGCGACGAGCGGCACTTCGCGGCCATCGCGGAGAGCCTCGCGGATGCCGTCGCCGACCTGTCCGACCGGCTTGACGCGACGCTCAAGGCGCCCGGCGGCAAAGGCCGGGCGGCGATGGACCGGGACGTGGAGGTCCACCAGCTGACCACGCGCCTGCGCGCCCTGCGCCGCTTCGGCCTCGACTTGTGTCTCGGACACATGGTCAGTGCGGACGATCCCGAGCCCGTGTACGTCGGACGGGTCGGCCTCACGGACAGCACGGGACGCCGGCTGGTGCTCGACTGGCGTTCCCCCGCGGCCGAACCGTTCTTCGGGGCGACCCACGGCAATCCCATGGGCCTGGCGAGCCGCCGCCGGTACCGCTGGACCCACGGCCGGATCAGCGACTACTGGGACGAGGTCTTCACCGCGGACGGGTTCGAAGGGCACGCCGCCCTCGACGACCAGTCCGCTTTCATCGCCAGCCTCGGCAGCAGCCGCTCGCCCCGGATGCGCGACGTGCTCGGCACCATCCAGGCCGACCAGGACGCCATCATCCGTGCGGGATCCCGCGGCGCGCTCGTCGTCGACGGCGGTCCCGGCACGGGAAAGACCGTCGTCGCCCTGCACCGCACCGCCTACCTCCTCTACTCCGACCCCCGCCTCGGTCACCGCCGGGGCGGCGTGCTGTTCGTCGGCCCGCACCAGTCCTACCTCGCCTACGTCGCCGACGTGCTCCCCAGCCTCGGCGAGGAAGGCGTGCAGACCTGCACCCTGCGGGACCTCGTCACCGAGGGAGCCACGGCGACGACCGAGCCCGACCCGGAGGTGGCCCGCCTGAAGTCCTCCGCTGACCTGGTGAAGGCGATCGAGGCCGCCGTCAGGTTCTACGAGGAGCCGCCCACCAAGGGCATGACGGTCGAGACCCACTGGTCCGACAGCTGGCTGAGCGCGGACGACTGGGCCGAGGCGTTCGCGGCGGCGGAGCCCGGCACCCCGCACAACGAGGCGCGCGAGCAGATCTGGGAGGAACTGGTCGCGATCCTGCTGGACAAGCAGGACGGCGAGATATCGGCCGACCTCTTCCGCAAGTCGCTGCTGCAGAACAGGGAACTGCGTACGACGCTCAACAGGGCCTGGCCGATGCTCGAAGCGGCAGACGTCGTCGGAGACCTGTGGTCGGTACGCGCCTACCTGCGGCTGTGCGCCCCCTGGCTCAGCCCCGACGACGTACACAAGCTCCAGCGCAAGGAGGATCCGCAGGCCTGGACGGTGTCCGACCTGCCGCTCCTCGACGCGGCACGGCAGCGGCTCGGCGACCCGGAGGCGTCCCTGCGCGAGCAGCGGCACAGCGCGGCGGTCGCCGCCGAACGCGAGCGCATGGCCGGTGTCATCGACAACCTGCTCCAGGCCGACGACGACGGCGAAGGCGCGGTGACGATGCTGCGCGGCCGGGACTTGCAGGACAGCCTGATCGACGACACCGCCTTGCCCGGCGCCGACCCGGACCTGCTCGCGGGACCGTTCGCGCACATCGTGGTGGACGAGGCCCAGGAACTGACCGACGCCGAGTGGCAGATGCTGCTGCTCCGCTGCCCGTCCCGGAGCTTCACCATCGTCGGGGACCGCGCCCAGGCCAGGCACGGGTTCACGGAGTCGTGGCAGGAACGTCTTGAGCGGGCCGGACTCGACCGGATCGACGTGGCGTCGCTGAGCATCAACTACCGGACGCCGCAAGAGGTCATGACGCAGGCCGAGCCGGTCATCCGGGCCGTTCTCCCGGACGCCAACGTGCCGACGTCGATCCGCAGCAGCGGCGTCCCCGTCGTACACGGATCTGTCGCGGATCTGGACTCGGTCCTCGACACCTGGCTCGGCGCGCACGCCGAGGGGATCGCCTGCGTCATCGGCGACCCCACGTTCCGGGCGACTCCCCGGGTCCGTTCGATGGCCCCGGAGCTGACGAAGGGGCTCGAGTTCGACCTGGTCGTCCTCATCGACCCGCAGACGTTCGGCGACGGCATCGAGGGAGCGGTCGACCGCTATGTCGCGATGACCAGGGCGACCCAACAGCTCGTGGTCCTCACCAGCTCCTGACCTCTCCGGGCACCCCGCCCAGGGAACGTACCGAACGTCACGAAGCCAGGGCGGTGTCCGGTGCTTCCGGAATCTGGGCCCCGGTGACGGCCGGCGGGATGAGCAAGGTGAACCACACGTTCTTGCCGGCGGCGGTGGGCCGGGTGCCCCAGGCATCGGCGAGGGCCTCGACCAGGATCAGCCCACGGCCGCTCTCCTCCGTGTCCTCGGCGAGCCGGGCCCGTGGCCGGGGCGTGCTGTGGTCGCTGATCTCCACGCCTAGTTCGCGGACGCTGTGCCACACCCGCAGGTTGAGCGGTCCCTCGGCGTGGCGGAACGCGTTGGTCAGGAGCTCCGACGCCAGCAGGAGCGCGCTGTCGCTCAGCGCCGTGAGGCCCCATTCCCGCAGCTTCTCCCGGAGGAAGCGCCGCCCGGCCGGAACCGAGACCGCCTCGCGTGCCAGGCCCGCCTCCGCGGTGTCCAGCGGGGCCGTGGGGAAGTTGACGAGCAGCAGGGTCACGTCATCGGCGTACGTGTCGGTGTCGGGCAGCAGCGTACGCAGGACGCGGTCGGCGGCGTCCTCAAGGCTGTCGGCCGTGGCGAAGACGTCCTCCAGCGTGCTGGTCAGGAGTTTCAGCTGGAGGTCGATGTCGCTGCTGGAGGTCTCGACCATCCCATCGGTGTACAGGGCCAGGGTCGTTCCGGCCCGGAGGGGGAGGTGGACCTGCTGATGCGGCACTCCGCCCACTCCCAGGGGGATGCCGGTCGGTACCGGCAGCTCGTGGACCCCCGAGTCCGGATCGATGAGGAGGACCGGCAGATGACCGGCCGAGCACACCGTTACCTCGCCCTGGGCCGGGTCGGCCTGCAAGTAGACGCAGGTGACGAATGGTTCGGGCAGATCGCGCGCGAACGCGTCCAGTGCCTGCATCAGTTCACAGGGCGGAAGACCGGCGAGGGCCAGGGCGCGTGCCGCGGAGCGCAACTGGCCCATGACCACGGCCGCGTCGAGGCCGCGCCCCATCACGTCGCCGACGAACACCCCGACCCGCCCGGCCCCCAGGTCGATCAGGTCGAGCCAGTCCCCGCCGACCCCCTGTCCCTGTGTCGAGGGCAGATAGCGGCTGGCCGCCCGCGCACCGGGGATCTGTTTGGAGGCCCCCATCAGGTTGAGGGCCAGCGAGATGTGCCGCTGCTGCGCATACAGTTCGGCGAGTTCGGCCTCGGCTCTCTTGCGTTCGGTGATGTCGCGCATGATGGAGCAGGCGGCGGTGATGGAGCCGTCGTGGGTGCGGATCGGCCAGAGAGTGACGTCGATGTCGAGGATGCGGCCGTCGCTGGCGGTGCGGCGGGTTTCGTAGTGCTCGATGCGTACGCCGCCGGCGATCCGTTCGAGGAGTTCGGCTTCCTCGTCCTTGAGCTCGGGGGGCACGAGCATGCGGACGTGGCTGCCGACGGCCTCGTCGGGCGTGTACCCGTACAGATGCTGGGCGGCCGCGTTCCAGAACATGATCTGCCCGTCGAGGGTCTTCATGAGGATCGCGTCCTGCGAGGATTCGACCAGCCCCCGGAACAACCCCTGCTGGTCGCCGGAGCCCTGCAGAGATTCCACTGACATCATCGGTGCCTCGCTTCGCTTCCAACACCAGTCAAGATGACGGATATTGCAGCACACCAGATGTCATATCCCGGGGGCTTCCGGACTTTTGCCCCCGAAGGGTTCGCGGTTGTTCTCTCCTGCAAGCTCCACACAGAACACGTGCCCCATTGGGACTGCCGGTCACATCAGACACCCGCACAGCCCAGGACCGCGAGGAGTTCGAGGCGTTCGGCGTCCTGACTGCCCGGTTCGGCCGTGTAGATCATGATGCGCAGGTCACTGCCCGCGACACTGAGGACGTCGCAGTCCAGCGTCACGGGGCCCACCTCGGGATGGTCGACGGTCTTGCGGGACGCTTCGTGACGGCCCACGGCGCCGGAGTCCCACAGCTCGGCGAACCGCTCGCTGCGCGACCGAAGTTCGGCGATCTGCCGCCGCAGCCGCTGATCCGCCGGGTACCGGCTCGCCGCCGCGCGCAGGTCGCCGACGACCGCGGTCTCCAGCGCGAGCTGCGACTGCGACGTGTGGCGGACACGGCCGCCCGAGCCGAGGAAGGCGCGCCACGCGCCGCTGCGGTCGCGGCCGTGCCGCTCGCCCATCAGCGCCGTGTACAGCGGGTTGGCGAGCAGCAGCATCCATGACGCGTCGGAGACCGCGACGGGCGTCCCGGTCAGCCGGTCCAGCATGCGGTGAACGCTCGGCGTGATGTACGCGGGGACCGTGCCCTGCCCCGGTGGCACAAGCCCGGCGCCGTGGAACAGGTGCTCACGTTCGGCCGAGGACAACCGCAGCGCCCGTCCGAGCGCCTCCACCACCTGCTCCGACGGGTTGGTCGCCCGGCCCTGTTCGAGGCGGGTCACGTAGTCGACCGAGATCCCGGCCAGCATCGCGAGCTCCTCGCGGCGCAGCCCGGCCGCGCGCCGATGACCGCCCGCCGGCAGCCCCGCCGCCTCCGGGCGGACCCGGTCGCGCCACCGCCGCACCATCCGCCCGAACTCCGTGCTCGCCATGCCACCACTGTGCACCGCGCCGCCCGGATCTTCCTGGTACCGGCAGTCCCAGGAAGAGGGGACTCCTGGCTGCTCCCGGCCGCCCGGCGCAGCCTGGGGGCATGACTACGACACTGATCACCGGAGCGAACAAGGGCCTTGGGTTCGAGACGGCCCGCCGGCTCGTCTCCGTAGGCCACACCGTCTACATCGGCAGCCGCGACGCCGAACGCGGTCTCCGCGCCGCCGAGCTGCTGGGCGCGCGGCCGGTCCTGCTCGACGTCACCGATGACGCGTCCGTGGCAGCCGCGGCCGAGACCGTCGCGGCCGGCGGAGGCCTCGACGTACTGATCAACAACGCGGGAATCGAGAGCCGGGACGCCGACAACAACGCGCCCGGCGCCGCGGACATGACCGCCGACCAGATGCGGGAGGTCTTCGATACGAACGTCTTCGGCATGGTGCGCGTCACCCACGCGTTCCTGCCGCTGCTCCGGCGCTCGAAAGCCCCCGTCATCGTCAACCTCAGCAGCGGTCTGGCCTCCCTGAGCCGGGTGGCCGAGGCGGGCACACCGGCGTACGCGTATCCGGGCGTCGCCTACCCGGCGTCGAAGGCCGCCGTCAACATGATCACTGTGCAGTACGCGAAGGCGTTCCCGGGCATGCGGATCAACGCGGTGGAGCCCGGCTTCACCAAGACGGACCTGAACGGCAACACCGGTGTCCAGACCGTCGAAGAGGGCGCCGAGATCATCGTGCGCATGGCGCAGGTGGACCCCGGCGGCCCCACCGGCGGTTACTGGGACGCTGAAGGCCGCCTTCCCTGGTAGCCGCCGTCGTCTACATACGGCTTACGGCTACGGCTTGCGGGCGAGGCCGCCGTGTTCGCCGATGGCCACCGGGGTGGGGGAGCCTGCTTCCGGGCGCCAGAAGGGGACCGAGACGACGCCGGGGTCCAGGAGTTCGAGGCCGTCGAAGAACGCGGTGATCTGGTCGACGGGGCGCAGGAAGTAGGGGACGGCGCCGGTTTCGTTGTAGGCGTCCTGTGCCTGTTCGTAGGTGGCGTCGATGCCACGCGAGCCGTCGTTGATGGACAGGTAGCTGCCCGAGGGCAGCGCGTCCATCAGGCGGGTGACGATGCCGCGTGCCAGGTCGTAGTCGCCGACGTGGCCCAGGATGTTGCTGAGGATCAGGGCCGTGGGGCGGCTGAGGTCGAGCGTCTCGGCTGCGGCCGCCAGGATCCGGTCGGGGTCGGACAGGTCGGCGTCGACGTACGCGGTCGCCCCCTGCGGGGTGGAGGTCAGCAGCGCGCGTGCGTGCGCGAGGACCATCGGGTCGTGGTCGACGTAGACGATCCTGGTCCGCGGGTCGAGCCGCTGGGCCACTTCATGGGTGTTGTCCACGGTCGGCAGGCCCGTCCCGATGTCCAGGAACTGGCCGATGCCCGCCTCGGTGACCAGGTATGTGATGGTGCGGCGCAGGAAGGCGCGGCTGCTGCGGGCGATGGTGACGATGCCGGGGAAGACGGCGCCGTACGCGTCACCGGCTTCCTCGTCGACGGGGTAGTTGTCCTTGCCGCCCAGCCAGTAGTTCCAGATCCGGGCCGAGTGCGGCACCGATGAGTCGATCTTCTGCTGCGCCGCCGGTCCCGGCGTCGTCGTGTTGTCGGTCATGGAGAGCGTCCGTCTTTCACCCGAGGCCTGAAAGGTTGTGGGCACAACCTACGTCCCAACCGCCCGGACACGTATACCAGTTCACGTTACCGGCGAGTTCGCCCAACCGTTCCTACTCGCTCCTGCTGGTTCCTACTGGTTCCGCCCCCGCTGCCAGGCCAGCGCGATCCCGAGCACGGTGAGCAGGACGAGCGGAATCACCAGCCATGGCGGGGTGCTGTCCACGCCCTTGTAGGCGATCGCGCCTACGCCGTCGGACACCTGCATGGGCCCTCCTCGGTCCTCGGCCTATTTTTTTCCCCGTGTTCCCCGTAGGCCGGTCACGATGCCGAGCGGGACGAAGCGTCGCCGGTATGGCGGCGCGTCGCGCACTCCGCGAGGATGACCCCTTCGCTTGGGACGTCCGCGGAGGTGGGCGCGCGGCCGGGAGAAGGGCATCGCGATGGGATCACACGCGGCGGCGAGACGGCGCAGGCCCCTCGTGCTCGCGGCGCTGGGCACCGCCTTGCTCGCCGCCCTGCTGTCCATTCCCAGTGCCGGGGGAGCGCCGCGGCCGGGCGACGCCTGCGGCACCGGCGTGGGCACTGAGCTGCCGCGCGGTGACTGCGGGCCGTTCTGGCAGGTCCTCGCCGAGGACTTCAACAAGGATCAGGTGCCGCTCGGCGCGTTCGGCGACTGCGACCACCACGCCGACACCTCCGCGGCGTACTGCGGCGAACTCGACGGCTCCTACCGTGACAACTGGTGGGCCTACCCAACCGGTTGGCGCGACACGTCCAACGACCGTGGCCGTGACGTCGTCGGTGTCTACCACCCCGAGGACACGGTGAGCGTAGACCCTGCGGAGAACGGCGACGGCCGCATGCGCATCCGGATGTGGCGGCCCGCCGACGGAGGTCCCGTGCACGCCGCGGCGGTCGTACCACGGGCCGTCATGCAGATGAAGTACGGCAAATACAGCGCCCGGATCAAGGTGACCAAGCCGGCCCCCGGCTACAAGTCCGCCTGGCTGCACTACGGCGGCGGCTGCGAGATGGACCACCCCGAGGGCAATTGGAACGGCTCCCTCACCGCCTTCCACCACCCGTGCGGCGGCGGCGAGCAGGGCACGTTCCGCGGCGCCGACGACTGGACGCGATGGCACACGGTGTCGACCGAGTGGACCCCCGGACATGTGCGCTTCTTCGTGGACGGCAGGCAGACGGGACACGACACCAGGGGCGTGCCCGACCAGCCGCTGTCATGGATCCTGCAGAACGAGAGCGCTCTGGAGGGCCCGGGGGCGGCGCCCGGCAGCAGTGCGCAGCTGGAGATCACCTGGGTCGCCGCGTACGCGTACGACTGGAAGTGATCAGGGAGGGCACTCGGGTCCCCATGGGCCGGATGGCCGAGGTTTCAGCGGGAGCAGTTCGGCAAAGCGTACAAATATGGTGCAAATCGGCTACACGATGATGACCGAGCAGGCGGGCCCCCGCGCCCTCGTCGACGACCTGGTCGCGGCGGAGCGGGCCGGATTCGACTTCTCCGTCACCTCTGACCACTACTTCCCCTGGCTCGACTCGCAGGGGCACGCGCCGTACGCCTGGAGTGTCCTCGGCGCGGCCGCACAGGCGACCTCGCGGATCCCGCTCATGACGTACGTGACCTGCCCGACGGTCCGCTATCACCCCGCTGTGGTGGCGCAGAAGGCGGCGACGATGCAGTTGCTCGCCGAGGGCCGCTTCCGGCTCGGCCTCGGTTCGGGCGAGAACCTCAACGAGCATGTCGTCGGCGAGGGCTGGCCATCGCCGCAGGTCCGTCTGGAGATGCTGGAAGAGGCGGTGGACATCATCCGCGCCCTCTTCACCGGCGACAACGTGAACCATCAGGGCACCCACTTCGACGTGGCGAACGCCCGCCTGTACGACCTGCCCGACGAGCTGCCGCCCATTGGAGTGGCGGTCTCCGGCGGGCGGTCCTGCGCGCTGGCCGGGCGCCTGGCCGACCTGGTCATCGCGACCGAGCCCAAGGCCGAGCTGCTGGACGCCTTCGAGCGGCACGGCGGGGGCGGCAAGCCCCGCGTCGGCCAGCTCCCGGTCTGCTTCGACACCGACAAGGACGCGGCGGTCGCCCGCGCACACGATCAGTTCCGCTGGTCGGTCGGCGGCTGGCCCGTCAACTCCGAACTGCCCGGGCCCTCCGGCTTCGCCGGCGCCACCCAGTTCGTCACCCGGCAGGACATCGGCGAACAGATCCCCTGCGGCGACAACATCGACGACTTCGTCGACGCCGTACGCCCCTTCGTCGACGCGGGCTTCACGGAAGTCGCCCTCGTCCAGGTGGGCGGTGACCAGCAGCGTCCCTTCATCGACTGGGCCGAGAAGAAACTGCTGCCCGCGCTGCGCGAGCTCTGACCCGCGATCCCTGAACCCCTCAACTACCTGGCGCCACTTCGGGTACCCGTGACCACGTCAGGTACCTGCGACCCCATGGAGAACAGCGTGAACGACACACCCGCCCCGGATTCCCCCGCCGAGCAGTCCGGATCCCCCGACCAGGTGCAAGTGGTCCTCGGCGAGTGCTCCGCGGCAGACGCGGACGCCGTCTTCGGACTGCTGCGGACCCACTATCCCTCCGACCGCGGTGACGACGCGCCGCACCGGACCGAGCAGCCCCGCCCCGAAGTCTGGACCGGCGGCTTCCTCGCCGCCCACGACCCGGGCCCCGTCCGGGGCGTGCTGCTCGCGGACACCGTCACCGCCGATCTGCAGGGCGGCCCGGTGGCGGTGAACCGACTGCGGGCCACGCTCGAATCGGCCTTCGCCACCTCCGTGACCGGGACCGTCTCCGGTGACCAGGAGGTACAGGTGCAGCTCCGTCTGACGGGCTCCGAGCACGGAGAGCCGCCGCTCTCGCAGAAGTGAGCGACGCGGCCACTCGGCCGCGCCGCTCCCTCCCGTATGCCCTTGCTCCTTACGTACGTCCCTGACCCGGCGCCAGAGCTTCGTCAGCTCTTGGCGTCCGGGTCGGACGCGCCGTGCCAGACCGTCGTGGCGTTGCAGAACTCGCGGATGCCGTGCCCCGACAGCTCACGCCCGTAGCCCGAACGCTTGACGCCGCCGAAGGGCAGGCCGGGGTGCGAGGCGGTCATGCCGTTGAAGAAGACACCGCCCGCCTGGAGATCCCGTACACAGCGCTCGACGTCGTCGTCGTCCCGCGTCCACACGTTCGAGCTGAGCCCGAACGGCGTGTCGTTGGCCAGTGCCACGGCCTCGTCCAGATCCGCCACGCGGTAGAGCGTGGCCACCGGGCCGAACGTCTCCTCCTGGTGGATGCGCATCTGCTCGGTCACGTCGGCGAGCACGGTGGGGGAGTAGAACCAGCCCCGCTCCTGCTCCTTGGGGCGCTGCCCGCCGCACAGCGCGGTGGCGCCGTGGCCGAGCGCGTCGTCGACGAGCTCCTCCAGATCGCTGCGGCCCTGTTCGCTGGAGAGCGGGCCGACGTCCGTCTCCTCGCTCGACGGGTCGCCGACGGTCAACTCCCGCATGCCCGCCACGAACCGGTCCCGGAAGGCGTCATAGACGTCGGTGTGCACGATGAAGCGCTTTGCGGCGATGCAGGACTGCCCGTTGTTCTGCACCCGGGCGGTCACCGCGGTCGCCGCGGCCCGCTCGACGTCGGCGCTCGGCAGCACGAGGTACGGATCGCTGCCGCCCAGCTCCAGGACGGTCTTCTTGATCTCGTCGCCCGCGACGGACGCCACCGAGCGGCCCGCGGGCTCGCTGCCGGTGAGGGTCGCCGCCGCCACCCGCTTGTCGCGCAGGATGCCCTCCACGGCGCCCGAGCCGACCAGCAGCGTCTGGAAGCAGCCCTCGGGGAATCCGGCGCGGCGGAAGAGGTCCTCCAGGTAGAGGGCGGTCTGGGGCACGTTCGACGCGTGCTTGAGCAGGCCGACGTTGCCCGCCATGAGGGCGGGGGCCGCGAACCGTACGACCTGCCAGAGCGGGAAGTTCCACGGCATCACGGCGAGCACGACGCCGAGCGGGCGGTAGCGGACGATCGCCCGGGACGCGCCGGAATCCTTCACATCGGCCTGTACGGGGTGCTCGTCCGCCAGCAGTTCCCCGGCCCGCTCGGCGTACCAGCGCATGGCCTTCACGCATTTGGCCGCTTCGGCCCTGGCCGCCTTGATGGGCTTGCCCATCTCCGTGGTCATGGTCCGGGCGATGGCCGCGTTGTCCTCCTCCAGCAGATCGGCGGCCCGGTTCAGGAGCCGGGCGCGCTGGGCGAAGTCGCTGGTGCGGTACTGGGCGAACGCGGCCGCGGCTGCCGCCAGGCGGCGCTCGACCTCCTCGTCCGTGAGCGGCTCGAACGTCTTGAGCGTCTCGCCGGTGGCGGGATTGACCGTGGCGATGGGCATGCCGTGTCCTCCTCGGGATGCCTGGGATACCTGTGACGTGGCACCGGGTTCCCACCCTAGGGCGACGTACGCAAGGGGGCATGCCCAGAGACTTCTAGAGGATCTCCAGGGGCTGCTTGCGCACCGGCGGCGGGAACGCGGCGTCCAGCGCCTTGAGATCGTCGTCGGTGAGGCGCAGGTCGAGGGCCGCGTGGTTCTGCTCCACGTGCGCCGCCGTGGAGGCCTTGGGAATGGCGATGACGTCGGGGTGGCGCAGCACCCAGGCGAGCGCCACTTGGAGCGGTGTGCTCCCGTGGGCCGACGCCACGGCTTCCAGGGCTCCGTGGCCGAGGAGGCGCCCCTGTTCGAGCGGGGAGTACGCCATGACAGGCACCGAGCGCTCGCGGCACCAGGGGAGCAGGTCGTACTCCGGGCCGCGCCGGGTGAGGTTGTACAGCACTTGATTCGTCTGGGGAAGAGCGCCCTCGGGGAGGTCGGTCAGGTCGTCGACGTCCAGATTGCTGACACCCCAGGCGCCGACGCTGCCCTCGCTCACCAGCCTTTCGAGGGCCTCGACGGTCTCGGAGAGCGGCACACCGCCCCGCCAGTGCAGCAGATACAGGTCGATGCGGTCCGTGCCGAGGCGCCGCAGGCTCGCGTGGCAGGCGTCGACGGTGCCACGGGAGTCAGCGTTCGACGGCAGCACCTTGCTCACGAGGAACACCTCGTCACGGCGCCCGCGCACCGCCTCGCCGACCAGCTCCTCCGAGGCGCCGCTCCCGTACATCTCAGCCGTGTCGATCAGCGTCATGCCCAGATCCAGGCCCCTGCGGAGCGCCGCAAGTTCCTCGGAGCGCCGCGCGGGATCGTCTCCCATGTGCCACGTGCCCTGACCCAGGGCGGGCACGCTCGCACCGGAGGGGAATGTCACTGTCTCAGCCGCTGCCATCGTGTGTCCCTTCTCGTACTTCAGTCGTCGCGCCCACGCCGAGAACACCATGCTCACGCGCGATCGCACAACTGATCACCTCCGTGCGGCGGCTAGCGCACGAGGCAGGGACGTTTGGCGTCGAACTGCCAGTCGGGGATCAGGTAACGCATGCCGGTGGCGTCGTCGCGCGCTCCCAGTGCCTTCTCCTGGTAGAGCTCGTGGGCCGCGAGCAGGCGGTCCATGTCGAGCTGGACGCCGAGTCCGGGGGAGTCGGGAACGGCTATCTCGCCTCCGACGATGCGGGGCGGGGCGGTGGTGAGGCGCTCCAGGCCCTCCTGCCAGATCCAGTGGGTGTCCAGGGCGTTGTAGTCGCCGGGCGCGGCGGCTCCGCAGTGGGTGACCATGGCCAGGGAGATGTCGAAGTGGTTGTTGGAGTGGCAGCCCCACGTGAGACCCATCGCGTTGCACAGCTGCGCCACGCGTACGGACCCCTGCATGGTCCAGAAGTGTGGGTCGGCCAGCGGGATGGAGACCGACTGCAGGGCCAGGGCATGGGTCAGCTGCCGCCAGTCGGTGGCGACCATGTTGGTGGCGGTCGCAAGGCCCGTGGCGCGGCGGAACTCGGCAAGGACCTCACGCCCCGAGTAGCCGCCCTCGGCGCCGCAGGGGTCTTCGGCGTAGGCGAGCGTGCCGGCCAACGGGGTGCACAGCTCGATCGCCTCGCGCAGGGACCAGGCGCCGTTGGGGTCGAGGGTGATGCGGGCCTGAGGGAAACGGTCCTTCAGCGCCCGGACGGCCTTGACCTCCTCGGCGCCCTCCAGGACGCCGCCCTTGAGCTTGAAGTCACAGAATCCGTAGCGGTCGTACGCGGCTTCGGCCTGCCGGACGATCGCGACGGGGGTGAGGGCCTCTTCGTGCCGGACGCGGTGCCAGTCGACGGGGGAGTCGGGCTCGCGGACGTAGTCGAGATCGGTGCGGTCGGGGTCACCGACGTAGAAGAGATAGCCGAGCACCCGTACGGAGTCGCGCTGTTGTCCGTCGCCGAGCAGGGCTGCGACGGGAACGTCCAGGTGCTGTCCCAGGAGGTCGAGCAGCGCCGACTCGACGGCGGTGACGGCGTGCACGGCGGTGCGCAGGTCGAAGGTCTGGGCGCCTCGTCCGCCCGCGTCGCGGTCGGCGAAACGGTCGCCGATCTCGCGCAGGACGCGCTTGTAGTCACCGACCTTGGCGCCGACGACAAGGGACTCGGCGTCGCGCAAGGTCTGGGTGATCCTCTCGCCGCCCGGCACCTCGCCCAGGCCTATGCGGCCCTCGGAGTCCTCTAGGACCACGATGTTGCGGGTGAAGTAGGGGCCGTGGGCGCCGGAGAGGTTCAGCTCCATGCAGTCCCGCCCTGCGACCGGATAGACGGTGAACGCGGTGACGGTCGGCTGCCTGTTCATGATCAGAGAATCCTCGGGTGGGAGAGGGCGGAAGGGGAAAGAGAGGGCGGGTCAGAGGCTGAGGACGTCCAGGGCCCACTCGACCGCGAGTACGCCGCCGAGGCCGAGGAGCGCGAGCACCGTCGTATACGTGGTGCGGACCTTGATGGCCTCGACGACGGAGAGGTTGAAGTACTCCTTGAACAGCCAGAATCCGGGGTCGTTCACATGGGAGAAGGCGATCGAGCCGCACGAGACGGCGAGCACCAGGATCTCGGGGTGGACACCGCTGCCGGCGAGCAGCGGAAGGACCACACCGGAGGCCGTGACGACGGCGACCGTGGCGGAGCCGAGCGCGATGCGCAGGATGACCGCGATGAGCCAGGCGAGGATGAGCGGGGAGATGGACCAGCCGTCCGTGGCGTCCTTGATGTAGTCGGAGATGCCGCCCTCGACGAGGACGTTCTTGAAGGCGCCGCCGGCCCCGATCACCAGCAGGATCATCGCCATGGCCTGGGCCGCCGACGTACAGGAGGCGCTGACGTCGGCCAGGCTGCGGCCGATGCGCGGTCCGAACGCCCAGATCGCCAGGAGGAGGGTCAGGAGCAGCGCGATCGGCGCCGAACCGATGAACGTGACGAAGTGCAGGAAGGGGCTCTCGCCGGAGGCGGCCATCTCGGTCACCGAGGCGGCGGCGATCAGTACGACGGGGAAGAGGGCCACGGTGAGCGCCCAGCCCATGCCGGGCAGCTCCTCGTCGGTGAACTCGCGCTCACTCACCAGGCCCTTGGGGATGGTGGGGTTCATCGCCCTGATGAACGGAAGCCTCGGCCACGCGAGCGCGACGAGCGCACCGGCGGGTATCGCGATGAACAGGCCGTAGACCAGCGTCAGTCCGACCGAGGCGTGGAAGGTCGCGGCGACGGCGGTGGGGCCCGGGTGCGGCGGCAGGAAGCTGTGCATCGTGGAGAGGGTGATGGACATCGGCAGCCCGATCCACAGGAGCTTCGCCCCCGTGACGCGTACGAGGGTGAACGCGATCGGCACGATGATGATGAAGGCGACCTCGTAGAACATGGTGACGCCGATCAGCATCGACGTGACCACCATGGCCACCTGCACCCACCGCGGCCCGAAGGCCTCCAGCATCCTGTTGGCTATGCGCTGCGCGGCACCGGAGTCCCCCATGACGCGGCCGACCATGGCGCCGAGCCCGATGGTCAGCATGGTGTCGCCGATCTGACCGCCGATGCCCTCCGAGAGGACGTCCGGGATGGTGGCCACCGGGATCCCCTGCACCAGCGCGACGCCGACCGCCACGAGCAGGAGGGCGGCGAAGCCGTTCAGTTTCAGCCTGGTCATGAGGAACAGCAGGATCAGGACGCTGATCCCGACTACGACGAGCGGCATTATTCAGTTCCCCTTTGAACTGTTTTGAACTCTCTCGAACGGTCAGGCTGTGCGGCGCAGTTCCGTGGCCAGCTTCAGACCGGCGGTCAGCACCCTTCGCAGTTCGGCGGTGTCGTCAGGGCCGGGATCGGTGAGCGGCGCGCGCACCGGTCCGACCGGGAGGCCGCGCAGCCGGGCGGCGGCCTTGACCAGCGAGACGGCGTACCCCGGCACCCGGTCGCGCAGTTCGACCAGCGGCACGTAGAAGTCCCGCAGCAGCCTGTCCACCGCCGCGTCGTCCTTCTCCCGCAGCGCGCTGAAGAAGGCATCGGCGATCTCGGGGGCGAAGGCATGGACGGCCGATGAGTAGGCGGGGACACCGACAGTGGCGTACGCGCGGGCCTGCATCTCCGCGGTGGAGGCGCCGTTGAAGAAGAGGAAGCCCTCGGGGGCGGCGAGCGTGAGGCGTTGCAGCCGGTCGAGGTCGCTGTGCCCGTCCTTGAGGCCGATGACGGTGGGGATCTCCGCGATCCGGCGCAGGGCGCCGGCGTCGAACGTGACTTGGCCGCGCTGGTAGGCGATGAGCGGCAGCCGGGTGCCGCCGGCGATCCGGCGCACCTGTTCCACCAGGCCGTCCTGCGACGCCTCGACGAGGTAATGCGGCATCCCCAACAGGGCGTCCGCGCCCTCCTCCTCGGCGATCCGCGCGAACCGCAGCGCCTGGGCCCAGCCGTAGCCGACGCCCGCCACCACCGGCATCCGGCCGTCCGCCACCTCGACGGTGACGCGGACGACCCCGCGGTACTCCTCCTCGTCCAGTGAGAAGAACTCGCCGGTGCCGCAGGCGGGGAACACCGCGCCCGGGCCCGTGGCCAACTGTGCGGTCAGGTACGACCGGTAGGACTCCAGATCGAGACTGCCGTCGCTTCTCAGGCTCGTGAGCGGGAAGGACAGCACCCCACTCGCCATGCCTTCACGCAGCCGCTGGGCGACCGCCGCGGGATCGGACTCGGGCTCGGCCTCGGGCTCACTCTTGGACCCCATACTGAACTTGTTCATGAATCTCATCTCTATATGCAGATGGCGTCCACGTATGAGAATGGAGGCTAGGGTGATGAACGACTGGGGTCAATGGGTGGGACACCGCGGATCTACGATGTGTTCATGGCGGATGAGGGGCCCACGGCGGAGACCAGAAGTGACCGCGGAGCCGGATCGGGCGTCCGCGGGGTCAAGTCGGCGCTCCGCACGGTGGCGTTGCTGGAGCTCCTCGCGGAACGCGCCGACCGGCCTGCCCGCCTGGACGAGCTCGCCGAGGAGCTCGATGTCCCGCGCAGCAGCATGTACCAACTGCTGCAGACACTCGTCGACTGTGGCTGGGTGCGCACCGACACGACCGGATCCCTCTACGGCATCGGCATCCGCACGCTGCTCACCGGTACGAGTTACCTCGACAGCGACCTGAGCGTGCGCACGATCCGCCCCTACCTCGACGAGGCCTCGGACGCCCTCGGCGAGACGATCCACCTGGCACGGCTCGACGGGCCGAACGTCGTGTACCTCGCGACCCGCGAATCCCACGAGTACCTGCGCACCATCAGCCGCGTCGGCCGCCGCGTCCCCGCGCACGCGGGCGCCCTCGGCAAGGCTCTCCTCGCGGAGCGCCTGGAGGGTGAAGTGCCGCTCCCCGAGGGCCCGTTGACGGCCTGCACCGAGAACACCCTCACCGACCGCGCCGCCCTGGTCGCCGACCTGGAGCGGGTCCGTGAGCGCGGCTACGCCATCGACCGCGAGGAGACGGTGACCGGCATCGCGGGCTTCGGCTTCGCCCTGCGGCACGACGTACCGGCTGTCGACGCCATCAGCTGCTCGGTTCCCGTCGCCCGGCTCACCGAAGAACACCAGAGCCGCGTGGTGTCCGTCATGCGGGAGATCCAGACGAAGATCGAAACCCTCCTGTCGCGCGTATCGGGTGCCCCCGACTGGCGTTGACCTCGCCGTTCCACGGCGCGATGTCCTAGGCGGAAGCCGGAAGTCCGAGCCCGGGGCTACGATTTATCCCAAGGGGTGAGGCCGTAGCCGTCTCTCGGAGTGAGCGCCCCTCGCGGTCGCCCTGTCCCCGCGCCTTTTGACTGGAGACCCCATGAGTACGCCCGCCCCCGCCGCCCCGGTGTTCGTCGGACCCGAGCGGACCGCAGCCGCCGGGACCGGGCCGATCAGCGTCGTGTGGTCGCTGGGCGGTCACACGCGGGACCTGGACGCCAACGTCGTCCGGCTGGCACCGGGCGCGGGTATCGGTGAGCACACCGAGACGGCACTCGGTGTGCTGGTCACCGTGCTGGCCGGTTCCGGCGAGCTCCGCACCCCCGAGGGGGCGTGGCCGCTCACGCCCGGCGCCCTCGCCTGGCTCCCGGCGGGCGCCACCCGCTCCGTACACGCGGGGGAGGAGGGGCTCCGCTATGTGACCGCGCACCGCCGCCGGCAGCCCCTCACCATCGGCTCCGCTCCAGGCTCCGGGTCCGGCTCCGCTCCCGGCTCCGGGTCCGGCTCCGACGCCGGTGAACCGGCCTGCCTGCTCGACCGCGTCTGCCCCGAGTGCGGCCGTCTCGCCGCCGAGCGCGACGCCCGCTTCTGCTCTCGTTGCGGTACGCCGTTGGCGGGCTGAGGAATGCGGGCGGCGTCTTACCGGTCCGCGTCGCCGTGGCGCGGCTCTGGCAGGTGGTGTGCCATGAAGGGCTTGCTGGTGAGGAACTCCCGGAATTTCAGGGCGGCTTCGGACAGATAGGTGCCGCGGTTCCACACCAGGCTGAGGATCCGGTGGCAGTCGGGCGCGTCCACCTGTACCCACGCGACCGGGACGCTCTCCTGCGTGCCGAGCCGGCGTGACACCCCCGGGATGAAGCCGATGCCGAGGCCCGCGCTGATCAAGCCCTGGCTTGCACCGGGCTCGTCGCCCTCGCAGGACACCAGCGGCGTGAGCCCCTCCGCCGCGAACAGCCGGTCTAGGAGGGCGCGTTGCCAGTGACCGACGCGTGTGGTGACGAAGGGGTCGTCGGCGATCTCGGGGATCGTCACGCTCTTTCGGCCGTCGAGCCGGTGCCCGTACGGAACCGCCAGCAGCACCTCCTCGCGGGCGAGTTCGACCGAGTCGAGATGCGTGCCGGTCAGCGGCTGCGACGCCACGCAGAAGTCGACCTCTCTGGCGCGTAATTGGCGGTCCATCTCCGCCACGTTCGACTGGAAGAGCCGTACGTCGGCACGGGGGTGCGCGGTACGGAAGCCGCCCAGGATCGGAGTGATCGTAAGAAGCGTCTCGCAAGCGACACCGACCCGGCCGAGCCCCGTGTCACGCGCCTCGCTGACCGCCCTGCGGCCGTCGTCGAGCTCGCTCAGGGCGCGGTCGACGTGGCGCAGGAATATCACGCCGTACTGGTTGAGCCGGATACGGCGGCCCTGCCGGTCGAAGAGCGGGGAGCCGAGATCGGCTTCGAGACGCGCGATGGTGCGGCTGAGCGAGGGCTGGGCGACGCGCAACTCCTCCGCGGCGCGGCTGATGTGCTCGTAACGGGCTACGGCCTGGAAATAGCGCAACTGCAGAAGATCCACGGTCCACCTTTGCTTATGCCTTCTCAGGCATCTTCACATGACGAAACCGGTCTTGGAGTGCATAAGCGATTCTCCCTACGGTCTTCCTAGGTCTTCGACGGGGGCGCCGCCCCCCTCACGCCGTCCCCCTCACGCCGTCCCCCTCACGCCGTCCCCCACACCAGGAAGGTCGCCTCATGAGCGCTGCGGATCTGGCCCGACTCCAGTTCGCGGCCACCACCGGCATCCACTGGCTGTTCGTGATCCTCACCATGGGGCTCGTCCCCCTCGTCGCGATCATGCACAGCCGGGCCGCGTACACCCGTGATCCCGTCAAGAGAGCCGTCCGGGAGCGCATGACGCGCTTCTGGGGGCAGCTCTATGTCATCAACTACGCGGTCGGCATCGTGACCGGCCTCGTCATGGAGTTCCAGTTCGGGCTCAGCTGGAGCGGCCTGAGCAAGTTCGCGGGCAATGTCTTCGGCGCCCCGCTGGCCCTGGAGACCCTCATCGCCTTCTTCGCCGAGTCCACCTTCCTCGGCATGTGGATCTTCGGTTGGGGCCGGCTGCGCAGGGGCGTGCACGTCACGCTCATCTGGCTGGTCGCCCTGACCGCGTACGCCTCCGCGTACTGGATCCTGATCGCCAACGGCTTCATGCAGCACCCCGTAGGCCACGAAGTCCGGGACGGAGCCGCCTACTTGACCGACTTCGGCGCGCTGCTGACCAACTCCAGCGCCCTGGTCGCCCTCGGTCATGTCGCGCTGGCCGCGCTGACGACAGGCGGAGTCTTCGTCGCCGGTGTCAGTGCCTACCACTTCCTGCGGCACACCAAGGAGACCGAGCTGTTCCGCGGCTCCATGCGTCTGGGGCTGTGGGTGGCGACGGTCGCCTCCTTCTTCGTCGTCATCGTCGGCGAGATGCAGCGGCCCGTCATCGAGCGGACCCAGCCCATGAAGGCGGCGGTCCTGGAGAACAGCGGCGTCGCCGAGGCGCAGGCGCAGCTCGTCAAGGAGCACGGGCCCGGCGACTACGTGCCCTGGCAGGACACGGTGCGGATCTCCATGGACGTCATGACGATCATCGGCAACACCGTCTCCACCATCACGCTCATCGCCGTCGTCCTGCTGTGGAAGAACCGTCTGATGCGCTGGCGTCCGGCCTTGTACGTGCTGGTGGCGACGGTCCCGTTCCCCTTCATCGCCTCGGTGGGCGGCTGGGTCGTGCGCGAGGTGGGCCGCCAACCATGGCTCGTCTACGGCGAGTTGACGGTCGAGGACGCGCTCTCCCATGTCAGTGCCGCCGCGCTGGCCGTCTCCTGCGCCGTGTTCATCGCCATCTTCCTCGCGCTGGCCGTGACGAACTGGACCCTGATCACCCGATTCGCCCGCCGCGGCCCGGACGCCACCCAGCTCGGCGCCACCGAGCCACTCCCCGGCAGCCCGCCCGGGGGACCGGCGGACGACGCCGACGAACAACAGCCGATGGCGGCCTTCTGATCCGGCCCGACCGGCCCCCACTGAGATGACCGACATGGCCTTCCCTGTCGCGACAGAAAGTTGAGCGAGATGAGTCTGGAGACCCTCTGGCTGGCCCTGCTGGGCCTGCTCCTCGCCGGGTACTTCGTGCTCGGCGGCTACGACTACGGCGTACAGATGCTGCACCCTCTCCTCGGCCGAGACAGCGGCGAAAGCCGCGAAGGCGAGCGCGCGGGCGGGAATGGTGCCCTAGACGCCATCGCACCGTTCTTCCTGGGCAACGAGGTCTGGCTTGTCGCCTTCGCCGGGGTCCTGTTCGGTGCCTTCCCGCATCTGGAAGGCACTCTCCTGTCCGGCCTGTATCCGCTGATCGTGGCGATCCTCGTCGGCCTGGTCCTCGGCAACGCCGCGATTCAGCTCCGCGGCCGGGCCGACGGGGCCCGCGGGCGCCGCTGGTGGGACGCCCTGATCGTGTTCGGCGGCGCACTGCCCGCCGTGTGCTGGGGGCTGGTCCTTGGCCTGCTGCTCCACGGCGTGCCCCGCCGGGCCGACGGTTCCTTCCGCATCGGGTTCGGCGAGGTGCTCTCGCCCTTCGTGCTGGCCTGCGGTGCGACCACCGCCCTGCTCTTCGCGGCGCACGGGGCGGCCTTCGTCGCCTTGCGTTCCGCTCCCGAACTCGCGTGCAGGGCTGCGCGGTTGGGTACGCGGTTGCTGCGTACGGCCGGGGCCGCGGGGACCCTCCCGCTGCTCCTCACGCTCTTCGGCGCGGGCGCATCGATGACGAACCGCGTGACCTCGGCGGTCATCACCGCCCTGCTCGCGGCGGCGCTCGCAGGGGCCTGGTGGTCCCTCACCGGTGGACATCATGTCCGGGCGTTCGCGGCCACGTGCTGTGCGAGCGCGCTGCCCGTGCTGCTTGTGGGGGCGGGGCACTACCCGTACGTCCTGATCAGTTCGGCCGGGAGCGGGATGACGATCCACCACGCTGTCACGGACGGCGCCACGTTGAAGATCCTGACCGCGTTCGGGGTCGTACTGATCCCGGTGATCCTCGCGTACCAGTCGTGGAGCTGGTGGGCCTTCCGCGGGCGGACAGGCCGCCGCCACCCCAGCTACTTCTGACCCCCAGCACGACGAGAGCGACGAAACGAGAGGGGCTGCACTGTGAAGCCGGTCGAGCGCCGACTGATACGGGAACTCCCGTCGCTGCGGCGGCACATGACGTACTCCACGGTCCTCGCGTTGCTCGGCCCCTGCCTCGTCGTCGCCCAGGCGGTGCTCCTGGCGACGGTCATCGCGGACGGCTTCACCGGACGCGGAGCCCGGATCGCGCCGCTTGCCGCACTCGGTGCCGTCATGGCGTCACGCGCGCTGCTGACCTGGGTCCGCGGGTTGCTCGCGCAGCGTGCCGCCGCCGACGCCAAGCGCGTGCTGCGGGACCGCGTCACCCGCCTGTTGCGGCACACGGGGCCGCTGCGCCTTGCGTCCCGCCGCCACGGCGAGACGGTCACGCTGCTCACTCGCGGCCTCGACGCCCTTGACCCGTACGTCGTCGGCTACCTGCCCACGATGACGGCCACCGCGGTGGTGCCCCTCACGGTCGTCGCCTGGCTGGCGTGGACCGACTGGACATCGGCACTGATCATCGTGGTGACGCTGCCGCTGATCCCTGTGTTCGGCGCGCTGGTCGGCCTGCACACCGCCCGACGCACCGCACGTCAATGGCAGTTGCTCGCTCGCCTCGGCGGTCACTTCCTGGATGTGGTGGCCGGGCTGCCGACACTGCGCGCTTTCGGCCGCGAGCAGCACCAGGCCAGGGTGATGGGCGAGATGGCGGAAGCCCACCGGCGGGCCACCATGCGGACGCTGCGCGTGGCGTTCCTCTCCTCCTTCGTCCTGGAGACGGTCGCCACCCTCTCCGTGGCCCTGGTCGCCGTCCCCGTCGGACTGCGGCTGCTAGACGGGGAGTTGGACCTGCGCGCGGCCCTCACCGTCCTCTTCCTCGCGCCCGAGGCGTATCTGCCGTTGCGTGCGGCGGGCGCTGCCTTTCATGACAGTGCGGAGGGTATCGCTGTGGCCGAGCGGGTCTTCGCTGTCCTTGACGAGGAGGAGCCCAGGGCGTCCGCCGCGTCTGCCGTGTCCGTGGTGCGCGCCGGTCGTGCAAGGACTCCTGACGTGCGCACTGCCCACCTGCGCCTCGACGGGGTCACGGTCCACTACCCCGGCCGCACCGCGCCCGCCCTCCGGCACGTCTCCCTCTCCGTCCGGCCCGGCGAGCACGTGGCCCTGGTCGGCCCGAGCGGCGCGGGCAAGTCGACCCTCCTTTCGCTGCTCCTCGGCTTCGTCGACCCCATCGCGGGCCGGGTCACGGTCGGCGGCACGGATCTCGCGGAGCTCACCCCCGACGCGTGGCGCGCCCACGTGGCGTGGGTTCCGCAGCGCCCGCACCTGTTCGCGGCGACCGTCGCGGACAACATCCGTCTCGGGCGCCCCGACGCGAGCGACGCCGAGGTGCGTGACGCGGCCCGCGTCGCCTCGGCCGACCTCTTCATCGAGGAGCTGCCGGAGGCTTACGACACCGTGCTCGGCGAACACGGCACCGGAATCTCCGCCGGTCAGCGCCAACGGATCGCCTTGGCCCGCGCGTTCCTCAAGGACGCCCCCGTCCTGCTCCTCGACGAACCGACCGCCCACCTGGACCCCGAGAGCGAGGCCGCCGTCACGCGCGCCACGGTCGACCTCATGCGTGGCCGGACCTCGGTGCTGGTCGCCCACCGCACGAGCCTGCTGCCGTACGCCGACCGGGTCATCACCGTACGGGCAGGCCGTTTCGAGGTTCCTCAACTGGCGTCTGCGGAAGGCCTTGTGACCTCATGACCGCCCCCCAGGCCGAGCGCTCCGCCCCGGCCTCTGCACGCAAGCCTCGCCCCACGCTCCGTCTCCTGCGCCACCTCCTCCCGCACTGGCGCAGGCTGCTGCCCGCCGCGCTCGCCTCGGCGGGCAGCGACCTTGCCGCCGCCGCGCTGACGGCCACCGCGGCCTGGCTGATCACTCGCGCCGCCGAACAGCCGCCGCTCGCCTCGGTGAGCCTGGCGATCGTCGCCGTGCGCGCCCTGGCCCTCGGTCGCGGGGCGCTGCGCTACGCCGACCGGCTCCTCGGGCACGATGGCGTGCTGCGCGCCGTCGCGGGCTTCCGTACGCGGGTGTACGAGGCACTGGTGCCGCTCGCTCCGGCAGGCACCCCCGCCTTCCGCAGCGGTGACCTGCTGACCCGCCTCGTCGACGACGTCGACGCCGCCCAGGACCTGCTGCTGCGCGTCATGATCCCGGCCGTAGCCGCCTGCGCGGTCGCGGTGGCCACGACCGGAGCGGTCGCGGTGCTGCTGCCGCAGGCAGGGCTGCTGCTCGGGCTGCTGCTGGCCGTGGCGGGACTCCTCGTACCCGCTCTGGTGCTCGCACTGTCACACCGGGCGGGCCGTGCGCAGAAGGAGGTACGTGGCGAACTCTCCGCGCTGACACTGGACTTGACCCAGGGGGCGGCGGACCTCGCCGCGTACGGGGCCCAGGGCCGTGCCGAAGAGCGGGCACGCCGGGCTTCCGCCCGGATCGCCGTGCTGGAGCGCCGCAGGGCCCTGACCGTGTCGCTCGCCTCGGCCGTGGTCCTGTTGTTCCAGGGCGGGGCGGCGGTCGGCGTCACCTGGCTCGCGCTGCGGGCGCACGCAGCCGGCGCACTGCCCGCCGTGCATCTCACCGTCCTGGCGGTTCTGGCGCTGGTCTCCTTCGACGCCCTCGTGCCGCTGCCCGCGGCTGCCCGGCATCTCGCCGAAGTGCGGGCCTCCGCAAGCCGGTTGGCCGACCTCTTCGACACCCCGGCGCCCGTCACGGACCCGCCTACCCCCGTCTCGTTCCCCAGCGAGGGGCCGCTCGGCGTGGACATCACCGACCTGCGGGTGCGCCACCGCCCCGGCGGCCCCCCGGCCCTGGACGGGGTGAGCCTGCGGCTGCCGCCCGGCCGAAGGGTCGTACTCCTCGGCGCCAGCGGCTGCGGAAAGTCGACGCTGATCGCGACGCTCATGGGGTTCCTCCCGTACGAAGCCGGAAGCATCCGCGTCGGAGGGCGCGAGCTGCGCGACTGCGCGGGCGCCGACGCCCGCCGCGCGATCACCGGCATGACCCAGGACGCCCACGTCTTCCACACCACGATCCGCGCCAATCTGCTCCTGGCCCGCCCCGACGCGAGCGACGCCGAGCTGCGCGAAGCGGCCCGCAGGGCGCGACTCCTGGAATGGGTCGAGTCACTGCCCGACCGCTGGGAGACCCTCCTCGGCGGGGACGGCGCAGCGATGTCCGGCGGCCAGCGCCAACGCCTGCTCCTGGCCCGCGCACTGCTCGCCGACCCGCCCGTCCTCGTACTTGACGAACCCACCGAGGGCCTCGACCCCGACACCGCGGCGGCCGTACTCGCCGACATCCTCGACGCCACCCGCGGCCGCACCACGCTCCTGGTCACCCACGAGCGGTCCGGCATCGCCGAGGCCGACGAGATCGTGACCCTCGAACGCGACCAACCACGCCGGTCCCGTCATATCCTCCAGGACCTGATCTGATCGGCGACCGCGTAGACGCTGATACGCGTCTCCCGGATCCTGCGCACCAGGTCGGACAGGGCTCCGTAGGGCGGATCGATGCCCTCCCCGGACTGGTCCATGTACTGGGCGGCGACGAACGCCGCGTACAGGCTGTTGCGGTAGGGCAGCGGCTCCAGGCGTACGAGGGTGTGCAGCAGGGCCGCGGCGCGCCAGGCCGCGTCCGGGTCGGAGGCTTCCAGGGTCGGCAGCTTCGTCTTGTGGCGTGCCACCGCCGCGACCAGCGCGGAGTAGTCCGACACAGTCATGTCTTCGGGGGCGACGGCGAACTCCTGGATGTCCAGGAGCCAGGCGACATCGACGTACAGAACCATCAGGCGGCCGCGGACCCCTCGTGGCGTTCGGAGGGTGGGATCTCCCCCGGATGGTCCTCGTCGAACTCGGCCCGCAGCTTGTCGGCCCACTCGGAGGCGCCGATGATGAACCGCTTGCGCTCCACCTCACGTACACCGAGATCATGCACGTACTGCTTGAGGCTCTTGCCTTCCGCCGCCGCGGCCGCCCGGATGCCTTCGAGCTCCTCGTCGGTGAAGGACACGTTCAGGGATGGCATACCCCCAAGGTACCAACCAGGTACCTGCCGGGGGAGTGCATGCCCCCGCTCAGTCGATGACCGTGCGGTGTTTCAGGGTCTTGTGCGGTGTTCCGTGGGATCTCCGCCTCGCGCGATCCGACAGGAAAATGCGGTGAACAGAGATCGCGTGGGACGCAGACTGGCTCCATGACCGAACCGGATCTCAAGGCTGACCTTCGCCACTACCTGCAGTCCGCCCGCGACGCCCTGCTGTGGAAGCTCGAAGGGCTCTCCGAATACGACGGCCGACGCCCGCTGACGCCGACCGGCACGAACCTTCTGGGCCTGGTGAAACACGTGGCCGGCGTGGAGTTCGGCTACCTCGGTGACACCTTCGGGCGGCCGTCCGGGCAGCTGTTGCCCTGGCTGGAGGACGGTGCTGAGGCCAACGCGGATATGTGGGCCACCGCCGACGAGTCACGCGAGTACATCGTGGATCTCTACCGCCGGTCGTGGGCGCACTCGGACTCGACGATCGAGGCACTGGCGCTGGAGACGGTCGGCAGGGTGCCGTGGTGGCCGAGCAGCAGAGACGAGATGACGCTGCATCATGCCGTCGTACGCGTGATCGCCGACACCCACCGCCACGCCGGGCACGCCGACATCGTCCGAGAGCTCGTGGACGGGGCCGTGGGCATGAACAAGGGCAACGACAGCATGGCGACGGGCGGCGCGGAGTGGTGGAAGGACCACCGGAGCCGACTGGAGCGCGCCGCCCAAGAAGCCGGGAAGTGAAAGCACGCAACCGCGGCGCGCTCGCGGGAGTCACAGGTTACTGAGCGCCGGCAGTGGTCGGCCACGGGGGAACGGGGCGCGGAGCATGGAGAAGTACACGCTCGTCCAGCGCGTCACGCGGTCCTTCTGGCTCCCGCGTGGCGCCGACCGGAGGCAACCCACCCCCACACGACGGCTGTTGGCGCTCTGGCTGGCGGCGCTCGTCTTCGGGGCGGGCATTACCGCCCTCGGTTGGGACGATGGTTTCGGCGGCTCCACCGTCATGGCGGTGATGCTCCTCTTCCATGTCGGCGACGACATCATCGGAGGGGTACGGCACCGCTGGCCGGCCGCATTGGCCGCACTGGCCGCTCTGTTGGGGGCGAGCCGGGTCACCCATGCCGTCCTGCCCGACTCCCTCGACGCGGCGTGGGCCGAGACCATCGCCGCGGGTGCCGGTGTCACACTCGGGTTCGCGGTGGCCGCGGCGATCACGAGGCTTCCGGAGCGGTCGGCGGGGGTTCGTCGGGGGCGGCGTCGAAGTAGCGGCGGACCAAGTGCGTGAAGGCGTCGTTGAGTTCGGTGGGGCTGACGAACTCGATGTCGGCATCGAATACGCCTGAGCTGCTCTCCGCGGCAGGGCCAGCCGCCAAACGCGGCCACATCCCCGCCGGGCATTTCGCGCGGGGCGAAGCGGGGCCCGTGGGCGTACGCGGCGCGATCCGGCCCGCGCGGAAGCTGCTCGCCGCGCGCGCCGCCGCGCGAAGCGCCCTGACCACCACCGGTCAGAAGGCGACCTGAGCAGCCGTCATCCCGCAGGCTGCCGCGGAGGCGTGGACCGGAGCCCGTCCAGGGTGAGGTCGAGCAGACGCTCGGCCTGCGCGCGCTGCTCGGGCCTTGCCGATGTGAGGGCGATGCCGGCGAGAGCCGCGAACATGTCGGTCGAGCTGATGTCGGACCGGATGGTGCCGGCGGCTGTGCAGGCGTCCATGAGGGAGGACAGGGCGGCCTGGATCATCTCGTGGCTCTCGGCGTACGGATTGGACCCGGCGGCGACGACGGCCCGCAGGGCGTCGGCCATGCCGAGCTTGGCCGTGGCGTAGTCGATGAAGCCACGCGTCCACGCACGCAGGGCCTCATCGGGCGGCATGGTCTCCAGGAGGCCGGGGACCGCCTCGCACAACCGGGCCACCTCGTTGCGGTAGGCCGCTTCGATCAGCGCCTCGCGCGTGGGGAAGTTCCGGTACAGGGTGCCGCTTCCCACCCCGGCCTCCTTGGCGATGCGCTCGAAGTGCGCGTCGAGGCCCTCCTCGGCGAACACCCGCGCCGCGGCGGACAAGATCTTGTCCCGGTTGCGCTGTGCGTCAGCCCTCAACGGCCGCTCTTCGGCACGTGCCATCAGTCGTCTCCCCTCGACACCCATTGCTAAGTGGGGGTGTCTCCACTTACCCTGAATGAAGTGGAGGCGCCCCCACTTTCAGTTTAGGGCATGACGGGCATGGCCTGCCCTGCCCGTCATGCCCTCATGCCCTCATTTCCCGTTCCTCGTTCATCGTTCATCGTTCGGAAGGTACCGCCCATGTTGGGAATCGAAGGCAAAGTCGTGGCGATCACCGGCGCCAGCAGTGGCATAGGCGAGGCGACCGCGCTTCTGCTGGCCGAGCGCGGCGCCAAGATCGTCCTCGGGGCGCGACGTCCCGACCGGCTCGAAGCCCTGGCCGACCGCGTCGTCAAGGCCGGTGGAGAAGCCGCCTGGATCCGCACGGACGTGAAGCGGCGCGAGGACCTCGCCGGTCTCGTCACGCTGGCACGTGACCGGTTCGGCAAGCTCGACGTCCTCGTCAGCAACGCGGGGGTCGGCCCGATCTCCCCCCTGGACGAGCTTCGCGTGGAGGACTGGGAGGAGATGATCGACGTCAATCTCAAAGGCGTGCTGTACGGAATCGCCGCCGCCCTGCCCGTTTTCCGGCAGCAGGGCTTCGGGCACTTCGTCAACACCGCGTCCGTCGCCGGGCTGAGCATCTCGCCGCTCATGGGGGTGTACGCGGGCACGAAGAACGCCGTCCGCGCCGTCTCTGAGGGTCTGCGCCAAGAGGCCGGCGACAGCCTGCGCGTAACCATCGTCTCGCCGGGCTTCGTCCACACGGACTTCGCGGAATCCATGTCGAACCCTGAGGTCAAGGCTCAGATCATCGAGCGGAGGGACAAGATCGCGATCCCGCCGGAAGCGGTGGCCCGAGCCATCGCCTTCGCCGTCGAGCAGCCGGATGGTGTCGACGTGGGCGACATCGTCGTCCGCCCCACCGCGCAGAACTGACGCCGCTGGGCCCATCGAGTGATGTCTCGACCTCGACCGGAGGTGGAGGGTCGAGGGTGAGCGTGAGGCCGAGGGTGAGCGTGAGGGCGAGGGCAAGGCCGAAGGACGCCTGCCCGCCCACGTGCCCGGGTCGATCCTCGTACTCAGCGAACCGGTGAAGGCGCGCCGCGGAATGTGCGCCTGTACGCCAGCGGTGACACGCCGATGGCGGCGTGCAGATGCTGACGCAAGGACGTGCCGGTGACGAAACCGACCTCGCCTGCGATCTCGTCCACCGGCAGGTCCGTGGTCTCCAGCAGGTGCCGTGCCCGGGTCACCCGCTGCTGGATCAGCCAGCGTCCCGGGCTCATGCCCACCTCCTCGTTGAAGCGGCGGGCGAAGGTGCGCAGGCTCATCCGGGCCTGCTCGGCGAGGTCGGCCTGGGTGAGGGGCTCGCGCAGGTGTTCCAGAGCCCAGTGGCGGGCGCGTGCCGTGCTGTTCGACGGGGCGTGCGGCACCGGCCGCTCGATGTACTGCGCCTGTCCGCCTTCCCGCCACGGCGGGACCACGCAGGCGCGGGCCACTCGGTTGGCCACCTCGGTGCCGTGGTCCTCGCGTACGAGGTGCAGACAGACGTCGATCCCCGAAGCGGCACCCGCCGAGGTCAGCACGTCCCCGTCGTCGATGAACAGGACGTCCGGATCGAGCGCCACCTGCGGGAACCACTGACGGAAGACGTCCGCGAGCGCCCAGTGCGTGGTGGCCCGGCGACCGTCGAGGACACCGGCGGCCGCCAGGACGAAGGCCCCGGTGCAGATGGAGACGGTGCGGGTGCCGGGAGTGATGGAGGCGACGGCTTCCGCTACGGCATCCGGTGGTCGCGGGGCGATCAGGGAGGTGTCGAAGGGCGGGATGACCACGGTGTCGGCGGTACGCAGGATGTCGGGACCGTGGTCGACGCTGATCGAGAAGTCGGAGTTGGTGCGTACGGGGCGACCGTCGACCGTGCAGGTCAGGACCTCGTAGAGGCCGTCCGTCGACCCGAATACGCGGCTGGGGATGCCCAGTTCGAAGGGGTACACCCCCTCCAGGGCCAGTACGACGACACGGTGTGCGCTACCCATGGCAGGATCCCTTCGAAAGATGGCAATCATGCCATGGCCGGGTGTCGGTACGACAGCGATCCTTGACACATGACGAACACCACCGCGAACACCGCCACCATGCGCGCCATCAGCCAGGACACTCACGGAACCCCTGACGTACTGAGGGAGGTCGTGATCCCCAGGCCCGCTCCGGGACCGAGCCAGATCCTGGTCGCCGTACACGCGGCGGGAGTCAATCCGACCGACTGGAAGCACCGGACCGGCGGCCTCTTCGTCGACCGTCTGCCGCTGATCCTCGGCTGGGACGTCTCGGGAGTCGTCGAGGAGGTCGGTTACGGAGTCACCCTCTTCAAGCCCGGCGACGAGGTCTTCGGCATGCTGCCCTACCCGTTCGGAGTCGGCTCGCACGCCGAGTACGCGACCGGCCCGGCCAGGGCCTTCGCGCACAAGCCGAAGGGTGTCGACCACATTCAGGCGGGCGCCCTGCCGCTGGCCGCGCTCACCGCCTATCAGGCGCTCGTCGACACGGCCGGCGTCCAGGCAGGCCAGCGGGTCCTCATTCATGCGGCCGCCGGGGGTGTCGGACACCTCGCCGTCCAGATCGCCAAGGCCCGCGGCGCGTACGTCATCGGAACGGCGAGTGCGCCCAAGCACGACTTCGTACGCAAGCTCGGCGCGGACGAGGTCATCGACTACCGCACCGTCGACTTCGCGGAGACCCTCACCGACATCGACGCGGTCCTCGACCCAATCTCCGGCGACACCCGGGCCCGCTCCCTGAACGTACTGCGACCCGGCGGAACCCTCGTCTCCCTCCTGCCGGGCACCGACCCCGACGAGGCGGCGAAGGCCGCGGAGCGCGGCGTCCGCGTCGAGACCCTCCTGGTCGAGGCGGACCATGCCGGTATGAACGCGATCGCCGACCTCGTCGAGGCGGGCGCACTGCGCGCGCACATCGAAGCGACCTTCCCGCTGGCGGAGGCGGCCAAGGCCCACGCGCTGGGCGAGACCGACCGCACGACAGGGAAGATCGTGCTGGTGGTCCAGGAGGACGGGCAGGAGTAGGCGCGCCGGGGGCGGGCCGTGGGCCAGCGGGTCAGCGGATTTCGTCTCCGCTCACCGGCGCCTGGCGGGGCGGCGATGCCCTTACGCACCGACGTCCTGCGGTGGATGCGCCTCACCGGCTCCCCGTCTCCAGGATCGCCGCGAGCTCGTCGAGTCCCTCGGTGTGCCAGTCGAAGGAGTCCTCGGGTGCGGGCGGGTCGCCGACCGGCCGGTGGACATAGGCGGTGCGCATGCCGAGTGCCTGCGCCGCGCGCAGATCCCAGGCGTGCGCCGCGACCATGAGCAGCCGCTCGGGCGGACGCGCGGCGGTGTCGACCGCCAGTTGATAGACCCGCTGGGCGGGCTTGTACGCCTGGGCGGCCTCGGCGGACAGGGCCTGGTGCCAGCGCAGGCCGGCATAGGAGTTGATGCGCAGCAGGGCCGAGCGGCCGGCGTTCGACAGGCCGATGAGGGGGCGGCTTCGGGCGAGCCGGTCCATGCCCGCGAGGGAATCGGGCCAGGGCGGCAACCGTTGTCCCGCGCGCGTCAGGGTCTCGATCACCGCCGGGTCGGTGAGCCCCGCCCGGTCGGCGACCAACTGCGCGGCCTCACGGTCGATGACCTCGCTGTTCGCGTAGGGGCGGAGGCCATCGTGGATGCGCTGTTGTTCGACCTCGACGTGGTCCTGCCAGATCTTGAGCAGTTCGGCCGCGAGCGCTTCGTCGGTTTGCGGGGCAGCGGCCCGGATCCGGCGACGAGCCCGCCGGGTTCGTCCACGAGCGTTCCGAGGATGTCGAAGACCACGGCGTCGATGTCGCGGGGAGAGGCCATGGCGAACTCCTGTCGCACGGGCACGGCGTCGATTACTAAACCGAACGGTATATCGTGACAGGGCTCGCAGACCAAGGTCAAGGCCGAGGTCAAGGTCAAGGTCAGGGTCATTGAGCTGAGGCTCCGAAAGGCCGCGCGATGCGGCTTCCGGTGGATCGGCGTACTGCCGCCTACCGTGCCGGCTTGCGCCAGGTCATGATCTCGGTCGGTGGAACGCGCTCCGCGAAGCGGTTGTCGGGCGACGCCTGCCGCAGTACCTCACGCAGGTCCCGTTCGAAGTCCCCCAGCCTCTCGCCGAACAGGTGCGGCGCGGAGTCGGAGCGGGAGAACACCCATGCCGCAAGGTCGTCGGCGGTGCGGGTGGCCACTTCCTCGGCGGGCGGCACCACGTGTCGTTCGAAGTTCACGAACCCGGCCCGCGCAAGGACGAGGTCCTCCCGGTTCGGCGTGCCGTTGGCGAGCGTTCCCTGCCCCGCGCGGCGCACCGGGCCCAGGTAGCGACGCACCAGATCGCCGATCCGCGCGTACGGAGGAGGGGGCAGCGGCAGTGGTGCCGGTCCGGCGGGCGGATCCTTGAGGTCGCTGATGTGGACGAACGCGCCTCCCGGCGCCAGCATCTCCCGCACAGTGGCGGCTACCCGATCCCGGTCCGTCCAGTGGAACGACTGGGCGAACACCACGACCCGGAACTCACCCAGGCCCGCCGGGAGCTCCTCGGCACGTGCGGCCACCCAGCGCGCGTTGCCCACCCCGCGTAGCGCGGCCCGGCGCTCGGCCTCGGCCAGCATGTCCTCGTCAGGGTCGACGCCGACGGCCTCGGTGAAGAACCGGGCCAGGGTGAGCAGTACGGTGCCGGGCCCGCAGCCGACGTCGAGGAGCCGGCCCCGGCCGTCGAGGCCGAGGGCTGTGGCCAGTGCTCCCGCGACTCCGGGGGCGTACGGCAGTCGGCCGCGTTCATAGTGGGCCGCACTTCCCTGGAAGAGGGTGCGATCCCACTGCCATCCCTCAGGCGTGTCTCCCATCTCCGCCAGTAGACCCGATTTCGCCGACCTCGGTGCGGTCATTTCCCCCGCCCTTGCCCTTGCCCCGCCCCCGCCCTTGCCCCGCCCCCGGGCCGGAGTCACCGGCTACTGCACCCCGTGCGGCCGGAACTGGATGCTGATGCGTCCCCCGGCGGCCCGGGCCGACTTGGGGATGGCGTGTTCCCAGGTGCGCTGGCAGGAGCCGCCCATCACGATCAGGTCGCCGTGTCCTAGCGGACGGCGGACGGTCCTGCCGCCGCCGTGGCGCGGGCGGAGCAGCAGGTCGCGGGGTGCTCCCACGGAGAGGATGGCGACCATCGTGTCCTCGCGGGCGCCCCGGCCGATGCGGTCACCGTGCCAGGCCACGCTGTCGCGCCCGTCCCGGTAGTGGCAGAGCCCGGCCGTCGTGAACGCCTCGCCGAGCTCGGCGGCGTAGTACGTGGAGAGGGCCCCGCGCGCCTCGTCGAGGACGGGATGCGGCAGCGTTTCGCCCGCCCGGTAGAAGGCGAGCAGGCGTGGCACGTCGACGACCCTCTCGTACATCTGGCGGCGCTCCGCCTTCCACGGGACGTCGGCGGCGAGACGCTCGAACAGAACGTCGGCGCCGCTGAGCCAGCCCGGCAGAAGGTCGATCCAGGCCCCGTCGCCGAGGACCGTCCTGCGGACCCCGTCCAGCGGGCTCAGGCGCACGTCGTCGCACTGATCGAAGAGTGATCCCTGGAGCTGGTGCGTTGCCATGAAACCGAGTGTACTCGTGATTCGAACGCGTGAGCTAATTCGAATGACGGTGGCTGATCGGTGCTGCGACACTGCGGGGGTGGATGAGGCGATGCGTTTTCGTCGGGCGGCCGTGGCGTGGGCGGCGGGCGGAGGGGGCGGTGGATCCGCCGCCGATGTGGCCCGTGAGCGAGCCGTCGAGGCCGGCGTGCGCACGGTCGTGCTGGTCGAGGGCGACAGCGATCTCGTGGCGCTGGAGGCGCTGGCCCTGCGCCATGGACGCAGGCTCGACGCGGAGGGCGTCTCGATCCTGCCGCTCGGCGGAGCCATGAGCATCGGCAGGTTCCTCGACCTGTGCGGCCCCGGCGGGCTCGACGTCCCCGTCGCCGGTCTGTGCGACGCGGGGGAGGAGCACTACTTCCGCCGCGTTCTCGAACGTGCGGGCATCCGTCCCCGGCCCACTCGCGCCGGCATGGAGGAACTTGGTTTCTACGTCTGTGACGCGGACCTGGAAGACGAGCTGATCCGCGGCCTTGGTGCTTACGCGGTGCAGGGAGTCATCGGCGCACAAGGCGAGTTGAGGAAGTTCCGTACCTTCCAGAAGCAGCCCGCCCAACGGGACCGGAGCGTCGAACGGCAGCTCAGGCGGTTCATGGGCACCCACAGCGGCCGCAAGTCGCAGTACGCGCGCTCACTCGTCGAGCATCTCGATCTCGCCAGGGTGCCGCGCCCCCTGGAGGCCCTCCTCGCGCACGTCTGAGGACGCGGCGGGAGCGCCGGAGGGCGCACGCCCCGGCAGCGGCAGATCCGCGTCGTGCCGCAGCGCGTCGAGCACCACGCGCACCGCCGCGCGAGGGGGTGAGCCGCGACGCAGGGCCGCGGTGATGGTGCGGGTGACGGGGCTCGCGAGCTCCCTGGTGGCGACGCGATAGCGGCTGTCGACCGCCAGGCCGGGCAGCAGCGTGATCGAAAGACCGGCCTCGACGTGCTGCAGAGCCATCATGTAGTTGCTGAACCGGCACACCACCCGCGGCTCGAACCGCGCTTGACGGCACAGACGCAGCGCGAGATTCGCCATGTACGACTGCGGAATGTCGAACGTCCATGCGTCGTCGGCATAGGCCGCGAGGTCCACGGCGCCGCGCCCGGCCGCGGGATGCTCGGGCGGGACCACCAGCAGAACCGGGTCCGTGGCCAGCGGCACGAGGTCGATGTCCGGCCCCAGAGGAAGTTCGTCGAAGTCCGATGTCGTGATGATGATGTCCACGTCACCGACCTTCAGCGCGGGCATGCTCGCGTGCGGCTCCAGTTCGAGCAGCTCGACGTCGAGGTGCGGATACGCGCGCGCCAGCCGGCTCACCGCGGGTACGGCCATGGTGTGGATGGCGCTCTGGAACGCGCCAAGGCGCACCAGACCCGACGGTTCATCGCCGAACCCGCGCAGCTCCGCCTCGACGCCGTCCATGTGGTCGAGGATCGCCCGCGCCCGCCGCGCGAGGATCAGCCCGGCCGAGGTGAGCCGCACCCGGCGGCCCGTGCGTTCGAGCAGCTGTGTGCGCGTCTCGCTCTCGAGTACGGCGAGCTGCTGGGACACGCTCGACGGGCTGAGATTGGCGGCTTGTGCGACCGCCCTGACAGTGCCGAGCGTGTCGAGCTGGCTCAGCAGACGCAGCCTCCAGGGGTTCATCATGCCCCCATTCTTGTACGGTTCTGCCGAACAGGGCGGCCAGAAATGTGCGATGGACGTGTCGCTCGCGCGCGCCCTACCGTCGAGGACATGGCTGCTTCGACGACCACCACCCCGCCGTCCACCGAGAACTTCTGGGCCGACGCCCGGAATCATCTGGTGCGCTACGGCGGCGAGTTCACCCACGAGATCATCGACCGTGCCGAGGGAAGCTTCCTCTTCACCGCGGACGGCAGGAAGATCCTCGACTTCACCTCCGGCCAGATGAGCGCGATCCTCGGCCACTCGCACCCCGAGATCGTCGCGACCGTCCAGCGGCAGGTCGCGACCCTCGACCACCTCTACAGCGGCATGCTCAGCCGCCCGGTGGTCGACCTCGCCCGGCGGCTGACCGGGACTCTGCCCGCCCCGCTGGAGAAGGCGCTGCTGCTGACCACCGGCGCCGAGTCGAACGAAGCCGCCATCAGGATGGCCAAGCTCGTCACCGGCAAGCACGAGATCGTCTCGTTCGCCCGGTCCTGGCACGGCATGACGCAGGCGGCGGCCTCCGCCACCTACAGCGCCGGACGCAAGGGTTACGGCCCGGGCGCACCCGGCAACTTCGCCATTCCCGTGCCGAACGCGTACCGGCCCGACTTCACCGCGGCCGACGGCTCGCACGACTGGCGGCGGCAGCTCGACTTCGCCTTCGACCTGATCGACGCCCAGTCGACGGGCAGCCTGGCCGCATGCCTCGTCGAACCCATCCTCAGCTCGGGCGGGATCATCGAGCCGCCGGTCGGGTATTTCGCCGCCTTGCAGGCCAAGTGCCGGGAACGCGGCATGCTGCTGATCCTCGACGAGGCCCAGACCGGCCTCTGCCGCACCGGGACCTGGTACGCGTTCGAGCGCGACGGCGTGGTCCCCGACATCCTCACCCTGTCCAAGACGCTCGGCGCCGGACTGCCCCTCGCGGCCGTGATCACCACCGCGGAGATCGAGCAGGAGGCGTACGAGCGTGGGTTCCTGTTCTTCACCACGCACGTCGCGGACCCGCTCGTCGCCGCGGTCGGCAACACGGTCCTCGACGTCCTGACCCGCGACCGCCTCGACGAGCGCGCGCTGTCACTCGGGGCGTTCCTGCGCCGCGGCCTGGAGGACATCGCCGCGCGCCACGAGGTCGTCGGCGACATCCGCGGGCGGGGCCTGCTGGCCGGACTCGAACTCGTCGTCGACCGCGAGACGAAGCGGAGCTCGGACGAACTGGGCGCGCGGGTCACCCGGCGCTGCCTCGAACTCGGCCTGCACATGAACATCGTCCAGCTCGCCGGCATGGGCGGGGTCTTCCGCATCGCGCCACCGCTGACCGCCACCGAGGACGAGCTGGCGCTCGGCCTGGGGATCCTGGACAAGGCGATCGGCGACGCCTGCGCCGGACTCTGAGTACGCCGGGAGGACCGCCGGGAGGCCACTCCCCAGGGCCCCCGGGGAGTGGCACCGCCCGGATGCGGTACGAAGTCTCCTGTGAACGAACAGATTCAGTCCGCGAGCGTCCGTGTGTTCATCGCTCTCGCCCCTCCCGACGAGGCGAAGCAGGAACTGGAGCAGGCACTTCGCCCCGCCTATGACACCCATCCACGTATGCGGTGGAACCGTATCGAGGATTGGCACATCACCCTCGCGTTCCTCGGCGAGGTCCCCGGCACCGTCCTTCCGCTCCTGCGCCCGCGGCTCGCGAGGATCGCGGCCGCCCGCAGACCCCTGACGTTGGCGCTGCGCGGTGGCGGGCACTTCGACGAGCGCGTGGTGTGGAGCGGAGTCGACGGAGACCTCGAAGAGCTGCATCTGCTGGCCACCGAGGTACGTGCGGCCGCCGATGACTGCGGTGCCGCTCCCGCGGACCGGCCGTTCCGCCCGCACCTGACGCTGGCCCGTGCCCGCAGGGACACCCCGTCGTGCGTGGTGAAGACCGCCGACGGGCTCCTCGGGTTCACCGGCCGCCCCTGGCAGGCGGAGCGTCTGCATCTGGTCGCGGGCACCGCAGGCGGCGGCCGGGGGCCCGTCCGCTACCGCGACATCGACGCGTGGAACTTCGGCGGGCCGAGCCACCTGACCGGGTGACGCAGGACGCGAAACGCGCGGCCCCGCTTACCGTCGACGTATGGACAATGTGCCGCACGATCTCCTCGCGCGGGACGGCGCGAATCCGTTGCGCCGGCTCTCGTTGGAACAGCTGCGACGGCGTACGAGCATGAAATGGCGGACCTATCCGCCGGACGTGCTGCCGTTGTGGGTGGCCGAGATGGATGTCCCGCTCGCCGAGCCTGTCGCCGAGGCGATCACCGAAGCCGTGTCCCTCGGCGACACCGGATATCCCGCCGGGACGGCCTACGCCGAGGCGCTGGCCGGGTTCGCCCGCAAACGGTGGAGCTGGGACGGGCTTGCCGTCGAGCGCACGACGATCGTGCCCGACGTGATGCTCGGCATCGTCGAGATGCTCAAGCTTCTCTCCGCGCCGGGCGACCCCGTCATCGTCAACTGTCCCGTCTACCCGCCCTTCTACCCGTTCGTGGGGAACCTGGACCGGCCGGTGGTCGAGGCACCCCTCGGGCCCGACCTGCGGATCGACTGCGACGCCCTGGAGGACGCCTTCCGGCGGTCCGCGCGGGGAGCGAAACGCCCGGTGTTCCTGCTGTGCAGTCCCCACAATCCGACCGGGACCGTGCACACTGCCGCCGAGCTGACACGGGTCGCGCGGCTGGCCCGCGAGCACGGCGTACGCGTCGTGGCCGACGAGATCCACGCCCCGATCACGGCGGCGGGCGCCTCCTTCGTCCCCTTCCTGAGCCTGCCCGGAGCGGAGAACGGACTGTCCCTGATGTCGGCGTCGAAGGCCTGGAACCTGGCCGGACTCAAGGCCGCCCTCGCCGTCGCGGGGCCCGAGGCCGCCGACGACCTGGCCCGCACCCCCGAAGAGGTCGGCCACGGCCCCAGCCATCTCGGCGTCATCGCCCACACGGCCGCGCTGCGGGACGGCGGTCCCTGGCTCGACGCGCTGCTCTCCGGTCTCGACGACAACCGCCGGCTGCTGGCCGCTCTGCTGGCCGAGCACCTCCCGCAGATCGCCTACGCGCCCTCGCAGGGCACCTTCCTGGCCTGGCTCGACTGCCGGGGACTGGGCCTCGGCAGCGACCCGGCCGAGGTCTTCCTGCGGCGCGGCCGGGTCGCTCTCAGCTCCGGGAGCGACTTCGGAACGGGCGGGGAGGGCTTCGTCCGCCTCAACCTGGCGACCGCGCCGGAAGTGATCACCGAAGCGGTCCGGCGGATGGCATCGGCCATGACCTGATCGAACCGGCCAGCGGGAGTTCAGCGGGACCGATGCCCCGTGAGCAGGCGGTAGATGAACAGAACGATCACGGAGCCGACGATCGCGGCGATCCAGGTCGACAGGTGGAAGAACCCGTTGATCGAGTGGACGCCGAAGATCACCTTGCCCAGCCAGCCGCCGAGCAGGCCGCCCACGATGCCGATCAGCATCGTCACCAGGCAGCCGCCCGGGTCCTTGCCGGGAGTGAGGGCCTTGGCGATGGCCCCCGCGATGAGACCGATCAGGATCCAGGCGATGATGCCCACGAGCTTGTTCCTTTCCTTTGTGTACGTCGGCGATGGATCTGCCGTCCGACACTGGAGAACTCTCCGTAGGAGGATGTCTCACACGGGACCAAGGTCATCAGTCGCGGGACGAAGGTCTTTCCTTCTGACGGCCGAAGGCGGCCGATGGGGCCGGAGACAGCGACGACCGCGCCCGCCCTCAGAAGGGCGGGCGCGGTGGTGCGTCGCGGGGCTACGCGGTACTAGCGCGCCGCCGCCGTCTTCTCGGCGAGCTTCTGGAACTCACCCAGGTCGTAGTTGGCCAGAGTGGAGTCGAGGTTGGTGAGTGCTCCGAGGTGTTCCAGGAAGCCCTTCGGGTCGTACTCGATCTGGAGCGTCACTCGGCTCGTCGTGTCACTGAGGCGGTGAAAGGTCACCACGCCCGCGTGGTCCACACCCTCGATGGTGTGCCAGGCGATCCGGTCCTCGGGCACGACTTCGGTGAGCTCGGCGACGAAGTTCTTGTCCGCACCGGGCAGTTCCAGCTGCCACGCGAAGCGTCGGGCGTCCATCGGCTCGACCAGCCGGACGTGGCTGAGAAAGGAGGGCCAGCGGGTCACGTCGCTCCACAGGCCCCAGGCAACGGAGACAGGCGCCTGAAGATCGACGGACTCGAGCAGTGACGCGGACATGCACACCTCTTTTCTGTACGGGGATGTGGCCATGGAGGCGCGCCTACGCGCCGGATGCGGCGAGTTCCTTGAGGTCGACCGTGTCGCCGGGCGCGGGCTTCTCAGGGCTGACCGGCTTGCCGTAGTCGCTGAAGGTGGCGGTGTTGGGGTCCTTGCCACCGGTCGACGTCGTACGCAGGATGTACGGCTTGCCCTCGGTGGCCACGTACAGCGAGAGGGTCTTGCCGCCGGAGGTCTTCTTCGTCAGCCGGATCGCCTCGGTGCCGTCGATGTCCGACGTCGAGCCCTTCTTCATGCCCTTGCGCTCCGACTTGTCCTTGTCCATGGCGGCCGTGAGTTCCTGCTTGTCGCACAGGTTCTTCGTGGTCGCGTCGTCCGCGGGTGCCTTCACCCACTTGTCCGCCACCTTCGGCACGATCTTGCCGCCGCCGGGCTGGCCCTTGAGGGCGCCGCGCCAGTACTTCTCGTCGCCCCGCAGGTAGAACGTCTCGCCCGTGTTCCGCACATCCGCCGACGAACCCGCCTGGCGGATGGTGCCTTCACAGCTCTTGTCCTTGTCCACCGACAGGTCGATGGTGAGCGGGGAGCCCGCCGACTGCTGGACGGTCCCCTTCATGTGCATGGATTCGGCCTGCTTCGTGGCCTTGACCGCGTCGGCGGCTATCTCGTCGGCGCTCTTGCCGGCGAAGGGCTTGTCGCCCGAGTCATCGCCACTGTCGCCACCGCACCCCGCCAGAGCCAGTACCGCCGCCCCGGCGACCGCGGCCGCCACTGTTCTGCTGGCCCGCATCGTCGTCTCCCTTCTGAGGAACGCGCCTGCGCCCTCCCGGTCGAAACCGCGGCGTCGTGGCCGCGGGACAACCCGGTTACCCCCTGGTTCCGGAGGATCACCGGAAGGGCGTTGTCCACTTTCCGGGCCGGTTCGGGCGCGGTGCCCTCGGGGACGGCCGTCGCGCGCGCCGGACGACTGGCGTTTATGGTGGCCGAGCGGCATACCGGAGACAGCCATGACATCAGGCAAGAAGTCACATATGGATCTGGAACAGTGCCTGCTTCTGATCGGCGTGGGCAGCTTCGACTGGGACCTGGACAGCGGTGAGCTCGGTCTCGACGCCGGTGCCCTCGCGGTGTTCGACCTGCTGCCCGACGAGTTCCACGGCCGGGTGACCTCACTGCAGGGACGCGTGCTCCCCGAGGAGATGGTGCGCGTCACCCTCGCGGTCACGGAGGCCGCCACCACGGGCGCCGACCACTACGGCGTCTACTTCCGCGTCCGCCATCGCGACAGCTCCCTGCACATCAGCCACGCCCGTGGACGCATCATGCGCGACGACGCCGGCCGGGCGGTACGCGCCGTCGGACTGGTGCGGACGGCGTCCAACGACGGGGCGGAGCTCGCGGCGATCGACCCCAGGGAAGAGCGCAGACACGGCATCGCCCTGATGGTGCAGGGCACCACGCAGGCCCTCTCCCGGGCTGTCACGGTCGACGACGTGGTGGCCGTGCTGTCCGGCGCGAGCGGTCTCGACCGCTTCGCCGCCGACGGTCTCGTCCTGGGTCTGGTCGAGGGGGACAGCCTGAAGCTGATGGCCCTGGTGGGCCAGACGATGAAGGTCCTGGACGAACTGAAGCTGCACGACGCCGACGAATCACTGCCGCTGGCCGAGGCTGTCATGACCCGGCAGCCCCGCTTCGTGGGCTCGCTGACCGATCTGTCGCGGCGCTTCCCCCACCTCGGCCCCTACATCGAGAACATGAAACTGGATTCGGCGGCGTTCCTGCCCCTGGTCGCGCAGGACCGCGCCATCGGCGGACTCGCGCTGTTCTACCGGGGCCGCAAGGAGTTCACCGACGCCGACCGCAACCTCTGCATCGGTCTCTCCGGCATCGTCGCCCAGTCGCTCCAGCGCGCCATGCTCTTCGACGAGGAACGCGACCTCGCCAAGAGCCTGCAGGCCACGATGTTGCCGCGCGGCATCCCCGACGTCGCGGACTGCGAGGTCGCCGTGCGGTATCACGCGGCCTGGGGCGGCCGTGACGTCGGAGGCGACTTCTACGACGTCATCACCTTGCCCCGCGGCCGCATCGGCGTGGTCGTCGGCGACGTACAAGGACACGACACCCACGCCGCGGCCATCATGGGGCAGCTGCGGATCGCCCTCAGGGCCTTCGCCGGTGAGGGACACCCGCCCGCGACGGTGCTCTCGCGTGCCTCCCGCTTCCTGGCCGAGCTGGACACCGAGCGGTTCGCCACCTGCACCTACGCACAGTTCGACCCGGCCACCGGCATCGTGCGCGCCGTGCGGGCCGGACATCTGCCGCCTGTTGTGCGGCATGGGGACGGCAGAGTGGGCGTGCCGCGGGTTCCGGGCGGCCTTCCCCTGGGTCTGGCCACCGACTTCGGCATGGAGGACTACCCCGAGGTACGGCTCGACCTCGTACCCGGCGAGACCATGGTGCTGTGCACGGACGGTCTCGTGGAGGACGCGGGTCTTGACGTCGACACCGGGATCCACAACCTCGTCGAGGTGCTGCGCACCGGCCCCGAGGGTGCCGAGGACCTGGCGGACCACCTCTCGCACGCCCTGTGGGAGCGATGGGGCACCGGCGACGACGTGGCGCTCCTGGTCCTGCGCCGCCTCCCCGACCCCGGAACGCCGCAGGAACCACGCATTCACCGGTACGTCCACCAGGCCGACCCCGAGGGACTCGCGGACGCGCGTGCGGCGCTGCGGGAACACCTCGCGTTGTGGGGGCTCGGCGCGGTCGCCGACGACGTCGAGGTGGCGGCGGGCGAACTCCTCGTGAACGTCCTGGTCCACACCGAGGGGGGCGCCATCCTCACCCTTGAGGTACTTTCCGGGCCGCCCTGCCGCGTCCGCCTGTGGGTGAAGGACCGCTCCAGCACCCGCCCCCGCATGAGATCCCCCGGGGAGACCGCCACCTCCGGCCGTGGACTGGTTCTGGTGGAGGCGATCGCGTCGCGCTGGGGAGTGGAGCCGCGGGGTGAGGGCAAGGCTGTCTGGTGCGACTTCGTCGTACCGGACACCTGAGCGCCCCGCGACAAGGGCGCATCCGCTGCCACTGGCTGACTTTCACCGCCGGAAGTGGCTTCAAACAGCGCTTCCTGTGGGAAAGCTGGCTGCATGCTCCGGAAGTCGAGGGCGGGGCCAGGAGGGCGGACCGTATGCCTCAGGAAACCGATGAGGGCGAGAGTCGCGGGGACCCGGACGCCGGTTTGCCCCCGGACACCGGTTCGACCCCGGACACCGGTTCGGCAGAGACCACGATCGTTCTGGACGGCGAGGGAACCTGCATCGCCGAAGCCCGCCACCTGGCGGTCTTGTTCCTGGCCCAGGCGCAGGCCAGGCTCGGGTTCACGGCGGCGGAGCGTGCGGTGGACCTCATGCAGCTGGTGGTCAGCGAACTCGTCACGAATGCCCGGAAGTACGCCCCTGGCCCCATCCGGCTGCGGCTGCGCATCGCCGGTGGGGCTGTGGAGATCGCGGTCTGGGACAGCGCCGCCGCCCTGCCGATGGCTCGGGCCGCTGATCCGGAGCGGGTGGGGCAGCACGGTCTGGAGATCGTCAAGGCGATCGCCCAGGAGCTGACGGTCCAGCCGGAACCGTCCGGGAAACGGATCACCGCCTTGGTCTCGCTGGAGCCCGAGCGCCCGAGCGATCTGCTCACCCGCCCTGTGCGGTAGCGGTGGACACGCCCGGCCCGCCCGTTATTACCAGGCTGCCGTCCGCGGTGCGCCGGGCGAGCTCGCCGGTGCGGAAGTAGCCGTCAGTGGTGAAGGTGCGCGCGTTGAGGTCCGGCGCCCGGTAGTAGCCCCGCAGGGTGTAGGGACCGCGGGCGAGGAGTTCGCCGGGCTCCCCGTCAGGCACGTCCTTGCCGTCGGCGTCGACAATGCGGATCTCGTCGTCGGGCGAGAGCGGGCGGCCCCGCGTGGTGAGCACGGTCTCCTCCGGGTCGGCGGGCCGGGTGAGGGTGAGCAGCCCCTCAGGCATGCCGAAGGCCTGCTGCAGGCGACAGTCCCATTCGGGGCCTATCCGCTCGGCGGTCGCCCGGCGCAGGGGCGCGCCACCGATCTGTACGAGGCGGAGACTGCTCAAGTCGGCCTGGACCGTGGGGAGTACGTCGAGCCAGAGCTCGGCGACGGCGGGCACCACCGACGTGATGGTGGCCCGCTCCTGTCCGATGGCCGACAGGCATGCGACGGGTTCCGGGTTCTCGACGAGGACGACGGTGCCGCCCACGGAGAGGGTGCCGAGGATGCCAGGGCAGCCGAAGGTGAAGTTCGACTCCGCGGGCAGGGCGGCGAGATACACGTCGTTCTCGGTGAGCGACACCAGCTCGGCGGCGGCCCGCGCCTGGTAGGCGTAGTCGTTGTGGGTGCGCGGGATGATCTCGGGCGCCGCCGCCGTCGTATCGCCGGAGAGCAGGAAGAACGCCACTTGGCCTGCGCTCTGGGCGAGCGCCCGCTCGGGCGGCGCGTCGATGGACGCCAGCGGGAAGTAGTGGCAGCCCGATTCGTCTGCCGTCATCCCGCCGTACGGGGACGAGGTGCCCGGCGCCTCGAAGGTGAACACCCGCCGCAGGAAAGGCCCTTGGGCCGCGATGCCCGCGGCCATCGCCGTGTGGTCGAAGCCCTCGTACGTCGAGGGACCGACGTAGCCGGCGGCCTGGGTCACCCGCACCACGTGGGCGACCTGGGACGTGCGATGCGAGAGCGGGCAGAACACGGGGACCGCTCCGACGCGCATCAGCGCGAACACGGTGATGACGAACTCGGGAACGTTCGGCAGCTGGACGACGATCCGTTGCCGCGGCCGGAGGCCGCGCAGCCGGAATCCGGCGGCCATGCGGTCCACGCGCCGGTTCAGGTTCGCGTACGTGATGCGGGTGCCGCCGTGCACGAGCGCGGTCCGCGGCCCGTACTCCAGGGACCAGTCACGCAGCAGGTTGTCCAGCGTGTAGCCACGCCAGTGACCGGCCGACCAGTAGCGGTCGACGAACTCCTCGGGCCAGGGAGTGCAGCCGTCGAGCATGGATGTCATTCGCTTCCCAAACGCCGCGCCGACTTTCACCGCATTCCAAGCCGCCAACACCCCTGTACGCAATGCGCGTTCCCGACCATGGATGCCGGGTCCCCTCGGCGGAAGGTCCAATGACAGCCACTGACCAGGAGGAACGGCCGAGCGTCCAGCGGCGGTTCACCATCGGCTCCTGAAAGCCACGCGGCCACGCCTCTACGCCTCTACGCCGTGAAGAAGTCGGCGAGCGCGCGGGCGATCGGACCCGGTGCGTTCTCCGTGGGGATGTGGCCCGCGTCCGGGATACGCAAGAGCGTGGTTCGCGGGATCTCGGCGGCGAACCGCTCGGCGTACTCCACCTTCTCGAAGGCGTCGTCCTCGCCCCAGATCAGTAATTTGGGCGCCGTGGACCGCCGCAGCGCGGGAACGAGATCGAGGGTGTAGCGGCTGTCGGCCGCGCCCGCCAGGGCCAACCAGGAGCGGCGAACCCGCCGGGACCGTGGCCCCTTCCAGGGTGAGCTCCCCTCCCGAACGCCCGAGCCCGGGGAGATCGACCGCAACGGGCCGCAGCCCCGCCTCGGCGAGGCGGCCGAGCACCGGGAGCCAGACCCGGCTCCAGTACGTTCCGTGCAGCAACAACACGACCGGGCCGTCCCGCTCCACGGTCAGGTAGCTGGCCGTCTCGCCGTCGACCTGGACCGACGCCCTCAGTACTTTCGCTTCGGTGGATTCACTCATGGGGCCACTGTGGCGCGGGCGCGGCCTCGCGGCCCAGAGTCCGGAAAGACACCCACGGATACATTTCTGCCAGCCGTTTTGCCCGCCTCTTGTGAGCCCGCCCATAGGGGCCACGTCACACGCTAAGGGCGGTAGTAGACGGCCGGGGCGCTCGCTGGGCCCTGTAAGCGCCTTGTGGATGCCCACTACGGGCCCATAGCGGACATTCATCCGTAGTCGGGTAGTACGTCACATCCTTGCTTCCCATTCCGGACGCCGCTAACCATTGCTGTCATCGCAGGGCCGGAAATCGGACAGCGCGAGTACCTCGCCATTTCGATCGTGCCGCCCCTCGCGCCACGTCCCCCATGGAAAAGGTTCACTCCCGTATGCCCATCAGCACCGGTACCACCCGCATTGCCCGCATCCGCTCGCTCTCCGTCGCGGGCCTTGCCACCGCCGGCGCCACGGCCGCACTGCTCACCATGGCCCCCTCGCCCGCCCAGGCCGCCGA
>NZ_JBICXP010000007.1:0-488492 GCF_043200355.1 Streptomyces sp. NPDC048436
GGCTTTCCTCCGGGCGCTTCCCTTCGGTGTTTCTTTTGTCTTGCTGTTCTTGCGTTTCCGACTCTATCAGACTCTTTCGTGTCCGATTTCCTCGGCGCCTTTCCGGTTCCCGTCCCTGCCTTTCGGCTTTCGCGTTTCCCTTTCCGGCGAGCCCGACTTTATCAGAAGTTTTCGGCCGGTCTTACCGGCTGCGGTTTCCGATTTATCGGGAGTGGCTTCTTGGCTAATGAAATTCAAGAAGCAGGCAGATGTTAACTGCCGCCACTGGACTTGTCCAGTTCTAGGCAACTGTTCGAATCTACCTCCCCCGTCCTGCCGTGTCAACGGTTTTCTTGGGGCGTCGAGGAGACTAGCAGGTCAGCAGGGTCGTACGCACATCACGCCGCGGTGGGAACCGTGGCGCTGCGTTCGGCGGGGTCAACGTCTCCTGTGGCACCGGCTCTTGAGGCTCTGCCGCCCACGACATAGACGTACACGAGGAATGCCAGTTCAGCCGCGATGCCTATGCCGATGCGGGCCGAGGTCGGCAGGCCGGAGGGGGTGACGAAGCCTTCGATGGCGCCCGAGATGAACAGGACCAGGGCCAGGCCTACTGCCATGCCCAGGGCGGCTCGGCCCTCCTCGGCGAGTGCTGTGCGGCGCGAGCGCGGGCCGGGGTCGATGAGGGTCCAGCCGAGGCGCAGGCCTGTGCCGGCGGCTACGAAGACCGCGGTCAGTTCCAGGAGACCGTGAGGGAGGACCAGGCCCAGGAAGGTGTCGAGGCGGCCGGCGGAGGACATCAGGCCTATCCCTACGCCCAGGTTCAGCATGTTCTGGAAGAGGATCCAGATGACGGGGAAGCAGAGGAAGGCGCCCAGGACCAGGCACATCGCCGCGGCCTGGGCGTTGTTCGTCCAGACCTGGGCGGCGAACGAGGCCGCCGGGTGGCTTGAGTAGTACGTCTCGTACTCCCCACCGGGGCGGGTGAGGTCGCGTAGTTCCGAGGGGGCCGCGATGGAGGACTGAACCTCCGGGTGTGTGGCGACCCACCAGCCGATGATGACCGCGAGGGCCGTCGAGAGGAGGGCGGTGGGGACCCACCAGTGGCGGGAGCGGTAGATCGCCGCGGGGAAACCGTGGGCCAGGAAGCGGGTGACGTCACGCCAGGAGGCTCGGCGGGTTCCTGTCACCGCACTACGCGCGCGTGCCACCAGGTTTGTCAGACGGCCGGTGAGTTGCGGGTCCGGGGCGCTGGACTGGATGAGGGAGAGGTGGGTGGCGGTGCGTTGGTAGAGGGCGACGAGTTCGTCCGCCTCGGCTCCGTTGAGGCGGCGTCGGCGGCGCAGCAGGGCGTCGAGTCGGTCCCACTCGGCTCGGTGGGCGGACACGAAGACGTCGAGGTCCATCAGGTGGCTGCTCCTCGTACTGCGGCGCGATGCTGCCTCAGCTTGGCAGACTGGCTGCTCCGAGGGCAGGGCAGGGAAGGGCGGCTGGCGTGAGTGAGCTTGTGACGGGCGAGGCGGTGGCGCTTGAGCTGAGGCCGGCGAAGCTGCCGAGCCGGGCGCTCGCCGTACTGATCGACTTGGTGGTGGCCTGGGCGGTCTTCCTGGTCGTGACCGTGGCGATCGTGGCCTCTACGTCCTCCCTGGACGATGCCGCGGCCGCGGCGGTCGCTGTCGCCAGCTTTGTGCTGGTCCTGGTCGGTGGGCCGATCGCGGTGGAGACGCTCAGCCATGGGCGGTCGCTAGGGAAGCTGGCGTGCGGGCTGCGGGTGGTGCGGGACGACGGGGGGCCGATCCGTTTCCGGCACGCTTTGGTGAGGGGCGCGGTGGGGGTCATCGAGATTCTGGGGACGTTCGGCGTCGTCGCGTGCATCGCCTCGCTGGTGTCGGCTCGTGGGCGGCGGCTCGGTGATGTGTTCGCGGGGACGCTCGTCGTACGGGAGCGGGTGCCTGCCGCGCGCGCGGCGTTCGTGCCTCCGCCGCCGCCCTGGCTCGCGGGGCGGTTCTCGGGGCTCGATCTGTCCGGGGTGCCCGACGGGTTGTGGCTGGCGATCCGGCAGTACCTGACGCGGATGGGGCAGTTGGATCCGCAGGTGGGGTGGGCCATGGCGGAGCGGCTTGCCGGGGATCTCGTGGCGCGGACGGGGGCGCCGGCGCCGGAGGGGGTTCCGCCGGCCGCGTACCTGGCCGCTGTCGTGCAGGAGCGGCAGGTCCGTGACGCTCGGCGGGCGTTCGGTGGGGGCGGGCAGCAGCCGACCGGTCCGGGGTATGTGACGCCGCCGCCGGAGTACGTGGGGCCGGGGGCGGCTTGGACTGTTCCTGCCTCCGCCGCTCACCCGGCGGCACAGCACGCGGTTCCTGAACGGCCGGGGGATCAGGAAGGTGCGGAGGCCCCGCCTCCCGGCACCGGGTTCGTGCCACCCGCGTAAGGCTGGGTCCGGGGTGAGGTCAGGCGAACGTCGAGGGTGGGGATTCGAGGTTCTCCAGCTCGATGCCGGGGGCCGCGAGGACGACGTCGCCCGCGATGTGGATGGCGTGCTGCTCGCCGGTGTCCAGGGCTGTGACCTGGTATTCGTCCACGGTCAGGGGGCCGTTGTCAGTGGCGTGTGCTTCGCTTTTCAGCAGGGCCCAGGACTGGTCGAGGGTGCGGGGCGCCAGGACCGGGTCGGTGAAGGCGACGAGGCGGACGCGGGTCGTGGGGGAAGCGGGGGTGAGGCGCAGGAGTCGTGCGGTGGCGATGAGGAAAGCGGGGGATGTGCCGGTGAAGGCCTGGGCGGGGGCGTTGTCTTCGGTGGCGTGGGTGCCGGTGGGGTCGGTGCGCACCCAGGTGACGCCGTCGATCGCGGCGGCCCGGATCTGCCAGTCCCCCGCGTGCAGTTCGAGGCGGATGGGGCGGCCGAGTTCGTCGAGGGCGAGGTCGACGGATCCGGCGGGCACGCCCGAGGCGGCGTTCCGCTGGGAGACGTAGCGCCAGCCGGAGGGGCCGGGGGCGCAGTGGAAGTGTTCTTCACCGAGGGAGGTGTGGTCGTGCGGATCGTGGAGCGAATAGTGGCCGCGGGGCATCGGGGCTCGGTCCTCATCGGGGGCTGACTGGGTTGACTGGGCTGGGCTTCGTAACCCTGTTGGCTGTCGTCACCATCGTGGCAGCGGCGGAAGCGCGAGGCTGATGCCGGGCCTGCCAGGTTACGGGCCCCGTCCCCGACGGGAGCAGGCCCCCGCCCCGGTGAGGGGGCAGAGGCCTGCTGGTGAGGTCGGGCTGCCGGGGTGGGGCCCCGGGCGGCTCGGTCAGTAGCGGTAGTGGTCCGGCTTGTACGGGCCCTCTACCTCGACGCCGATGTACGAGGCCTGCTCGGGGCGCAGCGTCGTGAGCTTCACGCCGAGCGCGTCCAGGTGGAGACGGGCGACCTTCTCGTCCAGGTGCTTGGGGAGCACGTAGACGTCGGTCGGGTACTCCTCCTGCTTGGTGAACAGCTCGATCTGGGCCAGGGTCTGGTCCGCGAAGGAGTTGGACATCACGAAGGACGGGTGGCCGGTCGCGTTGCCCAGGTTCAGCAGGCGGCCCTCGGAGAGGACGATGAGGACCTTGCCGTCGGGGAACGTCCACGTGTGGACCTGCGGCTTGACCTCGTCCTTGACGATGCCCGGGATGTTCGCCAGACCCGCCATGTCGATCTCGTTGTCGAAGTGGCCGATGTTGCCGACGATCGCCTGGTGCTTCATCTTGGCCATGTCCGAGGCCATGATGATGTCCTTGTTGCCGGTCGTGGTGACGAAGATGTCGACCTTGTCGACGACCTCGTCCAGCGTCGTGACCTGGAAGCCGTCCATCGCCGCCTGGAGGGCACAGATCGGGTCGACCTCGGTGACGATCACCCGGGCGCCCTGGCCGCGGAGGGACTCGGCACAGCCCTTGCCGACATCGCCGTAACCGCAGACGAGGGCGGTCTTGCCGCCGATCAGGACGTCCGTGGCGCGGTTGATGCCGTCGATCAGGGAGTGGCGGCAGCCGTACTTGTTGTCGAACTTCGACTTGGTGACGGCGTCATTGACGTTGATCGCCGGGAACAGCAGCGTGCCGTCGCGGTGCATCTCGTACAGACGGTGGACACCCGTCGTGGTCTCCTCCGTCACGCCGCGGATCTCCGAGGCGAGCTGGGTCCACTTCTGCGAGCCCTCGGTGATGGTGCGGTTGAGGACCTGGAGGACGACGCGGTGCTCGTCCGACTCGGCGGTGTCCTCGGACGGGACCTTGCCGGCCTTCTCGTACTCGACGCCCTTGTGGACGAGCATGGTGGCGTCGCCGCCGTCGTCCAGGATCATGTTCGGGCCGCCGGTGGGGGTGTTCGGCCAGGTCAGGGCCTGCTCCGTGCACCACCAGTACTCCTCAAGGGTCTCGCCCTTCCAGGCGAAGACCGGGATGCCCTGGGGGTTGTCCGGGGTGCCGTTCGGGCCGACGGCGATGGCCGCGGCCGCGTGGTCCTGGGTCGAGAAGATGTTGCAGGAGACCCAGCGGACCTCGGCGCCCAGGGCGACCAGGGTCTCGATGAGGACGGCGGTCTGCACGGTCATGTGCAGCGAGCCCATGATGCGGGCGCCGGCCAGCGGCTGAGTGGCGGCGAATTCCTTGCGGATCGACATCAGGCCGGGCATCTCGTGCTCGGCGAGGGTGATCTCCTTGCGGCCGAACTCGGCCAGGGAGAGATCGGCGACCTTGAAGTCCTGGCCGTTGGTGAGAGTCGACATTGGTGAGCTGCTCCTCGTGGGGGTTGATCGAGGGTGGGTGGACATGGCTGACCTGCGACGACGGCACAGGAGATGCACCGGCGCGCAGCAGCGCAGTCCGTCGGAGGCCCTCTCTCCCTCGGCCGGTCCGTGCAGGCACCGCCCGACCGCCATCAGCAGCGACGTCTGGCTCGGTCACAAAGCTACACCGATCGGCCCAGTCAGCCCCAGCCCGCCTCCCGGGGCGGCGGGAAGGGCGGGGCCGATACGTACAGGGCAACAGACCTGCACATTTGGGACCTTTGCGCTTTTGAACCTGCGCTTACGTGTTGCAGGATGCCTTGAGATCGGGAACATTTGCGCGATCTTGTGTGACGAAGGCGTTAGGAGATCCACGTGACCCATCCGGCCGATCCCCCCATAGGCGGGGACACCGGCGAGCAGCGGAAGCTCAAGCTGCTCGCGGTGACCGCCTGTCCGACCGGTATCGCTCATACGTATATGGCGGCGGAGAAGCTCTCGCAGGCCGCGGAGAGCCTCGGCATCGACATGAAGGTGGAGACGCAAGGCTCGATCGGTGCCGAGAACGTCTTGACTGACAACGATGTCAGGGATGCTGACGGCGTCATCATCGCCGCCGACAAGGACGTCGACCGCAGCCGCTTCACCGGCAAGCGGATCCTGTCCGTCGGAGTGTCCGAGGGCATCAGCCACCCCGAGCGCCTCATCGAGCAGGTGCAGGGCGCGCCGGTGTACGGCGGAGGCGGTGGCGGAGGCAGCGGTTCCGCCGAGCCGGGCTCCAGCGGTGGCAAGAGCGGGGGCGGGGGCGGAGGCGGCAAGGAGCGGAGCCTCGCGTACAAGGCGCTGATGAACGGCGTCTCGTACATGATTCCGTTCGTCGTGGTCGGCGGGCTGCTGATCGCGATCTCGCTCGCGCTCGGCGGCGATGCCACCGCCAAGGGCTATGTCATCCCGGAGGGCACCTTCTGGGCCCACGTCAACGCCATCGGCGTCATCGGCTTCACGCTGATGGTGCCGATCCTCTCCGGCTATATCGCGTACGCCATCGGCGACCGGCCCGCGCTCGTGCCGGGCATGATCGGCGGCTGGATCGCCAACACCGGTGAGCTGTACGACTCCAAGGCGGGCGCGGGCTTCATCGGGGCCATCGTGACCGGTTTCCTCGCCGGATATCTGGTGCTGTGGATCAAGAAGGTCAAGGTCCCCAAGTTCGCCCGGCCGATCATGCCGATCATCGTGATCCCCATCGTCGCGACCACGGCACTCGGCCTCTTCTTCATCTACGTCATCGGCAAACCGATCTCGTGGATCTTCGAGCACCTGACCGACTGGCTCAGCGGCATGACCGGGACCAGCGCGATCCTGCTCGGCGCGATTCTCGGACTCATGATCGCCTTCGACATGGGCGGCCCGGTCAACAAGACGGCGTTCCTGTTCGGTACGGGGCTCATCGCGACCGGCAACCAGACCGTCATGGGCATGTGCGCCGCGGCGATCCCGGTCATGCCGCTCGGCCAGGGTCTCGCCACGCTGATCCGGCGCCGGCTCTACTCCGAGCAGGAGCGGGAGACCGGTATGGCGGCTCTGTTCATGGGCTTGTTCGGGATCTCGGAGGGTGCGATCCCCTTCGCGGCCGCGCGGCCCGCGCAGGTCATCCCGGCCAACATGCTCGGTGGCGCCGTCGCCGGTGCCGTCGCGGGCATGGCGAGCGTCGAGGACGCGGTACCGCACGGCGGTCCGATCGTGGCCGTGCTTGGCGCCGTCGGCGGCGTACCGATGTTCTTCCTCGCCGTCGCCATCGGCACCGTGGTCACGGCGCTGACGACCGTCACCCTGGTCGACATCAGCGAGCGCAAGCGGCGCGGGACGCCGCTCGTCGATGTGCCGGGCGGGCCCGAGCCGGTGCTTGCCGGTGTGGGAGCCGGGACCACCACCACGGGTGGGGCCGAGGCGCTGCGGAAGGCGCCCGCCCCGGCGGCAGCGGCGCCCGAGGCCGACGAAGTCCTCTCCGGGTATCTCACCGAGCGGACCGTGAAGGTCCAGTTGGACTCCGCCGACAAGGACTCCGCGATCCGTGAGATGGCGAACCTCCTTGCCGCCACCGGCAAGGTCGCCGACGTGGAGGAGCTCGTGCGGACGGCGCTGCGTCGCGAGGAACAGGGCACCACCGGGCTCGGCGAGGAGATCGCCATCCCGCATGCCAAGACCGATGCGGTGACCGCGCCGGTGGTCGGGTTCGCGCGGTCGGCCCAGGGCATCGAGTGGGGTGCCATCGACGGTACGAGGGCCAAGCTCATCTTCATGATCTCCGTGCCGGAGGCGGCCGCGGGCGACGAGCATCTGCGGATTCTCGCGCTGCTCTCACGGAAGCTGATGGACACGGGCTTCCGTGAGCGTCTTGGGTCGGCGCCCGACGAGGCGGCGATCCTCGACGTGCTGCGCGAGGTCCGCTGACCGGTAGTTGCTGTACGTCGATGGGGCCCCGCACCTGAACGGTGCGGGGCCCCATCGACGTACGAGAGCGGTAGTGCGAGAGCGGGGGAAAGTCAGTGACTGCCCGGTGCCTTCGCCGGGTTGGTGCCCTCGGCTGCCGCGCTCTCGCTGTAGATGTCCGGCTCCAGGTAGATGACGCGGGCGATCGGGACCGCCGCGCGGATGCGCCCTTCGGCGGCGTTGATCGCGGAGGCCACCTCGGTGGCCGTGTCGTCGTGTTGCACGGCGATCTTGGCGGCGACGAGGAGCTCCTCGGGGCCCAGGTGCAGCGTGCGCATGTGGATGACGCGGGTGACCGTTTCGCCGTCGACCAGGGCCTTCTCGATCTTCTCGACCTCGTCCGTGCCCGCGGCCTCGCCCAGGAGCAGGGACTTGGTCTCCGCGGCGAGGATGATCGCGATCAGGATGAGCAGGATGCCGATGCAGAGGGTGCCGATGCCGTCCCAGACGCCGTCGCCCGTGCCGAGCGCCAGGCCGACGCCGATCAGGGCCAGCACCAGACCGACCAGCGCGCCCAGGTCCTCAAGGAGCACGACCGGCAGCTCGGGGGCCTTCGCGCGGCGGACGAACTGCGTCCACGTGAGGCTGCCGCGCGTGTGGTTGGACTCCTTGATGGCCGTACGGAAGGAGAAGCTCTCGGCGATGATCGCGAACACCAGGACGCCGACCGGCCAGTACCAGTGCTCGATCTCGTGCGGGTGCTTGATCTTCTCGTAGCCCTCGTAGATCGCGAACATGCCGCCGACCGAGAAGAGCACGATGGAGACCAGGAAGGCGTAGATGTAGCGCTCGCGGCCATACCCGAAGGGGTGTTGCGGTGTCGCCTCGCGCTGCGCCTTCTTGCCGCCGACGAGCAGCAGGCCCTGGTTGCCCGAGTCCGCGAGCGAGTGCACGCTCTCCGCGAGCATCGACGACGAGCCACTGAAGATGAACGCGACGAACTTCGCCACCGCGATCGCGAGGTTCGCGGCGAGTGCCGCGACAATCGCCTTTGTTCCGCCTGACGCGCTCATGTGTGCCCGTTGTCCCTTCGCCTGCGTACGTTCATGGTCCACTGCCGCTTTGCCCGGCCTTTGCGATGGGCCATTGTTGCAGCACGGGGCACTGGTGGTGACTCAGGCCACCACTGTGGCCCGGAAGACCGTGCCGACTCCCGACACTTCGGCCCTTTCGTCCGCGGGGACGAACACGGATTCACCGGGCGTCAGTTCCCCCGCGCCGCCCACAGCGACCGAGCCCGCGACGCAGAGCAGGATCTGCGGGGTGGCGGCCGTGAGGTCGTGCGGCGCGGCGCCCTCGGGCAGGACGAGGCGGGAGAGGCGGAACTCGTCGATCGGGGTGTCGTAGACCTCTTCGGCGACCTCCTCGGCGACCTCTTCGCTGCCGGACGCTGCCTCTGGGCGCAGGACTCCGGGGTCGCTCGCCTCGAAGCGGACGACGCGCAGGAGTTCGGGTACGTCGACGTGCTTGGGGGTCAGGCCGCAGCGCAGCACGTTGTCCGAGTTCGCCATGATTTCGACACCGAGGCCGTCGAGGTAGGCGTGCGGGACGCCCGCGCCGAGGAACAGGGCCTCGCCGGGCCGCAGTTGGACGTAGTTGAGGAGCATCGCCGCGATGACGCCCGGATCACCCGGGTAGTGCCGGGCGATGCCCGCGTACGGGGCGTAGTCGCCGCCCAGGCGTTCGGCGGCCTCGGTGACCTCGGCGACGGTCGCGGCCATCGCCTCGGGGTCGGCGGTCAGAACGGCCGTCAGGACCTCGCGCAGCGCGGCCTCTTCGGGCTTGGCGTGCAGCAGGTCGACGTACGGCTTCAGGGAGTCGACGCCCAGACCGGCCAGCAGCTCCGCGGTCTCGACGGGGGCGCGGAATCCGCACAGGCCGTCGAACGGCGTGAGGGCGCAGATCAGTTCGGGCTTGTGGTTGGCGTCCTTGTAGTTGCGGTGCGGGGCGTCGATCGGGACGCCGCGGCGCTCCTCGTCCTCGTACCCCTCCCGCGCCTCCTCCAGATTGGGGTGCACCTGGAGGGAGAGCGGGGCGCCCGCGGCGAGGATCTTGAGGAGGAAGGGCAGGCGCGGGCCGAACTTGGTGACCGCGGCCTTTCCGAGCTCGTGCGGCGGGTCCTCGGCGATCACCTCGTCCAGCGGACCTCGCCCGGTCCGCGAGGGTGCGCCCGGGTGGGCCCCCATCCACATCTCTGCCTGCGGTTCACCGGTCGGCTCGACGCCGAGGAGCTCCGCGATGGCGGTGGTGGAACCCCAGGCGTAGGGGCGGATGGTGTTGGTGAGGCGGTCCACGGAGGGGTTCTCCCTTACGTATACGTACGTGGTGCGGGGTCTCGGTTCATGACCGGGCTGCGGTCATGATCCGTCCCTCGGGGCGAGCGCCAGGTAAACGGCGGCGAAATCCGTGATGGCGATCAGCTCCGCGAGGCTCTCGAGATCGCCGCCCTCCTCCGGTTCGAGCTCGCTGATCGCGATGTCGTGGCCGTGGGCGAGCTCGCGGGCCGCGGGCGCCGCGCTGAGGCCGCCTTCGTCCGCCGGGCGGTCGCGGAGCAGGACGACGCGGGCGCGCAGCGTCTGGGGTTCCTCGACGCGGTCGCGGAAGAAGTCGTCGCCGTCGGCGCTCGGGGCGAGGTTGCCGGCGAGCAGGGCGCCGTGGGCGGGCAGCGCTTCGGGCAGTTCGCCCGCGACCGCAGGGTGTCCGGCGAGTTCGGCGAGCGTGGCGGCGAAGCGGCGGCCGGCGGGGCCCGCGAACTGGCCCTCGGTCCAGATCACCGGCAGCGCTTCGGCGAGTTCGGCGGCGAGTGTCTTGGCGGGGTTGCTGTACGTGGCGATGACCGGACCGCAGCGTTCCGCGACGTGGTCGAGGCGGTCGGCGATCTTCTCCAGGGTCTCGGGCGGCGCGGTGACAAGGCCCGTGCGGTCCAGGAGGATCAGGAGGGGGGTGAGCAGGGCCCAGAGCGTGGCGGGGGCGGAGGCGGCCGCCTCGTCGTCCACGCGGCGTGCTTCGTACGTCTCGGACGCTCGCTCTCCGTCGTGCGGGGTTTCGTACTCGCCGTACGGAGAGGTGGCCATCGCGACCGTGAGGCCGTGCGAACCCTCGACGCTCTCGGCCAGCGGGGAGCGGGCGGGGGCCACGGCGACGACGGTGCAGCCACGGCGATACGCCTGTTCGGCGAGGAGTTCCAGGCCCGGTTCCGTGCCGTCCGGTGTGGCGATGAGCAGCAGGTCCACGGAGCCGGCCCAGCCGGGGAGCGCCCAACGCAGGGCGCCTGCCGCGGGGGCCACGCCGGTGGGGGCCAGGCGGATCACGGGGCAGCCCGCGCCCGCGAGAGTGCCGAGCAGGTCGGCCACGCAGGTGGAGGCGGTGCCGGGGCCCGCGATCAGGATGGCGCGGGGGCGGCCGTCCGGCTTGAGCTGCGTGAGCCCGGCCTCGGTGGCGTGCCGTACGGCGGTGCGGACGCGGGCGCCTGCCTCGGCCGCGCCGCGGAGGAGACCTCGGCGGTCGGCCACGGCGAGGGCCTCCGGGGCGTCAAGCAGCGATTCGTCGAGCATGGGATCGGGCCTCCGATTCGCCGGACGGCGCGCGGGCCGCGGGCCGCCTCTTCTTGTCGTTGCGCGGGGCCCTGCGGGGGGCTTTACGCGGGGTTTTACGCGGGGCGGCGGGCCTCGTCGACGAGGAGTACGGGGATGCCGTCGCGGACGGGGTAGGCGAGGCCGCAGTCCTTGCCGTCCGCCGTGCAGACCAGCTCCGCGTCCGCTTCCTTGAGGGGGGCGTGGCAGGCCGGGCAGGCGAGGATCTCCAGGAGGCCGGCTTCGAGCGGCATGGGGTGGGTCCCTTCGGGGGGCGGGTGCGGGATGTGGCCTGGTCAGCCTACCTCTGGCCCCGGGGCCTTGGGCGGGTGACGGGCGGGGCCGCGCCCCGGGCCCCCGTAGGCGATCGACGGGGGCGGGGGTGGGCGGGCGGGGCAACGCCGGGGGTGGCGTTGCCCCCTTTGGTCAGGCCCTGATGATGGCCAGGGCCTCGTCGCGGGTCCTGGTCATCGTGGGCTCGTCCCGTGCCTCTACGTTCAGGCGCAGCAGCGGCTCCGTGTTGGAGGCCCGGACGTTGAACCACCAGTCCTCGGCGGTCACCGTGAGGCCGTCCAGTTCGTCGAGGGTGACGCCCTCCTGGTCGGCGTACTTCGCCTTGATGGCGGCGAGGCGGGCCGTCTGGTCGTCGACCGTGGAGTTGATCTCGCCGGAGCCCGCATAGCGGTCGTACTGGGCGACGAGGGCCGACAGCGTGCCGTCCTGGCCGCCGAGCGCCGCGAGGACGTGGAGCGCGGCCAGCATGCCCGTGTCCGCGTTCCAGAAGTCGCGGAAGTAGTAGTGCGCCGAGTGCTCGCCGCCGAAGATGGCGCCCGACTTGGCCATCTCCGCCTTGATGAAGGAGTGGCCCACGCGGGTGCGGACCGGCGTGCCGCCGTTCTCCCGCACGACCTCCGGGACCGACCACGAGGTGATGAGGTTGTGGATGACGGTGCCCTTGCCGCCGTTGCGCGCCAGCTCGCGAGAGGCGACCAGGGCGGTGATCGCCGACGGGGAGACCGGGTCGCCGTTCTCGTCGACGACGAAGCAGCGGTCCGCGTCACCGTCGAAGGCGATGCCGAGGTCGGCGCCCTCGTCGCGCACCCGCTGCTGCAGGTCCACGATGTTCTTCGGGTCGAGGGGGTTGGCCTCGTGGTTCGGGAAGGTGCCGTCCAGCTCGAAGTACATCGGTACGAGCGTCAGCGGCAGGCCGTCGAAGACCGTCGGGACGGTGTGCCCGCCCATGCCGTTGCCCGCGTCGACGACGACCTTGAGCGGGCGGATGGACATCAGGTCCACCAGGCCACGCAGGTGCGCCGCGTAGTCCGTGAGGGTGTCGCGCTGCGAGAGGGTGCCCGGCGTGGCGGCGCTCTCGGGGGCGCCGGTCTGCGTCCAGCCCTCGACCAGGGAGCGGATCTCGGCGAGGCCGGTGTCCTGGCCGACCGGGGCCGCGCCCGCGCGGCACATCTTGATGCCGTTGTACTGCGCGGGGTTGTGCGAGGCCGTGAACATCGCGCCCGGCAGATTCAGGGCGCCCGACGCGTAGTAGAGCTGGTCCGTGGAGCAGAGGCCGATCTCCGTGACATCGACGCCGAGGGCCGCGGCCCCGCGGGCGAAGGCACGCGAGAGGCCCGGCGACGACGGCCGCATGTCGTGCCCCGTGACGATCGCGTCGGCCTCCGTCACCCGCGCGAAGGCCGCCCCGAACAACTCGGCCAGCGACTCGTCCCACTGGTCCGGGACCACCCCGCGCACGTCGTACGCCTTCACGATCTGGGACAGATCAGCAGTCACGGCCAACCCTCTCTGCAGGTTCTGCGAGTTCAGCGAAGTCGGAAAGACTCGTCGGTCACCCCAAACTACCCGCAACAACTGACAACCAGCTGTGAGCGCCTCAAGCCAGTGTCACCCTCCGCGGGCCGGCCCCGCACCGGTCCCGCCCCGGCCCCGCAAGGGGTCCGTCCTCACGGCAGCATCCAGCCCAGCACCACCGTGCTCTGCCCCACCACGATCAGACACATCACCAGCAACAGGCCGATGCTCCACGGCAGTACCTTGCGCAGCAGATCGCCTTCCTTGCCCGCGAGTCCGACCGCGGCGCACGCGATCGTCAGGTTCTGCGGGGAGATCATCTTGCCGAGTACGCCGCCCGAACTGTTGGCGGCGGCGAGCAGTTCGGGCGAGAGTCCGGACTGCTGGGCCGCCGTCACCTGGAGCGCCCCGAAGAGCGCGTTGGCCGAGGTGTCGGAGCCGGAGACCGCGACGCCGAACCAGCCGAGCACCGGCGAGAGGAAGGCGAGCCCCGCGCCGGCCGCAGCCACGAAGTGGCCGATGGTGGCGGCCTGTCCGGACAGGTTCATCACGTACGCGAGAGCCAGCACGGAGGTCACGGTGAGGATCGCGAACCGCAGTTCGTACACGGTCGCCGCCCATTCCCGCACCGCCACGCGCGCGTGCACCCCGATCACGGCCGCCGTGCCCACACCGGCCAGCAGTACGAGAGTTCCGCCCGTCCCCACGAGGGGCAGCGAGAAGAGGTTGCCGCCGACCGGGTCGCCGTCGGGATTGCCGACGTTCAGGAAGGGCCAGTCGAAGGTCTGCGTCGCCTTCGCCAACAGGTCCTTCACGGGCGGGATTTGGGCGATGGAGAAAATGGCGATGATGAGTGCGTACGGGGCGTAGGCGCGCAGGACCTCGGGGCGCGGGTCGTCGTGGTCCAGGTCTTCGCTGCGTACGCCGGTGAGGACGGCCACGCGTACGTGCTCCGTCGCCGGCCTGCGCGCGGCGGGCACCGCCACCAGAGCGCCCGCGCCCGCCAGTGCCGCCCCGATGTCGGCCAGCTGGGCGGAGACGTAGTTGGACGCGGCGAACTGCGCGGCGGCGAAGGCGAATCCACAGACCAGAGCGGGCACCCAGGTCTCGCGCAGGCCGCGCCGCCCGTCCACCAGGAAGACCAGGAGCAGCGGTACGACCAGGGCGAGCAGGGGCGTCTGGCGGCCGACGACCGTGGCGACGGTGTCCAGCGGAAGCCCGGTGACCTGAGCCAGCGTCACCACGGGCGTGCCCATGGCGCCGAAGGCCACGGGCGCGGTGTTGGCCACGAGGGCGACGACGGCGGCCTTCACCGGGTCGAAGCCGAGCGCCACCAGCATCACGGCGCAGATCGCGACGGGCGCCCCGAAGCCGGCGAGTGCCTCGAGGAGCGCCCCGAAGCAGAAGGCCACGACGAGGGCCTGGATGCGGGGATCGTCCGAGAGCCGCCCGAAGGAGCGCCGCAGGATGTCGAAGTGCCGGGTGCGGACCGTCATCCGGTACACCCACAGGGCGTTGACGACGATCCACAGGATGGGGAAGAGCCCGAAGAGGGCGCCTTGCGCGGCGCTCGACGCGGTCTGGCCGAGCGGCATCCCGTAGGCAGCCCAGGCGACCAGGGCCGCGACGCCGAGGCCGATGAGGCCCGCGTGGTGCGCCTTCATGCGGACGACGCCGAGCAGGACCAGGACGGTGAGGAGGGGAAGGGTCGCGATGAGGGCGGACAGGCCGAGCGAGTCGGCCACGGGCTCCAGCTGCTGCACGTACACGGGCGGCTCCCCGGTTTCCGTGATGCGGAAGGTGATCTCTCACAACTGGGGGAATGCTCGTGTCGACAGCATGGGCAGGTCAATGGGTAGCGCGGGAGAAGTTGTTCAGCGATAAACGACAGGCGTCTACGGAGAGAGGCGAGAGAGGCGCTCAGGAATCCGGTGAGCGCAGCACCCGCAGATGGCCGCGGCGCGCGACCTGCATCGGGTCAGCGGCGCGCGGGCCGGAACCGCCGGCTCCCGCGGCGCGCTCCTGCGGGCGCGCCGCCTCACGCACCGCGTTGGCGAGCGCTTCGAGGTCATCGCCGCTGGGGCGCGCAGGACCGGAGGCGTCGGCGAGGCGGACGACCTCCCAGCCACGGGGCGCGGTGAGGCGCTCGGAGTGCTCGGCGCACAGGTCGTAGCAGTGGGGTTCGGCGTAGGTGGCGAGGGGGCCGAGGACCGCGGTCGAGTCGGCGTAGACGTACGTCAGCGTCGCGACGGCGGGACGGCCGCAAGCGGTGCGCGAACAGCGACGTACAGGGCTCACGATGTTGGACGGTACCGCACTCTTGAGCGGGCCGCGACGACTCTCCGGGAGGTCACCCCACCGTGTCGTGGTGTGATCCCCGACACGAGCCGCTCATGTGACGCCTCGCTGACCTGCGGTGACGCAAGGGACCAGGGTGGCCAGTGGTGTTGAATCCGGTCACCACTTGGCTCAAATCCCGTCATTCACCGCGAGATCGACGGTCCAGGAGAGATACGGAATCGGGCCCGAGCCTGGCCGGAATGGTCATCGCGCGACATGTCGCGCGCGGTACGGAAGCCGGGTGGACGCCGCGGGGAAGCCGTGTGGAAGCCGGGCCGAACCCAGGCCGAAGCTGTGCGGAAAGGGCGATCTCGAGGACTACGCTTCGTCAGTGATGGACGACCCCGTACAGCCCCGCACCGCAGAGCCGAGGCCCCGCCGCCGCGACCGCCATGGCCGGGGCATGCGCGGCCCCGTGGCGCCGCCCCAGGTGCCGCTGTCCGCCAGCCGCGCCGAGGTCTTCACCGACCTGGTGCAGGACTCCGTGGAGCGCCTTGAGCGGCGGTGGCCGCAGCTGAGTGAGATCGAGTTCCTGGTGCTCGAGGTTCCCGCGCTCGGCCGGGGCGGGGGCGCCGGTGAGGACGACTGGAGCGACGACGTCGTGCCCCTGGGGGGAACGATCGAGGCCGACGGCGCCAAGCCCGCCCGCATCGTCATCTACCGGCGGCCCGTGGAGATCCGGACCAAGGGGCGGGACGAGCGGGCCGCGCTCGTCCACGAAGTGGTGGTCGAGCAGGTCGCCGAGCTGCTGGGGCTCTCACCGGAGTCCGTCGACCCGCGGTACGGAGAAGACTGACCGCCCCCGCGCCGCCCCCGCCTACTTCTGCAGCACCTTCAGATCCTGTTCCGCCTCCGGCACCGACACCGTCCCCCTGTCGTCCGGCAGGTTCTGGATCGTGAACCCGGGGACACCGTCCTCCGGGATCTCCAGCATCCGCGAGGCGTAGACCGGATCCCCCGACACCGGTTCCACGGTGAGCGCGTAGCTGCCCTTCAGGCCGCTCGGGACGGGGGGCTTGATCCCCAGGGTCGTGCCGCCCTTGACCGTGTACGTCTTCGTCGTCGACGAGCCGCCTTCGGAGCCCCCGGACGCCGTGACCTTCACCTTGCCGCTCCTGCCGGGTGCGACGAGCGACAGCGTGGAGCCCTTGGCGCGGTTGTCGGCCACCGTCGCCCGCGCGCCGACCGGGTTCGTGCCGGGGATGAACGCCGTCTCCTTGTCGGCGCCCTTGCCCCGGGTGACGCGCAGGGCGGCCACCACCGGTGCCGCGTCCTCGGTCGGCGTCAGGACGAGGGAACCCGCCTCGCCCTTGGTGACGTCGCCGAGGTCGATGGCGTTCGTCATGCCGGACTTCACGTGCAGGCTCGCGTGTCCTGCCGGGCTGATCAGGCCGGTGGGCGAGGCCAGTTGCACCTTCAGGTCAGCGTCGTCGGCGCCCGGCGCGAAGGCGACCAGACGTACCGAAGTGGCGTCCTTGGGGATGCCGGGCAGGACCACGCGGCTCGCGGGGTCGGCGGACGCGGGCAGCCAGTCGCCGCCGAGTCTGTCGTCCGACGACTGCACGGCCGCCGCGACCCGGCCGCTGCGCGCGGTGACGTGCATCGTGACGTTGGTCTGCTCCTTGGGGAAGAGCGTGGAGAGCAGCACCGGGACGCTGCCGTGCGGCTGGACCTGGATCGACTCGCCCACCTCGGTCTTGAGGGCGCCGTCCGGGCCGTACAGCTCGATGTCGACGACGGCCGCCGAGTCGTCCGGGTTGGTCAGGTGGACGTAGTCGCTGCGGTCCTTGGCGGTGCTCGCGCCGGGGAACCAGAAGTCCGTGTCCGGCGCCGTGCAGTTGGCGCCCTGGACGCCGCGACCGCTGCCCGCCGCGTACGTGGTGGTCTGCTGGACGGTCCAGCCGGGGGCGAGACCGCCGTCGGCGGTGCCCAGGAGCGCGGGCGACTCGCCTCCTGATTCCTCGCCGACGACGGGCTTGCCCGGTGTCTTCGGAGTCAGGAAGGGCTTGACGGCCTTCTCCTTGTCGTGGCCGCCGCCCTTCGGGGCGTCCGTCAACGCCCTGGTCGCGGGCGCCAGTTCCGCCTTGCCCGAACCCGCCGTGTCTCCGGGGTTCTTGGGCGTGAAAGCCGTGTACGAGGTCTCGGCGAGGTCGGACGAACTGGGCACCGGGCAGAGCAGGCTGGTGCGCTCGACGGGCAGGCGCGTGGCCGACTTCGCGCCGTCGTCTCCGCTGCCGCCCGGCACGTTGGCCGCGGCGAATCCGGTGACGGCGGCGAGGGCGGCCGCCACGGCGATCAGGGACTGGGTGGTGCGGTTCACTGCTGGCTCCCGTCGGGGCGCTCACTGTCGGTGCCGTGCGGGGGCTGCGGGGGCTGGGGCGGCATCGGCGGCTGCTGCCCGTAGGTGGCGTCGAACGACTGGCCGTACTGCTCGCCGCCCTGCGCCCCTCCGTAGGCGTACGGGTCGTACTGGCCGCCCTGGTAGGGGTCCTGGTAGGCGGGCTGCTCGTAGGAGCCCGCGGGGTACTGGGCGTCCTGGTACTGCTGCTCGCCTTGGTATGTGCCGTAGTCGGCGCCCGCGTGTCCCGGGGCCTCCCACTCGTCGTACGACTGCGACTGCTGCTGGGGAACCGCCGCGTAGGCCTCCTCCTCCGGAGGAGGGGGTGGCGCCCCGGCGTCATCCTGCCCGGCGCCCGGCACGCCTGCCGGTGCGCCTGCCTGCGCGGCTGCCTCCTGCTCGGCCTGCGCGGCCCGCAGCCTGCGCGCCCTGCGCCCCTCACCCTCGACGGGCTGGGCCGGGATGACGGCCTCCTCGGGGAGGTCGTCGTCCACGTGACGGCGCCGTCCGGGCAGGGCGAGGACCACGAGGACCACGGCGAGCGCACCCTGCGCCCACAGCCAGCCGGTGTGGCTCACGGGTGCTTCGTAGGTGACGTCCAGGCGACCGCCCGACGCGGGCAGTTCGAAGCCCTGCGCCCAGCCGTCCAGCGTGGTCGCGGTCAGCGGGCGGCCGTCCAGGGTCGCCGTCCAGCCCTCGTCGGCGGCGTCGGCGAGCCGCAGGGTGCGGCCCTCGTCGCCCGCCGGGACGGTCGTGTGCAGCTCGACGGGGCCCGCGGCCACCGGCAGCGGATCCGCGCTGCCGGACGCGGGCACGATCGCGGCGCGCGCGACCTGCCGGTCCACGCGCCACAGGGCGCTGCCGTCCTCCTGGCTGAGCCGGGTGAGGCCGGGCGTGGAGTCCAGGGTGCGGCTCATCTGGCGGGGCGCGCCGTCGCGTACGAGGACGTAGCGCACCGCGAAGCCGCCGAGCTGGTCGGCCTGGTCGGCGCCGGAGCCCGCGAGGAGCCGGGCGACGATTCTGTCGAGCTTCCGGTTCGAGCCGCCCGCTTCGGCGAGCTCGGCGTCTCCGAGCCGGGCGCCCGAGCCGCGCACCAGTGTGTACGAGACCTGGGCGGCCGACTCGCTGTCCAGGACGAGCGTGCGGGCCTGGTCCTGCGTGCCGCTCTCCTCGGCGACGAACGCGGGCACCTGGACCGGGTCGCGCCGCTCAAGGGGGCCGTCGGCGCCGCGGATCATCCACCCGGCGGCGACGAGCAGCGGCCCGGCTGCCGCCGCGAACGCGATGAGGACGGCGACCGGCTGGCGCCAGCCGAAGCTCTGTTCGGCGACACGCGTGCGTGCCCCGTCGGCGCCGAGCGCGGCGGCGGCGAGGAGCGCGATGCCGTAGCCGAGGGTGGCGGGTCCTGCCCAGGCGGAGCCGTTGGAGAGCGCCGCGAAGATCAGCGAGACCAGCGCGACGACCCAGGCCGTACGGACCGCGAGCTGCCGCTCGGTACGAAGGAGCGCGGCGAGGGCGGCGAGGACGATGCCGATGAGCAGCAGCCCGTCCACGGTCCCGGGGCCGCCGGGGCTGCCCCCGAGCAGGTCGAGGCCGGTCGCGGAGCCCGCGGCGAACTCCAGGCCTGCCTCGCGGAAGAAGCCGAAGGGCAGCAGCGAGAGCGACCACGGCGCGAGCATGAGGAGCGGGGTGCCGAGCCCGGCGAGGAAGCGCAGGCCGTACGCGGTGATGTCGCCGCGGCGCACCACGAGGAGCGCGAGGCCGAGCACCAGGGCGATGGGCCACACGATCGGCGTGAAGGCGGTGGTGAGCGTCAGGAGCAGCGCGTACGCCCAGGTGGCGCGCCAGCTCCCGCGGTTGCCCCCGGAGGCGGTCAGTCCGCTCGCCACGATGCCCGCGCGGGCGATGAGCGGCAGCAGGATGGCGAGGACGGCGGTGCCGATGCGTCCTCCCGCGAGCGCGCCCGTGGCGGCCGGCAGGAAGGCGTAGGCGACCGAGGCCCAGGCGCGCAGCAGCCGGGACTCGACCAGCGGCCGTGAGGCGAAGTAGGCGGCGAATCCGGCCAGCGGCACCGACCCGACGAGGAGCACCGTGACCGCGAGTCCGGTGGACCCGAAGAAGAGGGTGGAGAGCCCCGCGACGAGCGCGAGGTAGGGCGGCGCGGACTGTGTGCCGCCGGTCCCCACGGGGTGCCAGGCGTCGAGGTAGCGCGCCCAGAGGCCGGAGGAGTCGGCGGGTGCGGGAAGCAGCGCGCCGCCCGCGAGCGCTCCGCTGCCCAGGAGTTGGCGGCAGGCGATGAGCGAGACGAAGAGCAGCACTACGAAGAGCATCGGTCCCGGCTTGCGGGCGACGCGCTTGAGCCGTGCGAACTGTTCGACCTGGAGGAAGTCGGCGTCGTCTCCTCCGGGGCCGGATTCGACGGCTCCGTGTCGGCCTGCGCCGGTGACGGCCTCGGGGTCGGAGCGGCCGACGACACTGCCGGCGACCTGTTCGAAGGTGGCCCGCACGGTGGCGCCGGGCGGCGGGAAGAGCGGCCGCATCTCGGCCGGTTCGAGCGCCGACTTGCCGCGCTGCTTACGGGCGCTGACGATCCGTCCGGGCCGCAGCAGCGTCCCCAGGAGACCGGCGACCTCGTCGACGGCCTGTCCGGGGACCTTGCCGACCAGATACGCGACGGTGCGCAGCAGGGTGCCGAAGACGAGCCGGACGAGCACCCAGGGCAGCACGGCGGTGCGGGCGTTGACGAGCAGCGTGTAGGCGGCGCCCGCCTTGTCCACGCGGTGCGGCGAAGTCGACGTACGGCCGACGCAGTCGACGGTGCGGCGCTCGCGCGAGGAGGCCTCGGCGTGCCGCACGACGGCGTCGGGGGCGATGAGGACGCGGTGCCCGGCGTTCTGGGCGCGCCAGCACAGGTCGACGTCGTCCCGCATGAGCGGGAGGCGACGGTCGAACCCGCCGAGTTCGTCGAAGACGTCACGCCGGATCAGCATGCCGGCGGTGGAGACGGAGAGGACGGGCCGTACGTGGTCGTGCTGGCCCTGGTCCTGTTCGCGCCGGTCGATGCCGGTCCAGCGGCGGCCGCTGTTGGCGATGGATACGCCGACTTCCAGGAGCTGGCGGCGGTCGTACCAGCCGCGCAGCTTGGGGCCGACGATCGCGACGTCCTTGCCGATCTCGCGTTCGTTCTCCACGACGCGCAGCAGTTCGGACAGGGCGCCCGGCTCGGGCGCGCTGTCGTCGTGCAGCAGCCACAGCCACTGCTCGGGCTCGCCGTGCGGCAGGTCCGGGAGGTCGTAGGCGTCGTCGCGCCAGGTCCGGCTGACCGGGTCCCAGCCGCTGGGGCGCTTCAGATAGGGCAGCTCTTCGGGGGTCAGCACACCGGCGCCGCGGTTCGCCTCGTCGACGGCGGTGCCGAAGCCGGAGCGGCGGGCCAGGTGCAGGACGCGATCGGGGCCGAGTGCCTCGGTGACCAGGCGGGCGGAGTCGTCCGCGCTGCCGGTGTCCGCGGCCACGGCGTTCTGCACCGGGCGTTCCTGGCCGAGCAGGCCGGCCAGGACGTCGGGCAGCCAGCGGGCGCCGTCGTGGGAGACGATCACGGCGGTGACGACGTGCCGCGGAAACTCGGGCGGGCGGGTCGGGTCGAACCCTGCGGCGGCAGCGTCGTGGTGAGCGGCTGCCGAATGGCTGTGCACGGACATCGAGGTACGGGCCCCGGTTCGATGGACTGCGGTGGACGCCTGCGCTTCATGGGGGCGCCGGGGCGTCTCGGACGGGGCCCCACACTAACGGCTGGCATCACAACAGCCCGCCGCCTGTGGATATCCCACGGGCGACGGGCTGTTCCTTACGTAGGGGTGTGTCCGTTTGGTCGGGCGTAACCGGCGCGTGTTCAGACCGCCGCCTTCTTCAAGCGGCGGCGTTCGCGCTCCGAAAGGCCGCCCCAGATTCCGAACCGCTCGTCGTTCGCCAGTGCGTACTCAAGGCATTCCGAGCGGACCTCACAGGCGAGGCAGACCTTCTTGGCCTCTCGCGTCGAGCCGCCCTTCTCGGGGAAGAAGGACTCGGGGTCGGTCTGGGCGCACAAGGCGCGCTCCTGCCAGCCGAGTTCCTCGTCCGCGTCCTCGACCAGCAGTTCCTGAACCAGCTCGGTCATGTGCGCCCCTCGTCTGTCTGTGCGTCCCCGTGGTGCTTGCCGTTACCGATTTCGGCTGAACGACACGAGTGAAATTACAAGTGTGCCGATCCGGGCCAGTCAAGCCGAGATCTGCTATTGGGCCCCTTATTCACCCTGCGGAACCAAGGTAATGCGGAAAGTGTTCAAATCGGCCTAAACGCTGACACTCACCGGTGGCCCATCCCGAACCGCCCCGCGACCACCACCTTCCCCAGGGAAGGACGTCACGGAGATCGGTCCCGTTGCGGCCGGTCCATCGAAGCGAAAGGGATCACATTCGAGTCACGGGCTCACGCCGGGGTTTGCGCGCCGGTTGATGCGCCATGTGTCCCCTGTGTCCGGTGCACAAACCTTTCGCCTGGGAGAGCAACCGGATGTGGTGAAACATAGTCCACATAACGGACATAGAGTTGACAGGGAAGGTGTGAGCCGCTGTCCTAGTGGGCATGCTCGCAAAATTGGCACTCTCGACGACCCGCACCAGCGGGCTCCTCGGTGCTGCCCACGCGCGCTGTCTCTGTTCCTGTTCCAGCTGTTGAGCCATCCCGCTTCCAGCTGTTGAGCCCGCTCCGGCGCTTCACCGCCCGAGCCACTCGCTTCACCCCTCCCTCGCGACACCCCAGCACTCACGTTGAGGAACCACCGCACCATGAACAGCGACAGCGACCTCCAGATCGCCGGCGACATCCTCGAAGTCACCCACCTCCTGCAGCCCGCCCGCGAGCACCCGGCCACCGTGGCCGAGTTCGTCGGCCTTGCCCGCACCATCGCGGCCGACCGCGCCCAATGGGCCCACCTCGTCGAGTACGACGCGACGAGCCGCTGGTACCACCGCCTGCGCACCGGGCCGGGATATGAGGTGTGGCTGCTCTCCTGGGTGCCGGGACAGGGCAGCGGACTGCACGACCACGGCCTCTCCTCCGGCGTACTCACGGTCCTGGAGGGTGAACTGACGGAGCGTACGGAGCGCGGGCAGCGCGCGCTCGGCGCCGCGGCCCAGCGCGTGTTCGCCCCCGGCTATGTCCACGAGGTCGTCAACGACTCCCTGGAACCGGCCGTCAGCCTGCACATCTACTACCCCGGCCTGACCGACATGCCGATGCACGCGGCCCGGTGCGGCGAGCCGGCGACCGCTCAGGCGACCGCGGACGCGGCCGGAGATGTCGTAACCGCCTGACGCACTGTCGTACCTGCCTGACATGCTTGGTGCCATGCGCATTGTGGTCCTGGCCGGCGGTATCGGCGGCGCCCGTTTCCTCCGCGGGCTCAAGAAAGCCGCGCCTGACGCGGACATCACGGTCATCGGCAACACCGGTGACGACATCCACCTGTTCGGCCTGAAGGTCTGCCCCGACCTCGACACGGTGATGTACACCCTCGGCGGCGGCATCAACGAAGAGCAGGGCTGGGGTCGTACGGACGAGACGTTCAAGGTCAAGGGGGAGCTCGCGGCGTACGGCGTCGGCCCGGAGTGGTTCGGGCTCGGCGACCGGGACTTCGCCACGCACATCGTGCGGACCCAGATGCTCGCCGCGGGCTTCCCGCTCAGCGCGGTGACCGAAGCGCTGTGCGAGCGGTGGCAGCCCGGCGTGCGGCTCATCCCGATGTCGGACGACCGTGTCGAGACGCATGTCGCCGTCACGATCGACGGGGAGCAGAAGGCCGTGCACTTCCAGGAGTACTGGGTGCGGCTGCGGGCCTCCGTGGACGCGCAGGCCATCGTGCCGGTCGGCGCGGACCAGGCCAAGCCCGCCCCCGGCGTCCTTGAGGCCATCGCCGACGCGGACGTGGTGATCTTCCCGCCGTCCAACCCCGTGGTGAGCGTCGGGACGATCCTCGCCGTGCCGGGGATCCGTGAGGCCATCGCCGACGCGGGCGTGCCCGTCGTCGGGCTCTCCCCCATCGTCGGGGACGCGCCCGTGCGGGGCATGGCCGACAAGGTGCTCGCGGCCGTGGGCGTGGAGACGACGGCCGCCGCGGTGGCCGAGCACTACGGGAGCGGCCTGCTCGACGGATGGCTCGTCGACACGGTCGACGCCGGTGTGGTGGAGCGGGTCGAGTCGGCGGGGATCCGGTGCCGGGCGATCCCGCTGATGATGAGCGACGTGGACGCGACCGCCGAGATGGCCCGCGCGGCGCTCGTCCTCGCGGAGGAGGTGCGGGCGTGAACTCCTCCGAGGCCGAGGCCGAGGCCGGGGTCATGACGTCGCCGTCGTTCCGTGTCTGGGCCGTGCCCGGACTGCCCGAGGTCCGGCAGGGTGACGACCTCGCCAAGCTGATCGCCGCCGCGGAGCCGGGGCTCGCCGACGGGGACGTCCTGCTGATCACCTCCAAGATCGTCAGCAAGGCCGAGGGCCGCGTCGTCGAGGCGAGCGACCGCGAGGCCGCCATCGACGCGGAGACCGTGCGGGTCGTGGCCCGGCGCGGGACCCTGCGCATCGTCGAGAACCGGCAGGGTCTTGTCATGGCCGCCGCCGGGGTCGACGCCTCCAACACGCCGCCCGGGACGGTGCTTCTGCTGCCCGAGGACTCCGACGCCTCCGCCCGCGCGGTGCGGGAGGGCCTGCGGGACGCGCTGGGCGTGGACGTGGGCGTCGTCGTCACGGACACCTTCGGGCGCCCCTGGCGCAATGGGCTCACCGATGTCGCCATCGGGGCGGCGGGCGTGCGGGTGCTCGACGATCTTCGGGGCGGGTTCGACGCGTACGGAAATCCGCTGAGCGCGACGGTCGTCGCCACCGCGGACGAGCTGGCCGCCGCGGGCGACCTGGTCAAGGGGAAGGCCGGGGGGCTGCCGGTCGCGGTGGTCCGCGGGCTTGCGCACATCGTCGGGGAGAGCGGGGAGACCGACGAGGGGGCGCGGGTCATGGTGCGGAGCTCCCGCGACGACATGTTCCGGCTCGGTACGTCCGAGGCCGTGCGGGAAGCGGTGACGCAGCGGCGGACCGTGCGGGAGTTCACGGACGAGCCGGTGGACCCCGGGGCCGTGCGGCGGGCCGTGGCGGCGGCGGTGACGGCCCCCGCGCCGCATCACACGACGCCGTGGCGGTTCGTCCTCCTTGAGTCCGCGGAATCGCGGACAGGACTGCTCGACGCGATGCGGGACGCGTGGGTCGCCGACCTGGAGCGGGACGGCAAATCCGCCGAGTCCGTCGCGAAGCGGGTGCGGCGCGGGGACGTCCTGCGCAAGGCCCCTTACCTGGTGGTGCCCTGCCTCGTCATGGACGGCTCTCATACGTACGGGGATGAGCGGCGGGACGCGGCCGAGCGCGAGATGTTCGTCGTCGCGACCGGGGCCGGGGTGCAGAACTTCCTCGTCGCGCTGGCCGGGGAGCGTCTTGGCTCGGCGTGGGTTTCGTCCACGATGTTCTGCCGGGATGTCGTACGGGGTGTGCTTGGGCTGCCGGAGTCGTGGGATCCGATGGGGGCGGTCGCCGTGGGGCATGCGGCGGTTGCGGCGGGCGCTCGGGCGGCGCGGGATGCGGGGGACTTCGTCGAGGTGCGGTAGTGCTCCGGGCCGCCTGTTGTTTTCAGCTGCGGGCCGGTGGGGGCTTGTCGCGCAGTTCCCCGCGCCCCTTACGGGGCTCTGTCGTGCAGTGGGCCCTACCAAGCCGCGATGTTCGTCTTTCGCATGCGTGGTTCCCTGCGGGGCGGGGTGTGGCCGCTCAGGAGGATCAGGCGGGCCGCCCGGTGGCGCTGGCCCTCGTAGGGGATCAGGAGCCGCAGCATCTCCTCGTCGTCCGCCGTACGGTCGCCCGCCAGCGCGAAGCCGACGATGCCCGGGAGATGGAGGTCGCCCACCGTCACCGCGTCCGGTGCGCCATTGCTGCGCTGCACCGTCTCCGCCGACGTCCAGGGGCCGATGCCCGGGATCAGTTCCAGGCGGGCCTGGGCCTGGAGCGGGGCCATGGCCGCCGCCTCCTCCAGGCGTGCGGCCACGCGCGTCGCCCGCAGGATCGTCGACGCGCGTTTGTTGTCCACGCCCGCCTTGTGCCACTCCCAGGAGGGGATCAGGGTCCAGGTCCTCGGGTCCGGCATGACGTGCATCCGGAGCTGTTCGGGGGTCGGGCCCGGGGCCGGTTCGCCGAACTTGCGGACCAGCAGACGCCAGGCGCGGTACGCCTCGTCCGTCGTGACCTTCTGCTCCAGGATCGACGGGATCAGGGACTCCAGGACCAGGCCCGTACGGGTCAGGCGCAGGCCGGGCCGCCGGTGCTCGGTCGTCGCCAGGAGGCGGTGACGGGGCGTGAAGGCCGTGGGGTCGTCCGCCTCGCCGAGCAGCTGCGGGAGCTGGTCCAGGAGCCAGGCGGCGCCCTCGCCCCAGGCCTCCGCCTCCACCGTGCCGGAACGGACCGCCACCCTGAGCGTGCCGGGGCCCTGCGGGGTGCGGGTCGCCCGCCAGGCCGAGCCGTCGGGGGTGATGCGGAACGTGGGGTCCGCGGGGCCCCTGCGCAGGGGGCCCAGCGTCAGGGCCAGGTTCAGGGGGTGGGGCGGGGTCCAGGTGCGGGTCTGGCCTGTGGCCTGACGGGGTATGCCTGGTATGCCCTGGGGGATCGCCGTTTCGCCGCCGCGCACCGGGGCGGTGCGGGTGGGGTGGGGGGCGAAGCGGGAGGACATCTGTATGAGGGTAGGGGCTTTTTTGTCCCCTACCCCACCCCTTCCCAAAAACCCGCTCCGGCGCAGGGGCCTTGCTTACCGCATCACCGGCTTCGCCGAGTTCGTCCTCAAACGCCGGACGGGCTGGATCTCACTGGTCCGACGAGAACCTGACCGACCCCGCCGGCAGCCTCGCCCCGCACCACACCCGTACGCCCTCGCGCAGTTCGTTGTCCGCGCCGATCTCCGCGCCGTCGCCGATCACCGCTCCCGCCAGGACCGTGCGTGCGCCCACCTTCGCGTCCGCGCCGATCAGTGAGTCGGTGATCACGGCGTTCGGTTCGACGATCGCGCCGGACAGGATCGCGCTGCCGTCCACCCGCGCGCCTTCGCCGATCACCGCGTGGTCGCCGATCACCGTGCCGCCGGTGAGCTTCGCGTCCGGGGCGACCGTGGCGGTGGCCAGGACCAGGCTGTCGCCGCAGCGGCCGGGGATCGCCGGGGACGGGGCGCGGCCGAGCACCAGGTCCGCGGAGCCGCGTACGAAGGCCTGGGGCGTGCCCAGGTCCAGCCAGTACGTCGAGTCGACCATGCCCTGGAGGTGGGCCCCGGAGGCCAGCAGGTCGGGGAACGTCTCGCGTTCGACCGAGACCGGGCGGCCCGCCGGGATCGTGTCGATGACCGAGCGGCGGAACACGTACGCGCCCGCGTTGATCTGGTCGGTGACGATCTCCTCGGGCGTCTGCGGCTTCTCCAGGAAGGCCTGCACCCTGCCCGTGCCGTCGGTCGGCACGAGGCCGTACGCGCGGGGGTCCTCGACCTTCGTGAGGTGCAGGGAGACGTCGGCGCCCGACTCCTCGTGCGTCGTGACCAGGGCGCGGATGTCCAGGCCCGTGAGGATGTCGCCGTTGAAGATCAGGACCGGGTCTTCGGGCCCTGAGCGGAGGCGCGATGCCACGTTGCGGATCGCGCCGCCCGTGCCGAGGGGCTCGGTCTCGGTGACGTACTCGATGTGGAGACCCAGCGCCGAGCCGTCCCCGAAGTACGGCTCGAAGACCTCGGCCAGGTAGGAGGTCGCCAGGACGATGTGCTCCACGCCCGCCGCGCGGGCCCTGGCCAGCTGGTGGGTGAGGAACGGGACGCCCGCCGCCGGAACCATCGGCTTGGGGGTGTGCACCGTGAGCGGACGGAGCCGGGTGCCCTTGCCGCCGACCAGGAGGATCGCTTCTGTCACCTGTCGTCTCTGCTTCCTGCTGGGGCCGGCCGAACTTGAGTCGCGGCCGGCCAGTGTATGCAGATGGCTTTGCAGATCGTGCAGTGCGCTTTGCGGTCGTGTGGTGCGCTATGCGGTTGTGTGGTGAGCCATGACCTCAACGGCCCTGGAGGCGGGCCGCGGTGGACCGGGCCTTGCCCAGTTTCTTGTAGAGGCGGATGCCTGGACATTCCGTGGCGAAACCGTCACGGTGCCCGGAGATCACATGGAGCCGGACGTTCCTGCCCTTCTTGTACAAATTGCCACCGCCGGACTTCAGATACGTCTTACCCCGAGGGTTCGCGCCGTACAGGCCGAGCTTCCACGCGGTCAGCCGGGCGATGGCCTTCACGGCGACCGCGGGTGGCTTGGAGTAGCCGAAGCTGCCGAGGACGGCGATGCCCATGCTGTTGCTGTTGAAACCGAGAGTGTGGGCCCCGAGGACGGGCTTGGCCACACCTCCGGCACGTCCTTCGTAGATGTTTCCGCACTTGTCGACCGCGAAGTTGTAGCCGAAGTCACGCCAGCCACTGCTCTTGACGTGGTAGCGGTAGATACTGCGCAGGACTGAGCTCGCCTGCGAGCAGCGGTAGTTGTTGCCGGACGCGCTGTGGTGCACGAAGGCCGCCTTCACCGTCCTCGTGTACGCGAAGCGCTTCTCCCGGAGCTTCTCGTTGGCGCCCCAGCCCTTGCGCGTGATGATGCGCGGCCGGGGCCCCACATAGGGCCTGGCCTTCCCCGCGGCGTCCTTCGGACCCCCCTGGGAGGCGATCAGTTCGGACTCCGTCTCCTTCTTGGAGAGCGCCGGAATGACGGCGGCGCCGAGCGGGGCCAGGTCGGCGTTGGCCTCGGAGGAGGCGGCGGCCTCGGCGGTCAGGGCGGGGGTGCGGGGGACGTCGGCCGGTTTGCCCTGCGGGGGCGGTTCGGCTCCGGGGTCGACGAGTTCCAGACGCAGGCCGTCCGGGAGGACCTCCCGCGCTGGGGGCCGGGCTCCGCCGGCCCGGGTCTGCGTCTCCTCCCCCCGTACCCGGATCTCCACGCCGTCCGAGTCGCCGACCCAGAGCGGCGCCGTGGAGCCGCGGGCCCTGCCCGATGTGCGCTCCGGGGCGTCCGGGTCGGCGGCGTGCTCGTGGTTGTGGGTCTCCACGGGCTGCCAGCCGGACCAGGATCCGGTGCCGCTGGCGCGGGTGCGCACCAGGACGCTGCCGTGCAGTTCGTCGTCCGGGTTGTTCCAGACGACGCCCACCAGGGAGAAGGGCCGCACCTCGCGCCGGAGCAGGCCCTGCTCGCCGGACGTGCCGCCGTGGGAACGGACGGCGCCGAGTGGGGCGAGCGGGAGTGACTGAGTGCTGCCCGGGACCGATTCCGCGGCTGGCCCGGCGGGTGACTCAGCGGCCGGGGTCGCGGCGCGTGCGCCGGACGACGGCAGGGTGAGGGGAAGCGCCAGGGCTGCCGCACACGTGACGCCGATCGAGGAAGCTAGAAATCCACGCATACGACTGATAGTTGTCATACTTGGACAATTATGTCCATTGGGGATTTGACGGTCCGTCGACTCCCGTCCGCCGAACCGGTGGCCCGCACTCCCCCGCCACGCCCGGGCCGTTCGGGGCGCCCGCGTACCCTTGCGCCCGTGAACGCCACCGACCGCACCCCTGCCGACCTGCTGCGATCCGCGCTCGCCGCGGACCCGGGCCGCCCGCTGATCACCTTCTACGACGACGCCACGGGCGAGCGCGTCGAATTGTCCGTGGCCACCTTCGCCAATTGGGTGGCCAAGACCGCCAATCTGCTCCAGGGCGATCTCGCCGCCGAGCCCGGCGACCGGCTCGCGCTGCTGCTTCCCGCGCACTGGCAGACGGCGGTCTGGCTGCTCGCCTGTTCGTCCGTGGGCGTCGTCGCGGACGTGGGCGGCGACCCGGCCGCCGCCGACCTCGTGGTCAGCGGGCCCGACTCGCTCGACGCCGCGCGGGCCTGCTCCGGGGAGCGCGTCGCGCTCGCGCTCCGGCCGCTCGGCGGGCGCTTCCCGCAGGCCCCGCCAGGCTTCATCGACTACGCGGTCGAGGTGCCGGCCCAGGGCGACCGCTTCGCTCCGTACGCACCCGTGGACCCGCAAGAGCCCGCCCTCGCCATCGACGGCGCCGACGAGCTGACGGGCGCGGAGCTGGTGGAGCGGGCCCGCGCCGACGCCGGGAAGCTGGGGCTCGCGCCCGGCTCCCGGCTGCTGTCGGGGCTTTCGTACGACACCTGGGAAGGCCTGAGCTCCGGCCTCTACGCCCCGCTGGCGGCGGGCGGCTCCGTGGTGCTCTGCCGCCACCTCGACCGGCTCGCCGATGGCGGCCTCGCCAAGCGCGTCGAGGACGAGCGGGTCACCGCCACCGCCGGGTAATCCCTCCCCCGTTCGGCCCACGTGAGCCCCTGGCCCACGGGCCCCCGGCGCCGCGCCGGTCCATGGTCATAAGAGCGCACCATGCACCGACGTCGCTACGAGGGGTGGACGCACACGTGACCGACACCGCAGGCACGCCCTCCGGACCGGAGCATCCGGACCAGGAGGGCGCCACGCCTGAGCCGAAGGCCACGTACGCACCCGGGGCGGGATCGACTCCCACGGGTGCGGGCGTCGCGCGGCGCAGGCGGCGGTGGCTGCGCTGGACGGCGATCGGCGTCGCCACGGTCGTGCTCGGCACCGCCGGCATCGGATGGGCGCTCTACAACAAGCTCGACAGAAACATCACCAAGGACACCGACGCCGCGGCCGAGCTGGCGCGCTACGACAAGGAGCGCCCGACGGCGCTCGTGCACGGCGCGCAGAACATCCTGCTCATCGGCTCCGACACCCGGGCGGGACCCGGCAACAAGAAGTACGGCCGCGACCGGGGCACCCAGCGCTCGGACACCACGATCCTGCTGCACCTCGCGGCCGACCGGCAGAGCGCGACCGCGGTGTCGATCCCGCGTGACGTGATGGTGGACCTCCCCAGCTGCCGCAGGCCCGACGGTTCCCGGACCCGGGCCCAGTTCGCCCAGTTCAACTTCGCGTACGAGTTCGGCGGGACGGCCTGCACGATTCGTACGGTCGAGAAGATGACGAAGATCCGCGTCGACCACCACATGGTCGTGGACTTCGCCGGGTTCAAGGACATGGTCGAGGCGGTCGACGGCGTACAGGTCTGCCTGAAGGCGCCCATCAACGACGCCGACGCCCATCTGAAGATCGCCGCGGGCAAGCAGACCCTCAACGGCGAACAGGCGCTCGGCTACGTGCGCGCCCGCAAGAGCATCGGCGACGGCAGTGACACCGACCGGATGGACCGTCAGCAGCAGTTCCTCGCGGCGCTCGTCAACAAGGTGCAGAGCAATGACGTCCTGCTCAATCCAGGGAAGCTCTATCCGGTTCTCGACGCGGCCACTTCTTCACTGACCACGGACCCGGCGCTGGCGAGTTTGCGTGGTTTGTACGAACTGGTGCGCGGCATGCGCAACATCCCCACAGAACAGGTGCAGTTCCTCACGGCGCCCCGGCGGTCCTATGTCTACGACGCCAATCGCGACGAACTCGTCGAGCCCGCGGCGGAGGAACTCTTCAGCCGCCTTCGTACGGACACACCCCTCCAAGTGACACGCGAGGAGCCCGACGCCGCCGTGCGGGACAAGCGGCCTCAAGGCGGCCATGACGGCTCCGGAGACTCCTCGGACGCGGAGGACCACCAGGACTCCGACGGCTCCGATGAGTACGACGACTCCGATGAGTACGGGAGCGACGAGAAGCCGGACGACCCTTCGCAAACTCCGAGTCCCGCACCCACATTCCGCGGCAACACGGCTGCCGGAACGACCTGCGAGTAAAGCGATCCTCAAGCGGAAGTCCCCCCGCACAAAGAAATAGGGCGGATTGCCCAGTTGTAGGGGAGTGGAATTTGTCACCGGCGTCGTTCGGCGCTGAACTGGCCGGATAGTGTGAGCGATCCGGTGCGCAGGGCCCTTCAGGGCCGCGCACCGCTTGACGATTGACCGAGCGCCTTTCTTGAGGGGGGAAAGGCGCCGCGTGGCCCCGACGGAGGACGCAGACAACCGTGGACGCGCAAGGCCGTGGGCGGGCGGAGAACATCGACCCCGCAGACCAGTGGGTGCTCAACCCGGACACCGGCGATTACGAACTGCGACTGAGCCCTTCCGGAGGGCAGTCGGCAGTGCCTGGACCTCGCAGATCGACGCGGTCCTCGCCACGCCAGGGAACGCGCGGCCGCGATGGCCGACGCGACGAGCGCCGTGACGAGCGACAGCGCGAGGTGCCGCCTCAGCGCAGGCGCCGTAGTCCGCAGCCGGAGGCGGCGAGCGGTCGGCGCAAGCAGAAGCCGCGGAAGTCCAAGGGCAAGAAGGCCCTGATGTGGACGGGCGGCTCGCTCGCCTTCGTCCTGGTCGCGGCGGGTGTCAGCGGGTACCTCTACTACCAGCACCTCAACGACAACATCACCTCGGTCGACGACGACGGCGCGGGCACGGGCGGCTTCAGCAAGGACCGCGCCATCAACATCCTGGTGATGGGCACGGACAAGCGCAGCGGCGCGGGCAACGAGAAGTACGGCGACAAGGGGAGCGTCGGCCACGCCGACACGACGATCCTGCTGCACGTCTCCAAGGACCGTACGAACGCGACCGCGTTGAGCATCCCGCGCGACATGATCACGGACATTCCGGACTGCCCGACGAAGCAGGAGGACGGCAGCGAGAAGACCATCCCCGGCTCGCAGAACGTGCGCTTCAACGAGAGCCTCGGTCAGAGCGACCGCACTCCCAGCTGCACCATGCGTACGGTCACCAAGATCACCGGCATCAAGATGGACCACTTCATGGTGGCCGACTTCAACGCGGTGAAGACGCTCTCCAGCGCGGTCGGCGGCGTCGACGTCTGCCTCGCCAAGGACATCGACGACCCGGACTCGCATCTGAAGCTGCCCAAGGGCAAGCACACCATCGAGGGCGAGAACGCGCTGGCGTTCGTCCGTACGCGGCACTCCGTGGGCACCGGCGGCGACTTGAGCCGTATCGAGCTGCAACAGCAGTTCCTCAGCTCGCTGATGCGCAAGCTCAAGTCGAACGACACGCTGACCAACCCGAAGAAGATGATAGATCTCGCCGAGGCGGGCACCGAGGCGCTCACCGTCGACTCGAAGATCGCGAACATCATGAAGCTCCGGGACCTCGGCATGGAGCTCGGCAAGCTCGACATGAAGAACCTGAGCTTCGCGACCGTGCCCGTGGTCGACAACCCGGCGGAGAAGGTCCACACGACGGTCGTCCCGAACGAGACCAAGGCCGAGCAACTGTTCTCCATGATGCGCGCCGACGAGTCGCTGACCGCGGTGAAGAAGAAGCAGAAGAAGGAGAAGGCAGCGGTGGCCGCCCGGCTCAAGGGCAGCAAGTCCGCCGCCTCCGAGGTACGGGTCGACATCTACAACGGCAGTGGCAAGACCGGCGCCGCTCAGACAACTCTCACGTGGCTGCAGAACACTGAGGGCATGTCCAAGGCCAGCCAGCTCGGCAACGCGCCGTCCGATCTCAAGAAGACGACGCTGGAGTACGCCCCCGACCAGGCCGACCAGGCCCGGCGGCTCGCCGACATCATGGGCCTTCCCGGGTCCGCGATGAAGCCGGGCAAGAGCGAGAAGAACTCGCAGGGTCTGCCCGCCATCAAGCTGACGCTGGGCGGCGACTTCAAGGGCGCGGGGGTTCCGATCAGCGCTCCGTCGAAGGCGCCGGAGGGCATCCAGAAGGTCGAAGCCGACAAGACTGTGTGCGCCAAGTGACCTGAAGCGGCCATTCTGCGTCTCACAAGGCGCAGGATGGCCGTAATTCATGGCAGGGGAGGGGCTGGGGATGGGGAAGAGCAGCGTGCGTGGGGAGGGGGCGCGACCACGCGTCCCGCACGCAAGTGATCTCGGCTTGGAAGAGGGGCCGCCCGAGGGTGGGGCGCCCTCGGGTGGCAGCGGGCACCGCAGGCAGCGCCGTGGGGGCGGCGCCACCGGCGGTCGGCCTCCGCGCCGGAGACGTCGCGTACTGCGCTGGTCGGCGACGATCCTTTCGGTACTGATACTCGGCACGGCCGGCGCCGGATACCTCTGGTACCGCCATCTGAACAACAACCTGGAGACCGACGATCTGAACCTCGGCGAGCACCGGGCCCCCGAGCCCACGCCGAACGCGGCGGGCCAGACCCCGCTGAACATCCTTCTGATCGGTTCGGACGCGCGGGACTCCAAGGAGAACCAGAAGCTCGGCGGCGCCAAGGAGACCTTCGGGGGCACACCGCTCGCCGACGTCCAGATGCTGCTGCACCTGTCGGCCGACCGCACGAACATGTCGGTCGTCAGCATGCCGCGCGACACCCTGCTCGATATCCCCAAGTGCACCGACCCGGACGACGGCAAGGTCTACGCGGCGTCGACGCAGCGGACGATGACGAACCAGACGCTCGGCCGCGGCGGCCCCGGCTGCACGGTCGCCACCTGGGAGAAGCTCACCAACATCCACGTCGACCACTTCATGGAGGTGGACTTCTCGGGTGTGGTCTCCATGGCCGACGCCATCGGCGGCGTACCGGTCTGCGTGGACGCCAACATCCACTCGCGCGACAGCCAGGGCCACGGCTCCGGTCTGAAGCTGGAGAAGGGCACCACGGACATCAAGGGCAAGCAGGCCCTCCAGTGGCTGCGCACCCGCTACGGCTTCGACGGCGGCACCGACATCAGCCGCGCCAAGGCCCAGCACATGTACATGAACTCCCTGGTGCGCGAGCTGCGGAACAACGCCAATCTGAGCAGCCCCAACAAGCTGCGCAAGCTCGCCGAGACGGCCACCAGCGCGCTCAAGGTCGACGACGGCCTCGGCAGCGTGAAGAAGCTCTACGACCTCAGCAACGAGCTCAAGAAGGTCTCGCCGGACCGGACCACGATGACGACCATGCCGTACGAGTACGTGGGCGCCCGCGTCATTCCCAAGCCGGGCGACGCCGAGCAGCTCTTCCGTCTCGTACGCGACGACATCTCGCTGGACGGCAAGGGCAAGAAGAAGCCCGCCAAGGAGAAGCTCTCGGACGATCCGGCGGCGGCGGACGACGAGATCGCCGTGCGGGTGCAGAACGGCACCCGCACGAACGTCGAACCGCCGGTCAGCGGGCGCGCGAGCGCGGTCACGCAGATTCTCGCCGGGAAGGGCTTCACCAAGACGGTCGCCGACACGACGACGGCGCTCGCCCAGGAGAAGACGGTCATCAAGTTCCCGAGCGCCGAGCTGGAGGGCGATGCCCAGCGGGTCGCCAAGTCCCTCGGGATGAAGCTGAGTTCGGTGAAGAAGTCGACGGATGTCTCGGGGGTCACCCTGGTCGTCGGTGCCGACTGGCGGGAGGGGAACACACCCCCCAAGTCGAAGCAGGACGACAAGACGCCGGACTCGGCCGAGGCGCTCAACGGCTCGGACAAGAAGGCGTGCATGCACGTGGACCCGGCGTTCACCTGGAAGTGAGAACCGGGTCAGGTCCCGGCCCACCGCTGGTGGGCCGGGACCTGTCCTCAGGCCTCGCTGAGCACGGCCGGGCGCCGGGAGGCGATGACCTTCCTGGCGAGCGCGCGCGGGCTGGTGAGGAAGCCCCAGCCCCACGACATGTGCATGGTCGCGAGCGCCACCGGGATCTGGAGGCGCGCCTTGAGCGGAAGCCCCTTGCCCGCGGGCAGCGAGCCCGCCACGATCGCCGCGACATACCCGGCGGGGATCACAAAGCCCCAGGGCGTCACCAGGGCGCCCACGACGACGCCGGCCGCTATCGCGCAGACCGCGACCGGCGGCGCGAGATAGCGCAGGTTGATCGAGCCCTCGTGGTAGCGGGCGACGACGTGCCGCCAGCGGCCGTAGTCCTTGTACTGCTTGGCGAGCGCCTTCACGCTGGGCCGGGGGCGGTACCGCACCTTCAGCTCGGGCGAGAACCAGATGAGCCCGCCGGCCTCACGGATGCGGAAGTTCAGCTCCCAGTCCTGGGCGCGGATGAACTCCTCGTTGTACCCGCCCTGCTGCTCAAGGGCCTCGCGCCGGAAGACCCCCAGGTAGACGGTCTCCGCCTGCTGGGCCTCGCCGCCGGTGTGGAAGGCGGCGTTGCCCACGCCGATCTTCGACGTCATGGCGGCGGCGACCGCGTGCTCCCAGTCGTTCTCGCCCTCGGCGTGCATGATGCCGCCGACGTTCTGCGCGCCGGTCTCCTCAAGGAGGCGTACGGCGGTAGTGATGTAGCCGGGCGACAGGATGCCGTGGCCGTCCACGCGCACCACTATCGGGTGGCTGGAGGCCTTGATGGCGGCGTTCAGGGCCGCCGGTGTGCGTCCGGTGGGGTTGGGGACCGTCTGCACCCTCGCGCGGTTGCCCGCGGTCTCGGCGACCAGCTCGGCGGCGATCTCGTCCGTGCGGTCGGTGGAGGGGCCGAGTGCGACGACGACCTCCATCTCACCGTCGTAGTCCTGCTCGAGAATCGCGGTCACGGCAGCACGCAGATGCCGTTCCTCGTTGAGCACCGGCATGATCACGGATACGGCAGGAAGCTGCACGTCGGGCGTCGCGTTCATCGGCGTCACGTTACCGCGAATGGGGGACACCGGCGCGCGCCGCCCGGGTCGCTACCCCGGGCCGCAGATCGTATGGGCCTACGGTTCTCGCATTCCCCGGCCCGTCACGGGTCCCCCCACCCGTCCCGGTCAGGCCCGAATTCGCGGAGGTGCCCCCCACGTGCCCACACCGCCCCGCCGCTCCCCCACCCCGCCTCAGCGCGGCCCCCGCCCACCGCGCGCGGCGCAGCCCGCGCAGAGCGCGGAGGTCACGGGACGGCCGGTCAGACAGCGCAAGCGGCCACGCTGGGCCATGCGGGCGGCGACCGCGTTCTCCGTGACGGTGCTCACGGCGGCCGGCATCGGGCACGGCGTCGTCAGCAGTCTCGACACCGAGATCAACCGGGTGGACGCCTTCAAGGACATGAAGAACCGGCCGAAGGGGGGCAACGGCATGAACGTGCTGCTCGTCGGCACGGACGGCCGGGACAAGATCACCCCGGCGGAGAAGCAGAAGTACCGCCTCGGCGGCGCCCCCTGCCACTGCACGGACACGGTCATGATCGTGCACATCTCGGAGAACCGGGACCGCGCCAGCGTCGTGAGCCTGCCGCGGGACAGCTTCGCCATGATGCCCGAGCACATCGACCGCAACTCCGGCGACAGGCACAGGCCGCATCCGGTCAAGCTGAACGCGGCGTACGCCGAGGGCGGTCCCAACCTCACCGTGCGGACCGTCGAGAACATGACGAAGGTCAAGATCGACCACTATCTGGAGGTCGACTTCACCAGCTTCATGAAGACCGTGGACGTGCTCGGCGGCGTCGAGATCTGCACGACCCGCCCGCTGCAGGACTCCTACACCGGGCTCAACATGCTGGTCGGCACGCACAAGCTGAACGGCGGGCAGGCCTTGCAGTACGTCCGCACACGGCATGTTGACGGCTCGTCGGACCTGGGGCGGATGCAGCGCCAGCAGCGGTTCCTCGCGGCGCTGATCTCGAAGGCGACCAGCAGCGGGGTGCTGCTCAACCCGCTCAAGTTCCGCGACGTGAGCAGGACGCTGCTCGGTTCGGTCCGGGCCGACAAGGGCTTCGGTACGAACGAGATGCTCGCCCTGGGGCGCGGGATGCGCGGCTTCTCGCCGTCGTCGTCGGAGTTCACCACGGTGCCGCTGCTGAGCCGGGGCGTGAACGTGCCGGGCATCGGCTCGACGCTGAGGTGGGATCCGCAGAGGTCACAGAAGCTCTTCCAGGCGCTGCGCGACGACCGCCCCCTGGCCGTGCGCCACAAGCGGGCCTTCGTCGTCGACGTGTCCCCGGAGCAGATCCGGGTGCAGGTCGACAACGGCACGGGCAGGCCGGGCCTGGGCAGGCGGGTCGACTACGCACTGCAGTCCACCGGCTTCAGGACGACGCGGACCCCGGGCAACGTGGTGGGCAGGCCGCTGCCGCGCACGATCGTCACGTACGACCCCCGCTGGGACCGTTCGGCGAGGTCCCTCGCGGCGGCGCTTCCGGGCTGCCAGCTGCGGGCGGTGCGGGGGCAGGGCGCGGTCCTGAAGGTGCTCGCGGGCCAGGACTTCAAGCAGGTCAGGCAGGTGCGGGCGGAGGATGCCTACCAGGGCGAGTTCGGTGCGCTGACCGGGGACCAGGTGGTGTGCCAGTAGCCGGGCCCCGGTCGGCCGTGATCCGCCGGGCGGGGTCTAGTCGTCGAGGCCTTCCGCGGCGCGTGCCTGCCGCAGCTCCTTGATGGCCCTGCGGCGCGCCAGACGGTGCGTACGCCGGATCTGGGCCTCCTGATACCGGCGCCGGTCGCGCTCGGTCTCCGGGAGCACGGGCGGGACGCCGCGCGGCTTGCCGTCCGCGTCGACGGCGGCGAAGACGAGGTAGGCCGAGCCGACCTGCTGGGCGGGCGTCGACTCGTTCCAGCGCTCGGCCAGGACCCGGACGCCGACCTCCATGGAGCTGCGGCCCGTCCAGTTCACCTGAGCCTTCACATGGACGAGGTCGCCGACCCGGACCGGCTCCAGGAAGACCATCTCGTCCATGGACGCGGTGACCGCGGGCCCGCCCGAGTGCCGTCCGGCGACGGCCCCCGCCGCGTCGTCCACCAATTTCATGATCACACCGCCGTGCACCGTTCCGAGGAGGTTGGTGTCGTTGTGGGTCATGATGTGGCTGAGAGTCGTACGGGACGCCGAGGTCGGCTTGCCCGGAATCTCCGATTCCGCGCTGGGGGCCAGGTCTGTCATGGGCTCCACCCTATGTCCGCCGTACGACAGGTCCTCCCCCGCCCGCTTTGCATCAGCTCTGCAACAGCCCTGCCCCGATTTCTCTTCGGCCCTGTGAGGCGCACAGCTCAAGACGGCACACTGGGCCACATGAGCGATTGGCCTGACGAGCAGGGCAACGGCCGGGGATACGGCCGTGGCAGCGGGAGTGCGCAGCCCGAGGGCGCCCGCGCGATGCGGCATGTCCAGCGCGGCGGGCAACCGGGACAGCCGGGCCGGGCGCGGGGAGGTGTCCCGCAGCAGCCCGACTACCCCGACTACAACGACGGCCACGGCCAGCCGTACGGCGACGCGCGCGACGACATGTTCGAGCCCCGAAGCCCCCGCCAGGACGGCTACGACAGCGGCTACAACACCGGCCAGGTCTACGGCGCCCCGAACGGGAACGGCCAGGGCCAGGGCAACGGCGGCGACGGTGACGGCTACGGCACCCGCGCGCCCCGCCCCGCCCCGAACTGGCGCCGCCGCCTCAAGATCGGCTCGATCACCCTGGTCGTGGTGCTGCTCGCGGTCTCCGTCGGCACGTACTTCTGGGCCGACTCCAAGCTCAAGCGCGAGGTCGACCTCTCCAAGGTCATCGAGCGCCCCGAGGGCGGCGCGGGCACGAACTACCTGATCGTGGGCTCCGACAGCCGCGAGGGCATGACCGCCGAGGACAAGAAGAACCTCCACACGGGCTCCGCCGCGGGCAAGCGCACCGACTCGATGATGATCCTGCACGTCGCGGACGACGGCGGGAACACGATGATCTCGCTGCCCCGCGACTCGAACGTGACGATCCCCTCCTTCAAGGGCGCCGAGTCCGGCAAGCTCTACCCGAACACCGGCCGCCAGACCAAGCTCAACGCGGCGTACGCGGAGGACGGACCCGAGCTGCTCGTCCGCACCGTCGAGTTCAACACCGGCCTGAAGATCGACCACTACGCCGAGATCGGCTTCGGCGGCTTCGCCAAGATCGTGGACGCGGTCGGCGGCGTCGAGATGAACATCCCCAAGGGCTTCAAGGACGAGAAGTCCGGCGCCGACTTCGAGGCGGGCAAGCAGACCCTCGACGGCAAGCAGGCCCTGGCCTTCGTCCGTACGCGCTACGCCCTGCCCGGCAGCGACCTCGACCGCACGAAGAACCAGCAGAAGTTCCTCGCGGCCCTGGCCAGCCAGGTGGCGACGCCGGGTACGGTCCTGAACCCCTTCAAGCTCTACCCCACGATGGGCGCGGGCCTGGACACGCTGGTCGTCGACAAGGACATGGGCCTGTTCGACGTGGCGTCCATGTTCTGGGCGATGAAGGGCGTCACGGGCGGCGACGGCAAGTCCATGAACATGCCGCTCGCGGGCACCGTCGGCAGCAACCTGCTGTGGGACAAGGCCAAGGTCAAGCAGATGGTGTCGCAGCTGAACAACGACGAGAAGGTGACCGTCTCGGGCGGCTGAGCCTGGTCACGCGTACGTGGGAGGGCCCCGCCGATCGATCGGCGGGGCCCTCTCACGTACCCGCGCCCCACCCCGTACCCCGAACGCTTCGCCTGCCGCGAAGCCGGGGCTCTCGCGTGTCACGGTGTTCAGGACTGCCACCCCGACCCCCCGGAGCACTGCCATGGCAGACCTGCAGGTCGAACTCACCGCCCCCGCCGAAGCCGGGGACCTGGACCACCCCTCCGTACCCGAGCCGCCACCCATACCCGAGCCCGTGCATGACACAGCGCCCGGACCCGGGGCAGCGCTCGAAGAGCTGCTGATCGAACCGGAGCAGCAGCTGCCGGACGCGCTCAGCCGCGCCCACGCGCTGCTCGCCGAACATCCCGTCGCCGACGGCTACAGCGGGATGCCGTGGGCGCTGCGTGAACTTCCCTGGTACGACCTCGAACTCGGCGACAGCGCCGTGGACGCCGATGTGCCGCGGCTGCGGGCGGGCGGTGTGGGGGCGCAGTTCTGGTCCGTGCACGTGCCGGAAGGTCTCGCCGCGGACCGCGCCCTGAGCGCGACGATCGACCAGATCGACCTCGTCAAGAGCGTCGTCGACGGCCACGACGAGGGGCTCCGTCTCGCCTGCTCCGCTTCGCAGACGGCCGACGCCCGGCACTGCGGCCGGATCGCCACCTTGATCGGCCCGGCGCGCGGCGAGGCGATCGGCGAATCGCTCGCCGTCCTGCGCGCCCTGCACGCGCTCGGCGTCTGCTCCCTCACGCTCTCCGGTACGTCCTGGGCGAGCCCGCTGGGGCTGAGCCAGTTCGGCGAGGAGGTGGTGCGTGAGCTGAACCGGCTCGGGGTGCTCGCCGAACTCACCGGGGCGCACGAGGCCACGGTGCGCCGGGTGCTCGCCGTCTCCAAGGCGCCGGTGCTGTTCACCCGCTCCGGGGCCCGCGCGCTGCGGGACACCCCGGAGAATCTCCCGGACGACCTGCTCGTCGCGGTCGGGGCCGCCAAGGGCCTGTGCCTGGTGCCGCTGGCCGCCGAGCAGACGGGTTCCTCGATACAGGAGGTGGCGGACCACCTCGAACATGTACGCCGCCTCGCGGGCCCGCAGTGCGTGGGCCTCTCGGGCATGTACGACACTTCGGCCGCCCACCCCGAGGGCCTGTCCGACCCCTCGGGCTACCCGCATCTCATCGCCGCGCTCATCGACCGCGGCTGGACGGACGCCGACCTCGCGGATCTGACGTGGGGCAATGTGCAGCGGGTGCTGCGTGGCGCGGCCTTCGCGGCGCAGGCGACGCGGGAGCGGGAGCAGCGCCGGCGGATGGCGGGCTGACGAGGCCGGTCCGGCAGGCGTGCCGCCTGCCGGACCGGGCCCCCGAACACGCCTCTCCCACCCGCCCGGTTGCCCGGGATCGAGCGCCTCAGGCCGAAGGTCGCCCCATGGCCCGGTAAGTCCACCCCGCCGCACGCCACACCGCGGGGTCCAACGCGTTGCGGCCGTCCAGGATCAACCGCTCCGAAGCCACCTCGCCCAGCGCCGCCGGGTCCAGCTCGCGGAACTCCCGCCATTCGGTCAGGTGCAGCACGGCATCCGCGCCCCGCACCGCCTCCACAGCGGACTCCGCGTACGCCAGCGTCGGGAAGAGGCGGCCCGCGTTCGCCATCCCCTTGGGGTCGTACACCGTGACCTGGCCGCCCTGGAGGTGGATCTGTCCGGCGACGTTCAGCGCGGGCGAGTCCCTGACGTCGTCCGAGTCCGGCTTGAACGTGGCGCCGAGGACCGCGACCCGCTTGCCCAGGAAGGACCCGCCGCCGAGCGCCTCGCGCGCCATCTCCACCATCTGCCCGCGCCGCCGCATGTTGATGGAGTCGATCTCCCGCAGGAACGTCAGCGCCTGGTCGGCCCCCAGCTCCCCGGCCCGCGCCATGAACGCCCTGATGTCCTTGGGGAGACAGCCGCCCCCGAAGCCGATCCCGGCCCGCAGGAACTTCTTCCCGATCCGGTCGTCGTACCCGAGCGCCTCCGCCAGCTTCACGACGTCCCCGCCCGCGGCCTCGCACACCTCCGCCATCGCGTTGATGAAGGAGATCTTCGTGGCGAGGAAGGAGTTGGCGGCGGTCTTCACGAGCTCGGAGGTCGGGAAGTCCGTCACGACGAAGGGCGAGCCCTCGCCCACAGGACCCGCGTACACCTCGCGAAGCAGCTTCTCGGCGTGCGCGCTGCGTACGCCTACGACGATGCGGTCCGGGTGCAGCGTGTCCTTGACCGCGAGGCCCTCCCGCAGGAACTCCGGGTTCCAGGCCAGCTCCGCCTCCTCGCCCACCGGCGCGGCGGCGGCCAGCTCACGCGCGAGCCGCTCCGCGGAGCCGACCGGCACGGTCGACTTGCCCACGACGAGCGCGGGCCGCGTCAGATGCGGGGCGAGCTGCGCGAAGGCGCTGTCGACGTAGCTCATGTCGCAGGCGTACTCGCCGTGCTTCTGCGGCGTGTTCACGCAGACGAAGTGGACGTCGCCGAAGGCGGCGACCTCGGCGAAGTCCATGGTGAAGCGGAGCCGCCCGCTCGAACCCTCGATCCCGGCGACATGCTTGCGCAGCAGTTCCTCAAGGCCGGGCTCGTACATCGGGACCTCGCCCCGCTGCAGCATCTCGATCTTCTCGGGCACGACGTCGAGGCCGAGCACCTCGAAACCGAGCTCGGCCATGGCCGCGGCGTGGGTGGCACCGAGGTAGCCGGTGCCGATCACAGTGATCTTGAGGGCCATGCGGTGCTCCAGGGGTCTACGGCCGTCAGTGCGGTGCCCGAGCATAGTCGGGCCTCTGACAGGGCACGTTCCCGCCGTTGCCACCCGCCGGCTGCCCGCTGTCGGCAAGCTCACGTATCCCTCGCGTGAGCCGCCCTCTAAAATTTGGGTTACTTAACGGTAATTAGCACCTTGGAGCGTGAGAGACCTTGGCCGGATCGGCTGATTTCGACCTGTACCGCCCGTCCGAGGAGCACGACATGCTCCGCGACGCGATCCGTTCCCTCTCCGAGGCGAAGATCGCGCCGTTCGCCGCGGCCGTTGACGAGGAGGCCCGCTTCCCGCAGGAGGCGCTCGACGCCCTCGTCTCCTCCGACCTGCACGCGGTGCACGTACCGGAGAGCTATGGCGGCACGGGCGCCGACGCGCTCGCGACGGTCATCGTGATCGAGGAGGTGGCGCGCGTGTGCGCCTCGTCCTCGCTGATCCCGGCCGTGAACAAGCTGGGCTCGCTCCCCGTGATCCTCTCCGGGTCCGAGGAGCTGAAGAAGAAGTACATGACGCCGCTCGCCAAGGGCGAGGGCATGTTCTCGTACTGCCTCTCCGAGCCGGACGCCGGTTCGGACGCGGCGGGCATGAAGACGCGGGCCGTCCGTGACGGGGACTCCTGGGTCCTCAACGGCGTGAAGCGCTGGATCACCAACGCGGGCGTCTCCGAGTACTACACGGTGATGGCCGTGACGGACCCGGAGAAGCGCTCGCGCGGCATCTCGGCCTTCGTCGTCGAGAAGTCCGACCCCGGCGTCTCCTTCGGCGCCCCGGAGCGCAAGCTCGGCATCAAGGGCTCGCCGACCCGCGAGGTCTACCTCGACAACGTTCGCATCCCCGCCGACCGCATGATCGGCGAGGAGGGCACGGGCTTCGCCACGGCGATGAAGACCCTGGACCACACCCGCATCACGATCGCGGCCCAGGCGCTCGGCATCGCGCAGGGCGCGCTCGACTACGCCAAGGGCTACGTCAAGGAGCGCAAGCAGTTCGGGAAGCCGATCGCCGACTTCCAGGGTGTGCAGTTCATGCTCGCGGACATGGCGATGAAGGTCGAGGCGGCCCGTCAGCTGACGTACGCCGCGGCGGCCAAGTCGGAGCGCGGCGACGCCGACCTCACCTTCCAGGGCGCGGCGGCGAAGTGCTTCGCCTCGGACGTCGCGATGGAGGTCACGACGGACGCCGTCCAGCTGCTCGGCGGCTACGGCTACACCCGTGACTACCCCGTGGAGCGCATGATGCGGGACGCGAAGATCACGCAGATTTACGAGGGCACGAACCAGGTCCAGCGGATCGTGATGGCCCGCAACCTGCCGTAGCCTGCGGCGCGTTGACGTTCCAGTCGCCCTTCCCCCACTCAGGGGGGGAGGGCGATTTCGCGATTCAGGCGTCCTGCGCACCCAGGACCGGCGGGCTCCCCCACGGGACTTCAAGCGCAGCCCGCAGCGCCACCGCCGCCTCGTGGCCGATCCGGGCGGCGAGTTCCTCCTCCAGGCGGTGCAGGACGCGACCCGCTTCGCGGTGCGTGCGCTCACCCTCCGCCGTACGCCGGATCAGCCGCTGACGACCCGAAGAGGGATCCGGGACCTGCTCAAGGAGACCGGCGTCGACCAGGCCGTGCACCGCCTGGTGGGCGGTCTGCCGGGTGACGCCCATGCGGCGCGCCAGCTCGGACACCGTGGTGCCCCGCTCATCCAGGACCGCGAAGAGGCCGGCCTGGGTCGGGGACACATGCACCTCCCCCGCCGCCTCCAGGGTCGCGAGGAGCGCGTCCTCGAACCAGCGCCGGGCGTCGCCGAGGAGCTGGGGGAGGTTACGGCCGGTTGCGTGCATGCGGTGAGCCTATGGGTTCGGGGCTGACGCTTGCCCGTCGCGGGCTCGCTATGTCAGGCTACCTGACGTTCCTGTTTCCGTTCCTCGTACGAAGCCAGCCCCTGGAGAGCCATGACGATCGAGTACGCCACACGTCACCGGCGCGCCTCGCACATCCCGCCCGAGCCGGGCAAGCCCTACGTCATCGAGAAGGGCCACGGAGACCGCGCCCATCTCTTCGGCGACCTGGTCACGGTCTACGCGGGCGGCGAGCAGACCGAGAACGCCTTCAACTTCTTCACCGTGGAGGGCCCCCGGGGCGATCTGATCCCGGCCCACGTGCACGCCGACACCTACGAGATCTTCTACGTCACCGCGGGCGCCGTCCGCCTCTTCGTGGAGGACACCGAGGGCGAACAGCAGGAGAAGCTCCTCACCCCCGGCGACTTCGGCTTCGTACCGAAGAACTGTCCGCACGCGTACCGCATGGAGCGCCATCACAGCCAGGTCGTCGGCGTCGCCGCCGGGCCCGGAGGTACCTTCGAGCGGTTCTTCGAGAACCTCGGCGCACCTGCCGAGGGACTCGGCCTGCCGCGCGAACCTCTCGTGCCGAGCCCCGAGAAGTTCGCCACCGTCCCCAAGGAGTACGACGTGCGCTTCCTGCCCGACCACGAGTGGCGCACCCGGTGAGCGCGATCCCGCCCGGCCTCCTCCAGGCCATCGGCGCGCCCCACCCCGACATCGCGCCCCTGCCGCCCGCCGCGCCCACCGCACCGGACGTGCGGGTGCTGCGCGGGGTGCCCTACGGCCTGGTCGACGGCGGCCGGCCGCTGGAGCTCGACCTGTGGCTTCCCTCGGCGGCGGACCGCGCCCAAGGGCCCGTCCCCCTGGTGCTCTTCGCGCATGGCGGTGCCTGGCGGCGCGGGCGCCGGGACGACATGGGGATGCGGACCCGCGACTGGTCCCCTGGCCCCTTCGCGCGCATCGCCGCGGCGGGCTTCGCCGTGGCCTGCGTCGACTACCGGCTCAGCGGCGAGGCCATCTTCCCCGCCCCGCTCGACGACCTGCGTACCGCGCTCGGCTGGCTGACGCTGCGTGCGGCGGAGCTCGGCGTCGACACCGCGCGGACCGTGGTGTGGGGCGAGTCGGCGGGCGGACATCTGGCCTCCCTCCTCGCGCTCGGCACCGAAGCCGTCGGCACCGAAGCCGCCGGCGCCGTGATCTGGTACGGCCCGAGCGACCTGACCGAGGCCCGCGGCGCGTTCGACCCGCGGAGCCCCGCGACCCCGGAGGCCCTGCTCCTGGGCGCCGCCCCCGCGGCCGTGCCCGAACTGGCCCGCGCGGCAAGCCCCGTGGCGCAGGTACACGGCGGAGCCCCGCCCTTCCTCCTCATCCACGGCGAGCAGGACACGATGGTCGCGACCACGCACAGCGAGGCGCTCGCCGCGGGGCTGCGGGAGGCCGGGGCGCGGGTCGAGCTGCGTACGGTGCCGGGCGCCGACCACGGCTGGTACGGCCTGCCCGAGGACGAGGTGGAGGACGTCTTCGCCCACTCGCTGCGGTTCGCGCGAGAGCTCGTGGGCTGAAAAAAGTGGGCTGAAAGAAGGGGCGTTGGCAGCCGGTCGGCTGCCAACGCCCCTTCTCTCATCCGGCCGTCAGCCGTCCAGCTGCTGAAGCGTCGCGTTCGACGGCCCCCGAAGCGACCGCACCTCCCGCGACACGTCCTCCGCCGCGCCGAGGACCCGCACCGCGTTCCGCCACGTCAGCTTCGCGAGGTCCTGGCGGGACCAGCCGCGGGTGAGCAGCTCCGCGATCAGGTTCGGGTAGCCCGCGACGTCGTCGAGGCCGTCCGGGGTGAACGCCGTGCCGTCGTAGTCGCCGCCGATGCCGATGTGGTCGATGCCGGCCACCTCGCGCATGTGGTCGAGGTGGTCGGCGACCGTCGCGGCCGTGGCGACAGGGCGCGGGGTCGTCGCCTCGAAGGCCGCGTGGACCTTCATCGCGTCCGGCGTCGTGTCCAGGTGGTGGAAGCCGTGCGCCCGCATGTTCTCGTCGGCCGCCGCCGTCCAGTCGACCGCCGCCTGGAGCACGAACTTGGGGACGAAGGTGGCCATCGCGACGCCGCCGTTCGCGGACAGCCGCTCCAGTACGTCGTCCGGGATGTTGCGCGGGTGATCGCACACCGCCCGCGCCGACGAGTGGGAGAAGATCACCGGGGCGACCGAGGTGTCGAGCGCCGCCCGCATCGTGGTCGCGGCCACGTGCGAGAGGTCCACCAGCATGCCGATCCGGTTCATCTCCCGGACCACCTCGTGGCCGAACGCGGAGAGGCCGCCGACGCCCGGCTCGTCCGTCGCCGAGTCCGCCCAGGCGATGTTGTCGTTGTGCGTCAGGGTCATGTAGCGGACCCCGAGCGTGTGCAACGCCCGCAGCGTGGCAAGGGAGTTGTTGATGGAGTGGCCGCCCTCGGCGCCCATCAGGGACGCGATGCGCCCCTCGCCCCGCACCGTCTCCATGTCCGCGGCCGTCAGCGCGCGCCGCAGATCGGAGGGGTAGCGCGCGAGCAACTGGTCGACGCAGTCGATCTGTTCGAGCGTGGCGCTGACCGCCGCGTCGCCCGTCATGTCCGTACGGACGTAGACCGACCAGAACTGCGCGCCGACGCCGCCCGCCCGCAGGCGTGCGATGTCCGTGTGCAGGTTGCCCGTCTGGTCGGATGCGATGTCGAGGCGGTCGATGTCGTAACCCGCCTTCTCGCGCAGTGCCCAGGGCAGGTCGTTGTGGCCGTCGGCCACCGGGAACTCGGCGAGGAGGGCGCGGGCTTCGTCCAGCGCCGCGCTGTCGGGTGAGGTCACGCCGCTCACTTTCCCGAGCCGAAGCCGAAGCCGGAGCCCGCGCCTTCGACCTTGGTGCGCAGCCGCTTGCCCTTCTCCGTGGCCTGCTCGTTGAGCTCCTGCTGGAACTCCCGCATACGGCCGAGGAGTTCGGGGTCGTGCGCGGCGAGGATGCGGGCCGCGAGCAGACCCGCGTTGCGCGCGCCGCCCACCGAGACCGTCGCCACCGGCACGCCCGCGGGCATCTGCACGATGGACAGGAGCGAGTCCATGCCGTCGAGGTACTTGAGCGGTACGGGGACTCCGATCACCGGGAGCGGCGTCACCGAGGCCAGCATGCCCGGCAGATGTGCCGCGCCGCCCGCACCCGCGATGATCGCCTTGAGGCCGCGGTCCGCGGCTTCCTCGCCGTACGCGATCATCTCGCGGGGCATGCGGTGCGCGGAGACGACGTCGACCTCGTAGGGAATCTCGAACTCGTCGAGAGCCTTGGCCGCGGCCTCCATGACCGGCCAGTCGGAGTCGGAGCCCATGACGATGCCGACTACGGGGGCCACTACAGGTGCGGTCATTCGACGATCGTTCCTCTGAGATAGCCGGCTGCGTGACGGGCGCGCTCGAGCACCTCGTCCAGGTCGTCGCCGTAGGTGTTGACGTGGCCGACCTTGCGTCCCGGCTTCACGTCCTTGCCATACATGTGGATCTTCAGCTTCGGGTCGCGCGCCATGCAGTGCAGATACGCCTGGTACATGTCCGGGTAGTCGCCGCCCAGGACATTGACCATGACCGTCCACTTCGCGCGCGGGCGCGGGTCGCCCAGCGGCAGGTCGAGCACCGCGCGGACGTGGTTGGCGAACTGGGAGGTGATCGCCCCGTCCTGCGACCAGTGGCCGGAGTTGTGCGGGCGCATCGCCAGTTCGTTGACCAGGATGCGGCCGTCGCTCGTCTCGAAGAGCTCGACGGCCAGGTGGCCGACGACCCCGAGTTCCTTGGCGATACGGAGCGCGAGCTCGCTCGCCTCTCCCGCGAGGTCCGGGGAGAGGCCGGGCGCCGGTGCGATCACCGTGTCGCAGACGCCGTCGACCTGCTGCGATTCGACGACGGGGTAGGCCACGGCCTGGCCGTGCGGGGAGCGGACGACGTTCGCCGCGAGCTCGCGCACGAAGTCGACCTTCTCTTCGGCGAGTACGGGGACACCGGCCCGGAAGGGATCTTCGGCGTCGTCGAGGGAACGTACGAACCACACCCCCTTTCCGTCATAGCCGCCACGCACCGTCTTGAGGATCACGGGGAAGCCGGTGCCCTCGGCCGCGAAGGCGGCCACATCGGCCACGTCCTCCACGATCCGGTGGCGCGGACACGGCACGCCGATCTCCATGAGCTTCGTGCGCATCACGCCCTTGTCCTGGGCGTGCACCAGCGCGTCGGGCCCCGGGCGCACGGGGATGCCGTCCGCCTCCAGGGCCCGTAGATGCTCGGTGGGTACGTGTTCGTGATCAAAAGTGATCACGTCGCAGCCCCTCGCGAACTCGCGCAGCGTGTCGAGGTCGCGATAGTCGCCGATGACGACATCGCTGACGACCTGCGCCGCGGAGTCCTGAGGGGTGTCACTGAGGAGCTTGAATTTCAGGCCGAGGGGAATACCCGCCTCGTGGGTCATGCGGGCGAGCTGACCGCCGCCGACCATGCCGACTACCGGGAACGTCACACCCCCAGGGTATCGGCCCGTATCAGCCACTCGGGAACGGCCGGTTTCCGCGCCCCGCACGGCCTCTCCCGTCACAGAGCCGCCACAGTGTGGAGGCGTCCCCGCGCGAGGGGCCGGGGTCGCTGGTTAGCATGGCTGGGTTGACGCGACCGAATCACCAAATACGTCGACGTGACGACGAGACCGGAACGAATCGACGACGGGGGTTGGGGCGACCACCATGAAGGAACGTGGCGCACTACGGGTGCGACTGGACCAGCTCGCGCGCGAAGTCGCCAAGTTCGGGGCCGTGGGGGCGCTGGGCACGCTGGTGAACTTCGGCGTGTCCAATCTGCTGTGGCACACCACTGAGCTGCAGGCCGTGCGCGCGAACGTGATCGCGACGGTCGTCGCCATCGCCTTCAACTACGTGGGTTTCCGTTACTTCACGTACAGGGACCGTGACAAGAGTTCCCGTACGAAGGAGCTCACGCTGTTCCTGATGTTCAGCGCGGTCGGCCTGGTGATCGAGAACGGCGTTCTGTACGCGGCGATCTACGGCTTCGACTGGGACAGCCCGCTCCAGCGCAACATCTTCAAGTTCGTGGGCATCGGCATCGCCACCTGCTTCCGCTTCTGGTCCTACCGCAGCTGGGTCTTCAAGACGCTCCCCGCGCAGGAGGCCGTCGCCCATGCGGAATCGTTCCTGGAGGACGGCTCCAAGGCCGTGGCGGCCGACGAGAAGCGCCCCGCGGGGCGCGGCACGCGCTAGGTACCCAGCTGGGCCTAGCGCACCGTCTCCTCGGGCTCCTGGGCCCGCTTCTGCGGCGGCGTACGCGACAGGAACAGGCCGAACACCGGCGGCTTCGTCTGGAGCATCTCCAGGCGGCCGCCGTCCGCCTCCGCCAGATCGCGGGCGACAGCGAGGCCGATCCCCGTGGAGTTGCGGCCGCTGATGGTGCGCTCGAAGATCCGCGCGCCGAGGTCGGCCGGGACACCGGGGCCGCCGTCCGTGACCTCGACGACCGTCTGGTTTCCCGTGACGCGGGTGCGCAGGGCCACGGTGCCGCCGCCGTGCATGAGCGAGTTCTCGATGAGCGCGGCGAGGACCTGCGCGACCGCGCCGGGGGTGCCCACGGCCCGCAGATGGCGCTTGCCCGAGCTGACGATGGCGCGGCCCGCGCTGCGGTAGGCCGGGCGCCACTCCTCGAGCTGCTGCTTGATGACCTCGTCCAGGTCGAAGGAGACGGCGGAGCCGGTGCGCGGGTCGCGTGAGTTGGTGAGCAGCCGCTGCACCACGTCGGTGAGGCGCTCGACCTGCGCGAGCGCGATCGTGGCCTCCTCCTTCACCGTGTCGAGGTCGTCGGTGACGGTGATCTCCTCCAGGCGCATGGACAACGCCGTCAGCGGCGTACGCAGCTGGTGCGAGGCGTCGGCGGCCAGGCGCCGCTCGGCGGTCAGCATGCGGGCGATGCGCTCCGCGCTGCCGTCCAGGACGTCCGCGACCCGGTCGAGCTCGGGAACCCCGTACCGCTTGTGGCGGGGCCTCGGGTCGCCCGAGCCGAGGCGTTCCGCGGTCTCCGCGAGGTCGGTGAGCGGGGAGGCCAGGCGGTTGGCCTGGCGCACGGCGAGCAGTACGGCGGCGACGATCGCCAGCAGGGCCACCGCGCCGATGATCAGCAGGGTGCGGCCGACCTCCTGGGTGACCGCGGTGCGCGGCTCCTCGACGGTGACCTTCTCGCCCTCCTCGCCGTCGGCGGTGTCGCGGATGACGTCGCCCGTGGGGCGCTTGCCGATCTCGACGGAGGGGCGGCCGGGGATCTCGATGAGGGCGTAGCGTTCGGCGTCGACCGCGGCGATGTCCCGCAGGATCTCGGCGTTGATCCGCTCGTCGCTGATGAGCCTGCTGTCGACGATGCTGGCCAGGCGGAGCGCCTCGCTCGTCACTCGGTCCTGGGCGCCGCTGCTGATGGTCCTCGTCTCGACGATGACGAGGCTCACCCCGAAGACCGCGATCACTACGAGGACTACGGCGAGGGTGCTGCTGATCAGTCTGCGGCGCATGCACCCAGTGTCCCGGATCGGATATCGGCATGGGCCCCGTCAGGGGCGCGGGGAACTGCGCGGCCGACCACGACGGACCCGCGGACGCGTCTGCCCGCAGCGGTTCCACGGCGGGTGCGGGTGTTCTTGGGTTGCTCGCGCAGTTCCCCGCGCCCCTTACGGGGCGCTGCCCCTAGCTCTTCTCGAAGCGGAAGCCGACGCCCCGCACCGTGGCGATGTACCGAGGGTTGGCCGCGTCGTCGCCCAGCTTCTTGCGCAGCCAGGAAATGTGCATGTCCAGGGTCTTGGTGGAGGACCACCACGTGGTGTCCCAGACCTCGCGCATCAGCTGGTCACGGGTGACCACCCGGCCCGCGTCCCGGACCAGGACCCGGAGCAGGTCGAACTCCTTCGCGGTGAGCTGGAGCTCCTCCTCGCCCATCCAGGCCCGGTGCGACTCGACGTCGATCCGCACCCCGTGCGTGGCCGGCGGCTGCTGCGGCTCGGCGGCCCCGCGCCGGAGCAGGGCCCGGACCCGGGCGAGCAGTTCGGCGAGGCGGAAGGGTTTGGTCACGTAGTCGTCGGCGCCCGCGTCAAGGCCGACGACGGTGTCCACCTCGTCGGCGCGGGCGGTCAGGATGAGGATCGGCGCCGTGTGCCCCTCCGCGCGGAGGCGGCGGGCCACCTCCAGGCCGTCCATGCCGGGCAGCCCCAGGTCGAGTACGACAAGGTCGACGCTGCCCTGCAGTCCGGCGTCGAGGGCGGTCGGGCCGTCCTCACGGACCTCGACCTCATAACCCTCCCTGCGCAGGGCACGGGCCAGCGGCTCCGAGATGGACGCATCGTCCTCGGCGAGCAGTACACGGGTCATGGGGTGATGGTAGTCCGCGACGGACGAGCGTCGTGGGGCGATCGCCCAGTGATCGTCGACGCCTGCGGCTATGGGGTGCGATCCTGTGGATCACCTTCAAATGTGGGCTGTTGGTTCCAGCCGTACCTGTGATCCATCTCTCAAGTCCTTCCATATGCCGCACTGTCGTGGCGTATGGTGACCCAACGCCTGATGCACTACCCAAGGACCTTTGGCCCGCTGTGCGGCCTTAGGTCTCTTTTATGTGCAGGCCGGCTTCTGCCGGCCTTGAAGGAATGACCTGTGGTCGGGCCCTGCGCGTGAAGAATGCGCCCAGGGTGTGGATCTCGGAGTCACCGTCCTGCGCTTTCCCCGAAACGAAGCGCGAACACCCCCCGGGCGTGGAGGTGAGGACGGCATGACCCCGGTGCCGACCGCCCCCCACCGGGCGCGCCTACGCTCCTGCGCCGCGTCCCGAACACGAGGATCGACCCATGGCGTCCAGCCTGACGAAGGACTCCGCCAGTACCCCTGGCTCCGAGAAGACCTTCTTCGGCCACCCCCGCGGACTGGCCACACTCTTCATGACCGAAATGTGGGAGCGGTACAGCTTCTACGGCATGAAGGCACTGCTCCCGCTGTATCTGATCGCCCCCGGCGGCATGAACATGAGTGCCACGACGGCGACGGCGATCTACTCCGTCTACATGTCGATGGTCTATCTCCTCGCCATGCCCGGCGGCTGGATGGCCGACCGCTTCTGGGGACCGCGCAAGACGGTCGCCATCGGCGCCGGCGTGGTCATCCTCGGTCACATCACGCTCGCGCTGCCGAGCTCGGTGACGTTCTTCGCGGGCCTCGCGCTCGTGGCGCTCGGCTCCGGCCTCCTGAAGGCCAACATCTCCACGATGGTCGGCCACCTCTACGACGGCCCGGAGGACCCGCGCCGTGACGGTGGCTTCACGCTCTTCTACATCGGCATCAACCTCGGTGCCTTCCTCGCCCCGCTGACCATCGGCACCGTCGGCGAGAACGTGAACTGGCACTTCGGCTTCGCGCTCGCCGCGGTCGGCATGGCGCTCGGCCTCGCCCAGTTCATGCTCGGCTCGCGTCACCTGAGCGGCGAGAGCAGTGTCGTATCGAAGCCGGCGACGGCCCAGCAGCGGTCGTCCGCCCTGCGCACCGGCCTGATCTGGATGATCGTCGCGGCGGCGCTCTACACGTTCCTCGCCGTGACCGGCAACTTCGCCGACTGGGCGCTGATGCCGCTCACCATCGCAGGACTGGTCATCCCGATCGCCGTCCTGGTCCGCATGAAGCGCGACAAGGAGCTGACGAACCTGGAGCAGTCCAAGCTCTCGGGCTACGTCTGGTTCTTCATCGTCGCCGCCGTCTTCTGGATGATCTACGACCAGAACGGCTCGACCCTGTCGATCTTCGGCGAGGGCTCGACGACGAACAACCTGCTCGGGTTCCACTTCCCGACCTCCTGGTACCAGTCGCTGAACCCGATCTTCATCATGGCGCTCGCCCCCGTGGTCGCCTCGGCGTGGCTGTGGCTGAACAAGCGGGGCAAGGAGCCGAGCACGGCCGTCAAGTTCGCCTCCAGCCTCACGCTGATCGGCATCTCCTTCGCCGTCTTCCTGATCCCGCTGATCGACACCGCCAACAACGGCGGCAAGGTCAGCCCGATGTGGCTGGTGGCGATCTACTTCATCCAGACCGTCGGCGAGCTCTGCCTCTCCCCGGTCGGCCTCTCGGTGACCACGAAGATGGCGCCGGCGAAGTACAGCGCGCAGATGATGGGTGTCTGGTTCCTCGCGGTCACCGCGGGCGACTCCGTGACCGGTCTGCTGACGTCTCCGCAGCTCGGCATCGACCTGAACAATTCGGGTGCGGTCGCCGTCGAGGCGATCATCGCGGTCATCGCGGGCATCGGCATCTGGATGAACCGCAAGAAGGTCAAGGAACTGATGGGTTCCGTGAACTGACGTCCGCCGCGCCCTGACAGGGCCGCCGGACGACTGCGAGGGCCGTCGCACCCCAGGGTGCGGCGGCCCTCGCGTACGTCCACTCGCGCGAACAGGGGATCGTTCGCTCACCCGTGGCGGTGACGCGGAACGTTTCTGTGCCGGTCGCGGGGCCGGGCGGTGGAGCATCTGGCCATGCGTCGTACGTTGCCGGTCCTCGCCCTGTGTGTGGCGTTGCTGTCGTCCAGTGCCGCGGTCGAGGCGGCACCCGAGTCGTTGCCCGTCCGGACCTTCTCGTACGGGGGGCACGCGCGGCAGAACATCACCGTGTACGGCGGCGGGTCGTCCGGGAGCCGCCCCGCCCTGATGATCCTGCACGGCGGCTCCTGGGTGCGGGACACCGACTGGAGCGCGCGGGCCCGGTGGTTCGCGGCGCGCGGGTTCACCGTCTACGACACCGACTACCGCCTCGCGTCCGACGCCGCCTGGCCCGCGCAGCGCGACGACGTGCTCGCGGCCCTGCGGTGGGTGAAGCGGCGCGGCGGCGGCACCCCCCTGGTGCTCGGGTCCTCCGCGGGCGGGCATCTCGCCGTCAGCGCCGCGACCTACGGCGCCGGGCGCAAGCGGGTGCGCGGCGTTGTGGCCCTCTCCCCCGTCGCATCGCCCTACCGCGCCTGGACGGACGGCGGGATGCGCGCCGCCTCTCCCGCACAGCGCAAGCTGCGGCGTACGTCGGAGCTGCTCGCGGGGTGCGTGCCGGACCGGGCCTCCGGGCGGTGCTGGAAGAAGTGGGTCGACCTGGTGGCCAAGTCGCACGCCTCCGGCAAGGACGACGCGCCCCTCTACCTCACGCACTCGGCGGCGGACTTCGTCCCGGTCGCCCACTCCACAGACCTCGCGCACGCGCAGAGGGTGGCGGGCCTTCGGGATGTCACCGTACGCATCGAGCCGGGCTCCGCCCACGGAGGCGTACTCCTGAGAGACCCTGCGGTCGCGCAGGCCGTCCTGAGGTGGCTCAGGAAGCACACCTAAGGGGCGACGCCCCTTCCCTTTAGGGGCGCGGGGAACTGCGCGAGCAACCCAAGGCGACCCGCACCCGCCGTCGGACCGCCGTAGGCAGACGCGTCTGCGGGCTCCTCGCCGTGGGCCACTGCGGGCCGTCGACGGCTGGTCGCGCAGTTCCCCGCGCCCCTTACGGGGCGCTTCAGCGCAGGCCGCGCCTCCGCCCGGGGAGGAACGTGAAGACCGCGCCGCCCAGCAGAATCACTGTTCCGGCGACGAGGCCGAGCGCGCGCAGGGTGCCGTCATGCTCGGCACCGGTCTCGGCAAGACCGCCGCCGGTGGTGGACCCGCCTGCCGAGCCGGAGCCACCGGCCGACCCTGAACCGCCGGCCGCGCCGCCAGGCTGCGCGGCCGTATCGATCTCCAGGGACACCTCGGCCTTGGCCGGGGTGCAAGTCGTCGTCGTACCAAGGGCCTTGACCGTGAGCACGCCCGGCGAGAGCGTCGACTTGCCGTCGGCGCCCGGCTTGTACGTGCCGGTGAGGTCAGGGATGGTCATCGGGTCGCCCGACTTGATGGGCTCCTTGTTGGTGGGGCCCTCCACCGCCACCGTGCCCTTGTCCGCGCCGCCCAGCTTGACCGCCATCGACGGCTTCACGGAGTCCGCGGGGATGTCGGCGGGGCTGTCCATGACGGACTTCTTGAACTGCACCGTGAGGGCGTAGTTCCCGCCGTCCTTCTTGGCGTCGATCTGGACGGGGGACGTGGCGTCCTTGTCACCGATGGGCGTCTTGCACTTGTAGGGGGTCTGGACCTCCTTGCCGGGGAAGTCGGTCTTGCCGCCGTCGTCGCCGCCGGTCGAACCACCCGAAGTCGAGCCACCGGACGTGGAACCACCGGACGTCGACCCGCCCGACGTAGAACCGCCCGACGTAGAACCGCCCGAACTGCCGCCGCCCTCCGTCACCTTGATGGTCGCGCCCGCCTTCACCTGCTCCTTCGGCGTGCACTTGGTGTCCGTCGACACCGGCTTGCTGACGTTGATGTTGTACGCGTCCGGGGTGAGCGTGACGTCGCCCGCCTTGGTGAGCTTCAGCTTGCCCTTCATGTCGGACAGGACCATGGGGCTGTTCTTCTTGATCGGCGGGTTGACCCGCTCGCCCGCCACCGCGAGGGCACCGCTCTGGCCGCCGCCCAGCTTGATGGTGCCGGTCGGTTTCACCGTGTCCTTGTCCAGGTCGAGGACGTCCGGGTTCTTGGACGCGGCCTGCGTCGTCTTCCATACGACATCGACCTCGTCGCCCACCTTCGCGGTGGCCGGCGCGGTGATCTCCACCTTCGTGGTGCCCTGCACGGGCGGTAGGCCCGAGATGGACGGCGGTATGCACTCCGTCTTGTACGCCGTCTCGGCCGCCTGCGCGGGGCCCGCGCCCAGCAGGATGCCCGCCCCGCCGAGCAGCAGCGAGACCGAGGCCGCGCCCGCTCTCCGTCGTGTGCTGATCACGTGTTTCCCTTCGTCGTCGGGCTGTTCTCTGACGGTGCGGAGAGCTGTCCGGCGGGTGCGGTCGGTGCGGTCCCGGCGCCGGGGTCTGTATCGGGGGTGAACCACGGGAGGGTGCCCGTGTTCGCGGCGGTGTCCTTACTGCCGGACGCGCCGGGCGGCTTCGTACGCGATGTGGGCGGCGTACGGGCCGCCCTGTCCGCGGCGACCGCCCCCTGGGGCAGCCGCAACTTCGGGAGCCGGTCGGTGAGTTCGGAGATCCTGCCGGTGCGGTGGCGTCCCGCGGGGCGCGATCCGCGGCGGCGGCCCGGGCGCAGCTTGTCCACCAGCGCCATGCCGATGCGGAAGACGGCCGCCGGTACGACGACGCAGAGCAGGATCCAGAAGACGGTGACACCCCAGGGGCGGCCGACGCCCCAGGGCTGCTCGGCGAGGACCTTGCCGCCGAACTTCAGGGAGACCAGGTAGTCGCCGTGCGCTCCGGCGGAGAGTTCCACCGGGAGCTTGATCTGGGCCTTCTTGCCGGGCGCGATGGTGCCGCGCCACTGCTGCTCCTCCCACTGCGGTGCGAACACGCCGTGGGAGGTGCCCACTTGGAAGACGGGGTTCTTGACGGGCGCCGAGCCGACGTTGCCCACGGTGAAGACGAACTTGCGGGAGGGCGGTGCGCCGAACCAGGTCAGGACCCCGCTCGAACCGTCAAGGCCGGTGTCGGTGAGGACGGAGAGCCTGCCGCCGCCCTGCTGTTTCGGCAGCGGTTCCACGGGGTGGCCCGCGACCTTGAAGGCGGCGTCCGCCAGGGCCTTCTCGCCGGTCACCGTCGCCACGTGGACCACGCAGGGGCAGGGCTTGGGCGGTTCGGCCACCGGGAGTTTCTTGCTGAAGGCGCCCTTGCCGTCCGTGGTGACGGCGCGGCCGGTGTCGTTGGCGCAGGAGTTCGTGCCGCCCGGCACGCCCCTGCCCGGGGTGGCCTGGCCGCAGACGAGCATCATCAGGAGGGCGTCCGGGCGCCAGCCTTTGCCGGTGACGGTGATGTCGCCGCCCTTTCCCGCCTGGGTCTTGGAGAGGGTGACGGTCGGTTTCTCGGCGGCGGTGGCCCCCGCCGCCGGGAGCAGCAGGAAGGCCAGTGCCGCGAGGGCGGCGGCCACGGCGACGTACACCCTGCCGCCCCGGCCACCGGCATCCGGCGGCGGGGTCTTGGGCCCGCCCTTCCCCAACAGGTAGCCGTTCACAGCTGCTCACCCCTTCCCGCCGTCGCCAACTCCCGTTCCGTACCGCCCTGTTCAGGTTCGTCCGGTGGCAGCTCCGCAACCGCCGCGCCGCGTCTGCGCACGAACCAGACGCCCGCCGCGACCAGGCCGAGCAGCCCGGCCGCGCCCCCCGCCACCGCTCCCCACGGCACGAAGCGCGCCGACGCCTTCGCCTCGTCCCTGGCCCCGCCCGAAGCCGTCACCGTGAGGCTGACCTCGACGGAGTCCAGCGCGGGGGCGTCTCTCCAGGGTTCGGTCAGGGTGACCCTGCGGCCGGGGAGGAGCTCCACCGGAAGCGTGCGGGGGACGCGGTCGAGGAGCGGTCCGAAGACGCCCTCCGCGTGGACCTTCAGCCTGGGGGTCAGGATGGTGTTGCCGCGGTTGACGACGTCGTACGAGATGCGCTTGCCCTCGGCCTTCACGTGCTCGACCGTCAGCGCGGACAGCGTCGGACCGCTCACCCGCAGATGCACGCGGACCCCGGCTTCACGCCCGCCCGCACGCGCGACGACGGCGCCGGGGTGGTCGCCCGGCACCGCGCTCTCGGGCACGCTCACGCTGAACGGCACCTCGGCGCGGGTGCGCGGCGGCACCTTCACCTTGTGCTGCGCGAACCTGATCCAGGAGCCGGTGTCGGTCGGTTTTCCTCGCTCCAGGGAGAACGCGCCGCCCTTGGTGTTGTCCGCGTCCGCGCCGCTCAGCTCCACCGTGCGCGGCTTCGACCCCGGATTGGTGACGGTCACCGTGTCCTGAAGGACGGAACCGGGCGCGCCCTCCACGTAGAAGTAGGGCCGCCCGTCCTTCGCGGGCCGTGCCCCTCCTCCCGCGGAGGGTGCGACGGACCACGCCCCGGAGTCGGCGTACGCCGAAGTCGCCGGTGCCGCGCCGGTCGCCAGTAAGGCCACGGCCACGATGAGAGCGCGGGCAACGGACAGCAGCGACGGCATCGGCGGCTCCTGGATCTTCGTACGCTTCGTGCGCTTCGTACGCGGCGTTCGCGGGGTCGGTCAGGGGCGCGCGCGGTCACCGCGTCCCCACCGACGCCGCGCACAGCCGCTAGCGCGAGCGTGCCGCCTGGTTCCTGCGGGTCAGCCAGAGCGCACCGGCCGCGCCCGCGAGCAGCACCGTGCCGCCGAGGGTGCCGAGCGCGATCGCGGAGTCCGCGGGGCCGGTCTGCGGGAGTTCGTCGCCGCCGGAGGGGGCGCTCGCGGAGCCGCCCGAACCGTCGTCGCTCGTTCCGCCCGAGCTGTCGGAGCCGCCGCCCGTGGTTCCTCCGCCGCCCGAGCCCTTCACGTCGAGCGAGAGCGAGGGCTTGGGACTGTTGGACGGGGTGCACGTCGTCGTCGTACCGAGTGCCTTGATGGTCAGGACACCCGCGGTGAAGGTGACCTTGCCGCTCTTCTTGGGCGTGTACGTCCCCGTCAAGTCACTTATCTTGATGGGGGTGTTGGCGGGGATCGCCTTGTCGTTGGGCGCCCCGGACACCGGTACGGTGCCGCTCTCCGCGCCGCCGAGTTTGATCAGCGCGCTCGGCTTCATCGCACCCTTGCCCAGCTCCACGGGGCTGGAGGAGACGCCCTTCTGGAAGGACATGGTGAGCTTGTAGCCGCTGCCGCTCTTGACGCTCTTTATGTCGATCGGCGATACGGCGCTCTTGTTCCCGATGGGCGTCTTGCACTGGTAGTTGACGTCCTGGACCTCGGCCTGCGCGGCGGGGGCGGCCATCAGCACCACCGAGCCGCCGGCCAAGGCCGTGGCAAGCGCGAGCGCGGCCCTATGTTTTTGGTACGACACCTCGAGTTCCCCTCATGCCGGTCGTGGCGTGCCGCGGTGCGGATTTACTGACGGCACATCAGATTGGGCGCTCAAGGTACGCCCGGGGCCTTGTCGAGGGAAGACAAAGAACGCGCCGGATCTCAGTGATCCGGCGCGCGTACGAACCGTGGGTAACCCAAGGGGGAACTGAACCGGCCTCATGCCGGTCCCGGGCGGACGCCGCGCGTCGACCCGGGGGCGGGCCCTGCACGCGGCCCTGGACGCGGTACTGCGCGCGGCCCTTACACCGGCGCGCTCAGCTCCGCCCACACCGTCTTGCCCGAGACCCCCGGGGTCCGGACGACGCCCCAGTCGAGGCAGAGCCGCTGGACGATGAACATGCCGTGCCCGCCGGGCCGCCCCGCGCGGTGCGGGGTGCGGGGCGCGGGCTGGCCCGCGCCGCGGTCGGACACCTCTATCCGCAGCACTTTGCTGTCGGAGGAGAGCCAGAGCTCGTCGGGGCCCTCGGCGTGCAGGCACGCGTTGGTCACCAGCTCGGACACGACAAGGAGGACGTCCTCCGCGGCGGCGCGCTGATCGGCGCCCGCGGCGGGCAGCCAGCCCCACGCCTGCAGCGCCTGGCGGGCGAAGTCCCGGGAGAGCGGGACGATGCCGCTCGCGCCGTTCAGGCTCAGCCTGCGGACCTGGCGCCCCTGACGCCCCGCCCCGGCCGCCACGGCGGCCTGGTCTGCGGGAGCGTCCGCGACTGCGGCCTCGGACTCCGGGCCACGGTCGCCCGGCGAGTAAGGCCGGGTGGTGCTCATCAGCGCTTCACCTCACCGACAAGAGGACTCTGGACAAGGAACGGACGAGCGGCGGGACGGTTCCGGGCCGCGGACTGCTCGGCTGTTCCTGCTGTTGATTTGGCAACGATTGGGTTTCGGACTTCTGACGGCGGACCCAGGGACGGATCCACGGTGTCTCCTGCCCGGCCGAACGGTGAGAACACCCACTTATTCGACGCGACCCGTGTGACGCTGGTAACCCCGTGATCACATAGCGACAACTGACACGTAACCCCCGAATACGCTCCGTCAGCGGACCTGGTCAGCGGCATGGCCGGGCGGGCGGTCAGTCGGCCAACGCCTCTTCGAGCGTTTCATGGACGGTGAAGACGGCGTCCGCGCCAGTGATCTCGAAAACACGTGCGACCACCGGCAGCATTCCGGCCAGATGGACCCCGCCCCCCGCGGCCTCGGCCTTGAGCCGTGCACCGAGCAGGACGTTGAGTCCGGTGGAGTCCATGAACTCCAGTCGCGAGCAGTCGACGACCAGACGCGAGAAGCCGTCGTCGATGCAGCCCTCGAGTGGCTCACGCAACACATCGGCGGTGTGGTGATCCAACTCACCCGCCGGAGTCACGACGGCACTCGAGCCCTCGCCTCGCACTTCGACCAGAAGTCGGCCCCTATGCGCGCTACCGACTGTCCCGCGGTCCATTCCGTCACTCACTCCCGACCGTCGTGGCTGCTGATGACGCCCTTGAACATTACGCCTTCTCCACGACCTCGGGTACCCGAACATCCCCCAGAATTCGGACATTTCACACCAGAACGCACTTGCGACCTGGCTATAGAACCGGGTAGGGGTAGAGACAGTAATCAACCCGGACGGCTTTGGAGGCGCCGCACACCGCAGTGCACGTATTGGCATCGGCAGCCATATGCCGAGAACGATGGAGGACACCATGTCACCCCAGCTCGACGAATCGCGCACTGACCGAGCGACGTCGACACTCTCACCTAGCCGTATCGAGACCGAGATCCCGGGTCCCCGCACAGAAGCCATGACGGAAGAAGTTCCGGGCCTGGCGGCCGTACCGGAGTCGGAAGCCCTGGAAGGGCTCGACGACCTGCCCGAGATCCCGCCGTTCGCCGAGGTGGGTCCGCTGGATGCGAGGGCTCTTTCCAAGACCCTCTTCGAACGCCTCGAATCACTCGAGGAAGGGACGCACGAGTACGCGTACGTCCGCAACACCCTTGTCGAACTCAACCTCGCCCTGGTCAAGTTCGCCGCCTCCCGGTTCCGCTCCCGCAGCGAGCCGATGGAGGACATCATCCAGGTCGGCACCATCGGCCTGATCAAGGCGATCGACCGCTTCGAGCTCAGCCGTGGCGTCGAGTTCCCCACCTTCGCGATGCCGACGATCGTCGGCGAGATCAAGCGCTTCTTCCGCGACACGAGTTGGTCGGTGCGCGTCCCGCGCCGCCTCCAGGAACTCCGGCTCGACCTCGCCAAGGCGGGCGACGAACTCGCCCAGCAATTCGATCGCGCCCCCACGGTGGGCGAGCTCGCCGAGCGCCTGGGCATCTCCAACGACGAGGTCGTCGAGGGCATGGCGGCGTCCAACGCCTACACGGCGAGCTCCCTCGACGCCCAGCCCGAGGAAGACGACTCCGAGGGCGCGCTCGCGGACCGGATCGGCTACGAGGACCACGGACTCGAAGGCATCGAGTACGTCGAGTCGCTCAAGCCGCTGATCGCCGAACTCCCGCCGCGCGACCGCAAGATCCTCTCGCTCCGCTTCGTCGCCAACATGACGCAGTCGGAGATAGGCGATGAGCTGGGCATCTCGCAGATGCACGTGTCGCGGCTGCTGTCGCGCACTCTCGTCAAGCTTCGCAAGGGATTGACTGTCGACGAGTGAGGTTGCGCGCCGCTCGGCGTTTCTCACGGTTTTCTTTCCCGCCGGTTCATTCCCGCCCACCCGCCCGGTTGCCCCGCAGCTTGGGGTAGGCGGGTGGGTTGCGTTTGTCATCTGCTCATCCGTCCCGCAGGGCCGCCGCCACCGCCGCCTCGGCGTGCAGCCTCGTCGTCGGGAAGACGGGCACCGGGCTGTGCTCCTGCCCGATGAGCAGCTCAATCTCGGTGCACCCCAGAATCACACCCTCCGCCCCCTTCCGTACGAGATCGCCGATAACCCTCTGGTACCCGGCCCGGGACGCCTCACTCACCACACCGAGGCACAACTCCTCATAGATCACCCGGTGCACGAACGCGCGCCCTTCGGCGTCCGGCACGATCACATCGAGCCCACGCGCGGCGAGCCGCTCCCGGTAGAAGTCCTGCTCCATGGTGAAGGCGGTACCGAGCAGCCCCACGCGCCGTACGCCGACCCGCAGTACGGCGTCGGCGGTGGCATCCGCGAGGTGCAGAAGCGGCACGGAGAGGGCACTCTGGACCTGGTCGGCGACCTTGTGCATGGTGTTGGTGCAGATCAGCACGAGATCGGCGCCGGCGGCCTCAACTCCCTTGGCCGCCCCGGCGAGCACCTCCCCGGCCCGCTCCCACTCCCCCGCGACTTGAAGCCGCTCGATCTCGGCGAAGTCGACGGAGTACAACACGCAACGGGCGGAATGCAGCCCGCCGAGCCGCTCCCGGACGAGCTCGTTGAGGAGCCGGTAGTACTCGGCGCTGGACTCCCAGCTCATGCCGCCGATGAGGCCGATGGTCTTCATGGGGTCAGGATCGCATCGGGGACGACACTGCCGACGGACGGCGCCGCACCTAGCCCTCCCTCAGCTCACACCAGACGGTCTTGCTGTCCGGGCCCTGCTCCACGCCCCACCTCAGCGAGACCGCGTCGAGCAGAGCCAGACCGCGCCCCGTCTCGTCATCGCCGCCGGCCAGGCGGAGCAGGGGCCAGGCACGCGGGTCGGGGTCGGTGACAGCCACGCGAATCCGCCCTGCGCCGCCGGTGACTCTCACCGTCACGGGGGTTCCCTCGCCGAGGTGCCGGATCACGTTGCTGAGCAGTTCGCTGACGCAGAGCTGTACGTCGGGGTGGGGGCCGTAGGGGTGCGAGCTCAGGGCGTGTCGGAGCTCGGGGACCGCTTTGGGGACGGCGAGCAGGGCGAGTTCGAAGTCGGGGGCGGGGTCTCTCATGAGCGGGGGTACGCCTTTCCGTGCGCTCTGTGACGGTTCAGTCACACAGTGGCGTGGGGTGGCGTAGCGTGACAGGGGTTTGGGTTGCGCAGGGCAACTGGTAAATGGCGGTGGTGAGTTGTGCCCCCTCGTAAAGATCCCGACGCGTCGGCGAATGTCCCGGCTTTCTACGGCGCCGAGATGCGCTTCAAAAGAGAGGCCGCGGGCCTCACCCTCGAACAGCTGGCTGAGGGCAGCTTCCGGGGGATTTCCTTCCTCAGCCAGATCGAGCGTGGCGAGCGGCGCATGCCGCGTGATCTGGCCCAGCACGTGGACGAGAAACTTCAGACGGACGGCTTTTTCCAACGCCGCTGTGAAGATGCGCGCAAGGCCAGGCAGGGCGGGCATGCGGAGTACTTCGCGGATGTCGCGGAGATGGAGCGTTACGCGGAGTCCATCGAGGACTGGGCTCCGATGATTGTCCCTGGGTTGCTGCAGACGTCGGCGTACGCACGGGCGATCGTGCGGGCGGCGATGCCCCGCGCCTCGACCAGCGAAGTCGAGGAGAAAGTGAACGCCAGGATGGAGCGGGCCGAGCTCTTCAAGCAGGCGAAGCCACCGGAGTTCTGGGTGATCCTGGACGAATCGGTGATCCGTCGACGGGTCCTCGCACCGCAGCAGATGGCCGAGCTACTGGAACACATCGCGGAGGTACTCGAGACCACCAGGTCCATTGCGCAGATCATCCCGGAAACGGCGGCCGCCCATCCGTTCATGATGGGCATGACCCGGACCATGACCTTCTCGGACGCGCCTTCTCTCGTCTACACCGAGAGCCTGCACAGCGGCCAACTCATCGACTATCCGGCGCTCGTGAAGCAGTACCGACAGTCGTACGATCTGCTCAGGGCCGTCGCACTGCCGCCTGAGGCGTCCCTGGCCATGATCCATAATGCGGCTGAGGATTATCGAAATGGCAAGCCAGGAGATTGACTTGAGCACCGCCGTCTGGCGCAAGAGCAGCCACAGCAACGGAACCGGCGGCGAATGCCTTGAGGTAGCCGACGGCCTCCCCGGTGTCGTCCCCGTACGCGACTCCAAGGTCGCGGACAGGCCCGCCCTGGTGATCCCCGCGAACGCGTGGGCCCCCTTCGTCACCGCCGTCGCGAAGGGCGAACTGGCCCTCTGAGAGGGTCCACGGCGAGGCGTGTTGCAAGAAAGTTCCGGCGTGAGCCACGATCCGTGGCTCACGCCGGAACTTTTCTGCACCGCCCTCCGCCAGGAACGTCAGCGCACGCGGACGCCCCGCTGCCACACCGCGCTGACCAGCGGGACTCCCGGGCGGTACGCCAGGTGGACGTGGCTGGGGGCGGCCAGGAGTGCCAGGTCGGCGCGGGCTCCCTCGCGTACGTAACCGACGTCCGTGCGCCGCAGGGCCGCCGCGCCGCCCGCCGTCGCCGACCAGATCGCCTCGTCCGGGGTCATGCCCATGTCCCGTACCGCGAGGGCGATGCAGAAGGGGACGGAGGACGTGAAGGACGAGCCCGGGTTGCAGTCCGTGGAGAGGGCCACCGTCGCGCCCGCGTCCAGGAGGCGGCGGGCGTCGGGCCACTCGGCTCGGGTGGAGAACTCGGCGCCGGGGAGAAGGGTGGCGACCGTGTTGCCCTGAGCCAGGGCGTCTACGTCCGCGTCCGTGAGGTGCGTGCAGTGGTCCGCCGATGCCGCGTCCAGTTCTACGGCCAGTTGCACGCCGGGGCCGTAGGAGAGCTGGTTGGCGTGGATACGGGGGTGCAGGCCCTTCGCCTTGCCCGCCGTCAGGATCGCGCGGGCCTGGTCACCGTCGAAGGCGCCCTTCTCGCAGAACACGTCGATCCAGCGGGCGTGGGGCGCGCAGGCGTCCAGCATCTCGCCGGTGACGAGGTCTACGTACGCTGCCGGGTCCTCGGCGTAGTCCGGGGAGACGATGTGGGCGCCGAGGTACGTGACTTCGTCGGTGTGAGCCGCCGCGATGCGGAGGGCTCGGGACTCGTCCTCCGTGTTGAGGCCGTAGCCCGACTTCGTCTCGAAGGTCGTCGTGCCCTGGCGGAGGGCCTCGGCGAGGTAGTGCGTGAGGTTCGCTTCGAGTTCGGCGTCCGTGGCGGCGCGGGTTGCCGCGACCGTGGTGCGGATGCCTCCCGCGGAGTACGCGCGGCCTGACATCCGGGCGTTGAACTCCTGGGTGCGGTCGCCCGCGAAGAGGAGGTGGGAGTGGGAGTCTACGAAGCCGGGGATGGCCGCCTGGCCTTGGGCGTCGTGGGTCTCGTCCGCCTGGGGGGCCTTGGCGGTGGGGCCCACCCAGGCGATGTGGTCGTCCTCGATGACGACGGCTGCGTTCTCGATGAGGCCGAGGGGGCTGCCGTCTCCCTGGGAGGGGTCGTTCGTGACGAGGCTGGCGATGTTGGTGATGAGGGTGGTGGGCATGGGGGCCTCCATGGTGGCTGGGGTTCGAGCGGTTTTCCTTTCCCCAACCCCGCCCCTTCCCGAAAACCCGCTGGCGCGGGGGCCTTGCGTACCGTCATCACCGGCTCCGCCGAGTTCGTCCTCAAACGCCGGACGGGCTGAAAAGACGACCGCGGGGCAATCGGGTGGGCGGGCGGGAAAGATCCGCCGCGAAGCGGCGGCTCAGCGCTACAGGGAATGAATCACTCTCTCAGCGCCGCCACCGCCTCCGTCAGAGCCGACGCCACGTCAGGAACCAAGGCGTGGACTCCGTCCCGTACGACATGGCGGCCCCCCACCACCGTATGGCGGACGTCCGCCGCCGTCGCCGCGAACACCGCCGCCTCGGCGGCCAGGCGGGGGACGGGGCCCGCCGTGCGGACCGAGTCCAGGGCGATCGTCGCCAAGTCGGCCAGCGCGCCCACCTCAAGCACGCCCGCGTCCGCCCAGCCCAGCGCCGCATGGCCATCGGCGGTAGCCGCCCGCAGCAGTGCCGCCGCCGTCCAGTGGCCCCGCGTGTGCGAGCGCAGGCGCTCGTTCAGTTCCATGGCCCGCGCCTCTTCGAGGATGTCGATCACCGCGTGGCTGTCGCTGCCCAGGGACAGGGGGCTGCCCGCGCCCTGGAGGCGGGTCGCCGGGCCGATGCCGTCCGCCAGGTCGCGTTCCGTCGTGGGGCACATGCACGTACCCGTCGTGGAGCGGCCGAGCAGGGCGATGTCCTCGTCCGTGAGGTGCGTGTTGTGCACGCCCGTCGTACGGGGGCCGAGCACCCCGTGGTCCGCCAGGAGACGGGTCGGAGTCCGGCCGTGGACCGACAGGCATGCCTCGTTCTCCGCCTTCTGCTCGGAGAGGTGGATGTGGAGGGGGCTTTCGCGGGACGTTGCCCAGTCCGCCACCACTCCCAACTGCCTTGCCGGGACCGCCCGTACGGAGTGGATCGCCGCACCGATCCGCGCGTGGGCACGGTCCTTCAGGGCCGACGCCCGTTCCGCCCACGCCTCCGTCGTGCCGTCGGAGAAGCGCAGCTGGTGGCGGTTGGGCGCCTCCCCGCGCGTCTCACTCAACAGCCCCGACGCCACGTACGCCGTGTCCAGAAGCGTGATGCGGATGCCCGCGTCCGCCGCCGCCTGGATCAGCGCCTCGCCCATCGCGTTGGGGTCCGCATAAGCCACCCCGCCCGGCGCATGGTGCACGTAGTGGAATTCGCCCACCGTCGTGACGCCCGCCAGGGCCATCTCCGCGTACACCGCCCTGGCCAGCGCGTGGTACGTATCCGGTGTCAGGCGGTCCGCCACGGAGTACATGACCTCGCGCCACGTCCAGAACGTGCCCGAGCCCACCTGGACCGTGCCCCGCAGGGCCCGGTGGAAGGCGTGGCTGTGGGCGTTCGCCATGCCTGGGATCGTCAGGCCGCGCAGTACCGTCGCGCCCTGCGGCGGTGTCTCGACTCCCTTGCGTACGGCCGTGATCCGGTCGCCCGTCACCTCTACCGCCACGCCCGGCTCCACCGTCGGGTCGAGCCAGGCCTGCTCCAGCCAATACGTGTCCGTCGTCACCTGCACGCCAGCCCTTCCAGTACGTCGGCCAGTGCGGTCACCCCGGCCAGGCAGTCGTCCTCGGCGGCGTACTCGGCCGGGGAGTGCGAGACACCCGTGGGGTTCCGTACGAACAGCATGGCGGTGGGGATCGAGCCGGACAAAATACCCGCGTCGTGTCCCGCGCCCGTTCCCAGGACGGGCAACTCCCGGCCCGTGCTGCCGCCGAGGATCCTGCCCAGCTCGTCCCGCAGGGCGTCCTCGAACTCGACCACCGGGGTGAACGACTCCCGGACCACGTCCAGGTCGATGCCGTGCCGGTCCGCGTACTCGCGTGCCGCCTTCTCGATGCCCGTGACGACCGTGTCGAGGGTGGACTGGTCGGCCGCCCGGGAATCCAGCCAGCCGCGCACAAGGGAGGGGATCGCGTTCACCCCGTTCGGCTCGACCGCGATCTTTCCGAACGTCGCCACCGCGCCCGCGAGTTCCGCCTCCCTGCGGGCCGCGAGGACCGTCTCCGCGTACGACAGCATCGGATCGCGGCGGTCCACCAGACGGGTGGTGCCCGCGTGGTTGGCCTCGCCCCTGAAGTCGAAGCGCCAGCGGCCGTGCGGCCAGATGGCGGACGCGATCCCGACCGGGTCGCCGGTCAGGTCGAGCGCGCGGCCCTGCTCCACGTGCAGCTCTACGAACGCGCCGATGCGGGCCAGGCGTTCGGGGTCCGGGCCGATGGTCGAAGGGTCGTGACCCGCCGCCTCCATCGCCTGGGGGAGGGTGACCCCGGACGCGTCCTTCAGCTCGTACGCCTTCTCGCGCGTCAGCTGCCCCGCGGTCAGGCGCGAGCCCACGCAGGCCAGGCCGAAGCGTGCGCCCTCCTCGTCGCCGAAGTTGGTGATGGCCAGGGGGCGCGTGAACGCGACCTTCCTGGCGCGGAGTTCGTCGAGCGCCGCGAAGGAGGAGACGACGCCGAGCGGGCCGTCGAAGGCGCCGCCGTCCGGGACGGAGTCCAGGTGCGAGCCGGTGACGACCGCGTCGCCGCGGGCGGGGTCGCCGAGCCAGGCCCACTGGTTGCCGTTGCGGTCGACCTCGTAGTCGAGGCCGCGGGCCTCCGCCTGCGCCTGGAACCAGAGGCGGCACTCGGTGTCGGCGCCGGTCCAGGCGTAGCGGCGGTAGCCGCCGGAGGCGTCGCTGCGGCCGATGGGCCGCAGCGAGCGCCACATGGCATGGAACGTGTCGCTCACGCCTGGTCACCCTCGCTGCCGTCGTCACCCTCGCGCATCGGGATCCGTACGCCCTTCTCGTCCGCCACCGACTCCGCGATGTCGTAACCCGCGTCCACGTGCCGGATGACGCCCATGCCCGGGTCGTTGGTGAGGACGCGGCGGATCTTCTCGCCCGCCAGCTTGGTGCCGTCGGCGACCGAGACCTGACCGGCGTGGATGGAGCGGCCCATGCCGACGCCGCCGCCGTGGTGGATGGAGACCCAGGAGGCGCCCGACGCGACGTTGACCATGGCGTTCAGGAGCGGCCAGTCGGCGATCGCGTCGGAGCCGTCGAGCATCGCCTCCGTCTCGCGGTAGGGGGAGGCGACGGAACCGCAGTCGAGGTGGTCGCGGCCGATCGCGAGCGGGGCGGCGAGGGTGCCGTTGCCGACCATGTCGTTGAACATGTCGCCCGCCTTGTCGCGCTCGCCCTGGCCGAGCCAGCAGATGCGCGCCGGGAGGCCCTGGAAGTGGACGCGCTCCCCCGCCATCTTGATCCAGCGGTGCAGGGATTCGTTCTCCGGGAAGAGGTCGAGGAGCGCCTTGTCCGTCTTGTGGATGTCCGACGCCTCGCCCGAGAGCGCCGCCCAGCGGAAGGGGCCCTTGCCCTCGCAGAAGAGAGGGCGGATGTAGGCGGGGACGAAGCCCGGGAACGCGAACGCGCGGTCATAGCCAGCCAGTTGGGCCTCGCCGCGGATGGAGTTGCCGTAGTCGAAGACCTCGGCGCCCGCGTCCATGAAGCCGACCATCGCCTCGACGTGCCGCGCCATGGACTCACGGGCGCGGGTGGTGAAGCCCGCCGGGTCCTTGGCCGCGGCGTCCGCCATGTCCTCGAAGGCGACACCCACCGGGAGGTACGCCAGCGGGTCGTGGGCGCTCGTCTGGTCCGTGACGATGTCGATCGGCGCGGACTCGGCCAGCATCCTCGGAAGCAGGTCCGCCGCGTTGCCGAGCAGGCCGATGGAGAGGGGGCGACGGGCGTCGCGCGCCTCCACCGCCAGCTGGAGCGCGTGCTCCAGGGAGTCGGCCTTCACGTCCAGGTACTTGTGCTCGATGCGGCGCTCGATGGCGCGCGGGTCGACGTCGATGCAGATCGCGACGCCGTCGTTCATGGTGACCGCGAGGGGCTGCGCGCCGCCCATGCCGCCGAGGCCCGCGGTGAGCGTGATCGTCCCGGCCAGGGTGCCGTTGAACTTCTTGGCGGCGACGGCGGCGAACGTCTCGTACGTGCCCTGGAGGATGCCCTGCGTGCCGATGTAGATCCAGGAGCCCGCCGTCATCTGGCCGTACATGGTGAGGCCGAGGGCCTCAAGACGCCGGAACTCCTCCCAGTTCGCCCAGTCGCCGACCAGGTTGGAGTTGGCGATGAGGACGCGCGGGGCCCACTCGTGGGTCTGCATGACGCCGACGGGGCGGCCCGACTGGACGAGCATCGTCTCGTCCTGCTTGAGGGTCCGGAGCGTACGGACCATCGCGTCGAACGAACTCCAGTCGCGGGCGGCCTTGCCTGTGCCTCCGTAGACGACGAGCTTGTCGGGGTGCTCGGCGACCTCCGGGTCCAGGTTGTTCTGGAGCATGCGGAGGGCGGCTTCCTGCTGCCATCCCAGGGCGCTCAGTTCCGTGCCGCGCGGTGCCCGTACGGGGCGGGGTCCTGACATGGCGATGCCTCCTCGCGTGAAGCTCTGCTGATGGTCTGCTGATGGTCTGCTCGTGATGCTCAGCTGTGACCTTGTTATTCACATCCTGCGATGTTGAATAGAACTAGTCAATACATGGGTACGGCAGCGAGACCGCGCGGCGGGTGATTGTCTGGAACGCATGAACGATCAGGGCTCGGGGACCGCACACGTATCGGAAGCGACAGATCCGGCGACGGTTCCGGTGACAGCCCAGGCGACAGTTCCGGCCACCAACGCCGCCACCCTCCGTGACCAGGCCGTCCGCGCCGCCGTGGAGCAAGGCCTTGTCGGCCCCGCAGCCCCCATCGCCGGACTCCTCGACGTCACCGGCATCCGCACGTCCGCCGCCGCCCTGCGCGCCGCCTTCGAAGCCGTCACGCCGCCCGACACCCCCGTACTGCACGCCTTCGCGGTGAAGGCCTCACCCCTGGTCCCGGTCCTGCGGCTGCTTCGCGACGCGGGCATCGGCGCGGAGGTGGCGAGCCCCGGCGAGCTGGCCCTGGCCCGCGCGGCGGGCGTACCGCCCACGCACACCGTCCTGGACTCGCCCGCGAAGACCCCCGCCGAGCTGCGCGAAGCCCTCGCGCTCGGAATCGCCGTAAACGCGGACAATCCGCAAGAGCTGGCCCGCCTGGACTCGATGACCCAGTCGGCGCCCACCCGCTCCCCGATCGGCCTGCGCGTGAACCCGCAGATCGGCGGCGGCTCCATCGGCGCCCTGTCCACCGCGACGGCGACCTCCAAGTTCGGCGTCGCACTGCTCGACGACGGCGCCCGCGAGTGGGTCGTCCAGGCGTACCTGGACCGACCCTGGATGACCCGGCTGCACGCCCACTCCGGTTCGCAGGGCATGCCGCTCGAACTGATGGTGCGGGGCGTCGCGGCGACGTACGAACTGGCCGAGGAGATCAACGGACGGGCCGGCCGGCAGCAGATCGACACCCTCGACATCGGCGGCGGACTGCCCGTCAACTTCGGTTCCGACGAGGAGAGTCCGACCCACGCGCAGTACGCGCGCCGCCTCAAGTCCCGCGTGCCAGGGCTGCTCGACGGGCGCTACGGCCTGGTCACCGAGTTCGGCCGCTCGCTGCTCGCCAAGCACGGCACGATCCTCGCCCGCGTCGAGTACGCCAAGTCGGCGGGCACCCGGCCCATCGCGGTGACGCACGCGGGCGTGCAGGTGGCGCCGCGCACGGTGTACGCGCCCGCGTCCTGGCCGCTGCGGATCGCCGCGTACGACGCCAAGGGGCGCACCAAGAGCGGCCCGCCCGTGGGCCAGGACATCGCGGGGCCCGCCTGCTTCGCGGGCGACCTGCTCGCCGAGAACCGTCCGCTGCCGCTCCTGGAACAGGGCGACTACGCGGCGGCGCTCGACACGGGGGCGTACTACTTCGCGCACCACTACTCGTACAACAGCCTTGCCAGGCCCGGCGTTTACGGTTTCGCGGCGGGCCCGGGCGACGAGGTCACCTTCGCCACCGTGCGGGAGCCGCAGACGCTTGAGGAGATCGTCGCCGAGTCGGGAGGCGGGCGGCGGGACGCGCTGCGGGACCTCTGAGGCTCGCACGGCGGGAGCTCCGAGGCTCGCGCGGCGCCACCTCTGAGGTTCCTCAACTCCCGCATCCCCGCGTCCCTTCCGGGGCAGACGTCCCCTCCAGGCACACCCCCGGGGGAGATGATCCTGTGACGACATCCGGCACGCCCGCCACCGCGCCACCGTCCGCCGAAGAACCGGCGCTGCACCGCGCGATCGGCCCCAAACTCCTTGTCCTCTTCGTGATCGGCGACATCCTCGGCACCGGCATCTACGCCACCACCGGCAAGGTCGCGGGGAAGGTCGGCGGCGCGCTGTGGGTGCCGTTCGCGATCGGCTTCGTCGTGGCGATCCTGACGGCGGCCTCGTACGTCGAACTGGTCGGTAAGTACCCGAAGGCGGCGGGAGCGGCGCTCTACACCCAGAAGGCCTTCAAGACGCCCTTCCTCACCTTCATCATCGCGTTCATGGTGATGTGCTCAGGGCTTTCGTCCGCGAGCGCCGCGGCCCGCGCCTTCAGCGGCGACTACCTCGGCGAACTGACGGGCGACGCGCTGCCGCCGACCCTCGTCGCGATCACCTTCATCCTGGCGCTCGCGGCGCTGAACCTGCGGGGCGTCGCGGAGTCCGTCAAAGCGAACGTGGTCCTCACGCTCGTCGAGCTGACGGGCCTGGTCATCATCCTCGCGATCGGCGCGTACGCCGTCCTGAGCGGGGACGGCGAACCCTCCCGCCTCACGGACTTCGAGGCGGGCGACGGCACGGCCTACGCCCTGATGACGGGCGTGCTCGGCGCGACCGCGCTCGGTTTCTTCGCCTTCGTCGGCTTCGAGGACTCGGTGAACATGGCCGAGGAGACGAAGGATCCGGTGCGTACGTTCCCGAGGGCGATCTTCATCGGCGTCGCGGTGACGGGCGCGATCTACGTCCTGGTGGCACTGGTGTCGTCCCTGCTCGTCGACTACAAGGTGCTTGAGGGCTCCAGCGGGCCGCTCCTGGAGGTCGTGAAGGCGGGCGGCATCGACTTCCCGCACAAACTCTTCGCGCTGATCGCCCTGTTCGCGGTGACCAACTCGGCCCTCATCAACATCATGATGGCCTCGCGCCTCTGCTACGGCATGGCGAACGAGCGCATCCTGCCGCGCGCGATGGGCAAGGTCCTCCCCCGCCGCCGCACGCCGGTCGTCGGCATCGTCTTCGTCTCGCTGCTGGCCATCGGCCTGGTGTCGACGGGCGAGATCGAGGGCCTCGGCGACACCACGGCGTTCCTGCTGCTGTGCGTGTTCGCGGTGGTCAACGTGGCGGTCCTCGTCCTGCGCCGCGACCCGGTCGAACACCGGCACTTCCGTACGCCGACGGCTCTTCCGGTGCTCGGAGCGATCACCGCCCTGATCCTCGCGAGCCCGCTGGCGGACCGCCCCGCCGAGGTCTACATCCGGGCGGGTGTACTGATCGCGATCGGCATCGGCCTTTGGGTGGTCAACAAGGTGGTGCTGCGGACCCGGGGCGAGGAGTAGCCGCTACGCCGAGCCGGCCAGGGACCGGGCGATGCGGAACTGCCGCTCGGCCTCGGCCGGGTCACCCGCCGTCGCGTAGGTGCGTCCGAGCCTGCGGCGGACCTCCATCTCAAGGGGCCTGCTGGTGTGCTCGGTGAGCGTGGCCAGGGCCTCCCGCTGGAGGGTGATGGCCAGGGGCAGGTCACCGCGGCCGTGTTCCGCGGCCCCGAGCAGGGACAGGCTCGTCGCGCGCAACTGCAGGTCGCCGACCTCCCGGGCCAGCTCCGCCGCGCGCCGCGCCAGGTCCTTGACCTCGGTGTGCCGGCCGAGTGCCAGGTGGGCCTCGGCGGTGAAGCACAGGGTCTTGCTGATCATCCTGGGGCGGCCGATCTTCTCGGCGAAGGCGAGCGAGGTGGCGTAGTACGTGAGCGCCTTCTCGTGCCGCCCCTCCTGGTCGTGCAGGGCGCCGAGCTGACAGCTCGACATCCCGGCAAGCCAGTCGTCGTCGAGCCGGGACGCGAGCCCCATGACCTCGCTCAGGTGGGCGGCCGCCTCCGGAAGGCGGCCCAGCGCACGCTCCGCGGCGCCCATGACGGCGATCGCCCGGGCCTGCTCGCGCAGGTCGCCCCGGGGGCGGGCGATGCTCAGCGCGTCGGCGCACCAGGCGTACGCCTGCTGGAAGCGCCCCTGGTAGATGTCCGCGATGGCCAGGCAGTTGCGCAGGGAGGAGGGCATCCGCCGGTCCCCTGCCAGGTCGGCGCCGGGCAGCGCGAGCTCCAGGGCGGAGCGGCACTCGTGGAAGCGGCCCTGGCGGACCAGCGGGTCGACCAGCGACTCGGCGATCCAGCAGGCGTGGTCGGGCTGCCCGGTGGCCGCCGCGAAGGCCACCACGTCGAGCAGCTGGCCGCCCGCGACCTCCAGCCACGCGTCGGCCTCCCGCCAGTCCGGGAAGGGCGAGTCGGAGACGTCGGGGCCGGTCGGATACCCCTCGGGGCCCCAGTCGCTGGCGATGCGCCCGGCGGCCGTGTAGAGGTGCAGCACCGCGGCGCGGTCCGCCGCGGCCTCATCGGGCACGGCGGCGGAGAGGCGGCGCGTGTGGTCGCGTACGAGATCGTGCAGCCGGTAGCGGCCGGGCCGTGGCTGCTGCAACAGGCTCGCGTCGACCAGCCGCTCCAGGAGGTCCTCGGCGTCCCGGAGCGGGCGGCCCAGCATGACGGCGGGGGTCAGCCCGTCGAACTCGGCGGTCGGGGACTGGCCCAGCGCACGGAAGCCGCGCCGCAGTTCCGGGGCGAGCAGGTCGTAGGACATCCGGAAGGCGGCCTCCACGCTGCGGTCCTCCGCCCGGAGCTCGCCCAGCCGGTGTTCATCGCCCGACATCCGGCCGACCAGGTGGGCCACCGTCCAGGACGGCCGGTTCTGCAGCCGGGCCCCGGCGATCCGCAGCGCAAGCGGGAGGCCGCCGCAGCGGCGGGCGAGTTCCTGCGCGGCCTCCGGTTCCTGTCCTGCGCGCGCCTCCCCGAGGAGACGCGTGAGCAGGGCGACCGCGTCGCCGGTCTCCAGCGGCTCCACGGTCAGCCGCCGGTCGGCGTCGAGGCCGGACAGGCGCTGGCGGCCGGCCACGAGGACCAGGCTGCCCGGGCCCGCGGGCAGCAGGGGGCGCACCTGTTCCGCGCCCCGGGCGTCGTCCACGACAAGCAGCAGCCGCAAGGAGCTGGTGGCCGCACGCCATGCGGTGACCAGTTCGTCGAGCTCGTCCGGGAGTTCGTCGTCGGCGCCGTTGACGGCACGGAGCAGCTGGTGCAGGGCGCGTTGCGGGCGCAGGCTCTCGTGCGGGGCGCCGTGCGTGTGCAGGTCCACGAAGAGACAGCCGTCCGGGTACTGGTCCTGCAGCGTCCAGGCGGCGCGGACAAGCAGTGCGGTCTTGCCGACGCCCGCCGTGCCGTCGACGGCGGCCACGGAGACGGATCCGGGGCCGGCGGGCACCGGCTCGGTGAGCAGGGCGAGTTCCCGCTCCCGGCCGACGAGCCAGGCGGTGTCGCCGGGGAGTTCGTTGCGGCGAGGGCGTGCCGGGGGCGGGGAGGGGGCGCCCTCGGGCGGCTTTGCGGGGGTGGGTGTGCTCGCGCTGCGTGCCGTGTTCGCGGTGCGGGGCGGTGGGGCCGTGCCGAGCAACAGGTGACCGTCGCGGCGCAGCACGCCCTGGTGCACCCGGCGCAGCTCCTCGCCGGGCTCCACGCCCAGTTCCTCCCGGAGCCGGTCCCGGGTCTCGTGGTAGGCGGCGAGCGCCTCGGCCTGCCGCCCACTGCCGTACAGCGCGCGCATCCGCAGGGCGGCGAGTGGTTCGTCGTGCGGCTGGGCCATGGGCGCGGCCAGCAGCTCGTCCAGGGCCTCCGCGTACCGGCCAAGGAGCACCAGGCACTCCACCCGCTCCTGGTGCAGGGTGCGCCGCTGCCGGGCGAGACGCTGCCGCTCGGCGTCGGCGAGCGGTCCCGGCAGGCCTGCCAGCGGCTCCCCGCGGAACAGGTCCAGGGCCCGCGTACAGCCGTCGAGGGCGGCGGACAGGTCACCCACGGTCCTCGCGCCACGCACCGCGGCACCCCGGCCGGTCAACTCACGCAGGTCCAGGTCGGCTTCGCCGGGCACGAAGCGGTAGCCGCCGCGCTCACCCCGGATCACGGATGCGGTGGGGCCGGTGCCGGGCACGTCCAGCGCCTTGCGCAGGGGGTAGACGTAACTGGGCAGGACGCGGCGGCCCGTTCCAGGTGGCTCAAGTCCCCATACGTCGTCGAGTAGTTGCTGGTGGGTGACGAGCTTCTCCGCCCGCAGGACCAGTGCGGCGAGGACCGCCTGCCGCCGTACGGGACCGAGGTCGAACGGCACCTCGCCACGGCGGGCGACGACCGGACCGAGCAGGGCGAGGCGCAGTCGGCCCGTCACGGCCTCCGAATCGGAGGGGCCGGAGGGGCCGGAGGGGCCCGCCGGGCCTGACGTGCCCGCATCTGCCGCGCCCGGCGCCTTCTCCGTACCCGCTCTGCTCGTGCCCGCTCTGCTCGTGCCTGCTCTGCTCGCGCCCACTGCGAACTCCCCCGTGTTTCCTGCGCTCCGCACAGTTCCCCGTTTTCCCCGTGGCGGCCGAATCCCTCTGCTTCAGCAGAATTTCATCGGCATTGCAGTGTCTCGCGAGAGGGTCCGGTGCGGTCCCGAGGGTGTGAACCGTAGGAAAGCGAGCTGCTCCGTGAGTGAGAACCCGCAGGTGGATCCCCGGCAGGGCTTCGGCGAGGCGCACCAGGGCCCCGGCCAGGCGCCGCCCCCGATGCCCGGCCAGGCCCCGCCGCCCGTCCCGCCGCAGGCGCCGGGCGCGCCCTCGGCCTGGTCGCAGCAGGTACCGCCCGGCGGCGCGGGCGGTACCGGCAACTCGGGCCCTGGCAGCGGCCGTTCGCGCGCCTGGCTGATCGGGGGCGCCGCGGCGCTCGCCGTGGCCGTGATCATCGGGGTGGTCGTCGCCACGTCGGGGGACGACGACAAGGACACCGCGTCGGGCAAGCCGCCCGGCGTGCCCGGAGGCGTCACCAAACCGAAGGCACCGTCGGACGAGGCGGCCTCGGGGGGCAAGGCGTACACCAAGGTGCCCAAGGGATGCGAGCTGATCAAGGCTCCCACCATCGAGAAGATCGCGCCCGGCAGCACGTGCGAGCCCGGCCTGATGGACGACGCGGACCTGGCGACGATGATCACCAGGTCGCCGACGTGGAAAGCGCCCGACTCCGGCAGCGATTACCAGAGCCTGGATGTGAAGCTCACGGTCGGCCCGACGGCCAAGAGCCTGTACGACATAGACAAGAAGGTCGCCATGAAGGACATGGGGCCCACGTACAAGGTGACGGACTCCCGGCCGGTCAGCGGGCTCGGCAAGGAGGCCTTCGTCGTCCACGCCGTCGACGACTCGCTGGTCTGGGTGAAGGTGCTCGTCCGTGAGGGCAACGCCACGGTCCGCACCCAGTTCGTCTACAGCACGACGAGCTCCGACAGGACGCCGAAGCAGACCGAGGCCGACGCCGTCACCGCCGCCCGAGACGTGCTCGGCTCGCTGAGCTGACCACCGCGGCGACGACATGCACACCCACCCCTACGGGGACAGCGACCCCACGGCCGCACAGCCCACGCCCCCCACCGTGCCGCAGCCGCCGGGCCACGCCCACCGGCAGCAGAGCCCCGCCCGTATCGGCCCCTACGAGGTCTTCCAGCTCCTCGGCGAGGGCGGCATGGGACGGGTGTTCCTCGCCAGGTCGCCGGGGTCGCGGCTGGTCGCCCTGAAGGTGATCCGGCCCGAGTACGCCGAGGCGCCGAACTTCCGCGGGCGCTTCCGGCGCGAGGCCGAGTCCGCCCGCCGCGTGAGCGGCTTCTTCACCCCGCCGGTTCTCGACGCGGACGCGGACGCCCCGCAGCCCTGGCTGGCCACGGCCTACGTCCCCGCGCCGTCCCTGCACGACGTCGTACGCGGCTTCGGCGTGCTGCCCGAGGCCGGCCTGCGGGCCCTGGGCGCCGGTCTCGCGGAGGCGCTGCCGGCCATCCATGACGCCGGCATCGTCCACCGCGACCTCAAGCCCGGCAACGTACTCATCACCGAGGACGGGCCCCGCGTCATCGACTTCGGCATCAGCAGCGCGGTGGACGCCACCCAGGTGACCCGGACCGACGCCGTGATGGGGACGCCCGGGTTCATGGCGCCCGAGCAGATCGTGTCGAGCCGCGAGGCGGGGCCGCCGGCCGACATCTTCTCCCTGGGCTGCGTCCTGGTCTTCGCGGCCACCGGGCGCGGGCCCTTCGGTACGGGAGGGACGGCCGAGATCCTCTACCGGGCCGTCCACCACGCTCCCCGACTCGACGGCACACCACCGGAGTTGTGGCCCCTGGTCAGTGCCTGCCTGGACAAGGACCCCGCCCGCAGGCCGCCCGCCGCCGAGGTACTGGCCGCGCTGGGGGACACCGACCCCGCCGCGCTGCTCACGCCGGGCCTGCGGGAGGACCTCGCGCGACGGCAGGCGCATGCCGCCCTCCTGGTCTCCGCGCCGCCCGTGCCCATGGCGTCCCTCTCGCCGCCCGTCGACCCGTTCGCCGCCACCGCCGCCAACGGGCCGGGCCGCCGCAGGTTCCTGTGGATCGCCGCGGCCGGCACCACCGTCGTGGCGGGCGGCGGGGCCGCGGCGCTGGCCGGGTGGCGGTCGGAGCCCCGCAAGGCCCCGGCCCGCGGCGGCGGTGCGGGGACCACCGGCCGGCCGGCGGCCAAGGTCCCGGCCGGGCCGGAGCCGCGGTGGTCGGTCCCCCTGAAGAAGCTGGCGAGCGCGCGACTCCAGCTCCTCGGCGACGTGTTGGTGCACTGGGAGCAGAGACGCGCCACCGCCTACGACACCGCCTCCGGGAAGGAACGCTGGGCGGGGTCGCTGCGGCTGCCCTCCGGCGTCTCGGGGGGCCCGAAGTGGCTGGGTGTGTGCGGGCCGACGCTGTTCGCCTCGGCCTGGAACGGTGATCACGGCCATCTGCTGGGTGTCGACGCCGCCGGGAAGCAGAAGTTCACGTATGCGGTCACCGAGCGGGGTGCCGCCGACGGGTTCGCCGACTTCGTCGAGAGCATCCTGTCCGTCGCCGGTTCGGTCGCGGTCCTCGGCACGAGCGGCGACAAGGGGTACGGGGTGCTCGCGGTCGATCTCGGCTCGGGCGAGGTGCTGTGGTCGCGCAAGGTCGGAGGCAGCGATTTCCAGGCGTACGCCGAAGGAAGCCGCTGCTTCGTCCAGGACAACGGCACGCTCCACGGCCTCGCCCTGCGCTCGGGCGCCGAACGGTGGAAGGTCCCGGGCGTCATCGAACCCGGCGCCTACCCCCGCCTGTCCTCCGACGGCGAGACCCTGCTCGTCACCAGCACCAAGGTGCGGGCCTACCGCGTCACCGACGGCAAGAAGCTGTGGACGGCCGTCAACGAGACGACCAACATCGGCACGGCCAGGGTCCGCGGCGAGCGGGCCTACCTCTACGACGGCGCGGGCACCGTGTTCGCCCTGGACATGAGCGGCGGGAAGCAGGTGTGGCACACGGCGAGCCCGGTGCATCTGACGACCACCGGCGGCGCGCAGGACGAGGGGCCCGCCGTCTCCTCTTCCGTGCTGGCCATCGCCACCTGGGCCACCGGCGACCTGCCGGGCTTCATCGTCCTGCGCACCTCCGACGGAAAACCGCTCTGGGCGCACCAGCCCTCCGGCGGTAAGGCCGGGAGTAGCGCCGGAGGCAAGACCGACTGGCTGCTGCGGATCTCCGGCAGCACCCTCTTCGCCGCATCCGAGACCACCCTCCACGCCTTCCGGAGCGATACGCCGTGACGATGCCGCCCACCCCGCCCGTGCCGCCGCCCACCCCGCCCGTGCCGCCGTCCGCACCGCATCCGCCCGGGCCCGGGCCCGCACCCACGCCGCCCCCGCACGCCTCCTCGGCCGCCGCCCCCGCCCCCGCCCCGTACATCGGCCCCTACCGGGTGATCCGGGAGCTCGGCGCGGGCGGCATGGGCCGCGTCCACCTCGCCGCGTCGCGCAGCGGGCGTGCGGTGGCCGTCAAGGTCGTGCGCCCCGAACTGGCCGCCGACCCCGACTTCCGCCGCCGCTTCAAGGCCGAGGTCGACGCCGCCCGCGCGGTGTCCGGCGCCTTCACCGCGCCGGTCGTCGACGCCGACCCCGAGGGGCCGCAGCCGTGGCTGGCCACCGCGTACATCCCCGGCCCGTCCCTCGCCGACGCCCTGACCGCCCACGGACCCATGCCCGAGTCCACCCTGCGCGTGCTCGGCGGCGGCCTGGCCGAGGCGCTGGCCGCGATCCACCGCGCCGGGCTCATCCACCGCGACCTCAAGCCGTCCAACATCCTGCTCACCCTCGACGGCCCCCGGGTCATCGACTTCGGCATCAGCCGGGCCGTCGACGGGACCGTGCTCACCGCCGAGGGGCAGGTCGCGGGGTCGCCCGGCTTCATGTCGCCCGAGCAGTCGAGAGGGGGCGAACTGACGCCCGCGAGCGACGTGTTCGCCTTCGGTGCCGTGCTCGCCTTCGCCGCCACCGGCGTGCCGCCCTTCGGCACCGGCGCAGTGCACGCCCTGCTCTACCGGGCCGCCTACGAGGAGCCGCAGCTGACCGGCGTCCCCCACGGCCTGCTCGGCATCGTCACCGCCTGCCTCGACAAGGACCCCGCCCGCCGCCCGACCGTCGAGCAGCTGCAGACCTGGCTGCGTCCGGAGACCACCGCGGGCTGGCTCGGCGCGGTCGAGCTCCGGGTGACCGAGGACCAGCGCACGCTGGCCGGCGCGCTGCGCGGCCCGCTGCTCAGCCGCCGCCGCCTGCTGACCGGCAGTGCCGCACTCGCCGTGACGGCGGCGGGCGGCACCGCCTGGTTCCTGCGCTCGCGCGGCGAGGACGGCGGGGGCACGGCAGCCGTCCCCGAACTCGCCTGGACCAAGGAGCTTCCGCAGCCCGGCATGTTCCTGCGCACGGTGACCCGGTCCACGCTGCTGTGCACCGAGAAGGCCTCCGGCGCCTGCTTCGACCGGAGCACCGGCAAGCTCCTGTGGAAGGACCTCGGCGGCCAGAACACCGACGCCCTCGCCGACGACAAGCGCGTCTACACGGTGCGTACCGACGGCAAGGTGTACGCGTTCGACGGCCGGTCCGGCAAGAAGGAGTGGGATGCCCCGGCCGGGGACGACGCGCCCGAACTTGACTTCTCCGACAGCGAGTTGGTCATGGTCAGGAGCGGCGGGCACTTCCGGGCCCTGGAGGCGTCGAGCGGTGACGTGCGGTGGACCTCCCGTGACAAGGAGGACGTCAGCGTGACCATCGGCGCCACCCCGGCGGGCGCACTCCTCACCTGGGGCGACGTATCCAAAACCAATCCGGCCGCGATGCTCAAGGGCTACTCCGCACTCGACCGGAAGACGGGCGAGCGCGTGTGGACGAAGGACCTCGTCACCCTGTATCCGCCGGAGAAGGGCAAGGCGAGCAAGGTGCTCTACGGCATCGACGCCCGCATGAAACTGCACGCCCTCGACCCCGAAAGCGGCCGGACACGCTGGAGCGAGCCCACTCAACTGCCCCCGACGAACAGTGAGATCCTCGGCTACGAGGGGTCCCTGAGCCTGCTCGACGGCACCCTGTTCTGCTATCCGAGCACCGGCTTCAACGGCTCGACCCGCGGCCTGCTCGCCGCCTTCGACCCCGCGTCGGGCAAGACCCTGTGGACGGTGCGGACCGCCGCCCGCGGCAACCGCGGCTACGCACGTGCCGGTGGGACCGTCTGCTACCTGGACAAGAAGGTCCTGCACGGGGTCGACGCCGGGACCGGCGCGAAGCGCTGGACGGCTGGGGCGGGCCTGGCCGAACTCGACCTCCTGGGCGTGCTGCGCGGACTCTTCCTCGCCGCGGGCACGAAGGGCCTGTACGCCTTCCACGCCGACACCGGCGAGCAGGTCTGGCACCACCGCGCCACGGGCGGCTCCGGACGCTGGTCGGCGCAGGCTCTCGGCGACGACCTGTACGCCACCTGGTCGGGCAAGCTCTTCCGCTTCTCGGTGCCCGGCACGTAACGCGACCCCGGCCGGGTCCTACTCCACGAACAACCCCCGCGCCGCCGCCCCCGCGTCGAACTCCTCAAGCCGCGCCTGCGCGTCCGGAAGACCGTCACACATGGCCTCAAGCAACACACGCCCGAGCAGCATCGGTGCGCAGGCCGTGTCGAAGGCGAGGCCTGTGCCGACCGCTGCCGGGAGGAGGAGGTCGGAGTGGGCTGCCACGGGGGCGAACGCCGAGTCGGCCACCGTGACCACGGAGAGGCCCGCCGCCTGCGCGTAGGCCAGCGCGTCCACCACCTCGCGCGGATGCCGCGGCAGCGCGAAGCACAAAAGCGCCGAGGCCCCGGCCCGTACCGCCGCGTCGATCCGGTCGGCCAGCATCGTGCCGCCCTCGTCGAGGAGGCGTACGTCGGGGTGGACCTTCGCGGCGAAGTACGAGAAGCCGTACGCCTGGGACGCGGCGGCCCGCAGGCCGAGTACCGGCAGCGGGCGGGAGGAGGCGAGGAGCCGTCCGGCGCGCTCCACCGGGGCCGGGTCCGCGAGGACCTCCGCCAGGTGCCGCAGATTCTCGATCTCCGCCTCGACCGCCTGCTGGTACTCGTTGAGGGAGGCCTCGCCCCCCGCATCGGCGGGAGCCAGCTCCCGCAGGTGCCGCCGCAGCGCCGGGTATCCGTCGAAGCCGAGCGCCACCGCGAAACGTGTCACGGAGGGCTGGCTCACCCCGGCGAGCTCCGCCAGTTCGACGCTGGAGAGGAAGGGGACGTCCGCCGCCCGCCGCACCATGCAGTGCGCGATGCGCCGCTGGGTGGGCGTCAGCCGGTGGCCCTCGAAGAGCACCTGCAGCCGCGCCGCTGGACTGTCACTCATAGCGTTCCCCTCACAACAGCCTGGCTTTCAAGGCCCGTTCCGCTTCCGGCGCCGAGGCCGGACCACAGCTCCGTGAACCGGTCGAGCAGTCCGGCCGCCGCCGTCACATCATCCGTCAACGGCCGGTCGGCCAGCTCCGCGTCGAGCACCGCGTCCGCCAGCTCGAAGGCCCTGCCGACGGGCAGCTCCGGGTCGAGCCGCATGTCGCGCTGTCTCAACGCCCGTATCGCGGCGACCAGTTCACAGCCCACGACCAGGCGGTACGCCTCGCACGCCCGCAGTGTCTGACGGGCCGCGAGCGAGGCGAAGCTGGCCTGCTCCTCGACGCCACGGGAGAGCACCGCGTGCCCCAGGGACGCGGGCGCGGAGAAGGCGCGCAGGTCACCGAGGGCCGCCCCGGCCGCGTATTCGAGGATCATCACGCCCGACGACGCCGGTTCGCCGTCCGCGAGGAAGGGCCGCAGGCGCGTGAAGCCCGGTTCGTTCAGGGTCGAGAGGCGTGAGGTCGACAGGCGTGCCGCCTGCGTGACCGCAAGCCTGAAGTGGTCCAGGGACAGGGCGAGTTGGGCGAGATAGAAGCCGCCGTGGTGGTAGGCCGCCATGTCCTCCGCCGAGATCAGCGGGTTCTCGGCCGCCGCGTTGATCTCGACCGTCAGGACGTCCTCCAGGGCGTCCGCCGCGTCGGTCGCGGGCCCGTGGATCTGCGGCACACAGCGGAAGCCGTACGGGTCCTGGATCCGGCCGAGGGGCGGCGTGGGGCGGTCGGGCGCGCCGAGGATCAGCCGCATCCGTTCGGCGACCGCGTACGAACCCGCGTGGCGCCGCGCCTCGTGCACGGGCAGCGCGTACGCCTCGTACGAACCGTCGACCGCCATCAGGGACAGCGCCGCCACCACCTGCGTGGCCGCGATCAGGCCGCGCAATTCGTGCAGGGCGAGCGCGGACTGGCCGAGCGTGAGGGCGTTGCTGCTGATCAGGGCGAGGGCGTCGTTGTTGTCCAGGGGCTGCGGGTCGGGGGCCGCGCCCGCCCCCTGCCAGGGGTGCTCGCCCGCCAGCGCGAGGCCCATCTGCGCGAGCGCGGCGATGTCGCCGGTGCCGACCGAGCCGAATTCGTTGACCTTCGGGTACGCGCCCGTCTCCAGGGCCTCGCAGAGCGCCGTGACGACGGTCGGGCGCAGGCCCGCGCCGCCGGCGAGGAGTTGGTTGGCGCGGACCGCGAGCATCGCGCGGACCTGCCGTGCGGGCAGCTCATCGCCGATCGCGCCGGCGTGGCTGCGCAGCAGCCGCAGGCCGTGGTCGGCGGCTGCCTCGGTCGGCACGGACTCATTCCGGTTGGCGCCGACTCCGGTGGAGCGGCCGTAGACGCGGCCCCAGGAGGCGATCTCCCGGGCGGCGTTCCACGAGCTCTCCACGCGCTTCATCCCGTCCGTTCCCGGAACAGGCTTTGCGGTGGATTCGGCCATACGTACGACATCTGCGACCATCAGTCCGCGGCCGTCCAGGACGACGACCGAGCTGCTGTCGCCGGTCGCCCTGTCAGACGCCTTGTCCGCGATATGAGACGACATCACTCGCAATTCCTCCTCAACCGGTCGCTCTGTCTTGCCCTGCGACCACTTGTAACCAGTGATTTACGCCTGGGCGCGGACTAACTATTGACAATCTATTCAGTCACCGAGAACTCTGCATGACGATATACAGCCGGGCAAGGGACTCCTCATGATCCAATTCGATACGGTCCACAAGCGCTTCCCGAACGGCACAACCGCGGTCCACGACCTCAGCCTTGAGATGCCGGAAGGGGGCGTGACCGTCCTCGTCGGATCTTCCGGTTGCGGCAAGACGACGACGCTCCGCATGATCAACCGGATGGTCGACCCGACCTCCGGGACGATCAGGGTCAACGGCAAGGACGTCCTGGAGCAGGACGCGGCCGAGCTGCGCCGCTCCATCGGGTACGTGATCCAGCAGTCCGGGCTCTTCCCGCACCGCACGGTCCTGGACAACATCGCGACGGTGCCGCTGCTGCTCGGCTGGGGCCGCAAGAAGGCGCGGGCGCGGGCGGCGGAGCTCCTGGAGACGGTCGGCCTCACCGCCGACGCCGGGAAGCGCTACCCGCACCAGCTCTCCGGCGGCCAGCAGCAGCGCGTGGGTGTGGCCCGCGCGCTCGCCGCGGACCCGCCGGTGCTCCTGATGGACGAGCCGTTCGGCGCGGTCGACCCCGTGGTGCGCACCCAGCTCCAGGACGAACTCCTGCGCCTTCAGCGGGAGTTGAACAAGACCATTGTCTTCGTCACGCACGACATCGACGAGGCCGTACGGCTCGGTGACCGGATAGCCGTCTTCCGCACCGGCGGCCACCTCGTCCAGTGCGCGAGCCCCGCCGAGCTCCTGGCCCGCCCCGCGGACGACTTCGTCGCGGACTTCCTGGGCGCGGAGCGCGGCCTGAAGCTGCTCTCCCTGACGACACTGGCCGAGGTCCCGCAGGCCCCCGCCCCGGAGGGCGGCGCGTGGACGCTGCGGCTGGACGCTGCCGGGGCACCGGTGGCCTGGCGGCACAAGGACGGCGACGCGGCGGACGTCCCCGTACGCCCCCTGCGGGACACGGACTCGCTGCTCTCCGCCCTCAACGAGTCCATCGGCTCCCCCGCGGGCCTGGTCGCCCGCGTCGACGCGGCGGGCGTCCTGACGGGGGTCAGCTCGCGGGACGACATCCACGGCGTGGCGGGCGCGGCACACCGGTCGGGCCGCGGGCCGGTGGGGGCTGAGCGCGCAGTTCCCCGCGCCCCTTCCAGGGGCGACTCGGCGCGGGACGACATCCACGACCCGGCGAGCAGCGCCCCGTCAGGGGCGCGGGGCTCTGACATGTGCGGCTCCGCCGCGGGGGCGCGAGCAACCCAGGACGGCGGTCCCGACGCAAAACCCACGGAAGCCACCCCTGACCCCGCTACTGCAAAGCGCACAGCGTGACCGTCGACTGGTCGTGGATAGCCGACCACACCGACGACCTCACCACCCTCACCCTCTCCCACCTCCAGGCCGCCCTCACCGCCGTACTCCTCGGCCTGCTCATCTCGCTCCCCCTGGCCGTCGTCGCCCACCGTGTGCGCCCCCTGCGCGGGCTCCTCCTCGGCCTGTCGAACATCCTGTTCACCATCCCGTCCATCGCCGTCTTCGTGCTGCTCCTGCCGGTCAGCGGGCTCACCCGCACCACCACCGTCATCGGCCTGACGATCTACACCCTCGTCGTGCTCCTGCGGAACACCGTCGAGGGCCTTGACTCCGTCCCCGCCAAGACCAAGGAAGCCGCGAAGGCCATGGGCACCCGGCCGCTGCGCACCCTGCTCACCGTCGAACTCCCGCTCGCCCTGCCGGTGATCATGGCGGGCGTACGGATCGCGACGGTCATGGCGATCTCCCTCGTATCCGTGGCGACGTACATCGGCGACGGCGGACTCGGACAGCTCTTCACGGACGGCTTCCAGCGCAACTTCCCCACCCCCGTCATCGCCGGCGTCGTCCTGACCCTGCTCCTCGCGCTCGTCGCGGACGCCCTGCTCGTCACCCTCCAGTACGTCCTGACGCCCTGGACCCGCCGCAAGAGGAGCGCGTGACATGTACGAACTCTTCAAGGACCTCGGCGCCTGGCTGGTCAGCGGTGACCAGTGGGCCGGGCCCGACGGCATCGGGCACCGCCTCGCCGAGCACCTCCAGTACTCACTGCTCGCCACTCTCATCGCCGCGGCCATCGCGCTTCCGGTCGGCCTGCTCATCGGGCACACCGGGCGCGGCGCCTTCCTCGCCATCAACCTCTCCAGCTTCGGCCGCGCGCTGCCCACGGTCGGCCTGGTCGTGCTTGTCTTCCTGGCCAGCGGCCTGTCCATGTGGCCCGTCTACATCGCCCTGGTCGCGCTCGCCATCCCCTCCATCGTCACCAACACGTACGCCGGGATGACCGCCGTCGACCCCGAGGTGCGGGACGCGGCGCGCGGCCAGGGCATGCGCTGGCACCAAGTCCTCTTCCAGGTCGAACTGCCCCTCGCGCTCCCGCTGATCATGACCGGCCTTCGGCTCGCGCTCATCCAGGTCGTCGCCACGGCCACCATCGCCGCGTACGTCTCCTTCGGCGGGCTCGGCCGGTACGTCTTCGACGGGCTCGCCCAGCGCGACCTCGTGCAGGTGCTCGGCGGCGCCGTGCTCGTGGCGCTCGTCGCCGTCGTACTCGATCTCGCGCTCTCCGCACTGCAGCGCGCCCTCTTCCGTCACCGCCCCGCCAAGTCGGCCTAGGAGCAAACCCAGATGGCCCCCATGAACCGCAGGACACTCCTCGGCGGACTCTTCGCCGCCGCCTCCGTCCCCGCGCTCGCCGCGTGCAGCGGCGGCATCACCTCCCTCGACGGGGGAGGTTCCGGCGGCGGAGGCGGTGGCTCCAGCAAGGACGGCGTCACCATCGGCACCGCCAACTTCACCGAGAACCAGGTACTCGGGTATCTGTACGCCGCCGCACTCGAAGCGGCCGGCGTGAAGACCACGGTCCGCCCCAACCTCGGCACCCGCGAGATCCTCATCCCCGCGCTCAAGGGCGGCGACATCGACCTCCTGCCCGAGTACCAGGGCGCCCTCCTTCACTACCTCGACACCAAGGCGAAGGCGACGGAGGAGGGCGAGATGCAGAACGCCCTCGCCATGGCCCTGCCGCGCGGCCTGCAGATCCTGCCCTACGGCAAGGCCGAGGACTCCGACGCCTTCGTCGTCACCCAGGAGAGCGCCGACAAGTACGGCCTCAAGTCCCTCGCCGACCTGGCGAAGCACAACGGCAAGCTCGTCATCGGCGCGGCGCCCGAGGTCAAGAAGCGCACGGTGGGCTCGGTGGGCCTCAAGGACGTGTACGGCGTCGAGTTCAAAGAGTTCAAGTCCCTCGACTCCTCAGGGCCGTTGGTGAAGGGCGCCCTGAAGAAGGGTGACGTGGACGTCGCGAACCTCTTCACCACCGACACCGACATCGTCGCCGAGAAGTGGGTCGTGCTCACCGACCCCAAGAACCTGATCCCCGGCCAGCACGTCGTCCCGCTCATCGCCGACCGCAAGGCCGACTCGACGGTGCGGGCGGCGCTCGCCCGCCTCGGCAACGCGCTGTCCACCAAGGACCTCACCGAGCTCAACCGCCTGGTGGACAAGGACAAGAAGGACCCGGAGGACGTCGCGAACGACTGGGCGGCGCGGCACGGAATCACCAAGAAGTAACCCAACCGGCAGGCAGCAGCAGGGAGTTCACCGGATCATGGCAGACGCTCTCGTGGAGCGGCGCTCCATCGACGTCGTCCCCGACGACGAACGGCACGGCACCGCGTTCAGCCAGTTCACCCTCTGGCTCGGCGCCAACCTGCAGATCACCGCGGTCGTCACCGGCGCGCTCGCCGTCGTCTTCGGCGGCGACGTGGTGTGGTCGGTGACCGGCCTCCTGCTGGGCAATCTGCTCGGCGGCGCGGTGATGGCACTGCACTCCGCGCAGGGACCGAAGCTGGGCCTGCCCCAGATGATCCAGTCCCGCGCCCAGTTCGGGGTGCGCGGCGCCGTCGTACCGCTCCTGCTCGTCATCCTCATGTACGTCGGCTTCTTCGCCAGCGGCAGCGTCCTCGCGGGCCAGGCCACGGCCCGGCTGACGCACACGAACGACACCACCGGCATCATCGTCTTCGCCGTCGTCACCGCGGTGGTGGCGGCCGTCGGCTACCGCGTGATCCACGTCCTCGGCCGGGTCGCGAGCGTGATCTGCGCCCTGGCCTTCATCTACCTGGGCATCCGCCTCCTGGACCGCGTGGGCCTCTCGGCGCTCCTGAACGACGCCCACTTCGACCTGCCGATGTTCCTGCTCGCGGTGTCGCTCTCGGCGTCCTGGCAGCTCGCCTTCGGTCCTTACGTCGCGGACTACTCGCGCTATCTGCCGCGTACGACATCGGGGCGGGCCACCTTCTGGTGGACGCTGTCCGGCTCCGCGCTCGGCTCGCAGTGGTCGATGACGTTCGGGGTGCTCGTGGCGGCCACGGCGGGCGACGCGTTCCTCGCCAACCAGGTCGGATACGTGGTCGGGCTCGGCGGCACGGGCCTGATCGCCTCCGTCCTCTACTTCGTGATCGCGCTCGGCAAGCTGACCATCAACGTGCTCAACACCTACGGCGGCTTCATGTCGATGGTGACCAGCATCAGCGGATTCCGCGGCCAGAAGACGCTCTCGCCCCGCGGCAGGGCGGCGTACATCGCGCTCATCATGGTGGCGGGCACGGTGGTCGCCCTCCTGGGCAAGGACAGCTTCCTGACGTCGTTCAAGGACTTCCTGCTGTTCCTGCTGACGTTCTTCACCCCGTGGTCGGCGATCAACCTGGTCGACTACTACCTGATCTCACGCGAGCGCTACGACATCCCCGCGCTCTCCGACCCCCACGGCCGGTACGGCGCCTGGCGCTGGGACGCCCTGACGGTCTACGGGGTGGGCCTCCTCGCCCAGCTCCCCTTCCTCGTCACGCACTTCTACACCGGCCCCCTCGTGGACCCGATGGGCGGCGCGGACATCTCCTGGATCGTGGGCCTCGTCGTCCCGGCGGTCCTGTACTGGCTGCTCGCCCGCCGCGACACGTCGCACATACCGGCGGAGCCGGAGCACACGGTGGCTGTTCCCCGCTGAGAAAGGGGGGTTAGCCCCACTGTCAGCCCCGCGGCGGCTGCGTACCGTAAAAGACTATGGAAGCCCGTGACGCCGAACTCAAAAAAGAACTCGACGCCACTCTGCACGCACGCAGAGAGCTAGGCGAAGAGTATGAGTCCGCGCTGGTCGACTCGTTCCTCGGAAAGGTCGAGCAGCGCCTGGACGGCACCATCGACCGGCGAATGCGCCGGCACATGGCCGAGCAGCAGATGGTCGTCGCCCGCGACTCCCGCGCGCCGGGCGGCGCGGTGGACTCCTGGGGCGAGCGCTTCGGCTTCGGAATCGTCTCGCTGATCCTCGCGGTCCCCCTCTCCGCCATCGGCGTGGTCAACGCCGACCTGCCCGGCCTCTTCGTCACCTGGGCGGGCATCGTCGGCGTGAACGCCGTGCATTCGATGCGGGGCATGCACTTCGGACGCGGGAGGGACCGCGGGCGGAAATCGGAGTGGGACGACTGACCCCCGCGCCCCATGCGGAGTTCATGCGCGGGGACCGCCGCACCCCCGGTTTCCCAGGGGGCGGGACGACGGCGGTCCCCGCGAGGGACGCGGGCCGGGTCAGGACCGGGCCCGCGTCCGGGCGTTCAGAGGTCCGGGAGCCGCTCCGGAATTCCTGTACGCCGACAACCACCAATGTGCCGGAGGCGTGTTAAGCGGGTGCTGCGCGGACGTGTCGCGCTCGTACCACTTCCGCGAAGTTCAGCCAACGGCACTCCCAGGGGCGGCTACTGCCCCTGCTGCACGGCCAGGAACGCGAGCAGGTCCTGACGGCTCACCACACCCGTGGGCTTGCCCTCGACCAGGACGATCGCCGCGTCGGCCCGGCCGAGCACCGACATCAGGTCGGCGACGGGCTCGCCCGAGCCGACCTGCGGCAGCGGGTCCGACATGTGCTTCTCCAGCGGGTCGCCGAGCGAGGCGCGCTGCGTGAACAGGGCGTCCAGGAGCTCGCGTTCGACGACGGAGCCGATGACCTCGGCCGCCATCACGTCCGGGTGGCCCGCGCCCGGCTTGACGATGGGCATCTGCGAGACGCCGTACTCACGCAGTACGTCGATGGCCTCGCCGACCGTCTCCTCCGGGTGCATGTGAACGAGCGAGGGCAGTTGGCCACCCTCCTTGCGGCTCAGTACGTCGCCGACGCGAGGCTGGTCGCCGGCCTGCTCGAGGAAGCCGTAGTCGTTCATCCACTCGTCGCTGAAGATCTTGCTCATGTAGCCGCGACCGGAGTCGGGCAGGAGTACGACCACGACGTCGTCCGGGCCGAGCCGCTCGGCCACGCGCAGCGCCGCCACGACGGCCATGCCGCACGATCCGCCGACGAGCAGCCCCTCCTCCTTGGCCAGGCGCCGCGTCATCTGGAAGGAGTCCTTGTCGGACACCGCGATGATCTCGTCGGTCACGGTCCTGTCGTACGCCGTCGGCCAGAAGTCCTCACCGACGCCCTCGACGAGGTAGGGCCGCCCGGAGCCACCGGAGTAGACGGAGCCCTCCGGGTCCGCGCCGACGACGGTCACGCGTCCCTCGGAGATCTCCTTCAGATACCCGCCCGTCCCGGAGATGGTGCCGCCGGTGCCGATGCCCGCCACGAAGTGGGTGATCTTCCCCTCCGTCTGCTCCCACAGCTCGGGGCCGGTGGAGTGGTAGTGGGAGAGGGGGTTGTTCGGGTTGCTGTACTGGTCGGGCTTCCAGGCGCCGGGGGTCTCGCGCACGAGACGGTCGGAGACGTTGTAGTACGAGTCCGGGTGCTCGGGATCGACGGCCGTGGGGCAGACGACCACATCGGCGCCGTACGCCCGCAGCACGTTGATCTTGTCAAGGGACACCTTGTCCGGGCAGACGAAGATGCACTTGTAGCCCTTCTGCTGGGCCACGATGGCGAGTCCGACGCCGGTGTTGCCGGACGTCGGCTCCACGATCGTGCCGCCGGGCTTGAGCTCCCCGCTCTGCTCGGCCGCCTCGATCATGCGCAGCGCGATGCGGTCCTTCACGGAACCGCCGGGGTTGAAGTACTCGACCTTGGCCAGGACGGTCGCCTGAATGCCCGTGGTCACGTTGTTGAGCCTCACCAGCGGGGTGTTGCCGACGAGGCTGATCATCGAGTCGTGGAATTGCACCGTTGTCTCCGGGCTGCGATGTAGTGCGACGAATGGGTGTCGTCAGCGTCTCAGATGGGCTGAGGTTTTCCCCGGTGAGGCTGGTTTTCGTCGCCTGCCTCGGAAAAATCGGAAGAAAAGAGATCCCGGTCGCGCCCGTCGCCCCCGCGTGCTCGCGGTGGCGTAGGCGTGCAGGTGGAATCCTGCGCCGAGTCTGGCCCCTCCCGGCCGGTGTGTTCGCCGGGTGGAGGTGCTCATCGTGTGCGGTGCCTGCCGCCTTGTACGCCACTGGGTATGGCGGCTCGGTGACTGGGGAAGCCGCCCCGCCGGACGCTTTCCACCCTCGTCCGCCGTAGCGGGTGTGGGGGGGGACGGGGACCCTGCGTCGCTTCCTGGGCGCAGGGCGGCTTCTCGTCGTGCCTGCCTTCGTCCGGTCCTGGGCCGCGACGGCGCTCTGCCGCGGATCGAACGACGAGGTGGGCCCGTGGGTGTGCTGGACCGGCTGGTCCAATTCCTTGACCGTACGACGGATGACGTACATGCCGCTCACCCGATCGAGGACGGTGGCGTGCTGGTGGGTCAGGCCTCGGGCGCCGATTCTCTGCCAGGCAGCTACATCCCGGTCCGCGCCGTAGCCGCAGGCGAGGTTGGGGCACTGTGCCCATTTCCAGCCAGGGGTGGTGCGGTCGGGGGCAGCTCGATGGCGGAGCGGGGTCAGACACCTTGGGCAGTACTTCGATGTGCCCCGGGCAGGGACGATGACCACGGCGATGCCGTGTCGGGCGGCTTGGTGTCGTCCGGCCCTTGCCACCCGCCTCCATGTCCCGCAGGTCCTCCAGGTAGATCACAGATGCTTGAGCGGCCAACGCGTGGTCGACCATGAAATGGGCTGCGGCTCGAGCAAGTTGCCCATTGAGTCGCGTGCGCCTCCTGCTGACCGCTGTGAGCTCGGCCAACAGGGTGGCCAGCTTCGCCTCCGTACGCATATCCGCACGCTGTCCCCGTTCGATGCGGCCGTCCACAAGAGCGCGCAGATGGGCGGCCTTGGCCCACAGCTGTTCGGCCTCGATGCGTAACCGGTCGGCCTTGGCCAGGACCCCGTTGGGGCGGAAGAAAGCCGGGCGCCCGTCGGTGACAGGGGTTGGCTGCATGTCGCCAACCAGGGTCAGTGTCCCGCCGGCGAGGAGAGTGGTGAGGCCATAGTCAAAGGCAACAGCCCTCACATGACCAGCGCGCCGGGTCTGTGGGACGACCGAAGTATGGGCAAGGTCCAAACGCAGTCGCCCTGAGCGCACGCGCAGGGTGGGCATGTGCAGGGCGGCGGTCGCCGCGACCGTGGGAGGGAGCCGGAAGCGGAGGGTGACGGCGTGCCAGTCGGCGCGGGCCCGGGGATCGGGCCGTACTGGCAGGCGTACGGTCAGCGTCGCGAAACGGGCCGGGTCGTCCACGCAGCGGGCCAGCACGGTCAACTGTCTGTCGACAGCCGCGAGCACCGCTTGGTGCCCGCCGCCCGGGGCCGCCTCCAGCTCGCAGATGTCCGCCGGAAGGCGACCGTGCGTGGTGTGGAAGGCGACAATCTGCCGGCTGCGCGAGCGCAACACCGAGGCGGGCACGCCTCCCCCGTCCGGGCATGCTGCCCGCAGTGCGGCCCACTCTTCTTCGGTGCGCTGAATGGGGCATCCTCCGCCCGAAGCGAGCCGGAAGGTCGAAGAGGGGCCCGGGGGGCCGCCAGGCCAAGTGGCCAGCACCGCATCAGTGACGCGAGCGCGCCAGCAGGCCGCGCGCAGCACCCTTCCCGCCTGCTCCTCCGCGATCCTGCGCACCCGGTCGGGTACGTACACGCCCTCCGGGGCGCTCGCCGTCCACCCCAAAGCGCGCAACGCCGTCCACGCGTTCGACGGCAACCTCTTGCCCGACGGGGCACGGCCTGAGGCGAGCTGCGCCAACGCCGGCCGCTCCCAATGAGCGCCGGTGACACCTGCGCACATGGCTTCGACCAAGGCCGTGAGCCAGCCGACCCTCTCTGCCAGTCGCCCCGCGTCCAACACCTCGCCGGTGGTCATGTCCAGACCGCGGAACACAGTTACGGGGGCGCATGCCATCAGTTCCGTCTCCCCGTCGGCCAACGGCACCTTCCGCCCCATCCCGCACCCCCTGCCCGAACCAAAACGACCGGCTGTCCGATCATCGGACTCATGTACTCAACGGGGCAGACCCGGAAAAGTCACTGCCAGTCAGTCGTTCACCTCCGCTCGCGATTGGCCGACCGTCCTTACGGGGCAATGAGTTGATGTAGGCCGGTATGGCGACGAGGAGGTGGCTGCGGGGCATGTCGAGGGCGAGGGTGGCACGGCGGATCGCTGCGGGCGCGGCGTACGGCGGCGGAGGCATCGGGCTGCTCGGGGCGGCGGCCGTGGGAGTGGTCCTCGCCGAGGTGCAGTTGGCGAAGCGGTCCGTCGGGAACGGCGGCGAGCACGCGGCGCCGCCGCGGGCGGACGGGCGGTACGGATGGGGGTACGCGGACCGGTCGGACGGCGCGGATCCCCTGCGGTTCGCGATGCTCGGGGACTCGACCGCGGCGGGCCAGGGGGTGCACCGGGCCCGGCAGACTCCTGCCGCGCTCCTCGCTTCGGGCCTCGCCGCGGTGTCCGAGCGGCCGGTGGACATGCGGAACGTGGCGCTGCCGGGCGCGATGTCGGACGACCTGGACCGCCAGGTGGCGCTGATCCTCTCCGATCCGTCCTGGGAGCCCGATGTCTGCGTCGTGATGATCGGCGCGAACGATGTGACCCACCGGATGCCCGCGACGCGCTCCGTGCGCCATCTGTCGGCGGCGGTGCGGCGGCTGCGGACGGCCGGGGCCGAGGTGGTGGTCGGGACGTGCCCCGACCTGGGGACGGTGGAGAACGTCTACCAGCCCTTGCGGTGGATGGCGCGGCGGGTCTCACGCCAACTGGCCGCGGCGCAGACGATCGGTGTGGTCGAGCAGGGCGGGCGGACGGTGTCGCTCGGGGACCTGCTGGGCCCCGAGTTCCTGGCGAACCCGCGGGAGCTGTTCGGTCCCGACAACTACCACCCCTCCGCGGAGGGGTACGCCACCGCGGCGATGGCGGTGCTTCCGACGCTGTGCGCGGCGCTTGGCCTGTGGCCGGAGGAGGAGCGGCCCGACGTCTCGCGCCGGGAGGGTTTCCTGCCGGTGGCACGGGCGGCTGCGCAGGCCGCTTCGGAGGGCGGCACGGAGGTGGCGGCAGCCATGCCCACGGGCCCCCGAGGCCCCTGGGCCCTCCTCAAACGCCGCCGCCGACGCCGCATCCACACTCCGGATCCTTCACCGCTACCGCGGTAGCTCTGCGTTGGGCTTGGGCGGGGGGGGTGTCCCTGCCGGGCGGAGGCTCCCCTACCGGGGGCGGGGTGCGGCCCTGCCGGTGCTCTGCTGCGGGTGCGTACTGGCCCGCCGCTTCGCGGCGGATGTTTCCCGCCCACCCACCCGATTACCCCGGGGTGATCGGGTGGGTGGGCGGGAGTGATCCGCCGCGAAGCGGCGGGACAGGGCAGGGCTCCGCCAGCAGGCGAGACCGGCACGCCCCCCCCCACGTAGCAGCGACGCACCTCCAGGCCGGAATTCACCGGCAGGCCCCTACGGCGCGGGCTGAACGCCGGGCAAACGGGTGGGTGGGCGGGAGACATCCGCCGCGAAGCGGCGGGACAGGGCGCCCACCGGCGGACGGGGACGACGCACGCGGGGGAGAGAAGCGGCGGGTCCGGCAGGACAAGGGTGCGGCGCCGCCCAGCGACCCCCGCCCGGAGGGCAGCCGCACCCCCCGCCGGGGGAGAACACCGTCCAAGGCCCAGGGGCCTGAGCAAGCGCTTAGACAAATGCGTCCCGCATCACATCCCCCGCCCGGTGACTGACCGCGGTACGTACAGGTAACTTCCCAAGGAGTCCCGCCAGCCACGCAGCCCCACCCCGGGGCGCCCCCGCCAGTAGGAGCTCAGCGATGCCCGAAGCCGTGATCGTTTCTGCCGCCCGCACCCCGATCGGCCGCGCCTTCAAGGGCTCGCTGAAGGATCTGCGTCCGGACGACCTGACCGCCACCATCATCGAGGCCGCCCTCGCCAAGGTCCCCGAGCTCGACCCGAAGCTCATCGACGACCTGATGCTCGGCTGTGGTCTGCCGGGCGGGGAGCAGGGGCACAACCTCGGTCGCATCGTCGCCGTACAGATGGGAATGGACCACCTGCCGGGCTGCACCATCACCCGGTACTGTTCCTCCTCCCTGCAGACCTCCCGTATGGCACTGCACGCCATCAAGGCCGGCGAAGGGGACGTCTTCATCTCCGCCGGTGTGGAGATGGTCTCCCGCAGCGTCAAGGGGTCGAGCGACGGGCTCCCCGACACCCACAACCCCCTCTTCGCCGACGCCGAGGCCCGCACCGAGGCCGTATCCAGGACCGAGGGCTCGGACTGGCACGACCCGCGTGAGGACGGCCTGATCCCGGACGCGTACATCGCGATGGGGCAGACCGCCGAGAACCTGGCCCGCGCCAAGGGCGTCACCCGTCAGGACATGGACGAGTTCGGCGTCAGGTCCCAGAACCTCGCCGAGGAAGCCCTGAAGAACGGGTTCTGGGAGCGGGAGATCACCCCCGTCACCACCCCTGACGGGACCGTCGTCAGCAAGGACGACGGGCCCCGCGCCGGCGTCACCCTCGAAGGCGTCCAGGGCCTCAAGCCCGTCTTCCGCCCCGACGGCCGCGTCACCGCCGCCAACTGCTGCCCGCTCAACGACGGCGCCGCCGCCCTCGTGATCATGAGCGACACCAAGGCCCGCGAGCTGGGCCTGACCCCGCTCGCCCGCATCGTCTCCACCGGCGTGACCGGCCTCTCCCCCGAGATCATGGGCCTTGGCCCGGTCGAGGCCAGCAAGCAGGCCCTGAAGCGGGCCGGCCTGACCGTGGACGACATCGACCTCTTCGAGATCAACGAGGCCTTCGCCGCCCAGGTGATCCCCTCGTACCGCGACCTGAACATCCCGCTCGACAAGCTGAACGTCAACGGCGGCGCCATCGCCGTGGGCCACCCCTTCGGCATGACGGGCGCCCGCATCACCGGCACGCTCATCAACAGCCTCCAGTTCCACGACAAGCAGTTCGGTCTTGAGACCATGTGCGTCGGCGGCGGCCAGGGCATGGCCATGGTCATCGAGCGCCTCAGCTGACCCTTCCGCCCCTGCTGAAGCCTCACGGTGCCTCACGCCTCCATTGATTCGTGACTCAATCTCCCCCAGGATGTGACCTATCTCCTGGGGGAGATGCATATACCCAGGTCAGCGCACATCTGGGGGTAAACACCGGGCCGAAAGACCTGTCCAATTCGTGACGTAATGCACTGACAGGTGGATCGTGCAGGCTTCAAGCTGATGTAGGAAGTCGGGGGTCGACTTGAAACCGGGAGTACGTCAGTGAGTGCCATGCCTCTTGCCATGCTGCTCTCCACGGCCGCCGCCACGGCCGTGGGTGCCGCCGCCCTGCACTCCGTGCGGGGGCTGCGGAAGCAGCTCACCGAAATCACGGCTCTGCGCGCCGAGCTGGCCCAGAGCCGCTCGGCGATCGCGCACCCCACCGTGCCCGCCGCCCGCACCACACCGGACACCGACGAGATACGCACGGCTGTCGCCGAGGCCCTCGCCGAGGAACGGGAGCGCGAGCTGGCCGAGGCGCGGGCCTTCTGGGCCGCCCAGGAAGCCCGTGACGCCTCGGACGCGCCGTCGCTGCTGAGCGGCCTCCCTGGCCTCTCCGACATGGCCGACGAGCTGTTCCTGCCCCGCCAGGCGGACCTCTCCGGCCTGGAGGCGGACAGCCTCGAGCCGGTCATCGAGCCCTACGGCGATCCGGTCGACGAGTTCGCGGGAGACTCCCCGGAGCTGGCCGCCGCCCGCCGCCGCCACCCCTCGCACCCGGATTTCGTCCCGGTGCAGTCCCCCGTCAACGGCGACCACGAGCGCACTGTCGCCTGTCTTGAGGAACTGGCCGACGCCCGCACGGCGCTCGCCGACGTCCGTCCCGGCCCGCTGGGCACGCTTGACGTCTACGTCTTCGCCGACGGCACGACGCTCTGCATGACGCCGGGCCACCGCGAGACCGCGGAGCAGCTCGCCGGCGCCCTGCGCGACGGCCACGCCCCGGTCCTGCTCGGCGGCTCCGGAGTCTCCGGTGCCTACGCCCTGACCTTCGAGTGCGGCACCGAGAACGTGTACATCCTGGCGGACCGCGTCATCGCCTCGGTCTGAGCGGGGCGCCCGCCGGGAGTCACACCCCGGCGCGCTTCTGCGCCTTCTCCACCAGCGTCAGCGCCTCCGCCAGCTGACCGGCGTCCTCAAGGACGAGGGCCAAATCCCGCCCCGCGACAGTGATTTGGTCGGCCGCCGCGAACATCCCGGCGTCCGGCATCTCACGCGGCTCCTCCTTCGGCTCCTCGATCCGCTGTGCCCACGCCGCCAATTCCCTGGCCAGAGCGAGCGCTTCGGTGGCCGCCCCCCGCTGCAGGCGACTCTGCGGGGCGGCCCGCAACCGGTCGGCGAATTGGTCCACTGCGGCCGTCAAAGGCGTCGTATCAAGCACTCGGCGACCTTATGCGCCCGGACGGGACTGTTGCCAACGTCCCGGCGCTCAGGCACGGTGTCGTGAAGGACGGAACACATCGCGACGCGTCCGGAGGCGCCGATGTCCCAAGTCTTCTCCGAGGAGACCCACCGCAATCTGCTCGCCCGTATCCCCCAGTGCACCGGTCGTGAAGTGTCCGACTGGCTGCGTGCCGTAGACGAAGGTCCTTCCCTCTTCCGCTTCGAAGAGAAGGTCAGCTGGCTCCGCGCGGAACACAACCTCGCGTACGGACACGCCAAGGCAATCATTCACGAGTACGACTTGCGGCGGGCCGCGCGCAAGCTGCTCTGACTCCCCCATCCCCCTCGACACACCTGTCAGTCACGACCGGGCACGGCGAAGGGCCCCGCGGAACATGCGTTCCGCGGGGCCCTTCGGCGATCTGAACAGGCGCGTCAGCCGCGTCAGTCGTTGCCCTGAAGGATGGCGATCAGGCGCAGGAATTCCATGTAGATCCAGACGAGCGTCATCGTCAGACCGAACGCCGCGAGCCAGGCCTCTTCCTTCGGCGCGCCGTACGCGATGCCGTCCTCGACCTGCTTGAAGTCCAGGGCCAGGAAGCACGCGCCGAGCAGGATGCCGACGATGCCGAAGACGATGCCGAGGCCGCCGCTGCGGAAGCCGAGACCGTCACCGCCGCCGAAGACCATGAACAGCAGGTTCACGGCGGTCAGCAGCAGGAAGCCCATCGCCGCGGCCATCACGAAGCCGTAGAAGCGACGGTTGACGCGGATCCAGCCCGCCTTGTAGGCGATGAGGACACCGGCGAAGACCGCCATCGTGCCGATCACGGCCTGCATGGCCGCGCCGTCCGCGATGCGGTTGTCGACGACGCTGGAGACGACGCCGAGGAAGACACCCTCCAGCGCCGCGTACGCCAGGATCAGCGGGGGCGATGCCTTGCGCTTGAAGGCCTGGACGAGGCCGAGCACCATCGCGATGAGGCCCGCGCCGATCGCGATGCCGTACGACTTGCCGATGTTGGCGTCGTCCACCGGCAGCAGCGCCCAGGCGAGCGCGGCGGTCACAAGCAGCGTGCCGAGCGTGGTGGCCGTACGCAGGACGACGTCGTCCATCGTCATGCGGCCTGCGGTGGTTACGGGCGCCTGCGGGGCGCCGTGCTGCAGGTCCTGCTGGGCGTAGGGGTTCGTCGCGTACGGGTTGGCGGGGGCCTGCTGGCCCGCGGCCGCGTACGGATTGCCCTGCTGGGTCTGTGTCCCGCCCGCGGGTCCCCCGGCCTGCGGCTGCGTGCCGAAGCCCGCGTAGCCGTTGTCGCGGCTGAACCCCCGTCGCGAGAAGACCGGGTTGCTGCTCCTCATTTCACTCCTCCATGGCCACCGAGCGTGGCTTTGGGTCAAGAGTAATGCGTAGGCAAAAGGAAGACCCTAGTGCTTGGGGAGGATCTTTCCCTCCTTGTGACCAAGAACGACCGACCCGGGGCTCTCTGTTCCCGCCGGGCCACCCTCTGTCGCCCGCGTACGGCGGCTGCGCCGGACGAGTGGCACCAGGGAGATGGCGACGGCCCCGAGCACGGCGGCCACGGCGAACGTCGTGAAGCCGAGCGATGCGTTGCCGCCGGAGACGACGGCGCCGCCCAGCCAGGGCCCGACGACCGCGCCGGTGCGCCCGACGCCCGTGATCCAGCCGAGTCCCGTGGCGCGCTGGGCGGGCGTGTAGACCGAAGGGGCGGAGGCGTAGACCATCACCTGCGCCGAGAAGAGCCAGATGCCGGTGACGAAGACTATGACGTACGCGACACCGAGCGGCAGCTCGGCCTTGAGCAGGAAGGCTCCGCAGGCGGTGAGCAGGAACCAGATCGCGGAGATCCGCACGGCGCCGAACTTGTCGGCGGCCCGCCCGGCCACGAGCATGCCGACGATGCCGCCCGCGTTGATCACCATGAGGAAGGTGACGGAGGAGGAGAGGGAGTAGCCGGAGGCCCGCATCAGCTCGGGGAGCCAGGTGGAGACCCCGTAGACGAGGAGCAGTCCGGCGAAGGAGGCGAGCCACAGGAGCGGGGTCGCGAGCCGCTGACCCGGGGTGAAGAGCGAGGCGACGGCGGCGAAGCGTCCCTTGGCGCCCGCCTCGGGGGCTTCGGCGAGCGTCGGGGACGGCAGCAGATACCGGGCGGCGACGGCCTCGGCCTCGCTGTTGCGGCCCTTGCTGAGCAGGACGCCGGGCGATTCGGGCAGCCACTTCAGTACGAGGGGGATGGCGATGACCGCGGGGATCACGCCGGCCCAGAAGACGACGCGCCAGCCGTGGTCGGGCCCGAGGCCGAGCCCGAGGCCCGTGGCCGCCATGCCGCCCGCGTGGTACGAGGTCATCATCAGGCCGGTGGCGAGCGCGGCCCTGCGCGGCGGCGCGAACTCGGCGACGATCGCGAGGCTGATCGGCATCAGACCGCCGAGCCCGAGCCCGGCGAGGAACCGTCCGCCGCCGAACACGGCGGCGCTCGGCGCGAGCGCGCACACCGCGGAGCCCAGCGAGAACAGGGCGACGCTGCCCGTCACCATCGGCTTGCGGCCGATCCAGTCGGTGAGGGTGCCGCAGCCGAGGGCGCCGATGAGCATGCCGAAGGTGGTCCAGGAGCCGATGGTGCCGGCGGTCGACGGGGTGAAGCCGAAGCCCTTGTCGTCGATGAGGTGCGGCATCACGGCGCCGTAGATGTTGACGTCCATGCCGTCGAAGAAGACGACGAGCCAGCACAGGGCTATGACGGGGGCGACGGATCTGAAGGTGCGCTGGGGCGCGACGCCTTGGGGAGCGGTCACGGGGTTCTCACTTCTTTGTGGGACCTGTTGGGGACGGCGGACCTGGTGGGGACGGGGGTGGGGCTCAGCTGAAGGGGAGTCCGGTGTAGCTCTCGGCGAGGTCGGTCTCGGCCGAGCGCGCGGTGGTGATGCGGTCCAGCTGGGCGAGCTGCATGCGGTCGTCGAAGGGGATGGCTTCGGGGGCGCGGTGCAGCATCGTGGTCATGGCGTACGAGAAGCGCTCGGCCTGCCAGACGCGGCGCAGGCAGGTCTCCGAGTACGCGTCGAGCCGCGCGTCGGAGCCGGTCTCGCGGAGTTCGGTGAGCGCGCGGGCGAAGGTGACGACGTCGCCGACGGCGAGGTTGAGGCCCTTGGCGCCGGTGGGCGGGACGATGTGGGCGGCGTCCCCGGCGAGGAAGACGCGTCCGTGCCGCATGGGTTCGTGGACGTGGCTGCGCATGGGGGTGACGGACTTGGAGGTGATGGGTCCGCGCTTGAGCGTCCAGGCCGGGTCGTCCGTCTCCAGGCGGCGGTCGAGTTCGTCCCAGATCTCCTCGTCGCTCCAGTCGGCGGCGTCTGTGCCTGCCGGGACCTGGAGGTAGGCGCGCGTGACGGTGGGCGAGCGCATGGACAGGAGGGCGAAGCCGCGGTCGTGGCGGGCGTAGACCAGCTCGTCGTGCGAGGGCGGTACGTCGGCGAGGATGCCGAGCCAGCCGAAGGGGTACGTGCGCTCGAAGACCTGGGAGAGCTCGGCGGGCACGGCCTTGCGGGCCACGCCCCAGGAGCCGTCGCAGCCCACCACGTAGTCGCATTCGAGGACGTCCTCGCGGCCCTGGTGGCGGAAGCGGACGCTCGGCCGGTCCGTCTCGGCGCCCTCCACCGCGAGCGCCTCGGCCTCGAAGAGCAGCGGGCCGCCCGCGGCGAGCTGGAGGGCTATGAGGTCCTTGCAGACCTCGGTCTGCGCGTAGACCATCACGGACCTGCCGCCGGTCAGCGCGGGGAAGTCGACGCGGTGCCTGCGTCGGTCGAAGCGCAGCTCGATGCCGTCGTGCCCGATGCCCTCGCGGTCCATGCGTACGGCTGCGCCCGCCTCGCGCAGTACGTCGACGGTGCCCTGCTCCAGGATTCCGGCGCGCTGGCGCTGCTCGACGTAGGCGCGGTCCCGGGTCTCCAGGACGACGGAATCGATGCCGGCGTTGTGCAGCAGGCGGGCGAGGAGCAGCCCCGCCGGTCCGGCTCCGATGATTCCGACGGTGGTGCGCACCGGCCGCCCCTTCCACTTGTTCGCCACTTGTTCGCCTGGTGAACTTTCGTTCATAATGTGCTGACGGGAGTCTCCGACCGGACCCAGCGGCTGTCAACGGTTGCGGGGCAACCATTTCCACTTCTGCGAGGAGCGGCGCCATGCCCGAAGAGTCCGTACGCCCCCTGGAGCGCGGCCTCGCGGTCCTTCGCGCCCTCGCGGTCGCCGACCAGGCGAGGGCGGGCGACCTCGCCCGCGCGACCGGCCTGGCCCGCTCGACGGTGGACCGGGTCGTGGCGACCCTGGCCCGCCTGGGCTACGTACGCGAACACGGCCAGGAGCTCCACCTCACGCCCCGCCTGATGGAGCTCGGCAACGCCTACCTCGCGGCGAGCGGGCTCAGCGGCGAGGTCGCGGCGCGTACCGCCCGGCTCGCGGACGAGCTGGACGAGTCGGTGTCCCTCGCGGTGCCGGACGGCGACGGCGTCCGCTTCGTCACGCAGGCGGCGCGGCGCCGCGCGATGTCCGTGGCGTTCCGCATCGGCGATCTGCTCCCCGCCGAACGGTGCGCGCCCGGGGCGCTGTTCGCCGCCGAGTGGGACGAGGCGGGATGGGAGGCGTGGCGCGCCCGCGTGGCCGCCGACCCGGGGGGCGAGGCCTTCCCCGCGCTGCCGCCGGGCCCCGCGTCGGTGCCGCCGGACCTCTTCGGCCGGGTGGAGCGCTCCCGCGCGGCGGGGTGGGCCCTTGACGACCAGCTGATCGAGCCGGGCCTGATCGCCACGGCGGTGCCGGTACGGGACAGGGCGGGCCGCGTCCGCTACGCCCTCTCCGCGGTCAGCCACACCAGCAGGCACACGGCGGACGGCCTGGCGCAGCTCGTCCTTCCGCGACTACGGGAGGAGGCGGCGCACCTGGAGTCACTGCCGCCCGCCACATCGCCGTACACAGAGGGCGAGTTGACGTCGGGTCAGACAACAGACACCTCCGACGCCAAGGCCGAACTGGGCCCCGATTTCCTCCAGTCGCTCGCCCGCGGCCTCACCGTCCTGCGCGCGCTCGGCCGGGCCCGCGGCGAAGGGCTCCCGCTCACCGCGATCGCCGGGGCCACCGGACTGCCCCGGGCGACCGCGCGCCGCTGTCTGCACACCCTGGAAGTGGAGGGGTACGCGGCGCACGACGGCCGCCTCTACCGCCCGCTCCCCCGCATCCTGGAACTCGGCTACGCCCGGCTCTCCCGCCTCGGCTTCGCCGACATCGCCGAGCCGCACCTGCGTCAACTCACCGACCGCGTCCACCAGTCGGCGTCGGTGACGGTGCTCGACGGCGCGGAGATCCTGTACGTGGCGCGGGCGGCGACGGTCCGTGTCATGAGCGTCTACATCACCCTCGGCACGCGCTTCCCCGCGTATCCGACCGCCATGGGCCGGGTCCTGCTCGCCGGGCTCCCGAAGCGGGACCGGACGCGCCTGCTGAAGGCGACCCCGCCCAAACCCCTCACCCGCAGCACCGTCACGGACCCCGCCGAACTCGCCCGCGTCCTGGACCGCGCCGCCGCCGACGGGTACGCCACCGCGGACGAGGAGCTGGAGGAGGGTCTGCGCTCGGTCGCCGTACCGCTCAAGGACGCCGGGGGCCGGGTGGTCGCCGCCCTGAACGTGGCCCAGCACGCGGGCACGGCCCCCCTGGGCGAGACGGTGGAGGCGCTGCTGCCGCTCCTGCGCGAGAGCGCGGCGGCGATCGAAACCGATCTGCACACCGCGGCCCGCTTCAACTCCGTACGCATGCCCTGAAGGCGGGTGCGTTCGAACTGGAAGAGGGCTATGGAGGTGCCCGGAGCCGGACTTGAACCGGCACGCCCGCTAGGGGCAGCGAGGTTTAAGCTCGCCGTGTCTGCATTCCACCATCCGGGCAGGCCGTGGGCTCCGCATCAAGTGTTTCGACCCTATCGGGAGGCGTCCCCCGAACAGCGGAACATCAGCCCGATGTTGTCTTATTTTATTGACGTCTGAGGGTGCATCAGCCACCGGTACGGCCCATCGGTACATGCCGCAGGCCCTTCCGCCGTTCTGGGGGCTCCGGTACGGAATGACGGAATTTAGCCGCCGCCCCCGCCCCTTACGGACCTCCCGCTCTCAGGGACGGACGTCATCCCCAGGTATGACACCGGCGCCCGGGGTCCGACTGGAGAGGGCCCCCGGAACCAGAACAGCGGCTGACTACACGGCGCGGATCTGCCAGCACGATGGAGTACGTCCCCACTCGTCGTCCCGACAGGAGCACCTCCCCGTGACCACCACCCCCTTCGCCGCCCGCACCACCGCGGTGGCCGCACGCGCCACGGATCTCTCCAAGGTGTACGGACAGGGCGAGACCCAGGTGGTCGCCCTGGACCATGTCTCCGTCGACTTCCGGCAGGGCGAGTTCACCGCGATCATGGGCCCGTCGGGCTCCGGCAAGTCGACCCTGATGCACTGCGTCGCGGGGCTCGACAGCTTCAGCGGCGGCTCCGTGCGGATCGGCGAGACCGAGCTGTCCTCCCTCAAGGACAAGCAGCTCACCAAGCTCCGCCGGGACAAGATCGGCTTCATCTTCCAGGCCTTCAACCTGCTGCCGACGCTGACGGCCCTGGAGAACATCACGCTGCCGATGGACATCGCGGGCCGCAAGCCTGACAAGGCGTGGCTGGAGCAGGTCATCTCCATGGTCGGCCTGGCCGACCGGCTCTCCCACCGGCCCACCGAGCTCTCCGGCGGGCAGCAGCAGCGGGTCGCCGTGGCCCGCGCGCTGGCCTCGCAGCCGGACATCATCTTCGGCGACGAGCCGACCGGAAACCTGGACTCCCGCTCGGGCGCCGAGGTCCTCGGCTTCCTGCGCAACTCCGTACGCGAACTGGGCCAGACCGTCGTCATGGTTACCCACGACCCGGTGGCCGCCTCCTACGCGGACCGCGTGATCTTCCTCGCCGACGGGCGGGTCGTCGACGAGATGCATGCGCCTACCGCCGATGGCGTCCTTGACCGGATGAAGCACTTTGATGCCAAGGGTCGTACGAGCTAAGCGCCGTGCGACTCCCGCGGGTCTTCTGCCCGCGGGTCCGTCGTGGCTGATCGCGCCCACGCGGCGGAGCCGCACATGTCACAGTCCCGCGCCCCTTCGGGGCCCGCCCCCCTCTCTCCAGGACAGGACCATGTTCCGTACCGCCCTGCGCAACGTGCTCGCGCACAAGGCCAGGCTGCTCATGACCGTGCTCGCCGTCATGCTCGGCGTCGCCTTCGTCTCCGGCACCCTCGTCTTCACCGACACCTTCGGCAACGCCTACAAGAACAAGTCGGCGAAGAGCTTCGACCACGTCTCCGTCGCCATCCAGGGCGACGGCTCCGCCTCTTACGGTGGCGAGGACGGTGGTGAGGCCAAGAAGCCGCCGCGTCTGACCGATGCCTTCCTCAAGAAGACGCAGGGTCTGCCCGGCGCCGACTCGGCGATCGGGTCCGTCTCCGGCTTCACCGCGCTCGCCGACAAGGACGGCAAGCTCGTCGGCGGCGACTGGGGCACCACGGGTGCGAACTACTACCCCGGCAAGGGCGGCAAGGACCCCCGCTACGACTTCACCGAGGGCGCGGTGCCCAAGACCGCCGGTGACCTCGCCCTGGACTCCAGGACCGCCGAGCGCACCGGCTACAAGGTCGGCGACACGGTCCGCTACTCCACCGACGGTCCGGTGAAGACCGCGAAGGTCAGTGGCGTCTTCGACACCGACGACGGCAGTGTCCTCGCGGGCGGCAGCCTGGTGGTGTTCGACAACGACACCGCGCTGAAGGTCCTCGGCAAGAGCGAGTACGACGAGATCGACGTGAAGGCCGCCGCCGGCACCTCCGACACGGCCCTGAAGAGCTCGGTCGAGAAGATCCTGCCGAAGGAGACGGACGCCGTCACCGGCGCCCAGCTCTCCGACGACCAGGACGCGATGATCGAGCAGGACACCAAGTCGATGAGCCAGGTGCTGCTCATCTTCGCCGGTATCGCGCTGTTCGTCGGCATCTTCATCATCGCCAACACCTTCACCATGCTGGTCGCCCAGCGCACCAAGGAGCTGGCCCTGATGCGCGCCATCGGCGCCTCGCGCCGTCAGGTGACGCGCTCCGTGCTCATCGAGGCGTTCATCGTCGGCCTGGTCGCCGCCGTCACCGGATTCGCGCTCGGCATCGGCGTGGCCATGGGCCTGGAGACCCTGATGAACTCCGCGGGCGCCTCGCTGCCCGACGGGCCGATCATCATCGCGCCGACCACGATCGTCGTGGCGCTGATCATCGGCGTGGCCGTGACCATGCTGGCCGCCTGGCTGCCGGGCCGCCGCGCCTCGCGGATTCCGCCGGTCGCCGCGATGAACAGCGTCCACGCGACGCCGACCACGCGCGGTCTCGTCGTCCGCAACACCATCGGCTCGATCATCGTGGCCCTCGGCGTGGTCATGCTCCTCATGGACGACAACTACGTGATGGCGGGCGGCGCCGCGACGATCCTCGTCGGCGTCATCGTCCTCACGCCGCTCCTGTCGCGCCCGTTCATCGCCGCATCCGCCCCGCTCCTGAAGCCGTTCGGCGTCACGGGCAAGCTGTCCCGGCTCAACTCGGTGCGCAACCCGCGCCGTACGGCGTCCACCGCCGCGGCCCTGATGATCGGCCTGACCCTCATCACGGCGATGACGGTGGTCGCGACCTCCATGAGCACGGCCATCAACAAGATGGCCGCGGATTCCATGAAGGCCGACTACACCGTCTCCATGGCGAACTACCAGCCGCTCACCCCCGAGGTCCGCGAGAAGCTGGACAAGGTCCCCGGCGTCGAGGCGAGCAGCCCGCTGCGTGAGACCTACGGCGAGGTGAACGGCTCGTACTCCTCGGTCTACGGCGTCGACGAGAAGGCCTTCGACAAGCTGGTGAGCCTGGACTTCACCAGCGGCTCCCTCGCCGGTCTGAGCGGGAACTCCACGCTCCTGGACAAGGAGACCGCGGACAAGAAGGGCCTGAAGGCGGGCGACAGCGTCCCGGTGAAGTTCGACGACGACAAGACGGTCGAGCTGAAGATCGCCGGTGTCTACCAGCAGAACGAGATGATCAACGGTCTCTACACGCCGCTCGCCGTGGTCGGCCCGCACATGTCCAAGATCACCGACCAGCAGGTCCTGGTGAAGATGAAGGACGGCGTCTCCGACCGGTCCGAGGACTCCATCGTCAAGGCCCTGGGCGACAACCCCGCCATCAAGATCCAGGACAAGGACGGGCTCAGCAACGAGATCGGTGGCGCGATCAACATGATGCTGAACATGCTCTACGGCCTCCTGGCGATGGCCATCCTGATCGCGGTGCTTGGCGTCATCAACACCCTGGCCATGTCGGTCTTCGAGCGGAAGCACGAGATCGGCATGTTGCGGGCCATCGGCCTCGACCGCGCGAAGGTCAAGCAGATGGTGCGCCTGGAGGCGGTCATCATCTCCCTGTTCGGCGCGGTGCTCGGCATCGGTCTCGGCATCTTCATGGGCTGGGCCGCGGGCAACAGCATCGTCGGCTCCCTGAAGACGTACACGATGGAGATCCCGGTCGGCCGAATCGCGATCTTCCTCGCGATCGCCGCCCTGGTCGGCGTCCTCGCGGCGGTGTGGCCGGCCCGCAGCGCGGCGAAGCTGAACCCGCTGATGGCGATCAAGAGCGAGTAGCACCCTCGGTACGCGGATGAAGCGGGGCCCAGGACTATCACCGTCCGGGGCCCCGCTCACGTACCGCTGCCTCCTACGTCCACTCGCGGGCCCGCAGCGGCAGCCCGGAGGTGCCGGCCTCCGGGGTCTTCACCGCCAGGACCTGGTTGACGCCGATGCGGTTGCGCTCGAAGGAGAGGGCGGACGCGGCCATGTAGAGGCGCCAGATGCGGGCGCGCCCGGGCGAGGTGAGCCGCTGGCCCTCCTGCCAGCGGGCCTCCAGGTTGGCGACCCAGCGGCGCAGCGTGAGGGCGTAGTGCTCGCGGATGGCCTCCACGTCGCGCACCTCGAACCCGGCGCGCTCCAGGAGCCCCACCGTGGTGCCCACGGGCGCGAGCTCGCCGTCGGGGAAGACATAGGCGTCGATGAACTCGTCCACCTCGTACGAGGACTCGTCGGCCTGGGGCCTGCGCGCGATCTGGTGGTTGAGGAGCCGTCCACCCGGCTTCAGGAGGGCGTGCAGGTCGCGGGCGTACTCCAAGTACTGCTCGGAGCCGACATGTTCGGCCATGCCGATGGAGGAGATCGCGTCGTACGGACCGTCGCGCACGTCGCGGTAGTCCTGGACGCGAATCTCGATCCGGTCGGTCAGCCCCTCCTCCGCGATGCGCTTCCTGGCGTACGCGGCCTGCTCCTGGGAGAGCGTGACGCCGACGACGGTGACGCCGTGCTCGCGGGCCGCGTGGATCGCCATGGAGCCCCAGCCGCAACCGACGTCGAGCAGGCGCATGCCAGGCTTGAGGGCGAGCTTGCGGGAGATCAGTTCGAGCTTGTCGCGCTGGGCGTCCTCAAGGGTGGAGGCCTCGGACTCCCAATAGGCGCAGGAGTAGACCATTGACGGGCCGAGCACCAGCTCGTAGAAGTCGTTGCCCACGTCGTAGTGGTGGCTGATGGCCTGCCGGTCGCTGCCCTTGGTGTGCAGATGGAGACGGCCCCTCCTGCGCATCTCCTCCGGCGGCGGGGCCGGCGGCAGGAACGGCGCGGAGAGGGCGACCAGCGAGCGGGCCGCGGCGCGGAACTCCGGTTCGCGCAGGGATTCCCTGAGGCTCTTGGCGTCGTCGTCGCGCTCCCAGATGAACTCGGCGAGCCGGTCGAGCACGGCGTACAGATCGCCCTCGACGTCCAGGTCCCCTGCCACCCAGGCGCGCGCGAGGCCCAGCTCGCCCGGCTTCCACATCAGTCGGCGCAGGGCGCGGCGGCTGCGCACGACGAGGGTGGGGCCGTCCGGCGGGCCTGCTTCCGAACCGTCCCAGGCACGCAAACGCACGGGGAGCGGGGCTCCCAGAAGTTGTTCGGCAAGGCTCTTCAGCCGCAGTGCGGCGTCTGGCATGGTGCACACCTCCGTGACGGGGATCCCGGACAGCTCAACACCACGTAAACACCAACACGGCGCTTGCGCAGTCCCGTTGCCGCGTCACGGATCGGCAAAATACATGTAACCACCATGCATAAAGGGTGCGAAAAGCCCGAAGGGGCCGCCCGCACCACGGATGGCGGACGGCCCCTTCGGGGTGGATCAGTGACCGGAGGTCAGGAGGCCTTGGCCTTCTGCTCGTCCTTCGCGTCCTTGACCGCCGGAGTCTCGGCCTTGGCCGCGGCGGGCTTCGGCGCGGGCTTCGCGGCCTCGTAGAACTCCTCGCGCGGCGTCTCCATGGCGCCCAGCGAGACGACCTCACGCTTGAGGAAGACCGCCAGGGTCCAGTCGGCGAAGACACGGATCTTGCGGTTGAACGTCGGCATCGCCATGCCGTGGTACGCGCGGTGCATGTACCAGGCCAGACGGCCCTTGAGCTTGATCTTCACCTTGCCCATGACGATCATCGCGACGCCCTTGTGCAGGCCGAGACCGGCGACCGCACCCTTGTTGGCGTGGCTGTACTCCTTCTGCGGGAAGCCCCGCATACCGGAGATCACGTTGTCGCCGAGGACCTTCGCCTGACGCAGCGCGTGCTGGGCGTTCGGCGGGCACCAGGCGTTCTCGTTGCCGGCCTTGCGGCCGACGAGGTCCGGAACCTGGGCGTTGTCGCCCGCGGTCCAGATGTAGTCCGTCCCGGTGACCTGGAGGGTCGGCTGGGCGTCCACGTGGCCGCGCGGGCCGAGCGGCAGACCGAAGCGGGCGAGCGCCGGGTTCGGCTTCACACCGGCGGTCCACACGATGGTGCTGGAGTCGACCTCAAGGCCGTTGTTCAGGACCACGTGACCGTCAACGCAGGAGTCCATGCCGGTCTTGAGGTAGACCTCGACGCCGCGGCCCTCGAGGTGCTCCTTGCCGTACTGGCCGAGCTTCGGGCCGACCTCGGGGAGGATCTTGTCCGCCACGTCGACGAGCACGAAGCGCATGTCCTCGCGCTGCACGTTGTTGTAGTACTTGGCCGCGTCGCGGGCCATGTCCTCGACCTCACCGATGGTCTCCGCACCCGCGAAGCCACCGCCGACGAAGACGAAGGTCAGCGCCTTGCGGCGGACTTCCTCGTCCGTCGTGGAGTCAGCCTTGTCCAGCTGCTCGAGGACGTGGTTACGCAGGCCGATGGCCTCCTCGATGCCCTTCATGCCGATGCCCTGCTCGGCGAGGCCGGGGATCGGGAAGGTGCGGGAGACCGCGCCCATCGCGATGACCAGGTAGTCGAAAGGCAGCTCGTACGCCTCGCCCACGAGGGGGGCGATCGTGGCGACCTTGCGGTCCTGGTCGATGGTGGTGACCCGGCCGGTCAGAACTTCCGCCTTGGGCAGCACGCGTCGCAGCGGGACGACGACGTGCCGAGGCGAAATGCTGCCGGCGGCGGCTTCGGGGAGGAAGGGCTGGTAGGTCATGTACGACCGGGGGTCGACGACCGTGACGGTCGCCTCTCCGTAGCGCATCTTCTTGAGAATGCGCCGAGCTGCGTACAGGCCTACGTACCCACCGCCTACTACGAGGATCCTGGGACGCTCCGTGGTGCTCATGCCATCGAGTATCCACCTGCCTGGCAGGGGTCGCTCGTGCGCCCCTTCACAAGCATGGGTGCACCCTCTGCTACACTTCGCCGCCCACGTGACGCAGGCCATAGCGCCCCAGGGGAACCACGAGGCAACCCAAGTCGTTGTGCACCCCTTGTGAGCTGCCGCTCTGGCCTCGCGGGGGCAGTGGACCACTCGGCCGGTTCACCCTCCCGACACACTGGCGAACCTTCACTGTCACGGGTCACTAGCCCCTCGGAAGGCACATTCATGGGTCCAGAACCCCTGAACATCGTCCAACCGAGCCGAATTCCTTGTGAAGAACTTCACGAAGTTTCCCGACAGGGCGTCGCCGCGGGGCCTTCCGACCCCCTCGACAGCCGCTCAGACGGTACATGACGCGCTCAGAAAGCGACCAAGAGGCGACCATGAAGCGACTGGGGCACCCCCGGCATTTGGTGCCTGCCAAGAGGGCTTCCATGAGCGTGCATGGGCCTACCCTGGACAGTCGAAGGGGGGCTCAAGACATGCCAAGTGACTTGAAGGTCCTCGTCGTTGATGACCACAGGGACACCCTGTTCGCGCTGGAAGCCGCATTGGCCCCTCTCGGCTACGGGATGACCTGTGTGACCAACGGTGATGACGCACTCAAGGAAATTCTGCGCAATCACATCGGACTGGTCCTGCTCGACCTGCGCATGCCGGGCACCAGCGGCCTCGACGTAGTCCGTTACATGCGGCGCCTGGAACAGACACAGTCCATCCCGATCATGCTGCTCACGGGCTTCGGCGTGAACCGCGAGCTCTACGCCGCCGCCTATCTCCTGGGCGTCGCCGACATCGTCTTCAAGCCCGTCGACCCCAGCCACCTGCGCACCAAGGTGCGCTACCTCTACGAGACCCATCAGCGGCTGCGCGAGCTGCAGGAGGAGGTCGAGTCCCTGCGCGCCGCGGCTTCCGCACGCTCCGGCTGAACGCTCAGTGCCCCGCGCCGCCCCGATGGACGTCTTCCGCCACCTTGAAGGCGATGCCGTCGAGGATGTCGTGCTCGCTGACGACGACCTCCCTCGCCCCGATGCGATCCATGATCGACAGGAGGACGAGGGCGCCGGCCGCGATCACGTCCACGCGCCCCGGATGCATCACCGGGATCGCGGCCCGCTCGTCGTGCGTGGCACGCGTCAGGCGTACGGCGATCTCGCTGACCTGCTCGTAGGAGACCCGGGAGTGGTGGATCGCCTCCGAGTCGTAGGCGTCGAGGCCGAGCGCGATCGCGGCCACCGTGGTGACCGAGCCCGCGAGCCCCACCAGAGTGCGCGCCTCGCTCAGCGGCACCGTCCGCTCCGCGAGGTCGAGGGCGGCCTGGATGTCGGTGCGCACGGCGTCGAGTTCGGCCGGGGCCGGCGGGTCCGTGCGGATGTGCCGCTCGGTCAGGCGTACGCAGCCGATGTCGACGGAGCGGGCGGCACGGACCCGGTCATCGCCGACGACGAACTCCGTGGAGCCGCCGCCGATGTCCACGACGAGGTAGGGCTTGGCGAGGTGGTCGCTGCCCGCGAGCTCCTTGGTCGCCCCGGTGAAGGAGAACTCGGCCTCCTGGTCACCACTGATGACCTCGGGCTCCACGCCGAGGATGTCCAGGATCCCTCGTACGAAGTCGTCGCGGTTCTCCGCGTCGCGGGACGCGGAGGTGGCCACGAAGCGGACGCGTTCGGCGCCGTGCTCCTTGATGATCCCGGCGTACTCGCGGCAGGCCGCGAAGGTCCGCTCCAGGGCCTCCGGGGCCAGGCGCCCCGTCTTGTCGACGCCCTGACCAAGGCGGACGATCGTCATCCGGCGGTCCAGGTCGATGAGTTCACCGGTGGCCGGGTCGGCGTCCGCCACCAGGAGGCGGATGGAGTTCGTGCCGCAGTCGATGGCAGCGACGCGCGTCACTTGGCGCCCTCCGCGGCGTCCGTGTTCTCCCCGGCTTCAGCCTTCTCCCCGGCGAGCGTCTTCTCCTCGGCGAGCGTCACGCAGGCACCCTTGCGCCACCACTCCGGGAGCATCGCGATGGCCTCGTCGCCCAGCGGGTTCACACCGGGGCCCGCGGCCAGCGAGTGGCCGACCAGGACGTGCAGGCACTTCACGCGGTCGGGCATGCCGCCCGCGCTCGGGAAGCCCTCAAGGACCTCGATGGCGTCACGGCGCGCGATGTAGTCCTCGTGCGCGGCGCGGTACGCGGCGGCAAGCTCGGGGTCCGTCTTCAGCCGCTCCGACATCTCCTTCATGACGCCGTTGGCTTCCAGCGTGCCGATCGCCGAGGCGGCGCGGGGACACGTCAGGTAGTACGTCGTCGGGAACGGCGTCCCGTCCGGAAGGCGCGGCGCCGTCTCGACGACGTCCGGCTGCCCGCAGGGGCAGCGGTGCGCGATGGCCCGCAGGCCGCGCGGCGGACGGCCGAGCTGCTGCTTGAAGGCCTCGACGTCGGCGTCGGTGGGCTCGGTGCGCGGGGTGGTCGGCGGGGGCGTGTGCATGCCTGTCTTTCGATCGGTTCTCTACGAGAGGTCGTGCTGGTGCTGATGTGCTGAAGAACAGAGGTACTGCGTCAGTTGTCGTCGTCCGGGCGGTCGGCCTTGTCCACGCCGTCCCAGACATTCGCGTACCAGGGCCTGTCGGCCGCCCCCTGGTCGGTGCGCTGCTTCTTCGCCGCCTCCGGGTCGACCACCGTGTACCCGGTCTCGCCCGGCAACACGTAGTGCAGCCGGTCCCGGATGCGCTGCTCCGCGTACGCGTCGTCCCGCCAGCGGGCCTTCTCGTCCCGCAGCTTCTCGACGTTCTCGCGGCGCTCGGCCTGCTCCTTGCGCTGGTCCGCGATCTCGGCGCGCTGGGAGACGTACTGCCTTATCGGATAGGCGAGCGCGACGACCAGCGAGCAGAGCACGAGCGCGAGGAGCGCGGCCCGGCCGGTCAGCCGGGAGCGCCGGGCCTGGCGTTTGGTCTGGGAGCGGTACACACGCTCCGCGGTCTGCTCGCCGAGCAGCCGCAGCCTGGTCGCGGTGGAGAACCGGTCGCGGTCCTTCACGGCCATCTATGCCGCCTCCCCGATACGTACGTACGTCCCCGCACACGGTACGGGACCGAGTACGGGGACGTAGGTAACTACTCAGGGGAGCTGGGCTCAGCCCTTGAAGCGGGGGAACGCCGAACGCCCGGCGTAGACCGCCGCGTCGTCGAGGATCTCCTCGATGCGGAGCAGCTGGTTGTACTTGGCGACGCGCTCGGAGCGGGCCGGGGCGCCGGTCTTGATCTGGCCGCAGTTGGTGGCGACGGCGAGGTCGGCGATCGTGACGTCCTCGGTCTCACCGGAGCGGTGGGACATCATGCACTTGAAGCCGCTGCGCTGGGCCATCTCGACGGCGTCCAGGGTCTCGGTCAGCGAACCGATCTGGTTGACCTTGACGAGCAGGGCGTTCGCGGACTTCTCCTCGATGCCGCGAGCCAGGCGCTCGGGGTTGGTGACGAACAGGTCGTCGCCCACGAGCTGGACCTTGTCGCCGAGCTTCTCGGTGATGGCGTTCCAGCCGGCCCAGTCGTCCTCGAACAGCGGGTCCTCGATGGAGACGAGGGGGTACGAGGAGACGAGCTCCTCGTAGTACTCGGTCATCTCGGCGGCCGAGCGGGACTTGCCCTCGAACTCGTACGAGCCGTCCTTGTAGAACTCGGACGCGGCGACGTCGAGCGCGAGACCGATCTGCTCACCGGGGACGTAACCGGCCTGCTTGATGGCCTCGAGGATGAGGTCGAGCGCGGCGCGGTTGGACTCCAGGTTCGGGGCGAAGCCGCCCTCGTCGCCCAGGCCCGTGGAGAGGCCCTTGTCCTTCAGGACCTTCTTGAGCGTGTGGTAGACCTCGGTGCCCCAGCGCAGGGCCTCGGAGAACGACTCGGCGCCGATCGGCGCGATCATGAACTCCTGGATGTCGACGTTCGAGTCGGCGTGCGACCCGCCGTTCAGGATGTTCATCATCGGAACGGGCAGCAGGTGCGCGTTCGGGCCGCCGAGGTAGCGGAAGAGCGGCAGGTCCGAGGCCTCCGACGCGGCGTGCGCGACGGCGAGCGAGACGCCGAGGATGGCGTTGGCGCCGAGCGAGCCCTTGTTGTCGGTGGCGTCGAGGTCGAACATCGCCTGGTCGATCAGGCGCTGCTCGGTCGCGTCGTACCCGACGAGCTCCGGGCCGATCTGCTCGATGACGGCGAGGACGGCCTTCTCCACGCCCTTGCCCATGTAACGGTTGGGGTCACCGTCACGGAGTTCGATGGCCTCGAAAGCACCGGTGGACGCACCGGACGGAACGGCGGCACGACCCGTGCTGCCGTCGTCGAGGCCGACCTCGACCTCGACCGTGGGGTTGCCTCGGGAGTCCAGGATTTCCCGGGCTACGACGACGTCGATGGACGGCACGAGCATCTCCTTCTGGGATGTGACGCGGGTACGCGGGGCGTTGGCCTCGCGGACACGAGCCTAACCGGCTCCCGGGCAAGAGCCAGCCGAGCGACCGCCCTGTGGACAAACCGAGAGCAAAAAGTTTCCGAACGGAACAAAGAGCCCCGCCCCGGCGCGTACGGGGGATACGCGCACCGGGGCGGGGTGGAGGTGGCGCCCGAAGGGGCGCGGGGAACTGCGCGAGCAACCACGACGCACCCGCAGATGATCGCGACAGCAGGGCGCCCCCGCCAGCGACTAGCTCAGGTGGAGCTGCTGGCCCGGGAAGATCATGTCGGCGTTCTCGATGATGTCGCCGTTGAGCTTGTACACCTTGTGCCAGCCGCCCTTGACGTCCTTCGCCTCGGCGATCTTGGAGAGGGTGTCACCCTTCTTGACCTTGTACTCGCCGTCGCCCTTCTTGACCGTCTTGCCGGTCGGGGTCTCGACGGTCTTCTCGGACTCGGCCTTCGGGGCGGCCTCAGCCTTGGGAGCGGCCTTCGGAGCGGCCTGCTGCGGCTGCTCGGTCTGGGCGCTGGGCTGGCTCTTCGGCTGCTCCTGGGTCTGCTGCGGGGCGCTCTCCTGCGCTCCGCCACCCTGGTACGAGGCGCCCGAGAGGCCGGTGCCGCAGCTCGGCCAGGCACCCTTGCCCTGGCCCGCGAGGACCTTCTCGCCGATCTCGATCTGCTGGGCCTTGGAGGCCTTGTCGGCGGAGGGCGCGTACTTCGTGCCGCCGTACGCGGCCCACGTGGACGACGAGAACTGCAGGCCGCCCGTGTAGCCGTTGCCGGTGTTGATGGACCAGTTGCCGCCGGCCTCGCACTGGGCGACGGCGTCCCACTCGGCGCCGGTCGCGGCGGAGGCCGAACCGGCCGCCATCAGCGGGGCGGCGACGGCGACACCGGTGACGCCGGCGAGCGTGGCGACGCGGGTGGCCTTGGACGGGCGGCGGTGCTTGCCCTTGCTGGAAAACAGCATGAGAGATCCCCTCACCGACGCCTGCGAGGTGAGCTGTCGGGTTCGGGCCAGTGAAGTTGCCCGGCCGCACTTCTCGAGTGCGACTTAACCCCTAGCCGTTCCTGTCTGCTGGCCTCGCTCTCGCGATGCTCAACGGCCGGGCCCGGCGGAAACCTTGGTTCCCCCGCTCCTGCCTACGGCGCTTACGCGACGACATTTCCCGAACGGCCGTTGGCAGGACTCGGCGTACCGACCGGCGGGGCCCGCTGTGGCGAGCGGTCACGACGTTAGGCATGCGATCCGCCTAATTTCAAAGACGATCAGGGCTTCTGAGACCCATCTCTCACTTGCACCAAACCAGACATCAGGCGCAAAGCGACTGCCCGACGGTTCGTCAACTACCGCTACTTTTCGCCCAAATCGAGGCTCTGACCGGGCAGGATGAGGTCAGGATCGGAACCGACGGACTTCTCGTTCTCGGCGTACAGCTCGGTCCATCCGCCCTTCACGTCGAGGTCGTCCGCGATGACCGAGAGGTTGTCTCCGGAGCGGACCGTGTACGTCCCGTCGGAGCCGTCCTGCTGACGCTCCTCGCCACGGGAGGCGTGCCGCCCGGAGCCGTCGCGGTCGCCACTGCCGGCCTCCTCGTCGCCGGCGCTGCCGCCGCGGTGACGGCCTGCGCCCTCGCCCTCACCTTCGTCGGTGGAGGCGCCGGGGGCGGGCGAAGTGGCGTCGTCCTGCCCGGATTTGCCGGAGTCATCGGAACCAGTGGAGTCGCCGGAACCGTCGGAACCATCCGACTTGTCCGCATCGTCGTGATTCTTGTCTCGGGATTCGCCGTCGTCGGCGGGCTTCTCGGAAGGCTCCTTGGACGGCTTCTTCGAGGTCTCGTCCGAGGGCTTCTCCGAGGACTTCTCCGACGGCGTGGCGCTGTCCGACGGGTCGTCACCCGACTCGCCCGCCGCGGGCTCGTCCGCCTCGTCCGAGGGCAGGATGGTGACCGGGGCGCCCGGGTCGACGTCGGCAGCGGCGCCGTCGTCGGTGAGACCGGCTATCGGCGCGCAGCTCGGCCAGGCGTCGGGCCCCTGGTCGTCGAGGACCTTCTCGGCGACGGAGATCTGCTGCGAACGGCTGGCCTGGTCGGCGCTCGGCGCGTAGTCGAGGCCGCCGAAGTCCTCCCAGGTCTGCTGCGAGAGCTGGAGCCCGCCGTAGTAGCCGTTGCCCGCGTCCGCGCTCCATGAGCCACCGCTCTCGCACTCCGCGAGCTTGTCCCACGTGACGGTGTCCGCCGCGCTCGCGCTGGTGGCGCCGAGCAGCGGGATGGCGATGGCCGATCCTGCGACTCCTGCCGCGACGATCAGGGCCGGGGCCTGGCGGGGGCGTCGGTGACGACCATTGCCGGAGAGCATGCGGTTGCCTTTCGCGTGACTGGAGCGACGACTGCGGCACGGGATGCCGAGTCGTCGGTGAACGTAGCGGCAGTCGAACGCTTGTCACAAGTCGATGCAGCGGAGATCACGTGAAAGTCACAGTCTTGACGGCGCGTCAGCTGGACGGGGTTTCCATTCCCCTCTATTTGCTCTTCTGTGCGGGTGCGAACTCCACGGGCAGCGTGCGCAGTCCCCGCATGATGAGCCCGCCGCGCCATCTCAAATCACCAGGTTCCACCGCGAGTCGCAGGTCAGGAAGGCGGCGCAGGAGGGTCGCGAGGGCGGCCTGTCCTTCGAGCCGGGCGAGCGGTGCGCCGAGACAGTAATGAATGCCATGGCCGTAGCCGAGGTGTTGGTTGTCGCGGCGGGTGAGGTCGAGCGTGTCCGGATACCGGAAACGTTCCGGGTCACGATCGGCGGCGGCGAGAACGACGAGGACGGGGTCGCCGCGCTCGATGTCCTGGTCCCCGATACGCAGCGCCTCGGTCGCGTACCGCCACGTGGCGAGCTCGACGGGCCCGTCGAAGCGGAGGAGCTCTTCGAGCCCGGTCTCCAGGAGGCCGGTGTCGCCGTCCCTGAGGGAGTCCTGGAGTTGCTCGCGCTGCTCGGGGTGGGTGAGGAGGGCGTAGGTGCCGTTGCCGATCAAGTTGACCGTGGTCTCGAACCCGGCGAACAGAAGGATGAAGGCCATCGCGGCGGCCTCGTTCTCCGTGAGGTGCTCGCCGTGGTCGGAGGTGCGGATGAGCCCGGAGATGAGGTCGTCGCCGGGTTCGAGGCGCTTGCGGTGGATGAGTTCGGCGAGGTAGCCCCGCATCTTCTTCACGGACCTGGCGACCCCGCCCCGGGGTCCGCCGCCGTGCCGGATCATCATCCCCGCCCAGTCGCGGAAGTCGTCCTGGTCCTCGCGCGGCACTCCGAGGAGGTCGCAGATCGCGTAGATGGGGAGCGGGAAGGCGAAGTCGTGGATGAGGTCGGCTTCCCCCTTCTCCACGAACTGGTCGATGAGCTGGTCGGTCAGCTCCTGGACGCGGGGCGCGAACTCGGCGACGCGGCGGGGCGTGAATGCCTTGGAGACGAGACGGCGGAGGCGGGTGTGGTCCGGCGGGTCGATGTTGAGCAGATGCGTCATGAGGTTGGCGCTGCGCTCACCCGGGATGCCGGTCTTGCTCTTGGCGTGCGCGGGCTCGCCATGGTGCGCGGGGTTCTTGCTGAGCCGCGGGTCGGCGAGCGCCTGCTTGGCATCGCCGTACCGGGTCACCAGCCAGGCCTCCACACCACTGGGCAGCCGCGTCTTGTGCACGGGGGCGTGCTCGCGGAGCCATGCGTAGGCGGGGTAGGGGTCGGTGGCGAACTCCCACGTGAAGAGCTCTGGCCCCTGGGCCTCGGACGGGGTGGCCGCCCCTGCGGGGCAGGCTGCGGGAGTGGGCGGCTGGTCTTGCATGGGGTCGACGGTATCCGGCGCCTGGCTGCGCCGGGCCTTGCGCACCGTCATCACCGGCTCCGCCGAGTTCGTCCTCAAACGCCGGACGGGCTGAAACCCTGCCCCCGGGCCGGCGTCAAGCCGCACCGAAGCCCTGCGCACCCCATCACCGGCTCCGCCGAGTTCGTCCTCAAACGCCGGACGGGCTAAAACCCCTCCGCGGCCAGCACCGCATCCCGGTAAGCCCGCGCCGCCCCCCGCAACGCCGCCTCCGGGTCCACGCCCTCCGTCTCCGACCGCAGCGCCAGCGCAAGGAGCTCGTAGCCCACGCCTTCGCCCGGCGGCAACTGCACCTCAAGTCCCGCCGTCCGCACCCGCGACGCCAGTTTCGTCGCCAGGGACAGGGACGGCTGGGCCAGGGGGATTCCCTCTGTCAGTGATGAGCGCTGCTTTTCCTCCGCCTTTTTGCGGAGCCAGTGGTCCTTCACGTCCTCCGGGGTCTCGGCGGAGTCCTCGCCGAAGACGTGCGGGTGGCGGTGGATCAGCTTCTCGACGATCGTGCCCGCCACGTCGTCGATGGAGAACGGCTCCTCATCGCCGGTGGCGTCCTCGGCGATGCGGGCGTGGAAGACCACTTGGAGGAGGACGTCGCCCAGTTCCTCCCTGAGTTCCTCCCTGTCGCCCTCCTCGATCGCCTCGACCAGTTCGTACGCCTCCTCAAGGCCGTACTTCGCCAGGCCCTTGTGCGTCTGCCGGGACGACCAGGGGCACTCGGCCCGGATCCGGTCCATGACCTGGACCAGGTCCAGGAGCCGCGCGCCCGGCAGGTCGTACGACGCCGGGAGCAGTTCCAGGTCCGGCATCGACACGCGGCCCGAGCCCGCGAGCCTCGCAAGGCCGTCCGTCAGGGGGCGGTCGCCCTCCGCCGTGGCGATGATCAGGACCGTGCGGTCGCCCGCGCACGCCTCCACCAGTTCCTGGGCGGTGGGCGAAGCCTGCTCCACGCGGACGCCCGCCTCGCGCAGATACGGCAGCTGCGGGTGCGCGGCGTCGGCGCACAGGACCTCGTCCGCCCCGTGCTGGGCCTGCCAGGCGGGCCAGGACAGCAGGCCGGGGGCCACGCGGTGGCTGGTGGTGAGGAGGATGACGCGGCCGGGGGCGTCGGCCGGGGGCGTGGTTTCGTTCACCCGTCGAACGTAACCCACGGCACTGACAGCCCCCTCCCCTACGTCCTTACGCCTGCTCGGGGGCCGCGGCGCCATCCCCGGAGACCTCGCGCACCCACGGCGTCTTGGTGTCCGCGCGCTTGCTCTTCTCCACGTCCCACCTGCCGTAGCGCGGGTTCAGGTCCACGTCCAGCTTCTTGGAGGCCGCGGAGAGCGCCTTCCAGAACACCGCCTGGCCTTCCGGCGCGTTCATGTCCGCGCCCAGGCTCTTCGCGAGCTTCTGCGCCTCGATCTCCGTACGGAAGCTGTCCTCGAGGCGGGAGGGCGCGACGCTGTACTGCTGGAGCCAGCCCTGTTCGAGGGCCTTCTTGCTGCCGGCCTGCTGTTCGAGGCCCGCCCGCATGGTCTGGATCTCCCGGCGTGACACGTCGACGCCCGCGTCGGCCGCCGCCTTGTGCAGCACCTTGTCCAGGACCATCGTGTGCAGCGTGCTGCGGGTGAGGCCGCCGGTCTTGGCGATGGCCTGCTCATACTGCTGCCCGTCCGGGATGGCGGCGCGCTGCGCGTCGCGCACCTCGTTCACCCGGCCCTCCAGCTGCGCGACCGTGATCCGGTCGTTGCCCACGACGGCCGCGGCGCCCGGATGCGCCTCGTTGCCGCAGGCGGTCAGGAGGGGGGCCGCGGCGATGGCCGCGGTGGAGAGGACGAGCGCGGTGCGACGGCGGCGGTGCAAGTGAGCCTCCCGGTCGAGAGATTGTGCGGCGGTGCACAAAGTCTTGCGGTGATCGATGTTAGGGAGTGGCCGGTCTCTCGGCCACCCATTCGACCAACGATTCGAGGCAAGTTGGGGTGCGTTCCCGCCTTCAACCGCGCACTTGTCCCAGCCACTGCAACGTACGCCGGATCTCCGCGGGGAACGGATGCCCCACCCCATGCATCCGTTCGGCGTCCAGAAGCAGGCGCCCCAGCGTGTCGTGGGCCGCGGCGCGGTCGCCGAGGGCGAGGAGCAAGTGGCCGATGCGGCGGCGGATTTCGAGGGGGCGCTGGCGGTCGTCGGAGGCGTAGCGGTTCTCGTAGTACGGGAGGAGGGCGCGGTACTCCGCGAGCGCCGCCGCCGGTTCGCCGAGTTGCTCCAGGCACTGCGCGGCCTCGTAGCGGAACTGGAGGGAGTGCGGGTCGGCCTGGCCGGACTCGGCGGCGCGCTCGTCGGCGAGGCGGCGCAGCTCGGGCAGCGCGCGGCGGTACTGCCCGTCGTCCATCAGGGTCGCCGCGTACTGCTTGCGCAGGGAGCGCACCACCGGGGAGTGCTCGCCGTGCTTGGCCGCGGCGGCGGGCAGGATCGAGCCGAGGATGTCGACCGCCTGCGTGATACGACCCTCGCCGAGCAGCCGCTTGACCTCGTCGACCGCGTGCACCACGTCGGTCTGGCTGCCGGGAGTCTGACGGTGGTCGGGGCGGTCCGGCTGGATGGCGGGGGCCGACGCGGGGGTCGCCGCGCGGTCGGGCCATGGGGCGTGCGGGCGCAGGAAGGGGCGGGTGGGGTCCAGCGGGCCGCCGGTGGGGATGCCACGGGCGGGCAGCAGCGGGACGAGGTCCTCGTAGACCTCCTGGGCGCTGCCGTACCGGTGCTGGGGGTCCTTGGCGAGGAGGCGCAGGACCAGGGCCTCCAGGGTTTCGGGGACCTCGGCGCGCAGGCGGCGGACCGGGAGCGGCGGTTCGTAGAGGTGGCGGTGCAGGACGCCGAGCGCGGTGGAACCGCTGAACGGCACGTCTCCGCTGAGGAGTTCGTGCAGCAGGACGCCCAGTGCGTACAGATCGGTGTACGGGCCGACCGCGCCGCCCATCGCCTGCTCGGGAGCCATGTACGCGGGGCTGCCGATGGGTGAGCCGGTGTGGGTGAGGCGGGTGGTGTCGGTGTCCATGACGGAGGCGATGCCCAGGTCGAGGATGCTGATGGTGCCGTCCTGCTTGACCATGACGTTGCGCGGCTTGAGGTCGCGGTGCACGATCGGCACGGCGTGCACCGCGGAGAGCACCGCGCACAGCTGGGCGGCGATCGCGACGGCCCACTGCCACGGGTAGGGGTCGTGTTCGGCGAGGTGGTCGCCGAGGTCCGCCCCGTCGACGTACTGCATGACGAGGTAGAGGTCCTCGCCCTCCGTGCCCGCGTCATGGACGGTGACGAGGCCCGGGTGGTCGACCTGTGCGGTGACGCGGCACTCGCGCACGAAGCGGCGGCGCAGCTCCTCGGCCTCGGCGCCCGCGACCCGGTCGGGGCGCAGGAGTTTGACCGCGACGCGGCGGTCGAGGCGTTGGTCGTACGCCGTCCAGACCTGGCCCATGCCGCCCTGGCCGATGAGCGTGGAGAGTTCGTAGCGCCCGGCGACCACACGGCCGCCCGTCCCCAGTGACACGGTCAGTTGCCGCCTTCCTGCTTGCGCAGGTAGTCACTGAGCTCGTCGAGCTCGGCCTGTACTTGGTGGATGCGGGCCGGTGCGGGGCGCGTGGGCGGGGGCGGCGTCTGCTGGACCGGCGGCTGGTGCGTCTGCGTGGGCTGCTGGTGGACGGGGGTGGGGGCCGGCTGCTGCGGATAGCCGTAGGCGCCCTGCGCCTGCAGCGGTGAGTAGCCCAGGTACTGCGGCTGCCGGTACCGGCTGAAATGACGTATGTCCGCGAAGAGGTAGTAGGCGATCGCGGCCAGCAGTGTGGTCAGCAGGACCACCATGCCCGCGCTGCCAGGACCCTGGAACTCGTCCTCGCCCGGGTCGACGCCTATCAGCACGAGAGCCGTCACGTCGAGCGCCGCAGCGAGCCCGAACAGGCCCCAGTCGTAGGACTTGCGCGTCACGATCGCGAGGCGCAGCATCGGCGCCCACGCGAGCAGCCCGCAGGTCACGACGGCGAGGACCACGAACATCACGCGCAGCGTCACATGAGTGCCGCCGGAGGGCGGCGGTGGGTGCTGCGGCGCGTAGCCGTGGCCGTGCATGGCTGCTCCTGGTGCCTGGTGCGGCCGTACGTACCCATGGAGGGAACGCGCGGCCGGAAGCCGAAATACGAGTCGACATACGGTCGACATACGAACGGATGCAGATTCGAGCGTATAGGCCGACAAGGAGAAGCGGTCCCGGGTTGTACCGAACCGTTGCCGTACTGGTCACGTCCCGATCGCACCCGGTCCGTCCCCCCGCCCGGAACCCGGTCGTCTCATTCCGGCGGAAGCGTGCCGTCCGTCAGTCCGTCGTGCAGGCCCCGCACCAACTGCTCGCCCAGTCGGCCCGCGAGGCGCAGGGAGTCCTCGAAGGCGGCGAGTGCGCGGAACCGCTCTCCGTAGCGGCGCTGTCCTTCGAGCGGCAGGCGCGGAAGCCGCAGGCGGCGGACGTCGAGCCGGGCCGCGGTGGAGGCGTAGCTGCTCGCCTGGCGGTTGTTGGCGGTGCCGCGCAGGAACCCGGCGAGGAACCAGGGGTCGAGGGCGGCCGGGTCGGGGCGCAGGAGGGTGAGCCCCCGGCCGAGGACGGCGCCCGCCGTGGTCTCGTCGACGACGCGGGCGGCGGTGCCGCCACCGGTCATCGGGATGACGACGTCGCCGGGTTCGGTCAGCACGGAGTCGGTGGGGCCGCCGGGGGCATCCGAGGCGTCCGCGGAGCCGGTGGGCGCGGTTCCGGCGAGCAGGTCGTGTTCGGTGAGTACGGGAATGCCGGGCACTCCGGAGCCTGTCCCCGTACGCAGCAACAGGGCTCCTGAACGGGCGAGTTCGCCCACGGTGGTGAGTGGCCTGCGAGTGTCTTCGGAAGCTGCCTCGGCGGCCTTCGCGGGCGGTGGCATGAGGTCGGCGGTCCGGCGCACGGCCTCGCCCAGCCGTTCGCGTACGGCGGTCAGCGCCTCGGTCCCGCCGTCCGCGGCCGGGGGCGGGAGGCGGCGGGCTGGCGCCAGGTCGACCTCGTCATCGAGGAGTTCGAGCACCGGTACGCATCGGGCGAGCCCGGGTTGTTCGTCGACCGCGCCGTGCTTCTCGAAGCGCCGCCAGACGTCCACCACGGCGTCCTGCACCGCCCGCCAGGCCTGCCGGTCCCTGCCGTCGGCCGCGGCGAGCCCCGCCGTCTCGACGAGGAGCAGCTCGGGCGGGACCTGCGCGCCCGGCACCGGCCTCTTCAGCACCCATACGTGCAGCGGGATGTTGTACGGGGGCGCCGCTCCGGCCGGCAGCGCGATCACGGCCCGCAGGGCGCCACGGCGAAGCAGGTCGGCGCGCACCCGGCGGCCCGAGCGGCGGGACGCGGCGGCCGGCGGCATCAGCAGGACGGCGGTACCGCCCTCCCGAAGCCGGGCCAACGCGTGCTGGACCCAGGCTAGTTCGGACTCCGTACGGGCCGGGAAGCCGTACTCCCAGCGGGGGTCGTAGGCGAGTTCGTCGTGCCCCCAGTTGCGTTCGTTGAACGGCGGGTGGCAGAGCACGGCGTCGGCCCGCGCCTCGCCGAAGGCGTCCGCACGCAGGGTGTCGGCGGCGGCGGCGCGCACGGTGGCGTCGGAGTGCAGGGCGAGGCGCAGCGCGGTGAGGGCGGCGAGTTCGGGGGCGCTGTCCTGCCCGCAGAGGACCTGGTCCGGCCGTGTCGCGACGGCACGCAGCAGGGCTCCGGTACCGCAGGCCGGGTCGAGCACGGTCGCGGCGGGCCCGGCGAGGGCGGCCATCAGCTCGGCGGGTCCCGCCGGGGTGAGCGTGTACTGCCGGGAGTTGGCGTCGATGTGCCGCCCGAAGAGGAACTCGTACGTCTGCCGGGCCCCCAGCTCGGCGGCGAGCTCGGCCACGCCACGCAACAGGGGTACGGAGGGCCGGAGTTGGCCCGCGTCCGGGATGCGGACGGCCTGCCGCGGGGTGCCGGAGCCCGGCGCGGCAGCCGCAGCCTCAGGGGAAGCCGCAGCCGCGGGGGAAGCGAACCGCGGGGTGAGCACGTCCTCCAGGACCGCCGGGAGCAGCTGTGCCATCCGTTCGTCCGACACCGCGCTCACCTCGAGCCACCGCGGGTGGCGGTCGCGCACGAGGAGGAGGGCGCACCCGGCGTGGAGGAGGGCGGTGACGGGGCCTGCGGGGTGGCCCGCGAGCTGCTGCCAGACGCGTTCCCTGAGGGGGACTTCGCCCAGCTTGCCCTGGGTGCGCAGCCACTCCTCGACTTCCGGGAGCGCGAAGGAGGGGCTGGTCTCGGTGCCGCCGACGGGCCTCGGGAAGTCGGGGTGGCGGCGGCGCCAGTTGCTGACGGCGGCCCGGCCGACGCCCGCGAGCCGGGCGATCCCGGCGGCGGTCACCTCTGTCGCGTTCTCCCGCTCCCCCACTGACTGGCTCCCCTCGGTCCCGCCGCCCCGCCCAAGCGCGCTGTGGCACCGAGCATACCCACTCCCACCGCACCGATCACTTCACAAGCATTAACCCAAGGTTCACAGCTTCTCGTGTTGACTCGGTTCACAGGCCTCTGCTGAGATGTGCACAGCACTTCCGAGTTCCCGTGGGGGGATCTTCATGCGACGTACCACTCTTGCCGCTGTGTGCCTGGCCGCCGCAGCGACGCTCGGCCTGACGGCCTGCGGCACCGAATCCGGCGGGGCGACCACCGCCAAGGACAAGCCCGCCGTCCAGCCCAAGAAGGAGGCGGGCCCGTTCCCCGGCCTCTCCGGGCCCGACATCGTCGACAAGGCCGTCAAGGCGACGACCGGCGCCTCGTCCCTCACCGTGAAGGGCGAGGTCCCGGACGAGACCGGCAACATCAAGCTGGACATGGCCCTCGACACCAAGGGGCGGTGCGCGGGCACCATGGGGATGAACGGCGAGGGCTCGGTCGAGCTGATCGCGAGCGCGAGCACCGTCTACATGAAGTACGACGAGGAGTTCCTGCGCGCCCAGAGCAAGGGCGAGCCCGCCGCCGACACCCAGGCGGCCGTGGACATGCTCGCGGACCGCTGGGCGAAGACGAAGGCGACCGGCGCGGACGCCAAGGACATCGCCGGGTTCTGCGACCTGGACGTCCTGCTCACCGACTTCAAGGACGTCAACTCCCCTGCTCGTAAAGGGAAGACGACCACGGTCGACGGCACCCCGGCCCTCATGCTCACCGAGCGCGACGGCGCCGACCGGTACACCCTCTACGTCGCGACAAAGGGCAAGCCGTACCTCCTGAAGGTGGTGAACGAGACGGCGAAGAAGCCGGAGAGCCTGACGTTCACCGATTACGAGAAGCCGGTCGACGCCACGCCTCCCACCGGCGACGTCGTGGACATCGACAAGCTCGCGGGCTGACGCCCCGGGACGGTCGTGGGGGTGCGGTCACAGCACGTGCCGCACCCACACGTTCGGCTCCACGTACACCGCGTACCCGCGCTCAAGATCGCAGTGCACCGGCACGAGCGCGCCCGGCACCTCGACCGGGCCCGCCGAGTCGAACGGCAGCCCGGTCCACGCCCGCCACTGCGCGGTCGAACCGGCCACCGTCATCGACGCGTGAGCCACCTTCGCGATGGTGCCGCCCGCCCGGACGTGCACGCGCAGCCACGGGTCGGCGGGCAGCCCGTCGTCCCGCTCGCGCTGTGCGTACGTGTCGATCAGCGCGGACGGTTCGAGGTGCTTGGCGTTCGGGCGCACCGGCGCGACGACCTCCGTGAAGCCACGCGCGCGTGCGTTCTCGCGCATCGCCGCGAGCATCCGCCCGGACAGGCCCCGGCCGAGGAACTCCTTGGCGACGGTGATCTCGATCGCGCTCACCGTGTCGGGCTTCCTGCCGTGCCGCAGGTCCGCGAACGCCCACAGCATGACCTGGTCCCAGCCGCAGTCAGGGAGGTCCCCGCGCCCGTCGGCGTGGAGCGCGAACGGCACGCTGTACGCACGTGCCACGACCTCGCCCCGCTCGTCCGTGGCGACCAGGACGTACTCGGGGAGATCCGTGACGATGCGCCCGATCAGCGACCAGGCGATGGGGTCGTGCCCGATGAACTCCGGCCAGGTGTCGTCCATGCCCCAGAGCGGGTCCGCGAGTTCGGGCCGCTCGGCCAGGGTCGTGATCTTCAGGTCGTCCATGCCGGGGACGCTAGCGGGCACGAGCCGCCCTGGTAAGCCATTTTTCGCGCACGTATACGAATACCGACCGTACCGATGTCAGCTGCCGGCCGTACCGACGTCAGCGCGCGTGGAACCGTCCAGGCGCGGCCGTCGCGCTGCCGCCCGTCGGCAGCTTCTCCTCGGGGCAGCCCGAAAGGACCCGCTTCATGGCGTCCCGTTCGGCGCCCGTCACCCACACCTCGTACTTCTTCTTCACCGCCACCTGCCGCGCCACGTACGCGCACCGGTAGCCCTTGTCCGGCGGCAGCCAGGTGGCCGTGTCGCCGTCCCCCTTGCCGCGGTTGGGGCCCGCGTCGACGGCGAGGAGGTTGAGCGGGTCGTTGGCGAAGGCGATGCGCTTGCTCGGCTGCCACTTGCCCGCGCCCTTCTGCCAGGCGTCCGAGAGGGCGACGAGATGGTCTATGTCGACCTGGCTGCGGCCACGGGTGAAGGTGACGTCCTTGCCGGTGTACGGGTCGGGCGCGAGCTTCCCTGAGGCCACTTCGCAGTCGCCGTCGCGGTACTTCACGTCCTCCAGGTCGCGCTTGAGGATGTCGTCGCGGGTGCCGCAGCCGTTGGAGTCCGTGTCCGCCCAGGGGCTGCCGAACCGGCCGCGGTCGTAACCGGTCTTGGGGGCGCGGCCCTTGACGGTGAGGGAGTCGACGGCGGCGAGCGCGGGGCCCGCCTTGGCGTTGGCGTCGGGTCCGTGACCGGAGGAGCCGCCGTCCTTCTCCTGGGGTGTGCAGCCGGTGACGGTGCCCGCGACGACGAGCAGCGCGAGCAGCGCGAGGGACGGACCCCGGGGGGCTTGGCGGTTCACTGAACGGTCACCTTCGATCCGATGGCGAGCGTGCCGGGCGCCACGACATCCGCGTACACCCCGTCCTCGTACCGCAAAGCCCACAGCCGGTCACCGGCCACGCCCCGCTCATCGAAGACGAGCCGCTCGCACCGCTCCCCCAGCATCGACTTCACCGGAAAACAGCCGAGCCCCACGACAGCCCCCATCCCCACGGCACTTCCCCTTCCCTGGTCCCTGGCCCACACGCCCTGACCCACACCGTAGCGAGTGGAGGCGTCCATGGCCTCCGTCCATTACGTCCGGCGTAATCGACGCTCCTCGCCGCCCGCGGCAGCATCAGGGGCATGAACTCCACGAGCCCCGCCGATGCCACCCGCGCCGTCGTCCAGAACTTCCTCACCGCCCGCCTGGCAGGCGACACCGACCGCCTCACCACCCTCTTCGCGGACAAGGTGGACTGGCTGCTCGCCGAGAACCCCGTCGTCCCCTGGATCCGTCCCCGCTCCACGGCGGCCGAATGCGCCGCCCAGGCGGCGGAGCTGGCCGCGCACACCGTCCCCGAGGACGCCGGCGCGACCCTGGACGCCTTCCTCGTCGACGGTCACGACGCCGTACTGACCGGACGCGTCGCCGGGACCGTACGCGCCACAGGCAAGAGCTTCGAAGGGCCCTTCGCGCTGCGCCTCACCGTCGAGGACGGCCGCATCACCCGGCACCACCTCTACGAGGACGGCGTGTCGATCGCCGCCGCCTGCACGCCCGACGCGGACGCCTAGGCGGCACAGGCCGCGCGCGAACGGGCTACGACCCCACGATCGTGGTCAGGAACTCCCCGACCCAGCCGAGGAGTTCACGCCCGACCAGCGGCTTCCCGCCGACCTTCGCCGTCTTCGGGCGTGGCACCAGGAGCTGGTGGGCGTTGGCCTTGATGACCGTCCCCGGATAGAGCCGCTTCAGGCGCAGCTCCTGCGACTCCCTCAGCTCCACCGGGGCGAACCGGATGTTGTTGCCCTGCAGCACGATCTCGCCGACCTCGCACGCGCGGGCCAGCATGCGCAGGCCCGCCACCAGGAGCAGGTTCTCCACCGGCTCGGGCAACTTGCCGTAGCGGTCGGTGAGTTCCTCCCGTACCGCCTTGACGTCCTGCTCGCTGCTCGCGGAGGCGATCGAGCGGTAGGCCGCGAGGCGCAGCCGCTCGCCGGGTGCGTAGTCGTGCGGGACGTGCGCGTCGACCGGCAGTTCGACCTTGACCTCCAGCGGCGGCTCCTCCTCCACGCTGCCGTCCATCTGCGCCCGGTAGTCGGCCACGGCCTCGCCGACCATGCGTACGTAGAGGTCGAAGCCGACGCCCGCGATGTGCCCGGACTGTTCGCCGCCCAGGAGGTTGCCCGCGCCGCGGATCTCCAGGTCCTTCATGGCCACGTACATGCCCGCGCCCATCTCGGTGTGCTGGGCGATCGTGGCGAGCCGCTCGTGGGCGGTCTCCGTCAGGGGCTTCTCGGGCGGGTAGAGGAAGTAGGCGTATCCGCGGTCGCGCCCACGGCCCACTCGGCCACGCAGCTGGTGGAGCTGGGAGAGGCCGAAGTTGTCGCCACGCTCGACGATGAGGGTGTTGGCGTTGGAGATGTCGATGCCGGACTCGACGATCGTCGTGGAGACGAGCACGTCGAACTTCTTCTCCCAGAAGTCCACCACCACTTGTTCCAGGGCCTGTTCGGACATCTGGCCGTGCGCCGTGGCGATCCGGGCCTCGGGGACGATGTCCCGCAGGCGGGCCGCCGCGCGGTCGATCGACTCGACGCGGTTGTGGATGTAGAAGACCTGGCCCTCGCGGAGCAGTTCACGGCGGATGGCCGCGCCGATCTGCTTCTCCTCGTACGGCCCGACGAAGGTCAGGACCGGGTGGCGCTCCTCGGGCGGGGTGGTGATCGTGGACATCTCGCGGATGCCGGTGACGGCCATTTCGAGCGTACGAGGGATGGGGGTGGCCGACATCGTCAGCACATCCACATTGGCGCGCAGCTTCTTCAGCTGCTCCTTGTGCTCGACGCCGAAGCGCTGCTCCTCGTCGACGATGACCAGGCCCAGGTCCTTGAACTTGGTCTCGGAGGAGAAGAGGCGGTGCGTGCCGATGACGATGTCCACTGAGCCGTCGCGCAGGCCCTCAAGGGTCGCCTTGGACTCGGTCTCCGTCTGGAAGCGGGACAACGCCTTTACCTTGACGGGGAATTGGGAGTAGCGCTCGCCGAACGTGCCGAAGTGCTGCTGCACGAGGAGTGTCGTCGGGACCAGGACCGCGACCTGCTTGCCGTCCTGCACCGCCTTGAACGCGGCGCGGACCGCGATCTCCGTCTTGCCGTAGCCCACGTCACCGCAGATCAGGCGGTCCATCGGGACCGTCTTCTCCATGTCGTCCTTCACCTCGGCGATGGTGGTGAGCTGGTCGGGCGTCTCCACGTACGGGAAGGCGTCCTCCAGCTCGCGCTGCCAGGGGGTGTCGGGGGCGAAGGCGTGGCCGGGGGCCGCCATGCGGGCGCTGTACAGCTTGATGAGGTCGGCGGCGATCTCCTTGACCGCCTTCTTGGCGCGCGCCTTCGTCTTCGTCCAGTCGGCGCCGCCCAGACGGTGGAGGGTGGGGGCCTCGCCGCCGACGTACTTGGTGATCTGTTCCAGCTGGTCGGTGGGGATGTAGAGACGGTCGCCCGGCTGGCCGCGCTTGGCGGGGGCGTACTCGACGACCAGATACTCGCGGGTGGCGCCCTGGACGGTGCGCTGCACCATCTCGATGTAGCGGCCGACGCCGTGCTGCTCGTGGACGATGTAGTCGCCGGCCTCCAGGGTCAGCGGGTCGATCGTCTTGCGGCGGCGCGCGGGCATCCGCTGGCCGTCCTTGCCGGCCGCCTTCTGGCCGGAGAGGTCGGTCTCGGTGAGTACGGCGAGTTTGAGCGCGGGGTCGATGAAGCCGAAGTCGATGGAGCCGCAGGACACGTGCACCAGCGACGGCGTCAGCTCGGCGAGGTCCCCGTCGAGGCGGGCCGCGATGCCCTCGCCGCCGAGTACCTCGACGGTGCGGGCAGCGGGGCCGTGGCCCTCCGTCACGTAGACGGTGCGCCAGCCGTCGGCCAGCCAGCCCTTGGTGTCGGCCAGTGCCTTCGCGGTGTCGCCGCGGTAGGTCTCAGTGGCGTGCATGCCGAGCTTGAGGGTGTCGTCGTCGAGGTGTTCTTCGTCGGCGGCGAAGGGCGAGACGGACCACCACATCATGCCGAGGTCGCTCGCGTGGTCCCGGACGTCCGCGATGCCCCACAGGGACGCGGCGCCCACGTCGATGGGCGCCTCTCCGCCACCGGCGGTGGCGGCCCAGCTGGCCTGGAGGAACTCCTGCGAGGTGGCCACCAGGTCGGCGGCCCGGGTGCGCACGCGCTCGGGGTCGCACACCACGGCCATGCTCTGCTCCGGCAGGACATCGAGCAGCAGCTCCATGTCGTCGACCAGGACCGGCGCGAGGGACTCCATGCCTTCGACGGCGATGCCCTCGGCGATCTTGCCGAGGAGTTCGCCGAGCTCCGGGTGCTCCTCGGCGAGAGCGGCAGCTCTCCTGCGCACCTCGTCCGTGAGGAGCAGCTCGCGGCAGGGCGGCGCCCACAGGCCGTGGTCGGCGATTTCCAGGGAGCGCTGGTCGGCGACCTTGAAGTAGCGGATCTCCTCGATGTCGTCGCCCCAGAACTCGACGCGGAGGGGGTGTTCCTCGGTCGGTGGGAAGACGTCCAGGATGCCGCCGCGCACGGCGAACTCGCCGCGCTTCTCGACGAGCTCCACCCGGGAGTACGCGGCTGCCGCGAGGGCCTCGACGGTGTCGTTCAGGTCCGCGCTCTCGCCGCTGCGCAGGGCGACGGGCTCCAGGTCGCCCAGGCCCTTGACCTGGGGCTGGAGGACCGAGCGCACGGGGGCGACGATGACGGAGACGGGGCCGGTCTCGGGGTCGTCGGGCCTGGGGTGCGCGAGGCGGCGCAGGATGGCGAGGCGGCGGCCGACTGTGTCGGAGCGGGGCGAGAGGCGCTCGTGCGGGAGCGTCTCCCACGAGGGGTACTCGGCGATGCCGTCCGGCGGGAGGATCGTGCGCAGGGCGGCGGCCAGATCCTCGGCCTCGCGGCCGGTGGCGGTGACGGCGAGGACGGTACGGCCGGTCTCGCGGGCCAGGGCGGCGACGGCGAAGGGGCGTGCGGCGGGCGGGCCGACGAGGTCCACGTGCGAGCGGTTGCCGTCGGTAGCGGCTTTGACCGCCTCGGCGAGGGCGGAATCCTTGACGACAGCGTCGAGCAGACCGTGCAGGCTCATGTTGGGCTTTCGCTTTCCGTCCAGGTTCAGGGGCACGCGGTGGGCAACGCGAACCGCCCGGCAACGTCATACGGGCCGGGGGTCTCCAGCGTACGACTACGCACTGACAGCCGCTGCGCGGAAGGCGCGTATCCAGCCGGTCCGCCACCACCACCCAGCCGGTCTGACACCACGATCCAGCCGGTCCGCCACCTCCATCCGGCCCGTCCGCCACCACCACCCAGCCGGTCTGACACCACCATCCAGCCCGTCCAGCACCTCCATCCGGCCCGTCCGCCACCACCACCCAGCCGGTCCGCCACCACCATCCAGCCCGTCCGGCGTTTGAGGACCGGGGTCTGGGGCGGAGCCCCAGGAACGGCGCGGCGGCTGCACGACCGCCGGACCCGCACACGCCAATCGGCCCCCGGCAGGCGCGAAGCCCGCCGGGGGCCGATTCCCCCGCACCCCCGTAGCGGGAGCTATTCCGCACCCCCGTAGCGGGAGCTATTCGGTAGCGATCGCGTTCAGCACATTCATGCGCCCCGCCCGGAAAGCCGGTACCAGCGCCGCGAACAGCCCCACGAACGCCGACCCCACGAAGACCGTGATGATCGTCGCCCAGGGGATCTCCAGGACCTTCAGGCCCTCCAGGGCCAGCAGCTTCTGGGCCGTGGCGCCCCAGCCCATGCCGAGGCCCAGGCCGAGCAGTGCGCCGAAGAGGGCGATGACCACCGACTCCATGCGGATCATGCGGCGCAGCTGGCGGCGCGAGAGGCCGATCGCCCGCATCAGGCCGATCTCTCGGGTGCGCTCGACCACCGAGAGGGCCAGGGTGTTCACGACGCCCAGGATGGCGACGATGATCGCGAGGCCGAGCAGGCCGTAGACCATGTTCAGCATCTGGCCGACCTGATCCTTCAGGGTCTGCTTGAAGTCGGTCTGGTCCATGACCTTGTACTGCGGGTAGTCGGACATGGCCGCCTTGAGCGACTTGTACGCCGCGTCCTGCTGGCCCTTGTCCGCCTTCGCGAACATGATCTCGTTCGGCGGCATCCGGTCGGCGGGCACGTACTTCGCCGCGGTCGAGATGTTCACGTACATCGCGCCCGAGTCGATCGAGGTGTCGCTCGACGTGAGGGCCCGGACCGTCAGCTCGCCCGTCCTTCCCTTGTCGAAGGCCACCTTCACCTTGTCGCCGACGCCGATGCCGTGATCCTTGGCGAAGTCCTCGCCGACCGACATGGAGTCCGGCTTGTAGGCGTCGGCGAGCTTCCCCGCGACCGTCTCGGCGCGCAGGTCCTGTGCGTACGTCGGGTCGGCGGCGCTCAGGCCCACACCCTTGGCGACCTTGCCGTTCGCGGCCGTCAGGTCCGCCTTGACGTCCTTGTACTGGGTGATGTGGGCGACGTGCTCCGCCTTCTCCAGGGACTTCGCGGCCTTCGGAGTGATCGCCTGGCCGTTGTCGGACTGGATGATGAAGTCCGCGCCGACCGACTTGTCGAGCTCGTCCGTGGCCGAGGCGACCATCGAGGAGCCGACCACGGAGAGGCACGCGACCAGGGCGAGGCCGATCATCAGGGCCGCGCCGGTGGCGCCGGTGCGGCGCGGGTTGCGCAGGGCGTTGCGCTCGGCCATCCGTCCCACGGGGCCGAACATCCGCAGGAGCAGGACGCTGATGACGCGGACCACGCCGTTCGCCAGGACCGGGCCGATGACGACGAAGCCGATGAGGGTCAGGACCACACCGCCGCCGAGGAACAGCGAGCCCTCGCTCGCCTTGTCCGCCTGCGATGCGGTGTAGAGGCCGAAGACGCCGGCGCCGGTGAGGACCAGGCCGATCAGGGCGCGCAGTGCGCTCGCCTTGCCGTCGGCCGGGGTCCCGGCGTCACGCAGGGCTGCCATCGGGGAGACCTTGGCGGCGCGCCGTGCCGGGAGATAGGCGGCCAGGACGGTGACGACGATGCCGAGGACCATGCCCACCACGGGCGTCGTCCACTTCACCGTGAGGTCCTGGGTGGACAGTTCCATGCCCATGCCGGACATGAGCTGCATCAGGCCGACGGCGAGTCCGACGCCCGCTCCGACCCCGAGGATGGAGCCGAAGACGCCGAGCAGCAGCGCCTCGACGAGCACGGACCGGTTGACCTGCTTGCGGCTCGATCCGATGGCGCGCATCAGGCCGATCTCGCGAGTGCGCTGGGCGACCAGCATCGAGAAGGTGTTGATGATGAGGAAGATGCCGACGAGGAAGGCGATTCCGGCGAAGCCGAGCATCGCGTACTTCATGACGTCGAGGAATCCGCTGACGCTCTCGCGGCCGTCGTCCGAAGTCTCCTGCTGCGTCTTGACCTTGTACGCGGACGCCTCGGCGCCCATGGTCTCGGTGACGTTCCGCTTGAGCTGCGTGTCGCTGACGCCCGTCTCGGCGCTCACGTTGACCTGCGTGAACTTGTCCGTGGAGCCGATGAGTTCACGCTGTGCGGTCGCGGTGTCGAAGTAGACGATCGCGGCACCGGGGTTGGTCACCTTGAAGGTGGCTATCCCGGAGATCTTCGCGGTGTGGTCGCCGGCGACGGCGATGGTGCGCAGCTCGTCACCGATCTTGAGGTCGTGCTTGTCGGCGGTGTCGGAGTCGACCATCACGTCGGTGGGACCGCGCGGGGCGTGCCCGGAGGTGATGTCCATCGAACGCAGGTCGTTGTGCGTCCAGTTGCCAGCGATGGTCGGGCCGCCGCCGGTGGGACCGACGTTCTCCTTCTTCGAGTTGACGACGGTGACGGCGGTGCTGCTGACCGCGCCCTCCGCGGACTTCACGCCCTGCGCCTTCTTCGTCCGCTCGACGACCGATGCGGGCATCGACTCGGGCCTGCCGCTGTCGGGCGTCTCGCCCGTGTCCGCGGCGTTCTTGTTGGTGACGGTGACGTCGGCGGACGTCGCGGCGAAGAGCTTGTCGAACGTCGTGTTCATCGTGTCGGAGAAGACGAGCGTGCCGCAGACGAACGCCACCGACAGAACCACGGCCACGGCGGAGAGCGCCATGCGGCCCTTGTGCGCGAAGAAGTTGCGCATCGAGGTCTTGAGGACGGTCATGACGTACGCCCCCGAGCGTCGAAGTCCTTCATGCGGTCGAGGACGGACTCGGCGGTCGGCGAGTACATCTCGTCGACGATCCGGCCGTCCGCGAGATAGAGGACCCGGTCCGCGTACGAGGCGGCCACCGGGTCGTGCGTGACCATCACGATGGTCTGGCCGAGCTCGGTCACCGACTTGCGCAGGAAGCCCAACACCTCAGCTCCCGCACGGGAGTCGAGGTTGCCGGTCGGCTCGTCACCGAAGATGATCTCGGGTCGCGCTGCGAGCGCGCGGGCCACGGCGACGCGCTGCTGCTGGCCGCCGGAGAGCTCGGTCGGCCGGTGCTTGAGGCGGCCCGCGAGGCCTACGGTCTCCACGACCTGGTCCAGCCAGCCGCGGTCGGGCTTGCGGCCCGCGATGTCCATCGGGAGCGTGATGTTCTCGAGGGCGTTGAGCGTCGGCAGGAGGTTGAACGCCTGGAAGATGAAGCCGATCCGGTCCCGGCGAAGCTGCGTGAGCTTCTTGTCCTTCAGGCCGGTGATCTCGGTCTCGTCGAGGTAGATCTGCCCGGACGAGACGGTGTCGAGGCCCGCGAGGCAGTGCATCAGGGTCGACTTGCCGGAGCCGGAGGGGCCCATGATCGCGGTGAACTGCCCGCGGGCGATGTCCACATCGATCTCGTCGAGCGCGACGACCCGGGTCTCCCCTGATCCGTACGCCTTCACGACCTGGCGCGCCCGTGCCACCACGGCCGTACGCCCTCCAGTGCCCCCGTGCCTGGGAATGGTTACAGCCGATGTCACGGTAAGTCTCCTAAGTCGGTTACGCGGTGGGTCAGGCGGTTACGCGGTGAGTCAGGCGTGTTCGGTACGCATAAAGAGTCTGGTCGTCCGGCGGGCCTCGCGCCCTGGTGCCCAGCGCAGTCTTTTACTGGGGAAAACCCCACCCCCGAAGGTGTGGTTCGGTCTGACCGACGGGGCCACCCCCGTCCCGCCCCGTCGGCATAAAGCCAATCTAAGAAGGCGCCGGGGCCTTCTCCTCCTCCAGCGGTACGAACCCTCCCCGGTCCGTAGTACGGAGGTTCCCCTAGGGGATCTCCACCCGCCGGTGGAGCCCTTCTCGGGGTCGCTCCACCCTCGTACCTACCGGACACCGCCCCACCTGCCGGGATGCTCTCCACCCCTGCCCCCGCGGCCCTCCCGGGTGAGAAGGTGGCCGGAAGCAATTAGATGCAGGGGGAAGGAATCTCCGGTGGGCGGCACACCTTCGGCCACGCACGACCCACGACCGCGCGGTCCCGTCGTCGCCGCGCTCATGCTCGCCATGGCGCTCGCCGCCCTTGACGCCACGATCGTCTCGACGGCCATCCCGCAGATCGTCGGCGACCTCGGCGGCTTCTCCGTCTTCTCCTGGCTGTTCTCCGGCTATCTGCTCGCCGTCACCGTCACCCTGCCCATCTACGGCAAGCTCTCCGACACCTTCGGCCGCAAGCCCGTCCTCATCGCGGGCAGCATCCTCTTCCTGATCGGCTCCGCCCTGTGCGCCATGGCATGGAGCATGGGGGCGCTGATCGCCTTCCGCGTCGTGCAGGGCCTGGGCGGCGGCGCGCTCCAGGGGACGGTGCAGACACTCGCCGCCGACCTCTACCCCCTCAAGGAACGCCCGAAGATCCAGGCGAAGTTGTCCACCGTGTGGGCCGCCTCGTCGATCGCGGGCCCCGCACTCGGCGGCCTCATCGCCGCCTACGCCGACTGGCGCTGGATCTTCCTCATCAACCTGCCCATCGGGGCGGTGGCGCTCTGGCTGATCGTGCGCCACCTGCACGAGCCGCAGCGCGAGGCGGCCACCCGCGGGCGCGTCGACTGGGCGGGCGCGCTCGCCGTCTTCGCCTGCGGTGGCGTCCTGCTCACCGCGCTCGTCCAGGGCGGCGTCGCCTGGGCCTGGCTGTCCGCGCCGTCCCTGGCGCTCTTCACCGGCGGACTGCTGCTCGCGGCGGCCGTCGTGGTCATCGAACGCCGCGCGGCGGAGCCGATCATCCCCGGCTGGGTCTGGCGCAGACGCACCATCGCGGCGGTCAACCTCGCCCTGGGCGCGCTCGGCCTCCTGATGGTCGCGCCCACCGTGTTCCTGCCGACGTACGCCCAGTCCGTCCTTGGCCTGGCGCCGATCGCCGCCGGGTTCGTGCTCTCCGTGATGACGCTGAGCTGGCCGGTGTCCGCCGCCCTGAGCCAGCACGTCTACCGCAGGCTCGGCTTCCGCGACACCGCGCTCATCGGCATCGGCGGCGCCGCCCTCTTCCTCTTCGCGTTCCCCCTCCTGCCCTACCCGGGGCAGGCGTGGCAGCCGGCCCTGATCATGCTGCTCCTGGGTGCGGCACTCGGCCTCTTCCAACTGCCGCTGATCGTCGGGGTGCAGTCCACCGTCGGCTGGTCCGAGCGCGGCACGGCCACCGCGTCCATCCTCTTCTGCCGCCAGATAGGCCAGACCCTGGGCGCGGCCCTCTTCGGCGCGATCGCCAACGGAGTCCTCACCTCACGGCTCGGCGGCGCGGGCTCTTTGGACTCGGTGTCCCACGCCCTGGAGAACCCGGCCGCGGTCACCGACCCGGAACGGCTGCGGCGCGCGGTCGACTCAGCGGTCGACACCGTGTACGTGGGGGCGGGCTGCGCGGCGGTGATCGCGCTCCTCGTGCTGGTGTTCCTGGCACCCCGGAGGTTTCCGGTAATCGGGGCGCAGAACCCGGAGAACGGGGAGGCGGCAGCCCCCGGGAGCAGGGAGAACTCCGAACTGGCCCCGCGGGAGCGCCCCATGAACAGACCAACCGAATAGACCGGCCAATCGACCGACCAACCAGTATGTGCAAAACCCTTCGCGGCTCTACTACTTACAAGTAACGTGCTCGATTCTCACCTCTCGCTCCCTGCGGTCCCGCACCGGACCGACGCCGCGCAAGGAGAACCGGGATGTCCTACCCTCACCAGCCCCAACACCCCGACCCCTCCCATCAACCCCATCAACCCCATCACCCCCGCCACGCCTACCGCCCCCACCTCCCCCCGCACGACTCCTCCCCCTCCTACCCCACCTACCCCTGGCAGCCCCCCGCTCCGCCGCCTCCCCCACCCCCCATCAGACTCCCCCGCCACCCCGCACTCGGCCGCCACAGAGACCTGCGCTATCTGCGCAGCGCCTACCGCTGGCAGCGCCGCGTCGCCACCCTCACCGCGCTCGGCTACTTCACGCTCTTCCTGATCCTCTCCGCCTTCGCCCCGTCCCTGATGACCGGCACGGTCACCGGCGGCCTCTCCACCGGACTGCTGCTCGGCCTGTGCCAGGTGCCCGTCACCCTGCTCGCCATAGCGCTGTACGAGGTCACGGCCCGCCGCAGGCTCGACCCGATGGCCGAACGGCTGCGCAAACTGGCGGAGCTGGAGGCCAACCGATGAGCCCGGGCGTCACCCTGGCCGCCGACTCCGCGCAGGCCATGTCCCTGGTGGCGTTCACCGCCGTCGTCACCCTCACGCTGCTCCTGTGCGTGATGACAGGCCCCGACCGCGACGACCTCGGCGAGTTCTACACCGGCTACGGCGCGCTCTCGCCGATGCGCAACGGCCTTGCCATCGCGGGCGACTACATCTCCGCGGCGACCGTGCTCGGCACCGGCGGAATCATCGCGCTCGTCGGATACGACGGAGTCGTCCTGGCCCTGAGCACGGCCCTGTCCCTGATGCTCCTGATGTTCCTGCTCGCCGAACCCCTGCGCAACGCGGGGCAGTTCACCATGGGTGACGTACTGGCACGCCGGATGCCCGGCCGCGCCGTACGCATCACGGCGTGCGCGGCGACACTGGCCGCGCTCCTCCCCCTGATGCTGGTGCAACTCGCCGGCGCGGGCGATCTGCTCTCCTTCATCCTCGGGTTCTCCAGCGAGGGCGTGAAGACGGGATGCGTCGTCGCACTCGGCGTACTCATGATCAGCTACGCGGCGATCGGCGGCATGAAAGGCACCGCCCTCATCCAGATCCTGAAGATCGTGATGCTGCTCGGCTCCGGCCTGGTCATCGCCGCCCTGATCCTGCGCCGCTTCGACTGGGACCTGGGCGCGCTCCTCGCCGCCGCCCGGCACGGCAGCGGCGCGGGGCCCGCCTTCCTCCAGTCAGGACTGCAGTTCGCGGGCAGCCCCAACCCCCGCCTGGACATGATCAGTTCAGAGCTCACGGTGGTCCTGGGCGGCGCCTGCCTCCCCCACGTGACGATGCGCATGTACACGGCGCGCAGCGCGCCCGAGATACGCCGCTCGATGTCATGGGCGGTTTCCTTGGTGGCACTCTTCGCCCTCGTGATCACGATAGTGGGCTTCGGCGCGACGGCCATGATCGGCCGAGCCGCCATCGCGCGGGCGGACCCGCAGGGCAACACGGCCTACCTCCTCGGCTCCAAGGCGGTCTTCGGCGCGAACGCCTCGACCGCCCAGACCCTCATCTTCACGACGGTCACCACGGCGATCTTCCTGACACTGCTCGCCTCGGTCGCCGGAATGATCCTCGCCTGCGCCAACTCCCTGGCGCACGACGTCTTCGCCCATGTCCGCAGAGGCCTCACGCCACGCAGGGAGCTGACACTGGCCCGCGCATCGGCCCTCGCGGTCGGCGGCGTGGCGATCGTCCTCGCGGTCATGGTCCAGCACCGCAACCTCCAGCCCCTGGTGACGCTCTCGTTCTGCCTGGGCGCCTCCGCCCTCGCCCCGGCGCTCGTCTACAGCCTCTTCTGGCGCCGCTACACCCGCAGGGGCCTCCTGTGGACCCTCATCGGCGGCACGCTCGGCTCCGTCATCCTCATGACAGGCACCAACCTCGTGTCGGGCGCCCCCACTTCGGCGTTCCCCGAGCACGACTTCAACTGGTTCCCCTTCACCACGACAGGCCTGGCCTCCATCCCCCTCGGCTTCCTCCTCGGCTGGCTGGGCACGGTGTCATCGGGCCCCCGGGAGTCCGAGGAGCAGCGCAAGCGGTACGAGGCGGTGGAGGGGTGGATTTTGGCGGGGATCAGGCGGGGGTGACGCGACGGTAGTGGGGCACGGGGCGGCTGCGGGGTAATCGGGTGAGTGGGCGGGAAAAGATCCGCCGCGAAGCGGCGGCCTACGGACCGCCCTCCGCCGGGGCCCGCCCCGTCAGTGCCGCGAGGCTGCTGCGTACGTGTTCCATGTGTGCCCGCACCTCGTCCCACTCCTCGCCGTGCTCCCGCAGCAGCCGTTCCGTCTCGCGGGCCACCCGTTCCTCCCGTACGCCCGCCTCCGCGACCAGCTCCGCCGCCCGCGCCTCCGCGTCCTCCTGGCCGTGGCGGGCCGACTCCTCCGCCTCCGCGAAGGCCCGCTTGGCCTCGGAGAGGCGGGCCTCCGCGGCGGCGACCAGCTCGGCCTCGCGTGCCTCCTCCGCCGCCTGCCGCTCGGCGATCTCCCGCTCGGCGGCCTCCCAGCGCTCGGCGTGCTCCTTCTCCTGCTCCTCCAGGAGGGCGGCGCCGCGCCGCTTCGTCTCCCGGAGCGCGGCCAGCGCCTCGCCCCGCCACTCCTTCACGTCACGGCGGGCCGCGATCCGCGACTCGTCCGCGGTGGCGCGGCTGGCCAGGAGCCGCTGCCGGGTCCGCTCCTCGGCCTCGGCCAGGAGTTCGTCGGCGTACGCGCGAGCCGCCTCACGTACCTTCGCCGCCTCCGACTCCGCCTCCGCCGTCAGCTGCCGCGCTTCAGCGTCGGCCGCGTCCCGCACGGCCGCGGCCTCCGCCTCGCTCAGGGCGAGGACGTTCCGCGCGCGCTCGCTCAGCGTCTCGTACGTCTGCGGGGCGAGCCGCGCCACCACGTCCCGCAGCCGCTCCGCCTCCGCCTCCATCTCCTTGGCGAGGACGGTGAGCCGGGCGGCGCGCTCCCACGCGCCGTCGCGGTCCTGGGACAGACCGAGGGCGTACGTCTCCACCTGCTCGGGACGGTAGCCGCGTCCGCGCACGGTGACGAAGCCGTGGGGCGACGCCGTTGCACCGCTGCTCATCCTTGAATCCCCTCTCCGAGGCACCACGCGCGTATAACGCGACTGGCGCACATCCTGATGGATCAAGCGGAAGCGCTCATAACGCGACACTCCGCCCGTCCCACCCGGTCAAGGATGCGTCAATTGGTGGCAGAAGTCGGAATCGGGGCCATAAAGCAGACACAAAGCAGCCACAGAGCAGAGGCGCCCGATCCGTACGACGGATCAGGCGCCTCGTTCGTCACCGCGGCGGAACTGACCGGACTACAGCAGGCCGTCCCACATCTGCTCGAGCAGCACCGACCACCAGCTCTCCGGCGACGCGAGCGCCGCCGGGTCGAGGGCGGCCAGCTGGCCCTGGAAGTCGACGGTCCAGCGGCCCGCCTGCTCCTGGTTGAGCCCGAAGCGCAGCCGCCACATACGGCCGAGGAGTGCCAGGCAGCGCGCGAACTCTGGCAGACCGGTGTTCACGAACTGCGGCGGCACCGGAGCACCGCCCGGACCGGCCTCCACCGGCACGGCGACGATGTTCGCCGTGCCGTACTGGACGCAGATCGCGCGGCCGAAGTCGCTGCCCATGACGAGGTACGAACCCGCGTCCGAGGCCGGCTGCACCCCGCGCTCCTGTGCCGTCTCGGCGAGGGTCGGCACCGGACGGCCGGGCTGGGCCTGCGCCCAGAAGAACGGGCCGAAGTCGACCGGCAGGCCCGCCACCACGAGGGTGTGCGCCACCAGGTCCGGCACGCCCTGCCGGGAGACCGCACGCTGGTCGAAGCGGAAGATGCCTGGCCCGAAGGCCGCCATCAGCTCCTGCGCGACACCCTCCGGCGGGATCGGCGGCGCGGGCTGCACCTGCGGCAGCGGCGCGCGCACCGGCGCGGGGCGCGCCGGGCCGTCCGCGACCTGGTGCAACTCGCCCTGGTGCGCGATGAGCTGCTGCATGCCGCCCTGGCGTGAGGCGTGGTCCCTGCCGTACGGGGCGATCGACGTGATCCGCGCCTGCGGCCACGTCTCCCGGATCATGCGGGCGCAGTACGCGCCCGGCAGCTCGCACGACTCCAGCTCGGTGTGGAGTTCGAGCACCTGCTGCGGCGGCACGTTCATGCCGCGCAACTCGTGCAGGATCTGCCACTCCGGGTGCGGCGTACCGGGCGCCGAGCGGCGGATGAGCTGCTGCTCGGAGCCGTCCTGCGCGCGGTAGCGGAGTACGGCCTGGTAGCCGGGGCCGACGGTCGGCTGACCGGTGGGCGGCTGCGGGTAGCCGTAGGGCTGGCCCGGGGCGGGGTGGCCGGGTGCGGGAGGCGGCATGCCCGGGGCGCCCGGAGCCTGCGGCGGGAGGGGCGCGCCGGGGCCGCCGACCGCGGGTCCGGCCAGCATCGTCGCGGCGTGGTGGACATTGCCGCCGGGAGCACCGGGAGCACCAGGGGCTCCGGGTGCGCCAGGGGGCTGAGGTGCGCCGGGAGCTCCGGGGGGCCCGGGAGGCTGCGGGGCACCCGGAGCACCGGGCGGGCCGGGAGGCTGCGGAGCACCCGGCGGCTTGATGCCGCCGGGGCCACCCAGGCTCGGGTCGGCCAGCATCGTCGCCGCGTGGTGAACGCCGCCGGGAGGCGTGCCCGGAGCGCCGGGGGGCCCGGGAGGCTGCGGGGCACCAGGAGCACCGGGCGGGCCGGGAGGCTGCGGAGCACCCGGCGGCTTGATGCCGCCGGGGCCGCCCAGGCTCGGGTCGGCCAGCATCGTCGCCGCGTGGTGGACACCGCCGCCGGGGGGCGGCGTACCGGGAGCGGCGGGCGGCTGCGGGGTGCCCGGAGCCGCGGGCGGCTGAGGTCCCTCGGGGCCCAGCGCCGACACGAGCTGCGTCGGGACGTAACCGCCCGCCGGGGTGCCCGGAGCACCGGGTCCTGACGGCGGCGGCGTACCCCCCGGGCGCGCGCCCGGAGCCCCCGGCGCGCTGGGCGGCGGCGGAGTGGTCGAGCCGCCTCCACGGGCACCACGCGGCGGTGCCTGCGCCTTGCTGGTCGCGGCATCGGCGATGTCACCCGCGCCGGGCGGCACGGAATGCTGGGCGGCGGCGGCCGGAGCGGGGCCCTGCGGGTAGCCGTACGCGGACGCATCGGGAACCCCGGGAGCACCCACACCCGGCGGAGGCGGCATGTTCACCGCGGCGCCTGCGGGCGGCGGGGGCAGGTTCGGACCCGGAGCGGTCGGAGGCGGCGGGGTCTGCGAGCCAGGGCCCTGCGGATAGCCGTACGCGGACGGGTCGGGAACCCCGGGAGCACCGGGAGCACCCGCGCCCGGCGGGGGCGGCAGGTTCGGGCCGTCGAGCGCGGGCGCCACCGTGGTCGACGGAAGGCCGCTGCCCCCGTGCATCAGCGCGGTCTTGGCCTCCGGCGCCACCCCGGGCCGCGGGGCGTCGTCATCGTCACCGCCGACCAGCGGCGGCGCGAACACCGTGGCGGGCGCGGGCACCGAACGGTCGTCACCGGAATCCGCGTTGGTGTCCGTACCGGCCCACGGAGTGGCATCGGCAGGCGCACTCGACGCCCCGGCCGCGGGCCACGGCGTACCGCCACCGGGCGCTTCCGGAGCCGCCGAAGCGACAGGGGCAGCAGGCGCGGCGGGCTTCGAACTGCCGTATCCAGCGCCCCCATTGGACGCGTCCGACACAGCAGAAGACCCAGCAGACGACCCGGAGGAGGTCACGGACCCCGCCTCCGCCCGCCGATCCGGAATACCCAGCTTGTCCGCCGCCTCCTGGAGCCACTCCGGAGGGCTCAACAGGAACGACGTCTGATTCAGGTCAACCCGCTCCGGAGGAGCCGGAGTCGCGTCCTGCGGCGCCGCATCCGGGATGCCGTACTCCTCTTCGTACCGGCGAATCACCTCACCCACCGGCAGCCCGGGCCAGAGCGTCGCCTCGCCGCTGTCCCGCGCGATGACGAGCCGCTGACGGCCGCCGTCGGACACCGGACCGGACTCCCGGTCCTCCGCCCACACCACAAAACCCAGCTCGAACTCCCGCACCCGCACCTCACGATGCTGGTAGCCGGGCACATCGCCGTTGATCCACTCCTCGGCGCGCTCCTGCGCCTGCGCGAAGGTCACCATCGACAAGTCACTCCCCCACCGGGACGGCGCGCGCGAAGCCGCCGTCCACCATCAGGTTCGCCACGGTCTCCAACTCCGGCGGATTACCCGCAAGACGGGACAAGAACGCGTCGAAATCGTCACCGCACGGCAGCAACAGCCGCTCCACCCGCTCGGCGGCCGACCACGCGTCCGTCTCCGAGACGTCCCGTGCGTCGTCGTACGCGCAGAACCACACCGAACCGATCCGGTCACCCTTGACCTTCACGGCCAGCAGCCCACCCTGCACAAAACCGACTGCCAGGTAATCCTTTGTGAGGTGGTCGCGCAGACACTTGTTGACGTACACCAGGTCGTTGACCGCGGCCTCGTCGCGCACCGTGAAGAACGGCTGGTCGATCAGGAGTCCGAGCTCCGCGTCCAGCGCCGTACCGACCGGCGCACAGCCGCCCGCGGCCTTCAGGAACGAACGGTAGGCACCCGGCAGCCGGTAGCCCAGGTCCTCCTCCGCGCCGAGGATCTCCTGCTCGCTCACCGCGACCGCCGACTTCGGCAGCGCGAGATGCGCGGGGCGGGTCTCCTGGAGCGGGCGCGTACCCCTCTTGTTCTGGTCCACGGGAGTCGTGGCGAGCCCGCCGTGGTGCCGCAGGAGCGCCTTCACCTCCACCGGAACCAGCTCAAGACGCCGACCGCCCGGCACGTGATGCCACGTCCAGCCGTGCGGCGTCGCCACCGGCGGGATCGTGTCCCACAGGTCATGGTCCGCCGCGGCCATCGCCGCGTTCGCCGAGACGTAATCCGTCAGACGCAACTCGTCGACCCCGAAGCCCTCGGGGGGCTCCGCGATTTCGGCGGCGGCACGCGCGTACGCCGAGAAGTCCGGATAGCCGTGCTCATCCACACGCACCCCTCTGGGATGGCGCGTGGCCCGGACCGGATCCGGGAAGTGCACGACCTGCCCGGCGTAGGCCGCGTTCGGCGGCGCGGCTTGCTGCCCCAGCCGACCTGTCGTCATGGCGGTTGCCCCCTGCGGCACTGTTGGGTTCTGCGGATCGCTGTACGTGATGCTGTGCGTGGTGCTGCACGTGCACGCTGCACGTGAATGCTGTGCGTAAACGCTGCACGTGGGTGCTGTGCGTGGTTACTGCGTATTTTGTCCTGCGTTCCGCGCACTGCGGATGTCGACAGCCTATGCGCAAGGACGACACCGGTCACCGGGCCTCCGGTTCCATGACCAGCAGCCACCGGACCGTCACCGTGCGACGAAAGCCAGGCGTGTCGCGGTGCCCCAGCTTCCGCACCACCCGCCCCATTTGGCAGGCTGTCCCCGCAACGCGGGGGCGTGGCACACGCGGTCACCACCGCGAGTTGCGGGGAGGGAAGCACCACCATGCACACGGCACAGACCGGCGGGGCCGGTCACACGGCGGCCACCACCGCACCCTCGGCGACCGCCGAGAGCCCCGCGGACACCGGAGACCCACGCGTCGGCTGGAGCAGCACCACCGCACACGCACCCACCCTGCGCCAGCGCCGCGACGGCATCCTGCCCACCGTCGCCGCCGCGCTCTCCGTCCGCGGCGCGACCCTCACCTGTACCGCGGGCCGCGGGGAAGAACCCCCGGCCCTGCACCACCTCGTACAGGACTTCCTCGACACCCTCACCAGCAGCCAGCGCGAACGCTTCACCGGACGCTGCGCCGAAGCCATCCTCATCTCGCGCCACCTCACGGCCGCCGACTCGACCCGCTCCAAACGGGCCGCACGCAAACCGATGACCAACGGCGAGGCCCGCAAGGCCCTCAAGCACGCCAAACTCACCACCCGCCGCATCCGCGAGGACGGCGACCCCCTGCACGGCAGCTTCGCCCGCCCCTGCCGCTCCTGCACCGCCCTCACAGCGCACTTCAACGTACGCGTCGTGGACCCGACCACAACGGAAGCCTGACCCCCCACCGAACCGCGAACCACGAACCGCGAACCGCAACGAGGGCACCTATGTACACGGAACAGCACCCCGAGCAACTCACCGAACAGCAGCTCCCCGAGCAGCACCGCACCGAACACCCCGCCCAGAGCGCCGCGTCCCCCCGCTTCCCCGTACCCGTCGACGCCGCCCTGCGCGCGGCGGGCTGGCGCCCCGGACGCTGGGACATAAAGCAGGCCGAGATCTGGGCCGACGTCCTGCGCAGCCACACCTCACCCGCCGGCCACCGGCACGCCGTCTTCCCCGCCGCCGTCGAGGCCTGGGCGGAATTCGGCGGCCTCCACATCACCCCACAGGGCCCCGGCCGCCACATAGCGCCCGCCACCGTGCACCTCGACCCCATGTACGGACTCCACCTCGCCCGCACCCTCGGCGACCTCGGCCGCGCCCTCGACACCGAGGTCTGTCCCATAGGCGAGGAGACCGAGACCCAGTCCCTCCTGGCCATCGACGCCGACGGCCGCGTCTACAGCCTCGACCACAGCGGCGACTGGTACCTCGGGTCCGACATCGACGAAGCGCTCGCCACCCTGGTCTCGGGCACCCGGCCGGAACGGCTCACGGCAAGCTGAAGCCTTTCTTCTGCTCAGGCAGGCGTCGACTCGCTCAGGCCTCGACCTCGGCGTCCATCTCCACCTCGACCCCGGCCTCGATCTCAGCCCCAGCCTCGGCCTCGGCCTCGGCGACCACAGGCGCGGGCAGCACAGCCGACACCCGGAAGCCACCCGCGTCCGTCGGCCCCGACACGAACACACCGCCAAGAACCTTGACCCGCTCCTTCATCCCCACGAGCCCGTTCCCACCACTCGGCAACCGCGCGTCACCCGGACCCGCCTCCGACGGCGGCTCGTTCTCCACCTGCACCGCGATCTCCGCACCCCGGTGCGCGAGCCGCACATACGTCTTCGCACCCGCCGCATGCTTGTGCACGTTGGTCAACGCCTCCTGAACCACGCGGTACGCGGTCTGCTCGACGTCCGCCGCATACGCACGCGACTCACCCTCCACCGACAGCTCCACGGCCATCCCCGCCGCACGCGACTGCCCCACCAGCTCCTCGAGCTCCTCCAGACACGGCCCGTCCTCATCCACCGCGACACGCGAGGCGGCGGCAGCCGCCGCGAACCCCACAGCGGCCAACGGCACCACATCCGACGCCGACCCATGCCGGCCACCCGCCGCGGGCCTGCTCTCCCCCGTACGCAACACCCCGAGCATCTCGCGCAGCTCCGTCAGCGCCTGCCGCCCCATGTCACCGACCAGAGCAGCGTTCTTGACGGCCTTCTCAGGATCTTTCCTCGCCACGGCCTGCAACGCGGCCGCATGCACGACCATCAGACTCACCCGATGCGCGACCACGTCATGCATCTCCCGCGCGATCCGGGTCCGCTCCTCATTACGCGCCCACTCCGCACGCTCCTCGGCCCGCTCGGCAAGCAGCTGCAGCTCACGCTCCAGGCTGTCGGCACGCTCCCGCAGGCTCTCCATGAGCCGCCGCCGCGCCCCGACATACAGCCCGAGCAGAATCGGCGGCGCGGTCAGCCCGATGGACGTGGTGATCGCGATGAACGGTATGAACCCCTCCGCGAACCCCAGATCCCCGCTCGCCATGTCCTGCCGCGTCCGCACCAGCGTGACGATGAGCGTCCCCAGCAGCGACATACCGGCCAACGACCCGATGATCCGCCGCGGGAGCTCCGAGGCCGCCAGCGTGTACAGCCCCACCACGGTCAGGAAAACCCCCATCTGGGCAGGGGTGATCGCGATGGAGACCAGCACCACGGCGATCGGCCAGCGCCGCCGCAACAACAGCGAGAACCCGGCGAGCACACCGAACCCCACACCCACCGCCGCGGGCACCCCGGTATCCCCCGAGAACGTGATCCCCTCAGCCCCGCACTCCACCGCCGAAGCCAGCGCGAGCCCCACATCCAGCACGGCACTGCGCCGCCGTTCCCACCACCACGGCCCGGTCACGGCCGCGCTGTGGTTCTCCCCCGTCGTGGTCATACCTGCCAGCCTACGGGCGACAAGCCTTCCTTTTCCGGCGAGTTTCCGGCTCGGTGATCGAACGCACGCGCTGTTCGACAGAAAGCGAAACCGCCCGGATTCCCTCGAACTGTTGAACCGCTCCCGCTTCCCGGCCGGACGTCCGCATTCCGGACGAGTGTTGCCGCATGACAGAAATCACGGGCAAGTACGCCGACTTCGAGGGGCTGCGGGGGCGAGCGATCGCTTTGCGGCGCGAGGGACTGAGCCTGCGGCAGATCCGGGACCAGCTGAAGGTCTTCAACAACGACATGCTGAGCCGGCTGGTGCAGGGCGAGCCGGCGCCAGAGTGGACGAAGCGACCGAAGGCGAAGGACGACCTCCGCGAGCGGGCGCGGGAGCTGCGACTCCAGGGCCTCACCTACGACCAGATCCAGGTCGAACTGGGGTGCTCGAAGAGTTCGATCTCGCTGTGGGTGCGGGATCTGCCGAAGCCTGAGCCTCGCTACACGCCGGAAGAGCAGCGCGCACTCATGCGGGAGGGGCTCACGAAGCTCCGCTCCGAGCAGGACGATAGGCGCAAGGCCACGAAGCAAGCGGCCAACAAGGAGATCGGCGAACTCAGCGATCGCGAGCTGTTCGTCATGGGGGTCGGCCTCTATTGGGCGGAGGGGCAGAAGAGCAAGCCGTACGCCCGCCGCGAGAGCGTCATCTTCATCAACAGCGACCCGGATGTGATCCATGTCTACCTTGCCTGGCTCGACCTGCTCGGGATCGCAGCGGAGCGCCTGAATTACCGGGTCATGATCCACGAGTCAGCCGACGTGGCCGCCGCGGAGCAGTACTGGGCCGACATCGTGCAGGTCGACGCCTCCACCTTCCAGCGGACGACCCTGAAGAGGCACAACCCGAAGACCGTCCGGAAGAACACTGGCGACGACTACCGAGGTTGCCTCGTGATCAGAGTTCGGCAGGGAGCCGATTTGTACTGCCGGATTGAGGGTTGGTGGAAGGGGATCGCGACTGACGCCGCGACTCGGCTCGGGTAAGGTCTGAGGCGCTGTCCCCCGTGGTGTAACTGGCAGCACACTAGTTTTTGGTACTAGTAGGACAAGGTTCGAATCCTTGCGGGGGAGCCACGGCCCACAAGCCCTCTGTTCGGGTCCTGACCGCAAGGTCAGGACCCGCCCTCATTTCCGCCCCACAACGCCCCGGTATCCTGCGGATGTCCACACCCCGCACATCCGAAGCCGAAGGGCACCCCCGTGAGCGCCAACAGCCCGGCAGCCGTCGTCGTCCTCGCAGCGGGTGAGGGCACCCGTATGAAGTCGGCCACTCCCAAGGTCCTGCATGAGATCTGCGGGCGTTCCCTCATCGGGCATGTACTCGAAGCCGCGTACGCGTTGAGCCCGGAGCGGCTCGTCACCGTCGTCGGGTTCGCGCGCGAGAAGGTTGTGGAGCACCTGGGGACCATCGCCCCCGACGTGCGCACGGCGTACCAGAGTGAGCAGAAGGGCACGGGGCACGCCGTCCGTATCGCTCTGGACGAGCTCGGTGGTTCGGTGGACGGGACGGTCATCGTCGTCTGTGGTGACACCCCGCTGCTCACCGGTGCGACGCTGCGGAAGCTGGCCGCGACGCACACCGGTGACGGCAATGCCGTGACGGTGCTCACCGCCGAGGTTCCGGACGCGACCGGTTACGGCCGCATCGTGCGGGACGGTGAGAGCGGTGCGGTGACCGGCATCGTCGAGCACAAGGACGCCACCGAGATCCAGCGCGCGATCCGTGAGATCAACTCCGGGGTGTTCGCGTTCGACGGGCAGCTGCTCGCGAAGGCGCTCGGCAAGGTGCGTACGGACAACAGTCAGGGTGAGGAGTATCTGACCGACGTCCTGGGGATCCTGCGTGAGGCGGGGCATCGCGTGGGCGCTGCCGTGGCGGTCGATCATGAGGAGATCGCGGGGATCAACAACCGCGTCCAACTGGCCGAGGCCCGGCGCACCTTGAACGACCGGCTGCTCACGGAGGCCATGCTGGCCGGTGTCACGGTCGTGGACCCCGCGTCGACGTGGATCGACGCGACGGTGACGTACGAGCAGGACGCGCTGGTGCACCCGGGCACGCAGCTGCACGGCACCACGCATCTCGGTGAGGGTGCCGAGGTGGGGCCCAACACCCGTCTGAAGAATGTCCGGGTGGGCGCGGGCGCGCGGGTGGACAACACGGTCGCCAATGACTCCGAGGTGGGGGAGCAGGCGAGTGTGGGTCCGTTCGCGTATCTGCGGCCGGGGACCCGGCTCGGTGTGCGGGCCAAGGCGGGTACGTATGTGGAGATGAAGAACGCGAAGATCGGTGAGGGTTCGAAGGTGCCGCATCTTTCGTACGTGGGTGACGCGACGATCGGTGATTTCACCAACATCGGCGCGGCGAGTGTCTTTGTGAATTACGACGGTGAGGCGAAGCACCACACGACGGTGGGGTCTCACTGCAAGACGGGCTCGGACAATATGTTTGTGGCTCCTGTCACTGTCGGGGACGGTGCTTACACGGCGGCGGGTTCGGTCATCACGAAGGACGTTCCGGCGGGTTCGCTGGCTGTGGCCCGTGGGCAGCAGCGGAATATCGAGGGTTGGGTGGCGCGGAAGCGTCCGGGGAGCGCGGCTGCGCGTGCCGCGGAGGCGGCGTCCGGGGAGTCCAGGAATTCGGCAAGCGGAAGCTGACCGGAAACGGGTGCGTCGGACACGGCGTACCGTGATAGGCGCACATTATTTCGGCCGACTCGCGCACGGGACGCGTGGGAGCGGCAGCGGGAAGAACTCGTCAAGGAGACAAGTGCTGTGACCGGGATCAAGACGACCGGCGAGAAGAAGTTGATGCTCTTCTCCGGCCGCGCCCACCCCGAGTTGGCCGAGGAGGTCGCACACAGGCTGGGTGTCGGCATCGTGCCGACGAAGGCTTTTGATTTCGCCAATGGCGAGATCTATGTGCGGTATCAGGAGTCGGCTCGTGGCGCGGACTGCTTCTTGATCCAGAGCCACACGGCTCCGATCAACAAGTGGATCATGGAGCAGTTGATCATGATCGACGCGCTGAAGCGTGCGTCGGCCCGCTCCATCACCGTGATCGTGCCGTTCTACGGCTATGCACGCCAGGACAAGAAGCACCGCGGCCGTGAGCCGATCTCGGCCCGTCTGGTGGCGGACCTGATGAAGACGGCGGGCGCCCACCGCATCCTCACGGTGGATCTGCACACGGACCAGATCCAGGGCTTCTTCGACGGCCCGGTCGATCATCTCTTCGCGCTGCCGGTCCTCGCGGACTACGTGGGCGCGAAGGTCGACCGCTCGAAGCTGACCGTGGTCTCCCCCGACGCCGGCCGCGTGCGCGTCGCCGACCGCTGGTGCGACCGTCTGGGCGCGCCGCTCGCGATCGTGCACAAGCGCCGTGACAAGGACGTCGCCAATCAGGTCACCGTCCACGAGGTCGTCGGTGATGTCGAGGGCCGCGTCTGTGTCCTGGTCGACGACATGATCGACACGGGTGGCACGATCTGCGCCGCCGCCGACGCCCTGTTCGCGCACGGCGCGGAGGACGTCATCGTGACGGCGACGCACGGTGTGCTTTCGGGTCCTGCGGCCGACCGTCTGAAGAACTCCAAGGTGAGCGAGTTCGTGTTCACGGACACGCTGCCCGACCCGGGTGACCTGGAGCTCGACAAGATCACGGTCCTTTCGATCGCGCCGACCATCGCGAACGCGGTGCGTGAGGTCTTCGAGGACGGTTCGGTGACGAGCCTCTTCGACGAGCAGGCGTAGCCCGCAGCGGCTTAGCCCACAGGGGCTTGCTGAAGATCGATTTTTGGGGCGGCCTCCCCGCCGGGTAGACTCACCGAGTTGCTCGGCGAGGGAGGCCGTACTCATTGCAGTACGGCGGTCCGTTATCGACGCGCTCTTCGTAGCAGGCCAGTAGTCGTATGGCCGGGTAACCGACCCCATCCGACAGATCTGACGTACGAGGAGTGCACATGTCCGAGGTCAAGCTCGCCGCCGAGACCCGCACCGAGTTCGGCAAGGGCGCTGCCCGCCGTATCCGCCGCGATTCCAAGGTTCCCGCCGTTGTCTACGGTCACGGTGGCGACCCCATCCACGTCACGCTTCCGGGCCACGAGCTGCACCTCGCGCTCCGTACGTCCAACGTCCTGCTTGCCCTGGACATCGAAGGCAAGAAGCACCTGGCGATCCCGAAGGCCGTCCAGCGTGACGCCATCAAGGGCTTCCTCGAGCACGTCGACCTGCTCCTCGTGCGTCAGGGCGAGAAGGTCACGGTCGACATCTACGTGCACACCGAGGGCGAGCTCGCCCCGGGTGGCAACCTGCTCGAGCACGTGCTGAACGCGCTGCCCGTCGAGGCCGAGGCCACGCACATCCCGGAGTCGGTGACCGTCTCCATCGCCGGTCTTGAGGCCGGTGCGACCATCCTCGCCAAGGACATCCCGCTGCCCGCCGGCACCACCCTGAACGTCGAGGACGACGTCGTGGTCCTCCAGGTTCTGGCCGCGCAGGCCGAGGAGGCCTCCGAGGCCGCCGAGGGTGAGGGCGACGCGGCCGCCGAGGCCTGAGCCTCCGCCACGAACTGAGCTCGACTCTGCCAACCGCCGCTCCACGCTCCGTGCGTGGGGCGGCGGTTGGGCTATGAAGGAGACATGCAGATGACGACGGACCCCACGGATCCCAGCGCGCCGTGGCTGATCGTGGGTCTGGGCAATCCAGGTCCCGGGTACGCGATGAACCGGCACAACGTGGGTTTCATGGTGGCCGACCTCCTGGCTGAGCGGATCGGCGGCTCGTTCAAGCGGAGCGGGCGTGCGCAGGCGCAGGTCCTTGAGGGCCGGATCGGTCCGGCGGGTCCGGGCAGCCGCAGGGTCGTCCTGGCGAAGCCGATGTCGTACATGAACGTGTCGGGTGGTCCGGTGACGGCGCTGCGCGATTTCTACAAGGTGCCGACGGCGAACATCGTCGCGGTCCATGACGAGCTGGACATCGACTACGGGACGTTGCGGCTGAAGCTGGGCGGCGGCGACAACGGGCACAACGGTCTGAAGTCGATGACGAAGGCGATGGGCGCGGACTATCACCGGGTGCGGTTCGGGATCGGGCGTCCGCCGGGTCGTATGCAGGTGGCGGATTTCGTGCTGAAGGATTTCGCGTCGGCGGAGCGCAAGGAGCTGGGCTACTTCGTGGACCGGGCGGCGGACGCGGCGGAGGCCTTGGTGATCGAGGGCTTGGAGCGGGCGCAGAGTTCGTACAACTCCTGAGGGCGGTGGTCGTGGCGTGGTTTCCGCGTAGTCTCCGGCCGCGAACTGTTGACTGAGCGCATGGCTATGGCCAAGGATCGCCGCCATGAACGCGCTGCTACTCGTACGCCGGACGGCGATGGGCGGGCTCGCGGCGCTGCTGCTGGTCGCGGGCGTCTGGGCGTCCTGGGGGACGGCTCAGCACGTGATGCTCGGCGGTGACCGTGAGCGGGGCACGATGCGGGTGACGCGGTGCTCCTCCGACGAATGCGTCGGTTCGTACGTCCCTTCGACCGCCGGGTTCGAGCCGCGCGACCGGGTGGTGATCGACCGCTCGATCGCGGAGAAGAAGGGGGTCAACATCCCCGTGGCGGTAAAACCCGGCACCAACGAGGTCGTCCGCACGGGCGGCCCCGGGTTCCTCCACGCGTGGCTCCCGCTGGGCGGCGCGTTGCTGCTCGCGGCGGTGGTGGTCGCGGGGGGCCTGCGCCTGCCGCGGGTGGCGTGGGCCATGGCGCTCGCGGGCACGGCCTTGCTGACGGCGTCGTTCGCGACGCTGGCGTTCTAGCGTTGCCGAGCCGCTCGGCTTGGCGGGGTTCTCTGGCGCGGAGGGGTTGGGCGATCACGACGTCCGCGCCCTCGTCTTCGCCTCCAGCCCGCCGCTTCGCGGCGGATCGTCCCCTCCCACCCACCCGTTCACCCCGCATCACAGTGCAAGCGAGAAGCCCGATGCCGCGTGATCGGGCGGGTGGGTGGGCGGGCGACACAGCAGGTACGGCACCGATCCGATGCGGAGTGATCGGGTGGGTGGGCGGGAGAAGATCCGCCGCGAAGCGGGCGGTAAAGCAGGTCCGGCACCGATCCGATGCCGGGTGAACGGGTGGGTGGGTGGGAAAAAAACCGCCGCGAAGCGGGCGGTACAACCTGGGCCCCGCCCCGCCCCAGGGCACAAGAAGGGCGCCCCGAAGCCAGAGCAGCAGAGCCCTGGATCCGAGGCGCCCACGCCAGGAAAAATCAGCCGGTGTTCCGCAGCCCCGCCGCCACCCCGTTGACGGTGAGGAGGAGGGCGCGGCCCAGCAAGGGGTCCGGCTCCTCGCCTGCCGCCGCCGCGTCCCGCTGGCGCTTCAGAAGCGCCACCTGGAGGTAGGAGATCGGGTCCAGGTAAGCGTCGCGGATGGCGAAAGTCTGCTGGAGCTCCGGGTGGGAGTCGAGGAGTTCCTCGCCGCCGGTGATCCGCAGGACTTCCTGCACCGTCAGCGCGTGCTCCGCCTCGATGACGTCGAAGACGTGCTTCAGCTCGTCGGGGACGAGTGTGTCCACGTAGTGGCGGGCGATGCGCAGGTCCGTCTTCGCGAGCGTCATCTCGACGTTCGAGAGGAAGTTCCGGAAGAAGTGCCAGTGCTCCTGCATCTCGCCGAGCACGGTGTCCAGACCGGCCTCCCGCAGCGCCTTCAGGCCCGAGCCGACGCCGAACCAGCCCGGCACGATCTGCCGTGACTGCGTCCAGCCGAAGACCCACGGGATGGCGCGCAGGCCGTCGAGCGAGACGCCCGAGCCGGGGCGGCGGGAGGGCCGCGAGCCCAGGTGCAGGTCGGCGAGCTGGTCCACCGGCGTCGAGGCGAGGAAGTACGTCGGCAGGTCCGGGTCCTCCACAAGCCGCCGGTAGGCGGAGTGCGCGGCGTCCGAGACGACGTCCATCGCCGCGTCCCAGCGGGCGAGCGCCTCGTCGGACTGGCGGGGAGCGGTGTGCAGGGCGGAGGCCTGGAGGGTCGCGGCGACCGTCAGTTCGAGGTTCTCGCGGGCCAGCGAAGGCACCAGGTACTTGTCGGAGATGACCTCGCCCTGCTCGGTCACCTTGATCTCGCCTTCGAGCGTGCCCCAGGGCTGCGCGAGGATCGCGTCGTGCGAGGGGCCGCCGCCACGCCCGACGGTGCCGCCGCGGCCGTGGAAGAGGCGCAGCCGTACGCCGTAGCGGTGGGCGACGTCGCGCAGCCTGCGCTGGGCGCGGTGGATCTCCCACTGCGAGGTGGTGATGCCGCCGAACTTGGAGGAGTCCGAGTAGCCGAGCATGACTTCCTGGACGTCGCCCCGAAGCGCGACCAGCCTGCGGTACGAGGGGTCGGCCAGCATCTCGTCGAGGATGACGTCGGCGGCGCGCAGCTCGTCCGTCGTCTCCAGGAGCGGCACGATGCCGATCTTGGCCCAGCCCGCGTGCAGGTCGATGAGCCCGGCCTCGCGGGCCAGGACGGCCGCGGCGAAGACGTCGTCGGCGCCCTGGCACATGGAAATGATGTAGGACTCGATGACCTCGGGCCCGAAGACCTGGAGGGCCTTCTTGATGGTGAGGAAGACCCCGAGGGTCTTCTCGCCCGCGGCGTCCACCGGGGCCGGGGACGGGCCGAGCGGCCTGCGCGAACGCAGCTCCTTGGCGAGCAGCTTCTGCCGGTATTCGCGCGGCATGTCCGCGTACCGCCAGGACTCCTCGCCCAGGCGGTCGAAGAGCTGGCCGAGCGCGTGGTGGTGGGCGTCGGCGTGTTCGCGTACGTCCATGGTGGCGAGCTGCAGGCCGAACGCGGCGAGCGTACGGATCGTGCGGTTCATGCGGCCGTCGGCGAAGAGGGCGCCCTTGTGCTCGCGCAGCGAGGTCTGGACGAGGGTGAGGTCGGCCAGCAGTTCGCCGGTGCCGTAGTAGTCGCGGCCCTCCTCGTGGGCGGTGCCGCGGGCCAGGCGCTCCTTGGTGTTCTCCAGCTTCTGCCGGATGCAGGTGGCCTTGAGGCGGTAGGGCTCTTCTGAGTTGAGCCGCTTGTAGCGGGGGCTGATCTCGGGCAGCCGCTCCAGGTCCTTTTGGAGGGAGGTCTTGAGCTCCTCGGTGGCTCCGGTGTAGCGGATGGAGTTGGAGAGGAAGCCGCGGAGCTCGTCGACCAGGGCGAGGGCGTCGTTGATGCCGTGCTCGTGCTGGAGGATCAGGACGTCCCAGGTGACGTCGGGTGTGACGTTCGGGTTGCCGTCGCGGTCGCCGCCGATCCAGGTGCCGAAGGTGAGCGGGCGGGTGCCTTCGGGCAGCTCGACGCCGACGCGCTCCAGCTCGGCCGTCAGGTCTTCCAGTACGTCCCCGACGGCGCCGGCGTGCAGCTCGTCCAGGTAGTAGATGGCGTTGCGTGCCTCGTCGGCGGGCTCGGGGCGCACGACGCGCAGCTCGTCGGTCTGCCACACCAGGTCGATGTTCTCGGCCAGGCGGGTGTCGTGGCGGCGCCGGTCGGCCTCGATGACCGGGGTCTCCAGGAGCTCGGCGACGCGGCGCAGCTTGTTGAGGACGGAGCGGCGGGCGGCCTCGGTGGGGTGTGCGGTGAAGACGGGGCGCACGTTGAGGTGCTGCACGGTCTGGCGCAGGTGAGCGGGGTCGGCGTCCTTCAGCCGGTCGGCGGTACGGGCGAGGAGCCCGCCCTCGGCGGCCCGGCGGGCGCGCAGCTCGCGTCCGCGGTGGACCTGCTCGGTCACGTTCGCCAGGTGGAAGTACGTGGAGAAGGCGCGGACCAGCTTGGCCGCCGTCTCCAGTTCGGTGCCACCGAGCAGGCGGGCGGCGGCCTCGCCGTCCTCGCGGGTCAGGCGGCGGACCTTCTCGACCAGTTCGAGGAGCTCCGAGCCCTCCTGACGTACGAGGGTCTCGCCCAGCAGGTCGCCGAGGCGGCGGATGTCCGCGCGCAGCTCGGTGCTGGCTGTGGTGGTCTGGTCGTCGGCACTGCTCACAGGTGCGGCTCCTTGCAGTGTTGAAGCACGTCAGGTCTGGGAGGGGCCTCAGCCGGATAGGAACGCCGATCTGAGGGAACTAGAGAGAGCGGACCGCGCTGTCCGACCGTTTCCAAGGATAAGTGTCACCGCGCGGCACGTACTCGCGGCCTCTTGCCGCGCGGTTCCGCGCTGACATACTTACGACGCCGTAGGTTACGGGACCGTAGAAAACGCGGAAGCCCGTGGCCGTGCGCCCGCCGCAGCCGCGTCGTGACCCTCAACCCTCGACCCCACAGGGGACGTGCCCATGACCACACCTTCCGATGCGTACTCCGACACCGATGTGATCGACGACGCTCCGGGGCAGTCGAGTGACTCCTCCTCGGCGTCCTCCGCGCCGTCCGCGACGCTGGGTGGTGAGCAGAAGCGGTCGCTCGAGCAGATCACGCTGCTCCTGTTCATCACCGTGCCGTTCCTGGCCCTGGCCGGGGCGGTGCCGCTGGCCTGGGGCTGGGGGGTGAGCTGGCTGGACCTCGGTCTCCTGGTGTTCATGTACTACCTGGGCTGCCACGGCATCACGATCGGTTTCCACCGCTATTTCACGCATGGTTCCTTCAAGGCGAAGCGTCCGCTGCGGATCGCGCTGGCCGTGGCGGGGTCGATGGCGGTGGAGGGCCCGCTGGTCCGCTGGGTCGCGGATCATCGCAAGCACCACAAGTTCTCCGACGCGGAGGGCGACCCGCACTCCCCTTGGCGCTTCGGCGAGACGGTCCCGGCCCTGATGAAGGGCCTGTGGTGGGCGCACATCGCCTGGATGTTCGATGAGGAGCAGACGTCGCAGGAGAAGTACGCGCCGGACCTGATCAAGGACCCAGCGATCCGTCTCGTCTCGCGCCAGTTCCTGCTCTGGACGGTGGTGTCGCTTGCGATTCCGCCGCTGGTGGGCGGTCTGGTGACGATGTCGTGGTGGGGCGCTTTCACGGCGTTCTTCTGGGGTTCGCTGGTCCGGGTGGCGCTGCTGCACCACGTGACGTGGTCGATCAACTCGATCTGTCACGCGGTGGGCAAACGTCCCTTCAAGTCACGTGACCGCTCGGGCAACGTGTGGTGGCTGGCGGTCCTGTCCTGCGGTGAGTCCTGGCACAACCTCCACCACGCGGACCCGACGTCGGCGCGGCACGGGGTGCTCAGGGGCCAGGTCGACTCGTCGGCGCGGATCATCCGCTGGTGCGAGCAGCTGGGCTGGGCGACGGATGTGCGCTGGCCCTCGGAGTCGCGTATCGACGCCCGGCGGAAGCAGAAGACCGTCGGCCCGGCATGATTGACGACGTGGCGACCGACTCCGGAAATTCCAGCCCTTCCAGCCCCTCCAGCAAAGAGAAGCAGCCCCGGCGTACGCGCCGTACGAGGATGACGGGTGCCGAGCGCCGGGAGCAGTTGCTGGACATCGGCCGTACGCTCTTCGCCGCGAAGGGGTTCGAGGGCACGTCGGTGGAGGAGATCGCCGCGAAGGCGGGTGTCTCCAAGCCGGTCGTGTACGAGCACTTCGGCGGCAAGGAGGGTCTGTACGCGGTGGTGGTGGACCGCGAGATGCGGGCGCTCCTCGACGGGGTCACCGGTGCGCTGACGGCGGGGCATCCGCGCGAGCTCCTCGAACAGGCGGCGTTCGCTCTCCTCGACTACATCGAGACGTACACGGACGGCTTCCGCATCCTGGTCCGCGACTCCCCGGTGGCGCAGTCCACGGGCACGTTCGCTTCCCTGATCTCCGACATCGCGACGCAGGTGGAGGACATCCTGGGCCAGGAGTTCAAGACCCGGGGCTTCGACCAGAAGCTGGCCCCGCTGTACGCCCAGGCGCTGGTCGGCATGGTGGCGCTGACGGGCCAGTGGTGGCTGGACGTCCGCAAGCCGAAGAAGGCGGAGGTGGCGGCGCATTTGGTGAACCTGGCGTGGCACGGCCTGGACGGCCTTGAGCCGAAGCCGCGGCTGATAGGCCACAGGAAGAGCTGACGCCGCTCAGCTCCGGGTGATGGCCTCGCCGATGGCGAAACCCTTGGCGGGACCGCTCGGGACGACGACTTCGGTGCCGTATGTGACGCGGTGCTCGTCCTCGTACGTCGCCTTCTTGGGGTTGGGCGCGGTCAGCACGAGAACGACGCCTTCCTCGTCGAAGTCGTCGACGATCACGTAGACGGGGATGCCCGCGCGGGCGTACTCGCGCCGCTTACTGCGGCGGCCCGGAGAGACGACCTCGATGACCATGGATACTCCGGCGGCGTCCACGCCGAGGTCTTCCTCGTCGGGGATCTCGTCGAGGTCTTCGGGGGCCACGAAGATGTCCGGAATCCAGACCTTGCGGTGATGGATCACGTTGGCGTCCTGATGCGCGACGTAGTCACCGCCGACCAGGTGGGCGTCCAACGCCCGGCGGAGTCGGCTGATGAGCACGGCATGACGACGGCGACCGGTGGGCGACACCTCGATGGCTCCCTCGATGATCTCGGCGCGGTAGCCGTCGGGGAGATCCATGGCCTTCCACGCCTGCCACAGGACCTCGTCCAAGTCGGGTACCGGGTTGTTCACCACGGGGGTCACCTCATGTGCGAGAGCGGTCATCGTGCAGCACCTCCTCCATCAGTGTGGGCGCGGGCACCACTGCGGCACAAGCGACACCGGGACGCTAGGGCGCGCGGCATCCCGGTGAGAGCGAATATGCAGCGATCACTCGAAAGTGCGAGCTCAGGCCAGTGGTTCCGGCTCCAGGAACTCCAGTCGGTTGCCCACCGGGTCGTCGGAGTAGAAGCGGCGGTGCCCCGGAAGCGCGTCGTCCCAGACCACGGACGCGCCCCGCGAGGCCAGCCGTTCGGCGTACACGGAAATGTCCCGCACCCGCAGCCCAGGGTGCGCCTTGCGGGCTGGGCGGAAGGCGGTCTCGATGCCCAGGTGCAGCGAGACCGCCCCCGCCCGGAACCAGCACCCGCCCCGCGCCGCCAGCACCGGCGGCTTGGGGATCTCCGTCATGCCGAGTACGTCGACGTAGTAGGCCCGCAGCAGCGCCTCGCTCCCCGGCGGAGCCGCCAGCTGGACGTGGTCGACGGCCACCAGCATCAGGCCGGCTTCCGGGCCACCGCGAACACCCTGCGGAAGGGGAAGACCGTGCCGTGGGCAGTCCGCGGGTACGCCTTGCGCAGCAGGTCCCGGTACTCGGACAGGAACGCCTCCCTCACTTCGGTGGGCTCGCCCGCCAGGGCGGTCAGCACCGGGCGCAGGCCCGTTCCCTTCACCCAGTCCAGGACCGGGTCCTGCCCCTCCAGGAGGTGCAGATACGTCGTCTCCCAGGCGTCCACCTCGCAGCCGAGCGACGCCAGCCGCTCCAGGTACGCCGTCGGGGAGAGCACCGCGTCCGCGTGGCGGAGCCGCCCGGCGAGCCGGTCCCGCCACCGCTCGGACTCGCTCAGCTCCCGCATCAGGACGTGGCTGGGGGCGTCGAAGTTGCCGGGGACCTGGAAGGCGAAGGTGCCGCCGGGGGTCAGCGCCGCTGTCCAGGCGGGGAAGGAGTCCGGGTGGCCCGGCACCCACTGCAGGGTCGCGTTGGACAGGATCAGGTCGTACGTTCCCGCAGGCGGCGCCCAGCTCCCCGCGTCCGCGGAGGCGAACTCCAGGCTGCCGCCTCCCGCCGTGGGGCCCGCAAGCCCCGAGGCCCGCTCCAGCATGTCCGGGGAGTTGTCGAAGCCCGTGATGTGCGCGGTGGGCCAGCGTTCGGCGAGGAGGCGCGTGACGTTGCCGGGGCCGCAGCCCAGGTCAGCGATGCGCGGCGGGCGGTCGTCGGTGGCGGGCAGCTCGGGGACGCGGGCCAGCAGGTCGACGAAGGGGCGGGCGCGGTGGCCTGAATGGCGCAGGTACTGCCGCGGGTCCCAGGTGGTGGTGTCGGCTGCGGGCATGAAGGGCCTCCTCGAAACGTCCGGTGTCGCCATCCTGAACTCCGAGGTATCTTGACGTCAAGAGACTTCATGTCGACAGACCCCCTACACTGATCGTCATGGAGGACGAGGTCGATCGGCTGGTGGCAGCGTGGCGCCGTGAGCGCCCGGACCTCGACGTGGAACCGCTCGAGGTGCTCAGCCGTGTCAGCAGGCTCGCGCGGCACCTGGACCGGGCCCGCAGGCTCGCCTTCTCCGAGCACAATCTGGAGCCGTGGGAGTTCGACGTACTGACGTCCCTGCGGCGCGCGGGAGCGCCCTATCAGCTCTCCCCCGGCCAGCTGCTCACCCAGACCCTCGTCACCTCCGGCACGATGACCAACCGCATCGACCGCCTCGCGAAGAAGGGCCTCGTCGAGCGGCTCCCGGACCCGAGCGACCGGCGCGGCGTGCTCGTGCGGCTGACCGAGGAGGGGCAGGACCGCGCGGACCAGGCCCTGGCCGGGCTCCTCAAGCAGGAGCGGGCCATCCTCGCCGAACTCTCGCGCGGCCAGCGGGGGGAACTGGCCGGGCTGCTACGCCAGTTGACCGCCCCGTTCGACAACATCCCCGGCTAGGTCGACCGGGCCGACCCCCGCCCTGCGGGCCAGTGCGACGGCCGCGAGCGTGGAGTGGACGCCGAGTTTCCCCAGCACGTTCTGCATGTGCGTACGCACGGTGTGCGGGGAGAGGAAGAGACGCTCGGCCACGGCCTTCCTGCCCAGCCCCGCCACCATGCAGCGCAGCACCTCGCGCTCGCGCGGGGTCAGGGACTCCACCAGGCGCTCGGACTCCGTGCGGTGCTTACGGGCCGCGGTCAGCTCGCGCAGGACGCCGGTGAGCAGGGCGGGCGGCAGGTGTGTCTCTTCCCGCAGCACGCCTCGTATGACCGTGAGGAGCCGGGACAAGGAGCAGTCCTTGGCGACCCACCCCGACGCACCGGCCTGCAGCGCGAGTGCGGCCCTGCGCGGGTCGTCCCGCTCGGCGAGCACGACCGTGCGGACCATCGGCTGGCCCGAACGGACCCCGGCCACCAGGGAGATGCCGTCCACCAGGCCGTCCGCGTTGCCCTCCTGCACGGAAGGCGCGGGCCTGACGCCCGGCACGCTGGCGGTCGCGCCCAGGTCGGCGTCGACCAGCAGCACGTCGTACCTGCGGCCCTCGGCTATGCCCCGCTCGAGGCAGCGCAGCGCGGCGGGACCGCTGCCCGCGGCGGACACGTCCACGTCGGGCTCCGCCGCGAGTGCCGCGGCGAGCGACTCGGCGAAGATGCGGTGGTCGTCAACGACCAGGACTCGGATGCGAACCACTGAAACCCCCTCCCCCAGGCTCTCGTCGGAGAGCAGGGGATACCCCATCGCCGGAAGGCGAACGGTGCGGGTACGGCGCCCGGAACGGGGGTCGACGCAGCCGCCCGGCCGCCGCCGTGCTGTGACCGCCACCCCCACGCCGGGCGTCGTACCCGACTGTCTCGCCCCCTGATCGGTGCCGGCCCCCACCGGCACTGCCACTCAGAGTAGGGCCGCACGGCAGGAGCGGAAGGTGATTTACAGAACTGGTTGGCCAGCGCGTTTATGGTGAGTCGTATGTTTCATATTGAGACAGGAGTCGACAAAGAACGCTTCGCTCTGTTGCTGACCCGGCTCCAGGAGTCGAATGAAGCGGCCTCACCCGTGATCCGCACACTGCGCGGCACCCCGCAGGACCGTGAAATACCGCTGGCAGTCTGGGTGATGTCGGGTGGCGGACAGCTCGTGGGGGGACTTGCCGGGCACACCTGGGGACGCTGGCTCCACGTGGACCACCTCTGGGTCGACGGGGCCGCCCGGGGCGCGGGCCTGGGCAGCCGGCTGCTCGCCGAGGCGGAGCGCATCGCACGGGTGGAGCGGGACTGCCTCAACTCCCGTGTGGAGACATGGGACTTCCAGGCACCCGGGTTCTACCGCGGGCAGGGATACGAGGTGGTGTCCGTCATCCCGGACTACCCGGAAGGCGCCAAGGAGTTCACCCTGACGAAGCGGCTGGCCTGACCGGCGCCCCACAAGCAGGCACCCCCACGAGCAGGCACCCCCACGAGCCATCCGGGCGCCCTCACGCCAAGCGCCGCGCCCCCGCCGAAGGCACCGCCGCGAACACCCGCGGTGCCGTGAAGCCCGCCGCCGTGAACGCCTCCCGCACCGCCTTGGTGACCGTCTCCGCATCCGCCTCCTCCACCAGGACGATCGCGGAGCCGCCGAAGCCGCCGCCCGTCATCCGGGAGCCGAGCGCCCCGGAGGCGTTCGCGGTGGAGACGACCAGGTCCAGCTCCTCGCAGGAGATGCGCAGGTCGTCCCGGAGCGAGGCGTGGCCCTCGGTCAGGACGGGGCCGATGGCGCGTGCGTCGCCCGCGTCGAGGAGACCGATGACCTGCTCCACGCGGTGGTCGTCGGAGACGACGTGGCGGACGTAGCGGTGGACCTTCTCGTCCGTCAACTTCCGCAGCGCGTCCGGGAGTTCGGCGTACGCGACATCCCGGAGGTGGGAGACGCCGAGTATCCGCGCTCCCTCCTCGCAGCCGGCCCGCCGCTCGGCGTACGCCCCGTCGCCCAGCTCGTGCTTGACCCGCGTGTCGACCACCAGGAGCCGCAGTCCCTGCGCGGCGAGGTCGAAGGGCACCTGGCGCAGCGACAGGTCGCGGCAGTCCAGGTGCAGGGCGTGGCCTTCGGTGGCGCACGCCGACGCCATCTGGTCCATTACGCCGCAGGGGACGCCGACGAAGGCGTTCTCGGCGCGCTGGGCCAGCACGGCCAACTCTGGCTTCGTCAGACCGAGTTCGTACAGGTCGTTCAGGGCGAGCGCCATGACGACCTCAAGGGCGGCGGACGAGGAGAGGCCCGCACCCGTGGGCACCGTCGAGGCGAGGTGGACATCGGCGCCGCCGGACACCGCGTGTCCCGCGTCCCGCAGCGCCCACACCACGCCCGCCGGGTAGGCGGCCCAGCCGCCCTGCCCGTATTTCGACAAGGGGGTCAGCTCGTCGACGCGCAGCTCGGCGACCGGTGCGTCGATGTCCGCGGAGTGCAGCCGCAGGACGCCGTCGGTGCGGCGCGCCACCGCCGCCACCGCGGTGTGCGGCAGTGCGAGCGGCATCACGAAGCCCTCGTTGAAGTCCGTGTACTCGCCGATGAGGTTGACCCGGCCGGGCGCCGACCAGACCCCGTCCGGCTCGTATCCGTACAGCTCCGTGAACTGCCGTGCTACGTCCATCAGTTGCCCCTTGTCCCTGAGATCAGCGCTGGGCGAAGGCCCACGCGTCGCCGACGATGCCCGCGAGGTCCGCGCGGGACGGATTCCAGCCGAGCCGTTCCCGCGCGGTGGCGGCGGAGGCGACGAGGACCGCCGGGTCGCCGCCGCGGCGCGGGGCCATGACCTCGGGGATCGGGTGGCCGGTGACCTGGCGGACGGTTTCGATGACTTCGCGTACGGAGAAGCCGTTGCCGTTGCCGAGGTTGCAGATGAGGTGCTCGCCGGGCGTGGCCGCCTCGACCGCCAGGAGGTGCGCCTGCGCGAGGTCCGCGACGTGGATGTAGTCGCGGACGCAGGTTCCGTCCGGGGTCGGGTAGTCGTCGCCGAACACGGAGATCGCCTCGCGCTTGCCCTGGGCCACCTGGAGGACCAGCGGGATCAGGTGCGACTCGGGGTCGTGCCGCTCTCCATGCTCGCCGTACGCCCCCGCCACGTTGAAGTAGCGCAGGGAGACCGCGGCCAGGCCGTGGGCCGCCGCCTCGCCGGTGATCATGTGGTCGACGGCGAGCTTGGAGGCGCCGTACGGGGATGTCGGGGCGGTCGGGTCGCTCTCCGTGATGGGGGAGCTGACGGGTTCGCCGTAGGTCGCGGCGGTGGAGGAGAAGACGAGCCTGCGGACCTCCGCGTCGCGCATGGCGGCGAGCAGCGCCATCGTGCCGCCGACGTTGTTGTCCCAGTACTTCTCGGGCTTGACGACGGACTCGCCGACCTGCGAGAAGGCGGCGAAGTGCAACACGGCGTCGTAGGAGGAGTCCAGCCACTTGGCGGCATCGCGGATGTCGCCCTCGATGAACTTCGCGCCGGCCGGGACGCCCTCGCGGAAGCCGGTGGAGAGGTTGTCGAGGACGGTCACCTCGTGCCCGGCCTCGATCAGATGCTGGGCCACCACGCTTCCCACATAGCCCGCGCCACCGGTGACCAGGTACTTACCGCTCATGAACTCGCTACCTCTCGCAGTCGCTGGGCCGCGGCTTCCGGCGGCACGTCGTTGATGAACACGCTCATGCCGGATTCGGAACCCGCGAGAAACTTCAGCTTGCCCGAAGTGCGGCGAATGGTGAAAAGCTCGAGGTGGAGTGCGAAGTCGTCCCGATTGACGCCGTCATGTCCATCCAGCGTGCCGAAAGGTGCCTGGTGCCACGCCGAGATGTACGGAGTGAGCGCCTCCCCTTGTGTCTCCCCCTCGCCGAAGATCCGGTCGAAGCGCTTCAAGAGTTCCAGATAGACCTGGGGGAACTCTGTGCGTGCGGCTTCGTCGAGTCCGAGCAGGTCGGGGACGCGGCGCTTGGGGTAGAGGTGCACCTCGTAGGGCCAGTGCGCGGCGTAGGGGACGAACGCCACCCAGTGCTCGGCGTCCAGGACCACCCGCTCGCCCGCGAGCTCGTCGGCCACGATGTCGTCGAAGAGGTTGTGGCCCGTCGCCTCCTTGTGGGCGGCGAGCGAGGCCAGCATCAGGGACGTACGCGGGGTGACGAAGGGGTAGGCGTAGATCTGCCCGTGCGGGTGACCCAGGGTCACGCCGATCTCGGCGCCGCGGTTCTCGAAGCAGAACACCTGCTCCACGGAGGGCAGGTGGGACAGCTCGGCGGTGCGGTCCGTCCAGGCGTCGAGGACCAGGCCCGCCTGCTGGGGCGTGAGGTCGGCGAAGGACGAGTCGTGGTCGGAGGTGAAGCAGACGACCTCGCAGCGTCCCGCATCCCCGGCCAGGGACGGGAAGCGGTTCTCGAAGACCGCCACGTCGTACGAGGAGTCGGGGACCTCGCTCAGCCTCTCGCCATCGGAGGGGCAGAGCGGGCACTCGTCGGCCGGCGGGTGGTAGGTGCGGCCCTGCCGGTGCGAGGCGATGGCCACCGCGTCGCCCAGGAGGGGGTCCCGGCGGATCTCCGATGTGGTGGAGATGGGGTCAAGGGGCCTCCGGTCGATGGCGTCGCGCACCGCGTCGTCGCGCGAGTCGTAGTAGATGAGCTCACGACCGTCTGCGAGACGGGTCGAGGTCTTCTTCACGTCCGGGGCTCCTCACCAACACCCACCCAACATAACCGAACATAACAAATCACAAGCCAACAGCATCGTCAATGCCTGAGTACGACCTGCGCGCGACCAGCGACCCGAGCCGTGACCCGACCGACAGCTATGCGTCCGATCACAATCCAACAAAGAACACCAACAGAAGTCTTCAGTTCTTGAATGGGGAGGCGTAGGTTCCGGTCTGATTCAGTTCGCGCAACGAAGCGAGTTCCCCATGCAGTCCCCCACACAGACCCTGGCCGAGGGACTTCGGCTGCCCACCAACGGCCTGGACTACGCGATCCTCGCGATCTACTTCGCCGTGGTCCTCGGCATCGGCTTCGCCGCACGGCGCTCCGTGAAGACCAGCCTCGACTTCTTCCTCTCGGGCCGCTCACTGCCCGCCTGGGTCACCGGCCTCGCGTTCGTGGCCGCCAACCTCGGCGCCACCGAGATCCTGGGCATGGCCGCGACCGGCGCCCAGTACGGCGTCGCGGTCGTCCACTGGTACTGGATCGGGGCCATCCCCGCGATGGTCTTCCTCGGCCTCGTGATGATGCCGTTCTACTACCGCAGCAAGGTCCGCTCGGTCCCCGAGTTCCTGCTCCAGCGCTTCGACAAGTCGGCGCACCTGCTCAGCTCGGCGCTCTTCGCCTTCGCCGCCATCCTCATCGCGGGCGTGAACCTCTACGCCCTGTCGATCGTCGTCAAGGCACTGCTGGGCTGGCCGCAGTGGGTGGCGATCGTCGTCGCCGGGTTCTTCGTCCTGGCGTACATCACGATCGGCGGGCTCTCCTCGGCGATCTACAACGAGGTGCTCCAGTTCTTCGTGATCCTGGCCGCGCTGATCCCGATCTGCGTCATCGGCCTGAAGAAGGTCGGCGGCTGGGACGGTCTGTCCGGCTCGATCGAGAAGTCGCACGGCGAGAACTTCATGACGGCATGGGGCGGCACCGGCATCGGTGACGCCAACCCGCTGGGCGCGAACTGGCTGACGATCATCCTCGGCCTCGGCTTCGTCCTCTCCTTCGGCTACTGGACGACCAACTTCGCCGAGGTGCAGCGCGCCCTGTCCGCGAAGAACCTGAGCGCCGCCCAGCGCACGCCGCTGATCGCCGCCTTCCCGAAGATCTTCATCGTCTTCCTGGTGATGATCCCGGGTCTGGTCGCCGCCGTACTCGTCCCGAAGATCGGCACCGCGGGGTCGGATCTGACGTACAACGACGCGATCCCGTATCTGATGCAGGAGTTGCTGCCCAACGGTGTGCTCGGCATCGCGGTGACCGGTCTGCTCGCGGCCTTCATGGCGGGCATGGCGGCGAACGTGTCGTCCTTCAACACCGTGTTCACGTACGACATCTGGGCCAAGTACGTGAAGACGGACAAGCCCGATGGCTACTACCTGAGGTTCGGCCGCCTCATCACCGCGATAGGCGTCCTGGCCTCCATCGGGACGGCCTTCATTGCCTCGTCGTTCTCGAACATCATGGGTTACCTCCAGACCCTCTTCTCCTTCTTCAACGTCCCGATGTTCGTGGTCTTCATCATCGGCATGTTCTGGAAGCGCGCCTCGATGAAGTCCGGCGTGTGGGGCCTGCTCGCGGGCACGACCGCCGCGATGGTCAACTACTTCTGGATCTACAAGCAGGGCGTCATCGACATCCCGACCGACCAGGGCGCCAACTTCGTCTCGGCGATCGTCGGCTTCGTCGCGGGCGCCGTGGTGATGGTCGTGGTCACGCTCTTCACCGCGCCCAAGCCGGAGGCCGAACTGGCCGGCCTGGTGTACGGGACGACCGCGCCGGGCATCGAGGAACCGCCCGCCGAGGGCGACGACGCCTGGTACCGCAAGCCCGCGCTGCTCGGCTGGGGCGCGATCGTGCTCGCCGCGCTCTGCTACCTGCCGTACTCGCTCTGACCCGGATCGGAGGTCTGGAAAATCATGTCTGAACTGCAGAACGAAGTCTCCGAACTGGAGCGCAAGTCCGCCACGGCGGCCCGCCTCTTCGACATCCGGCGCATCATCGGTGGCCTGTTCGTCGTCTACGGCGTCATCGTGACGATCGCCGGAATCTCACCGTCCGACGCCGACATGAAGAAGGCCGAGGACATCAACATCAACCTGTGGACGGGCCTCGCCATGCTCGCCCTGGGTCTCTTCTTCCTCGGCTGGCTGTGGCTGCGACCTACGGCTCCGCCTACGCCTACGCCGGAGGAGTCCGAGTAGCCACCGGCAACCAGCCGAAGAGGGGCCGGAGTCCATCACCTACGGGCGATGGCCTCCGGCCCTTCCGGGTTACGGGGCTTCCCTGCTGCTGTCGTCACGGAACAGATCCGTGGCCGTGGTCGCGTGGACGGCGCGCTCGGCCCAGGCGGTGAGCTGGTCGGCATCGGTGCGGGCGAGGACGCGGTCACGCACGGAGTCGGGGACGGTCAGGCCACGCCATTCGAGGATGCGGAGAGTCATCAAGGCCTGAGCTTGCGCGCGGCCTTCCTCTCGGCCTTCTTCCCGCCCCTCCTCACGCCCCTCCTCCCGCACTTTCTCGGCAACGGGGTGGCGGAAGAAGTAGCTCACCTGCGTCATCAGGTCCCTCCAGATCTCCTTCGCCTGGGGATTGACCAGGCCCGTGTCCACGAACTGCGCGAGCATCCCCGCGCTGTCGCTCTCGATGGTCCTCCATGGCCTGGTTCTCGTCGATGATCCTCGGGACGTTGTCCGGCCCGAGGACGAGGGGCCGGACCATGAGCGACGGCCATTGCTTCAGGCCGAGCCGGATCGGCTGCGCAGCCCAGCGGGCCGTGGACCGGCTCTGGGTCAGGACGATCAGCACCGGCTCGATCCCGTACTTCGCGTACAGATACGCCAGGTAGTACGCCCAACCCACTTTCGAACACTGTTCCGTAAGGTGGAGAGTGCGTCCCTGGACCCCACCGCGTCACGGGACTTCATTCACCGCCTCTCGAAGGAGCTGTGAACGGAGCATGATCCGGCCCTTGCACTGGCAGAAGTCGTCGTTCTCCGGGGGCGGCGAGGGCAACACCTGTGTGGAAGTCGCCTCCGCGGGCAACCACATCCGCCTCCGCGAAAGCGACACCCCTGCCATCGAACTGGCGCTCCCAGCAACCCAGTTGGCCTGCCTGATACGCACCCTCAAGGGCCACCCGGCCGACACCGTGGCGCTCCCGTAAGCCGGGGCTATTCGTCCCCCTCCGGAGCGGACGTCGGGCCGGGGAGCGGGCCCGCGCGGTCGAGTAACCCCGTGCGCGCCGCCAGCGCCGCCGCCTCCAGGCGGGAGGTGACGCCCAGTTTCATCAGGACGCGCTGCACATGCGTACGCGCCGTACTCGGCGCGATCCCCATCCCGGCGGCGATAAGCCGGGTGTCCTCGCCGTCCGCCACCCGCACCAGCACCTCGACCTCGCGCGGCGTGAGCATCTGCAGGAGCCGCTGGCCCTCGTCGTCGGGCTGCGCGGCCGGATTGAGCAGTTCGCTGAAGGCGCCCTGGAGCAACTGCGGGGCGATGGCCGCCTCGCCCGCTCTCGCCTTCATGATGGCGCGCTCCACACCCTCGATGCGCTCGTCATGCCGTACGTAGCCGGAGGCCCCCGCGGCGAAGGCCGCGGCGATGCCGCGCGGGTTGGGCACCGGGCCGAGCACGACCACGGCGATCTGCGGGCGCTCCCGCTTGATCCTGACGACCGGATCGAACATCCCGGCCTCCGCCGGCGTCGCCGTGCCGAGCAGGCAGACCTCAGGGGCGCGGCTGATGACCAGCTCCGCCGCCCCGGCCGCGGGCGCGGCCGCGGCGAGCACCCGGTGCCCGCGCAGTTTCAAGGCCGAGGCGAGTGCCTCGGCGAGCAGTCGGTGGTCGTCGACCACCATGAGCCGCACACCCATAGAGCATCCCCCCACATTTCCCCACTGATCCCCCACGGATCGAGGGCCCCCCGGCCCCACACCCACTCATCCCCCGGAAGCTACACGCTTGTTCGACGTTGCGCGCCCCCTACCGGTGATAAGCGGCCCGGAATGCCGAAATCACGGCCATATTCGCGTGAAAGGGAGTGCGTGCGTGCGGAATGGCGCATGCGCGGAGACAGGACGGCCCCGCTCTGTCCTCCCCCATCAGCGTGCTCAGCCGCCCGCGTTATCCGACGCGGGGAGACGGGCCCCAATGCTTTCGGCAACATGTCACATATCGCAGGGGGATCCGGGCAAACGAGCGGGCAGGAAGCGCAGTCCAGCGACTGTGCGGAAGGTACCTGCCAGCAGGCCCTCCGCGTGGGGCAGAAGTTCGGAGGCCGCACAGAGCTGGACATCCCCAACCTGGTCGGCGACGTTGGACAGGTATCCACCATCACTGTCCGTGCTGAGGTAGTACGGTCTACCTCCTGGCCCCGTCCAGGGCACCAGGCACATAGTGTGCGGACCGAGCCCGCAGGTGCACCATGCCGCGCATCGCCTCGATAGCGGACGGTGACCGGTATCCTGCCAGTCCGGGTTTCGCAGAGCTAGAACAACGGCACGCATGCCAATGTCGTAGCGCCCTGAAGCCAGTGTGGCCTGCGCATGCTGGAAGGCGTACGTGGCGTCCAGGCCTGACTCATCGGTGCGCGGTGCCGTCAGGTGGCCAGGTCGAGGAACCCGAACTCCCATGCCCCGTGAACACACAGCGGAATGCGCCCGCTAGGCACGCGTACGCCTGGAGGTGCTCCTCACCCGAGCTGGTGTGAGCTGCGTGGACGCGCCCATCGTCGAGTCCAGGCAGGTCGCTGATCATGTCCTCGTACTCAGCCTCACATCGCTGCACCATCGCACGCTGCGCATCTGCCCCGATGAGGGCGATCGGACCAGTGGCTGTCTCCCAGTCAAGAGGGGTACCTCAGCTCTCCATGCCTTCACGGACTGGTTGGGTCAAGGCATTTAGGGCGTGCAGATCTTTAACTCGTCTGTTTTGACCTTGGTTTGGGTGGGGTCGGAAGTGAGGAACGTCGCGACATCGGCTGGCGTACGGAGGCGGGCGGTTGAGGCGTTGATGTGGTGGCCGCATGCTTCCAGGAGTGGGCGGACCTCCTGTTTCGCGCGGCAGATAGTCATGGCGGTGACGCCGAAGAGTTGGCCGAGGAGGCCTATGGTGGCGAGTTTGCGCGGGTGGAGCACGGTGGCCAGGCTCCGGTCAGCTGGGGTGAGCTTGGCTTTGGCGCCTGTCCCTGGGGCAACAAGGCGCTCGTGACCGCGGCGTGTGCGGAGCATCCGCACGCGTTGAACCTGCAGTGCGGGAGTCAGCGCTTCGATGAGCTCGCTGAAGTGTTGGCGGGTCATCCCGATCCTGCAGTGAATGTAGCGTGAGGCGATGCGGAGTGTTCGCTGGCGTCTCGTCTGACGTGCTGTGGTTGCTGTCACGTCCGGTGGATGCTGGGGGTGGAGGCCGTAGTTCCAGTCGCCGTGGAAGCGGTGCCTGGTGTTCGGCAGGGCGTCGATCTCGTCGTCGCTGACCTTAATGCCGGTGGGGTATGGGTTGGTGTCGAGTTCGGCGTGCACGGTCAGGCCGGCCTTGGTGGTGGTCGAGGCGATGCTCTCGATGATGACTTCGTGGATGGTCAGGGGCCTTCCATGCCAGTTCATGGTGGTGTGGGAGAACAACCGGTGCTCGATCCGGTTCCACTTCGATGTTCCGGGAGGCAGGTGGCAGACGGTGATCGCCAAGCCGGCCTCGGCGGCGAACCGTGCGAGTTCGGTCTTCCAGGTGCGGGTGCGGTAGCCGTTGGAGCCGCCCGCATCGGCGGTGATCAGCAGTCGGACGCGGTTGGATAGGCGGCCCGCCTGGCGCCGTTCCACCAGCGGCGGATGGATTCGACGGCGAACGCGGCGGTGTCGTGATCGGTGCCTACGTTGGCCCAGCCGGTGTTTGCGACGACATCGTAGATGCCGTAGGGCACCGCTCTGCCCAGCTCTCGGTCGGGGAAGTCGTGGGTGTCGGCCCGCACCGGATTGCCTCTCGGCTCCCATTCCCGGCCGTTGTTCTTGAAGGGACCGACCAGTTCCTTCTTCTCCGTGTCCACACTGATCACCGGAGCCCCGCTGTCCTGATGGTTGCGGGCTTGCCCGTTGAGGTAGTGGAACTGTGCGTCTCTGTCGGGGTGTTGCTTGCCTTCCAGGGTCTTGGCATTGCTCTGCAGGCTGAATCCCTCCTCGCGCAGGAGGTCGCCCACCGTGTCCGCAGAGATCTTGTGGCCTTGGTGGGTTAGCTGCTCGGCGAGCTTGCGGATGGATTTGGTGATCCAGCGCAGCGGTGACGTGGGACCTCCGCGGACGTCGGGCCCTACGAGCGTGAGGAGTGCCTCCCGAATGGCAGGGTTTAGGTAGACGACGCGTTTGCGGCCGCCGCCGGACCGCCGGATGCGTCCCAACGGGGGACTACGGAGTCGAGTTCCCGCTTGCCATAGGCACCGCGCCTTCACGGACACGGGCTGCACGGACGACCGCCCTAATCCCACCGTGACCGAGAGACTCGGCTTCCGCCCCTATTTACAGGCGACGCTGCCGCTCGTCGAGGTGCGGCAGAATCGCCCTGAACTTGGCTGCCAGCCCGGCCCGTTTTCCCTCCGGCGCGCTCATGCCAGACCAACGAACCACCGAGCGCAAAGCCACGAGTTAAAGATCTGCACGCCCTTAAGTCATCGCGGCGTAGCTCGTCGGTGTACGGCTGGCCAAGCAAGTTGGACGTCGACGCATTGAACGCACAAACGCACGCAGCGAAAGTGCCAGCAACGCCGGCAGCTGCCCTCACTCCGCCTTGAAACACAGGGTCTTCGAAACGTTCGTACACATCGCAAGGCCCCCTGCTACACCAGACCTCGCTGCTTGCGTAGCCGTGCGATGCGATCTCCGATGCGCCACTCAAGGAGGGCGCGACGTGAAGAACTCCGTTCCGGGTGCCCAGCTGTCATAACCGCTCCGGGTTGAGTCCACGTCACCGCCATGCGTGGGCCGTGTAGAGCGAGTTGACACTCTCAGTACTGTGTTCGGTATCCATCTACCCATGAGCACCGAGGAAACGAGGAGACGGATGCGAAACCGTGCAGTAGGAGCACTGGCAGCACTAGCCCTAGGAGCTGGGCTAGTCACGCTTGGCACAGGGCCGGCTTCTGCAGTAGAGGGAACTTCCGCTTCCGCAAGGGGCGCAATCGTTTGCGAAACAGGGAACGGAAGAGTTTACACCAAGCGATCCGCACCGGTGAGAAGCACATACTCTGAGGGCGGAACTATTGTCGGTCACGTGCGCATGCATGTCTACGCGGCGTATGACAAGTGGTGCAAGAACAGCCATGGAAACAAGTGGTACCACGTCAAGCGTACTACCAATTACCCTTACGGTTGGGTCTACGGCGGCCACGTAGTGATCGCCTAATCGCCTGCACGCCCCCCACTAGTAGTCTGCCCACCCTTACAGGGGTGGGCAGAGTACTAAAAGTCACGACCCTAGGAAGCTGCGAAGCCCATAGCTAGGTACTCTTTTTCGTCCTCCGAGTACGGCTTACTCACCAACTTCTTACCGAGAAACAACTTGCCGTCGGAGTACAGCAGTTCATTCGATTTCGGGACCATGCTACTGATCGCGCTGCCAACGGACTCGGCCGCGGGAGTCTCCAGGAGCTTGGTCTCCTTCATCGTCTTGCCGTTGATGGAGACGACCTGGGCGCCCTTGTTGTAGCCGCCGTCCTTGTACGCCAAGATGTTGCCGCCGTCCATGCGGATGGGGAACATCTCGCCGTCCTCGCCTGCGTCGGCGCGGTCACCGGTCGTCTTTCCGGTGGCCAAGGAGAAGGCAATGATCTCGTTAGTCTGGCTATAGCCGCCGCCGTCGTGCTGGCGGGTCGGGATGTACAGCTTGTCATTACCGACAGCAATGGAACTGCAGGCGTCGACCACATCGAACTCACAATCGTGGTCGTACTTGTCTTTCCCAAGGGAAACCTTGGCGCGCAACTCACCCTTGCCATCGAGCGAAAAGACATCCGTCACGTTCGTTGCGTCCGCCCCTGTCTGCTGGCCAAAGACGACGGGCTTGGTGGAGATCACGTTGGCGTACTTGATACCGCCTGCGAGGGGGAAGGTCCATTGAGCTTTGCCCGACTTTGGGTCGAGCAACTCGATCTTGAGCTTTGGTTCGTCGTAGTCACCGCACTTGCGCACGGCGACGAGCTGCTCGCCGCCCGCGTAGCCCTCGTCCTGGCACTCGTCGCCCGCGGTGGGCTCCCAGAGGTGATCGCCCGACATGATCTCGAAGGCCGCGCCGCCCGCGCTAGAGCCGGCCGCGACGGTGCTACCGCTGATGGTGACCTCTTCGACACGGGCGGCCGAGCTGCCCTCGTCGATAGTCTCCGTCCAGAGCTTCCTTCCGTCTTTCAGGTCAATCGCGGAGATCTGGGAACAGGTCTGATATTTATCCTTCTTCGTCCTCTTACCCTCTTCATACGCAACCGCGACGATGCCGTCCCTGGTGACCTCGCGGGAGCCGGCACAAGTCTGGCCCGCGAGCGGCAGCGTCCACAGCTCGTCGCCAGTAGCAGGGTCATAGCCGACAATTTTGTTTACCCCCGCCTTGGCATATACATCGTCGGTAAGCCAGGATCCCTTGGTGCTCCAGACTTCCTTCTCGGGCACCTCGGGCTGCGGGAGCTGCATGGAGACCGTGGCGGCGGTGTTGGCCGGTACCTTCTCCTGGCCGGGGCCGCTCGGGCCCTGCTCGTCGCCGCCCTTCTTGTCCTCGCCGCCCTTGCCTTCGTTGCCGCCCGAAGCGCCCGCGGAGCTCACATTGGGGTCGTCGTCCTTCTGCGTCGAGGCGTAGAAGACACCGCCGCCGACGATCAGGGCGATCGCGACGACCGCGCCGATGATGATCTTCATCTGGCCGCTGATCTTCGAGCCGCCCGAGCCGCCGGGGGCACCGGACTGCGGCGCCATCGGCATCGTGCCGGGCTGCTGGTAGGCCCCGTACGGAGCCTGCTGGCCGTACGGCTGCGTCGGCTGGTTGTACGGCTGCGTCGGCTGCCCCGGGTAGCCGTAGCCCTGCGGCTGGCCGGGGGGCGGGGTGCCGGGGGCCTGCGGCGCCTGCGGGTAGCCGTAGTTGGGCTGGCCCGCGGGGGGCGTCGGCGGCTGGGCGGGCGGCGGAGTGCCGGGCGCGGGCGGCGGAGTGCCGGGGGCCTGCGGGTAGCCGTAGGAGGGGTTCGGCTCGGGAGCCTTGCCGAAGCCTCCCGGCGGGGGGTCCTGGGGAGCGCCGAAACCATTCGGCGGGGGGTCCTGGGGGGCGCCGAACCCGCCCTGCGGGGGCTCGTTGGGCGGCTGGGGCGGCTGCGTCATGACGTCGATTCCTTGGGGACGAGAGGTGAACGGGGCGGCGGAGAAGGGCGCTTGCCGTAATCCGGCATCATGCGCCGTTAGCCGGCATCATGCGCCGTGAGCCGGCATCACTTGCCGTAGGCCAGCATCAGCTTCTCCTGGCCCTTCGCGCTGCCCGAGAGCCGCGTGGTGGAGAGGTAGAAGCGACCGTCCACATAGTCGACCGCCTTGGAGAAGAAGCCGCTCTCGATCTCCGAGGTCCCTGCCGGGTTCTGCAGGAGCTTCTTCGGCTTGTGTCCGCCCGACAGCGGGATCGAGACGACCTGGCCGCCGGAGTCGTACGACGGGTTGACGTAGGCGATCAGCTCGCCGCCCTCGACCTTCATCGGCAGCATGGACTCATCAAGCGGCGACTTCGTGCGCCAGGCCTCCTTGCCGTCGGCAAGGCTGATCGCCACGATCTCGTTGGCGCCTGAGGTCGCGTCGGTCGGCAGGTAGAGGTTCTTGTCGTCGGTCGTCGCGCCCAGGCAGCCTTGCAGGCTGCCGCCGAGGAACGCCGAGCCGTCGCACTCCGGCGCGAACTTCTCGTCCACGCCGACCTCAGAGCGGGTCTCGCTGCTGTTGGGCTTCAGCGTGGTGATGTTCCACTGCTTCTTGTCCTCGTTGTTGAGGTACACGATCGTCGGGCTCTCGGAGTAGATCCGGCCGATCTTCCAGCCCTTGGGGAACTTCTTCGTCCACGCGGCCTTGCCCGTCTTGGGGTCGACCTGCTGCAGCTCGTCGTGCTCGGTGGGCGAACTCGCGCCGCACGAGAAGGCGACGAGCATCTTCTTGCCGCCCGCGAAGCCGCTGGGGAAGCAGGTGCCCTCTTCCTTCTTGTCGGCGACGAAGAGCTGCTTGCCGTCGCTGATCCGCAGCGCCGTACCGGACTGGGAGCGGCCGACCATCACCGTGTCACCGGTGATGGAGAGGTCGGTGCTGAGGGACATGTCGAACAGTCCCTCCTCCTTCACCGGCTTGACCCAGCCCTTTTTGCCCGTCTTCAGGTCGACGATCTGGATCTGGTTGCACTTGGCGTCGTCCTTGAGCCCGTCCTTGTACGCGACGACGATCTTGCTGTCGTCCGTCATCTGCGGGGTCGTGCCACAGATCTTCTGCGGGAACGTGATCGTCGGCCAGGCGCGGTCGCCCGTTGCGACCTTGTAGGCCGTGATCTCCTTGTACGCCGCCTTGGCCGCGATGCCGTCCTTGACCCACATGCCCTTGGCGTCGGCGCCGGAACCGGGCACCTTGGGCGCCTCCTTGTACCAGAGCACCTTCGACTCGCCGGGCTGCCGGCCCGCGTTGAGGTCTTCCTTCTCGCCCTCGCTGTCGCCGTCGCCGTCACCCGGGTTGACCGGGGCGGAGCCGCTGGCCTTGGGGTCGTCGCTCTTCTCCGCGACCGGCTTCTTCTTGCCGTCGTCATCGCCGCCGACGACCGCCCAGGCGACACCGCCGATGACGAGCGCCGCGGCCGCCACGGCGGCGACGATCAGACCGGGCTTGCCCTTGAAGGGGTTCTTGCCGCCGCCACCGCCGACGCCGGGCGGATGGGTGCCCGGCACACCGGGGGGCGGGAACTGCTGCTGCGGGTACCCGTACTGGGGCTGCTGGCCGTAAGGGCCCGGCTGCGTGGGCTGGCCGTAAGGACCCGGCTGACCGGGCTGCGTGGGCTGGCCGTAGGGGCCTGCCTGACCCGGCTGCGTGGGCTGGCCGTAAGGTCCGGGCTGGTTGTACGGTCCGGGCTGCTGCGGGTATCCGTAGCCAGGCTGGGGCGCGGGCGGAGTCTGCGGGTAGCCGTAGCCGGGCTGGGGCGCGGTCGGCGGGGCCTGCGGGGCGCCGGTCGGCGGGACCTGCGGCGGCTGGCCGGGCGCCTGCGGCGGCTGGGCCGGTGGCTGCGGTGGCTGGCCCGGTGGCTGCGGAGCGGCTCCCTGCTGCGGATCCTGCGGAGCTCCGAAACCGCCGGGCGGCGGCTGGTTGGGCGGCTGAGTCATCAGCGCTTCCCCCTTCACTGATTTTTCGGCACGCCAAGTGGTGCTCAGGCCGACCTTTCTATCACCCTGACCCCCTAGCACACCTGACCGGTCCGTCCCCTGTTCCCAAGGGAGGACCGGCCCGTGATGCGTCCGTTACTAGACCTCTACGCGCTCTCCGCGAGCTCCAGCCAGCGCATCTCCAACTCGTCGCGCTCACTCACGAGTTCACGCAACTCGGCGTCCAGTTTCGCCACCTTTCCGAAGTCGGTGGCGTTATCGGCGATTTGGGCGTGCAGCCAGGTTTCCTTCGTGGACATCTTGTCCAGCTGCCGCTCGATCTTCTGGAGTTCCTTCTTCGCGGCGCGCGCGTCGGCGGACGAGACCGCCTTCTGCGCGGCTGCGGGTGCGGCGGAGGCCGTGGCGGACGCGTCGGCGAGGGGGGCCGCGGGGACACCGGCCGCCGCCATCCGCTTGCGCCGCTCCAGATACTCGTCGATGCCGCGCGGCAGCATCCGCATCGTGGCGTCGCCGAGCAGCGCGAACACCTTGTCGGTGGTGCGCTCAAGGAAGAACCGGTCGTGGGAGATCACGACCATCGACCCGGGCCAGCTGTCGAGAACATCCTCAAGCTGCGTCAGCGTCTCGATGTCCAGGTCGTTCGTCGGCTCATCGAGGAAGAGGACGTTCGGCTCGTCCATCAGGAGCCGCAGCAGCTGGAGGCGCCGCCGCTCGCCACCGGACAGATCGCCTACGGGCGTCCACTGCTTCTCCTTGTTGAACCCGAACGTCTCGCAGAGCTGCCCTGCGGTCATCTCCCGGCCCTTGCCGAGGTCGACGCGCTCGCGCACCTGCTGCACGGCCTGCAACACCCGCAGCGTCGGGGAGAGTTCGGCCACTTCCTGCGACAGATAGGCCAGCTTCACGGTCTTGCCGACCACGACGCGCCCCGCCTCGGGCTGTACGTCGCCGTCGGAGCGCTGCGCCTCGGCCATCGCCCGCAGGAGCGAGGTCTTGCCCGCGCCGTTGACGCCGACCAGACCGATGCGGTCGCCCGGGCCGAGCTGCCACGTCAGATGCTTCAGGAGCAGCTTGGGGCCGGCCTGTACGGATACGTCCTCAAGGTCGAAGACGGTCTTGCCGAGCCGGGTCGTCGCGAACTTCATCAGCTCGCTGCTGTCGCGGGGCGGCGGCACGTCGGCGATGAGTTCGTTGGCGGCCTCGATGCGGTAGCGCGGCTTGCTGGTGCGGGCGGGGGCGCCGCGCCGCAGCCAGGCGAGCTCCTTGCGCATCAGGTTCTTGCGCTTGGTCTCCTCGGTGGACGCGATGCGCTCGCGCTCGGCGCGGGCGAAGACGTAATCGGAGTACCCACCCTCGTACTCGAAAACGGACCCACTCTGTACGTCCCACATGCGCGTGCACACCTGGTCCAGGAACCAGCGGTCGTGCGTGACGCAGACGAGCGCCGAGCGGCGGGTCCGCAGGTGTTCGGCGAGCCAGGCGATGCCCTCGACGTCCAGGTGGTTGGTCGGCTCGTCGAGCACGATCAGGTCGGGCTCGCCGATGAGCAGCTTCGCCAGCGCGATACGGCGCCGCTCGCCGCCGGAGAGCGGCGCGATGACGGTGTCGAGTCCCTGCGGGAACCCCGGCATGTCGAGTCCGCCGAAGAGGCCGGTCAGGACGTCACGGATCTTGGCGCTGCCGGCCCACTCGTGGTCGGCGAGGTCACCGATGACCTCGTGCCTGACGGTGGCCTCGGGGTCGAGGGAGTCGTGCTGGGTCAGCACACCGAGCTGCAGCCCGCCGTTGTGCGTGACCCGTCCGGTGTCGGCTTCCTCCAGCTTGGCGAGCATCCGGATGAGGGTCGTCTTGCCGTCTCCGTTGCGCCCCACGACGCCGATCCGGTCCCCCTCGGACACGCCGAGGGAGACACCGTCGAGCAGGGCACGTGTGCCGTACACCTTGCTGACTGCCTCGACATTGACCAGGTTGACGGCCATTAACGCTCCAGGGAAGGGGATCGATCGACTCTCCAGGGTAGTCGCCTGGCTGGGGCGGCCTTCGCCTGCTCCGGGGTACCCGGCTGATCACCCTTTGTGATGACGTTCTGCGGAAACGGCGGCTACGGTTATGGGACAGGCCGAAGAATCCCGTCCATGGGAGGAACCATGACCGCCGAGTCCCTGCACGATGGGTGCCGCTGGCCTGTGCCACCGCCGGACGGCTACACCGTGGACGACCTGTTCACGCTGCCTGATCTCCCGCCGCACACAGAGCTGATCGACGGGAGCCTGGTCTTCGGGAGTCCGCAGCGGGATTTCCACACCATCGCCATCGACCTCTTGGTCAACGGGCTGCGCCGTACCTCGCCGCGAGAGCTGAAGGTCAGACGCGAAATGACCGTAGTACTCGACAAGCGAAACGGCCCAGAACCCGACGTCTGTGTCGTTCGCTCCGAGGCTGTCACCAGCCGATTCCAGACGCGCTACGAGGCCGCTGACGTCTTGCTCGCCGTGGAGGTCATCTCCCCCGAATCCGAGGCCCGCGACCGCAAGAGCAAGCCCGGAAAGTACGCCGCGGCGGGAATCCCCCACTTCTGGCTCGTCGAGATGACGGGCGAGGAGAACCACCCAGTGGTCCAGGTCTATGAGCTCGGCCATGTCACCGGAACGTACGCCCTGACCGGTATCCATCACGACCGCGTCAAGATCACCGTTCCCTACAGCATCGACATCGACCTCACCGCCATCGACGAGCTGTAGGCGCCCGCTCCACAAGCAGCCACCCGATCAGCGCCATCCCCACCGCCACCGGCGCCGTCACCCGTACCGCGATCAGCATCGCCGTACGCCCTTCGAGCAGGCCCCCGAAGCCAACCATCGAGAGGCCGAGTACGCCGAAGAGGCAGAGCGTGACGCCCACGGCGGCTGCCGGGCCCGCGACTGTGCTTGGCGCTCTCGTCAACTCCCTTGCCACGCCCGGCTTCTCGAAGCGGCGGAATGCCGCGACCAGCACACCGGTGACCACCGTCGCCGCCGCCATCCGCAGGGGAACCTGCACCCACCACGCCCCCGACGCGGGTTCCGGCAACGGCACGTCCGCGGCGATCAGCACCCCGTACACCCCGAGCATCGCCGTCAGGTGCCACAGGAACGCCGTCATCGAGACCCCGTTGGCGGCCACCACGCCCCGCCACACCCGAGGCCGCGCGAGCCACCGCAGCGCGGGCCCCCGCAGCAGTTCCACCGCCCCCACCAGCCATATCCCGTGGCAGAGCAGCGCGAAGGTCGGCGGTGCCATGTTCGAGACGCGCTCTCCGGGCATGCCCACCATCGAGAGGGGATACGGGCCGAAGGCCACCAGCGCCGCGGCCCCCGCGAGTCCCGCCACCGCCATGGCCGCGGGCACCCGCGCCCGCAGCCTGCCGTCCGCCCGCAGGAAGCCGAGCTGATGCACCGCGAGCCACACGAAGGCGAAGTTGAGGAACTCCACGTACGGCACGCCGAAGGCGAAGCGCGCCGCGTCCACCGCGCCCGCGGCCAGCACCAGACCGCCGAACGCGCCCCACCCGTACCACTCATGGAGCTTCAGGAGCGGCGGCGTGAACGCGACCATCGCCAGGTAGATGCCGATGAACCACAGCGGCTGGGCGACAAGCCGCAGCGTCACGTCCAGCAACGCGCCGCCCTCGCCGACGAGTTGGAGCAGCAGGGCGGCGACGCCCCACACTCCTATGAACACCATGGTCGGCCGCAGCAGCCGCTGGAGCCGCGCCCGCAGGAACGCCGAGTAGACAGAGCCGCCGCCCTCGGGGGCCTTGCGGCTCAGCGAGCGGTAGGACAGTGCGTGCGAGAAGCCGCCGACGAAGAAGAACACCGGCATGATCTGCAGCAGCCAGGTGAGCGGTTGGAGGGCGGGTACGACGGCGAGGAGGTTGCCGACCTCGGTCCGGCCGTCGTCCCCGACCGTCACCGCCGCCATCAGCCAGTGCCCGATGACGACCGTGCCGAGCGAGGCGACCCGCAGCAGGTCGATGTACCGGTCACGCCCGGCGGGCGTCTTCTCGGCCAGTTCGCGAACGCTTGATCCCATGCGGACACGGTCGCGCGCGCCGCACGCCCCGCGTCAGCGCGCACGTACTCAGATCCGCGTCTGAGTAGTACCGGAACGCACCCCTAGAGCACGGTCGCGCCCTGAGCGGGCGAGTCCGCCACCCGCGCCGCACGGCAGGTCCCGGAGGCCGACAGCGCCTCGGCAACCCGCCTCGCGGACGCGGCGTCCGCCGCCAGGAACGCCGTCGTCGGCCCGGACCCCGAGACCAGCGCGGCCAGGGCACCCGCCTCGGTACCCGCGGCGAGGGTGTCGGCGAGCGAGGGGAACAGCGAAAGAGCGGCGGGCTGAAGGTCGTTCGTGACGGCCGCCGCGAGGGCCTGGGCGTCACCCTCACGCAGGGCGTCGAGCAGCGCGGGGGACGCCTCGGGGGCGGGGGCGGCCGGGGTGAGGCGGTCGAACTCGCGGTACACCGCAGGCGTGGAAAGCCCTCCGTCGGCGACGGCGAACACCCAGTGGAACTCCCCGCCGACCTTCAGCGGCTCCAACTTCTCGCCGCGTCCCGTGCCGAGCGCCGCCCCGCCCACCAGACTGAACGGCACATCGCTGCCCAACTCGGCGCAGATGTCGAGGAGTTCATCGCGCGAGGCCCCGGTCCCCCACAACGCGTCGCACGCCACGAGCGCACCGGCGCCGTCCGCGCTGCCGCCGGCCATGCCGCCCGCGACGGGAATGTCCTTGGCGATGTGGATGTGCACATCGGCCGTACGTCCATGCCGCTCGGCAAGGAGCTCCGCCGCCCGCGCCGCCAAGTTCGTACGATCCAGGGGCACTTGGGCGGCATCGGGCCCGGAGCAGGTCACCCGCAGCTGCTCGGCGGGCTCCACCGTGACCTCGTCGTAGAGCCCTACGGCGAGGAACACGTTGGCGAGGTCATGGAAGCCGTCCGGGCGCGCGGCGCCGACAGCGAGCTGGACGTTGACCTTCGCGGGCACCCGCACGGTGACACTCGCGCTCACGCGCCCGCTCCCTTGTTCTCGGCGATCCGCGCGAACTCCTCCACGGTCAGCGCCTCGCCGCGCGCCTGCGGCGAGACCCCGGCGGCGACGAGCGCCGCCTCCGCGGCGGCGGCGGAGCCCGCCCATCCGGCGAGCGCGGCCCGCAGGGTCTTGCGCCGCTGGGCGAAGGCCGCGTCGACCACGGCGAAGACCTCCCGCTTCGACGCGGTGGTCTTCACCGGCTCGGCCCGCCGCACGAGCGCGACGAGGCCCGAGTCGACGTTCGGCGCGGGCCAGAAGACGTTGCGCCCGATGGATCCCGCGCGCTTGACGTCGGCGTACCAGTTGGCCTTCACGGACGGCACGCCGTACACCTTCGAGCCGGGCGCGGCGGCGAGGCGGTCGGCGACCTCGGCCTGCACCATCACGAGGGTGCGCTCGATGGTCGGGAAGGTGTCGAGCATGTGCAGCAGGACGGGTACGGCGACGTTGTACGGGAGGTTGGCGACGAGCGCGGTCGGGGCGGGGCCCGGCAGTTCCCGCACGAGCATGGCGTCACTGTGCACCAGGTCGAAGGAGCCGGTCCTCGCGGGGAGCCGGGCCTCGATGGTGGCGGGCAGGGCGCCCGCGAGCACATCGTCGATCTCGACCGCGGTCACGTGGTCCGCGGTCTCCAGCAGCGCCAGGGTCAGCGAGCCGAGCCCCGGGCCCACCTCGACCACGACGTCCTGTGGACCGACCTGCGCGGTGCGGACGATGCGGCGGACGGTGTTGGCGTCGATGACGAAGTTCTGACCGCGCTGCTTGGTCGGGCGTACGCCCAGGGCAGCGGCCAGCTCTCGGATGTCGGCGGCGCCGAGGAGTGCGTTGGGCTCAGTGGTGCTCACTCTCCTAGGTTACGGGGCCCTGCCTCTCCCCTGTGCCTCCTCACCCCGCGCCCGCACCGCCCGGACCTGCCTGCACCCCGCGGTCACCCCTGGACGAACAAGCTCTCCCGCCCACCCACCCGATTACCCCGCGTCTCCCTCTGGACGAACGAGCTTTCCCGCCCACCCGCCCGATTGCCCGGCAGCGTGTCGGTATTTCCGCCCGGGACGCGGTTCGCGGCGCTCCGGTGCCGCAGCACCCCCGCCCCCACGACGGAGCGACACCGCACCCCCACGCGCCGAGCGTCGGCAACTACAACCGCCCCCCGCAATGCGGCCAAGGACTCGCCCCCCGCTGTACGTAAAGCTTCTTGGCGCGGAACGTCTGCTCCTCCGGCGGCGCGTCCTGCGGGCGTCCCGATCCGCCCAACGCCTGCCACGTCCGCGTATCGAACTGGTAGAGGCCCCCGTACGTCCCGGACGCGTCCACCGCGCTCGGTCGGCCGCCCGACTCGCAGTGCGCCAGCGAACCCCAGTTCAGCCCGTCCGCCCCGGACACCGAATTCGGCGTCTGCTTCGTCCCCACCTTCACGATCCGCGCCTGCGGCGCCCGCACCACCTCCGACCGCAGGCGCCGCGGCCTCTGCTTGACGCCGTTGACCGTGCGCAGCGCGTACGTCACCCGCAAAGTGCCCTGGTGCCCCGGCCGCTCGACCACCTCCGTGCCGGCGAACAGCGTCGGGTCCTGCGTCCGCCGCACGTCGAACGGGATCGGCTCGTCCCGCACCTCCTTGCGCCCGGAGATCCGCATGACGGTGACGGTCTGGCCGTCGCGCGGGAAGCTGTCGGGCGGGACCGAGGTCGTGTCCTGGCCGTGCAGGCTGATCCCGGCCTCCTCGACCGCCTCGCCCACGGTCGCGGCGTTCGTACGGATGGTCCGCTCACGCCCGTCCGCCATGATCGTCACGGTGCGCTCGGTCCGTACGTCGAGGTCAAGACCGCCCCGCTCGATCCGCCTGCTCCGGGAGGCCGACAGATAGGCGCCCTCGGCCCGCACCCCGAGCTGCCGCAGCGCGCCGTCCACCGTGCGCGCGGTCGTCCACACCTCGCGCCGCTGCCCGTCGAGGGTGAGCTTGACGGGCCGCCCGTAGCGGACGGCGATCTCGTCGCCGCTGGCCAGGGCCGTGCCCGCGGTCGGCGCCACGATGTCGTGGGCGCCGAAGTCCACGCCTTCGTCGGCGAGCAGCTCGCCCACGTCGTCCGCGAAGGTGTGCAGGGTGCGCGTCTCGCCGTCGACGCTCAGCTGGACGACCTTGTCGTCGGCGACGAAGGCGGAGGTGCCGCCGGCGAGGAAGGCGACGACCAGCGCTTGCGGCAGCAGCCGACGCAGCGAGTCGGGCCGTTCGGACGACCCCTTCGTCTTCTTCCGCCGGGCGGCCCGCCGCGCCTCGGCCCGCCCTCCGTCGGGGCGTACGACCACCGTCGGGTCGGGCCCGGTGGACTGCCGGGGGAAACACTCACCGGCACCGGGCTCAAGCCCGAACTCGGCATCAAGCCCGACCTCGGGCTCATGGATCGTGCCGCCCCCATAAGACGTCTCGTACTGCGGCGCATGACTCACGACGACGCTCCAGCGTTCTCGTTCCGGTCCGGATCGGGCGAGGCGGACCAGAACCTAGCGGAGCAACCGTCACTCTCCAAAGCAGCACGACTACGCAGTGTCGCGGTGCCGCCCTGAACCACGCCGAACCGCACCGGATCGCGGGGGTATGAGCGTTATCGGTCAGTAATCAAACGCGCGCGCCGTATTGACCGCGATCGCCTCGGCCATGGCGTCCTCACCGATGCCCCGCACCTCGGCCATCGCCCGCAATGTGACCGGAATGAGATACGGCGCGTTAGGCCGTCCGCGGTACGGAGCGGGCGTGAGGAAGGGCGCGTCCGTCTCCACGAGGACCAGTTCGAGCGGGGCGACGGCCAGCGCGTCCCGCAGATGCTGTGCGTTCTTGAACGTGACGTTGCCCGCGAAGGACATGAAGTAGCCGTGTTCCGCGCAGACTTGGGCCATCGCGGCGTCGCCCGAGTAGCAGTGGAAGACGGTGCGCTCCGGGGCGCCCTCCTCCTTCAGGATGCGCAGCACATCTTCGTGGGCCTCGCGATCGTGGATGACCAGCGCCTTGCCGTGCCGTTTGGCGATCTCGATGTGCGCGCGGAAGGACCGCTCCTGGGCGGCCTTGCCCTCGGGCCCGGTGCGGAAGTAGTCGAGGCCCGTCTCGCCCACGCCCTTGACGTGCGGCAACGCGGCGAGCCCGTCGATCTCGGCGAGCGCGGCGTCCAGCGCGCCGTCACCACCCGCCTCGCGCGCCCCCTGCCGGGACCAGCCGTCGGGGTCGCCGTGCACGATGCGGGGCGCCTCGTTGGGATGCAGGGCCACGGTGGCGTGCACGCTCTCGTGCTCGGCGGCCGTCCGCGCGGCCCAGCGTGAACCCGCCACGTCGCAGCCCACCTGGACGACCGTCGTCACGCCCACCGCCGCGGCCTTGGCGAGCCCCTCGTCCACCGTCCCCGACTGCATGTCGAGGTGGGTGTGGGAGTCGGCGACCGGTACCCGAAGGGGTTCGGGCGGCGGCGGTGCGGCGTTCTTGGCGTCGGCGTCTTTGGATGTCGAAGGCATGCCCCCGATCCTACGAACCCACCGATTCTCACGACGGGGGCGTCATCCCGCTTCTTACGAGCGGGGCGTCATCCCGCCTTGTGGTGGTGGAAGGGGTGCAGCAGCGCCGACAGGTTCCAGTGGTGGTGCTTGGGCTCACGAGGTTTCGCCGCCGTGGCCCCGGAGTCCGGTGCGTCCGCCGTCACGGCTCGCGGCGCGTGCTGGCTGTGCATCAGGTCGAGCACCGACGACACCTGCCCTGCCCGCATGATCCGCACGACATGTCCGCCGCAGTTCAGACACGTCGGCCGGGTCAGGGGCGACGGCACGTGTTGGCCGTCCGCCACGTACGTCACGAATTCCTTGCCCTTGCCGTCCACGTGGTGCTCTATCTCGTACGACTGCTCCCAGCCGTGCCCGCACCGCATACAGGCGAAGGCGTAAGACTCATGAACGGTGTTCGTCGCGTTTATCGCGGTGGACGCCGTGGTGTGGTGACCCGTGTCGGCGATCTCACTCATGCCAGCTCCTCTTGTCCGCTGGACAAGCGCTGCCGGGCCGGGGATTCCCTCCCGGCCGGAAGCGTGGGGACGGGTGCGTCCCCTTTGACCAGTGGACGCCTTTCCCGGAGCGAGCGCATCAGACCTGTCGACAGTTGAAGCCGATTTGGCCTTTCCATAGCCTTCAGGCCTGGTGCGCGGCCCGCACTTTGCTTTTTACGATAGTCCTTTGCCGTCCGATGGGGCGCTCCGAGCCGCATTCTTTGCCGCCACGACGGCATCGAATACATCGCGTTTGGGTAGCCCGGCATCGGCCGCGACGGCGGCGATCGCCTCCTTGCGTCGCTCCCCCGCCTCCTCGCGCACCCGCACCCTGCGCACCAGCTCGTCAGGGCCCAGTTCACCAGGGCTTTTCTCCGGTGCGCCCTCGACGACGACGGTGATTTCCCCGCGTACGCCATCGGCCGCCCACTCGGCGAGTTCCTTCAGCGAGCCTCGCTTGACCTCTTCGTACGTCTTGGTCAGCTCGCGGCAGACCGCGGCCCTGCGCTCGTCGCCGAACGCCTCTGCCATCGCGACGAGGGTGTCGTCGATGCGGTGCGGGGCCTCGAAGTAGACGAGGGTGCGGCGGTCCTCCGCGACCTCGCGCAGCCGCGACAGGCGCTCGCCCGCCTTGCGCGGCAGGAAGCCCTCGAAGCAGAAACGGTCCACCGGAAGGCCGGACAGCGCGAGCGCGGTGAGCACGGCGGAAGGGCCCGGCACGGCCGTGACCCGGATGTCCTTCTCCACGGCGGCGGCGACGAGGCGGTAGCCGGGGTCGGAGACCGACGGCATCCCGGCGTCCGTCACCAGGAGCACCCGCGCGCCGCCGGTCAGCGCCTGAACGAGCTCGGGCGTCCGCGCGGTCTCGTTGCCCTCGAAGTACGAGACGACCCGCCCGCCGACCTGCACACCGAGCGCCTGGGTGAGCCTGCGAAGGCGCCGCGTGTCCTCGGCGGCCACGACATCGGCCGACTCCAGTTCGGTGGCGAGCCGCGGCGGGGCGTCCGCGACGTCGCCGATGGGCGTGCCCGCGAGGACGAGGGTTCCGGGGGACGGGTTCTTGGGGGGCGGGTTTCCGGGGGAATCTGCGCTTCCTGTCACGGTTCCATCCTCGCAGGGGCCAGGTAGGGCCCGGGGACGGGACTCACACAGTCGGGTTCCCTACGATGGCGCGGTGACCAGTACCGCGTCTTCCCCGGATACCCGCAAGGGCCAGGCAGCCGAGGAGCAGCAGCCGTCGTGGCAGCACAGGCTGCGCCGCTTCGGCCATGTGGCGCGGCCCAGAGCTGATGTCCGGGCCCGGCTCGTGCCGGCGTACAACGAACCGAGCCCCCGGCTGTGGACATCCATCGGGCTGCCCCAGTGGTACGGCGATCTGCTGGTCAAGTGGTCCGGCTGGATCGGTCCGCTGCTGATCACGCTCGTCGCGGGCATCACCCGGTTCTGGAATCTCGGCAGCCCGAAGGCCGTGATATTCGACGAGACGTACTACGCCAAGGACGCCTGGGCGCTGATCCACCGCGGCTTCGAGGTCAACTGGCCGGACAAGGTCAACGAGAGCGTCCTTGAGCAGGGGTCGGGCATCACGATCCCCACCGACGCCGCGTATGTCGTGCATCCGCCGGTCGGCAAGTATGTCATCGGCGTCGGCGAGTGGCTGTTCGGCTTCGACCCCTTCGGCTGGCGCTTCATGACGGCGGTGCTCGGCACCCTGTCGGTCCTGATGCTGTGCCGGATCGGGCGGCGCCTCTTCCGCTCGACGTTCCTTGGCTGTCTGGCGGGCGGGCTGCTCGCGGTGGACGGGCTGCACTTCGTGATGAGCCGCACCGCGCTGCTCGACCAGGTGCTCATGTTCTTCGTGCTTGCCGCGTTCGGCTGCCTCCTCATCGACCGGGACAAGGCGCGGGCGAGACTCGCGGCCGGGTTGCCGAAGGACGAGGACGGCCTGGTCCGCCCTGACGCGTACGTCGCCGAGACACTGCGGATCGGGTGGCGGCCGTGGCGGTGGGCGGCCGGGCTCTGCCTGGGGCTCGCGTTCGGGACCAAATGGAACGGCCTGTACATCATGGTCTTCTTCTGCCTGATGACCGTCTTGTGGGACGTCGGCAGCCGCCGCGTCGCCGGTGCGGCGCGCCCCTACCGCGCGGTTTTGAAGCGGGACGTGTTCCCGGCGTTCGTGTCGACGGTGCCGGTCGCGATCGGCACGTACGTCCTGTCGTGGCTCGGCTGGATCCTCTCCCCGACCGACGGCACGGGCGGCTACTACCGCAACTGGGCGGCGACGGACGGCAAGGGCGGCAGCTGGACGCTCCTGCCGGACTGGCTGCGCAGCCTCTGGCACTACGAACACGCGGTCTACGACTTCCATGTGGGGCTCTCCTCGCCGCACACCTACCAGTCGAACCCGTGGAGCTGGATCGTCGACGGCCGCCCCGTCTCCTACTTCTACGAGTCACCGCTGCCCGGCAAGGACGGCTGCCCCGCGGGCACGGCGGAGAAGTGCGCCCGCGAAGTGCTCGCGCTCGGCACGCCGATGCTGTGGTGGGCGGGCGGCTTCGCGCTGCTCTACGTGCTGTGGCGGTGGGTCTTCCGCAGGGACTGGCGGGCGGGGGCGATCGTGTGCGGGATCGCGGCGGGTTATCTGCCGTGGTTCATGTACCAGGAGCGGACGATCTTCTTCTTCTACGCCGTCGTCTTCGTGCCGTTCCTGTGCCTGGCCGTGGCGATGATGATCGGCGCGATTCTCGGCCCGCCGGGGTCGAGTGAGCGGCGTCGGGTGGTGGGCGCGGCGGCGTCGGGCGTCCTTGTGCTGCTGATCCTTTGGAACTTCATCTGGTTCTGGCCGATCTATACGGGGCAGGCGATTCCCATTGATTCCTGGCGGGCCAGAATGATCCTGGATACATGGGTATAGCCACATATCCGTGCCACCCACGTGTAGCGCGCACCTTGGACACCTTCGGATAACAGCACCCTCGTACGTCCCCTCCTCGGCTTAAAGTTCGGGCGAGCGACCCTCTTGAATGCATTCAGGAGGGCTCCTGGGGAGGGGAACGCGAGATGCACAGAGGGGTAAAGGTCACTCTGGTCGGCGGGGTCTTCGCCGTCGTGCTGGGGGGCGCGGGGTACGGGGCGTACAACCTGGTGAACGGGGTGACCGGGGTCGGCGGTCCGTCCGGCTCGGCGCCGGCGGTGAAGACGGGTCCGCCGACGGCGGGCGAGGTCGGCGAGGCCGCGGACAAGTTCCTCACGGCGTGGGCCAAGGGCGACGCCGATCAGGCCGCCGAGTACACGAACAACGCGGAAGAGGCCTCGATCCTGCTGGCCGGTTACCGCTCCGACGCCCACCTGACGAAGGTGAGGCTCACGCCGGGCAAGGCGGCGGGCGCCCGCGTCCCGTTCTCCGTCGAGGCCACGGTCTCGTACAAGGGAAAGAGCAAGCCCTTCGCGTACGACTCCGAGCTCACCGTCGTCCGCGGTGTCACCTCGGGCCGGGCGCTGGTCGACTGGGAGGCGTCGGTCGTCCATCCCGCCCTGAAGAAGGGCGACACCCTCCAGACCGGCGAGGGCGCGGCGCCTCCCATCGAGGCGGTCGACCGCGCGGGCCGGGTCCTGGACAAGAAGCACTATCCCTCGCTCGGCCCGGTCATCGAACAGCTGCGCACGCGGTACGGCGACAAGGCGGGCGGCACCCCAGGCGTCGAGCTCTACGTCCAGCCCGAGAACGAGGGCGACGGCACGAAGACCCTCCTCACCCTGACCAAGGGCAAGCCGGGGCAGCTGAAGACGACGCTCAGCGCTCCCGCGCAGAAGGCCGCGGAGACGGCGGTGTCGAAGTACGCCCAGTCGTCCGTGGTCGCCGTGCGGCCCAGCTCCGGCGAGGTCCTCGCGGTCGCCAATCACCGGAACGACGAGTTCAACGCGGCCTTCGAGGGCAAGCTGGCCCCCGGTTCGACGATGAAGATCGTCTCGGCGGCGATGCTCATCGACAAGGGCGTGACCAAGGCGAGCGGTCCAGCGCCCTGTCCGGACCGGGCGGTCTGGCAGAGCGTGCCCGTGGTGAACCTGCCGGGCCTGGCCCCGAACGAGAATGCCACCCTGGCGGACAGCTTCGCGCGCTCCTGCAACACGGCGTTCGTGAAGCTGATCGACGAGGACGGCGTCACGGACGAGTCCCTCACCGAGGAGGCGCAGAACCGCTTCGGCATCGGTCTCGACTGGAAGGCGGGCATCCGGACGTACGACGGTTCGGTCCCCGCGTCCGCCGGCAGCGACCGCGCGCTGAACGCGATCGGCCAGGGCCAGGTGCAGATGAACCCGCTCAACATGGCGTCGGTGACGGCGACCGCGATGACGGGATCCTTCCGGCAGCCGGTCATCGTCGCCCCGGGCCTTGACGACCGTGAACTGGCCCGGGCGAGCGAGAGCCTGCCCGCGTCCACCGTGCAGCAGCTGCGCCAGATGATGAACCGCACCGCGGTCAGCGGCACCGGAGCCCCGGCCATGTCCTCCCTTCAAGGGAGCATCGGCGCGAAGACCGGCTCGGCGGAGGTCGACGGCCAGGCGAAGCCCAACAGCTGGTTCACCGGCTACCGAGGTGACGTGGCGGCCGCCGCGGTGGCCCAGGAGGGCGGCCACGGAGGCGACACGGCCGGCCCTATCGTGTCGGCGGTGCTTGCCGCAGGCAATTGAGACGTGTGGTCGGGGGCTTCATGAAAGCCCCCTAGTGTGGGGCCTTCCGGTGCGGAGCTCGGGGGCTCCGGGGAACTGCGGAGGGTCAGTGGGCAAGCGAGGACGCGCCAGCGAGCGCAAGGGCATCAAGAACATCACGGGCGGTACGGGCACCACGGGCGCGAAGGGCGGCACGGGTGCGAAGAGCACCAAGGTGCACCCCGGCGTGCTCGGTGGCGCCGCCGCCGTGGTCGTGTGCGGCGTGGGCATCGCCGCGTACAGCCTGATCGGCGGTTCCTCCGGCGACGGCGATGGCCCGACGGTCGACGAGAAGCCGGTGGCGGCGGGCCCGCCGACGGCCGCCGAGGTCCGCGCCACGACGCGGGACTTCCTCGCGGCGTGGGAGAAGGGCGACGCGGCGGGAGCGGCGGCGCTCACGGACGACCGGGCGACGGCGAAGACCGCGCTGACCGCGTACGCGAAGGACTCCCACCTCACCAAGGTGAAGCTGACGCCGGGCAGGCGGACGGGCGCGAAGGTGCCGTTCTCGGTCACGTCGACGGTCTCGTACGAGGGAACGACCAAGCCGTACGCGTACGAGTCCGAGCTGACCGTCGTACGAAGAAAGCACGACGGCAAGACGCTCGTCGGCTGGCAGCCCTCGGTCGTCCACCCCGAGCTGAAGGACGGCGACCGCCTGGTCACCGGCGAGGCCGGGGACCCGCCGATCAAGGCGGTGGACCGGGACGGCGGAGAGCTGACCGCGGCGAAGTACCCCTCGCTCGGCACGGTCCTCGACAGCCTGCGGGAGAAGTTCGGCGACAAGGCGGGCGGCAAGGCGGGCGTGGAGCTGCGCGTCGTCCGCAAGAACAGCGCGAAGGCGGCCGAGAAGTCGCCGTCGACGAAGGACGACGCCAAGGCGACGCCCGACAAGACGCTGCTCACTCTCTCCCCCGGAACCCCCGGCACCCTGAAGACCACCTTCGACGCCTCGCTCCAGGCGACGGCGGAGAAGGAGACGGCCAAGCGCGAGCAGGCGGCGGTGGTCCTGGTGAAGCCCAGCACGGGCGAGATCCTTGCGGCGGCCAACTCGAAGCCGGGCGGCTTCAACACGGCGTTCCAGGGCTCGCTGGCCCCCGGCTCGACGATGAAGGTCATCACTTCATCCCTGCTCCTTGAGAAGAAGCTCGCGGGCGTCGACAAGAAGCACCCGTGCCCGAAGTACGTGACGTACGGCGGCTGGAAGTTCCAGAACGACGACAAGTTCCAGATCAAGGACGGCACGTTCCGGGCGAGCTTCGCCCGCTCCTGCAACACGGCCTTCATCAGCCAGGCCAAGAAGCTGCAGAACGACTCCCTGACCAAGCAGGCGCAGGAGGTCTTCGGCCTGGGCCGCGACAACTGGTCGATCGGTGTCCCGTCCTTCGACGGCGCGATCCCGGTGCAGAGCGACGCGCAGATGGCCGCCTCGCTGATCGGACAGGGCGGGGTGCGGATGAGCCCGCTGAACATGGCGTCGGTGTCGGCCACGGTGAAGTCGGGCACCTTCAAGCAGCCGTACCTGGTCTCACCGGACGTCGACAAGCGCACGCTCGCGACGGCTTCCCGCAAGATGTCGGGCGGTACGGCGTCGGCGCTGCGGGACCTGATGCACTACACGGCGGTGGCCGGTACGGCGGTCGAGCCGATGTCGGGGCTCGGCTCCGACATGGGCGCGAAGACGGGCTCCGCGGAGGTCGACGGCCAGAAGAAGCCCAACGGCTGGTTCACGGCGTACCGCGGCGATCTGGCCGCCGGGGCCGTGGTGCAGCAGGGCGGACACGGCGGCGACTCGGCGGGACCGCTGGTGCGGGCGATGTTCTTGGCGGGGCAGTAGCGGGTCTCTTGGGCGACCGCCGTCCGCTCCACGGATACCTGCTCGCGTGCCCCGTACACGGACCGCTAGCGTGCCGGGCATGAGCGCTACGGAATCCCCCGCGTCCCCCGCCCACCCCCGTTTCGCGGCGGCCCTGAACGAGCTGGGCCTCGCTGAACTGGTGAGCGAGGTCCGCCGCTTCCCGGAGGCGACGCGCACCGCCCAGGAGGCCGCCGCGGCCATCGGCTGCGAGCTGAGCCAGATCTGCAAGTCCCTGATCTTCGCGGCGGACGGCGTCCCGGTCCTGGTCCTGATGGACGGCGCCTCGCGGGTGGACCTTGAACTCGTACGGTGGGAGCTGTGCGCGGCGAAGGTGACGCGCGCCAAGGCGGACGTCGTCCGGGAGACCACCGGTTACGCGATCGGCGGCGTACCGCCCTTCGGTCACGCGACGAAGACCCGCGTCCTGGCGGACCGCTCCCTCCTCGACCACGACGTGGTGTGGGCTGCGGCGGGCACTCCGTACGCGGTCTTCCCGATGGCACCCAAGACGCTGATCGCCCACGCGGGCGGCACCCTGGTGGACGTGCGCGAGCGCGCCAAGTGACGCCGCTGGTCGCGGCGGCGGTCCTGCTGGCCGCCGTCACGCACGCGTGCTGGAACGCGATAGCCCACCACATCACGGACAAGCTGGTCGGCTTCACGCTCATCTCCGGCGGCGGCCTGCTGATCGGCGTACTCATAGCCCCGTTCGCGGCGATCCCGGCGGCGGCCGCATGGCCGTACCTGATCCTCTCCGCAGTGATCCACATCGGCTACTACGCCCTGCTCATGAAGTCGTTCAAGTTGGGCGACTTCGGCCAGGCCTACCCGATCGCGCGCGGCACGGCCCCGCTGGTCGTCACCGTCCTCGCGGCGATCTTCGCGGGCGAGGTCCCCGACGGCTGGCAGGCGGCCGGGGTCGCGGTCTCCTGCGCGGGCCTGACGGGCCTGGCCCTGTGGGGCATCCGCGGTTCGGGCCGGCGCCCCGACTGGGCGGCGATCGGCGCGGCGCTGGCGACGGGCGTCTCGATCGCGGCGTACACGGTGGTGGACGGATTGGGCGTCCGGGCCTCCGGCTCCTCGCTTGGGTACATCGCGTGGCTGATGATCCTGGAGGGATGCGCCATCCCGGTGTACGCGGCCTACCGCTGGCGGGGCGAACTGGTGGGGAGGCTCCGCCCGTTCGCGACGGTGGGCCTGCTGGGCGCGGCGCTGTCGGTATCGGCGTACGGCCTGGTCCTGTGGGCCCAGACGAAGGCGGACCTCGCCCCGATCTCGGCACTCCGGGAGTCGTCGATCATCGTGGGGGCGGGGATCGGGGCGGTGTTCTTCAAGGAGCGGTTCGGGGCGCCGAGGCTGGTGGCCGCGGGGCTGATGGTGGCGGGCATCGGGTTGATGCTGCACGCGGGGTGAGAGGTGGCTGGGGTGAGTGCCCGGGGTGAGTTGCAGAAAAGTTCCACCGCAACGCCACGGTCACCGCAAGTCGGCGGAACTTTCTTGCAATTGGCTCAGCCTCGCAGGCCGTCCGGGGCCGGGGCGGGCCTCATAGCGTGGAGCGCACCGCACGTACCAATGCCTGCGCCCGCGGGTCCGCCGTGACGCCCTTCGTCATCCCGTTGGTCACGTACCCAAAGCCCACCCCCGATTCCGGATCCGCGAAGCCCAGCGCTCCGCCGCGCCCGGGGTGGCCGAACGAGCCGGGGCCCAGGAGCGGCGAGGCCCCGCCGTGCAGCATGTAGCCGAGGCCGAAGCGGGTGTTGACGACCAGGACGCGGTCGGGGCCCGCCGAAACCTCGCCCCGCGCCAGCGCCACCGTCGAGGGAGTGAACAGCCGTGCCCCGCCCTCGACCTCGCCCATCAGCGAGGCGTAGAACCGTGCCAGTGACGAGGCCGTCGCGATGCCGTTCGACGCGGGGAGGACCGCTGCCCGGTACGCGGGGTCGTTCTCGTCCGGTGCCGGGGTGATCGCGCCGAAGGCCCGCTGGGTGAGGGAATCGGGGTTCGCGTAGGCCTCGGCCACGTTCCGGCGGGGGCGGGTCCTGAGGCCCCCGGGGGTCTCAGGCGTCGCGATGGGGCCGATCCGCCCGACCCGGCCCGCCTCGGCCCCGGGGAGCCCGATCCACAGGTCGAGGCCGAGCGGCCTTGCCACCTCCCGCGCGACCCACTCCCCGAGGGACACCCCCGTGACCCGCCGCACCAGCTCCCCGGTGAGCCAGCTGTACGTCTGCGCGTGGTAGCCGTGGTCCGTGCCGGGCTCCCACGCGGGAGCCTGTGCGGCGACCGCGGCGGCGGCGAAATCGGGGTCCGCCGCCTCGGCAGGCGTCAGCGGACGGTCGAGCGCGGGCACCCCCGCCCGGTGCGCGAGCACGTCGCGGACCCGCGCCCCCTCCTTGCCCTGCGCCTTGAACTCCGGCCAGTACGAGCCGACGGGCGCGTCCAGGTCCAGCTCGCCGCGCTGATGGAGGAGGAGCAGGACAGCGGCGGCCACGCCCTTCGTGGCCGAGCGGATGATCTGCGCGGTCTCCCGCTCCCAGGCCCCGCCCCCGTCGAACGACTCCGTACCGCCCCACAGGTCCACGACCGGCCGCCCGTCGCGGTAGACGGTGACCGCCGCGCCCCGCTCACCAAGTTCGCGGAAGTTGCGGAGGAAGGCCTCCCGGACCGGTTCGAACCCCGCGGCCACTGTCCCGCGCACATCAACGTCCATGACAAGCCCAACAGCCACCCGCGGCCATGGATTCCCTACCCGTGAACCTTCACCGTCTTCGGATCGAAGCCGAACGGCAGCTCAAGGCGGTGTGCGCCCATCAGGTCCTCGTCCCCCAGCAGCTCGCCCGTCGGGCCGTCCGCCGCGATGACACCCTCGCTCAGAATCAGGGCCCGGGGGCAGAGTTCGAGGGCGTACGGAAGGTCGTGCGTGACCATCAGGACCGTCACGTCCAACGACCGCAGGATGTCGGCCAGTTCACGGCGCGAGGCAGGGTCCAGGTTCGAGGACGGCTCGTCCAGGACCAGGATCTCCGGCTCCATCGCCAGGACCGTCGCCACCGCGACGCGCCTGCGCTGCCCGAAGGAGAGGTGGTGCGGGGGGCGGTCCGCGAACTCCGCCATGCCGACCTGGGAGAGGGCCTTCGCCACCCTCGCCTCCAGCTCGGGGCCGCGCATGCCCGCCGCCGCGGGGCCGAACGCCACGTCCTCCCGGACCGTCGGCATGAACAGCTGGTCGTCCGGGTCCTGGAAGACGATGCCGACCCGGCGCCTGATCTCCGCCATGTGCTTCTTGCCGACCGGCAGACCGGCGACGGTGACCGTGCCCGCGCCGCCCGTCAGGATGCCGTTCAGGTGCAGGACGAGGGTGGTCTTGCCCGCGCCGTTCGGGCCGAGCAGCGCGACCCGCTCGCCGCGGCCGATGGTCATGTCGACGCCGAAGAGCGCCTGGTGCCCGTCGGGGTAGGCGAAGGCGAGGCCGGAGACGTCGAGAGAAGCGGCAGGGGCAGTACTCATAGTCACGGGGTCCATCTCAACAGACGTCACAGGGTCCATCCCAGCAGGCATACGACGAGAGCGGCGGACGGGAGGGCCAATGCGTACGTCCACTGCGTGCGCGAGGCCGTCACCTCGTCGATGACCGGTATCGAACCGGCGTACCCCCGGCTGACCATGGCCAGGTGCACCCGCTCCCCCCTCTCGTAGGAGCGGATGAAGAGCGCGCCCGCGGACTTCGCGAGGACGCCCCATTGGCTGACGCCCCGCGCCTCGAAGCCGCGCGACTCCCGGGCGATCTTCATGCGGCGCATCTCGTCCGTGATCACATCGCCGTAGCGGATCATGAACGAGGCGATCTGGACGAGCAGCGGCGGCAGCTTCAGCCGCTGGAGGCCGAGGAGCAGCTCGCGCAGTTCGGTCGTCGAGGCGAGGAGCACGGACGCGGCGACGCCCAGCGTCCCCTTGGCGAGGACGTTCCAGGCGCCCCAGAGCCCGTTCACGCTCAGGGACATGCCGAGTACGCCGACCCGCTCGCCCTCCGCCACGAACGGCATGAGCACCGCGAACGCCACGAACGGCACCTCGATGAGCAGCCGCTTCAGGAGGAAGGGGACGGGGACGCGGGCCGCGTAGGCCACGGCGCCGAGCAGCACCGCGTACACGCCGAACGCCCACATCGCCTCGCGCGGCGTGGAGACCACGACGACCACGAAGGCGAAGACCGCCGCGAGCTTGGTGTGCGGGGGCAGGGCGTGCACGGGTGAGTGGCCGTGCCGGTAGAGCCGGTGGGCGTGGCCCGCACCCATGTCAGGCGTTCTCGGAGGCAGAGGCGGAGGCGGAGGCCGTGGACGCGGGGTCCACGTCCGTCGTACGGCGGCGGCGCAGCGCCCAGAAGACCGCCGAGCCCGCGACGACGGTGACGCCGACGCCGATCACGCCGGCGAGGCCGCCGGAGAGCCGGGAGTCGGTGATGTCCTTGACGCCGTAGTCGGCGAGGGGGGAATCGGAGGAGGCGTGCTCCTCGGCCTTCTTGTCGATGCCCTTGTCGTGCGCGACCTTCTCCAGGCCGTCGGGGTTCGCGGAGGCGTAGAAGCTGACGAAGCCCGCGAGCACGAGGGAGGCGACCAGGCCGACGATCCACACCTTGCGATGCGAGCCCGCGGCTACGGCGACGGGGGCCTCGGCGGCAGGAGCGTCGACCAGCTCGCCGCCGACACGGAGCTTGAGCTTCTGGGTCAGGCCGCGGGCGCCGTACACGAGGTCGGGGCGTACGGCGATGACGGCGCCGACCGTGAGCGCGGTGATGGCGGCCTCGCCGATGCCGATGAGGACGTGCACGCCGATCATCGCCGTGGCGACCTTGCCGATGGAGACGTCGGTCGTGCCGCCGATGGCGTAGATGAAGGTGAACGCGACCGCGGCGGCCGGCACGGAGATCAACGCGGCGACGAAGGACGACGCGGTGATCGAGCGGCGGGTGCGCGGCAGCACCTTCACCAGGCCGCGGAAGGTGAGATAGGCCACGACGGTCGTGACGATCGCCATGTCCGTGATGTTCACGCCGAGGGCGGTCAGACCGCCGTCGGCGAAGAGAACGCCCTGCATGAGGAGTACGACGGAGACGCAGAGGACGCCCGTATAGGGGCCGACGAGTATCGCGGCGAGCGCGCCGCCGAGGAGATGTCCGCTGGTACCGGCCGCGACCGGGAAGTTCAGCATCTGCACGGCGAAGATGAACGCGGCCACGAGCCCCGCGAGCGGCGCCGTCCGTTCGTCCAGCTCACGCCGGGCGCCGCGGAGGCTGACCGCGACCGCTCCGGCGGCGATGACCCCTGTGACGGCGGAGACGGGTGCGTTGATGAATCCGTCGGGGACATGCATGCGCGCGCTCCTGGGCAGGACAGGAAAAAGGACAGCAGGAAAAAGACAGAGCGGATCGCTCGTGAACCGTTCAATGATAGTGCCTTGTTGCGAACGGTTTGCAAGAGCGTGGCCTACCCAGAAATGTGCGCCCCCGCACGGCCTCCATCGGCTCACACGAGGGCCCCTGATCCCGGAAAATATGGGACATTGGTAGGCATTACGAGATAAAGCGCAGCGGATGTGAGAGGTACAACGATGTCCTCCGTCGAGCAGTACGCACAGGCCCATCTCGTCACGGATTCGGCGGAGGGACACCGCACGATTCCGGTGGCCCTGCGGTACGACCCGGAAGCCGACCCCCGCACCGTCACGGTCGCCCTGCCCGGCGCGATACCGAACGAGTGGTCCTTCGCGAGGGACCTCCTCGAGCAGGGCCTGCGCGCCCCCGCCACCAGCGGTGACATACGCGTCTGGCCGTGCGGCCGGGTCCAGATCGTCATGGAGTTCCACACGCGGGACGGGGTGACGGTCGTCCAGTTCGACTCATCGGCGCTGATCCGCTTCCTGCGCCGGACCTACGCGGCCGCCACCCCGGTCACCCACTGAAACCCAGGAGGCCCGGGGTCCCGTTACCGCCAGGACTCCCGGGCCTCCCAGGCCTTGCGACGCTCAGGTGCACTCAGGTGCGCGCGAACTCCCGGTCGCCGTCCTGGTCCCGCGAGGCCGCCTTCTCGGCGTCCCGCAGCCCCTCCCCCTCGACATCCACGTTCGGCAGCGCGCGATCCAGCCACGTCGGCAGCCACCAGGCCTTCTTGCCAAGCAGCGCGAGCACCGCGGGAACAAGGGCCATGCGCACGATGAACGCGTCGAAGAAGACCGCGATCGCCAGGCCGAAGCCGATCATCTTGACCATCTGCTCGCTGGACCCGATGAATCCCGCGAAGACCGCCATCATGATCACCGCGGCTGCCGAGACCACGCGGGCCCCGTGCCGGAAGCCGGTCACGATCGCCTGGCCTGGCCGCTCCCCGTGGACGTACGCCTCTCGCATGCGCGTCACGAGGAACACCTCGTAGTCCATCGCGAGGCCGAAGACGACGCCCACCATGAAGATCGGCATCATCGACATGATCGGGCCCGTCTGCTCCACGCCGAAGAGCGAGCCGAGCCAGCCCCACTGGAAGACCGCGACGACCGCGCCCAGGGCCGCGAGGACCGAGAGCAGGAAGCCGAGTGCCGCCTTGAGCGGGACCAGGATCGAGCGGAAGACGACGATCAGGAGGAGGAAGGCGAGGCCGACGACGAGTGCCAGGTAGGGCACCAGGGCGTCGTTCAGCTTCTCGGATACGTCGATGTTCATGGCCGTCGCGCCGGTGACCATGACGCTCGCGCCCGTGTCGGACTTGATCTCGCCACCCGCGTCGCGGATCGAGTGCACGAGGTTCTCGGTCTCGATGCCGCTGGGCTTCGATGACGGGACGACGCTGATGATCGCCGTGTCGCCCGCCTTGTTGATCATCGGCGGGGCGACCGTGAGGACGTCGTCGAGCTTGGAGATCGTCGTCCTGATCTCACCGGCCGCGGCCTTCGGGTCGTCGGAGTCCTTGAGATCGGCGACCGTCATCAGCGGGCCGTTGAAGCCGGGGCCGAACCCGTCGGAGACCAGGTCGTACGCCTTGCGCTGGGTCGTGGACGTCGGCTGCGAGCCGTCGTCCGGCAGACCCAGTTCGAGGGAGGAGACAGGCAGCGCCGCGGCGCCGAGGCCGATGACACCGATCAGCAGGACGGTGAGCGGACGGCGGACGACGAAGCGGGCCCAGCGGGTGCCGAGGTTGTCCTTCGGCTTCGCCTGCTCGGCACCGGCCTCCGCGCCGGCCGCCTTCTTCTTCCCGCCCCCGAGCAGCTTGCTCTTCTCGCCCATCGGCTTGACCTTCTTGCCCGCGTAACCGAGCAGCGCCGGTATCAGCGTGAGCGCGATGAGTACGGCGATGACCACCGTGCCCGCCGCCGCGAAGCCCATCTTGGTGAGCATCGGGATGTTCACCACGGCGAGGCCGACCAGCGCGATGACCACGGTGAGCCCGGCGAAGACCACGGCCGACCCTGCGGTCCCCACGGCACGGCCCGCCGCGTCCTCGCGGTCCCGTCCGTCGGCGAGTTCGCCGCGGTAGCGGGAGACGATGAAGAGCGCGTAGTCGATGCCGACCGCGAGGCCGATCATCATGGCGAGCGTGGAGGTCGTGGTCCCCAGGTCGAGCGCGCTGGCGAGCGCGGTGATCGAGGAGACACCGATGCCCACGCCGATCAGCGCGGTGAGCAGCGGAAGTCCCGCCGCGATCAGCGAGCCGAAGGTGATGATGAGGACGACGGCCGCGATGGCGATACCGATGACCTCGGTGGCCCCGGTCTCGGGCATGGCCTGCAGCGCGTCGCCGCCGACCTCGACCGTGAGGCCGGACTCCCGCGCGTCGTCGGTCGTCTTCTCCAGGGCGTCACGGCTCTCCTCGGTCAGCTCCATCGAGCTGACCTTGTAGGAGACCGAGGAGTACGCCGTGGAGCCGTCCTTGCTGACCGTCTTGGCCTGGAAGGGATCGGCGGCCGAAGCGACCTCGTCCGAACCGGACTTGAGGGCCGAGACGGTCTTTTGGATCTCCGCCTTGGCGGCCGGGTCCGTGACCTTCTCGCCGTCCGGCGCCTTGAAGACGACCCGGGCGCTCGCACCGTCGGCGCTGGCCTCGGGCACGCGCTCTTCGAGCAGGTCGAAGGCCTTCTGGGCCTCCGTCCCCGGAATGGAGAAGGAGCTGGAGGCGGCGGTGGGCGCGGAGGCGGCGCCCACTCCGGCGAGCGTGAGGAGGGCCACCCATATCAGGGCGACGAAGTGCCGTCGCCTGAAGGCGAGTCGGCCGAGTTTGTAGAGGAAAGTGGCCACGAGGGCGTACTCCCGGTCAGGTCGTGGTGTCTACAGGGCAGGGGGGATCAGCCCGACGACGTGAGCGGTTCGCGTCAGGTGGAAGGGGAGGTCTTTGGTGGGGAGTTCGGGTCAGACGCCGAGAGCGGGGAGGATCACGGCGTCGATGTAGGAACGAAGGAACTCACGGTCGACCGTGCGGTCCTCGATCAGGTCACGGGCGACGAAGCCGCCGATCATCATGTGGACGACGAAGCCGAGCGCGGGGTTGTCCGCGTCCACTTCGCCGCGCTCCACAGCCCTGCGCAGCAGTGCGTTCAAGCCGGTGATCTCCGGCTCGATGAGCAACTGCCGCAGCGCGTGGTGGAGTTCGGGGTTGCTGTGGATGGCGTGGAACAGACCCCGCATCAGCGCGGCGTCCCGCTCCATCTGGCAGTCGTCCGAGCGCTCCACCGACTCGTACAGGTCACCGCGCAGGGACCCCGTGTCGATATCCTCGATGGACACCGGCTTGTTGTGCCGCAGCGCCCTGGCGATCAGCTCCGGCTTGCTCCCCCACTGGCGGTAGAGGGTGGCCTTGCTGGACCTCGTGCGGGCCGCGATGGCGTCCATCGTGAGCGCTTCGTAGCCGACCTCGCGGAGCAGATCGAGCACGGCCGCGTACAGATCGGCCTGGCGCTCGGGTGTGATCCGGCTGCGCCGCGCCGTTGCCGCCTCAGCCATGATCCCTCCACCCCTCGTCGGCGTCACTCGTCGTACGACTGTTGCGTACGTCATGACTGTACCCGGCGACTTAACGAAACGAAACCGTTTCGTACGTGTGCTGGGTCACTCGCTTCGTACGAGTTGCCGGGCCCCCCGCACCGGAAAAGCATGGTGAAGTGACCGACGCGCGCGATGAAGCCCCTGCTGACCACGCTGACCACGCCTACCTGCGATTTCCGCACCTCAGCGGCGACCGCCTCTGTTTCGCGGCCGAGGACGATCTCTGGGTGGCCCCGCTGAGCCCGGACGGCGCCCCCGCGGGCCGGGCCTGGCGGGTGACCGTCGACCGGACCAAGGTGAGCCACCCGCGCTTCTCGCCGGACGGCCGGTACATCGCGTACACGACATGGCGCAGCCTCGACCCGGAGATCCATCTGGCCCCGGTCGACGGCGGCCCCTCCCGGCGCCTGACCTACTGGGGCAGCACGGACACCCGGGTCTGCGGCTGGTCCCCCGACGGCGACATCCTCGCCGTCTCCTCGCACGGCCAGCCCTTCTCCTACTTCTGCTGGGCCTACAGCGTGCCCACGGACGGCTCGCCCGGCGGCAAACTGCCCTGGGGTCCTGTGTACGACATCGCGGTGACGGGCGTCGACGGTGACCGCAAGACGCTGCTGCTCACCGGAAAGCCGCCGCACGAACCCGCCGCCTGGAAGCGCTACCGGGGCGGGGCGATGGGCCGCCTGTGGATGCACGGCGAGCAGATCCTGCCCGACCTCGACGGGCATCTGGACGCCCCGATGTTCGTGGCCGGCCGCATCGCCTTCCTCTCCGACCACGAAGGCGTCGGCAATCTCTACTCCTGCCTGCCCAACGGCTCCGACCTGCGGCGGCACACCGATCACGACGCGTTCTACGCCCGGCACGCGTCCAGCGACGGCACCCGCGTCGTCTACCAGTGCGCGGGCGACATCTGGCTGGTGGACGACCTGTCCGCCGACTCCGTGCCGCGCAGGCTCGACGTACGGCTCGGCGGGCCGCGCGCCGGGCGGCGGATCTACCAGGTGCCGGCATCGCAGCACCTCGACTCGATCTCCGTGGACACGACGGGCCGGGCCAGCGCCGTCGTCGTACGCGGCAGCCTGTACTGGCTCACCCACCGCGACGGACCCGCCCGCACCATCACGGACACCCCGGGTGTGCGCGTGCGGCTCCCGGAGATGCTCGGCAAGGGCGGGCAGGTCGCGTACATCACCGACGCCGAGGGCGAGGACGCCGTCGAGATCGCCTATCTGCCGCGCGCCAGCGGCGAGCGCGCACCGCGGCGCCTCGCGCAGGGAAAGCTGGGGCGGGTACTCGAACTGCTCTCCGACCCGGGCGGCGAGCGGCTCGCGATCTCCTCGAACGACGGGCGCCTCCTCCTGCTCGACGCCACCGAGGAGTCCGACGGCGAGGTGACGGAGCTGATCCGCTCCGTCAACGGCCCGGTGCAGGACCTGGCGTTCTCGCCGGACGGAGCGTGGCTGACCTGGTCCCACCCCGGCATCGGGCGGTCCCTGCGCCACATCAAGATGGCCCGGATCGAGGGGCCGGGCTCCCGCATCATCGTGGACGTCACCAACGGCCGCTTCGAGGACGAGAACCCGGTCTTCACCAGCGACGGCCGCTACCTCGCCTTCCTCTCCTGGCGTGGCTTCGACCCCGTCTACGACGTGCACACCGGCGACCTCTCCTTCCCGCTCGGCTGCCGCCCCTACCTGGTCCCCCTCTCCTCGGCGACCCCGTCCCCCTTCGCCCTCCTGCCCGACGGCCGCCCCGCCGCGGGCGGGCTCGACCCGGCCGACGGCCTCTCGCCGGCCGGCTCCGTCACCGTGGAGGTGGAGGGCCTGGAGAGCAGAGTCACGCCGTTCCCGGTCTCGGCTTCGAAGTACTCGGCCCTGCGCCCCGTCAGCGGCGGCGGCCTCGTCTGGCTGCGCTGGCCGATCTCGGGCGCGCTCGGCGAGACGTTCGCCAACCCGGCGGACACCTCGGGCCGCCCCACCCTGGAGTACTTCAACATCAGCAAGGGCAAGAAGGCAGCCCTGGTCGACCACCTCGACTGGTTCGCGCTCAGCGGCGACGGCACGCGGCTCGTGGTGGTCGACGACGGCGAGCTGAGCGCGGTCCCCTCCACGGAGACCGGCGACATCGACACGACCGTCTGGATCGACCTGCGCCGCATCCTGCACGAGGCCGACCCGGCGGCCGAGTGGCGCCAGTCCTACGACGAGGCGGGCCGCCTCATCCGCGCCTACTTCTGGGACCCGGACATGTGCGGCATCGACTGGTCCGCGGTCCTCGACCAGTACCGGCCGCTGGTGGAGCGGGTCGCGTCCCCCGACGAGTTCGCGGACCTGCTCCGCGAGGTCCTCGGCGAGCTCGGCACCTCTCACGCGTACGTCACCGCCGCTCGCCGCAACGAGGGGCCGCCGCACTATCAGCGGGCCATGGGCCTCCTTGGCGCCAACCTCGTGTGCAGGGACGGCCATTGGACGGTCAAGCGGATCCTGCCCGGCGACTCGTCCGACTCCAAGGCGCGCTCTCCCCTTGCGGGCGCGGGCATCCGCGAGGGCGCGATCCTCACCCACATCGACGGCCGCCCGGTGGACGTGGTGACGGGCCCCTACCCCCTGCTCGCGGCGGCGGGCGGCACGACGGTGGAGCTGACGTTCCAGCCCGCGGAGGGCGAGGGCGGGCCGCGGCGGGTGGCGATCGTCCCGCTCGTCAACGAGCGGCCGTTGCGCTACCAGGACTGGGTGGCCAAACGCCGTGAGGTCGTACGGGAGTTGAGCGACGGCAAGTGCGGCTACCTGCACATCCCCGACATGGGAGGCTCGGGATGGGCGCAGTTCAACCGCGACCTGCGGCTCGAGGTCTCGCGTCCGGCGCTGCTGGTGGACGTACGCGGCAACGCGGGCGGCCACATCAGCGAGTTGGTGGTGGAGAAGCTGACGCGGAAGATCCTGGGGTGGGACCTGACGCGGAACGCCGAGCCGGTGTCGTACGCGTCGAACGCGCCCCGGGGCCCTGTGGTGGCGCTTGCCGACGAGGCGACCTCGTCGGACGGCGACATGATCACGGCGGTCTTCAAACTCCTGGGCCTTGGGCCCGTGGTGGGCCAGCGCACGTGGGGCGGCGTGGTGGGGATGACCGGGCGGCACGTGCTCGGTGACGGGACAGTCATCACGGTGCCGATGAACGCGGGCTGGTTCGACGAGTACGGCTGGTCCGTGGAGAACCACGGCGTGACGCCGGACCTCGAAATCCTGCGTACGCCCCTTGACTGGGCGGAGGGGCGGCACGCCCAACTCGACGACGCGGTAAGGGTGGCGCTCGACCTCCTGGAGCGCACGCCCGCGGCGACACCTCCCCTCCACGAGGACGTGCCGGACCGGCGGCGGCCGAAGCTTCCGCCGCGCTCGTGAGGCCTCCCCATGATCGAAATGCGCGGAATGTCCGACCGTGTAAATCTGGTCGAGGCCCTTCCAACCTCACCCTCTAGGAGTGAACCCGCATGGGTATCAAGGACCAGTTCCAGGACAAGGCCGAGAACCTTTCCAACCAGGCCAAGAAGGCCCGGGGCAACGCCAAGGACGAGGCGAGCGAGCGTTCTTCGCAGAGCCGTGACGAGGCGAGCGAGCGACGCTCGCAGTCCCAGGACGAGACCCAGCGCATGACGCAGGACGAGCGGGACAGGTTCGACCAGGACTATGACGCCTGACGTGACACCGCGCTCGACTTGAGCAGAGGAGAGGCCCGCCCGGGACGCCGGGCGGGCCTCACTCGCGCACGTGGGAACTCAGGTAAGAACTACCGCCCGGTACGGGCCTGTTCGTCGGCGGAGCCCCCCGCCCCCACAAGCCCCGTGGACACCGTCCCGAGCCGCGGCTCGAAGCGCCGCATCTCGCGCTGGCCGACCGAGCCGATGATCCCCGGCAGGTAGCCCCGGATGCCCTGCATCCCCCGCAGCCACCACTGCGCGTAGACGTGGCTCGACCGGCGCTCGATCCCGGCGACGATTCGGTCCACCGCCGGGCCCAGCGGGTACGTCTTGTTCGACGGCCACGGCAGCCGCTGGCGGAGCTCCCGCATGACGTCGTCCTGGTCCGCGCCCCGCACCATGTCCGTGTCCGTCCAGGACAGGTAACCGACGCCCACCTTCACGCCCTTGTAGCCGACCTCGGCCCGCAGACAGTGCGCGTACGCCTCGACGCCCGACTTCGAGGCGCAGTACGCCGTCATCATCGGCGCCGGCGTGATCGCCGCCAGCGAGGCGATCTGCAGCAGATACCCCCGGCTCTCCATGAGCACGGGCAGGAACGCCCGGCCCGTCACCGCGCTGCCGATGAGGTTGACCTCGATCACCCGCCGCCACGCCTCGGGGTCGGACTCGACGAACGGCCCCCCGTTGGCGACGCCCGCGTTGGCGACGACGATGTCGACCTTCCCGAAGCGCTCCTTGACCTCCCTCGCGACCCGGGCCATCGCGACATGATCCGTGACGTCCGCGTGCCAGGCCTCCGCCTCGGTGTGCAGCCGCCCCGCGACCTGCTTCAACTCGTCCGGCTCCAGGCCGACGAGCGCGATCTTGGCGCCCCGCGCCGACAGCTTGCGCGCGAGCAGCTCCCCCACGCCCCGCGCCGCCCCGGTGACGACCGCGACCTGACCCTCAAGGCTGACCTTGCTCATGCGCTGCTCCCCTCGAGCCCCTCAGACGCTTCAAGCCCCTGAACCTGCTGCCCGTCCGCCCGTACGTACTTCTTCACGAGGTTCCTGATCCCCTCGGTGACCGTCTCCGGTGCCTCGACCGGCGTCATGTGGCCGACCCCGGGCAGCTCGGTCAGACCGAGCGAGTCCGGCAGCATCCCCGCCAGGCGCCGCGCGTGCGCGATGGGCGTCATCCGGTCGGACGTGCCCGCGACGACCGCGGTCGGCACGTTCAACTCCAGTACGCCCGCGTCGAGCGCGACCTCGTCCAGGACGTGCGACCAGCGGTAGCGCACCACCCGCGGGCATCCGTGCACGATCCGCGCGCACACCTCGACCCGCTCCGGCGGCGCACCCGCGCCCATCGTGGCGTACTTGAGGACCCGGCGGGCCATCGGCGTCACAGGACCGAGGGGCGCCTTCGCCCCGAGCACCGACCGTGTAATCCGCGTCCGCAGCCGCCCGGCCCGCATCGGCACCACGGTCGACTCGGCGACGAGCCGGTCGCTGCCCGTGCTGCACAGCAGGGCGGCGGCCGCGTGCTCCCGGAACCCCGGACGCGTACTCGCGGCCATGATCGTCATGCCGCCCATGGAGTGCCCGGCCAGCACGGCCCGCTCCCCCGGCGCGAGAGTCGCCGCGAGCACCGCCTCCAGGTCGTCGGCGAGGGCGGTGGTGCTGTAGCCCTCGACGCCGGCGGGCGCGGCGCTGCGGCCGTGCCCCCGCTGGTCGTACACGATCACCCGGTGGTCGAGGGACAGGTCACGTATCTGCGCCGCCCAGAAGGCGGTCGAGCAGGTCCAGCCGTGCGCGAGCACCACCGCGGGCGCGCCCTCGGGCCCGTGCAGCTCGACGTGGAGGGTCGCGCCGTCCGCCGACTCGACGGTCATCTCCCGCGCCGCGAGAGGCGGCGCGAACGGCCCGCTCGTCACATGCGTCAGCCTGCTCATGCCTGTGCCTCGGCCTTCTTCGTCGTACGCGGCTTGCTCTTCTTCGCGGCCGTACGGGATTCCGGCGCCGCGTCCGGCTTCGGTGGCCGCACCACCTCGTACTCGGCGAGATCCACCCGCCGCGTGGCACTCCGGAACTCGCTCGTCGTGCCCGGCCAGATCGTCGTGTTCACGCCGTTCTCGTCGAGGTACCAGCTGTTGCAGCCGCCGGTGTTCCACACGGTGCGCTTCATGCGCTCCTGCACCTTGTCGTTCCAGGCGTGCACGGCGTTCGTCCGCACGGCGAGCGCGGCGCGGTCGCCGCGCTCAGGGGGAGCAAGCAGGGTCAACTGCCGCATGTAGTCGGCGAGGTAGTTCAGCTGGGACTCGATCATCAGGATCATCGAGGAGTTGCCGAGGCCGGTGTTGGGGCCGATGACCGTCATGAAGTTGGGGAAGCCCGCGGCGGTCGCGCCGCGCAGCGACTTCATCCCGTCCTTCCAGGACTCCATCAGCGTCCCACCGTCGGCGCCCACCACGCGGTCGGCGATCGGCATGTCCGTCACATGGAATCCCGTACCGAAGATGATCGCGTCGACCTCGGTCTCGGTGCCGTCGGCGGCGACCACGGTGTTGCCCCGCACCTCGCTGAGCCCGCTGGCGACGACGTCGACATTGGGCTGGGCGAGCGCCGGGTAGTACGTGTTGGAGAGCAGGATCCGCTTGCAGCCGATGCGGTACGAGGGCGTCAGCTTGGCCCGCAGTTCCGGGTCCTTGATGGCGCGGGCGATGTTCCGCTTGGCGAGCTGCTCGACCGCGCCGAGCTCGTTGGGCCGCTTGGTGAACGCCTGGACCTGCAACTCCCGGATGCCCCACAGGATTCCGCGCCTGGCCTGCGTCGTGAACGGCAGCTGGCGGTGCAGCCAGCGCTCGGCCTTGCTGATGGCGCGGTCCATGCGCGGCATCACCCAGGGCGGGGTGCGCTGGAAGAGCGTCAGCTTGCCGACCTCGCGCTGGATGGCGGGCACGATCTGGATGGCGGAGGCGCCGGTGCCGATCATCGCGACGCGCTTGCCGCGCAGGTCGTAGTCGTGGTCCCAGCGCGCGGAGTGGAAGACCTTGCCCTCGAAGGTGTCGAGGCCGGGGATGTCCGGGAGCTTGGGGTCGGAGAGCGGCCCGGTGGCGGAGACGACGACATCGGCGGTGAGGGCGCCCTCGCTGGTCTCGATCTCCCACCGCAGCTGGTCCGCGTCCCAGCTCATCAGCTTCACCTCGGTGTTGAGGCGGATGTGCGGCCGGAGTCGGAAGGTGTCGGCGACCCGCTCCAGGTACTCATGGATCTTCTCCTGGCCCGAGAAGGTGCGCGGCCAGTCCGGGTTGGGCGCGAAGGAGAACGAGTACAGGTGTGAGGGCACGTCGCACGCGCAGCCCGGGTAGCTGTTGTCCCGCCAGGTGCCGCCGACCGCGCCCGCCCGCTCCAGGACGACGAAGTCGGTGATGCCTTCCCGGCGCAGCCGGACGGCGGCACCGAGCCCGCCGAAGCCGGAACCGATCACTGCCACCCGTACGTGTTCGCGCGTCTGTCCGTGCGTCTGTTCGCGACTTTCCTCGCGACCCTGCTCGCGCTCCTGCCGGCGCTCGTCCTCGGCCATGCCGCCGCCTCCCGAACTGCTCCACGACTCTGCCAGTGACTACTGGCGCAATTGGGAGAGTAGAACAGCTGCGTACTGATGGGTAGGGGTCGGGCGCTTCGAGTTACCGCCGGTAGAACACTGTCGGTAGAACACCCGCACGATCCGGCACCGCATAGGCTGCTTCCGTGGCAGAGACACGCGAGTACCGCATGGAGGAGCTGGCCAAGGCGGCCGGCATCACGGTGCGCACCGTGCGCTTCTACCGTGAGCGCGGCCTGATCCCGCCGCCCCGCCGCGAGGGCCGAATCGCCTGGTACGACGACCATCACCTGGCCAGGCTGCGCACCATCGCCGCGCTCCTGGACCGCGGCCACACGCTGAGCGGCATCGCGGAACTCGCCGAGGCCTTCGAGAACGGCCGCGACGTGGGCGAACTCCTGGGCATCGGCGAACCCACCGAGGAGACCCCGGTCCGCCTCACCCCCGAGGAACTCGCCGACCGCTTCGCGGGCGAGGTCACCCCGGAGAACCTCGCCGCCGCCCTGGACCTCGGCTACCTCGGCACCGACGGCGAAGAGATCGTCCACGTCAGCCGCCGCCTCCTGGACGTCTCATCGGCCCTGGTCCGCGAGGGCATCCCGCTGGCCGCGGTCCTTGAGGCGGGCCAGCGGGTACGCGAACACGCCGACGCTTTGGCCGAGTTGTTCGTCACGATCATCCGCGCGCATACGCCCGCCGAGGCGGGCGACGTGAACATCGCGCGCCTGCGCCCGCTGGCCAAGAGCGTGGTGGAGGCGGAACTGTCGATGGCGCTTGACCGCCGCATGGCTTCGGAGAAGCCGGAAGAAGACTGAGTCTCAGCCCGCCCGGGGCGCCCAGCTACCGCGGCAGGAACCAACGCGCCTTGTAAATACCGCCGTTGACCAGCTCATACTCGCCCCGCGGCCGGTGCACGCTGACCTTCGTCGTCCACCAGGTCTCCTCGAGCCCGCTCTCCGGGACGGTGCTCACGACCTGCCCCGTGCGCGGATCGTCACCGACGGCCTTGACCGACTTACGGGCGATCGCCTCGGCCCCGGCGAAGTCCTGCACGAAGACCTCGCCACCGATGTCGTACTGGAAGACGGACGCGTTCGTCGTCACCCACAGCCGCCCAGGACGCCCGGCCACGGGGAAGAGATCGTGGCCTCCGGGAGTCTTGCCCGGCGTACCCACAGGCAGGCCGACCGAGAACCGGCGCTTCAGCGTGGGCCGGGCGCGCGTGCCGCCCACGGCATACGTGACCAGCTCGTCGTCGCCGATGGCCCACAGCACCTCGCGCGCACCGTCCCAGTGCAGCCCGTGCGCGCCCTTGAGCTCGGCGTCGGCGAACCGCGATGCGCGCGGCCCCCGCGACGCCGCGTACAGCCTGACCTGCGCACCCGTGCTGCACGCCACCGCGACGTTGCCGTCCGGCAGGATCTCCGCGCTGTGCGGATTGAAGTGGTCGTCGCCGGGGCCGATCGCCGCACCCCAGTAGCGCTTGCCCGAGGGGTAGTCGACGACGGCGGCGAACCCGAAGGACGCGGTGGTCAGGACGTACGTACGCCCCTTGTGCCGCCGCACCTTCGACTCGCTCGGATACACCCAGCTGTCACCGGGCCGCAGATCCTTGTACCGCCGGTCCCCCAGCGGCGAGAACTGCCACCGCACCACGGAGGGCCGGGACTCCGGGTCCCAGTGTCTGCGCCGCGGATCGAGCACGAGGATCCGCTGGGACGCCTGCTCGGTGAGGAGCACGGGCGGAGTTTTCGCGGGCACTTCGCTTGGGGCGCCGCCGGGCGAGGCGCCGACAGCGGGCGAGGCGGCGGCAGCGGCTGGTGAGGCTGCAGCTGCCGGCGACGCGGCGGCGATCGGCAGCCCCGCCCCGATCCCGGCCCCGAGAGTCCCCAGAGCCCCCAGCAGCACACCCCGACGAGACGGCACAGGCTTCCCGGACATGAAGTCTCCCCACACGGCGGACAATTGACCCATTGTCAGGTAAGCACCCGCAACAAGCCATGCCGCCACGCGGTCTCACATGTCGTAGACCACCGTGACGGGTGCATGGTCCGACCACCGCTCGCCATGACTGGCGGCCCGCTCCACAAAACCCTTGACCGCGCGCTCCGCGAGCCCCGGCGTCGCCACGTGGTAGTCGATCCGCCAGCCGGTGTCGTTGTCGAAGGCGCGCCCCCGGTAGGACCACCAGGAGTAGGGCCCCTCCACATCGGGATGCAACGCCCGCACCACATCGACGTAGCCATCGGCCTCGAAGACCTCACTCAGCCAGGCACGCTCCTCGGGCAGGAAGCCCGAGTTCTTCTTGTTGCCCTTCCAGTTCTTCAGGTCGGCCTCATGGTGCGCGATGTTCCAGTCACCGCACACCAGGACATGACGCCCCTCGGCGGCGGCCCGCACCTTGAGGTCGCGCAGATACGCGAGGAACTCCCCCATGAAGCGGATCTTCTCGTCCTGCCGCTCCGTACCGACCTCACCGGAGGGCAGATACAGACTGGCGACCGTGACCCCGGGCAGATCGGCCTCGATGTACCGCCCACTGCCGTCGAACTCCTGCGACCCGAACCCGATCTGCACCCGCTCCGGCTCACGGCGCGTATAGAGGGAGACGCCCGCGCGCCCCTTGGCGGCGGCCGGCGCATGTGTGACATGCCACCCCTCGGGCTCCCGCACCTCGACCGGCAGCTGCTGCGCCTCGGCCCGCACCTCTTGCAGGCAGAGCACGTCGGCCTCGGTCTCGGCGAGCCACTCCACGAAGCCCTTCTTGGCGGCGGCGCGCAGGCCGTTCACATTCACGCTGGTCACTGTGTACAAAACCCTCGCCTAACCCCTTCGTGCCTTTCGTGGCCTCTTCACCCTTGGGCCAGGGGTCAGGCTCCCACACCGGGTGCACCTGCACTGTGACGCCCTTGGCGCCACGGATGAACACGACACGGCGTGCGAGCTGCTTGAGCAGTCCGTTTTTCTCCCTCACGTCAAGCGTCGGCCACTCCTCGACGGTGCCGATGATGAGTACCTGGTAATCGGCGCGATGAGGTGTGCTCTCGACTGCTGCGACTCGTTCAAGCGCGGATTTCGTGGCGGCCTGCTGCTTGCGGATACGGTCGCGAGCCTGCTCGTACTCGCCGGGCTCGAATTCGTCGGGGTCCATGGCGCGCTGTGTTCGGAGGTTCACCAGCGCGGTTCCGTACCGGTCCAGCTCCTCTTGTAGGCGGGCTCGGTCGCGGGCTGCGTTGATGCGGGGGTCTTGCTTGGGTGGTGGCCCTGGTGTGGACGGTGCGGCATCGATGCCGGGGGCGGCCTCTTTGGTGAGCCACTTGAGCACCTCGGCTTCTGCATCTTCGCGCTTGATCCAAACGCCCTCGCATCCGTGGGTGGCGGTGACGCCCCGCCGGCCACACGAGTAGGAATAGCCGGGGATGTTGCAGTCTTCTCCGTCGACCTTGCGCACGGCCGAATTGGCGGGCGTGGTGCCTCTGCATCCGCCGCAACGTGGGAGGCCTGTGAGTGGGTAGGTCGCGCGCCGGGCACGTGGCGCGGTGTCGCGTACCACCTGGCGTCGCTCGCGGTATAGCTGCCACAGCTCGTCGTCGATCAGGTTCTCTTGCGCTCCGGGGACGAACAGAGCGTCTTGGCAGTTGCCGCGGGTTTCCTGTGGGCAGTGGCATTCCGGGTTGTGGACTCGGAGAAGGGCGGCGCTGAATCCGGAGTCCATGTACCGGATGAGGCTCTGTTCCGACCACAGGCCGCCGCGGACTGTGCGGTGTCCGGCCGCGTTGAGTTCGGCGACCAGGCCATAGAAGGGGTCCCCGCCGGTGTACTGCCGGTATCTGTCGGCCATGACTGGGCCGGTGATCTCGTCGGCTGTGTAGCGCTCGTCTTGGACGGTCCAGCCGCCACGGCCGTCAGGGATGCGGCGAGGGTGCCAGACATAGCCGAACCGCGGGCGCCCTGTGGCTGGTAACTGGAGTTTGTAGCGGCGGTGATCGTGGGTTTCCTTCCACTGTTCACCGCGTACGTCTGATTCGTAGGCAGCGAACTCGAAGAGGATTCCTCTCTGGAGCCTTCCGGTGGCGGTCCGGGCGTCTGCCGCTTCCGTGGCGGATTCGAGCTGGCCGTTCGCGTCTTCGAGACGCTTGAGATTGAGGGCGACACCGTCGCGGCTACGGCCGAACCGTGAGTACTTCCAGACGGCTATGCCGCGGGCCTCGCCCTGTTCGACGCGCTTGATGGCGCCCATGATCTTGCGTTTGAAGTTGCGGCCGGTCATGTCGAGGTCTTCTACCCACTCGCTGATTTCGGCATCGTTGCGACGTGCCCAGTCGAGGATGGCTGTTCGCTGGAGTTCGGGAGAGATCTTCTCCTCTTTCCAGGTAGAGACCCGTATGTACCCGACCCAAAGGTTGCGCGGACTATGCAAACTCTGGGTCGGAAGGCTGAGTTGCGCTATCACTGTGCCTTCCGTTTCCTCGTGTCCTCTTCGTCGTCGTGCGACCGGATCGGCCGCACGTTGTCGGGGAGGTCGCCGCGAGGGATGGTGACGATTCCTTGCGCCTCTTCCTCCTCGACGCCCTCGCCTCCGTCCGGCGGCGCCGCCGGTGAGCCGAGAAGTCCCAGGGATACGTGTTGCAGCGCGAGCCGGTATCCGGCGCTGTGCGTTTCAGTGAGCTGGTAGTCGCTCACGCGGGTGGCGCGGTGCGTAAGGCAGTAACAAAGGGCAGGAATAGCAGCGACCAGGGCGATCATGCCGAGGCGGAACACGTCGGGCTGATCGTGGAGGACTCCGAGCGTCGCGGTAACGGTGCCGAGAGCAGATAAGGCAACCGACGGGACGTAAAGGGCGCGTGCGAGTCGGGGCATGTGCGGGTGTCCTCCGTGCTGATCGTTCAGTCGGCGAGTTGTTGCTCGCCTTCGTTGGGCGTGGTGCGGCTGAGGGTGCGCGTCATGTTGACGAACACCTTGCGTTCCGCGGGGTCTGTGATGCCGAGTTCGTCGGCGGCTTGCTCGGGCGTGATCTGGTGCTCGGTCACGGGCCGCTGTACTGAAGCGAGTTCGTCGGGGGTCAGGACGCCGGCGCGTACGAGGACCTCGGGGTAGGGCACGCGGATGGCCTCGGCGAGGGTCCGCAGGAGTCGGGTATCGGTTGGCATCTCGCCCCTGAGTAGGCGGGTGACCGTGGATGGACTGAGCCCCGAGTCGTCAGCGAATGCTGTGCGTCCTCCGCTGCGAGGGCCGGACAGGTTGTAGTCCAGTGCTTCGAGGCGTCCCGTCAGCCATGTGCCGAAGTCGGCGGGATTGGGTGACGCATGAGCGGGCGCGGAGGTTGTACGGCGCTTGCTGTTTTTCATGGTTGAAATGTAGCGCGTGTGTCTCTGAATGGACACGCCACGTTTTGGACACGGCACTTTGCCTCATGACGCCCCCCTCAGCGTACGACTTAGTGGCGAACCGTCCCCTTCTGGTTCGTACACATGAGCGAATATGCCAGTTCGATCACCCCGCGTCAACGCGCCTTCATGATCAGTGACTTGACCTCTAAGTTTCGAACTTGAAAGAAAGCTGCTACTTTCTGTCTCGGCAGGTAACTACCGAGACAGAAAGGAACGGTGCCTTCCGTTGTACGACCGCGCCCTCTTGCACACCGCCGCCCACATGCGGGGCATCAGGAACCCGTCCCAGCTCGCCCGCGAGACCGGTCTCTCCGTGCCCACCGCGTGGCGCATTTGGAACGGCGTAGGCGCCCCCCGCGGCGACCACGCCGACCGCGTCGCCGACACCGTCGGTATCTCCGCCTCGCACCTCTACACCCGTGCCGACGCCGGGGCCGCCGCATGAGCGCCGCCGTCATCCCCCGCGAGCAGGCCCTCGCCAACGCGCGCCGGGTTCTGGACGCCGCTCGTCACCGCCGCGACCGCGACCGCGCCGCGGGCCGCCTGGCCCCCGAGGTCGAACTCGTACTCCGCCGCCTCGAACGCGAACAGCGCCGCGCCGCCGAGCAGGTCCCCCGCCGCACCGCCGCCTGAACAGACGAAGGGCCGCCCGGTTGCCCCCGGACGGCCCTCCCGACCGAACCCCGAGAGGTACCGATCGTGAACACCCCGGAGATTACCCGCCGCCTCCGTGCCGCAGAGGCCATGCAGGGCGCCCGCCAGGCCCGCGCCGACCTCGCCCACCCCGTTGCCCTGCTCGCCCGGCAGTTGGACGCCATCGCGCCCGGTACCGCCCGCGTGCGGACCGTCCCCGTATCGCGGCACCTCGACGGCGACCAGCGCCTCGCAACGGCCGTCACCCTCGACGACGCCCTCGGCCTCCCCCTCCACGCCGACCGCGCCGCGCATCGCGCCGCCCGCAACTTGCTGCGCCGGGCATTCCCCGCCGCCGACTGGAGACGCCCGCACATCTACGACGCCATCACGGGCGCCCTCACCGTCGACGAGCCGACCATGCCCGAGGAGCTGCACCAGTGATCCGCCCCCAGCTCAGCGCCGACGGCCGCGCCATCCGCTTCCCCCTCGCCGAGCACGTCGACCCGCTGCTCGACGAACTCGCCCTCGCCTACGCCCAGGACCCCGAGATCGTCGGCCGCCTGCTCGCCGCGCACGCCGCGAGCGTCCTCGCCCTCGACTTTGCGCTGTGCAGCGAGGACGCCACCGACTACGGCCGCGCCATGCGCGCCGCCCAGGCCGACGCCACCCGCGAGGCCCTGGTCGACGACTGCCCGGCCGCCGTCGCCCTCGACCCCCTGCTCGACCCCGACGACGCGATCACCCTCGCCGGACGCATCACCCGGGCCGCCGCCCACATCCGCCACCGCACCGCACAGAACAGGAACGCACGCCCGTGACCGTGACCACGCTTCCCACCGCCCGCCCCGAGCAGCGGACCACCACGCCCACGCTCGCCGCCGTTCCCGCCGCCGACGTCGTGTACGTCCCGGCCCCCGAGGGTGCCCCGGCTGACTCGCCCCGCGTGTTCGCCGCCATCAACGCAGTGATGTGCGACGCGATGCCCGTCGGGAAGAACCAGCGCAACGAGCAGCAGAACTACAACTTCCGCGGCATCGACGACGTCATGTCGGCCATGGCTGGTCCGATGCGGGCGCACGGCGTCTTCATCCTGCCGACGATCGCCAGCCACACGCAGTCGCGTGACGGGAAGATGACCCGGACGCTGATCACGATGCGGTACCGCGTCTACGGGCCCGCGGGTGACTGCCTGGTCGCGGACGTCCCGGGCGAGGCGTTCGACTACGCGGACAAGTCGATGAACAAGGCCCAGTCCGCCGCCCTGAAGTACTTCCTTTTCGCTCTGTTCATGCTGCCTGTGGACAGCCGCAGCATCGACGACGGTGATCGCCACCACCCGGAGCCCACCCCCGAGCAGCGCGCCGAGCAACAGCAGCGCCAGCAGCGGCAGCAGGGGCGCCAGCAGCGCGGGCAGCAGCGCCAGCAGCCGCGCCGCGGTAACCGCGCCGAGCCCGGACCGTGGGAGCAGTCGGCCGCACAGGGCCAGGAACAGACGGGCCCGCGGAGCGATTACCTCGCGCATGCCGAGCGTGCCACGACCCGCGATCAGTTCGCCAAGATCCGAGCCGCCGCCGTCGCCGACCGCGCGCCCGCCGACTACCTCGCCAAGCTCGACGCCGTCGCCGCTCGCAAGACCGCCGAGCAGGGGCAGCAGCAGACTCCGCCGCCGAACTCGCCCAAGAGCCCGGAGGCAGCCGCCGCGGACGCCGAGAACGTGCTCAGGCTCGCCGCCTCGCGCGCCAACCTGCCCACCCTCGACGCCGATTTCGAGCGCGCCTACGGACTGCCGATCGAGCAGGCCGCCGCCGCCCAGCTCGACCAGTTCCGCGCCATGATCGAGAACGCCGGGGGCGTGAAGTGACCACGACTGAGCAGCCGCTGACCGAGGTCGATCAGCACCACCTCGACACGATCACCGAGCGCATAGGGCTCGCCCGGATGGAGGCCGAGGAACGCGCCGCCCGTAGCGAGGACCCGCTCGACCCTGCGGACCAGGCGCCCGCCGTCGCGGGCCCCGCCGTGCCGGAACCGACCGCCGTACGCGATGCCGTCACACGACAGGCCGTCCTCGGCGCCCTGCTCGACCACGTCAAAGACGCCTACACGGGCGCCAAGAGCGAAGCCGACGACCTGCTCGAACGGCAGTACAAGGCCAGCGGCACCACGAAGATCGACGCCACCTTGCCCGACGGAACCAAGGTCGGTTCTGTCTCCCGACAGGGTGGCGAGCGCGAGGCGACGGTCACCGACGCCGACGCGTTCCGCGGGTGGGTGCGCGACCACTTCCCCACCGAGCACGTCGTCGAGTTCATCCCCGCACAGGTCGTCACCAGCGTGCGCCCCGGATTCTCCGGGCGGGTCCTGTCCGAGGCGACCGCGGCCGGTGCCGCCCGGTACCTCGACGAAGCGTCCGGAGTGGTACACGACGTGCCCGGAGTCGAGATACGCCCCTCGCGGGCCGCCTCGCACCGCCTCACCTACACCCGAGGCAGCAAGGCGCAACCGGCCGCGGGCCGCGAGTTGGTCACCGCCGCGTGGCGCACGGGCACCCTCGCCGACCATCTGCCCGCGCTCGCGCCCAGTCCGCCGGCCGCCGCCGAGGGCGAGCAGTGAGCGCACCGCGGGACGAGGACAAGCCACCGCCGTCGTGCGAGCACGGCCGCACCCGGTGCCACGCCCAGCCCGCCCGGCTCTACCCGTGCGGCTGGCGATGCGACGAGCACCAGCCCGCCCGCGCCTACCACCGCACGACCCCGTGATCGGCCCCGGGGCGAGGAGTCCACGCACCCTCGCCCCGGGCGCCCCCAGCATGACAGGAGCAACACCCCGTGACCCTCGACGCCATGGATTGGGTGTGGACCCGCGCGAAGGCGCGCGGGAACGCCCGCCTGGTCCTGCTCGCCGTCGCCGACGCCACGACCGGCCCCGAGGCCACCGCGCGTATGGGCACGGCCGAGTTCATGCGCCGTCTGGCCGCCTCCCGCTCGACCGCGCGGGCCGCCGTCGACGCCGCCCTCGCCAGTGGCGAACTGACCGAGGACGAGCCCGCCAAGGGCAGCCGCGCGACCCTCTACAAGCTCCCCGGAGCCGCCAGTTACGTGCGCACCGCCCGCTCTACCGGGCCGAAATCCGGCCCCAAAGCCCAGAAGGCACCCGGGCCGGAATCCGGCCCCCTATCCGCTACCGGGCCGAATCTCGGCCCCCTTACCGGGCCGAAGTCCGGTCCCCCCGCTGAGACTCCGGAATCCCCTTACCGGGCCGAATCTCGGCCCCTTTGGGGACCGGATTCCGGCCCCCATCACTCACCCATAGAAGGAATGAGTGAAGGAGTGAGGGAGCGCGGGCGCGACGTCGCAGTGATCCCGGAGTTCGCCCGACCCCTGGTCGACCAGATCACCGCCGCCGGGGTCTTGGTCGCCTGGAACCTCGCCTCTGCCGAGTGGTTCATCGTCGACGCCCTGATGAAGCGGTCGGGCCTGGACATGCTCGCCACCGCCGCCGTGCAGGCCGCCGCCCGCAACCGGCGAGGCGTGTCGCATGCCCGGTACTTCCTGCGGACGTGGCAGTCCCTGCCGCCCGCCCCGGCGCCCGGCACCGTCCCCGCCGCCGCCCCGGCCGCGCCCGCCTCGAACGTGATCCCCCTCGACCGCGCCCAGCCCCGCGGACGCGTCGCCCAGTCCGCCGACCACCTCGCCGCCGCCCTCGCCGCCATGGAGGCCCAGCAGTGACCCCCCGTGAAGTCGCCGCCCTGCTCGCCTACGTCGTCAAGCTCGACCCCCGCCTCGCCCTCGACGACCAGGCCGCCGCCGCCGACCGCCTCGCCCAGTGGTGCGACCTGCTGTCCGACGTCCCCGCCACCATCCCCGGATGGGACGCCGCCCGCGTCGCCCGCGACCACATCGCCCGCAGCCCCTACCGCATTCAGCCCTCGGACGTGTCCCGCCCGTGGCACGCCCACAAGGCCGACACGATGCGCCGCCACGTCGGCACGTTCGAGCCCACCGCACATCCCGAGATCAGCCCCGACGACGAGACCGGCGATGCCTTTGTCGCCGCCCTGCGTGCCGAGCGCTCCGCCGTCGCTTCCGGGCAGCAGGCGCCTGTGACGCACCGCGTCATCACCGCGGGACCGGCGGCCGTGCAAGTTCAGCGCCGCCTCGCCGAGTTGGGCACCTACCTGCCGCCCACCGTCGCCCAGACCCTCGCCGCCCACCGGCCGCACCGTGCCCAGCGCGAGCGTCTGGCCGCCGCTGGTCTGCCCGACGCCCTCGACGTCGCGTGCACGTACTGCCAGGCGCCCGCGGGCAAACCGTGCCGCGCCCGCCGCATCAACCCCACGACCAACGCCGTCGGCCACCGCGCCAAGAAGGCGCCGCACCCATGCCGCGTCGAGGACGCACACGCCCACCACGCCCACCGTCAGGAGCAGGAGACCGCAGCATGAGCCCCACCCCCAAGCGAGCGCGCACCCACCGCCGCAAGGCCGCGACCGGCGACCGGACGAAGAACGTCAAGGCGTGGCGCATCGAGGCCAGTTGGGACCACCGCCCCGACGCCCCGGTCATCGTCCGCACGTCGGACCGCAAGCACGCCCAGAAGGCTTTCCGCGGCCTGGTCGACAAGGGCGCCTACGTGATCTACCAGGAGCACGCGGGGTGGGACCGGTGGGACACGGTGCGCGAGGTCGACGGGGCCGCCCTGCTCGCCGAGCGCAAGGCCGAGCAGCAGCTCGCCGCCGCCGGGCACCCGCCGACCCCGCCCTACTACCGGCCCGAGGTGGACGACCGTCACCGTTCGTGGCTGGCCTGGTGGGCCGCCGCCGAGCAGGCCCGCGAACAGGCCCGCCTCGACGCCGTGTGCCAGGCCGCCGAGGGAGCAGCCCGGCGGCGCCGCCTCGCCGCAGAGGCCACCCGCGACGCACGCGCCCTGATGAGTGCGCCCGCGATCGTCCGGCCCGAGAACCGGCAGCGCGCCCGGCACATCACCGGGGCGCAGCGATGACCCCGGCCGCTCTTGCCGTTGTCCGGGCCGCCGTCGAGGACGCGCAGCGCGAGCACGACCAGGCCGAGGCCGCCGCCGCCCGCATCGTGGCCGAGCTACGCGACCAGGGGTGGACCATCACCCGGCTCGACCAGGCCCACCGCAAGGCCGCATAGACCGCAGAACAGGGGGGCGCATCCCCCGCGACGTGGCGCCCCCCTACCTGCTAGCTTTCTATCTCGGTAGAAATACTTTCCACCTCGGCAGCACACCCCCACATCCCGCAGACCGCCGCACATCCCCCGGAGGTACGTCCCGATGGCTCGCACCACCCCGGCCGAGCGCTTCGCCGCCAAGACGACCCCGGGACCCGTGCCCGCCAACCTCGACACCCCGTGCCTCTTGTGGCCCGAGGGCAGCCTCGACCGCGACGGATACGGCCGCTTCTGGGTCGAGGGCCGCGTCGTCCCCGCCCACCGCTGGTCGTACGAGCAGAGCCGCGGGCCCATACCCGCCGGCCTCGAACTCGACCACCTGTGCACCGTCCGCCGATGCGTCGCCGACGACCACCTCGACGCCGTCGACCACCGCACCAACGTCCTGCGGTCGAGCGGCCCCTCAGCGATCAACGCCCGCCGCACCCGGTGCACGAACGACCACGACCTCACCGACCCGGACAACGTCCGCGTGAGCTACCCCCCATCGCACCCCAACGGCATGCGCAAGTGCCGCGCGTGCAACCGCGACCGCGCCCGCCGCATCCGCGAGCCCCAACTCGCCCCCGTCGCCACCCTTCCCACCCGCACCACCCCCGAGAGGACCGCCGCCTAATGGCTGGAGAAACCCCGATCACCGTCGTCGGCAACGTCGTTGCTGACCCCGAGTTGCGATTCACCCCCGGCGGCGCCGCCGTGGCGAACTTCCGTATCGCCTCCACGCCCCGCACGCTCGACCGCGTCACGAACGAGTGGAAAGACGCCGACACCCTCTTTCTGTCCGTCAGCGTGTGGCGCCAACAGGCCGAGAACGTCGCCGAGTCCATCAAGCGCGGCGACCGCGTGATCGTCGTGGGCCGACTCGGACAGCGCCAGTACGAGAAGGACGGCGAACGTAAGTCCTCGTACGAAGTACAGGCCGACGACGTCGGGCCCGCGCTCAAGAACGCAACCGCCCAAGTCGCCAAGAACAGCGCCCAGAACGGCCAGCAGCCACGCGCCCAGGGATACGGCCAACAGGCCCCCCAACAGGGCTACGGAGCCCCCCAGGGCGACCCGTGGGCGACACAGCAGCCCCGCCAGGGATACGGCGACGAGCCCCCGTTCTAGACCACTCGCCGCGACCGGACGCGGGCCCGCCCACGCGCGGGCCCGCACGCGATACCGCCCACCACTGACACCCGGAGCCACCCCGCCATGACGCCTCACCCGCCCGCCGCCCCGGTCGTCGACGACGCCCCCGCACTGCACCTCCCTGCGCTCCGCGTCGAGTGCCCCGCATGCGGAGCGCAGCCCAACGTCCTGTGCACCTCGCACAGCGGCACCCGCCAGCGCCGCCACGACGTGCACCGCGCCCGCACCACCGCACACGCCCAGGCACAGCAGTGACCACCGCACGACAGGAGCGCCCCACCATGACCGCCGCCGCCCGCGTCTTCCACCGCGACGAACTCACGGCCGAGGACATACGCGACGCACTCGCGTTCAACAGCGCCGACCGCGACCCCGGCCTCGCCACGCTCCGCGACATCCTGCTCGACGCCGCCGAACCGACCCCCGAGCAGGCCCTCGCCGCCGCCCGCATCCTGCTCATTGCCCACGCCCATCACCTCGCCGCCCTGGTCGAGCGCGAGCACACCAACACGCAGAGCCGATGGGGACTCAACCGCGGAACCCGTGGCCTGCTCACCGGATTCAGCAACGCCCGCCGCGCCATCCGCGCGTACGCCGACCGCCTCGCCGACGAGCAGGCCCTCGCCGAGGGCGCAGCAAACGAGCAGGTCGAGCCGTGACCCCGGCCACCGCCACCGCCGCGAACCTCGCCGTTGCCGTCGTCCTGCTCGCCACCGCCGTACGGCTGATCGCATGGGGACTGTCCGGCGAGCCCGGCCGCGTCCACCAGGGCGACCAGTGACCCCCGCCCGGACGTGTCGGGCGTGCCGCCGCCCACTCCGCGCACCCTCGCCCGACGGATACGGGCCCAAGTGCCGACGCAAGCACCAGCCGCCCGACGTCCGGGCCCACGGGGGCGACCTGTACGCCCTCGCCCGGCAGCCGCGCCCCGCCCCGCCCGAACACCCCACCCTCGACGACGCCCAGGAGCAGCAACCCGCATGAGCACCCGCCCTCAGCAGCGCGCCCCCAAGGGCCACTACCGCGACCGCACCGACCGGCGGGCCGTCGTCGACGTCCTGCTCTCCCGCGCCCGACGAGGGGTTCTGTGCCCGGCCGAGGCCGCCCTACTCAGCGAGCACGTACGCGAGGAGCAGCGACTCGCCGACGAGAGCCGCCGCGCCATGGCAGGCACGACGCAGACCCTCGAACGCCACCGCGAGGCCGCCGACGCCGCGATCGTCGAGGCAGAGCAGCGCGCCGAGGCCGCCGAGAAGCAGCTCGCCCCCGTCGAGGCCGCCGTCGCCGAGGTACGCCGCCTCTACCGCGTGGCGGGCATAGACCTTGACCAGGTGCGCGCCGTCCTCGCCCGCGTCCGCAACGCCGAAACGCTCGGCCACGTCCTCGCCGCCGTCGCCGAACACGACGGCCTCTCACCCACCCTCGCCCACATACACGCCCGCATCCTCGACCGCGCCGACTCGACCGACGCCCGCCTCGCCGAGCAGCACCGCGGGCACGACATCGCCCTCGCCACCGAGCGCCGCCGCACCGAGGGATGGAAGGAGCACGCCCGCGAAGCCGAACGCCAGGCTGGCCGGTACCGGATCGCATGGGTGGCCGCCCGCCGCGACCGCTACGCCGACCGTGTCGCCATGGCCGCCGAGTTGCCCCTCGCCCAAGCCGTCGACCGCGTGCGCGCCCTCGCCGCCCGCATGCGCGCCGGATCACCGCAGGGAACCGCCGCCATCTACGCCGACCGCATCGAGCAGGCCCTCGCCGACGAGCACCAGGAGCAGCGCTGATGACCACCGCCCCCAGTCAGCGCGCCGCCGACGATCTGCTCGCCGTACGCGAGCAGTGGGGCGACCTGCTCGCCGCCATCGCCCACCCGCCGGCCGCCGAGTGGCCACCGCGCGAGGCCCGCGGATTCCTCGAACAGCTCGCCACCGACGACCAGGCCGACGACGACGAGCAGCCCGGCGAGCCCGTCCTCGGCCGCCTCCCGCTCACCATCCGAGAACACCCCGCCCCGCTGAACCTCGACGCCCTCGACGCCGCCCTCGACGTCGAGCGGGACCTATTCGACCTCGCCGACCAGGTCGCCGAGCAGGTACAGCGGCCGATCCGGCGTGCCTCCGCCGACCGTGACGACCCGGCCCGGTGGCACTACCAGGCCGCCACCTCGCCCGGATCGCGCACGTACGGACTCCACTGGGCAGCCGTGTGGATCGAGGGACGCGCCCTCGGCGAGACCGTCGGCGAGGGCCTGTTCGAGCCGATGCCCGCCCGCCTGCTCGACCGCGTCGCCGCGGTTGCTCGGCGTACCCGTCGTACGGTCGAGTGCGCCCTCGGACGCGACGGGCGCACTACCGAGCTTGAACAGCCGTGCCCATGGTGCGCCGGGCAGCTTCAGGGCCACACTCAGGCTGGCGGCGAGCCGGTTGTCATATGCCGCACTGGGGCGACCTGTTCAGCCCCTGCCCCTCTCGACGAGCGGGACCGCCGAGCGTGGCGGGGCGCCGACCTGGTCGGTCTGTGGTCAGCACTGCTCGCAGAACGCGAGGGGGCAAGCCCGTAGGCCGACGTGGCGGCGAAGTCGTTGCGTGGCTTCGCCGCCAGTGGCTCAAAGGTCGCGGCCGAACAGTTCCACGATCACAGCCCACAGGGCACGGATACCCAGGCCAGCCGCAATGCGCGTAGCAAGTTCGCGCGCCACCTTTGCCCTCATGGACGACGGCTTGTCGGCCATATCTCCTCCTCCTTTTCAGGAGCACGCACGTCTTGTCGTGCGGGCCACTCCCCGTGGAGGCCTGAGGAGACTTCTCCAAGGTAGCTGCTTTCAGGCGGAGTTCGAGGGCGAACAGTTCTTGTGTACTCAGTTGTGAACTCTGTACAGTGAGTCCACGCCGAACCTCACTCGGCCGCCGGACCTCACCCGGCACCAACCACCACGGGAGCAACCCCCATGGCCAGCACCAAGACCACCTACACCACCAAGCACCCCGAAACTGGCGGAACGGTCACCGCCGAGAAGGGCGGCAAGCCGATCCAGTGGTTCACGTGGATCGACCTTGGCAAGGGCCTCGTACACATTGGGTACAGCGCCCAGGCCGACTACGCCAAGGCCGTCAAGGCACCCCGCAGCACCAACCCCTACGGCCTGCGGTACGAGGCCACTCCCGCACAGCCCGTCGAGGAAGGGGAGCCCGCCGAGGTCGAGCAGACCGCCCCGACCGCCCCCGCCGCCCGGCGCTCCGGTGAAGTCACGATTCCCGGCGCCCTCGCCGACCACCTCGCACACACCAACCTCGCCACCGGCTCCGACGACCACGACCCCACCAGCAAGGCCACCCGCGAGGCCCTCGACGCCGGGCGCCGCGGCCGAGGCCGCACCTTGATCATCAAGCCCCAGTCCATCGACGTCCTCAACGTGATCAGCGAGTACGCCGAGAGCCTGCTCACGGCAGACGACGCCACCCGCGCCGAGCGCACCGCCGCACAGAAGTGGGTTGAGCTCGCCGGGCACGCCCGCAAACAGGCCGCAGCCGAGGGCGACACCCTGCTCTCTCTCACCACAGGACACGCTATTCGCGCGGCCCGCCTCGACAGGAGTCGCAAGACATGAGCCGCGAGCCATTCAGGCCCGAACAGATCGAGGAGAAGGCCACCGAGGTCTACATCGAGCAGCTGCTCGACCTGGCCGAAAAGATCAAGACCGTACGCGAGGTCGTGCGCAAGGACGCTGAGTCTCTCGACCGCCGCATGCAGACGGCAGGTTACGTACGAGGCCAGTGGAAACAGACCGAAGAAGCCTTGCCCGCACTTATGGCTGAGGCCCACGAGAGCGGGTGGAGCGTCGAGCGCATCGCCGCGATGCTCGACGTCACCGAGTCTTACGTCTACCGCCGATTGCGGGAGCAGTCAGCTACCGAATAGTTCACACAGCAACGCGGGCCCGGTCCGGCGACCTCACCGCCTTACGGGCCCGACTCACCGACGGGAGCAACCCCCGTGGCTAACGCCCACCCTAACCAGCCCAAGAAGCAAGCCCCGCCCAAGGCCGGCACCCGGCCCTCGGTACGCATCGACGAGACTCTCGCGGCCGACCTCGCCGTCGTGATGAGCGCGGGCGACAACTTCTCTGACGTCGTCCGACAGGCCGTAGGACAGCTCGCTGACATATACCGCACCGCGTGGGCGAACGGTGTGTGCCCGCCCGGCACGGCGCCGAACCTGCTCGCCTACCAACTCGGCAGGCGCCCGGCTCCCACGGCCGCGACCGAGGCGTATGACGCGTCCGCCGCCCCCGCGCCACGACCGACGGACCGCATGTTGCCCGGTCCGCCGCCCGGACCCCACCTGCGCCCGCAGTACGCCAGGACCCTGCTCGGCCGTCCGACAGGCCAGCCGCCGCGACCGGACACCGCGCGCCCCACCCGCGCGTGAGGGCGCCCGAACAGACTTGCGCCGTTATCGTTTCGTGACCTAGAGTTGGGCCCGTCTTCGGCGTGCCCAGAAACAGACGCCCATCCCGAACGCCCCGCCGCACCCCCCGCGGCGGGGCGTTCTGCACGCCCGGCTTGCCTGCATCAGCACCGAGTATCTGTGGATCGGTGCCACCTAGCGCAGTTGGTAGACCTCACGTGCGACAAACCGGCACGTTTCAACGAAGTCGCGCGCCGCTTGCGCGGTTACTGGCCCCCCATGCGCTGCCTCATTCCGCAAGCGTCGCACCTCGCTGAAGAGTGCCACCGTGGGTGGCCTGAGGCCGAGCCTTTCCAAGGGGGCGATAAGTTGGTGCGGCAAAGGGTTCGGAGCCTTACCGTCTCTATTCCTAAACCTGGGTTCCGGCATAGCGTCCTTCTGCCGAAGAGTTTCGAGGCACACCTGCTCCAGAACAAGCCAAGACGTCATGATCGCACCAAGAGGCGAGACAGCCGCCGCGTCCCACGCCGCCTGGAAAGCTCCCAGCGTCTGTCCATCACCCCCAGCTTGGCCCGATTCCTCGCTCGGCTCAGCCACCACCTCGGTTAGCTCCTCCGCTTCCTGCCGCATCTCACGAGCTTCCACAGCGAACTCGATTGCCCCAGCCGGGGTTTCCAGCCGAGTCATGCGAGTAAAGGCCGCTTGAATGTGGTTGCGCAATCGCCACACCAGGGTGACCGTCACGGCAGGCCACGCAAGCGCCTCTACGTACTTCAAGACCAGTTCTGCAACTTCCACCCCGCCATGTTGGGCCCCCGGGTCTACCGCCGGGTCCCCGAGAGCAAGTCTGTGATCGAGGTGAGACATGACTCGCCTCGTCGACGACCGCGACCGCGAGCAAGTGCGCAGCCTCCACGCCCAGGGCCAGAGCCGCAACGAGATCGCCCGCGCCATCAAGCGCAGCCCCTCGACCGTGTCGAAGATCGTCAGACAGTTCGAGCCGCCCCTGTCGTTCGACCGCGCCCCGCAGGTCGAGGCCGCCACCCGCGCCCGCACAGCCGACCTCGCCGCACGCCGCGCCACCCTCGCCCTCGACCTACAGGGCGATGCCGAGCGCCTACGCACCCAGCTTTGGGCGCCCACCGTGCACGGCGAGTTCGCCGGCCGCGAGGGCGAGTGGCACGAGGCCCACCTACCGCAACCGCGGTTCGGCGACCAACGGGCGATTGTCGCCTCAGTACAGACCGCCGTCGGCACCTCGCTACGCCTCGCCCCAGTCGAGGGCGGAGAGAACGCCGAGCAGGTGCGTTCGATGCTCGGCACCCTCGGCGAGGCCCTGACACAGGCCGCCAACGACGACCAGGCCCACGACGACGGGGGCGACGCCGGGGGGTGAGCCGTGGTGCTCGACCTCGACCGCCTGCCCCTGTCCCGTAAGCAGCTCCGCAGCATCGGGCAGGCGACCGCCCGTATCAACCTGTGGCACGGCTCGGTTCGGTCCGGCAAGACCATCGCGAGCCTGCTCGCGTTCGTTATCGCCGTCGCCACGGCCGGACCAAGCGGCCTGATCATCGTGGTCGGTCGGTCGTTGCAGACGATCGAGCGCAACGTGTTGGAGCCCCTCCAAGACCGTGCGCTGTTCGGCGCCCTCGCCCGGCACGTCGTGCACACCCGCGGGGCGACGACCGCGACGATCCTCGGCCGCACGGTCCACCTGATCGGCGCCGCCGACGCGCGCGCCGAGGGCCGATTGCGCGGACTCACCGCGCAGTTGGCGTACGTCGACGAGGCAACCCTCCTGCCCGAGGGGTTTTGGGTCCAGCTACTTGCCCGCCTCTCCGTCCCTGGGGCGCGGCTGTACGCCACCACGAACCCCGACTCGCCCCGACACTGGCTCAAGGCCGGATACCTCGACCGCGTCGCCGAACTCGACATGCGGGCATGGCACTTCCGACTCGCCGACAACCCCTCACTGTCTGCCGAGTACGTCGCAGCACTCGCCGCCGAGTACACGGGCCTATGGCGTAAGCGCATGATCGAGGGCGCGTGGGTGGTCGCCGAGGGCGCCATCTACAGCGAGTGGGACGAAGACCGCCACGTCGTCGACGCGCTGCCCACCATGCGCCGCCACTGGGTCGGCGTGGACTATGGCACCACGAACCCGTTCTCGGCCGTCCTGCTCGGCCTTGGCGACGACGACCGCATGTACGCGTGCGCCGAGTGGCGGTTCGACTCGCGCACCGCCCACCGCGCCATGACCGACGCGCAGTACAGCGCCGCAGTCCGCGCGTGGCTCACCGACTTGGACATCGCCCCCGAGTGGACGTTCATTGACCCGTCGGCGAAGAGCTTTTCCACTCAGCTTTGGCAGGACGGGTACCAGGGCGTTGCCCGCGCCGACAACACGGTCTCTGACGGCATTCGCTCCGTGGCCTCCCTGCTCGCCGCCGACCGCCTGCTCGTGCACCGCTCGTGCGAGGGCCTGCTCGGCGAACTCCCCGGATACGCCTGGGACCCCAAAGCCACCGAGCGGGGCGAAGACGCCCCACTGAAGATCAACGACCACTCAGCCGACGCACTGCGGTACGCCGTCCACTCCACCGCGCACGAGTGGCGCCACCTGCTCACCGCGCCCCACGAGGAGGCCGCCGCCGCATGACCGAGATACCCACCGCCATCACCACCGACCAGCGTCGCGCAGCGTGCCAGGCCCTCGGCCTGCCCCCCTCACTCGTCAACGAGTTGACGCTCGACGCCGAGGGACTGCGTGCCTCCCTGCTCGTACGCGACCGCGAGGGCCGCATCATCACGCACGGCAGGGCCGCCCTGACCACGACCGTCCGTATGCCCTTTACGGAGGTGAGCCCCCATGGCGCTGCCTGACAACGGCGCAGCGTGGCCGCCCCCGCAGTGGGCCCCTTATTACGCCGAGATGCGCGTCGACGACGCGTGGTATTCCGGCGACCGCGGCCGGATCGCCCGCACATGCGGCGAGGAGCAGACCGCCCCCTCGCGCCGCGGACCGTGGAACCGGCGCCGCGAGCAGCCGCCCGCCCGGCGTCACCGTCTGCACGTGCCGTTGCCCTCCGACATCGCCAGCACGTCAGCCGACCTGTTGTTCGGCGACATGCCCACGATCAGCGTCGAGGACAAGGCCACACAGGAACGCCTCGACACCCTGATCGGCGAAGGCCAGATGCAGCAGATCTTGCACGGTGGCGCCGAGCAGGCATCGGCCCTGTCCGGGGTGTACTTGCGCGCCACGTGGGACCGCGACCTGATCGACCGGCCGATCTTGTCGGTCGTGCAGCCTGACAACGTCGCCCCCGAGTTCCGGTGGGGCATGCTGCGGGCCGCCACCCTGTGGCGCGACCTCCCCGGCCCGCCGTCGACCGTGTTCCGGCACGTCGAGCGGCACGAGCCGGGCCGCATCCTGCACGGCCTCTACGAAGGCACCCCCGACAACATCGGCCGCGCCGTGCCCCTGTCCGAGCACCCCGAGACCGCCGACCTCGCCGGCAGTCTGGGCGAGGACGGGGTGAGCGTCGAGACCGGCATCACCGATCTGACGATCGCCTACGTACCCAACATCGGGCCCAACCGGCTGCACCGGTCTTCCCCGATGGGGCGCAGCGACTTCCAGGGCATACGCGAGCTGTTCACCGCCCTTGACGACGTATGGACGTCATGGATGCGCGACATCCGCCTCGCCCGCGCCCGCCTGATCGTCCCCGACGCCTACCTACGCGACCAAGGCCCCGGACAGGGAACGTCGTTCGACGACGACCGCGAGGTCTGGCAAACACTGCGGATGCCGCCCACCGACCAAGGCAACGGCATCACCCTCAACCAGTTCGAGATCAGGGTCGAGGAACACCAGCGCAGCGGCGAAGCGATCACGCGACAGGCCGCCCAGTCCGCCGGATACAGCGCCCAGTCATTCGGCCTCGACGGTGGCGGACAACCGATCACCGCGACCGAGGTCGACAGCCGCGACGCCCGGTCCATGGTCACCCGCAGAAAGAAGACCGGATATGCGCGCCAGCCACTCGCGCACATTCTGCACGTGATGTTGCAGCTCGACGCCGTGCACTTCGGGCAGCGGATCAAACCGGAGTGTCCGCGCGTTGAGTTCGGTGACGGTGTCGCCGAGAGCGAGCAGGCCACGGCGACCACCCTTGACCTGCTCAACCGAGCCGAGGCCGTATCGACCTCGACTAAGGTCAAGATCCTTCACCCCGAATGGGACGACGCTGCGGTAAAAGCCGAGGTTGTCAAGATCCTCACCGAAACCGGCGCGACCACCCCTGACCCTGTAGACGGTTTCTCTCTTTGATCACCTCAACTCGCGCTACCCTCCACATCCCCTGATGACGGCTCGACACTCTGTGACGGCTGCTGCTCTGCATTTTCACCGAGCGGAATGCCTGGAGATACGCCGAAAGCTGTTCTTATCTTCGCGCCGACACCAGCGGCCGTAGCATTCCCAGCCTCGGTGACAATTGGACCAATGAATTTGACCAGAAAAAGACCGCCAAGATAGGCGCCCACCAGCACCGGAAGTCCGTCTCCGCCCGCCGTAACCCCCAGGCCGATGGCGGAAGCCTGCTCGGCAACACCTCTCAGGGGAACCCACTGCGAGGGTGGTGAGTTGAAATGAGGCACCACGGCTTCGTCACTGAGCAGCAGGTCAGGTAAGAACCTATGGATCATGGGGATGTAGTCACCGCCCGCGCGTGAAGCCAAAGAGGAGAATACCATTATGGCGTCATGCGCACTGTAAAATACCCGGTTACCATACCCGCGGGGGTTAGTTTGCTTCGGTACGGACCAATTTCCTGATCTCTTCATTTGAATTGCAGTCACTTGAGCGTCCGTAAGCCGCGCGTCTGTTCCCTCTATCTCCAGTACGCCTAACAGGCTCCTTCCGGGAACGTTCACGTCTACGCGTAGCGTCACTGACCTATGCTGAACGTGCGCCGACCAAAAGTCATTTTGATCCGGCCCCCTTAACTGCTCTCCCTCTTGGGTGTAATGGTTCTGGGTCGGGCGACCTGTCCTCTTCGGTCCCGGCATATATCCTCCCCCGCTCAGCGTAGAGGCTGCCAGCTTTCAAATCATCAGCCTGGCTTGCAATCGAGGGGGCATCGTGCCGGTTCATCCTGCAATGGTCGAGCCTCTCGCCGATCGGACCCGCCACCTGTACGCCGCAGCCGAGGCACGGCTACTCAACATCATCGCGAGGCAGCTCTCCGCTGGCCTCGATGCCCCTGGGTGGGTCGAGCGCAAGCTCGCGGCCGTCCAACAGCTACGCCGTGCCGCTCAGGGCGTGATGAACGAGTTGAGCAAGGCTGTGACCCTCGACGTGTTCGACGTGGTGGCCGAGGCGTACAGCGTCGGACAACGCGCTGCCGTCGCCGAGTTGGGCGCCCTGTCCGACGACGCCCGCGGCCTGGTCGACGACGTGGCCCCGAACGCCCAGGCCGTTGACCGCCTCGCACAGGAAACGGTCGACGTGGTCACCTCGACGCACCGCTCGATTCTGCGGGCAGTTGTCGACGGTTTCCGGGCAATCGTCGCCGAGGTCACCGCCACGCCTCTACTGGGCACCGGCACGCGCAGACAGGCCACACAGGACGCCATGCGCCGGTTTGCCGACCAGGGCATACGCGCGTTCGTCGACAAGGCCGGCCGCCGATGGCAGCTCACCTCTTACGCGGAAATGGCCGTACGTACGTCCGTCGCCCGCGCGGCGACAGAGGCGCACATGCGGACCCTGTCCGACGCCGGTATCGAGTTGGTCATCGTGTCCGACGCACCGCGCGAGTGCCCGCTGTGTCGACCGTGGGAGGGCCGCGTACTGGCCATCGACGGCCCGACGGGCGAGCGCACGGTCGAGGTCGAGCACGCAATCGAGGACGGCCGCATGATCCCCGTACGCGTGGCCGGGACGCTCGACGAGGCCCGCCTCGCCGGATTCCAACACCCCAATTGCCGCCACAGCGTCAGCGCCTACACCCCAGGCCTGACCCGCACCGAGACCGCCGAGAGCGACCCCGCCGGGTACGAGGCCGGACAGCGCCAGCGCACCATCGAGCGCCGCATCCGCCAGTACAAGCGCCGCGAGGCCGCCGCCGTCACCCCCGAAGCGCAGCGCGCCGCCCGCCTCAAGATCCGCCAGTGGCAAGGCGCCATGCGCGACCACCTCACGGCCCACCCCAACCTGCGCCGTCTGCGCCACCGCGAGCAGCCCGGCGCATCGGACCTGCCCGAGCCGCGCCGCGAGGCAACGCCCGACCAGGTCGAGCGCGCCCGCGTGTGGTCGGGCGACGAGCAGTCCGTACGGGAGATGAGCGACGACCAACTCGCCGCCGCGCTCCGCACGCCGCTCGACGACCGCGCACGGCGCCGGATCGAGGCCGAGACAGACCGCCGCGACACCGAGGCTCTGCTCGACCGCGCCGCACCCGGCGGACGCCTGGTCGAGGATCTGCTCGGCCTGTCCGACGACGACCTCGCCCGCGTGTTCACTCACGTCGACGACGCCGACCAAGTGCGCATCATGGCGGAGACCGACCGACGCGACCGCGCCGGACAACTCCCCAACGTCCGACCCGACTTGATAGGTCTGTCCGACGCGCAACTCGCCGCCCGCTACCGCGACACCAGCGGCCCGGAAGCCGCCGCCATCGCCGCGGAGGCCGCCCGCCGCGACCTGCTCGCCCAGTTGTTCCCCGGTGGACATCTGCGCGCCGATCTGTCGGACGCGTCCGACGACGACCTCGCGTGGGCGATGCGGTACGCCGACAACGCCGAACTACTGCGCATCGCCGCCGAGATGGACCGCCGCGACGCCGTCGAGCTACCGGCGCCCGCCGACACCGGCGACGACGTCGAGGACCTGCTCGCCGACCGCGACGCCCTCGCCGAAGCCATGGGTGACACCGTGCCCAGCCCGGCCGCGTGGGGCGCCCTCGCCGCCGACCAGGCCCTCGACGACCACGTCGACGACGACGCGTTTTGGGCCGACCTACGCGACGCCTCCGCCGCACTGCACCGCGGTGACGATGAGGACCAGGACGAGCGGCACCTCATCACCCGCCGCGAGGCCCGCGCCCTGTACGAGGAGTACCTGTATCGCCAGTACCTACAGGCCGAAAACGACTGCCGCGGCTACCTGCTCAACTCCAAGGCCAAGGCCGCCGGACACAACCCGTCAACGCTGTTCAGCGGGCCCGCCCGCATCGCCCACGCGCGCGCGAGCGACGAGCTGAAGGAGTGGTGGGCGGAACATGGCCGGTTGACGCAAGCTGAGTTCATCGAGCAGGTGACCGGCAAAGAGCAGCGATGGGCGACCGGCGCCCGCCATAACGAGTCGGACCAGCAGAACAAGAGGTGATCATGGGCACGCGCGAGGACATCGTCACGGCCGTCACGGCCGGCCGCGAAGCAGGCGAGCGAGGCGACCCGCCGACCGCGTGCCCCTACCCGCTCACCTCGATACTCAGCACCGCATGGATCAAGGGGTATGCCGCTGGCCGCCGAGAGCACGAGGCCGGGAGACCTGCGTAGACCCCCCTGTCTCAACCTCAATCACGTTTCCCCGTCCTACGAGTGCACCGCCAACGCCGATTGGTATTTCGCCTCGACGATTGAAACAAAGCGCTTCTGTCTCTTCGATTTCGAGAGTTGCGCCGCATCCCGCCATCCTTGCCCAGCCCTACCCCAATACTCTCTACCGACTTCTCCCCTGAAGAAGGAATCGAGCAGCAAGGACAGTTGACCGTCCGACATATCTTTGATCATGTAACCCGAGTTCCACCAGGTGACAATCAGGTTGGCGAACATGCTCTGTCGCGCTGTTTCTTCTGGCAGCTCGGCGATGGTCCCTCCCCAACTCACCCTGAGGTCCGGGTCATCGAGGGCCATCGCCAAAAGCTCCCTGTGATGATTCCTCATACTCTCGTCTCTCACGAGCCTGGTTTGCTGCGCTTGATACACGAGCGATAGCCCAGCAGCCACCAAAGCGGCCACTGAGACCACGAGTGAAATGACAGCCACAGACAACACTCCTAGTCGTTCGGTCCTTTGTGACACACATTCTGTAGCCGTGCCCGCCAGGAGCGGGCCTCCTTTTCATTTCCCGCATCCGGCCGAGCGCCAGGCGCGCACGGCCCCTGACACCGTCCCAGGAGGACCCCCGTGTCGACCCCGACCACCGCGCCCGCCTCGACCCCGACCGGCGACCCGCAGGCCCCGGCCGTACCCGCGCCGAGCACCAGCTCGACCCCGCAGCAGCAGGCCGCCACCACGCCGCCCCCGGCCGCGCCGCAAGGTGAGCCGCAGGACGTCGCAGCGCTCCCCGACTGGGCCCAGAAGCTCATCAAGGACACCCGCGCCGAGGCCGCCGACTACCGCACTCGCTACCAGCAGGCCGCCCCACAGACCGCGCCGCCGCAGGCACCGCAGCCCCCGGCCGCGCCGCCCGCCGTCGAGGCCGCCGAGGGCGACGTGACCCGGTTGCCGAAGTGGGCACAGCAGGCTCTTGCCGACAGCACGGCCGCCGCTCGCCGCGCCGCCGTGCAGGCCGCGGTTGTGCAGGCCGCACCGACCGCGGGCGCCGACGTCGCCCGCCTGCTCGACTCCACGTCGTTCACCGCCGCCGTGGCACAGATCGACCCGAGCGACCCGGCCGCCGTGGCGGACGCGATCAAGAACGCCCTTACGGCTCAGCCCTGGCTCGCCGCGGTTCCGCAGACCGCGCCCAAGGGGGGTGCCGACTTCAGCAACCCCGGCCCCGGAGCGATCACCCCCGAGCAGTTCGCCGCCCTGCCCTACGGCGAGCGCGCCGAGCTGTTCCAGACCGACCCCGAGACGTACCGGCGCCTCGCCGGTCACTGACCCGCCCGGCCGCGCGCCGGGCCCCCTAACGCCCGGCCAGAGCGCCGGAGAAGGAGCACACCACCATGCCTAAGACCACCAGTGCACAGATGATCGTCCCCGAGGTCTGGGGCGACATGGCGCAGGGCGAATTCCTCGGCAAGGTCCGCGTAGGCGGATCGGCCGCGGTCGTCGAGGACAACACCCTTGAGGGGGCGCCCGGCCAACAGATCGAGTTCCCCAAGTGGGGGAGCCTCGGCGAGCTCGACGAGCTGACCGAGGCAACGCCGATGACGCCGGTCGCCATGTCGACCAGCACGGCCCACGCGGTGATCAAGGAGGCCGGTAAGGCCGTCGAGATCACCGATAAGGCCAAGCTCGTTTCCCTCGGCGACCCCGAGGCCGAGGCCCGTCGGCAGTTCGGCGTACTGGCCGCGCGCAAGGTCGACGCCGACCTGATCACCCAGGCGCAGGCCGACGAGTCCGCCCTCGGCGGTGGCAACCCGCTGAAGTTCACCACCGCCGCCACTAAGACCAAGTTCACGTGGCTCGACGCCATGGTGCCGGGCATCGCTCAGTTCGGCGACGAGTGGGAGCCGGACGACTTCGCGGGCCTGTTCCTCAACAGTGCGCAGTACGCCGACACGCTCGCCGACCCGCAGTTCGTCGACGCGTCCAAGCTGGGCAACGGCCCCTCCGCCGCGGTCGCAGGCAGCATCGGCCGTATCGGCGGCGTGCCCGTGTTCCTGACGAACCGCGTCACCGCCGGAAAGTTCCTGATCATGAAGCGGGGCGCGCTCGGCCTGCTCTACAAGCGGCGCCCGCTGGTCGAGGACGACCGCGACATCCTCGCCCGCTCCACCGTCGTCACCACGACCCTGCACTACGCCGTCAAGCGCCTCGCCGACCGCGGCGTGTGCGTCGGCACCCTCGCCGCCACCTGATCAGGAAGGAGGGCGCCGCCGTGATGCTGCGCCGCTACCACCCGAGAGAGCCGGACCCGGACACCACGCCGGATGACGCCGACGACGCCCCGCAGGCCGACAAGCCCGCGGGGCGTACTGCTGCCCGCAGCAAGGCCAAGAAGGAGTAGCCCCATGGCCCGTGTCTACGCCACCCCCGAGCAGCTCACGGCGTGGACGGGGGCACCGGCGCCCGCCGATGCCGAGCGGCTGCTCGCCCGCGCGTCCGAGGACGTCGACGACGCCCTACACACCGCGCTCTACGCCACCGACGACGCGGGGATGCCCACCGACCCCGCCCTCGCCGCTGCGCTCGGCGAGGCCGTCTGTGCGCAGGTCGAGTACCGGCTCGCCACAGGCGACGACGGGACCGGAGCGGCGGGCCGTTGGGACTCCGTGAGTATCGGGCCCGTTGCCCTGTCCGGCCGCAAGGACGGCCCGCAGGCAGGCGACGACGTCGACCTCGGCCCCCGCGCACACCGCGCGCTGAAGCGCGCGGGACTCCTGCCGGGGGTGATCTGGTGACCCGCGTCCCCGGATGGCTGCTCCGCCACGAGGTGAGCGTCGAGCCCTACCTCGGCACCTCCGCCTACGGGCCCCGCTACGGGCCCGCGGCCACCGCCCGAGCCCTGGTCTCCGAGACCGTCAAGCGCGTGCGCGACCGCACCGGCGCCCAGACCGTATCGACCGCGCAGATCATCGCCGCCCCCGAACTCGTCTGCCCGACCGGCTCGCGGATCACGCTTCCGGACGGCCGCAAGACGACCGCGCTCACCGTCGCCCACCACACCGCACCGGGTCTCCCCGTGCCCGCCAGTACGGAGGTGATGTGCGAATGACGCAGCGCTCCCGCCTCCGGTGGAACGGCGATGCCGTCCTCGCGGCCACCCGACAGGGTGCAGTGCGCGGGCTGCGGCTCGGCGCCGAGCACGTCCTCGACGTCTCGCGCCGCCGCGTGCCGATCGAGGAGGCCACCCTCGAACGCTCCGGAACGGCCACCGTCGACGAGGCCACGCTCACCGCCGCCGTCGCCTACGACACCCCGTACGCGGTCCGCCAGCACGAAGAGATGAACTACCAGCACGACGCGGGGCGCACCGCGAAGTACCTCGAACTCCCGCTCGCCGAGGAGGCCGACGCGGTCGGCGAGATCATCGCCGCACAGGTGCGGAGGTCGCTGCAGTGAGCTTCCTTCCCGACGTCGTCGACGGCCTCGCCCGCCTGCTCGACGCGCAGGGGGTCGGAACCTACCGGCCCGACGGCATCTATGCCGCGGGCGAGACCGCCATCACCGACACCGCGATGCCCGACGGGCCCGACCGCGTCATCTGCCTGACCGCCTACCCGGTCACCGAGTCGGCGGCACTGACCGACACCGTGCTCGCCGTGCAGGTGCGCACCCGCGCGGGCCCCGACCCGCGCGAGGTCTCCGCCCTCGACGACGACGTATTCGACGCCCTGCACGCCTCCGGTCGGCACACCTTCGGCAGCGCCCGTATCTCGCTCATCTACCGCTTCTCGTCCGGCTCGCTCGGTGCCGATGCCAACGGCCGCCAGGAGCGGACCAGTAACTACCGCCTGCGCGCCAACCGCCCACACCCCCGCCTCGAATAGGAGGACCCCGCCTTGAGTACGCCCACGCCCCCGGTGGAAACCGAGACCGCCCTCGCGCGCCGCTACCGCCTCGAACTCAACACCGGCACCGACGCCACCCCCGTGTGGTCCCTGGTCCCGGGCATTCAGGAGTTCGCCCCCAAGGTCGAGCCGACTCAGCAGAAGTCGACGACGTACGACGACGAGGGGTGGGCGGACAGCACCGTGACCGAACTCGCGTGGTCGATCGAGACCAAGCTCGCCCACCGCTGCCACCCCACCACCGGCGCCTTCAACGCCGCACAGGAAAAGATCCGGCTCGCGTCCGAAACGTTCGGCGCCGCCTCCCGCGTGCACGTGCGCTACTACGACCGCGAGGGCCGCGACGAGGCGTACGAGGGCCACGCCCTGGTCACTTGGGAGCCGGACGGCGGCGCCGCCGATGACCTGGACACCGTCAAGGTCACCCTCACCGGCAAGGGCCCCCGCAAGAAGATCGCCAGCCCGGTTGCGCCCGCCGGGGGCGGCACGTTCGCGCTCGCCGCGGATAAGACCCTGACGGAGGTGGCCGCGTAATGGCGTTCGAGGCCCTCGACGAGCTGCTCGACGAAACGCTCGTCCTCCCCATCAAGGGACACCGGTACACGATCCTGGCGCCCTCGGCCGATACCGGTCTGCGCGTGCAGGCCATCGTGCAGGCCGCCGCGGTCGCCGCGGCGGGCGGAGAGGTCGACGAGGAGGCCCTCGGCGACGCGGCCGAGGGTGACCTGTACCGCGACCTGCTCGGCCCCGCCTACGACGAGATGCTCGCCGACGGCGTGTCCTGGCCGGCGCTCAAGCACGCCGCACGGACCGCCATTGCGTGGGTGGTGCAGGACAAGGCCAGCGCCGAGCGCGTGTGGTCCTCGGGTGGCGACCCTTCTCGGTTGGCCCCGAACCGGCAGCAGCGCCGATCGGGCGGGGCGAATACGACGAAGAATCCGGCCTCCACGAGTGGTACGAGTACCCGCCCGGCACCAGCCCACGCACGGCGCAAGCGTCGCTCACCTGGCCCCAACTCCTCGACCAGTGGCCGCTGATCGAGACTGATCTACACGAGGTCTACGGCGTCGACGTCGGCGACCGCAACCTCATGCGCGCCCGCTCCTGGCGATGGCTGCGCGTACGCATCTTCGGCCTACTCTCGGCCGAGAGCAGGCTCTCGCGCCACTTTGCACCCCCTGAACAACCCCCGCGGTAGTCCGCTGCTGTAGCGGCCCGCGCCCACCACCAAGCACGACGGGAGGTGGGCGCGCGTGGCGCTGACCGTCGGCGAACTCACCGGCTTCATTGATCTTGACGATTCCGGGGCTCGCCGCGGTCTGGCCGACACCCGGGCCGGACTCGACGACCTCGCCCGCACGACCGATGGGCGTCTAAGCGACCTGCGCGGCAGGTTCGTTGCCCAGTCCACGGCCATGGGCGGCGCGCTCGGCGACAACGTCCGTTCCGGCGCGGTCCGCGCGGCCAAGGGCCTCGCCCTGTTCGGCGGTGCGGTCCCGCTCGTGGCCGCCGGTACCACCGCCCTTGTCGGCCTGGCCGCGGGCGCGGTCGCGGCCGGATTGGCGGTCAAGGCATTCTCTGCTGCGGTCGGCCCGCAGATGGAGGCCGTACAGGGGGTCGCCGACCTGGCCGCCGAGGCGGAGAAGGCAGCGGCCGAGGGCGCCGAGGACGCGGCCGAGAAGCAGAAGGCGTACACCGACGCTCTCGCCGAACTCCCGCCCGCTACCCGGGATGCGGCTACCGCGTTCATCGGCCTGAAGTCGGATTACAAGGCGTGGTCGGACTCGCTGTCGACCACCACGATGCCCGTGGTCACCAAGGGCATCGGGGTCCTGCGTGACCTGCTCCCCACCTTGACCCCTTTCGTCGAGGCCGCCGCGGGGGCGTTCTCCGAGTTCTTCGACGACGTTTCAGCAGGCATCAAGTCGGCCGAGTTCAAGGAGTGGGCGAGCGAGACGGCCGCCGCCGCCGGGCCTGCGCTGCGCGACATTCTCGACGTCGTCAAGAACTTCGCCGTTGGCTTCGCGGGCCTGCTGCAAGCCTTCCTGCCCGCCTCCGCCGGGGTCACCGGCGGTCTGGTGACCATGTCCGGCGCGTTCGCCGACTGGGGTACCTCGCTGGACGACAGCGAGGGATTCGCGACGTTCCTCGACCTGGCCGAGCAGGGCGCCGGAACGCTCGGCGACCTCGGCGGCGCGGCCGTTCAACTCCTCGTAGCGCTCTCACCCCTGCTCGGCGTGACGGCCCAACTCGTTCTGTATCTGGCACAGATGATCAGCTCGGTTCCGACCCCGGTACTGACTGCGCTTGCCGTGGTCATCGGGTCCGTGACGGTGGCCACGAAGGCGTGGGCACTGGCTCAAACGGTCGTGGCTGCCCGTAACGCCATCTGGACCAGTAGCCAATGGGCCCTGAACGCTTCGATGTTCGCCTCGCCCGTGTTCTGGATCATCGCCGCGATTGTCGCCCTGGTCGCCATCGTCGTCCTGATCGCCACCAAGACGACGTGGTTTCAGACGGCGTGGTCGGCCGCGTGGGGCTTCATCCAGTCGACCACCGATACGGCTATGTCCGGCATCGGTACCGCGTTGAACTGGTTCGCCTCCCTGCCCGGCAAGTTCTCCGGATGGTTCGGCTCCGCCAAGGATGCCGCGGTCGGCAAGGTCACCGAACTGACGTCATGGCTGTCTGGTCTGCCGGGCCGTACCGCGTCCGCACTGGCCGGACTTCCGGGCAGTCTGCGCGCCTCCGCCTCGCGCGGCTTCCAAGCCTTCCGCACGGCCGCCGGCCAAAAGGCCAGCGACTTCATCGCGTGGGTTCGCGGCATGCCCCGCCGCATCGCGAGCGGTATCGGCTCGCTCGGCTCCCTGCTCACCGGCAAGGGCCGCGACGTCGTGCGCGGCTTGTGGTCCGGCATCAAGGCCATGGGCGGATGGATCAAAGACAAGCTGATCGGCTGGGCCAAGGCCATGATTCCGGGGCCGATCGCCGACGCCCTCGGCATCAACAGCCCCTCCCGCGTCATGGCGCAGGAGATCGGTCAGTGGATTCCCGCGGGCATCGTCGACGGCATCGAGTCGGGACAGGGCGCGGTCGATCGCACCATGCGCAATCTCGTCTCCACCCCCACCCCCGGACAGGCCACCGCCGCAGCCATGGCCGCCCACACCGGCACCGGGGGCAACGGCGGGAGTGACGGCGGGCGCCTGGTCCTCGACGTCACCGGCGCCGACGCCGAGTGGAAGCGCGTTATCCGCCGCATGGTCCGCCTCGACGGGCGCGGCAACGTGCAGACTGCGTTTGGTACTTGAAAGCCTGTAGATACTCAGGGGGCCGTATGTGGGGGGCCGTCATTGCTGTACTAGGCACGCTTAGCGGCGCGGCGCTAGCTAGCGCCACGCAGGCCCTTACCGATCGTCGGGCGCGCAGAGAACAGCAGCGACAACAGATTGCCGACGCCGTTCATCAGCTACTCGGCGCAGTAATGACATACCGGGAGACGCATTGGCTTTTGATCGCCGACATTCGGGCCGGTGAACAGGACACCCGAGAGACACGCGCCGCTCGCTATCGAGCCCGATCCGAGATCACCAGAGCCTTTGACAGGCTCAGCCTGTTAACGACCGATCCGCCGCTCATCCACGCTGCTTCGGCAGCTCACTCGGCGGCGATCGAGCTGAGTCACATCGCCGTCGGCCAGGCCACAGAAGGCCGCTTTGCCGAACACGTCGAAGCCGCCCTGGCAGCGGGGCGGGGGCGCACGTTGGACGCCCATATCGCGCTACGGGCCGCCGCGACCGCCCATGTGCATCGGTGATCCTCCGGAGACAGCGGCACCTGATTCGTTCGCGCACGATGTCAGCACACCTCACCTCTGTACCAAGGATCCGTAAGGACCGCTGAGATTCTGCGCGGAGGGGGTGAGCTTGTGGTCTTCCCCGATACTGCGCTCGGCGTGCGCGTCGAGCTGCACCTCGGCGGGGCGTGGCTGGACATCACCGGCGACGTCTACACCGAGAACCCCATCACCATCACGTGCGGGCGCCCCGACGAGGGCGCCCGCACGGATGCGGCCAGCTGCACGTTCGTCCTGAACAACACCAGTGGCCGCTACAGCCCCCGCAACCCGCGCAGTGACCTGTACGGGCTGCTCGGCCGCAACACCCCCGTGCGCGTCTCCGTCGCCCCCTACGGACCGACAGGTCCGCGGCTGGTGCGGTTCGTGGGCGAGGTGCCCGGGTGGCCCGTGAAGTGGGGCACCAAGCACAGCGTCTCTGTCTCTGTCACGGCCGCAGGCATTCTGCGCCGACTGGGGCAGGGCGCGGCACCGCTGCAATCCGCGATGCGCCGTGAGTTCTCCAACCCCGCCCGCACGGCGGTTGTGGCGTACTGGCCGCTCGAAGACGGCTCGGGGGCAACCGAGTTCGCTTCGGCGCTGCCCGGCGCCGCCCCGATGCGCATCACGAGTGCAGGGATCAAACCGGCCGCCTATACCGGCCACGAGGCGTCCGACGTGCTGCCCACCCTGGGCGACGGCGCGGCCACCGGGATCACGCCCATCTACCCGACCACCGGGGAAAGCGCGCTGCGTTTCTTCGCTGCGTTTCCGGACTCCGCGCCCGAGGCCGAGGTCGTGCTCTGCTCGTTCGTCACCACCGGGCGCATCTCGCGTTGGAGCCTCACGCTGCGGCCAGACGGTCGGCTGAGCATGTACGGCCGCAACGCCCTGGGCGTGGATCTCGTCAGCCTGATCACCGGCGGGAACTCCTTGCTCGGCAAGAAGGTGAACATCGGCCTGGACCTCATCGAGTCTGGCTTCCTCACCGACTACCGGCTCTACTACGTCGACCTCGACGCCTACACCTACGAGGGCGGCCCCGTCTCGGAGTGGAGCGGCAACACCATTGGGCAGGCCGTCGGCCGGATCACCCACATCGGGGTGGGCGGCGGCAAGGCAGGCGAGGCCGCGGTCGGGCACGTCGTCCTCGCCAACGCCGCAGCCGCGTACAGCGGGACCGGCCGCGCCATGATCGGGTGGGCGGGCGAGAGCCTTTCCACCCGGCTGCAACGCATCGCCGCCGAGGAAAAGATTCCGTTCACCTACACCGGCCGACCCAATGCGGCCGGCACCCGGCTGGGCGCGCAGACCGTCGCCGCACTGCTCGACCTCTTCCAGGTTGCCGCGGACGCCGATTCGGGGATGCTGCACGAGCAGCGCGACGCGCTCGCGCTGGCCTACCGCTCCCGCGCCACCCTGTACACCCAACCCCCCGCGCTCACCCTCGACTACGCAGCACGCGAGGTCGTCGCCCCGCTCGAACCCGTCGACGACGACCAGGCCGTACGCAACGACGTCACGGTGCAGCGCACCGGCGGAAGCTCAGCGCGGGCCGTGTGCGAGTCGGGCCCCCTGTCGGTCCTGCCCCCGCCGGACGGCATCGGCCGCTACACCGACAGCCGCACCCTCAACCTGTACTCCGACGACCAGTGCGCGCCGTACGCGTGGTGGGGACTGCACCGCGGCACCTGGGACGAGGCCCGCTACCCGTCCGTGTCGGTGGCCCTGCACGAGGCGCCGCACCTGGCCGAGACAGTCGCCGCAGTCGACGTCGGCGACCGCGCCCGCATCCTCACCCCGCCGCCATGGCTCCCGCCCGGCACGATCGAGCTACTCGTCGAGGGCTACACCGAGACCCTCGGCGTGCGCACATGGGAGATCACGTTCACGTGCTCCCCCGGCGGGCCGTGGCTGGTCGCCACCCTCGACGACGTCGAGTACGCCGTCGTCGGGACGGATGGCACCGAACTTGTCGCCGCGATCGGCGAGGCGGAGACCACATTCGAGGCCACCGTCACCGCAGGCCCCGCGTGGCCTGTGGCCGCGCTGCCGCTGAACACCAACCCCGACATGTCCGAGGGCCTCGACCAGTGGACGGGCTACGGCGGCACCCTCGCCCGCGTGCCCACCCCGGACAGAGGCGCGGGCATGGGGGCCTGGTCGGCACAGTTCACCCCCGACGGCATCGAGGAGTACCCGAACCTCGGCTCTGACCTCCTGCCCGTCACCGCCGCCCGCTCCTACACCGTGAGCGGCTGGCTTCGCTCCGCATCGGCCCGCACCGTCGACCTTGACGTGAACTGGTTCGACGCCACCGGCGAGTATCTCGACACCGCGGCGAGCAGCCAGGCAGTCACCGCGGGCGCATGGACCTGGTTCGAGGAAGCGTTCACCGCGCCGGTCGGTGCAGCCTTCGCCAATATCGCCGCGACCATTCCCGATTTCCCCCCGGCCGCTGACGTGCTGATCGCGACCCGGCTCACTCTGCGCCCCACCCTCAACGGCGAGGCGCCCGGCGCTTTCCCCATCGCTCTACGGATCGGTGGCGAGGAGCTCGAAGTGCACGGCATCGCGCCGTCTACAATCGCCGGACTCCAGACCTTCACCGTCACCCGCGGCGCTAGCGGCCTCGCCCTGCCACACCTCGCAGGCGCCGCCGTGCAGTTCGCCTGCCCCGCCCCTGCTGCACTTTAAGGCCGTGTCCTACGTGGTGAGGCGAACTTTGAAGGCGCCGACTTGGCTCATTGCCCCTTTTCCCGGAGGATGCGCCACACTTCTCGCGCTGCAATGAGCGCAGGGGCGGTGGGTGGCATCTCGTCTTGCCGCTGCCATGCGCCCGCACACTCCAGAGCGTGATTGACGATTTCCCCCATGGAGTAACGGTTCATGATCGCCGCCTGTTGAAAGTTCAGGATCGGCCACCTGCCAAGCAGGTCAAAGATTTCTAGCTCACGACCCCTAATATCCGCATCACGCAAGATACGTGTGGCAACCTCAGCCGGCACAATGAGGTTTCCCAATTTCGCATGCCAGTCGCTCTGAATGGCATACACGAGAACTTGGGTGGCTTCTGATTTATTTTCGGATGGCCGACTAACCAACCCATCCGGCAAAGCATTTAGGTGTTGACGAATTCGAACCAGCTCGGCGGCCAGGGTGGCCGCTGCCGAGTTCTCAGCAGCCTCCTTTCCCGCCTCTGCCGCCTTGCGCTGTTGCCAAGCCGTCCCCGCAAAGGAAGCTCCACCACCAATAACCGTCCCGCCCAGGCCGAAGGCGCCGGCAATCCATTCATTCACCTCTCCATTATTCAGTCAGCAGGGCGGCTTCAACCACCGCTAAGTGAGTGTTATTTTCTCCACTTTAATACCCATTACCTACTGTATGTAGCGAATTGCCGCCCATCGCCTCAAGAAGGAGGTCGAGCCGTGTCCACGCCCGTAGCTCAGTGGCTTCCCGGCATGCAGATGACCGCCGGACGCCTCCAATACATGTTGGAGAGGCTCTCCGAGTCCCTCACCGTCACCGCGTACGGGGCCGTCGGCACCGGGACCATAGACGATGCCCCGGCGATTCAGGCCGCGCTGAACGCCGCCAAATCGCGCGGGGGTTGGGTCATCGTCCCGCCCGGTACCTACCTGCTCGCCTCGCTCCCGCTCCGCATCTACCGCAACACCCGTCTGACCCTGCTCCCCGGCGCACGCTTCGTGCGCGGCGCGGCCGAGACCATGCTCGTCAACGGCGACGCCGGGCAGAACCTCGCCGGATACACCGGCCACGGCAACATCACCGTCGAGGGCGGAGTCTGGGACTGCCAAGGCACCGCGCCCGGCCTGACCGCCCCGGCCATGTGCATCAGCATCGGTCACGCCCGAGACGTCACCATCCGAGACGTTGAGATCCGCGACGTGTCCGGCTACCACGCCATCGAACTCAACTCGACGAAGCGCGCGACCATCGAGAACTGCCGTTTCCTGGGCTACTACGATCCCGGCGCCCGCGACTTCTCCGAGGCCGTACAGCTCGACCTCGCCAAGTCTGTCGGGGTGTTCGGCGGATTCGGTCCCTACGACCACACCCCGTGCGAGGACATCCTCATTACGGGCTGCTACTTCGGAGCGTCCGGCACTAGCCTCACCACCGCGTGGCCGCGCGGGATCGGCTCCCACTCGGCCACGATCACCAAGTACCACCGGCGAATACGCGTCTCCGACTGCACGTTCGAGGGCGTCACCCAGTACGCCGTATCGGCCTACAACTGGGAAGACACCACGGTGACCGGCTGCACCTTCGCGAGCTGCGGTTCGGGGGTGCGCTTCCGCGCCGTGATCCTCACCGACACCGAGGACACCAAGCGGCCCGACGGTACACAGACCGGCGCGAGCCAGAGCATGCGCAACCTCACGGTGACGGGCAATACCTTCCGCGGCGGGGGTGGCTACGACGAGCCGATCGTCGCGCTCGGGGAGACGTCCGGCCAGATCCTGAACCTGACGATCGGCGACAACGCCATCGACGGCTCGACGGCCGGGCAGAACGGCATCCGCCTCCAACAGGTACAGCGGTTCGCCATCACCGGAAACGCTATCTCCAGCGTGGACGGCACCGCCGTGTCCATGGAGAACGCCGACAACGGGCTCGTTACCGGCAACCAGATCTACACGCCCGGCGCGCACGGCATCACCGCCGTCACCTGCACGCACACATCGTTGACCGGCAATCAGATCCTCTACCCCGGCGGAAACGGCGTCCTGGTCCAGGACGGCAACAACATCCACATCCGCGACAGCTACATCAAGAGCCCCGGACGCTCCGCCAACGCCACGTACTACGGCATCCGCCTGAGTAGTACCGCATCGTCCATCTCCCTGTCCGGGAACAAGGTCCGCCCCAACGGCAGCGGCAACGAAGCACTGAACGGCTTCTCCGCAACGAACACGTGCACCCTCATTGCCCGCTACGGCAACGACTGGCGCGGCTCGGAGTTCACCGCCGGCGCCCTCGACGACAAGTCACCGACCCCGCAGACCCTCGCGACCGACCTCGCCTGATCTCACCCCACCCCGTACGCCCCGCAGCGTCCAACCGAGTCTTGCCCCGTGGCCAAGCGTGACGCCGGATGCTGAGCGTCGTTGCCAGCCCATGAAGAAGATCATCACCGTGGGCATGCTGGCCCTCGGCACCCTCATGCTCGCGGTACCCGCCCACGCCGACGACGACAACAACTACGGCGGCCCATACGGCGCCGCCGACAACTGGAGCTTCTCGACGGGCATGGGGTGCAACCAGGCAGCCGCCGTGGCCAGTCTCGGAGACGCAGTCGGCCAGAGCGCCGAAGACTGCACCTACGTCCTCGACCATGCCTAGAACGCTCCACCGCTAGAGCCCCACCCCCCCCCGTCTCCTACTGCCCCGTGTCGTCCAGATGCGGGGCGTTTCCCATGCCTGCGTCGCTCCGTGTCTCACCACTCCCGGACGTAGACCAGAGCGCACCGCTTGCCCACGCCCCGAGCCACTTGGCCGGGGCCTTTTTCATGTCTGGAGTCTTCCCCGTGGCACGTATGCCCGGCGCCGCCTGGCGCCCGATCTCGGTCAACTTCACCAACGACGGACAGGCCCAGGTCCGGGGCGTCGTCGTGCACATCATGGCCGGGACCCTGCCCGGCACGGATGCATGGTTCCGCAACAGCAGGGCGCGCGCGTCGAGCCACTTCGGCACCGGCAAGGGCGGAGCGCTCTATCAGTGGGTCGATACCAGCGACCGCGCGTGGGCGCAGGCCGCGGGCAACCCGTCGTGGCTGTCCGTCGAGAACGAAGGCAAGGGCGGCGACATCCTCACCGACGACCAGCTCGACCGCAACGCGCAGGTACTCGCGTGGGCCCACAAGACCTACGGCGTGCCCTTGCGGGTTGCCACGTCGACCAGCGACCGCGGCCTCGCCTATCACGGCCTCGGCGGAAGCGCGTGGGGCGGACACACGTCCTGCCCCGGCTCCCGCATCGTCGCCCAGTTGCCCGAGATCGTCCGCCGGGCAAAGAAGCTCACCGGCGACAACAGCGGCACCGCGCCGGGCAAGCCGAAGACCGTCGACCTGTCCAAGCTGATCACCGCCGCCAAGCACGACCCCGCCAAGACCGGCATCCCTGTCTCTTACGCGGGCGCCCGCACCGTCGAGGATGCCCTCGCCGCCGAGGGGCTGCTCGCCAAGAAGTACGTAGACGGGCACTTCGGCACCACCACCGTGACCGCCTACCGCAAGTGGCAGCAGCGATGCGGATACAGCGGCGACGCCGCCGACGGCATCCCCGGCCGCGCCTCGCTCGACACGCTCGCGCGGAAGCACGGGTTCGCCGTCACCGCGTAACCGAACACGCCCCCTCCCCACCCACACAGAACAGGAGCGCCACCCATGACCCCCGAGAACAAGCGCACCATCCGCACCGTCCTGCAAGGCACCGTGGCGTTCGCCGTCGCACTACCCGGCATCGTCGCCGCATCCAGCGTGCCCGACTCCCTGCCCTGGGTCGCCGGCGGCCTCGCCGTCGCGGGCGGCCTCGCCCGCGTGATGGCCCTGCCGAGCGTCGAGGCCCTGCTCGACCGCCTCGGCCTCGGCCTGGTCGACGACGCCAAGGAGCCCACCGCGCCGTGACGACCTCGCCCTCGCCGTCCGACCCGGCCGCGGTCGCGCTCGAACTGGAGCGCATCCGGAGGACGATCGAGGTCGGGTTCACCCGCACCGACGGCGCCCTCGCGCTACTGGTGCAACGGCACGACCAGACCGACGAAGCGCTCAAGGAACACACGCGCCGAATCGACGACCACGACACCCGCCTTGACGCCCTCGAACGTGGCGAGACCGAACGCCAAAAGCGCGACACAGCCCGCCTCGACGCCCTCGAACGCACCCGGTGGCCGCTCCCCTCCGTGGCCGCCCTGGTCGCCCTTACCGGCCTCACTCTGTCTCTGTGGCAGCTCGCTACCCGATCATGAGCAAAGCCCCCCGCACGGCATACAGGCCGTGCGGGGGGCTTTGCTGTGTCTCCGCAACGTCAGGCGACGGCAACCTCAATAGCCTCGAAAATGTCCGCGTCAGTCTCTTGCTGCCACTCGGGAAGGCCCGGCCAGTCAGCCACGTATCCCGGCTTCGGGTCTTCGAAGTGCTTGTACATCTGGGCCGTCCACGCGGTTGCAACGAACCGGCTCTTCTGCTCGCGGCTCAGGCGCGAGGCGTGGCCGCCGCTCAGTTCGAGGAACTGCCGCACCTGCTCGTACACCGCGCCCGCGGCCTGCCGCTCCCACTCTGGGGTCTCTTCCCAGGGAGTCACATAGCCCGGCTTCGGATCGCCCGGGAAGTGCTTCCGTACGCCCGCGATCCACGATTCGCGGAACAACCGGGCACCCTCGGTGTTCGACATGGCAACCTCTCTCGTCACGTCGTGCTCAATGCGGCGATCTCGGCGCCCAGCTCGGCGACCCGGCGGTCATCAGCGAGTGAGCCGATCTCAGCCTGTAGCCCTCGGAGTCTACGGGCGACGTATCCGGAGGAGGATTGCCGGGCAAGCCGCAGCGCCTCGGTGCCGTAGACGACGACCTGCTCAGGGTCATGGCGCTTGGCCCCGATTGCGGCAAGGTCAGCAAGTACGACGCCGCGTCGCCGGAAGGACTGACCCTTGGCAAGGGCCCCTTGTTGTAGGGCACTTGTCAGCGCGGCTTCGGCCTTGCCGAGCTGGCCAAGCTGCACGTAGCGGGCCCCTCGTTCCTCTGCCAGACGTGAGCCGTCGAACCGGAGCCATCCACCGTTGTGCGCGTGGGCGCCGAGGTTGAGCACCTTCTCGGCCTCATCGAGCGCGCGCTCGCACTCGGCGGGGTGGCCCAATCCGGCGTGCGCCTCGGCCTGCACAGCAGCGACCCACTGCCGCGTAGAAAGGGAGCTGTCCCCGCGCTTGGCCACCCTCTCGGCAACGGACAGCAGGCCGACGGCCTCACGGTAGTGGCCGCCCGCCATTTCGACGTAGGCATGCCGGATCAGGGCGCAGGCCCACAAGTCGAAGGCCCCTGCTTCCTTGCTCGCCGACGCCGCGAGTGCGTAGGACGCCGCCGCATCCGTGTGCCGGTTCCCGTCGAACGCCAACTCGCCGGCCAGTTGGAAAAGGTCCCCAGCCGCGACGCACAACGGGCCGAGATGATCCGGACAGTCGGCAAGGCTCTCGTTCAATGCGAAGAGCTGGTCGCTGACCACCGGCTGAACAGACCGTTTCGAGCGGGCGAGTTGGTAAACCTGCCAGAGGTGTTCGTTCATGCGCAGATAGCCGACCGCATCCTCGCGCGCGGCATCGTCCGCAAGGGCGTCGACTTCCTCGGCGGACAGGGCGGCAAGGGCCCCTGCCACCGCTATGACGCGCAGAAAATCGCGTCGGATCATGTCGTCATCCCCCGTGCCGTAGGCGTCGTGTGACGGCGCCCCCGCATGCCCTTCGGGGGGCGCTGATGATTCTTTGATCAAGGCGTCGAGCGTAACGAGGTCAACGTGTAACAGCTCTGCCAGCTTGGGGCGGTACTCCGGATGGGGCTCGGTTTCTCCCCGGTCCCATCGGCCGACCGTTGTGCGGTCGACGCCAAGCCCGGCGGCCATCTTCTCCTGACTGTAGCCCAGGGCCTTCCGCCGATCTTTGAGGGTCACATCGACTTCCTTCCCCCGCCGGGCACTGTCGGCACCTCATACCGCGACCGTGCATCAGATGTGCGTCAAGAGTGCCGCATCGATGCCGTGGCCACTCCCTATACGGCGCGGTTCCCTTGAATGTGTCACTCCGGAAAACGCCAAGGCCAGATTTAGGGACGGGCACGACGATGACGAACACAGCAGAGCCCAACCAAAAGCCGAATGACACAGGTTGGGTAGCGGTCATCGCCCCTCAGGAAGCGCACGGCGAGGGCGGCCGATGAAACTCGACAGATGGATCTCGCGCCCGGCCTCGCATGCTGGCGCTCAACTAGTGCGGCCCGAGACCCTCTTACTACCTAGCCGCCCACAAGCACCCACTGAGGCACGGGATTTCGTGCGTGAGCACCTCGGCACCACCGCGCCCGACGTAACCGCGGGCCACCTCGACGACGTCGTCTTGATCGTCAGCGAGCTGGTCACCAACGCCGTTCGACACGCCACCACCATGGACACCGCAGACGACTCCCTGTGCCTGGTGATCGACACCGACGGCCGTCGGACCCGTGTCGAGGTGCATGATCCGGCCCGCCACCATCCACACATGCGCTCCGCCACTACACAGGACGACTACGGGCGCGGCCTGGCGATCATCGACGCCTTGTGCCCCGGAGCCTGGGGCGTGAGCGACACCCCGGATGGTAAAGCCGTGTGGGCTGTGGTGAAGGCGTCATGAGCTTGTCCAATGTCACCAACCCGCCCGGCCCCGGATTCGTCACCAACGTCGCAGCCGCGACCGGCGTGTACTCCGTCGGCGAGTACACGTTCGCTCAGCTCCTCATCACGCACCCCGACCCCCGCCGCGCCCACGAAACATCGGAAAGCATCGAGGCCGGCATGCGCCGCCTCGCAACCGCGCTCCGCCTCGGCCCCGGCAACGCGCTCCCGCCCGTGATCGGTAGCCGCCTCATCCTGTGCCGCAAAGTCACGGCGCTGGACTACGGCCACGACGAATACGTGATGACGATCCCCTCGCCGTCACAGGACTGGTTGCGGCTCGTCCGCGACGGCACCCCCTGCCGTGTCTGCCTTGTCTTCACACCCCTCGCTCTAGGCGCCGATCAGGCCGAGACCGACGCACACCTACGCGCCAGCTTCGCCCGCGACGCGATCGTCTGGGGCACCACGTACGCCCGCCGCCGGATGTGACCCGCTACTCGCACACGGCGACTGGAGTTACCCCCTCACCAAGGGAAGTGAGTCCATGGAACAGTTCGAGCGTGCCCGGCTAGACGCCTACTTTGCACGCATCGCGGACGGCTTCGCTCCGACCGAGCGCCCGTCGTCCTTCCTCATCACACACCTGCTGCCCGAGCGCCCGTCGTTCGTACAGGCGGTGGGCACCAGCAGCACTCTCCGGGCCGTCCTGCCCAAGCCGAAGTCAATCGACCCCGCCGCCCTCCGCGCGGTCGAGAAGGCAACGCCCTGCGACCCCTTGACGCGCGAGCTATTCGAGGATGCAGACACCGCAGTCGAGTACATCGAATCGCGCACACCCGGCGAGGCTGTCGTCCTACTGGACGTAGGCGGCTACTTCGCTCCCTCGCTCGACGCCCTGTGCAACCGGTTCTCCGGACGCATCCTCGGCGTCGTCGAGGACACAGAGAACGGCCACAAGCGCTACGCCGACCGCGACAAGCTGCCCTGCCCCGTCGTCTCCGTCGCCCGCTCGCCCCTCAAAGACCCCGAGGACTTCCTCGTCGGGCAGTCCGTCGTGTTCTCCGCCGAAGCCCTGATGCGCAGCCGCGGCGACATCCTGCACGGCCGCCCCGCCCTCGTGATCGGCTTCGGCAAGCTCGGGTCGAGCATCGCCCGCCTGCTGCACGCCAAGGGCGTGCAGGTCACCGTGCACGACGTCGACCCCGTCCGGCAGACACAGGCACTCTCACAGGGCTTCACCGTGGCGCGCGACCGTGACGCAGCCTTGCACGGCGCGGGCCTGGTCCTGTGCGCGACCGGCGCGGTGTCCCTGCGCGGCGAGGACTTTTCGAGCCTGCGCAATGGCGCCTATGTCGCGACCGTCACCTCGTCCGAGGACGAACTCGACCTCGCCGCACTGCCACGGGTCTACCAGCGCGCGCCCCAGGGCGACCACGTCACGCGCTACTCAACCACCGGGCACTACTTCTACTTGCTCAACGGAGGGAACGCCGTCAACTTCCTGCACGGCGCCTCTGTCGGGCCGTTCATCTTCCTCGTGCAAGCCGAGATACTCGCCGGAATCCGGATGCTCACCTGCGGTGACCTCGGACCCGGTATGCACGAGGTGGGCGCCGACGATCGGGCGACCATCGCGGCTACGTGGCTCAGCTACTTCAACCGATAGAGGACAGGAGCAACCCCATGCCGATCACGGCACAGCATGTGCGCGAGACGGTCGATGCCTACCTCGCCGAGCACCCAGACGAAAAGGACGGCCTGTCCACCCTCGTCCAGACACTCGATGACGCGGGCGACGGAATCGCGTCTCGTAAGGAGTTCCGGGGCCACGTCACGGCCGGCGCCGCGCTGCTCCGCCCCGACGGCCGCGTACTCACCATCGAGCACCGCGCCTTGAAAAGGTGGCTGCTGCCTGGCGGGCATGTCGAGGACAGCGACACGACGCTCGTCGATGCCGCCCTTCGGGAGCTGGAAGAAGAGACGGGCATCGCCGCCGCGCATGTCGAACCAGACAGCGGCCTGCCGCTCCACATCGACGCGCACTCGATCCCAGCAAACCCGGCCAAGGGCGAGCCGCAACACCTTCACTTCGACTTTCGGTACCTGTTCCGCACCACGGCTGACCTGGTCGCGCTGCAAGAGGAAGAGGTCACGGCGTACTCATGGCAGTTCGCCGACACGCTGACAGCCGAGCCGCTGCGCTCTCGCGTCATGAACGCTACGAGGTAGCGCCCGCCATCATCCACAGCTCGGCACCGGTACCTGCGTAGGTACCGGGGCCGCGTCACGCTGAGAAACGGGGCAGCTCAGGAGGCGAGTGTTTTACACACACTGTCACTGGTCACTGTGAGCATCCCGGCACGATACCGGCACACTGGAGGAAGACCCGCACCCCCGAGGCGGCACCCCCGGGCCCCCGGGCCCCCCGCCCCCCGGGCCAACAAATTCCCGCGCTCCCCGCGCCTGCATAGAAGTACGATGCTCAGCATGCCTATCCAGATACGCCCCACCCCTTTCGACCACCCGGACGCGGTCAAGCTCAACGACCGCGTCCAGCTCGAGTACGCCGAGCGGTACGGGGACGAGGGCGACATCACACCGCTCGACCCGGCGATGTTCGAGCCCCCGCGCGGCCTGTACCTCATCGCGTACGACGAGGACGGCACCCCGCTGGCCACCGGCGGCTGGCGCGGGCACGAGGAGAACGACGAGGGTTACAGCGACGGCGACGCGGAGATCAAGCGCATGTACGTCATCCCGGAAGCCCGCGGCCTTGGTCTGGCCCGCCGCATCCTGACGGCGCTTGAGGACGACGCGAGAGCGGCGGGCCGCACGCGCATGGTCCTGGAGACGGGCACCAAGCAGCCGGAGGCCATAACTCTCTACACCTCGACCGGCTACACCACGGCCCTCGCCAAGTTCGGCCACTACCGCTTCGACGACTTGAGCCGCTGCTTCGTCAAGGCGCTGTAGCCACGCGGCCCGTGGGCGATGACGGCGCCCCGCCCCGCGGGAGCGGGACGCCAAAGAGCCCCTACCGGGTTTCCCCGGTAGGGGCTCTGAGCTGCGGTGGACCTGTGGGGATTTGAACCCCAGACCCCCTCGATGCGAACGAGGTGCGCTACCAGACTGCGCCACAGGCCCTTGCAACGAGTGAAACTCTAGCATCCCGATCCGGGTGCTCGGAAATCCGTTCCTGGCTGGTCAGACCTCACTCGTTGGCGGCCCGCGGCCGCTCCCCGTCCTCGTACTGATCGAAGAGCGGCGTGCGTCCGCGCTCGCGGGCCCGGCGGGCGGACGCGGCCCGCCGGGCGTCACTGCGACCGCCGGTTCCGTCCGCTGCCTCGGCGTCTTCCGCGCCCTCGGAGTACTCGGCGTACTCGGCGTACTGGCCCTCTGGCGCGGCGGCTTCCCGCGCCTCCTCGGCCGTGGGCCCCGCCGCGCTCGACCGCGCCGAGCTCCAGGCATCGGGCGCGCCCAAGTCGACGTCCCCGGTGGCCCGGGGCGCGACCGGTGCGGTCACGTACGTCGGCAGCGGCACCGGCACCGGGTCCCAGCTGTCGCCGTGCCCGGGGCGGCGCTGGCGTTCGCGCTGCTGGTCCACCCACTCCGCGTGGTCGGTCTGTTCGACCAGGGCTCGGCGGTCGGCGGCGAGCGAGGAGAGGCCGGTCTCCGTGTCGGGGCCCGGTCCTTCCTCCGGCTCGTCGGCGCTCTCTTCCACGCCGGCCTGCGCCCGCCTGCGCGGCTGGCGCTCACGCAGGCGCCGCGCCGCGTCCTCGGCCCGGCGCCGGTCCATGGTGTAGGTGAAGCGGCGCCGCTCCTGCGCCCGCAGATAGAAGATGTACGCGGTCAGCAGCGCGGCCGGGGCGGCCGGCGCCCAGAGGAACGCGAGCCCGCCCACCGCGGCGACGACCGTGCCGAGCGTGAAGCCGACGAACAGCGTCGCTGTCGTACGCCGACGGCGCGCGAGCGCCTTCGAGCGCCGGGCGCGCGCGGCGGCTTCCGCCGACGCGGCCCGCTTGGCGTGCGTCGGCTGAGGGCGCGCGCCGGAGTGGTGGGCCTGGCTCTGACCGGAGACCGCGGAACCGGACGCCGGAGACGGCACCTGCGCCCGCGCGGACGGCTGCGCCGGGGACTTCGCCGCGGGCTGCGCCTGGGGCCGTGCCGGAGGCTTCTGCGCCGGTGGCTTCTGCGCCGGTGGCCTCGCCGCGGGCTGCTGCGCCTGGGGTTTCACCGGCGCCTTGCCCTGCGGCTCGGGCCGCGCTTCCTGCCCGCCCTGAGGGTGCGGAGGCGCGACGAAGGACCGGACGTCCACCGAGCCGGTGGCGTTGTCCGGTTCGCGCGACTCCTCCTCTTCAGGCGAGCGCGCTTGCAGGTCCTTGGCGTATCGGCGCTCCATCCCCGCACGTCCGGACAGGAGCCGGATGGCGGTGCTGAAGCGTTCCGTCGGACGGGCTTCATTGAGCTCGTCCTGCCTACGGAGCCACATCGGCACCAAGTAGGCGGCCCAGGCCCCGACGATGACTGCGTAGATGAGGCCGCTGCTGCTCACGCCTCACACGGTAGAGGGGTTTCGTTGAGGCCATCTGCCAATTGCGCCGGTGTGTCGCACGATCTGGCTGATATCTCGAACTTTTTTTGTGACTGATGCGATCAACAGGCCACCGAGACCGTGAAATTAATGCCCCTGGGGGACCAAGTCAGGGCCCAGACGGTCGATCACCGATCAATTTCAAACACTTATTCTATTTACGCGGTCTTCCGGGGTCGTGCCTGGTGCCAGCGTCGCAGCAACCCTTCCGGTACCTCTTCCGCGGTCAGTGCGAAGACAAGATGGTCACGCCAGGCACCGTCGATGTGGAGATAACGTGGACGGATCCCCTCGTCGCGGAATCCGAGTTTCTCCACGACCCTGCGGCTCGGCCCGTTCTCGGGGCGAATACAGACCTCGATACGGTGCAGCCCCACCGACCGGAAGCAATGGTCGACCGCGAGAGCCACAGCGGTCGGCATCACACCGCGGCCCGCGACCGACTGGTCGACCCAGTAGCCGACATGGCCCGAGCACATCGATCCCCAGGTGATCCCGGCCACCGTCAACTGCCCGACGAGCCGGCCCTGGTACTCGATCACGAAGGGCAGCATGCGCCCGGCGTGCGCCTCGGCGCGCAGATGCCGGACCATCTGACGGTACGTCGGGCGGTGCACGATCGGACCGCTGGGCGTGGGCGGCGGGATGGTCGCCTCCCAGGGGCGCAGCCAGTCCCGGTTGCGCCGGTTGACCTCACGCCAGGGCCGCTGGTCGCGCATCTTTATCGGGCGGAGGGCGACATCGCCGTCCGTCAGTTCGACGGGCCAGGAGGGGCTGTTCAGCTCGCACCCCCGCCGGGTCTGGGGTGGTCGCCGCCGCGCAGCTGCTCCACGGCGTGGACAAGCAGCTGCTCCAGGACGGCGATCCCGTCGCGTACGCCGCCGGTGGAGCCCGGCAGGTTCACGATGAGCGTGCGACCCGCGACTCCGGCGAGACCGCGGGAGAGGGCCGCGGTGGGCACCTTCTCCCTGCCGTACGCGCGAATCGCCTCCGGGATGCCCGGCACCTCGTGGTCGATGACGGCGCGGGTGGCCTCGGGGGTGCGGTCGGTGGGCGAGATGCCGGTGCCGCCTGTGGTGAGGATCACGTCATACGCGGCGTCGGCTCCGGCGCGCAGGGCCTGCTCCACGGGGTCGCCGTCGGGGACGACCCGGGGGCCTTCGACCTCGAAGCCGAGCGCGGACAGTGCCTCGGCGATGACCGGGCCGCCGCGGTCGGCGTAGACACCGGCTGCGGCGCGGTTGGAGGCGGTGATCACAAGGGCGCGGTACGCCGTCATGCTCCGGCTCCTTCGCTGCCTTCGCTGCTGGCCCCTTCGCGGCTCCAGGTGCCGGACTTGCCGCCCGTCTTCTCCTCCACGCGGACGTCCGTGATGACGGCGCCCTTGTCGACGGCCTTGACCATGTCGATCACCGTGAGGGCCGCGACGGTCACCGCGGTGAGGGCCTCCATCTCGACGCCCGTACGGTCCGTGGTCTTCACCGTGGCGAGGATCTCGACGGCGTCGTCCACTACGGAGAGGTCGAGCTTCACTCCGGAGACGGCCAGCGGGTGGCAGAGCGGGATGAGGTCAGGGGTGCGTTTGGCGCCCATGATGCCCGCGATGCGCGCGGTGGCGAGGGCGTCGCCCTTGGGCACCCCTTCCCCGCGCAGCAGCTCGATCACGCGGGGCGAGACCAGGACGCGGCCACTGGCGCGTGCGGTGCGCGCGGTCACGTCCTTCGCGGATACGTCGACCATGCGGGCGGCGCCCGCCTCGTCGATGTGCGTCAGTCGCTGATCGGTACTCATGTGCTGTGGCGCTCCCGGTCCGGGCCCTCCCGCGGTGCGGCGCAAGGAGGCCTATGTGCGCGACACCGTACCGCGCGGGGCCCGCTCTCAGCCGAGCAGGACCACCTCGACGTCGGCGCCCGGCTCCAGGGAAGTGGTGTCCTCGGGGACGACGATCAGCGCGTCCGCGTGCGCGAGGGCCGCGACGAGGTGGGAGCCCGCGCCGCCCACGGGCCGCACGCTGCCCGCATCGGCGTCGTACCGCCCGCGCAGGAACTGCCGCTTCCCGGAGGGCGAGGTCAGCGCCTTGTCGGCGCTGAGCGTCGCCCGCGCGGTGGGGCGGTGGACGTCCGGGAGACCCATCAGGGCGCGCACCGCGGGACGTACGAAGATCTCGAAGGAGACGTACGACGACACCGGGTTGCCCGGCAGGGCGAGCAGCGGGGTGTGGTCGGGGCCGATGGAGCCGAAGCCCTGGGGCTTGCCCGGCTGCATGGCGAGCTTGCGGAACTCGATGCCGCTGCCGTCCTCGTCCTCGTCCCCTACGGAGGACAGGGCTTCCTTCACGACGTCGTACGCACCGACGCTGACGCCGCCCGTGGTGACGATGAGGTCGGCGCGGATGAGCTGGTCCTCGATGGTGGAGCGCAGCGTCTCGGCGTCGTCGGCGACGGCGCCCACGCGGTAGGCGATCGCTCCGGCGTCGCGGGCGGCGGCGGTGAGGGCGAAGCTGTTGGAGTCGTAGATCTGGCCCTTGGCCAACTCCTCGCCGGGCTGGATCAGTTCGCTGCCGGTGGACATGACGACCACGCGCGGGCGCGGGCGCACCTTCACCGTGCCGCGGCCGATCGCGGCGAGCAGGGCGATCTGCGGGGCTCCGAGGACCGTCCCCGCGCTCAGCGCGCGGTCGCCCGCCTGGACGTCGCTGCCCCGCGCCCGCACGTGCGCGCGTGCTTCGGCGGGGCGGTGCACACGGACCTCTCCGGAGGCTCCGTCGGGGGCGGTGCTGTGCGCGCGCATCCCGGAGACGGGTCCTTCACCGAGGCCTCCGTCGGTCCACTCCACGGGGACGACGGCCTCGGCGCCGGGCGGCAGCGGGGCGCCGGTCATGATGCGGGCGGCCTGGCCCGCGCCGACCTCCGGCTGCTCGCCCTGGCCCGCGGCCACGTCACCGATGACCGTCAGGACGGCGGGGAACTCCTCGCTCGCGCCCGTGATGTCGGCGACCCGGACCGCGTACCCGTCCATGGAGCTGTTGTCGAAGGGCGGCAGCGAGACGGGCACCGTGACGTCCTCGACGAGGACGCAGCCCTGGGCGTCGAGGAGTTGGAGCTCGATGGGCTCCAGGGGGCGGACGGATCCGAGGATGTCGTCCAGGTGCTCGCTCACCGACCAGACGTGGTCCTGGCCGGTGACTTCGGTCGGCGCGCTGCTGCTCAAAGTGCTACATCTCCTCGGACACGTAACTGCGAAGCCAGGCCTGGAAGTCCGGGCCCAGGTCTTCACGTTCGCATGCGAGTCTGACAATGGCACGCAGATAGTCGCCGCGGTCACCGGTGTCATAGCGGCGGCCCTTGAAGACGACGCCGTGCACGGGGCCGCCGACCTTCTCGTCCGCCGCGAGCTGCTGGAGCGCGTCGGTGAGCTGGATCTCGCCGCCGCGGCCCGGCTCGGTCTTGCGCAGTATGTCGAAGACATGAGGGTCAAGGACATACCGGCCGATGATGGCGTAGTTGCTGGGGGCGTCCGCCGCGTCGGGCTTCTCGACCAGGCCGGTCACCTTGACGACGTCGCCCTCGTCCGTGCCGTCCACGGCGGCGCAGCCGTAGAGGTGGATCTGCTCCGGGGCCACCTCCATGAGGGCGATAACGCTGCCGCCGTGCCGCTCCTGGACCTCGACCATGCGGGCGAGGAGGGGGTCACGCGGGTCGATCAGGTCGTCGCCGAGGAGGACGGCGAACGGTTCGTTGCCGACGTGCGGGGCGGCGCACAGGACGGCGTGACCGAGCCCCTTGGGGTCGCCCTGGCGTACGTAGTGCATGGTCGCGAGGTCGCTGGACTCCTGGACCTTCGCCAGTCTCGCCTCGTCGCCCTTCTTCAGGAGGGCCGACTCCAGCTCGTAGTTGCGGTCGAAGTGGTCCTCAAGGGGGCGCTTGTTGCGGCCCGTGATCATGAGGACGTCGTCGAGGCCCGCGGAGGCGGCCTCCTCGACCACGTACTGAATCGCCGGCTTGTCGACGACCGGCAGCATCTCCTTCGGAGTGGCCTTGGTGGCGGGCAGGAACCGCGTGCCCAGGCCTGCTGCCGGAATGACAGCCTTGCTGATCCTGTGGGGGTGAGACTCAGTCATGTCCGTAACCATAACCGGTGCGTATGTGCGGAATCTGTGGCTCCGCACATTTATTTCTCATATGAGTGCACTAGGAAGGGTTTGTTAGCCAACCGTGGAAAAAGTCATGGAAGAACCCGGCCCCGACGAGCCAACCAAGCGGACGTTGCGAAGAGAATTCCTCGCGGTGAGAAGCCGGTTGACTAGGGATGACGCGCAGAAGGCCGCCGCGGTTCTCGCCGACAGCGCGATGGAGCTGCCGGAGCTCGCCGGGGCGCGCACAGTGGCGGCGTACGTCTCCGTGGGGAGCGAACCGGGGACGCGCGCGCTTCTTGACGCCCTGCACGCGCGCGGGGCGCGGGTCCTGCTGCCGGTGCTGCTACCGGACAACGATCTGGACTGGGCGCCCTACGAAGGCGAGGGTTCGCTGGCCCGCGTACAACACCCGGGGAAGATCCAGCTGTTGGAGCCCTCGGGGACGCGCCTTGGCCCCGATGCCGTCGTGGCGGCGGACGTGGTGCTGCTGCCGGGCCTGGCCGTCGACGAGCGCGGGATGCGGCTCGGGCGCGGCGGCGGGTCCTACGACCGGGTGCTCGCGCGGCTCGGCCGGTCCGGGGCCGATCCCGCCCTGGTGGTGCTGCTGTACGACACGGAGGTCGTCGCGCACCTCCCTCAGGAGGCGCACGACAAGCCGGTGCACGCCGTCGTCACGCCGTCGGGAGTGCGTCGGTTCCGCTGAGCCACAGATGCTGAGCCCCAGCCACGTGAAAGGGCCCTCCACGCGCGCGTGGAGGGCCCTTTCACCGATCGGTGCGGCTCGTGCGGCTCAGGGCCGCAGCACCAGAGCGTCCTTCGTGTTCTTCTTGACGGCATTCGGTGAGAAGGACCACGGCAGCAGTTCGCCCTTGACCCACTTGCTCGTCTGGTCGGTGTAGTGCGCGCTGTAGGCGTGCCCCGAAGCACCGGTGAGGTTGATCCACTTGGACTTGTCGAGGTCCTCGAGGTTCACCACCATGCGCATCGACGGCACCCACTGCACGCCGTAACCGCCCGCCGCGTTCCACCCGGTGGCGTTGACCGCCGCCTCGCCGCCGCCCAGCTTGAACGGGCCGCGGTTGAGCATGAACTGGAGCCAGCCGGGGCCTTCGACGCCCAGCGTCTGGTTCTTCAGCGTCAGCCGGTGCAGACGGCCCCAGCTCCAGGTGTCGACGTCCTTGCCGAGCTTGGCCGTCAGGTCCCAGCGCGCGTCCTCCATGGCCCGGCCGAACAGCTGGTCGCGGGTCTTGGTCTCGGCGTCGGTGCGGGTCCCCGGCGACTTCCACCAGTCGTTGTCCTCGTCGTCGAGGATCGACCGGATCACTTCGTAGTAGCGGTCGCCGCCATCGGGCTGCGCGGTGGCCGAGTCCCGCTGCCCGCACTCGCGCACCGGTTCGGCCTCGTCGGCGGGGCCGGTGTTCCCGGCCGGCTCGACGCTCAGGCACTGGCCCTTGACCCGCAGCTCCTTGGGCAGCTTGTTGCCGATGGAGAGCTTGAGGATGTTGCGCCAGACCGAGTTGAAGTACGCGGCTGCCGCCGAGTCGGCGTCCTGGGTGTAGTCCCAGCCTTCAAGGAGCTTCTGCGCCTCACGGACGTAGCTGTCCTTGACGTCGATCTTGAGCAGTTTGGGCACCAGCACCTTGGCGATCTCGCTGCTGTTGTCCATCTGCATCGTGCGCATGTCCTCGGTGGAGACCTTCCCACCGTTCTTGGTCTTCGACTGGATCAGATCGGTGATCCGCTGGCTGCGCGCCCCGTAGCCCCAGTCCGCCGTGAGCTTGTACGGGTACTTGTCGCTGATGACGGCCTGGTTGGCGGTCACGATGTAGCCGCGCTTGGGGTCGTACTCGTAGGGCAGCGCGGCCTGCGGGATGTAGCCGGTCCAGCGGTAGTCGGAGTCCCAGCCGGGCGCGGGCAGCGCGCCGTCACCCTTGCCGCGGACCGGGATCTTGCCGGGCGCCTGGTAGCCGATGTGGCCCTTGGTGTCCGCGTAGATCAGGTTCTGCGAGGGCACTTCAAAAGAAGACGCCGCCTTGCGGAACGCCGAGAAGTCCTTCGCCTTGTTGAGCTCGAAGACGGCGTCCATGGACTTGCCCGGCTTGAGCGCGGTCCAGCGCAGCGAGACTCCGTAGCCGTCGCCCCGGTCGGGGGCCGCGCTGTCGACGGTGGCCTTCTTGCCGACCTTCACCAGCTCGTCGTCGCGGTCGGACAGCAGGGGCCCGTTGCCGGTCTCCCGGACGGTGATCTTCTTGGACTTGCCGCCCGCGACCTTGATGGTCTCCACGCGGGACTTGAAGGGCAGCACCTTGTCGTCGTACTCGTAGCCGTCGCCCTCGAACTTCTCGAGGTAGAGGTCGGTGACGTCGGCGCCGAGGTTGGTCATGCCCCAGGCGATCTGCTTGTTGTGGCCGATGACGACACCGGGCATCCCGGCGAAGGTGTAGCCGGAGACGTCGTACTGGCAGTCCTTGTCGACCGCCCGGCAGTGCAGGCCCATCTGGTACCAGACCGACGGCAGCTGCGGTGACAGGTGCGGGTCATTGGCAAGCAGGGGTTTTCCGGTGATCGTGTGGTCGCCTGAGACCACCCAGGAATTGGATCCGATGCCGTTGCCGTTCGGGCCGAGGCCGACGTCGGGGACCTTGTCCAGGACGTCGGAGAGGCCCGACAGCTGGGACTGGAGCCCATCGGGGGCCTGCGTACCGCCCGCGAGACCGGTGCCCGCGGCGCCGCCGCTCTGCGACTGGCTGCCGGTGGCGCTGCCCTTGGCCTCGTACTTCTTGGTGACGCTGTTGTAGGCGCCTTCCTGGACGATCGGCTTGTTACGGTCGTACGGGTACTCCGGGTACAGGTCCTTGATCTGGGACGGGCCGAGGCGGCTGGTCATCAGGGAGCGGTCGATCTCATCCTGCATGTTGCCGCGCAGGTCCCAGGCCATGGCCTTGAGCCAGGCCACGGAGTCGACGGGGGTCCACTCCTGGGGCTTGTAGTCGTTGGTGAAGCCAAGGGCGGCGTACTCCAGGGAGATCGCCTTGCCGTCCTTGCCCTTCAAGTAGGAGTTGACTCCCTTGGCGTACGCCTGGAGGTACTTCTTGGTCTCCGGCGAGAGCTTGGTGTCGTACTCCTTCTGCGCGACGCGGTGCCATCCGAGCGTCCGCAGGAATTCATCCGTCTTTACCTGGCTCTTGCCGAACATCTCGGAGAGCCGACCGGAGGTCGTATGACGGCGTACGTCCATCTCCCAGAAGCGGTCCTGCGCCTGGACGAAGCCCTGTGCCATGAACAGGTCGGCGTCGGACTCGGCGTAGATCTGGGGGATGCCGTTGGCGTCGCGCTTCACGTCGACAGGCCCGGAGAGACCGTCGAGCTTGATCGTTCCCTTGGTCTGCGGGTACGAGGCACGCACCGTACTGATGCTCCAGTACGCGCCATAGCCGATGCCCGCCACGATGGCCAGGACCAGGACGATCACGATGAGTCGGGCTCGGCGCCCCTTCTTCTTGCCGGACTTATGACCGGAAGAGGCGGTGGTATTCGAGGGCATCGCTGTCCTTGCTGTCCTTACGCGAGCGGCAGGGCTGGCTGGGCGGTGGTGGGAGCGCTGGAGCAACCATAGGCGCAGGGCACTGCGGCCTCGGACGCGGAGTCAGGAACGCACATCCCGACGCATCGTATGAGCGTTCGGGAGCGTCAAGGACGCGTTAACAATTAGGTAAGGTAACGAAGTACTTGGCTCGCTCGGAGGAAGGAACCGGCCCCTGACTGTCCACGACCTCAACCAACTCCTGCTCATCTGCTCGCTCGTCCTGCTCGTCGCGGTGGGGGCGGTCCGCATCTCGTCGCGCAGTGGGCTCCCCAGCCTGCTCCTGTACCTCGGCATCGGCATTGCCATGGGCCAGGACGGCATCGGCAACGTCTCCTTCAACAATGCCGAATTGACGCAGGTCATCGGCTATGCGGCGCTCGTCGTGATCCTGGCCGAGGGCGGCCTCGGCACGAAGTGGAAAGAGATCAAGCCCGCGCTGCCCGCGGCCGCCGCCCTCTCCCTGGCGGGCATCGCGGTGAGCGTCGGAGTGACGGCCGCCGGCGCCCACTATCTGGTCGGCCTCGAGTGGCGGCAGGCGCTCATCATCGGCGCGGTGGTCTCGTCGACAGACGCCGCGGCGGTCTTCTCCGTGCTGCGCAAGGTGCCGCTCCCCTCGCGCGTGACGGGCATCCTGGAAGCGGAGTCGGGGTTCAACGACGCCCCTGTGGTGATCCTGGTCGTGGCCTTCTCCACGGCAGGACCTGTAGAGCACTGGTACCTCCTCATCGGCGAGATCGCTCTGGAACTGGCCATCGGGGCGGCGATCGGCATTGCGGTCGGCTGGCTCGGCGCCTACGGCCTGCGGCATGTGGCGCTGCCCGCCTCCGGCCTCTACCCCATCGCCGTGATGGCCATCGCGGTCGCCGCCTACGCGGCCGGAGCCATGGCGCACGGCAGTGGATTCCTCGCCGTCTACCTCGCCTCGATGGTCCTCGGCAACGCGAAGCTGCCGCACTGGCCCGCCACCCGCGGCTTCGCCGAAGGGCTCGGCTGGATCGCGCAGATCGGCATGTTCGTCCTGCTCGGCCTCCTGGTCACCCCGCACGACCTGCTCGACGACACCTGGCCCGCGATCGTCATCGGCCTGGTCCTGACGATGGTGGCCCGGCCCCTGGAAGTCATGCTCAGCCTGCTGCCGTTCCGCATCCCCTGGCAGGAGAAGGCCCTGATGTCCTGGGCAGGGCTGCGCGGCGCCGTGCCCATCATCCTGGCCACGATCCCGATGGTGAACGGCGTCGACGACAGCCAGCGCATCTTCAACATCGTCTTCGTCCTGGTCGTCGTCTACACCCTCATCCAGGGCCCTACGCTGCCGTGGCTGGCCAGGAAGCTGCGTCTGGGCGACGCTTCGGGCCCCGCCGACCTCGGCGTCGAATCGGCGCCCCTGGAGCGGCTTCGCGGCCATCTGCTCTCGGTGTCGATCCCGAAGGGCTCGCGGATGCACGGCGTCGAGGTGGCCGAGCTGCGGATGCCCGCGGGGGCGGCGGTCACGCTCGTCGTCCGCGACGGCGAATCCTTTGTGCCGCTGCCGACGACCGTGCTGCGGCGCGGGGACGAGCTCCTGGTGGTGGCGACCGACCCGGTGCGGGACGCCGCGGAGAATCGGCTGCGCGCCGTCGGGCAGGGCGGAAAGCTCGCCGGATGGCTGGGAACCACTGGCGAGGAGCCGAAAGATCGGCGAAATCGCAGGTGAGGAGCGTTCCACCCTCGGTAATCGCAGGTGATGGGCGCCTCATTGTCGGATTTCACAGGCTTGATGGCCCCATTGCCTGTACGCTGAAGGCACACTTCTTCTGTACCAACTGATCGAACCAACTCTGTCTGAAGCAGAGCTGGCGCCGACCGTATGGCGGCCGCGTGTCCTCGCAGTGGACAACCGGCATCTACCGCAGTTCCGCGCAAGAGGACAGCTCTCGGCACCGTCACCCTGAAAAAGGGGGCCGCGCTACCAGGCAGCAGAAAGGCTTGGGCCGTGGCATCCACGGTCACCTCCCGCCCGGGATACGGACAGCTGCTGCGCACCCGCGGCGCCTGGACGTTTCTCCTGCCCGGCTTCGCGGCACGCCAGCCCTTCGCGATGCTGACCATCTCCATCGTCCTGCTTGTGCAGCACACCACCGGCTCGTACGGCGTCGCGGGCGCCGTATCGGCCGTCACCGGTGTCTCCATGGCGGTGTTCGCCCCCTTCACCGGCAAGCTCGCCGACCGGTTCGGCCAGCGGGCCGTGCTGGTGCCCGGCGTGCTCGTCCACACGGTGTCAGTGCTCTCCCTGACGGTGCTCGCACTGTCGGACGCCCCCTTGTGGGCACTTTTCGTCGCCGCGGTGCCCACGGGCGCCTCGCAGCCGCAGATCAGCCCCATGGTGCGGGCCCGCTGGGGCGTCAAGCTCCAGGACTCCCCGCTGGCGGGCACGGCGGCCGCCTTCGAGTCGGTCACGGACGAGCTGACGTTCGTCCTCGGCCCGCTCTTCGCGACCGCGCTGTGCACCACCATCGACCCGGCCGCCGGACTCTTCACGGAGGCCGGACTCACCCTGGTCGGCGGCCTGCTGTTCGCCGCGCAGAAGAGCACCCAGCCGAAGCCCGCCTCACGCGAGGAGCACGCGCGCGTGGAGCACGTCTCGGCGCTGCGGATCCCCGGAGTGCGCGTTCTGATCGCCACCTTCCTGGGCATCGGCGCCGTCTTCGGCGGCATGCAGGTCTCGCTGGCCGCCTTCACCGAGTCCATCGGCGAACCCGGCCTGAACGGCGTCCTGTACGGCACGTTCGCCGCGGGCAACATGCTCTCCGGGCTCGTCTGCGGCGCCGTCGCCTGGAAGATCGCCCCGCAGCGGCGCCTCCTCGTCGCCTACGCGGCGCTGACGCTGATGGCCGGTGGCCTGCTTGCCGCGCACTCCGTGGTGCTGCTCGCCGGCATCGGACTCCTGGTCGGCGTCTGCATCGCGCCCGCGCTGATCACCGGCTACACGCTGGTGGACCGGCTGGTCGCCCCGACCGGTAGGACCGAGGCGTTCACCTGGCTCACCGGCGCCGTCGCGCTCGGCCAGGCGGCCGCCGTCACGGTGGCCGGACAGCTGGAGGACCGCCTCTGGGACGGCGCCGGCTTCCTGGTGCCGCTCGGCGGTACGGCACTGGCGCTCGCCGTGCTCCTCATCCTGCGCTCCCGGCTCGTTCCGCGGTCCGTCGGACGCACCGTGGCACGTGGCGTCGGTCACCGCGAGCCGGTCACGGTGGACTGATCTCGCGGAATACGTCACTATGGACCGTCGTTAGCACTCATCGAGTGAGAGTGCCAGGAGGAAGCAAGTGCCGACGTACCAGTACCAGTGCACCGAATGCGGCGAGGGCCTCGAGGCGGTGCAGAAGTTCACTGATGACGCCCTGACCGTGTGCCCCAGCTGCGAGGGACGCCTCAAGAAGGTGTTCTCGGCAGTCGGCATCGTCTTCAAGGGCTCCGGTTTCTACCGCAACGACAGCCGCGGCTCGTCGTCGAGCAGCACGCCGTCGCCGGCGTCCGCGTCGAAGTCCTCCGACTCGAAGTCGTCGGACTCCAAGTCGTCCGCGAGCGCTTCGTCGTCCTCCTCGTCGGACTCGAAGTCGTCCGGCTCGTCCTCGGGGTCTTCGTCCAGCTCCTCCAGCTCTTCGAGCTCGTCGAGTTCCTCTGCCGCGTAGGGCACACACCGCCCCGCGTACGTCTTGCTTCCAGGTCCCCGCCGTCCTCCGACGGCGGGGTCTTCGGCGTTCCGGCGCCCGGATACTGTGCTCGCCATGGTGAACACGGCGAACGCGACACGAGCCGAGATCGGTGTCATCGGCGGCTCCGGCTTCTACTCCTTCCTCGACAACGTGACCGAGCTCCAGGTCGACACCCCCTACGGGCCGCCGAGCGACTCCCTCTTCGTCGGTGAGGTCGCCGGGCGGCGGGTCGCGTTCCTGCCCCGGCACGGCCGCGGCCACCATCTGCCGCCGCATCGCATCAACTACCGCGCCAATCTCTGGGCGTTGCGCTCCGTGGGCGTACGTCAGGTGCTCGGCCCGTGTGCGGTGGGCGGGCTGCGGCCCGAGTTCGGGCCGGGGACGCTGCTGGTGCCCGACCAGCTCGTGGACCGCACGAAGTCGCGTACGCAGACGTATTTCGACGGGATCCCGCTGGCGGACGGGAGCATTCCGAACGTCGTGCATGTATCGCTGGCCGACCCCTACTGTCCCGCTGGGCGCAGCGCCGCGCTGAAGGCTGCGCGCGGGCGGGAGTGGGAGCCGGTGGACGGCGGGACGCTCGTGGTCATCGAGGGGCCGCGGTTCTCGACCCGCGCCGAGTCGCGCTGGCATGCGGCGCAGGGCTGGTCGGTGGTGGGCATGACCGGACATCCCGAGGCCGTACTCGCCCGTGAACTCGAGCTCTGTTACACGTCGTTGACGCTGGTCACGGACCTGGACGCGGGGGCGGCGAGCGGCGAGGGCGTCTCGCACGAGGAGGTGCTCCAGGTGTTCGCCGCGAATGTGGGCCGGCTGCGGACTGTGCTGTTCGACGCGGTGGCGGGGCTGCCTGCGGAGAGCGGGCGGGACTGTCTGTGCGCGGGGGCGCTGGGTGGGATGGAGCCGGGGATTCGGTTGCCGTAGGGGGGGGTGCGTGTGGCTTGAGCGGGCATGTGGCTTGAGCGTGCGTGCGGCTTGAGCGTGCATGCGGCTTGGGTGCGGAACTTCCCCTTCGGGTGAGCGAGTTGTCCACAACCGGCGAGTAGTCCACGGGGCTCAGCGGGATTCGGCGCGGGCGCGCATCGTGGGAGCGGAAGCAGCCGAGCTTCTCGACCAACTCTCCGCAGGCGGTGGCCGTCATGGCGCACGTGTACTCAGACATCCCCTCACCTTCTCCTCCCCCGCCCCCTTGCCCCGTGCCGCACTTCTCCCCCGTGCGCGTACGCGGCGGGCACCACCGGCTGCGGCGGCTCCTGCGGCACAGACGGCGCGCCCTGGCCGCGGGGCTCGCGGTGACCGCCGCAGCGCTCGTGGCCGCCGGGCCGCGAGATGCCGAGCGGGTGCGGCCACAGGGGCATCCGGTGGCCGCCGCGCCCTCGCGTGATGCCGGGCGTGGGGGCCGGGCCACCTCTCTGGTGACGGCGCCGGTGCGGATCGCGGACGCGGAGACGGTGCGCCTGCTGCATCGGGGCGACCGGGTCGACGTGGTGGCCGCCGATGGCTCGGCGTCGCGGGTGGTGGCCGCGGGGGCCCGGGTGGCCGAGGTGCCGGAGCCCCACGAGGACGCGGGGCAGAGTGCCGCCGAGGGCGGGGCGTTGGTCGTGCTCTCCGTGCCCCGGGCGACGGCGGCTCGGCTGGCGGGGGCGGGAGCGGGGACGCGCCTGGCGGTGACGTTGTGCTGACTTACCTGGTTCACACCGTGTGCGACTGCACTGACTTGCTGTCGAGTAGCTCAATCGTGTTACCCGATTGGACAGTTCATCCAGGCCCTGACGTAGGTTGCGAAGCTGTCTGTTTCACGACCTGCATGTGCAACGAAAGGCCTCGTGGTGAGCGAGAAGAACGAACCGGGTCTCTGGGAGGGCTTCAAGGCCTTCCTGATGCGAGGCAATGTCATCGACCTCGCGGTCGCGGTGGTCATCGGCGCCGCGTTCACGAACATCGTGAACTCCGTGGTGAAGGGTGTCATCAACCCGCTGGTCGGTGCCTTCGGTACGAAGGATCTCGACCACTACAGCTCGTGCCTGAAGTCCCCGTGCGAGATGAACGCCGCGGGGGAGGTCACCGAGGGCATCCCGATCATGTGGGGCACGGTCCTCAGCGCGACGCTCAGCTTCGTGATCACCGCGGCCGTCGTGTACTTCCTGATGGTGCTGCCGATGGCCAAGTACCTGGCCAGGCAGGCCGCCCGGAAGGCCGAGAAGGAGGGCACGAAGGAGGTCATGGAGCTCACGGAGCTGGAGGTCCTCAAGGAGATCCGCGACGCCCTGGTGGCACAACGCGGATCCGGGCACAGCGAGCGCTAGCGCGAGCTCAGAGGTGGTGGGGCGGCTTCTCGTCGAGGAAGCGCGCCAGGTCGGCGGCGCTGTCGCCGCCGACCGGAGGCCGCTCGCCCCACCCGCGGTCCGTGTCGTCCGAAGACTGCTGCGACAGCGGATCGTCAAAGACCAGGGCGCTCTTCGGCTTCTTCGGCTCCGCGGAGCCCTCGGAGGTCTCCGATTCCTTCGGATCGCGCGGTTCGGGGGCGGGGGCGGTGCTCATGTCTCCAGGGTACGTCCGCGGGGCGCGGCCCCGCCCCCGCTCAGCTCGGTGCCTCGGCGCCCTTGCGGGCGTAGAACCACCAGCAGACGACGAGGCATGTCGCGTAGAAGCCGATGAACAGCCAGAGCGAGCTGGTGACGGCCATGCTCGCGAACATCGCCGGGATGAAGAAGAAGCCGTACGCGGCGATCGCCGCGGAGAAGCCGGTGACCGCGCCCGCCTCCATCTCGGCCTGCTTGAGCGCGGCCTGCTGCGCCTGCGCTCCCTGGCCCTCCACCTGCTTGAGGTGCTGGTCCCGGAAGATCACCGGGATCTGCCGGAACGTCGAGCCGTTGCCGATGCCGGAGAACGCGAAGGCGCAGAGGAAGCCGATGTAGAAGGCCCAGAAGCTGCCCTTGTCGCCACCGGACGGCAGGGCGCTGATCACGACGACCAGCGAGGCGGCCATGCCCACGAAGGACACCATCGTGACCCGGGCGCCGCCGATCTTGTCCGAGAGCCAGCCGCCCGCCCAGCGGGTGAGCGCGCCGATGAAGGGGCCGACCCAGGCGTAGGTGGTGGCCTGGTAGCCGGAGGTGGCGAAGTTGTTCTTGATGAGCAGCGGCAGCCCCGCTGCGAAGCCGATGAACGAGCCGAAGGTGCCGACGTAGAGCCAGGTCATCAGCCAGTTGTGCTTACGCCTGAAGATGATCTTCTGCTGGCTGAAGGGGGCGGCCGCGACCTTCAGGTCGTTCATGAGGAACCAGGAGATCAGGGCCACGATCACCAGGAGCGGCACCCAGAGGAACGCGCCGTTCTGCAGCCACACGTCCTCGTTCTTGACCGTGTCGCGCTGCGGGCCGCCGGCCGGGGCGCCGAGTACGGCCGCCGTGACGACCAGCGGGGCGACGAGCTGGACGACGGAGACGCCGAGGTTGCCGAGGCCGCCGTTGAGACCGTTGGCGCTGCCCTTCTCCCGTTTGGGGAAGAAGAAGCCGATGTTGGCCATCGACGAGGAGAAGTTGGCGCCGCCGATGCCGCAGACGGCGGCGATCAGGGCCAGCTCCCAGTAGGGCGTTTTGGTGTCCTGGAGCGCGAAGCCGAGCCAGAGCATCGGTGCGATCAGGACGATCGTGGAGAGCGCGGTGAACTTCCGCTCGCCGAAGATCGGGCCGATGAACGTGTAGAGGATCCGGAAGGTGCCACCGGTGAGGCCGGGGATGGCCGTCAGCCAGAACAGCTGCGAGGTGGAGAGACCGAAACCGACGTCGTTGAGGCGGACGGCGGTGACCGACCACACCTGCCAGACGACGAAGCCGAGCATCAGCGCCGGGATGGAGACCCACAGGTTGCGGTTGGCGACCTTGTGGCCCACGGACCGCCAGAAGGTGTCGTCCTCGGGCCGCCATTCCTCGATGGTCGAACCGGGGCGGTAGGTGTCGCCCGTCCGACGCCGGCTGGTGGGAGCGCTCATGGAGCCACCGTAGGTACGGCGCCGGGGTGCCGCCCGGCCGCTGGGCCGTTCGGGTGGTTCCGGGCCCTGGCACGGAGGCTTCGCTCAGACCGCGTACAGGCCCTGAGCTGCGAAGATCTCCTTGGCGGCGGCCATCTGTCCGGGGGTGGGCGAGGGGGTGTCACGCAGGGTGAAGCCCTTGCCGAGCGCGTCCCACTTCGCCTCGCCCAGCTTGTGGAAGGGCAGCACGTCGACGCGCGAGACGTTGCCGAGGGACGCGGCGAAGCGGGCGACGCCCTCGATGTTCCGCGGGTCGTCGGTCAGGCCGGGTACGAGGACGAAGCGCACCCAGACGTCCTGTCCGAGGCCGGCAAGGCGACGGGCGAAGTCCAGGGTGGGCCGCAGTGGACGGCCGGTGACCTTCTTGTAGGTCTGGGGGTCGAAGGACTTGATGTCGAGCAGCACGAGGTCGGTGTCACGGAGCATCGCGTCGGTGGCCCGCACGCCGAGGAAGCCGGAGGTGTCGAGGGCGGTGTGCAGGCCCAGTTCGTGCTTGAGGCGGTGCAGCAGTTCGCCGGTGAAGACGGGCTGGAGGAGGGGCTCTCCGCCGCTGACGGTGGCTCCGCCGCCGGCCGCCGCGATGAACCTCGTGTACTTGGCGGCCTCCCCGATCACCTCGTCAGCGGTGGTCCGCTTGCCGTCGCGCATCCGCCAGGTGTCGGGGTTGTGGCAGTACAGGCAGGTCAGCGGGCAGCCCGAGAGGAATGTGACGAAGCGGCTGCCGGGTCCGTCGACGCCGGTGGACAGGTCCCAGGAGTGGACGGTTCCGGTGACGGGGCGCCGGGTGACGGCCGCCGCCGGGGTCACCGGAGTCGCCGTATCGAGCAGGACAGCCATGGCAGGACTCCCGGACTACTGGGCGGAGATGGCTCAGAGGGAGCCGTGGAAGGTGCGGTTGATGACGTCGAGCTGCTGGTCGCGGGTCAGGCGGACGAAGTTGACCGCGTAGCCGGAGACCCGGATGGTCAGCTGCGGGTAGTTCTCCGGGTGCTCCATGGCGTCCTCCAGGGTCGTCTTGTCGAGCACGTTGACGTTCATGTGGAAGCCGTCGCTGGCCATGTAGCCGTCAAGGACTCCGGAGAGGTTGCCGATCCGCTCCTCGGGGGTTCGGCCCAGCGCGTCCGGCGTGATGGTGTTGGTCAGCGAGATGCCGTCCTCGGCGTCGTCGTAGTCGAGCTTGGCGACCGACAGCGCGGAGGCGATGTAGCCGTGCTCGTCGCGGCCGTTCATCGGGTTGGCGCCGGGGGCGAACGGCTCGCCCGCGCGGCGGCCGTCGGGGGTGTTGCCTGTCTTCTTGCCGTAGACGACGTTCGAGGTGATCGTCAGGACGGACTGGGTGTGCACCGCGTTCCGGTAGGCCGGGTGCTTGCGGATCTTGCCCATGAAGTCCGAGACGATGCGCTCCGCGATGTGGTCCGCCCGGTCGTCGTTGTTTCCGTAGGCGGGGTAGTCGCCCTCGATCTCGTAGTCGACCGCGAGGCCCGTGTCGTCGCGGATGACCTTGACCTTGGCGTGCTTGATGGCGGAGAGCGAGTCGGCGGCGACCGAGAGGCCCGCGATGCCGCAGGCCATCGTGCGCAGGATCTCCTGGTCGTGCAGGGCCATCTCGATGCGCTCGTAGGCGTACTTGTCGTGCATGTAGTGGATGACGTTCAGTGCGTGGACGTACGTCTTGGCGAGCCAGCCGAGCATCGCGTCGTAGCGCTCGGCGACGGTGTCGTAGTCCAGGTACTCGCCCTCGATGGGCTCGAAGCCCTCGACGACGCGCTTTCCGGTCTTCTCGTCCCGGCCGCCGTTGATCGCGTAGAGCAGGGCCTTGGCGACGTTGACGCGGGCGCCGAAGAACTGCATCTGCTTGCCGACGGCCATCGCCGAGACACAGCAGGCGATCGCGGTGTCGTCGCCGTACTTGGGGCGCATCAGCTCGTCGGACTCGAACTGGATGGCCGAGGTGTCGATGGCGACCTTGGAGGCGAAGTCCTTGAATCCCTTGGGCAGTTCACGCGTCCAGAAGACGGTGAGGTTCGGCTCGGGGGCCGGGCCCAGGTTGTAGAGGGTCTGCAGGGCGCGGAACGTGGTGCGCGAGACGAGCGGGCGGCCGTCCTCGCCGATGCCGGCCATCGACCAGGTGACCCAGGTGGGGTCGCCGGAGAAGCCCTCGTTGTACTCGGGGGTGCGCAGGAAGCGGACGATGCGGAGCTTGATGACGAAGTCGTCGATGAACTCCTGGGCTTCGGCCTCGGTGATGCGGCCCGCTTCGAGGTCGCGCTGGAGGTAGATGTCGAGGAAGCTGTCGATGCGGCCGATCGACATGGCCGCGCCGTTCTGCTCCTTCACGGCGGCGAGGTAGGCAAAGTACAGCCACTGGACGGCCTCGCGGCCCGTGGTGGCGGGCCCGGAGATGTCGTAGCCGTACGACATCGCCATGGACTTCAGTTCGCCAAGGGCCTTGATCTGCTCGGAGGTCTCCTCGCGGGCACGGATGACGTCCTCGGTGGCCCACTCCTCGCCCAGGCGGCCCTTGTCGGCCTCCTTCGCGGCGATGAGGCGGTCCACTCCGTAGAGGGCGACGCGGCGGTAGTCGCCGATGATGCGGCCGCGGCCGTAGGCGTCGGGCAGTCCGGTGATGATGCCGGAGGAGCGGCAGGCGCGGATCTCGGGCGTGTAGGCGTCGAAGACACCTTCGTTGTGCGTCTTACGGAGGTGCGTGTAGACGTGCTTGACCTCGGGGTCCGCTTCGTAGCCGTAGGCGTTGAGTGCGCCCTCGACCATCCGCCAGCCGCCGTTGGGCATGATGGCGCGGCGCAGCGGGGCGTCGGTCTGCAGGCCGACGATGAGGTCGAGCCGCTGGTCGATGAAGCCGGGCTTGAAGGCGTCGATGCGGGACGGGGTCTTCACGTCCACGTCGTAGATGCCGCGCTCGTTCTCCGTCGGGAACATCGACAGGAGCTTCTGCCAGACCTGGGTGGTGCGTTCGGTCGGGCCGGCGAGGAAGGAGGCGTCACCCTCGTACGGGGTGTAGTTCTGCTGTACGAAGTCGCGGACGTCGATGGCGTCCCGCCACAGACCGCCCTTGAAGCCCTCCCAGGCCTCGCCGTCCCCCATCTCGCTGTCCCGTGCCTGGCCGTGTGCTGTCGTCTCCGTGGGGGTGGCAGTCATGTTCCGCACCTTCCGATTCGCTTCTTCGCTCTGCCTTCATTGCACTGCGGTTCGATCGGTCAAGGGCCCGGCAATGGTCCTCACCCCGCAGCCGGAAGTCCCTTCTTTCCGGTCCTTTCGTCAGCTCGGGGACTCGGCGCCCTTGCGGGCGTAGAACCACCAGCAGACCGCGATGCAGCTGACGTAGAAGGCCACGAAGCCCCACATCGCGCTGGTGACAGCGAAGTTGGCGAACATCGCCGGGATGAAGAAGAAGCCGTACGCGGCGATCGCGGAGGTGAAGCCGGTGACGGCACCCGCCTCCATCTCGGACTGCTTGCGTGCCTTCGCGTACTCGTCCGTGCCCTCCGTCAGGCCCTTCAGATGCTGGTCGCGGAAGATCACCGGGATCTGGCGGAACGTCGAGCCGTTGCCGATGCCCGAGAAGAAGAACGCGCACAGGAAGCAGGCGAGGAATCCCCAGAAGTTGCCGTTGTCGCCGCCGGAGGGCAGGAAGCTGATGACGCCGATGATCGAGAGCGCCATGCCGACGAACGAGATGATGGTGACCCGGGCGCCGCCGATCTTGTCGGCGATCCAGCCGCCGGCCCAGCGTGCGAGCGCGCCCACGGCCGGACCCATCCAGGCGTAGGTCGCCGCGGAGTAGGCCGCGTCGATCGGCGTGAACGTGGTCTTGATGAGCATCGGCAGGGCTGCCGCGAAGCCGATGAAGGAGCCGAACGTGCCGACGTAGAGCCAGGTCATCAGCCAGTTGTGCTTACGCTTGAAGATGATCTTCTGCTGGCTGAAGGGGGTCGACGCGACCTTCAGGTCGTTCTGCCCGAACCACGCGACGGCGGCCAGGATCACCAGGACGGGCACCCACAGGAACGCGGCGTTCTGCAGCCAGACGGCAGTGCCGTCCGCCTTGTGCTGGGCGGAGCCGACCGCGAGGACGGAGCTGGTGATGACGATCGGGGTGACCAGCTGGACGACGGAGACACCGAGGTTGCCGAGGCCGCCGTTGATGCCGGTGGCGTTGCCCTTGTCCTTCTTGGGGAAGAAGAAGCCGATGTTGGCGAGGGACGACGCGAAGTTGGCGCCGCCGACACCGCACAGGGCCGCGATGGCGATCATCACGCCGTACGAGGTGTTCGGGTCCTGGACCGCGATGCCGAGCCAGACCAGCGGGACGACCAGGACGATCGTGGAGAGCGCGGTGAAGCGGCGCTGGCCGATCATCGGGCCGAGGAAGGTGTAGAAGACGCGCGCCGTGCCGCCGGTGATGCCGGGGACGGCCGTCAGCCAGAACAGCTGGGAGGTGGAGAAACCGAAGCCGACGTCCTTCAGGTTGGTCGCCGTGACCGACCACACCTGCCACACGACGAACGCGACGAGGAGCGCGGGGACGGCGATCCACAGGTTGCGGGCGGCGACCTTCTTGCCGGTGGACTTCCAGAAGAGCGCGTTCTCCGGGTCCCAGTCCGTAATGGTCTTGCCGGGGCGGTACTGCGCGGGGTCGTAGGACGGCCCCGGCGCTCCCGGCGCTCTCGGCGGTCCGCTCGGTCCCGTCAGGGCGGCGGTCCGTGTCTCTTCTTCGGCGGCAGGCGATCTCATCATGGTTCCCAGTTCGCTATGGGTCCCGACCTTGCTCCGGGGCCTGACGTATCCAGGCTCGCGTGCGCTGATGTGCGGCGGCAGAGTCGTAGGGCACGGCCTGACCAGCCCAAAGGCACGAGAGTCAGGGGCCCTTCAGACGTCGCCCCCGGCGTGCGGCGCCCCGATGTCACCGCCGGCACTCGGAGTGCCGTAGTCCGCTTCGGCCGAAGCCTTCTGCTGTGCTTGACCCATGACGTCCACACCGGCCCCGGAGCCGACACCGGGCCCACCTCTCCCAGCTCCACTGCGGCCCCTGCGCCCTCTGCACCCGCGCGGGCGCGACGAAGCGCATCGGGCCGCGACCCCGCTGGAGCTCTTCTTCGACCTCTGCTTCGTCGTGGCGGTCGCGCAGGCCGGGGCCGAGCTCGTGCACGCCATCGCCGAGGGGCATGCGGGCGAAGGCGTGCTCAACTACGCGATGGTGTTCTTCGCGCTGTTCTGGGCGTGGGTCAACTTCTCGTGGTTCGCGTCGGCGTACGACAACGACGACGTGCTCTACCGGGTCGTCACGCTCGTACAGATCGCCGGTGTGCTCGTCTTCGCCGCCGGTGTCTCCAAGGGGTTCGAGGAGCACGACTTCCTTCTCATCTGGCTCGGCTACCTGATCATGCGGGTCGCGCTCACCACCCAGTGGCTGCGCGTCGCCAAGACGGCCACGGGCGCCGAGCGCACCACCGCGCTGCGGTACGCGTTCGGGGTGCTGGTCTGTCAGATCGGCTGGTCGGGGCTGCTGTTCCTGCCCGAGGGCGGCCGGGCCTGGCTGTTCCTCGCGATGGCGATCGTGGAGATGTGCGTGCCGGTGTACGCGGAGCGGGCGTACACGACAGCCTGGCACCCGCACCACATCTCGGAGCGGTACGGCCTGTTCACGATCATCGTGCTCGGCGAGACGATCGCGGCGGCGACCATCGCGGTGAAGTCGGGCATCGACGAGCACGACGCGCTCGGCGAGCTGCTGCCCATCGCGGTGGGTGGCCTGCTGATGGTCTTCGCCGCCTGGTGGATCTACTTCGTCGTGCCCGTCCACGGCCGCCTGAGCGGCAACCGGCAGGCGTTCTTGTGGGGTTACGGCCACTACGTCATCCTCGGGGCCGCCGCCGCGATCGGCGCCGGGATCGAGGTCGCGGTCGAGGAGGCCGTCGGCAAGTCGCACATCTCGACGCTCGCGGCATCGGCGGCCGTGACCGTACCGATGGCGCTGTATCTCCTCACGGTCTGGCTGCTGCACTCCCGCTACTACAAGGTGGGTATCGCGCAGCAACTCGTTCTGCCGACGGCCGCGTTGGCGACCCTCGCCAGTACGTTCGCCGGGAGCTGGGCCGTCCTGGTCGCGGGGCTCGTCGCGGCGGCCACCGTCGCGACCGGCGTCACACTCACCAGCCGGATGGCCCGCCATGCGTGATACGCAGTTCGCCATGACTTCCGACTCCCTCACCGACGTACCCGGCCTCCGTGTGGGCCACGCGACGCTCGATGCCCCGGCTCACGCGGGGCACCTCACCGGCACCACCGTCGTGCTCGCCCCGGCGGGCGGCGCCGTGGCGGCCGTGGATGTACGGGGCGGCGGCCCCGGCACCCGTGAGACCGACGCCCTGGACCCCCGCAATCTGGTGCAGCGCGTCGAGGCCGTCGTACTGACCGGCGGCAGCGCGTACGGCCTGGAAGCAGCGACCGGCGTGATGGCGTGGCTGGAGGAGCAGCACCGCGGTGTGCGCGTCGGCCCTGATCCCTCCCACGTCGTCCCCGTGGTCCCGGCCGCCTGTGTCTTCGACCTCGGCCGCGGCGGCGACTTCAGGGCCCGCCCCGACGCCACGACGGGTCGCGCCGCGGTGGAGGCCGCCGCGGCCACCGAGCCCTTCACCCCCGTCGAGACGGGCAACGTCGGCGCGGGCACGGGCGCCGTGGTGGGCAAAGTCAAGGGCGGTATCGGCAGCGCGAGCGTCAGGCTGGACTCGGGCATCACGGTCGCGGCCCTGGTCGTGGCGAACGCCGCGGGCTCCGGGGTCGATCCGGGGACGGGCGCGCTGTACGGGCAGTACTTCGAGGGGCGGCGGATGACCTACCCCGCCCCCGACGTCCACGAGGCGGCCACGCGTCGGCTCGCCGAAGCCGCGGCCAAGAGCGGGCCTCCGCCGTTGAACACCACCCTCGCCGTGGTCGCCACGGACGCCGAACTCACCAAGGCCCAGGCGCAGAAGCTCGCCGGTACGTCGCATGACGGCATGGCGCGTGCCGTGCGCCCCGTCCACCTCCTGAACGACGGGGACACCGTCTTCGCCCTCGCGACCGGTGAGCGCCCTCTGCCGGAAGCGGCGCGGAACCCGCTCGCCCTGAACGAGATCCTCGCGGCGGGCGCGGACATGGTGACCACGGCGATCGTCCGCGCTCTCCTCGCTGCGGAGTCCGTGGCGACGCCGGGCGGCAGCTTCCCCTCGTACCGCGACCTCTACGACGAGTAGCCCGCAAGCAAAGCCCAAAGGCTCCTCCCAGAGTCGCCTCAGGGAAATCTCAGGAAGAACAACTACAAATGGCCGCAGAACACAGCCCGTTGGGCCGTCGGCGGGCCATGACCCTGTGCCCGCCCTCACATCAAGCGGAAGGAACCTTTCCGCCTGTAGGCAGCTCTTAACTCTTACTGGATCAGAACGCGCACTTCGCACAAGTACGCACAAAGATGGAGCAGCCCGTGACAACGTCGCACATAGCCGAGCCCCGGCGACGCACCCTCCTGGCGGCAGCCACGCTCGCCGCCGTGGGCGCACTCACCCTCACGGCCTGCGGCGGCGACACGGACGCCAACGGCGACGGCAAGAACGGCGATTCCGCGCCCAAGGGCGCCACCATCACCATCTCGGCGAAGGACGGCTCGACCGGTGCCTCCATCAACGCCACGGGTGTCAGGGTCAAGGGCGGCAAGCTCACCGACGTGAAGATGACGCTGGTCTCGACCGGCGCCGCCGTCGACGGCACGCTCTCCGGCGACGGCAGCAGCTGGAAGCCCAAGTCCCAGCTGGAGCGCGGCATGAAGTACAAGATCACGGCCGACGCCAAGGACAGCAAGGGCAAGGAAGCGACCGAGAACTCGATCTTCACCACCGTCTCGAAGGACAACAGCTTCATCGGCAGTTACACCCCCGACGGTGGCACGAAGGTCGGCGTCGGCATGCCGGTCTCGTTCAACTTCGACAAGGCGATCACCGAGAAGCAGTCCGTCCAGTCGCACATCAAGGTCACCTCCGACAGCGGCCAGAAGGTCGTGGGCCACTGGTTCGGCAACCAGCGCCTCGACTTCAGGCCCGAGGAGTACTGGAAGGCCGGCTCCAAGGTCACCATGAAGATCGACCTGGAGGGCGTGAAGGGCGCGGACGGCGCCACCGGCGTGCAGAACAAGACCGTCAGTTTCACCGTCGGCCGCGCGCAGGTCTCCACGGTCGACGTCGGCGCCAAGAAGATGACGGTCGAGCGGGACGGCAAGGTCGTCAAGACCATCCCGATCTCCGCGGGCAGCCCGTCGAATCCCACGTACAACGGGAAAATGGTGATCTCCGAGAAGTTCACCCAGACCCGTATGAACGGCGACACGGTCGGCTTCGGCGGTGAGTACGACATCAAGGACGTCCCGCACGCGATGCGCCTCTCGTCCTCCGGCACCTTCATCCACGGCAACTACTGGGGCTCGCCCTCGATCTTCGGCAGCTCCAACACCAGCCACGGCTGCGTCGGCCTCCAGGACGCGCAGGGCGCGGGCGACTCCAGCACGCCGGGCGCGTGGTTCTACGAGAACTCCCTCATCGGCGACGTCGTGACGGTCAAGGGCTCCCCGGACGAGACCGTCGCCCCGGACAACGGCCTCAACGGCTGGAACATGTCCTGGAGCCAGTGGACCGCGGGCAGCGCGGGCTGACCGCGAGTAACACCGCGGGGCCCCTCACCAGGCCCAACACCGCGAGCCGCACGGGAACTTGCCGTGCGGCTCGTGCGTTTTCCAGTTCCCGGGCATGATGTCCGACACAGGGGCTACGGTATGCACTCACCAGGTGACATGCAGCAACGCCGGGAGAAACCTTGAGCGTTCCGTACGAGTACGAGACGGCGTACGAATCCACCCAGTCGCCCGCACACGAATCTCCGCAGGAGCATCTTGAGCGGCTTCTTCGCCGCGCCATGAACTCCTTCGACCTGCCGGACGAGACGATAGGGCGCCTGGAGTCGGCTCTCGCGTACGACAGTTCGCTGCACTCCGCTCACCACAGCGCGGGTCTGCACCGCGAGACCTACCGGCATACGTGGCTGCTCGCCGACGCCGGCGCGCTCACCCTCTGGGAGCTCGTGCACAACACAGGCCCCGGCAGCCACGCCCAGTACGAGCTGTACGCGGACGAGGAAGAGGCCGGCGTCGCCACCTCCCGCCTGCCGCTCCCGCCCGACACCCCCGCCTCCGTCTGTGAGCAGCCCACCGTGCTCCAGCTCTCGGTCGAGGACGAGCCCCGGCATTCGTACGTCCCCGACGACTCGGCGGACCACGGGCGACGGCTGCTGCGCCGCGCGGAGAACACGGCCGACGCGGGCCGCCCCGGCGAGGACATCGGGCGGCTGCTGCGCTCGGCGTTCGCGCACCAGATCACACAGGCCTTCGGCCGCCCCGGCCTGGCGGGCGAGGCCCGGCTCAGCTTCTCGCTCTACGAGCACGCGTTCCTGCTCTTCGACGGCAGCGAGCTCAGCCTGTGGGAGGTCGAGCACACGGTCACGCCCGACAAGCGGCACAGGTGCGAGGTGTACGTCACCGAGGAAGCGGCCCGCGCGGCGATGGAGCAGCGGGCGAAGCGAGTGAGCGGCTAAGAGCGGCCGAACTCCCGTACGAGCCCGGCGAAGGCGACCCGCTCGTCCGCCGTCAGCTCGACCGTCTCGGCGCGCGGCGGTCCCGACTGCGCGGGCAGTGCGGCCAGCGTCTGAGCCTGGCGCCAGACGTCGACGTCGAACCGGTCACGCCGCAGCACCCGCACCAGGCCCACGGCCCAGACGACGGTCGCCACGGCGAGTACGGCCACGCCTATCTGCTGGAGGATCGAGACATTCTGGAGCATGCCGCACAGTAGACAACACGGTCCGGGGCCAAAGACAGAGGGGTTGTGGGACTTACGTCCCGAAGTGACGCATGTCGCACAACCCCTCACATAGAGCCATAGATCCATAGAGCCCGAATCGTCGGGGCTCAGACAGCCGCCGTCGCCACCCGCTTCTCCGTCACGGCCTCCTCGGCCGTGACGGCGTTCTCCGAAGGCGGCGTCTTCCGGGCGCCCTTGAGCAGGATGACCGCCACGGTCGAGACGCCGACACCGGCGGCGATCGCCACCAGGTAGAGCAGCGGCTGGCCGATGAGCGGCACCACGAAGATGCCGCCGTGCGGGGCCCGCAGCGTGCAGCCGAAGGCCATCGACAGGGCGCCGGTGACCGCGCCGCCCGCCATGGAGGCGGGGATCACCCGCAGCGGGTCGGCCGCGGCGAACGGGATGGCGCCCTCCGTGATGAAGGAGGCGCCCAGGAACCAGGCGGCCTTGCCGTTCTCGCGCTCGGTCTTGGTGAAGAGACGGCCGCGGACCGTGGTCGCCAGAGCCATGGCGAGCGGCGGGACCATACCGGCCGCCATCACCGCGGCCATGACCTTGAGGCTGCCCTCGGTCGGGTTGGCGAGGCCGCCGACGGCGAAGGCGTACGCCACCTTGTTGAGCGGGCCGCCGAGGTCGAAGCACATCATCAGGCCGAGGATGACGCCCAGGATGATGGCGTTGGCGCCGGTCAGGCCCTCCAGCCAGTCGGTGAGCGCGCTCTGCAGCGAGGCGATGGGCTTCCCGATGACGAGGAACATCAGGAAGCCGACGATGGCGGACGAGATCAGCGGGATCACGACCACCGGCATGATGCCGCGAAGCACGGCCGGGATCTTCACGCGCTGGATGCCCATGACGACCGCACCGGCGATCAAGCCCGCCGCGAGGCCGCCGAGGAAGCCCGCGTTGATGGTGACGGCGACGGAACCGCCGACGAAGCCGGGTACGAGTCCTGGCCGGTCGGCCATTCCGTACGCGATGTAGCCCGCGAGGACCGGCACCAGGAACGCGAAGGCGAGCCCGCCGATCTGGAAGAGGAGCGCGGCCCAGCTGGTGGTGTCCGTCCACACGAAGTGCTCGGCCACGGACGGGGCCTTGTCGATCTTCCAGCCGCCGATGGCGAAGCCGAGTGCGATGAGGAGGCCGCCGGCGGCGACGAACGGGACCATGTAACTGACGCCGGACATCAGCCACTTGCGCAGCTTGGTGCCGTAGCCGTCGCCGCTCTCGCCCGCGTCGTCCACGGGGCTGGCCTTGGCCCCCGCCCCGGAGGTGATCTCGCCGCGGGCTGCCTTCTCGCGCACCTCCGCGATGAGGGCGGCGGGCCTGCTGATGCCTGCCTTCACCCCGACGTCGACCGTGGGCTTACCGGCGAAGCGGTCCTTGTCCCGTACGGGGACGTCGTGGGCGAAGATGACCGCGTCGGCGGTGGCGATGGCTGCCGGGTCGAGGCGGGTGAAGCCTGCTGAGCCCTGGGTCTCGACGACCAGTTCCACGCCTGCCTCGCGGGCGGCGTTCTCCAGGGACTCGGCTGCCATGTAGGTGTGCGCGATGCCCGTGGGGCAGGAGGTGACCGCCACGATGCGGAACGGCTCCGCCGGGGCAGGGTCGTCTTCCGGCTGCGGGTCGGTGGGGTCTTCTGCCGCGCTGCGCGCGGCTTGTTCCCCGCCCGCCCGCTCATTACCCCGGATCAGGTCCGCAGCCGTCTCCGCGTCCTCCGCCGCCCGCAGCGCTGTCGTGAACTCCGCGTCCATCAGCTGACGTGCCAGCGACGACAGGATCGTCAGGTGCGCGTCGTCCGCGCCCGCCGGGGCGGCGATCAGGAAGATGAGGTCGGCCGGTCCGTCCGGCGCCCCGAAGTCGATGCCGTCCGCCGAGCGGCCGAAGGCCAGGGTCGGCTCGGTGACGTGGGTGCTGCGGCAGTGCGGGATGCCGATGCCGCCGTCGAGGCCGGTCGGCATCTGGGCCTCGCGGGCCGCCACATCGGCGAGGAACCCGTCCAGATCGGTCACCCGGCCCAGGGCGACCATGCGCTCGGCGAGGGCACGGGCCGCCGCTTCCTTGGTTCCGGCGGACCGGTCGATTTCGAGGTCGACCAGTTCCGCGGTGATCATCTCGCTCATCGCGGGCTCCTTCGCACGCGTATCGCCCGGGGGGCGGGGGTGGGGACGGGGGTTGAGGTGGAGCGGGGGTGGGGCAGGGGGTGGGGCTGGGGGTGGGGAGTCATGGCGCCGGCTCCGTCAGTACGCGGTCCAGCGGGACCTCGGTGGTGACGGTGACCGCGTCCGGGGCGAGGTCCGACGGGGTCGGCATCGCGCTGCCGGGCAGCTGGACCGCCGCCGCGCCGTGCGCCACGGCGGAGGCGAGGGCTTTCGCGCCGGTGCCGCCCGCGATGAGGAAACCGGCCAGGGACGAGTCACCGGCGCCGACGTTGCTGCGTACGGCGTCGACCTGGGCGCTGCCGAAGTACGTGCCCGAGTCGTCCACCAGGAGCTGGCCGTCGGCTCCGAGGCTGGCGAGTACCGCGCGTGCGCCGCGCTCCCGCAGCTCCTCCGCCGCCTTGACCGCGTCGCCGACCGTGGCCAGCGGGCGGCCCACCGCTTCGGCGAGCTCCTCCGCGTTCGGCTTGACGACGTCGGGGCGTTCGGCGAGGGCGGCGAGCAGCGCGGGGCCTGAGGTGTCCAGGGCGATCCGGGCTCCGGCGGCGTGCGCGCGGGCCACCAGGTCGGCGTACCAGGAGGGTGCGAGGCCGCGCGGGAGGCTGCCGCAGCAGGCGATCCAGTCGGCCCCCGAGGAGCGTTCCCGTACGACGGAGAGCAGCGACTCGGCCTCGGGCGACGTCAGTTCGGGCCCGGGTGCGTTGATCTTGGTGAGGGTGCCGTCCGGTTCGGCCACCGCGATGTTGGACCGGGTCTGGCCGGCGACCGGGACGGGGGCGACCTTGATGCCCTGTTCGTCGAGAAGCTGGGCGACGAGCGCGCCGGGCGCACCGCCGAGCGGCAGCACGGCGAGCGTCACGGCACCCGCCGCCGCGACGGCCCGCGACACGTTGACGCCCTTGCCGCCCGGGTCCATCCGCTCCCCGGTGGCCCGGATGACCTCACCACGGTCCAGCGAGGGGACCTCGTAGGTGCGGTCGAGGGAGGGGTTGGGGGTGACGGTGAGGATCATGCGCGTACGTACCGTTTCTGTGCCGAACTGCTGCTTGCCGCTGCCCGCGTTCACGTCCCCGCCGCTCACGCCCGGATCACCTCCGTGCCGCCGCCCTCGATCGCCGCGGCGTCCTCGGGGGTGAGGCCGGTGTCGGTGATCAGTAGGTCTACGTCGTCCAGGTCGCCGAAGCGGGCGAAGTGCTCCTGGCCGTGCTTGGTGGAGTCCGCGAGGAGCACCACGCGGCGGGCCGCGCCGATCGCGGCGCGTTTCACCGCCGCCTCGGCGAGGTCGGGGGTGGTCAGGCCGGCCTCCGCGGAGAAGCCGTTCGCGGCGACGAAGAGGACGTCGGCTCGGATCTCTCCGTACGCCCGCAGCGCCCACGCGTCGACCGCCGCGCGCGTACGGCTTCGGACCCGGCCGCCGATGAGGTGCAGCTGGATGCCGGGGTGGTCGGCGAGGCGCGCGGCGGTCGGCAGGCCGTGCGTGACGACGGTGAACGTCGACTCCAGCGGCAGCGACGCCGCGAGCCGGGCGACCGTCGAGCCCGCGTCGAGGATGACGCTGCCCTCGACCGGCAGCTCGGCGAGGGCGGCCCGCGCGATGCGGTCCTTCTCGTCGGCCGCTGTGCCTTCCCTCTCCGCGAGGTCGGGCTCGAAGTCGAGGCGCCCGGCCGGTATGGCACCGCCGTGCACCCTGCGTACGAGACCGGCGCGGTCCAGAGCCTTCAGGTCACGCCGGATGGTCTCGGCGGTGACCTGGAACTGCTCGGCCAGCGACAGCACGTCGACCCGCCCGCCGTCCCGTGCGAGCCGCAGAATCTCCTGCTGCCGCTCCGGTGCGTACATGTCCGTTCGCCTCCGCCAGATGCCCGAGCTTGTGGGTTCCCTGGAAGAATACGATTGGATTTCCAGAAAGTAAACAACTTCGGGCCCACTTCGGACACAAACGGACTTCCTCTGTACTGAAGTCCCTGGACACGGGTGCGGCCCGGGCGGAGCTCAAGGCTCCACCCGGGCCGCACCCGCCAACAGCACCGCTCAGGAGGTCAACGCGGGCTCCCGCTCCGGGAGTCCACCGGAACCCTCACTGACGCCGCCAGCATCCACGCCGTCCCCGGCATCCACGCCATCCCCGGCATCGTTCACGTCACCGTCGCCGCCGCCGCCCTCGACGTGCTGCCGCGGCTTGGCCGGCAGCGCGAACATCAGCAGGAAGATGACGACGAGCACGCCCACGACCCACCACAGCGAGTTCTGGAACGCGTCCACGAACTCCGCATGCATCCGACTCGGCGCGGCCTTCTCGTCGATCATGCCGAAGAACACGACGGAGACCAGGCCGAGCCCGAGCGCGGTGCCCATCTGCTGCACGGTGTTGAGGAGACCGGACGCGGACCCCGAGTGCTCACGCGGCACCTCCGAGAGGATCGCGTCGGTCAGCGGCGCGACGATGAAGCCCATCCCGGCACCCATGACAACCAAGGGGAGCGCCATCTGCCAGGACGCGATGTCCGCGCCGTACCGGCCCGCTTCCCAGATGTAGAGCAGCACCCCGGCGGCCATGGTGAGCGCGCCGGCCTGCAGCACCTTGCGTCCGAACCGCGGCACGAGCAGCTGCACCGACATACCGGCCGCCGCCGACACGGCGATCGAGAACGGCACCCCCGTGGTGCCCGCCCGCAGCGCGCTCCAGCCGAGCCCGTCCTGCATGTAGAGCGTCCAGACCAGGAAGAAGATGCCCATCGTGACGCCGAAGACGGTCTGCACCGCGATGCCCGCCGCGAAGCTCTTCACCTTGAACAGGGACAGCTCCACCAGCGGCGAACCGTCCTTGGCCGCCTTCGCCTTCTCGTACGCGATGAGCGCGCCGAAGACGACGAGCCCGCCCGTCATCATGGCGTACCCCCACAGCGGCCAGTCCAGCTCGCGCCCGCGGGTCAGCGGGTAGAGCACCATCAGCAGGCCGAGCGTGACGAGGACGACGCCGACGAGGTCGAGCCTGAGGGCCTTCGGCGCCTTGGACTCAGTGATGAACTTGCGTCCCAGGATCAGCCCCGCGATTCCGACGGGCAGGTTGATGAGGAAGATCGGCCGCCATTCGAGCCCGAAGAGGTTCCACTCGGTCAGCAGCGCGCCGAGCAGCGGTCCCGAGACCGCGCCCAGTCCCACGACCATCCCGAAGAGACCGAAGACCTTGCCGCGCTCGTGCGCGGGGAAGGTCGCGTGCACGATCGAAAGGACCTGCGGCACCATCATCGCGGCCATGCCGCCCTGCAAGATCCGGGAGGCGACCAGCATCTCCGGGTTGGCCGCGAAGCCGCAGAGCGCGGAGGCGAGCGTGAAGCCGCCGATTCCGAGGAGGAACATCCGCTTGCGCCCGAAGATGTCACCGAGACGACCGCCGGTGATCAGTCCGGCCGCGAAGGCGAGCGCGTAGCCCGCGGTGATCCACTGGATCTGGCTGAACGTGGCGCCCGCGTCCTCGCGTATGGAGGGGATCGCGATGTTGACGATGGTGACGTCGACGAGATCCATGAACGCCGCGGTCATCACGATCGCGAGGGCGAACCAGCGGCGCCGGTCGGCGGCTGCGGCCGCCGCTCCGGTCGGGGGTGTGGCAGGGCTGCTGTAAGTCATGGGAGGAGACTAGAAGCCATATAGGCCAGACCGTGTCCTAGATGGGCGGCATCGTGGAAGACATGACCTCGAATCCGGGTACACCACCGCGTACGACGCGTACGAGCCCTGCCGCTTCGGAGAGATCCGGCGGATCCGGCGGTACGGACACCCCGGCGCGGCTGCTCCAGCTCCTCTCCCTCCTCCAGACCCCGCGCGAGTGGCCGGGCGGGGAGCTGTCCGACCGGCTCGGCGTCAGCCGCCGCACGGTCCGGCGCGACATCGACCGGCTGCGGGATCTCGGCTACCCGGTCCAGGCGAGCCAGGGGGCGAGCGGCGGATACCGCCTGGTCGCGGGCAAGGCGATGCCGCCGCTCGTCCTCGACGACGAGGAGGCGGTGGCGATCGCGGTGGGGCTGCGGGCCGGGGCGGGGCACGCGGTGGAGGGGGTCGAGGAGGCGTCGGTCAGGGCCCTCGCGAAACTGGAGCAGGTGCTTCCGTCCCGTCTGCGCCATCGCGTCCAGACCTTGCAGATCGCCACGACCCCGCTGACCAGCGGGGACGGTGCGAGCATCGCGCCCGAGACGCTTACGGTGATGGCGTCAGCGGCGGCGGGCCAAGAACGCCTCCGCTTCGCGTACCGCTCAGGCGACGGCACGGAGTCCCGCCGCCTGACGGAGCCGCACCGGCTCGTGTCGACGGGGCGGCGCTGGTATCTGGTGGCGTACGACATCGACCGCGACGACTGGCGCACCTTCCGGGTCGACCGGGTGTCGTCCCCCTTCGCGACCGGGGCCCGCTTCGTGCCGCGGGAGCTGCCTACGGGGGACGCGGCGGAGTACATCCGCCGGTCGATGTGGCGGGGTCAGGAGTCGTACGAGATCGACGTGACGTTCGAGGCGCCGGCCGAGTCGATCGCGGCGAGGCTGCCGGGGGCGCTGGGTACTCCGGAACCCCTCACCTCCTCGACGTGCCGCCTGCGCTCCACGGTGACGGACGCGGTGGACTGGCTGGCGGTACGGCTCGCCATGACGGGCCACGACTTCGTGGCCCACGGGCCTCCCGAACTGGTCGCGTCCCTCCACACCTTGGGCACACGCTTGACGCGGGCGTCGACGTCCGGAGCCGTCTGATCCTGCCGAGCGCGTCGTCCGCCGACTGCGGGCGCGAGGCACTTTCCCGCGCTCCGCGCGGGGGTCTCCCGCCCACCCACCCGAGCACCCCGGGGCAATCGGGTGGGTGGGCGGGAAAGATCCGCGCGAAGCGCGGAAAAGAGTCACCCGATGCCGCCCGACGGAAAAGACGCAAGCGCAACCCAAGAAGCCCCCACCGCCCCCAAACACAAACGAGCCCCGGTGCCGGGGGGATGGCACCGGGGCTCAGCTCAAGACGGGAGCTTCGCCGGCCGCCTAGGCCGCCGCGTCGAACCCCGTGTCCCGCGCCAACTTCTTCAGCTCCATCAACGCGTGCTTCTCGATCTGCCGGATCCGCTCCCGCGTAAGCCCATGCTGCTTGCCGACCTCCGTCAGGGTCCGCTCCCGGCCGTCCTCGATGCCGTACCGCATCTTGATGATGGAGGCCGTGCGCTGGTCGAGGCGGCCTATCAGGTCGTCCAGTTCCTCGCTGCGCAGCAGCGTCATGACGGACTGCTCGGGCGAGACCGCGGAGGTGTCCTCGAGGAGGTCACCGAATTGCGTGTCCCCGTTGTCGTCCACGCCCATGTTGAGCGAGACCGGGTCACGGGCCCAGTCCAGGACGTCCGTCACGCGCGCGGGCGTGGAGTCGAGCTCCGCGGCGACCTCCGCCGGCTCCGGATCGCGCCCGTGCTTGCGGTTGAACTCGCGCATGACACGGCGGATCCGACCCAGCTCCTCGACCAGGTGGACGGGGAGACGGATGGTGCGGGACTGGTCGGCTATGGAGCGCGTGATGGCCTGGCGGATCCACCACGTCGCGTACGTGGAGAACTTGAAGCCCTTGGCGTAGTCGAACTTCTCGACCGCGCGGACCAGGCCCGCGTTCCCCTCCTGGATCAGGTCGAGGAGCGGGAGACCGCTGCGCGGATAGCGGCGCGCGACCGCGACGACCAGGCGCAGGTTGGACCGGATGAAGACGTCCTTGGCCCGCTCGCCGTCCGCGACCAGAGCGTCGAGCTCCTCGCGGGAGGCGGACGAGGCCGCGGCGGAGCCCTCGACTTCGCCGTCGATTATCTTCCGGGCGTACACACCGGCCTCGATGATCTGGGACAGCTCGACTTCCTTGGCGGCATCGAGCAGCGGCGTACGCGCGATCTCGTCGAGGTACATGCCGACCAGGTCGCGGTCGGCGATCTCCCCGCCTACGGCGCGAACACTGCGTGCCGCGTCGGTCTCGCCGGAGGCGGCGGACTTACGACGGGCGACGGCACGGGTTGCCATGCGTGCTCCCTTGCGGTGGTGGTCCTGGTCGGCCCTTCTCACGGGCCCCTGTGGTAGAAGCCACACCCTCCCGGGTGCCCAGCTTCTGATGGAAACAACGACTGGAATCCGGACAGAATTCCCAACCCGCACATCTATTTTCCTGGCGTTGCAGTACCCTGTCCCGCCACAAGGGGGAGGCAAGATGCCGTCGGAACCAACCGAGGTGCAGGTCAGGCCCGGCGCGGAGGCTGACCTCGGGGCCCTGACCGACATCTACAACCACTATGTACGTGAGACGCCGATCACCTTCGACACGGACGTCTTCCTGCCCGAAGAGCGCCGCCCTTGGCTGCTCTCCCACCCTGAAGACGGCCCTCACCGCCTGATGGTTGCCCAGGAGCGGGATTCGGGCCGGATCCTCGGGTACGCCACCAGTAGCCCTTTCCGGCCGAAGCCCGCCTACACCACTTCAGTGGAAGTCAGTGTCTACTGCGCACCGGACGCAGGGGGCCGCGGCATCGGCACCCTGCTCTACAAGGCGCTCTTCGAGGCCCTTGAGGGCGAGGACCTGCACCGCGCCTACGCCGGGATCGCCCAGCCGAACGACGCGTCGGCCCGCCTCCACGAACGCTTCGGCTTCCGGCACGTCGGCACCTACCGCGAGGTCGGCCGGAAATTCGGCCGCTATTGGGACGTCGCCTGGTACGAGCGCCCTCTCGGCCCCCAGTAGCCCACTCCTCAGGAGAAGGTCCTAGGTCCCGGCCTAGGCCGCAAGGCCGTTACGCCCCGCTCGCACCCCACCTACCGTGCCCCCATGGACGACGCCTCAGCCGAAAGCACCGACACCTCTGGCACCCTCGACGAAGCCCTCCAGCGCCTGCACACCTCGGGCCCCGAACGGCTCGGACGGCTCACCAACCACGCACCGATGGCCGTCGAGGCGCTCGCCGCGCGTGGGCAGTCCGCGGCGGTCCACCGCTGGCTGGAGCTGTACGAGCCGAAGCTGGAGGAGTTCCCGGCCGCGGTCGAGCCGGTCACCGGCGAGAACTGGCGCGAGGCCCTCGGTGATCCGCGCCGCGCCGCGGACTGGATCGCGTACTTCGGCCGGGAGACCGGCGAACGCCCGTGGCGCGACGTACTCGCCGAGTGGTGGCCGCGTCTGCTCCCGGCATGTACGGCGGCTCCACGCACCCCGTGATCCGGGTGGGGCACGCCGTGCGCACCCTGCTCACCACCCCGGCGACCGAGCCCCGCACAGCCGAACTCGCCCACGGCCTCGGCTACTGGGCCGCCCGCCACCACCCCGTCACCGGCATCACGCTCCTGCCGTCGGGCGCCGGCACCGCCGCCGACGCCCTGGACTCCGTCGCGCCGATCTCGGAGCGGGAGACCGGCGGCTTCCCCGCCAGGCTCGGCCGGGTCGCGGGCCTGCCCACGTGGGCGGCAGGCGTTCGTGACCCCGACGAGGCGCACCGCGCACTCACGGAGCTGGTCCGCGCGGCCACCCACCGATACGCCACGCACGGCCATGGCGAGGAGACGATGCTGGTGCACGCCTCGACCGCGCCCAACGCCGTGCTGCGCGCCCTGCCCGCGCTCCCCCGCACGCTGTGGGCGCCGAGCCTGCACGCGGCCTGGACGGCATCGGCAGCCGTGACCTCGATGTACGCCCCGGACGCCCCGGTCACGTACACAGCGCCCGGCACCTTCGCCCCCGAGGAGGTCTTCGAGCGGGCCCTGGCGCACGGCAACGAACACGTCATCAAGTTCACCGACACGGCACTCGACGTGGGCGACGAGCGGGCCCTGGCGGCGGCCCTGCGCGCGATCGAGATCAGCGAGCCGCTGACCTGAGCCCGACAGCACCCTGAAGGCGATCAGCCGAACTGCACCGACCTCTTCGCGAGCCCCATCCAGAACCCGTCGATCACACTCCGCTGCCCGCCAAGGTCCCCCGCGGCCTCCGCCGCCCCCAGCGTCACGAACAGGGGCGCGAAATGCTCGGTGCGCGGATGTGCCAGCTCGCCCGCGGGGGACTTGTGCCGGAAGTCGAGGAGGCCGTCCACATCGCCCGCGTCGAGCGCCTCGTGCCCCCAGGCGTCGAACTCCACCGACCACGACGGCGTACCGCCCTGGCGCAGTGCCGCCAGGTTGTGCGTGAAGAAGCCGCTGCCGACGATCAGCACGCCCTCGTCCCGCAGCGGCGCCAGCTTCCGGCCGATGTCCATCAGGCGCCCGGGGTCCAGGGTCGGCATGGAAATCTGGAGTACGGGGATGTCCGCGTCGGGATACATCTCGACCAGCGGGACATACGCTCCGTGGTCGAGCCCGCGATCCGGGATGTCCTGCACCGGCGTACCCGCCCCGCGCAGCAATTTCCGTACGGAATCGGCCAGTTGAGGGGCGCCGGGAGCGGCGTACGTCACCTGGTAGTAGTGCTCGGGGAAGCCCCAGAAGTCGTAGACGAGGGGCACCCGCTCCGTCGCGCCGAGCGCGAGCGGGGCCTCCTCCCAGTGGGCGGAGACCATGAGCACGGCCTTGGGGCGTGGCAGCCCGGCCGACCAGGCACGGAGCTGGTCCGGCCAGAGCGCGTCGTCAGCCAGCGGCGGTGCGCCGTGGCTGAGGTACAGGGCGGGCATGCGCTCCTGGGTTGCGGTCATGGCGGCGCCTTCCGAGAACGTGCGGGAACGACTCACTTCGATTTACTTTAACTCTCAAGCTTTCGCTCGATGATGAGCCTACTCCAGCATTGTTTAACTTTCAAGTAAGGGTTGCGTACAGTGGAGTACATGGACACGGCACCCACTTCTCCCCCCGACGGGGACCCGCGCTGGCTCGACGACGAGGAACAGCGCACCTGGCTCGCGTATCTGCACGCCACCACGCTCCTGGAGGACCACCTCGACCGCCAGTTGCAGCGCGACGCGGGCATGCCGCACATCTACTACGGCCTGCTCGTCCAGCTCTCCGTCGCCCCGCGGCGGCGGCTGCGCATGACGGAGCTGGCCAAGAACAGCAAGATCACCCGTTCCCGCCTCTCGCACGCGATCGCGCGCCTGGAGAAGAGCGGCTGGGTGCGCCGCGAGGACTGTCCTTCCGACAAGCGCGGCCAGTTCGCGATCCTCACCGACGACGGGTACGAGGTGCTGCGCAGGACCGCCCCCGGCCATGTCGCCGCCGTACGCCAGGCGCTGTTCGACCGGCTCAGCCCGGAACAGCAGAAGTCCCTCGGCGACATCATGATGATCGTCGCCGAGGGACTTCAGCCGAAGGAGGCGGGAGCGGACCTGCCCTGGCTCCGCTGACTCCCCTTCAGGAATGGCTCTCCTTCAAGGAATGACTCTCCTTCAGGAGGTGCCGGTTGCCCGTGGTCAGTGCGCGACCACCGGGATCCGCACCTCCTCGGAGTCCTTCATCACGCCGTCGGTGTCGCCGGATGCGGCGGGAGCGCCGCCCTGCGCACCGGTGTTGATGAGCGCGAAGGCGATCGCGGCGGCGGCCGCCAGGATGCCGACGGCCCACCAGATCGCGCTGGTGTAGCCCTCGACCATGGCCTGCGCCTGGACCAGCTTCTGGGCCGCGGGAGTCGTCGCGCCCGCCGCGTGCGAGGCGACGTACGCGGTCGTGGCGGAGGCGGCGATGGTGTTCAGGAGGGCCGTGCCGATGGCGCCGCCGACCTGCTGCGAGGTGTTGACCATCGCGGAGGCGACACCGGAGTCACGCGGCTCGACACCGTGCGTGGCGAGCGACATGGCGGGCATGAACGCCGTACCCATGCCGAGACCGAGCAGCAGCTGCGCGGGCAGGATCAGACCGGCGTACGAGGTGCCGATCTCCAGCTGCGTCAGGAGCAGCATGCCGACGGCCGCGACCACGAAGCCGGGGCCCATCAGGAGCCGCGGCGGGACGCGGGTCATCAGACGGGCGCCGATCTGCGTGGAGCCCGTGATCATGCCGACGATCATCGGCAGGAACGCGAAGCCGGTCTTCACCGGCGAGAAGCCCTTGACGATCTGCAGGTAGTACGTGAGGAAGAGGAACAGGCCGAACATCGCGATGATCGCGAGGCCGAGCGAGAGGTAGACGCCACCGCGGTTGCGCTCGGTCAGGACGCGCAGCGGGAGCAGCGGCGACTTGACCCGCGCCTCGGTGAAGACGAACGCGGCGAGCAGGACGGCGGAGCCGACGAACATGCCGACCGTCAGGGTGTCCGACCAGCCGGCGGACTCGGCGCGCGTGAAACCGTAGACAAGGGCGACCAGACCGAGGGTGGACAGGATCACGCCGGGGATGTCGAGCGGCGAGCGGTTGCGGGCGCCGGCCGGCTCACGGATGACGAAGTACGCGCCGAGCGCGGCGACGACGGCGAAGGGGATGTTCACGAAGAACGTCCAGCGCCAGTTCAGGTACTCGGTGAGGAAGCCGCCGAGGATCAGGCCCACGGCGCCACCGCCACCGGCGATCGCACCGTAGATGCCGAACGCCTTGGCGCGCTCCTTGGCCTCGGTGAACATCACCGCGAGCAGCGAGAGGGCGGCGGGCGCGAGCAGCGCGCCGAACACACCCTGCAGGGCGCGGGCGCCCAGCATCATGGCCTCACCGTTGGCGGCGCCGCCGAGCGCGGAGGCCGCGGCGAAGCCGATCAGGCCGGTCACGAAGGTGCGCTTGCGGCCCCAGAGGTCGGCTATGCGGCCGCCGAAGAGCAGCAGGCCACCGAAGGCGAGGGCGTAGGCCGTGATGACCCACTGACGGTTGCCGTCCGAGATGCCCAGGTCCTGCTGGGCGGAGGGCAGCGCGATGTTCACGATGGTCGCGTCGAGGACGACCATCAGCTGCGCGAGCGCGATGAAGATCAGCGCTTTCCAGCGCCTCGGATCTGTTTCTGACATGGGAGTAGCCACCTAGCGGTACGAGTGGTGAAAAAGTGACGTAAGCGATGCGTGCTGAGTACTGCGTGCTGCGTGCTGCGTGCTGCGTGCTGCGTGCTGTGGAGGCGAGCGAGGCTCAGGACTGGCGGAGGTCCTCCAAGGTCGCCGCCTCACCGGGCAGCTCGGAGCGGGCCGGCGCCATCAGGCCGTCGAGGAACAGCTGCAGATGGCGGTGGACGAAGCGGTCCATGTTCAGGCACGCGGTGCCGGGCAGCGGCCTGGTGAGCTGGGAGAGGGCGACCATCAGGTCTCCGACGGCGATGTCGGTGCGCAGCTGCCCGGCCGCGCGCGCCCGTTGCATGAGCCCGTCGATGACGGCTTCGAGCCGCTCACGGGCGTCGACCAGATCCGGATGATCAGGGTCGAAGGCCGCCTGGAGCATCGGGCACAGGGCACCGATCCGCTCGTCGGCGGAAGCATGTACGAACCGGCGCAGGGCGTCGAACGTGACGCTCTCGTCGGCGTCGGCCTCCGCGATCGCCTTCTCGGCGTGTGCGGAGACGCGATCGGTGACCAACAGGACGACCTGGTGGACCAGTTCGGAACGGTCGGCGAAGTGCCGGTAGACCGTGGCGTTGCCGACGCCGGCCCGGCGCGCGACCTCGTCGAGCGGCACATCGGGGCCGAACTCGACGAACATCTCGCGTGCGGCGGCGACGATCCGCTCCCGGTTGCGCAGGGCGTCGGCCCGCGGGCGGGTCGCACGGGGCTGCGCTGCGGTGGCGGCTTCCACGGCGGCACTTCCTTTCACCAAGAGGTTCGCTGCAAGAGATTCGCTGCAAGAGGTTTGCTGCGCGATGCGGGGAATCACTCCCCGCTTCACGCGGACACAGGTCTAAACGGGGAGGGAGTCCCCGGATATTTCCCATCCCCCGACTTTCTTCATGTGACCCGGGTCACACCCTCAAAAGAGGTGAACCCACCGATCGGTCGCACCCAGCGAGCGCCCGCGCATCCACCGGCACAGGGTGATCGAACAGGGTGCAGCCGGGACGGGCGGCTGCCGCGAAGGGAGGGCCACGCATGCAGCAGCCGACCTGGAGTCGGATACGCGAAGCGAGGCGTGGCGTGGCCCTCGCCGCCTGCGCCGCCCTCGCCCTCACGGTCACCACGTCGGCGAGCACCGGACGCCTGATGGAGGACTCCCCCAGCACGGCGGGCCCCGTCTCCCTGGCCCGCGCGACGACACTCGCCCCGTGCATGATCAACGGCGCGATGGGCGTCCAGATGTCGGAGGGAGTGCCCACGCCGTCCGGCTACTCCCGCTCCACCGGCACCGTCCGCGCCCTGAACCTCATGGTCGACTTCTCCGACGCCCCCGGCGAGGGCAGCGCCCTCGACCGCCTCGCGGAGTTCTTCCCGCAGACGTCGGACTGGTACCGCACCAGCTCCTACGGCCGGCTCGACTACCGGCCCGAGTCGCCCGTCCCCGACTGGCTGCGGATGCCGAAGAGCTTCAAGGAGTACGGGATAGAACGCGGCGCCCCCTTCGATCCCGGCTACCGCGAGCTGGTCAAGGACATCGTGGCGACCGCCGACCCGGATGTGGACTTCCGGGAGTACGACCTGGTCAACATCCTCATCACGCCGAACGCGGGCCCTTCCGCGCTCGACACGGTCCTGTCGGTGACCTTCGCGGGCAACAACGAGGCGCCCGTCGCGGACGGCGTCCCCGTCTCCAACGCGTCGTTCGTCTACAGCCGCCAGGACGACGGCTCGGGCAACTACCGCGAGACCGGCTACCGCGTACTGCCCCACGAGAACGGCCACGTCTTCGGCCTGCCCGACCTCTACACGCAGGAGGGCGGCGGCGCGGTCGGCCACTGGGACATCATGAGCGAGGACTGGGGCGCCAACAACGACTTGCTCGCCTGGCACAAGTGGAAGCTCGGCTGGCTCGGCGACGACCAGATCAGCTGCGCGTCGAACGCGGGCACCACCGAGCACACGCTGAGCCCGCTGGCGACGACCGGCGGCACCAAGCTCGCCTTCGTGCCGCTGGGCCAGAAGACGGGGTACGCCGTCGAGGTGCGCACCCTCGCGGGCAACGACGAGGCGGTCTGCAAGCCGGGCGTGCTCATCTACCGGGTGGACGCGGAGGTCGACACGGGCAACGGCCCGGTCACCGTCTCCGACTCCACCAAGGACAGCGGCGGCTGCACGCGCCGGCCGAACGTCCACGCGGAGCTCTCCGACGCGACCTACGAGCCCGGCCAGACCTTCACGGACACGGAGTCGGGCGTACGCATCACGGTGGCGGACGTGGACAAGGACGGCAACTACCGGGTGCACGTCACCCGCCCGTGAGGATCACGCACGTCTCCCGCCCGTGAGGATCAGCCACCGTTGACCTTCGCGGTGCCGGCGCCGGGCACGGTCTGCTGCACCTGCCGCAGGAAGGCGACGTTGTCCGGGGTCTTGCGCAGGCGCTCGATCAGCGCCTCCAGGTTGGCCTGCGGGTCCCTGCCGTGCAGGGCGCGCCGCAGTCCTCGTACGGCGGTCAACTCTTCGGCGGGCACGAGGAGTTCGTCACGGCGCGTACCGGACGGGGTGACGTCGACGGCGGGGAAGACCCGCCGCTCGGCCATGCCGCGGTCCAGGCGGAGCTCCATGTTGCCAGTGCCCTTGAGCTCTTCGAAGTAGTAGTCGTCGGCGCGCGATCCGGTCTCCACGAGCACGGTGGCGAGCATGGTCAGGGACCCGCCCTCCTCCGCGAGCCGCGCGGCACCGAAGAGGCGCTTGGGGCCCTGGATGGCGGCGGCGTCGACACCTCCGGAGAGGGTGCGGCCGCCGCTGGACGCCGCGTTGTTGTACGCGCGGCAGAGCCGGGTGAGGGAGTCGAAGAGCATGACGACGTCCCTGCCCTCCTCGGCGAGCCGCTTGGCGCGCTCGACGGCGAGTTCGGCGAGGGCGATGTGCTCCTTGGCGGGACGGTCGAAGGTCGACGCGAGCACTTCGCCGCGTACGGAACGCTTCATGTCCGTCACTTCTTCGGGGCGCTCGTCGAGCAGCACCACCATGAGGTGCGCCTCGGGGTGGTTGGCGCTGACGGCCGCGGCGATCTGCTGGAGCAGGACGGTCTTGCCGGTGCGGGGCGGCGCGACGATGAGGCCGCGCTGGCCCTTGCCGACGGGGGCGACGAGGTCGATGAGCCGGGTCGCGATGGAGCCGCCGCCGTGCCCCGGGGTTTCGAGACGGAGCCGCTCGCGGGGGTGCAGCGGGGTGAGGTCCCCGAACCGCGCCCGCCTGTGCAGGGCTTCGGCGGAGTGGCCGTTGACCCGCTCGACACGGGTGAGCGTACGGGCCTTGCCGCACTCGCCCTGGACCATGTCGCCGGCGCGCAGGCCGAGTTGGCGGATGAGGGCGGAGGGGACCTGTACGTCGCCCGGGGTGGGGAGGAAATCGCCGGTACGGAGATGGCCGTTGGCATTGTGACTCACGTCGAGGATGCCGGATGCGGCGACGGCGGGGGGCGTGGCCGTGGTTGTGGCTGTGGTGGTGTTCTTGTTCCGGGTGATGGTTGCGCTACTCATGATGGGGTCCTTTCGCGGACATGCGAATGAGGGGCCCGGCGGGATGGTGTGATCACGTCCCGTACGACGGGCGGAGGGAAAACTGCGGCAAAGGGCTTCGGAAAACCACGGAAGCTTCAAAGCTGCGGGAGCCTCACAGAGGCGGTAGAAAGAAGATCGGCACCGGCGCCGCAGAAGGCGGCGTACACACGTGCTGTTCGCAAGGTAGCACAGCTTTGGCGACGCCTGGCGTGACGTGGGTCACCAGGGCAGAGTCCGCTCAGGGCCTGATCGACGCACCCACCCACATGAAGCGCCCGGCGGTTATGTGGGCCCCACACATGGGATCCCCCCGCGGCCCGCCCTTACGTTTCCGGCCATGACGAGCCCCACTCCCCGCGGTGTCACCCCCGCCGGAACCGACCTCAACGGAACCGACCTCACCGGACGCACCGCCCTGGTCACCGGCGGCGCGAGCGGCATCGGGCGGGCCTGCGCCATGGCCCTGGCGGGCGCCGGAGCCTTCGTCCACGTCGTGGATCTGGACGCCGACGCGGCCAAGGACGTCGCCGACGCCCTTGACGGTGAAGCCCACGCCGTGGACCTCGCCGACCCCGCCGCGATCGGGGCCCTGCCGACCCGCGTCGACATCCTCGTCAACAGCGCGGGGCTCCAACACGTCGCCCCCATCGAGGAGTTCCCCCCTGAGCGGTTCGACCTGATCCAGAAGGTCATGGTCACCGCCCCGTTCCTCCTCGTGCGCAGGACCCTGCCCCACATGTACGCCAAGGGCTGGGGCCGCGTCGTGAACATCTCCAGCGTGCACGGGCTGCGGGCCAGCCCCTTCAAGTCCGCGTACGTCGCCGCCAAGCACGGTCTGGAGGGCCTGAGCAAGGTCACCGCGCTCGAAGGCGCGGAGCGCGGGGTCACCAGCAACTGCCTGAGCCCCGGCTACACCCGTACCCCCCTCGTCGAGGACCAGATCAGCGCCCAGGCCGCCGCGCACGGCATAGCGCCCGAGCAGGTCCTGACCGACGTACTGCTGCGGCGTTCCGCGGCCAAACGCCTGATCGAGCCCGAGGAGATCGCCGCCGCCGCGCTCTGGCTCTGCGGCCCGCACAGCGGTTTCGTGACGGGCGCGTCGCTTCCCCTGGACGGCGGCTGGACCGCCGGCTGAACTCCCGCTCCTCCAGAGCCATTTCACGCACCCCGAGCTTCATCCCCCGCTCCCGCACCCCCACGCCCCGCACCTCCCCGTCCCCGACGAGAAACGGATCAAGCCATGGCAGCCGAAACCCCGCGTGCCCAGGGCGAAGCCCGCGGCACGACGCCCGGCATCGCCCGCATCATCAGCGCCAGCCTCATCGGGACCACCATCGAGTGGTACGACTTCTTCCTCTACGGCTCCGCGGCCGCCCTCGTCTTCAACACCCTCTTCTTCCCCGACAGCGACCCCCTGGTCGGCACCCTCCTCTCCTTCCTCACGTACGCCGTCGGCTTCGCCGCGAGGCCACTCGGCGGTGTCGTCTTCGGCCACTTCGGCGACAAGATCGGCCGCAAGAAGCTGCTTGTGCTCAGCCTGATGATGATGGGCGGCGCCACCTTCGCGATGGGCCTGCTGCCCACCCACGCCACCCTCGGCATCGGCGCCCCCATCCTGCTCACGGTGTTGCGCCTCATCCAGGGCTTCGCGCTCGGCGGCGAGTGGGGCGGCGCCGTCCTCATCGTCTCGGAGCACGGCGACGACAAGAACCGCGGCTTCTGGGCCTCCTGGCCGCAGGCCGGCGCCCCCGGCGGCAACCTCCTCGCCACCGGCGTCCTCGCGCTCCTCGCCGCCGTCCAGTCCGACGAGGCCTTCCTCGCCTGGGGCTGGCGCATCCCGTTCCTGCTCTCCGGGGTGCTCGTGATCATCGGCCTGTGGATACGGGTCTCCGTCTCGGAGTCCCCGCTCTTCCTGGAGGCGCAGGCGCGGGCGGAAGCCGCCGAGGCCTCGGGGGAAGCCGTCAAGCAGGAAGACGCCCCGGTCGTCGAGGTCTTCCGGCACAACTGGCGCGGCGTCCTCACCGCGATCGGCACCCGGCTCGGCGAGAACGTCTCGTACTACATCCTCACGGCCTTCGTCCTCGTCTACGTCACCGTGCACCTGGAACTGCCCAAGAGCACCGCCCTGAACGCCGTACTCATCGGCTCCGCCGTGCACTTCGTGACGATCCCGCTGTGGGGCGCCCTCTCGGACCGCATCGGCCGCAGGCCCGTCACCCTGATCGGCTCCGTCGGCATGGCGGGGTGGGCGTTCGCGTTCTTCGCGCTCGTCGACAGCGAGTCCTTCGCCGTGATCACGCTCGCGGTCACGGTCGGGCTGCTCTTCCACGGTGCGATGTACGGGCCGCAGGCCGCCTTCATCTCCGAGATGTTCGATACGAGGGTCCGCTACTCCGGGGCGTCGATGGGCTCGCAGCTCGCGTCCATCATCGGCGGGGCGCTCGCGCCGATCATCGCGGTCGAGCTGCTCAAGGACTACGGCTCCGCGACGCCGGTGGCCCTCTATGTGTGCGTGACGGTGGTGATCACGACGCTGACCGTCCTCGTGGCGAAGGAGACGCGGGGCCGCTCGCTGGCCCAGCCGAGCGGGGCTCTTGGCGCTCCCGGGGATTCCTCCGCCGCCTCCCCGTCGGCGACAATCTCGACCTGACCGACCTGACCGGCCCGCAGCACCCCGCTCCCGGAGGCGACCCGTCGCATGTCCCGCTCCCGCTCCCCCGACGCCGCCGACCGGGAGCAGGCCGCTGCCGCCGCCCTGCGCGAGCTGCTCGGCCTGCTTGCCCAGGACGCTCCGGCCGAGCGGTTCGCCGGGCCCGCGGCGGCGGCCCGCGCGGCCGGGGCGAGCGCCGCCGAGCTCACGGAGATCGACGAGGCCACGCAGACCGCGCTGCGCGTCCGCCGCACCCTGAACCAGCACCAGCGCAGGGAGGCGGAGCTCACCGCGCTGTTCGACACGGCGGGTGACCTCGCGGCGCTGCGCGACCTCGACGCGGTGCTGCGCGCCATCGTGCACCGCGCGAAGCTGCTGCTCCGCACGGACGTCGCGTACCTCTCCCTCAACGACCCGGCGGCGGGCGACACCTACATGCGCGTGACGGACGGCTCGGTCTCCGCCGCGTTCCAGAATCTGCGCCTGGGCATGGGCGAGGGGCTCGGCGGCCTCGTCGCCCAGACCGCCAGGCCGTACGCCACCGGGGACTACGAGGTCGACCCCCGTTTCCAGCACACCGTGCCGATCGACAGCGCCGTACTGGAGGAGGGTCTGCACGCCATCCTGGGTGTGCCGCTGCGGCAGGGCACCGACGTCATCGGGGTGCTCTACGCCGCCGACCGCACCGCCCGCGCCTTCACGCCGGACGAGGGCGCGCTGCTCTCCTCGCTCGCCGACCACGCGGCGATCGCCATCGACAGCGCGCGCCGCATGGAGGAGACGCGGGCCGCGCTCGTCGACCTGAACGCGGCGTCACAGACCATCCGGGCCCACAGCGAGGCCCTGCGCAGAGCCGAGGACGCACACGACCGCCTGACCGATCTCGTACTGCGAGGCGGAGACTTCACCGAGGTCGCCACAGCCATCGGCGCCCTCCTGCACGGGGGCACGCTCATCCATGACGCGGACGGGATGGAACTCGCCCGGGTCGACGCGGACCCCCGGACGCCCTCGGGTGAGGCCATCGCCGCCTCGCGGGCCAGTGGGCGGGCCGTGCCCTTCGACGGGACCTGGGTGTGCGCGGTCCTCGCGGGCTCCGAGCTTCTCGGCAGCATCGCCCTCACCGGCCGTGCCGACCTGGGCGAGGCCGACCGCCGCCTCTTCGAACGCGCCGGAGTCGTCACCGCGCTGCTCCTGCTCCTTCGCCGCTCGGCCGCCGAGGCCGAGGACCGCGTACGCGGCGAACTCCTCGGTGACCTGCTCTCCCTCTCCGGCACCCCCGCCCGCCTCACCGCCCGCGCCCGCCGCCTGGACGTCGATCTGGCCCTCCCCCACTCGGTGTTCGCCACCCACAGCGACACGGCCCGGCGCCGGCTGCTGCTCTCCTCCGCCGCCCGCGCGGCCCGCACCCGCCGCGGCCTGTCCGGCCTGCACCACGACCACGTGGTCCTCGTACTCCCGGCCGACGACACCGGCTCCCTCGCCCGCGCGCTCGCCGCCGAGCTCACCCAGGCCGCCGGAGCCCCGGTGACGGTGGGCGCGGCGGGCCCCGCCACCGGCCCCGCGGCCCTCTCCCGGGCCCACGCGGAGGCGCTGCGCTGTCTGTCCGCCCTGCGCGCCCTCGGCCACACCGGCCAGGGCGCGGACCTGCCCGACCTCGGTTTCCTCGGCGTACTGCTCGGCGACGACACGAACCTCGACTCCTACGTACGACGCACCCTTGGCCCCGTCATCGACTACGACGCCAGACGCGGCACCGAACTCGTCCACACCCTGCGCGCCTACTTCGCCTGCGGGATGAGCCAGTCCAAGGCGAAGGACTCCCTCCACGTCCACGTGAACACGGTGGTCCAACGCCTGGACCGCGTAGGCCACTTGCTCGGCGCCGACTGGCAGTCCCCCGAACGCGCCCTGGAGCTGCAGCTGGCGCTGCGCCTGCACGCGTACACGCGGGCGAGCGGATCGTCGTAGACGCGGTACGGCAACCATTCCCCCGGCAGTGGCGACTCTCCTGCACCACGCACACCCACTATCGCCAGGGCGGATGAGGCAATGAGAGCGATCAAGGACGAGGCGCGGCACCGCAGGCGCCGACTGGGCCTGAGGGCAGGTATCCCGGTGGCCGCGGTGGCCGCGGCGGGACTGACGTACGGCGGAGGCACGGTCTTCGGGATCTTCGGCGGGGACGCGCAGTCCAGGGCGTCGGCGGCGACGACTTCCGCCGCCGCGGCCACGGCTGCGGTCGCCGACGGATTCGCGTCGGTCAACGCGCTCGGCCAGGACGGCACTTACGGCGGCCGAGACGGAAAGACGGTCACCGTAAAGACACTCGCGGACCTGGAGAAGTACGCGACGTCCCCGGATCCGTACGTCATCGTCGTCGCCGCGACGATCACGATGGACCCCAAGGGCAAGGAGATCAAGGTCGCGTCGGACAAGACGATCGTGGGCTCCAGAACGTCGGGCCACATCGTCGGAGGCGGCTTCTTCCTGGGCCAGGGCGTCCACAACGTCATCATCCGGAACCTCACGATCCGGGACTCGTACGCCGGCACGTGGAACGACAAGGAGCACGACTTCGACGCCGTACAGATGGACGGCGCGCACCATGTCTGGATCGACCACAACGACCTGCGGCACATGGCCGACGGGCTGATCGACAGCCGCAAGGACACCACGTATCTGACGGTGTCCTGGAACAAGCTGAGCGACAACAACAAGACGTTCGGCATCGGCTGGACCGAGAACACGACCGCCGACATCACGATCCACCACAACTGGTTCCGTGAGACCGAGCAGCGCAACCCGTCCACGGACAACGTGGCGCACGCGCACCTCTACAACAACTACCTCCAGGACGTCCCCGGCACCGGCATCACGTCCTCCTACGGGAACTACTCGCGCGGCAATACGAGAATGGTCCTGGAGAACAGCTACTTCGAGGGCATCAACAACCCGGTGACGAAGGACAGTTCGGCCACCGTCGTGCAACGCGGCAACATCTTCACCGGCACCAGCGGGCGCAACGAGAGCGGCGGCACGGCGTTCGACCCCAAGGCCTACTACAGCTACACGCTCGACAAGGCGGCGGACGTCCCGGCGAAGGTGAAGGCGGGGGTGGGTCCACGCGCCACGGTCGGCGCCGGGACGACAGCCGCTGCTGGGACCGCCGCTGGGACCGCCGCGGGGACCACCCTGACGGTGGCGAAGGACGGCAGCGGCCAGTACAGGACGGTGCAGGCCGCGGTGAACGCCGTACCGGCGAACAACCCGGCCCGCGTCACCATCTCCATCGCGCCGGGAACGTACCGCGAGACGGTCAAGATCCCGTCGTCGAAGCCGCACATCACCCTTCAGGGCACCGGCGGCAGCCGCAAGGACACGGTGATCGTCTACAACAACGCCGCGGGCACGCCCAAGCCGGACGGCTCCGGAAACTACGGCACATCGGGCAGCGCCACCGTCGCCGTCGAGGCCGACGACTTCCAGGCCCGCAACCTCACCTTCTCCAACGACTTCGACGAGAAGGCCAACCAGAACCTGAGCGGCCACCAGGCGGTGGCCCTGCGCACAGCGGCCGACAAGGCGTTCCTGGACAGCGTGATCGTCACGGGCGACCAGGACACCCTGCTCCTGGACACCGCCGCCAAGGAGAAGCTGGGCCGGGCCTACATCAAGAACTCCTACATCGTGGGCAACACCGACTTCATCTTCGGCCGGGCGACAGCCGTGGTGGACCACTCGGTGATCACCCTCAAGAAGCGCTGGGACGGCACCTCGCAGGGCTACATCACCGCGCCGAGCACCGCGGCCGACCGCAAGGGCTTCCTGATCACCGGCACAACGGTGAACGGCGACGTATCCGCCCGCAGCTTCTACCTGGGCCGCAACTGGCACGCGGGCGGCGACGCGAGCCTGGACCCCCAGACGACGGTCCGAGACTCCACGCTCAGCGGCGCGATCAGGACGACGCCGTGGATGGACATGGGCGGCTTCCCCTGGAAGGACGACCGTTTCGCGGAGTACAAGAACACGGGCGCGGGGTCGGGCGCGGCGAGCGGAGACCGCCCGCAATTGACGGACGCGCAGGCGGCGGACCAGGAGATCGGGGACTGGCTGGGAAACTGGAAGCCGACGACTTGACGGCCACGGCACCGGCGATCAACGCGGGCCGCCAGGACCACGGGGAACCGGCCCCCGCGGCCCCCACCGGCTAACGGCCTCTAGCCACCTCCCCGGCCCCGCCCCCACCGCACCCCGCCGGATCCCCCCGCCGCGCGACGTCCCACATCCGCTACCCTGTCTGAAACCGTCATCCGTGACGGTTCCGGTACGCCTTCGTAGCTCAGGGGATAGAGCACCGCTCTCCTAAAGCGGGTGTCGCAGGTTCGAATCCTGCCGGGGGCACAGTGAGAAGGGCCAGCTCAGGGATGTTTCCCGGGGCTGGCCCTTCTGCGTCCACCACCTCGGCAACGCTCCTGCGGAAGAGGAGGTGGAATGACCTCACAACTACCCGCCCAGTTCCACCAGTTGACCTGGATTTCATCGGCCGCTCCATTACACTCTGCGCGACGTTGACCACTTGCCGCACACAGCATCCGCGACACGAGGCACGGGACGAAGCACCGGACAGGGCACGGGACGAGGCACCGGACGAGGCACGGCACGGGGGGTGTGGGCCGGATGGCGGCCAGGCTTGGGTTTGAGGAGCTGCTCGGGGATGAGCGGTTCTTTCCGCGGTTGCTTGATCGCAATGTCCACGGCCATATGAGCGCGCCGCCCTACGGCCCCGACCTCCCCGTCGTGCTGCTCACCGGCGGCCCCGGCATGGGCAAGCAGCAGTTGCTGGAGGAGCTGCGCGACCGGTTCGGCGGTAAGGCGCCGGTGGCGTTGGTGGACTGCGCCGATCCGCAGTACGAGCGGGAAGCCGGCGAGCGCCCCTCCTGTCGGTCCGCCGCGACGGAGACGCTGTACGACATCGCGCAGCGGATGGCGGAGTGGCATGGGCCGGGCGGCGCGGTGCCCACCCCCCGGTTCTTCGCCGGGATGGCCGCGGTGGCGGCGGTGGCCACGGGGCTGCGGCCACAGGAGCTGGACGAGGAGCTCACCCGGTACCGCCCGCTGCTGCACGCCCCGCAGACCCGCGTCACCCGGATCTTCAAGAACATGGCGCACGGTTATCTGGTCGCACTGGCGGCGGTCGTCGCCCCGGCAGCCGCGATGCCGCTGGTGGGTACCGCCCTGTCCGAGTTCCTGGAGACGCTGGCGGCGCGAGGCGACGAGCCGGTGCAGGGCACGTACAGGAACTACCCGGGGGCCGCAGGAAGCGCCGCCACCGGGCTGCGGCTGCTCGGCAGGAGCTTCCGCAGGGACGAGGAAGCGCGCCGGTTCGCCGAGGGCTTCCTGTTCCGCGCCCTGCGCGAGGACGTGGACGCCGCCTACTCCGGCGCCGGCGCCAGACTCAAGCGCGTCGGCCGCCCCGCCATCCTGCTGCAGCACTCCAACTGGCCGGTCGGGCGCAAACTGCTGGCAGCAGCCCTCGACGACTGGGCCGAGGGCCATCGAGGCCGCGCGGTGCTGCTCGTGGCGAGCGAGCGGATGGCGGAGCCGCTCTTCCTGGCCGGGGAACGGCGCACCGAAGACCTCGCGGTCTACCGGCCGGACGAGCAGGCGGCGCCCAAGACATGGGAGCGGGTGCCCGCGCGCGGGCACCTCGGGCAGGCCGTGCTGCTGCTGCGCATGCCGCCGCTCACCTCCGTACAGGTCAAGCAGCAGGTGCTCGACCAGGCGGGCGCGGTGGACAACGCGGGCCTGCTGCTCCGGGCCCAGGGCGCGGTGCGGCGGCTCTCCGGACTCCGTCCCCGCATGGTGCAGCGGCTGGCCGAGGCGGCGGCGCAGCTGCCGCCGCTGGACAACGACCGGGACCTGCTCGACCACCGGGCCATCCTCGACGGTTCTCCCACGGCGGTACGAGACGTACTCCTGGAGGAGCTGGTGCTGCGGCAGCTCCCGGAGCGGCTGCCCGTCGGCCACACCGACCGCTGGCTCGACCTGCTCACCCACCTGTCGGTCGCCCACAGCGGAGACTGCGCCCGCACACTGCTCCGCAGCAGCCACCTGGAGCAGCTGGCCGGCGGGCTCACCGCGGACCAGGTGCAGCAGTATCTGCTTGAGAGCGGCTGGCCGGCCTGCGAGCGGCACTTCATCGGCGACTTCGGCCTACGGCAGCTGCTGATGAGTCGCTTGTACGGCCCCACCGACACCAGTAGCGCTACCAGCACCGCCTGGCGCCGCAACCACAGCCTCCTGCACGCCTCCTACCGCTCCCTGCCCGAAGCCCCGGACCTCGCCTTCGGCACCACCGCGGCGCACGGCCTCAACCACGACCTCGTCGCAGGCGGCGGCCCCGAGCGCGCCATACGGCACCTCGCCGCGGAGTTCCCGGCGAGCGGCACGAGGGCCGAGGAGTGGTGCGAGCAGCTGCTCGCCATCGCCCAGGCGCCCCTGCTCAGCGGACCCGACGTACGACATGCCCGGATGAACGTCGCGGAGATCGTGGGCACCACGCTGGAGCGCCAGTTGGACCAGCTGCTGCACGCCGTGTGGCTGTGCGAGGAGCGCACGCGCCCCGCGGACGCGGCGGCTGCCGACAAGATGGAGGATCTGCTCGGCGATCTGGCGCTCGCGTACCCCGCTGCCGCGCCCGTGCTCGCCCGCCGGGCCGGGGAGTGGGGCAAACGCGCCGGTGGCAAGCGCCCGCTGCAGCCCTGTGCCTGCACGTCCCACTTCAGTCAGGGGAGCTGAGCAGATGTCCCGGACCTTCGGTAATTGGCTGTACGAGAAGACGTGGGAGACGCTGCTGAAGCGGATCATCACCTGCGCGGTGGTGATCATCGTCCTCGTCGGCGGGTACATCGGCGGGCAGAAGATCGTCGACGAGGCGAGGTCCTGCGCCGGCGGCGTGACCGAATCCGGCGGCGAGTGCGTCGGCGTCAACGGCTCCGGCTACGACTGGGGCGTCAAGGAGATCGGCCCGGTCGTCGACCGGATCGAGGCGGAGAACTCCAGGCTCGGCAAGCTCGGCAAGACGTACGTCACCGTGGCGATGATGCTTCCCATGCAGCCTGAGTCGAAGGCCGAGAAGCAGCAGCTGCGCAGCGAGCTGCAGGGCGCCTACATCGCGCAGTACCGGGCCAACCGCGAGGAGGGCGCGCCGAAGGTGCGGCTTGTGCTCGCCAACCCGGGCAAGGACTACGAGAAGCAGGACGAGGTGGTCCCCGACCTCGTACAGATGTCGCACTCCACGAAGGACAGGCTGCGCGCGGTGACCGGCTTCAACCTGTCCCTGGACACGACAAAGGCGGCGATACGCAGCCTCACCGAGCAGGATGTGCCGGTCCTGGTGGCGCGGGCATCGGCGAGTTCGCTCGCCAACAAGGAGGGCGACGGCGAACACGAGTTCCCCGGGCTTGCCCGCATCCTGCCCACCAATGAGGACCAGGCCCACGCGCTCGCGGACTTCAACGGCAGCCGCAGGAACGAGCGGACGGTGGTCGTACGGGACACCAGGCGCGACCCGTACGTCCGTTCCCTCGCCAAGGCCTTCCAGGAACTGGAGAAGGACGAGACGGGGCCGGACGGCCCCGACACCATGACCTTCACATCGGACGGCATCGCCGAAGAGGGCGACGTGGACAACCAGTTCCGCCCAGCCGTCGACACCATCTGCAGCTCCGGCGCGGACACAGTCTACTTCGCGGGGCGGTCCACCCATCTGCGGCTGTTCGTCAAACGCCTGGCCCAGGACAGGTGCGAGGACACGAAGTTCACGGTGGTCTCCGGATCGGACGCCGCGTCGCTGAAGAACAAGATGTCCGACGACGACTGGTCGCAGCTCATGGACGACTCCGGAGAACCGAAGATGACCGTGCAGTACGCGGCACCGGCCCACCCCGATGCCTGGCGCGCCGAGGTCCGCAAGTGGCAGGGCAGGGAGGAGAAGCGGACCGGGCACCGACCGGACGCCGCGAAGGCCCCGGGGTCCCTTCGCGACCCGCTGAAGGAGCTGGACAGGCTGCACGAGAGCGCCCGGAGGGCGGGCGACATCGGTCCCTTGGACATGGCCGACTCCCGCACCATGATGGTCCACGACGGCGTACGCACCGCGATCGAGGCCATCCGCGGCGCCAAGCTCCCGGGCGAGGCGGCTCCGACCCCCGAGCAGGTGGGCAACCGCTGGGCCACCATGCAGGCCAAGAACCGCGTCGACGGCACCAGCGGCCGCATCTGCCTCACCCCGGCGGGCAACCCGTACAACAAGCCCTTGGCGGTGGTGAAGCTGCAGCCGAGCGAGAAGGCGGGCTCGAGCCGCCTGGGGTTCGTCGGCCTTGCGTGGCCGCTGGGGAGGGAGCAGGCGGAGGACTGCGTGGTGCGGGGCGGGAGTTGAGCAGTGCGGGTGGCGCGCGCAGCCCGGCCGACGCTTGACCTCAGCTCAACCCCGGCTCGGCCTCAAACGCGAACCCGCACCCCGTACCGAGTCCGCATCCGGTGGAGTTCCCACAGCGCCACCGCCGTCACGGAGACCGGGCCGCCGAGTACCGCGCACCACTGCGCGGCCGGCGGCCCGTGGGGCATTCCGCCCTCCAGGGCGACGCTGAACAGCATCAGCTCCCACACGAGTACGACGGTCAGCGCCGCCGGGAGAACCGCGTGGACGTTGGCTGTGTTGAAGGCATAGCGGGCGGCGTAGGCGGAGGCGAAGAGGAGGAACGGCAGGAGCCAGGTGAGGCCGAGGAGCAGCCCGAGCGCCACCAGGCCGTTCACCAGCGTGCCGTAGTTCTGTTTGAGCAGGACGGCGCTGCCTGCCAGGACCAGCCCGACGCCCACCAGGATGCCGACGTACCAGCCCACCGCCTTGAGCGGCGCGCGCAGGCGGGAGCGGAGCAACCGCCGTTGGGCGGCGGGGGCGTAGCGGATGAAACCGAGGATGACCAAGGGGCCGGTGAGGATGAGCAGCAGCGGGGCGAGGATCAGCTTCACCACGCCGTCGTTGGCTACTCCGCTCCAGCCGTCGTCCGCGCCGTAGGTGTAGATGAGGAGGAGAGTCGCGGCCGCTCCGATGACCGCGCGCCACAGCTGCACCCGCGACACCAGCCGGTCCTCGATACGGCCGCCGCCCGGCTGGTTGAAGATCGCCTCCGCGCGGCGGCGGGCGGAACGAATCACCGGGATCAGCGGCGACACGAAGAGCCAGCCGCAGCCCGAGCGGCTCCGCCTTGCGGGGGGACGCGGCGGGTTCGGATACGGGTACGGGTGTGGGGGCGGGGGCGGGTAAGGAGCCGGTGGGGACGGGTAAGGCCCCGCTGGGGGCGGCCCATATGGGGTCGGACCGCCGCCCTGCGGCTGGCCGTTGCCCGGACCCCAGCCTTGGTATCCCCCGTGTGCCACCGTTCCCCCTCGGCCTACTGCGACGCAGCTGCGCGCGCGTCTGAGCGCCGCGCAGTTTACTGGCCCGGCGCCCCGGCAGGCATCAGGAGTCTCAGGGCTGGGCGTGAACATGTCGTGCAGGTCGCGGGAGGACGGCCGGCCGACGAGTGGGCCCCCGGCGAATCAGCCGCCGCCCGCCGTGAGTTCCCCGCTCAGCGTCCCGTGGATCTTCGCGCTCGGGCGGTTGAGGCCCACCAGTTCGACGCGCTTTCCCCGCTGCGCGTACTTCGCCGTCACCGCGTCGAGCGCCGCCACCGACGACGCGTCCCAGATGTGCGCTGCCGTCAGGTCGATGACCACCCTGTCGGGGTCCGTCGCGTAGTCGAAGCGGGTCACCAGGTCGTTGGCCGAGGCGAAGAAGAGCTCGCCGGTGATGGCGTACACCACCTGGTCTCCCTGGGGGGACTTGACCGCGGTGACCTCCGCCGCGTGGGCGACTCGCTCGGCGAAGACGGCCATGGCGGTGATCGTGCCCGCCACCACCCCGATCGCCAGGTTGTGGGTGGCGACCACGCACACCACCGTCACGACCATGACGGCGATCTCCCCCGCCGGCATCCGCTTGAGCGTCTTCGGCGCGATGGAGTGCCAGTCGAAGGTCGCGAAGCACACCATCACCATGACGGCCACCAGCGCCGCCATCGGGATGTCGGAGACCACCGGGCCGAAGACGATGCACAGCACCATCAGGAACGTACCCGCGAGAAACGTCGACAGGCGGGTACGTGCCCCGGACACCCCTACGTTGATCATGGTCTGGCCGATCATGGCGCAGCCGCCCATGCCGCCGAAGAAGCCGGTGACGATGTTGGCGATGCCCTGGCCGATCGATTCGCGGGTCTTGGACGAGCGGGTGTCGGTGATGTCGTCGACGAGCTTCGCCGTCATCAGCGACTCCATCAGGCCGACCAGCGCCATGGCGAGCGCGTAGGGCGCGATGGTGGTGAGGGTGTCCAGGGTGAACGGCACGTCCGGCAGGCCCGGCACCGGGAGCGAGGAGGGCAGCTCGCCCTTGTCGCCCACGGTCGGGACCCCGATGCCCGCCGCCACCGTGATGGCGGTGAGGATCACGATGGAGACCAGCGGCGCCGGGATCGCCTTGGTGATCCTCGGGAAGAAGACCATGAGGGCAAGACCGGCGGCGAGCAGCGGGTAGACCGGCCACGGGACGTCGTGCATCTCCGGCACCTGCGCCATGAAGATCAGGATGGCGAGCGAGTTCACGAAGCCGACCATCACGCTGCGCGGCACGAACCGCATCAGCTTCGCCACGCCGAGGGCGCCGAGAACGATCTGGAAGACGCCCGCGAGGATCACCGCGGCGATCAGGTAGCCCAGGCCGTGCTCGCGGTTGAGGGGGGCGATGACCAGCGCGACCGCGCCGGTGGCGGCGGAGATCATCGCGGGGCGTCCGCCCACCACGGAGATCACCACAGCCATGGTGAACGACGCGAACAGGCCGATCGCCGGGTCCACTCCGGCGATGATCGAGAACGAGATCGCCTCGGGGATCAGCGCGAGCGCGACCACGAGACCGCCGAGGATCTCGGTACGCCAGACCTTCGGGTCGGACAGCCAGTCGGGGCGCAGGCCGCGCAGCCGCGTGGCCTGGGACAGGGCGGAGGAGGGCAAGGGTGGGGGAACCTGTCGTGCTCGGGCACGCCGCACCCTGCGTCACGAGGGGGCATGCGGGGGGGGCGGCATCGGGGGTGTGGGTGCGGTAGGCCGTCGTCGGCCTTCACCAGGAGCGGGGAGCGCCATCGGCCCCGGCAATCCCGAACTCTACCCTAACGTTACGGTAGAGTTGGCCCGTGATCACCCAGGAGACAGAGACGCAGACACACATGCAGATCGGCGAAGTAGCCGCCCGCACCGACCTGTCGCTGCGCACCATCCGGCATTACGAAGACGCTGACCTCGTCGTGCCCTCCGCCCGCTCACAGGGGGGCTTTCGCCTGTACACCGAGGCCGATGTCGCCCGCCTGATGGTGATCCGGCGCATGAAGCCCCTCGGGTTCTCGCTGGACGAGATGGGCGAGCTGCTGTCCGCCACCGACCGGCTCGACCAGCTCGACCGACTCGACCGACTCGACCGGCTCGACTCCGGCGAGGAACTGTCCGCCGAGGAGCACGCCGAACTCCTGGAGTGCGTACGCCGCTTCGAGATCGCCGCCTCCGGGCAAGTGGCGAAGCTGCGTACGCAACTGGCGCGCGCCGAAGAGTTCGCGGCCTCCCTCGCCGCCCGCCTCACGGAAGCCCCCGCCCCCGCTCCCGCCCCCGCCCCCCAGCAGCCTTCGCCCCCCGTCCCCCCGGCGACTGTTACGAAGGGCTAATACCCCCCGGCCCAACCTCCGCCCGCGCCCCCGCCCTCTCCCCGGGCATGGGGACACACGCGCAGCCGAAGAGCCTCCAGGGCAAGGTCAGCCGGGAGGAGAAGCCCCGCCGCCGGGCCCGGAAGCGGCGCCCCCGCATCGCCTGTCCCCGCATCGCCTATCCCCGCCCCGGCAGACGGGGCCCCCGCCGCTGGATCCCCTCCTGGCGGCAGTGGACCGGCTCTCTCACGCTCGTCCTCGCCACCCTCGGCTGCCTCTTCGCCCTCGTGTACGCCTCCGTCGACATCCCCGACGAGAACGCGACCGCCCGCCGCGAGGCCAACGTCTACTACTGGGCCGACGGCACCCAGATGGTGAGCACCGGCGAGGTCAACCGGCAGAACGTCCGGCTCTCGGAGATTCCCGACGCCGTCGAGAACGCCGTGATCGCCGCCGAGAACGACACCTTCTACAGCGACTCCGGCGTCTCGCCCAAGGGCCTCGCCCGCGCCGCCGTCAACATGGTCCGCGGCCAGGAGACGCAGGGTGGGTCCACCATCACCCAGCAGTACGTGAAGAACACCTACCTCTCCCAGGACCAGACGGTGACGCGGAAGGTCAAGGAGTTCGTCATCGCGCTGAAGGTGGACCGGAAGAAGAGCAAGCGGGACATCCTCCAGGGGTATCTGAACACCAGCTGGTTCGGGCGCGGCGCCTACGGCGTCGAAGCCGCCGCCCACGCCTACTACGGCATCCCCGCCAAGAAGCTGAACCCCGGCCAAGGTGCCGCGCTCGCCGCCCTGTTGAAGGGCGCCGAGCTGTACGATCCGTCCGTCAGCGGCGCCAACCACCGGCGCTCCGTGGCCCGTTGGAAGTGGATTCTCGACCGGCAGGTCAAGGCCGGGCTCATGGAGCGCAAGACGCGCGAGAAGTACACGGTCTATCCCGAGCCCCACAAGCAGTCCCGGGCCACCAGCCTCAGCGGGCAGACCGGGTATCTCGTCGATGTCGCGAACAAGTACATCAAGCAGCACACCTCCCTCACCGACAAGGATCTCGCCCGCGGCGGCTACAAGATCCACACCACCTTCGACCAGGACAGGACGCGGCGGCTGACACGCGCGGTCCGGCGCGTGCTCGACCGGGACATCGATCCGAAGAAGCGTGCCGCCGACAAGGGCGTGCAGGTGGGCGCCGCTTCCGTGCGTCCGGCGGACGGTGCCGTCCTCGCCCTCTACGGCGGGGTCGACGCCACCCGGCACTTCACCGACAACGCCGACACCTCCGGCGTCCCCGTCGGGTCCGCCTTCAAGCCCTTCGTCCTGGCCTCCGCCCTCGAGAACGGGGCGAGGACGCGCGGCACCGGGGAGTACGAGCCTGTCTCGGCCACCAGTTCCTACGACGACAACGGCCTCCTGTGGACCACGCCCACGGCCGCCGATGCCGTCCAGGGGCGCGGTTCCGCCCACCCCACCCTGGCCCAGGCCCTGGCGAAGGGCGGCAACGCCACCTACGTACGCCTCGGCAAGGACGTCGGATGGGACCGGGTGCGGCGCACCGCCGTCGCCTCGGGGCTGCTCGACAGCAGCATGGCCCGCCTGGAACGGACCTTCCCCATCGGTACGTCGACACCGAGCGCGATCCGCATGGCCGCCGCCTACGGCACCTTCGTCAACCGCGGTATCCAGCACGACCCCTACTCGGTGACCAAGGTCGTCAAGGGCGACGAGACGATCGCCGGGCTCACGAAGCCGCGGGCCAGGCGCGCGATGGACCCGGACACGGCGGCGGAGGTCGCCTACGCGATGCGGGGCGTCGGCAAGTCCGTGGGCCACCCGGTCGCCGCGGGCCGCACCGGCGACCAGGACCGCCTCCGCTCGGCGTGGTTCACCGGCGCCACGGAGGACCTGTCGACGGCCGTGACCCTGTTCCGCACAAGCCCGGGCAAGGCGCGGCTCCTGCCCATGTCCGGTGTGGGCGGGCGGAGTTCGCAACGGGGCAATGTGTTTCCGGTCAGGATCTGGGGCGACTACGTGAACTCCCTCGCGACGGACAGGAGTTAACGGGCAGGAGTTGACGGGCAGGAGTCAATGGTGGGCGGGGCCGCGCCCGGCGCGCCCTTCTCGAACAGCCGCTCGCCTGTCATCGTTCCGACATGTATCCCTATGGGCCACCACCCGGGCCGCCGCCGCGCATCGACACGCGGCAACTGCGGCCCCGGCGGCGGTGGTTCGCCGTCGCCGGGGTGATAGCGGGGATCTGCGTGGGCGTCGGCATCGCCAGCTTCGCGATGACGTTGCGCTCGGCGGTGGACTCGGTCGACGACGGCGAGGCGTTCGCGAGCGGGCGGTCCGTCACGCTGCGGTTCGGGCCCGATGACGACGCCGCCATCTACGTACGCAGCCCCTTCGACGCCCGCGCGCACTGCGAGGTCGTCTCCGGTCCCTCCGGGGCCACGCCGCGCGTGACGACTCCCGGCAGCACCTTCACCGTGGCCAAGGGCGGCGACCGGTGGGAGCGGGCGTTCGTGCTCAAGGCGGACACGGACGCGGACTACCGCGTGCGGTGCGACGACCCGCGCGGCACCCTCACGTTCGCACCCGGCGACGACGCCGATGTCTCCTCCTTCGTCGGCGGTGTCGTCGTGACCGTCGCCGTGCCGCTCGCCGGTCTCCTCACGGCCGCAGGCGTCGCGATCATCGTCGGCGTACGCCGCGGCAGACACCGCCGCTGGCTGGAGGCACAGGCCTACTACGGCCCCGGCAACGCTCCCCCGAACACGAGCACCCCTTGACCTTGCCCCAAGGGCAGAGGCCATCGTCCTGCCTGCCGGGCCAACGGGCCCGGTGACGGAGGATGCCCCCATGGATGACGTGGCCGACATGGACGACGCCGAAAGCGGCGAACCGCTGCTCACCATCGGTGACTTCGCCGCCCGCGCACGGCTCTCGCCCAAGGCACTGCGCCTGTACGACCGCCTCGGGCTGCTGGCCCCGGCGTACGTCGACGCGTCCACCGGCTACCGCCACTACCACGCGGACCAGGTGGAGGACGCCCGCACGGTCGGCATGCTGCGCCGCATCGGCATGCCGCTGGCGGACATCGCCGCGACGGTCAGGCTCGACGGTGAGCAGGCGGCGGGGGCGCTCGCCGCGTACTGGGCGGGCGTCGAGGCGCGGCACGCGGAGCGGCGGACGCTGGCGGGGTACCTCCGTGGACGACTGTCCAAAAGAGGTTGCGAGATGTACGAGAACGAGTTCGAGGTCAAGACCGTCGACGTGCCGGAGCAGTACTTCATCAGCGAGAGCAGGCACCTGCTCGCCGAGGAGCTGCCGGTCTGGATCGACGCGTCCACGCGTCGCCTGGAGGAGGCGGCCGAGCGCGAATGCGGTGGCGTGGCGGGCTCGCCGGTCGTCGTCTACCACTCCGACGTCAGCCAGGACAGCGACGGCCCCGCCGAAGCCTGCGTCCCGGTCAGGGACGCGGCGGCGGCGCGTGCGTGGGCCGAGAGCGCGGGGCGGCAGCGGGCTGCCACCTACCGGGTGGAGCCCGCCCACCGCCTCGCCTACACCCGCATCACCAAGGCGCAGGTGTCCTTCCCGCAGATCCTCGCCGCGTTCGAGGCGGTGGAGGCGTGGGTGGCCCGCGAAGGCCTGACGGTCACGGGGCCGTGCCGCGAGGTCTACTTCGCGGAGTGGGAGACGACGGGGCCGGAGGACCAGGTCTGCGACGTGGCGTTCCCGGTGTCCCGGTAGCCGCTGCGGGCGCTAGCGTCCGCTCTCCCGCATCTCCTCCGGGCAGGGCGTGCCGCGTGGGATCTGGTAGGGCGAGCCGAGCCGGTAGATGCCGGCCTTGGGGGCGAGCAGTTCGACCCACTTGTCGCCGTCCTGGTTCTCCTCGGCCTCCATCAGACAGCCGTTGACGTTGGAGAACTCCCTGGGGCGCTGCTCGTCATCCTCACGCTGCCGCTTCGACGCGTCGGTCTCCTTGGGGCGCTCAAGGCCCTTGCCGTCCTCGTCCACGACGGTCAGCCACGGCGAGTACGGGATGCGGATCAGGATGCGGCCCGGCTCGTCCACGCGGAGCGTCATCTCGCCCGAGTCGGCGCGCTGCACGACGGCGTGCGGCTCGGCGAGGGGGTTCGGGTCGGTGACCTCGTACAGCTGCCAGTCCGAGTTGACCCACACCTGCTTCAGATACGGCAGCCCCTTCTCGATGAGCTGCGCCTCCCGCTTGCCGCCGTCGCCGTCGGGCTCGCCCTTGGGCAGGACGACGTAATGGACGGACCAGCGCTGGAGCCACTCGTGGTAGTTCGCCGAGTTGAGGGTGTCGTCGTAGAAGAGCGGGTTGCGCTTCATGTCGGCCTGCCGGTTCCATCCGCGGGCCAGCTGTACCGTCTGGGGCAGCGCGGAGGCCTCGCGGTGGCTGCGGGCCGGTACGACCTCGACGCGGCCCTTCGCGGCGCCGACCTCCTGCAGTTCGTTCAGGAGCGGCGCCAGCTCACGCGACCAGGAGGCTTCGGGCGTCGTGTGCACGATGTCGTCGCCGGTCTTGAAACCGATCCAGCCGACGAAGCCGACGAGCGCCACGATGATCACGTACCACTTGCGGGTCTTGCGCACCGTGTACGGCAGCGCGGCGACCAGCGCGACACCCGCGAAGGACCCCGCGAGGCGGGTGATGTTGGAGCCGATCTGCGAGCTGATCAGCCAGACACCGAGTACGAAGGCCGCGTACACCGCGGTGGTGATCCGCACCGTCTTCCACTGCTTGGGCACGACGTAGTACACGAACCCGGCGTAGAGCAGCGGCAGCGACGCCGACCCGAACGACATCGGCTGCGTACCGGAGAACGGGAAGAGCCACGCGGAGAGCCCCACGACGGCGGCGGGCGCGAGCCCGAGGGCGTACGCCCCGGGGTACCGCTTGCTCAGGAACAGCGCGACGGCGACGAGCCCGACGAAGAGCCCGGCCACCGGGCTTCCCATGGTGGCGAGCGCGGCGAACGGCGCGGCGACGAGGGCCTTGGCCCAGCGCTTGTAGCGCCAGCGGTAGGGCCAGCAGAAGACGGCGGCGACCGCCATCAGCGCGAACATCTGGCCGAGTCCGTACGTCACACGGCCCGACACGGCGTTGCAGAACAGCGCGAAGACGCCCGCGGAGGCGGTCCACAGCGTGTTCTTGACGCTACGGCTGCGGATGAGGATGAGGGTCAGCAGGCCGGCCGAGACGGTCCCCGCGATCATCATCGTGGTCCGCACGCCGAGCACCGACATGAGATACGGCGAGACGACGCTGTACGACACCGGGTGCATCCCGCCGTACCAGGCGAGGTTGTACGCGGAGTCCGGGTGCCGTCCGACGAACTCGGCCCACGCGTCCTGAGCCGCGAGGTCGCCGCCGCTGTTCGCGAACGTGAAGAACCACACGATGTGCAGGACGGCCGCGGCGACGGTCATGACGGTCACCGGGTGCCGCAGGAAGCGACTCCACCCGGACGACTGTTCGGGTGAGGCCGGGGTGGGGCTCCGCTGAGCGGGCAGCTTTATTCGCGCCCCGGTGCGGTTACCGCTGCCGGTGCCGGGATCAGGATCGGCGTCGTCGGCTCGCGTCGGCTCCGCTGTGGCCACTTAAGGCTCTCCCCGTGTTGTTCCGTCCGTCCGGGGTCGCGCCCGGGGAGTCCGTCCCGGAACACCCCGTCACGCAGCCCCGGTCCACTGCTCCCCGAGCTTGTGACGCTAGCACGCAGGGCGCGGCGAGGGCCGGGGAGGGAGCTGCCTTCCCGGCCCCCGCCGCGCGGGCGTGAGCCTTACGCGGGCCTCAGCCGACGCGCTTGAGCTTGGGGCCGAAGCCCGGCTCGGTCAGGTCCTTCTGGAGCGCGACGGGCACCTCGACGGCGCCCCTCTTGCCGTCGCCCACGCTCAGCACGCCGACCTTCGTCCCGGCCTTCGCCGTGTGCGGGATGGTTTCCCCTGCCTTCGTGTCGAGCTTCAGCTTCACGGTCAGGCCCGACCAGCCCGCCGCTGACACGTCCTTCGTCGCGACGACCGGGGTCGTGCCGCCGAGCCCGTCGCTGACCCGGCCGACCACCGCGCCCTTCTTCACGATGGTCTTCGCGGTCAGCGCGCCCTGCCCGGCCTCGATGAGCTTGCGGGTGACCCCGGTGACCTCGTCGATGTTGGCCACGCCCGACTTCCCGTACTGGCCGAGGGCGGCACCGATGATCGTCCGGGTCTCGCCGCCGACCTTCTTCTCCGCGGCGAAGAGGATGTTGCCGCCCGCCGCGGTGGTGGTGCCGGTCTTGATGCCGATGGCGACGGTCGGGACGAGCCCGAAGAAGTTGTTCTGCTTGTCGCCGTTGAGGTCCTTGTAGCTGGGCTGGCGGGAGATCTCGTTGAAGACCGGGTTCTCCATCGCGGCCCGGCCCAGCTTCACGAGGTCCGCGGCGGTGGAGACGGTCGTCTTGTCCAGGCCGCTCGGGTCCGTGTAGTGGGTGTTCTTCATGCCGAGTTCCTTGGCCGTCTTGTTCATCTTCGCGACGAACTCGTCCTCGGACTTGCTGGCGGTGTCCCAGCGGGCGAGCAGCTTGGCGACGTTGTTCGCGGACGGCAGCATGACCGCCTGCAGCGCCTCGTACTCGGTGATCTTCTGGCCCTCGGTGACCTTGACGACCGACTCGTTGCCCGCCTTGCCCGTCTCGTAGTGCTTCTCCGCCGCGGCGTCGACCGGGATCTTCGGGCTGTCCTCGCCCTGCTTCAGCGGGTGGTCCCGCAGGATGAGGTAGACCGTCATGACCTTGGCGATGCTGGCGATCGGCACGGGCTTCTGGTCGCCCGACGTACCGAACGACCCGATGCCGTTGACGTCCATCGCGGCCTGACCCTGACTCGGCCACGGCATCGACGGCTTGCCTCCCTCGAAGGAGACGGTCTCCTGCGCGGTGAGCTCAAGGGTGGGCGTCGGTAGTGGCCGCACGGCCTGTACGACCGCAAAGACGACCACCATGAGCAGCACCAGCGGCGTCCAGATCTTGACCCTGCGCACGGCGGTGCGTACGCGGGTCTCCGCGGGCGGCGGAGTGTTGGTCAGCTCTGCCAGGAGGTCCAACGGAGGCCTGGGCGGCAGGGGCTGCTGGGTGGTGCGTTCGGGGTTCTTCTCCTGCGGGGCGGCCTTGGCGGGGGGCAGGGGGGCGCCAGTGGCCCCTGCTGCTCCTGCTGCTCCTGCTGCTCCGCCGGGCGATGCGCTGTCCAGGGGCTTGAGCGCGACGAACTTGCTGGTGCGCTCGGCGTCGTTCTCGGGCTTTGCTTCTGGCTTCGCTTCTGGCTTTGCCTCGGGCTTCGCCTTGGGCTTCTCGGTGTTCTTGGCTTCGGGCTTCTTGGGCTCGGGCTTGTGGTCGCCCAGCTTGAGCATGGTGGTGGGCTGGTCGACGGCCTTCGGGGGCAGCGCCTTGAAGACGGCGGTGGCCTGATCGACTCCACCGGTGGGGCGCTCGGGGGCCTTAGTGCTCCCCTCGGGGGCGTCGGAGGCGCTCTCCTCGTCGGCGTCGGCCACCTCATCGGCCTCGTCAGTCGCATCGCCGCCGTCGGAGGAACCCTCCTCGTCGGCGTCAGGCGCCTCGTCCTCGCGCTCGTCAGCCTCGCCGGACACGTCACCGCCGGCGGCCGAAGTCCCGGCGTCAGGCGTGACCTCGGCGTCGGAAGAGCTTTCCTCGTCGTCGGCCTCATCGGCCTCATCGGCCTCGTCAGCCGCGTCGCCGCTGTCCGTCGAAGTCCCGGAGTCGGGCGTGGCCTCGGATTCGGCCTCGGCCTCGGAGGAGCTCTCCTCCTCGGCGGTGTCGCCAGCCTTGTCGGCCTCGCCGGACGGCGTCTCGTCATCGGAGGTCTCGGGCGCCTCGGCGTCCTTCTCGTCCGCCGTGGCCACCCACGCCGCCACAGCCGCCCTCAGCCGCGCGTCACCGTTCGCCTCGCCCGGAGCCGCAGGCTCACGCTCACGCTCAGGGGCAGGCTCAGGCTCACCCTTGGCCGCCTCCGCCTCCGCCTCCGCCACCGCCTTCGTGGAGAAAACCGCCGTCGCCTGGTCCTCCCGAGGCTCCGGCTCCTGCTCCTGCTCCTGCTCTCGCCGCTCCGGTTCCCGCGCCGCGGGAACCTCGCGGGCCACCGCCAGCCGTGGGTCCCGTTCCTCCGGTGCCGGAACGGACGGCTCCACCCCGGTCGGGTTCCCCGACGACTTCCGCTGCTTCGACCTGTCGGGGGTCTCGCCCGCCACCGATGCCTCCTCGTACGCCATGCCGCTCGCGTTGCCGTTGCGCCAAAACACGGCCGGACCCGCTGTCCGAACCATGTACCAGTGTCCTGTGTGAGGGCTTAACCCCCGTGGTAGACGAGAACGACATACCTACTGGTTCCCGTACGTACCGGTCACGCACTCTCGACAGACCAATGTGAGAGGGGTCACCCTGTCATTCATCCACGCGGGGAGGCATGGATGGGCAGGAGCCGCAGAACAATTCCGGAGGAGCTTCTGCTGCTCGCTTTGGACCCGGCCACGGGTACCACAGCGCAGCCGCAGTCGCTCGACCTCGGTCTGGCCGGAGCACAGCTAGTGGAGCTGGCGCTGGCCGGACGGATAGCCCCTGACGGGGATCGTATCGCCGTGGTGATGCCACGGCCGACCGGAGATCCGACTCTGGACTCCGCACTGGAACTGCTGCGCAGGCGCGGCAGCCCGGTTCGGGCGGTCCACTGGATTGGCGGGCCCCGACTGGGGCTGCGCCAGATTTACCTCGCGCACCTGGAGCGGTGCGGCATGGTGCATGCCGTATCGGGCCAGATGTGCGGAGTGCTGCCGACGACTCGCTACCAAGCGACGGAGACGGCGATCAGCCGGGACATCAGGTCCCGGCTGGACAGTGCGATCCGCACCGGCGTACCGCCGGACCCGCGGACCGCGGCGCTCGCCGCGCTCGCTCACGCAGTGGGACTCGGCAAGCACCTCTACCCCGGCAACGAGGGGCGTTCATCGCGCTCCCGTCTCCGGGACCTGATCAGGCACGACCCGATGGGCGGCCTCGTGGCGCACGCCGTGATGGACGTCCAGAACGGTGTGGCCGCTCAGCCACGCCGCAGTCCGGCCCCAGCGGGCCCGGGCGGACCGGGTGGTCCTGGCGGACACGGTGGTCCAGGCGGTGGCCGACAGCCGGCCAGGACCGCGCCGGAACCCGGCGGGGTTCCGATGCAGCCACGCCGCGGATCCATGGCACGTGCCGTGGCCCACTGAACAAAACGCAGCACCGAACACGCAGCACAGCAGCACCGCAGCACCGAAATCCGCAGTAACGAAACCGCAGTACCCGCAACAGCAACGCCGCACCGCAGTCCCCCAGACCCGGTTCGGGAGCCGCTGGGCCGCGCGGGGCACTGGCACCGGACCGTCCGGACGACGACACCGGTACCTCCGCCCCGCGCGGCCGCACATCTTGGCGCCGCACAGCCGGACCGCACCCCTCACACCGACGCCTTCGCATCGCATTTCAACATCGGCTGTTTCCCAGCGGTGCGCGACGCGTTGGTGGCACTCTGCTGAACAGCAGATACGCAAAGTAGAGGCATGTAGTCGGAGGTGCACGTCCGTGGCGTCCAATGTCAACCCCACCGTCCGGCGACGCCGGTTGGGCCAGGAGCTCCGCAGGCTCCGTGAGCTCAAGGGCATGACGGCAGAGGAGGTCGCCGAGCGTCTGCTGGTCTCGCAGTCCAAGATCAGCCGCCTCGAGAACGGCCGCCGCTCGATCAGCCAGCGCGATGTCCGCGATCTCTGCGGGGTGTACGAGGTCGAGGACCACCGCATCGTCGACTCGCTCATGCAAATGGCCAAGGACTCCCGCCAGCAGGGCTGGTGGCACTCCTTCGGCGACATCCCGTACAGCGTCTACATCGGCCTGGAGACGGACGCGGCGTCCCTGCGCGTCTACGACCCCCAGGTCGTCCCGGGCCTGCTCCAGACCCGTGCGTACGCCGAAGCCCTCATCACCGGCGCCCTGCCGGAGACCACGCCGACGGACATCGAGAAGCGCGTCCAGGTCCGCGTGCGCCGGCAGGAACGAATCAGTGCCCCGGAGAATCCGTTGCGCCTGTGGACCGTCCTCGACGAGTCCGCGCTGCGCCGCGTGGTCGGCTCCCGGCATCTGATGCGCGACCAGCTCGAGCATCTCGTGGAGCAGTCCCAACTGCCGCACGTGACCGTCCAGGTGATCCCCTTCGAGATGGGCGCGCATCCGGGCCTCAACGGCCAGTACGCGATCCTCGAATTCCCGGACGCCGCGGATTCCAGCGTGGTCTACATCGAGGGCGTCACGAGCGATCTCTATCTGGAGAAGGCGAACGACGTCCAGCAGTACAGCGTGATGTACGAGCATCTGCGGGCACAGGCCCTGAATGTGGATCAATCACGCCAACTCATCGCGGAGATCGCGAAAGACTACGCACGCTAGGGCTCCGGCCGCGTATGCGACCGCCTCGCGCGGGCGGGCGCCGCACGGTACACCTACCTCTCGGCGAGGCGGAAGACCCCACTGGAATATGCCATCCGGTTGAGTGAACGCTCCCTTCACTCGGCGATGTTGGCGAGTAGCGTCATTCACGCCATCAAGCACCACCTGGTGGCACAGCCGCTCTTCGCGGCGTTCGCAACTCACCGACTGGGCGAACCGGAGTAACCATGGCAATTCATCAGGGCGCTACGAATACGTGGGTCAAGTCCTCGTATTCCACGGGAAACGGCGCGTGCGTAGAGGTCAAGTCCCCGCTTGTGACGGCGATTTCGGTCAGGGACTCCAAGGTCACCGAGGGCCCCGTCCTCGCCTTCCCCGCCGATTCATGGCGTGCGTTCGTGTCCGAGGTCGGCCGGGAGACCGCACACCTCGACTGATACGAGCCAGTGAGAGAGATCAACAACCGCATATGAACCACCGATTGAGCCCTCTCGACTGGCCCGCCGTCCCGGCCGAGGGGGCTCGGCTCTGTCCTGACGAAGCTCGGGGGAACCCGCTACCGCAGTTGATCGACGTACGTATCGGTCCCCGGCACCGTCGGAACGAACGGCGCCACCAGCTCCACCCGCCCGAGCCCGGACTCCGCCACCGCATCGGGCCTGCCCGCGAAGTGTTCCTCCCAGCACTCCCGCGGATCGGCCTCCAGGAACCACAGCAGCGTGAGCCGCGTATCCACCCTCTCGACCTGCTTCACGTACGTCATCCGGTCCCCCGGCAGCGGCGTCGGCCTGAAGATCGTCACCATCGCGGCCGGTGAGTCCTGAAGCACGCGAGGCAGCTGCTTGGCCCGCAGCCACTCCAGCAACTCGGCCCGCCGCTGCGCCGATTCGGCGTCGATGACCTCAAGGACAAGACCCCGGTAGGGGTGGTCGAGGGCGTGGAAGTCGCGGGGCCCGGCCGCACCGTCCCGATAGACGGTGGCCTCGTGGTCCTGGAAGGCCGTGAACACGTGGGTGCGGTCGCGATAGACCCGCCCGTCGCGGTTGAGGCGCTTGTTGATGCCGACGGTCCACTTCATGTGGTCGTCGTAGCGGCCCTCGGTGACCCAGTACGTGGAGAGGTAGCAGCCCGCGGTCACGGGCTCGGCGACGGCGGACTTCTCGGGGCGGCGCAGGAGCTGGAGTTCGCGGGGTGCGACCCAGCGGCGGCCCGCGTACATCCAGGGCATCGCCATCGCACCGGCGTAGTAGTGGTCGTCCTCGTACCAGCGGTTGTAGGCGTACTCGTGGCCCGGGTGCGGTTCGACCATGGTGATCAGGGCGTGGCCCGGGCGCACTCCGTACGGCCCGACGCCGGCCAGCTCCCCGTACACCTCGCTGCGGGTGTCGTCACGCGTGTCCTCATGACTGTCGTCGCTCATGTGTCCCTCCCCTTCCTTCCTCCGGTGGACGCCCATACTCTGACGCCCTGTCAGCAAAACTGCCAGAGCCGGGAGGCGCCCCATGCCGTCGCTCCTCGAAGGAAAGACCGTCGTCGTCTCGGGAGTGGGCGCCGGGCTCGGACATCAGGTGTGCGCGGCCGTCGTACGCGACGGGGGCCGCGCCGTGCTGGGGGCGCGTACGGAGGCGAACCTCGCCAAGTCGGCCGCGGAGATCGACCCCGAGGGCGCGCACACCGCGTATCTGCCGACCGACATCACGGACGAGGCCCAGTGCGAGGCCCTGGCGGCGCTGGCTCATGAGCGCTTCGGCGCGATCGACGCGGTGGTCCATGTGGCCGCCTGGGACAGCTACTTCGGGGGTGTGCGGGACGCGGACTTCGCGACCTGGCAGCAGGTCATCGACGTAAATCTGCTCGGCACGCTGCGGATGACCCGGGCCTGCCTGCCCGCGCTCAAGGAGCGGGGCGGCGGCTCGGTGGTGTTCATCGGCACGCAGTCGGCGATCGCGTCACCCTCCCAGGTGCGGCAGGCGGCGTACGCGGCGTCGAAGGGCGCGCTGACCTCGGCGATGTACTCCCTCGCGCACGAGGTCGGGCCCGACCGGATCCGGGTCAACACGGTGCTGCCCGGCTGGATGTGGGGCCCGCCGGTCGAGGCGTACGTCCAGTTCACCGCGCACACCGAAGGGGTCCCGGAGGCGGAGGTGCGGGGGCGCCTCGCGGAGCGGATGGCGCTGCCGGAGCTGGCCACGGACGGGGATGTGGCGGACGCGGCGGTGTTCCTCGCGTCGGACAGGGCGCGGGCGATCACGGGGCAGTCGTTGCTGGTGAACGCGGGGGAGCTGATGCGGTAGACGCCGCCCATCGGAGCTGCCGGAACACTGCGCGGCTGTACGGGACTTGGGTCCCGTACAGCCGCTTTTGCATGTTTCTCAAACCCGCTGCCGTGATCAGAAATGTGAACCGAGGTCAGCAAACAGAACGATTTTACCCCCTCTTGACTACACGGGCGGTTGTCCGCGACACGCCCCCGAACCCACGATGAGCGGGCACTTCAAGGCCGCCACGTCCGTGTGTCACGAAACTGGCGAAGTGCACGGCATTTCTGCGCAGTTCACAAGGCGGACCCCTGGAGGGGGCACATGAACAGTCTCGACTGGGCCGTGCTCATCGGCTACTTCGGCGTGATGGTCGCGATCGGCATCTGGTCGCACAAGCGGGTGGACAACGTCAGCGACTTCTTCACCGCGGGCGGCAAGATGCCCTGGTGGCTGTCCGGCATCTCGCACCACATGTCCGGCTACAGCGCGGTGATGTTCACCGGGTACGCGGGCATCGCGTACACCTACGGCGTCACGTCCTTCATCACCTGGTCGTTCCCGATCGCTCTCGGCATCGCCATCGGCTCGAAGCTCTTCGCACCCCGCATCAACCGGCTCCGCTCACGGCTGCACGTGGCCTCGCCGCTCGAATACCTGAAGAACCGCTACAACCTCCGGACGCAGCAGGCGCTCGCCTGGTCCGGGATGCTCCTGAAGATCGTGGACGTGGCCGCCAAGTGGGCCGCCATCGCCACCCTGCTCTCGGTGTTCACCGGCATCTCGATCAACCAGGGCATCCTGATCACCGGCGTGATCACCGCCGTCTACTGCACCATCGGCGGCCTGTGGGCCGACGCGCTCACCGAGCTCGGCCAGTTCATCATCCAACTCATGGCCGGTATCGCCATGTTCATCGCCGTGGTCGCCAAGCTCGGCCCCTACGGCGGCTTCTTCGGGGTCTGGGACGAGCCGGAGCTCGCGGGCCACGGCAAACCACTGGTCGGCCCGTACGGAACGATCTTCCTCCTCGCGTTCCTCTTCATCAAGCTCTTCGAGTACAACGGCGGCATGCTCAACCAGGCCCAGCGCTACATGGCCACCGCGAACCCGAGGGAGGCCGCTCGCTCGGCCCGGCTCTCGGCGATCCTGTGGCTTGTCTGGCCGGTCGTCCTCTTCTTCCCCATGTGGATGTCGCCGCTCCTGGTGGACGCGCAGAAGCCCGACGGCTCCGACTCGTACGCCCTGATGACCGAACAGCTCATCCCGCACGGCCTGTTGGGCCTGGTCATCGTCGGTTTCTTCTCCCATACGATGGCCATGTGCTCCTCGGACGCGAACGCGATCGCCGCGGTGTTCACACGGGACGTGGCGCCGGTGATCTCCAAGCAGGCCAGGCGCTGGAACGAACGCTCGGGTCTGATCGCGGCGCGCCTGACGACCGTGATCTTCCTCGGCCTTTCCATGGCGGTGGCCACGCAGGTCAGCTCGCCGACCTTCAAGGACATCATCACGGTCGTCATCAAGTGGGTGGCCGGACTCATGGGTCCGATCGCGATCCCGATGATGCTGGGTCTGCTGCGTACGTTCCGCAAGTCGGGCCCGACCGCGGCGCTGACCAGCTGGTCGATGGGTCTGCTCGCCTTCTGGCTGGTCAACTACCCGATCAACTGGAACGTCGAGGGCGGGGTGCCGCTGGAGTACCAGGTCTCGATCCCGCTCGCGGTCTCGCTGATCCTCTACATCCTGGTCGGCTATCTGAAGCCGGAGGACACTCCGGAGCGGGACGCGATCATCGAGATGATCAATACGGACGACGACGGTTCGGCGGGGGCAGCGGCTGTTCCTCCCCCGGCGGAGCCGCAGGACGAGGTGCTGGACTCGGCTCGGCGCCCGTTGCCGTAGATCACCGGCTTCGCCGTAGTTCGTCCTCAAACGCCGGACAGGCTGGTAACTGCCTGTCCGGCGTTCGCGTTCAAGCCCGCGGGTAGCGAGCCAGCCACCCCGGTGACGAGAGCGCCGGACCGTGCAGGGCGGGCCCCTGTGTCATCTCCATGGCGAAGTCGTCCGCGAGCTCCAGCATCGTGGCCCGCCCCTCCAGTTCGGTGAGCCAGGCGGGCGGCAGCGCGGTCTCCCCGTGCAGCGCCCCGAGCAGAGCCCCGCACAGCCCCCCGACGGCGGCGGACGGCCCTCCGTGGTTCACGGCGAGGCGCAGCCCGTGCCGGATGTCCTCCCCGACCAGGGCGCAGTACACGGCCCCGGCGAGCACGCCCTCCGCGGTACCTTCCCCCACCAGCTCCTCCACCCGGGGAGGAGCGGGCATCCCCTGCCGTACGGCACCCAGCGCGTGCTTCAGCGCGTCGCTGACCGGCTGGTGACCTGGCCGGGCGGCAAGCAGCGCGAGCGCCCGCTGGATGGCGCCGTCCAGGGATTCCCCACGGGCGAGCCCGTGTACGAGGATGGTGTGCGCGCCGGCGGCGAGGTACGCGGTGGGATGCCCGTGCGTCTGCACGGCGCACTCCACGGCGAGCTGGAGCACCAGCTGTGGCTCCCACCCGACCAGGAGCCCGAAGGGGGCGGACCGAGCGAGGGCTTCGGCCCCCCGGTCCTCGGGATTCTTGGGGGCCTCAAGGGTCCCCATGTTCTCGTCCCCGAGCCCCACCAGGCAGGCGCGGGCCGGCGAGCGACGGGAGTAGAGCCACTCCTCGCGGGCCAGCCATCCGTCTTCCTTGCGCCGCTCGTCGGGGCCCCAGTCGCTCTGGGTGGCGGCCCACCGCCGGTAGGCGCGGTGCAGGTCGGTCGGCGGATGCCAGGCGCCGGTGTCGCGCCGCACCTGGGCGCGTATGAGTCCGTCGACGGTGAAGAGGGTGAGCTGCGTGGCCGCGGTGACCGCGCCGCGCCGCCCGTGCGCGACAGCGGGCTCGGTGAGCCCTTCGGCCCCGTGCGCCTCACGTATCTCTTCGAGGTCCAGGGCGTCGACGGGCGCTCCCAGCGCGTCGCCGACGGCGGCTCCGAGCAGCGTGCCGCGCACCCGGCTGCGGAAGTCCTGCTGCTCGGCACGGCCCCAGACTCCGGTAGCTGCTGCGGTGCTCACGGCACCTCCTCTCCTGGCTCGCCCCCTGCGCTTCCCGCACTTCTGCGCAGCACTGTAATCGACCGGGAACGGTCGGTTCAGGGTCGATGCGATTTCGAAGGAGACGCCCTTCAGATCACTTTTGACCGGCCTTCACCAGGGCTTTCAGGGATCTCCGCAGCCCGCTCCCCTACGCCACGGGCCCCGCCCACCGCTCCTGAAAGGCGTCCCGCGCCGCCACCACCCCGGCCAGGCGTGGGGCCAGGCGGGATCGGTCCGCGCCGGGGGCCTGGAGGACTTCCGTCAAGAGGTCGGCCGCTTCGGCCAGGTCTTCCCAGTCCACTTCCGGCGCCCGCGCGGCCAGCACTCGCTCCAGGGTGGCGTCGAGTGCCGTCCAGTCGGCCATGGCCGCGTGGAACACCACGCCCAGGCAGTCGCGCGGGCCCGGCGGCAGATCCTCGGTTCGCCAGCAACGGGCGGCCTCCTGCCACAGCGGGCGGGCCGCGGTCGTCCCCTCCGTGCCGCCGGCCGTCAGCGCGAGGGCCAGCGCCCCCGCCGCCGCGTCCCTCGCACCCAGCGTCCGCGCCGCCTCCCGCGCCCGGTCCCACCGCCCCGTCATGCGGTACGCCTTGCCCAACTCCTCGGCGTCGTCGGCTTCATCGGCCTCCAGCACAGCCAGCGCCCGCTCCGGGTCGCCGGTCCACAGGTGGATTTCGGCAGCCTTGCGACGCGCCCACCCCGGGTCCTCCCCGGCCTCCGCGTAGCGCGCCACATCGGCAAGGGCCTGCTCCCAGCGGCCGGCGGAGAGGCACAACCGCGCACGCGTGATGACCGTCCAGGCGTCGTCCGGCTCCTCCTCCACGGCACGGTCGAGATCCGCCGACGCCTCCGCGTACAGGCCGAGGCTGTGCAGCACAGAGCCGCGCAGGACGCGCGCCGTCCGGAAGTCGGGGTTCAGATCGAGCGCCCGGTCAAGACCGGAGCGGGCCTCCTCGTAGCGCTCCAGATCGTTGAGTGCCGCGGCGCGTTGGTACAGGACCCAGTCGTTGTCGGGCCAAAGGACGCCGGCCCGGTCGGCGTCGGCGAACGCGCTGTCGTAGTCGGACAGGGCCCGCTTCACGTTCGACCTGCGGACCCACGCCCAGGCATAGGACGGATGGAGGTCGATGGACCGGTCCAGGTCGGCCAGCGCCTCCTCCAGCCGCCCGAGATCGTCCAGCAAGGCACCCCGACTCGCGTACGCCGACGCGTACGCATCGTCGAGTTCGATCGCCCGGTCGTACTCCGAGAGAGCTTCCTCGGGCCTCCCCGCGAGCCGCAGGGCGTCGCCCCGCTCGCAGGCCATGAACGCCGACTGCGGGGCCAGCAGGACCGCGCGGTCCAGGTCCGCCATCTGCTGTGCGTGCTCCCCGCGGGAGCGTCGCACCCGAGCCCGCCGCGCCAGCGCCCACGCGTACTCCGGGTCGAGTTCCACCGCCCGGTCCAGGTCCGCCAGGGCCTCCTCGTCCTGGTCGATGCTGTACTGGGCGGCACCCCGGGACGCCCAGGCGAACGCATCCGCCGGCTGGATCGCGATCGCCCGGCCCAAGTCCCTGATCGCCTGCCCCCAGTTGCCGAGGAGCCGGTGGAACTCGCCCCGCAGCCGCAGGGCCCGCCCATAGTCAGGGGCGACGGCGAGGGCCCGGTCGAGCTCAGTGATCGCGGCGGCGTGATCACCCTGCAAGGCACGGGTCGACCCCCTGCCGTAGTAGGCCCTCGCCAGCTCCGGATCCAGGCCGACAGCCCGGTCGTACTCGGCAAGCGCCGCCTCGTACGCCCCGCTGTTGCGCAGGTCACGCCCCCGCAGCATCCGTGCGACCGCCTGACCCCGCGCGTCGAACCCGGCACGGTCGGCGAGCAGCCCCAGCGCGTCGACGCAGTTCTCGCCCAGCGCGGCCAGCAGGTCACGACCCCACTTCCCGGCAGCCGCCGCCCCGGCGTCCTCCCCCGCGTCCACCAGGACGCGCGCCCAGCGCCTTGCCACGACCTCGCCCTCGTCACAGGCGTCGACGACATCCCGCAGGACGGCCGACAACGCACCCCGCTCCCCCGCACACAGCAGGTGATACGACTCCGCCAGCCTCAACTCCCGCCACGGCTCGTCCTTCCACAACTCCGAGTCCGCAAGGCCCGCTTCCGCCTCCGCCCGCCACCCGGCGAACGTCTCCGCCAACCGTCCGTGCACCTCCGCCCACCCCCGCGGCGACCCGTTGCGCTGCGAGCGAAGCATCGGCGCCCGCACCACATCGTGGTACTGCACCCGGTCACCCCGGTCGCTCACGAACGGCAGCCCCCGCAGCCACCCGAAGAGGCCCGGCACCTCCGCCTCCGCGCAGATCCCCTCCACCGCCGTCCGGAACACGTCCGCGTCAAGCCGCCTCGGCAGCGCGCACGCCAGCGCCACGGTCCGCCGTACGGGATCCCGCTCCCACTTCAGGAAGCGCTCCACCGCTGTGGCGCTGGGGTCGCCGACGTCGTCCGGGGCGGCGGGCCTGCCCTCGGCGAGGGTGGAGACGAGGACGGGCAGGCCGCCGGAGAGCCGCAGGACCTCCTCCACCACCGGCTCCGCCACCACTCCCTTTCCGGCGAGCAGCCCCCGCGCCTCCAACTCGGTGAAGGGGCCCAGCGGGACGTCCATGACGAAGTCCCCGTAGCCGCCCCAGCGGGCCGTGTCGAAGGCCTGCTGCCCCGCCGTCACCACGACCACGTTCGCGGGCAGCGCTCCGTGCCGGTCGGTGAGCATCACCTCGTGCAGCCAGCTGTCCAGGAACGGCGCCGTCCTCTCGTACGTGTCGAAGAAGAGGACGATCCACGGTGCCCCCTTCGCCGCCTCGGTCAGCTCGTTCAGGAGAACCGGCGTGAGGACCCGCTCCGGGGCCAGGACGAGCTGGACGTCGTCCTGGCTGCCGAGGCGAGCGCTCAGACCGGCACGCAACCAGTCAGCCCCCTGCGCGAGTTGGGCCGGGTCCACCGCTCCCGCGAAGGCGCCCACTCCGGGCAGAAGCCCGAGTCCGACCAGGCTCGCGCGGGCTGCCGTCATGCTGCCGGTGGAGGGAGCGGGCGGGGTCGCCGGGCCAGGTTCCCGCCCGGCGTCGAACATCGCCGCCGCGGACGCCGATTCAGCTTCGTGGCGACGCTCGCGGTGGGCCGTCAGAAGCCGGTTGAGGTCCTTGCATCGGCGTCCCTGCAGAGCGAATTGAGCGCTGATCGCCGCCATCGCCTCCGGCACGCTGCCGACTGCTTCATCCACGTACGCCGTCAACGCGCCGCGCTCGCGCGCCAGCTGCTCCCACTCCCTCACCAGCGACGTCTTCCCGACGCCTCCGATGCCGTGCACATGGAACAGGAAGCGGTGCCGGTCGTCGTGCGGCGGTACGTCGAAATTGGCTCGGAACGCATCGAGTTCACCCCGGCGGCCGACGAAACCCGCCCGCCTTCGGCGACGTATCAGCTCCTGCATGGACGGCTGATCCGACCCGGCCGACGATGCCACCACAGGCTCTCCACCCTCCCCCGCGAACCCGACTGCCCTGCCCTGCGCACAGTGTTCCACCGGCCCCGGGCCGCCGGGCCGAAACCGTACGGCCGAAACCGGAAGGTAAATGTCCGGGCCCGGTAACAAGAACCTGTGGTGTACAACCACTCGCCCCAGGCACCTGTCTTCCCTTGTGTCACAGAAGTTTCCCCACAGGAGGACAAGTGCGTCGCTCACTCATAGCCGCCGTCGCGGTGACCGCCCTCGCGACCCCGTTCGCCATCGTGGCCACGGCAGGTTCCGCCGCCGCCGCTCCGGCCGCCGCGACCAAGCCCGTGACCGACTTCAACCATGACGGGTACGCCGACCTCGCCGTCTCCGCGTACCGCGGCGCCGTGAACGGCACGTCCGGCGCCGGCTACGTATCGATCGTGTACGGCTCGGCGTCGGGCGCCGACACCGCGCACGCCAAGCGCATCGACCGCACCACCGCCGGCGTACCCGGCGACCCCGAGGAGGGCGGCAGCTTCGGTGCGAGCACCGAGGCGGCCGACCTGGACGGGGACGGATACACCGACCTCACCGTGAACAACGGCGCCAGGCACGTCGTGATCTGGGGCTCCGCGAACGGCCTGACCCAGGGCACCGAGCTGTCGGGCGACTACGTGAACGAGCTGAAGGCCGGCGACTTCAACGGCGACGGCAAGACCGACCTCGTCGCCAACTCGCAGAGCACCCTCACGGTGAACTACGGCCCGTTCACCCGTGACGGGAAGCCCGCCTCCACCTCTTCCGTCGAGAACGGCGACGACGGCCCCCAGGACCTCATGGTGGGCGACGTCACCGGTGACGGCGCCGACGACCTCGTGACCGGCCACGCCATGGAGGAGATGCAGCACTCCTCGCGCCTGTGGAAGGGCAGCAAGGACGGCCTCGCCAAGACGTCGACGCCGACCAAGAAGTTCACGACGAACGGCGTCATCGCCGACGTGGACAAGGACGGCTACGGCGACCTCGTGGCCCGCGAGGTCGACGAGGTCTCCGAGATGCAGGTCTACGACGCGGGCGCCGTCCGGGTCGTCTACGGCTCCGCGTCCGGCTTCTCCACCCGCACCGCGAAGATCACTCAGGACACGGCAGGCGTCCCCGGCGTGGGCGAGCAGGGCGACCCCGACCTGAACGACAAGGGCGACCAGTTCGGCTACTCGCTCTCCGCGGGCGACGTCACCGGCGACGGCTACCCGGACATCGCGGTCGGCGTGCCCGGTGAAGACGTCGACTCCGCCGGGGACACGGGCGCCGTCGTACTCCTCAAGGGCGGCGCGAACGGCCTGACCGGCACCGGCGCCCAGGCCTTCAACCAGACCACGGCCGCCGTCCCCGGCGTTTCGGAGTCCGGCGACAACTTCGGCACCGAGGTCAAGCTCTCCGACGTGAACAAGGACGGCCGCGCCGACCTTACCGTGGGCGCCCCGCTGGAGGACGGCACGACCAAGGACTCCGGCGCCGCCTGGCTGTTCCGTGGCTCCAACTCCGGCCTGACGACGACCGGCATCACGTCGTTCAGCCCGTCCTCGCTCGGCACCCCGGAGGCGGGCGCCCGGTTCGGCGGCGAGCTCGCCTGACCCCGCCCCCGGTGCGACTTACTCCAGCACCGGAAGCAACTCCGGGAGGTGGCCGTCCGACGCGGCGGCCGCCTCCTGGCGCTCCTGGGACACCTCGCCGTACAGCGTCGTACGCGGCTTCGCCGGACGCCCGGCCTCCTCCGCGATCGCGATCAGGTCCTTGACCGAGCGGTACGAGCCGTAACTGGAGCCCGCCATACGGGAGATGGTCTCCTCCATCAGCGTGCCGCCCAGGTCGTTCGCGCCGGACCTGAGCATCTCCGCCGCGCCCTCCGTACCCAGCTTCACCCAGCTCGTCTGGATGTTCGGGATGTACGGGTGGAGCAGCAGCCGCGCCATCGCCATCACCGCGCGGTTGTCGCGGGTGGTCGGGCCCGGGCGCGCGATGCCCGCCAGATAGACCGGCGCGTTCGTGTGGATGAAGGGCAGCGTGACGAACTCCGTGAAGCCTTCCACGCCCTTGGACAGGGCGTCCTGCTGCATCGCGGCGAGCGTGCGGAAGTGCCCGAGCCAGTGCCTTGGCTGGTCCACATGCCCGTACATCATCGTGGACGAGGAGCGGATGCCCAGCTCGTGGGCCGTCTTCACCACCTCGATCCAGGTGGCCGTGGGCAGCTTGCCCTTGGTCAGGACCCAGCGCACCTCGTCGTCGAGGATCTCCGCGGCCGTGCCGGGGATCGAGTCGAGGCCCGCTTCCTTCGCGGCGCTGAGCCAGTCCCGTATCGAAAGTCCCGTGCGCGTCGCGCCGTTCACGACCTCCATCGGCGAGAAGGCGTGCACGTGCATGCCCGGCACGCGCTCCTTCACGGCCCGCGCGATGTCGAAGTACGCGCTGCCGGGCAGGTCCGGGTGGATACCGCCCTGCATGCAGACCTCGGTGGCGCCGACCTCCCAGGCCTGCGCGGCCCGGTCGGCGACCTGGTCCAGGGAGAGCGTGTAGGCGTCGGCGTCCGTGCGGCGCTGGGCGAAGGCGCAGAAGCGGCAGCCGGTGTAGCAGACGTTCGTGAAGTTGATGTTCCGCGTGACGATGTACGTGACGTCGTCGCCGACCACCGACTTGCGCAGGTCGTCCGCGACGGAGCACAGCGCGTCGAGCGCGGGGCCGTCCGCGTGCAGCAGCGTCAGGGCTTCGGCGTCCGTCAGGCGCGTCGGATCGTCGGCGGCCGTCTTCAGGGCCGCCCGTACGTCGCCGTCGATGCGGGAGGGGACCATGCCGGGCGCGGCCTGCTCACGCAGGGCCTCCCAGTCGCCGTACACCTCGTCGAAGTCGTCACGCCGGTCCGATGTGCGGCCGGTGGTGTCGATCGTGCGGTGCAGGTCGGTCCGGCCGGACGAGGCGACGTACCCCTCGTCGGGCTCCTGCCAGGGCAGCCCGCTCGGCCGGGCGTCCTCGTTCGCAAGGCCCGTCTCGGGGTCGACGAGCGCGCGCACGTGCGGCAGGAGGCGCGGGTCGAGCCAGGGCTCGCCGCGCTCGATGAACTCGGGGTAGATCGTGAGCCGTTCGCGCAGCGTGAAGCCCGCGGCCGCGGTCTTCTCGGCGAGCTCGTCGATGTGCGGCCAGGGGCGCTCGGGGTTCACGTGGTCGGGCGTCAGGGGTGAGACGCCGCCCCAGTCGTCGATGCCGGCGCCGATCAGGAGGGCGTACTCGGCGTCCACCAGGTTCGGCGGGGCCTGGATGCGGGCGCTGGGGCCGAGGATGTGCCGGGCCACCGCGATGCACGCGGCGAGCTCCTCCAGCTCGGCGTCCGGCATGCCGCGCATCGCCGTGTCCGGCTTGGCGCGGAAGTTCTGGACGATGACTTCCTGGATGCCGTGGTACGAACGCTGGGTCGAGCGGAGGCGGAAGAGGGCGTCCGCCCGCTCCTCGTACGTCTCGCCGATCCCGATGAGGACGCCGGTGGTGAAGGGGACGTTCGAGCGGCCCGCGTCCTCAAGGACCCGCAGCCGGACGGCGGGCTCCTTGTCGGGCGAGCCGTGGTGCGGGCCGCCCGGCTCGCTCCACAGCCGTGTCGCCGTCGTCTCCAGCATCATGCCCATGGACGGCGCGACGGGCTTGAGGCGCTGGAGGTCGGTCCAGGTCATGACGCCCGGGTTGAGGTGCGGGAGCAGGCCCGTCTCCTCCAGGACGCGGATCGCCATCGCGCGGACGTAGGCGAGGGTGTCGTCGTAGCCCTCCGCCTCCAGCCACTCGCGGGCCTCGGGCCAGCGGTCCTCGGGCCGGTCGCCGAGCGTGAACAGGGCTTCCTTGCAGCCCATTTCGGCGCCCCGCCGCGCGATGTCGATGACCTCGTCCGGCGAGAGGAACATGCCGTGGCCCTCGCGCCGCAGCTTGCCGGGGACGGTCACGAAGGTGCAGTAGTGGCACTTGTCACGGCACAGCCGCGTCAGCGGGATGAAGACCTTCTTCGAGTACGTGATGACCCCGGGCCGCCCCGCCGCCGCGAGCCCCGCGTCACGCACCCGCGCGGCCGACGCGGCGACGTCCTTGAGGTCGTCGCCGCGCGCCTGGAGCAGCACGGCAGCCTCGGCGGTGTCGAGCGCGACCCCGTCCCTGGCGCGTTTGAGCGCGCGCCGCATGGCGTTGGCGGTGGGCCTTGCGGGCGCTTGGGCCGGCCCCTGGGGTGCTGAGTCCTGCGGCGCGCTGTTGGTCATGACTCCGAGCATACGAGCGAGCGCCGACAGAAACAGCTACAGGTCAGTGCGGGTTACCGGGGGCGGGTGTGAGGTGCACGTATCGCTGGAATCCGTCGAGGACGCGCAGCACCTCCGCCTCCCCGCGTGCCGGGATCTGCACGATGACCTCGTCCACGCCGAGTTCCGCGTAGTGGGCGAGCTTGCCCTCGGCCGGCTCCACGGCGGAGAGCGCCACGTACGGCCCCGCGGGGTCCCGGCCCGCGTCGGCCCATGCGGTGCGGAGTGCGGGGAGGGAATCGCGAAGACCGCTGCCGCCGATGGGCAGCCATCCGTCGGCGTACTCCGCGATGTGCGCGAAGAGCTTGGGTCCTGCGGCTCCGCCGATGAGGGTGCGGGGGCCGTGCAGGGGGCCTTGCTCGCGTGGCCGGGGCGCGCGCACCGGCTTCGGGTGGACGTCACTGGCGCGGACGCTCCCGAACTCACCCTCGTACGCGGTCGGTTGCTCGGCCCACAAGGCCCGCATGACCGCCATCCGGTCCCGCACAAGCGCGCGCCGCGTGCGCCATTCGACGCCGTGGTCGGCGGCCTCCTCCTTGTTCCAGCCGTAGCCGATACCGAGGGTGAGACGGCCGCCCGAGAGATGGTCGAGGGTCGCGATCTGCTTGGCGAGGTCGATGGGGTCGTGCTGCCCGACGAGCGTGATGTTCGTGCCGAGTCCGAGCCGCTCGGTGACGGCGGCGGCCTGGGCGAGGGCGACGAAGGGGTTGAGCATGCGGGCGCACTCGGGCGGGAGTTCACCGCCCGGATAGGGGGTTTCGCGGGAGACGGGGATGTGGGAGTGCTCGGGGAGATAGAGCCCCGCGAAACCGCGCCGCTCCAGCTCCTGGGCGAGGCGGATGGGCGTGATGGTCCGGTCGGTGAGATAGAGGGTGGCGGCAACTCGCATGGAACGGCCTCCGGTTGAGTCCTGTCGCGTCGTACGCGGGCGGGGCTCACTTACTAGCCGTCAGCGGCGCAGGAGTCCATGCCGATCCGGTACGTCCCGTACGTCCCGTCCTTCCCGTCCGCCGCCGGTAGTACGCGACCGTCACCGCGACCAGCAGCGGCGCCCACAGGAGGAGCGGCACGTAACAGGCCACGAGTACCGCCTCCCGGACGGCGCTGTGCGTGACTCCGGGGCCGAGGTCCGCGTACTGGGCGTAGACGAACCAGCCAGTGATCAAGAGGAGCCCGGCGGCCCCGAGCAGCGCCGGAACCACCGCGGCGAGCGGCCGCACCCCGCGCCCGCCGAGCAGCGGTACCCACCCCGGCACGACCTCGCCCCACCCCCGCACCAGGCCGAGCGTCAGCAGGGCGAGGCACTCGGATACGACGCTGAGACCCAGGACGTAGAGCGTCTCGCCCCAGCCCCGGACGGGCACGTCCGCCACCGGAAGCCCGACGACCAGGGCGATGCGCCACAGGCCGGAGGGGAGCGTGGCCAGCGGTACGGCGTGGGCGGCGATCACGGCCCACCGGGGGACGTCGGGGAGTGCGCTCATCTTCAGCATGGGAGTCATGCTGACCGCGGGCGCGGGGTGCCGCATCGACGTACGGGCCGATCCGGGGCGCCGCGCCTCCGCCGCGTGGGGGAGCGATAAATCCGACCACTCCGGTCTCCTCCCGAACTACCCTGGCGCCCGATGAGCAGAAGACGACGCAAGAGACAGACACAACAGCTGGTCCTGGCCGCGGAGCTGGGCTTCACCCGTCAGGCGAAGGCGCTGCTGCGAGCGGGCGCGGACCCGAAGGCGCCCGACCCTGACGGCACGACACCGCTGTACGGCGCTTCCGTCCACGGCACCGTGTCCATCGTCAGGGCGCTCCTGGAGGCAGGCGCCGACCCCGACGCGGAGAGCGGCCACGGCGCCCAGGGCACGCCGCTGTGCGGGGCGGCCTGCTGGGGCCACACCGAAGCGGTGCGCCAACTCCTCGCCCACGGCGCGGACCCCAACCTGCGCGAGGACCACGGCACGGGCAGCACCCCGTTGAACTGGGCGCTGCAGGGCGGGCACGAGGAGACGGCGGCCCTGCTTCGGGCCGCGGGCGCGAGGCCTGTAGCGGGTGGCTGAACGACACCGTGTGTAACTCTGTCAATTGCCTTCCCTTGCGCGGCAGTTCACGACTCAATACCAGGGTGGCCCTGCAGTCCCTTCCGACACCCTGGGGAGCCGACACATGTGCGAGGACGAACACCGCCCGGCCAGATCCGCGGACACATCCCTGAACCGGCGCGGTCTGCTCGTGACGGGAGCCGCCGCCGCGCTTACGTTGAACAGCGTGAGCTTCGCGAGCGCCGCAGGGCGCGATTCCGGCAGTGGCGACCAGACCAAGGTGGTGCGCGGAACGCTGCCCACCGGGTCACCCGACTACGTGTACCTGCCGGTCGAAGTCCCGGACGGCGTACGGGAGATCCACGTCTCGTACACCTACGAGAAGGTGAGCGTCCCGGCCGGCACGCAGGGCAACGCGCTCGACATCGGCGTCTTCGACCAGCGTGGCACCGCCCTCGGCGGCAAGGGCTTCAGGGGCTGGTCGGGCGGCGCCCGCACGGAGTTCTTCATCCGCGCCGACGAGGCGACACCCGGCTACATTCCGGGCCCGGTCAGGGCGGGCACCTGGCACATCGCGCTCGGCCCCTACAGCGTGGCCCCGCAGGGCCTGCCGTACGAGGTGACGATCACGCTCAAGTACGGGGCGCCCGGCAAGACGCCCCGGCCGGTCCACCCGCCGGAGCGGGCGAAGGGGCGGGGCCGCGCCTGGTACCGGGGGGACTGCCATCTGCACTCCGTGTACTCGGACGGCAAGCGCACCCTGGCCGAGATCGCGGCGGGCGCGCGCGCCGCGGGGCTCGACTTCATCAACAGCTCCGAGCACAACACGCACTCCGCGCACGCCCATTGGGCCGGCGAGGCGGGCGACGATCTCCTCATCATGCTGGGCGAGGAGGTCACCACGCGCAACGGCCACGTGGTCGCCCTCGGCACGGACCCCGAAACGTTCATCGACTGGCGGTACCGCGCCCGCGACAACCGCTTCGGCAAGTACGCCCGGGAGATCCGCGACGCGGGCGGCCTCGTCGTGCCCGCCCACCCGCACGCCACCTGCATCGGCTGCAACTGGAAGTTCGGCTTCGGGGAAGCGGACGCGGTGGAGGTGTGGAACGGCCCGTACACCCCGGACGACGAGATCTCCCTGGCCGACTGGGACAGCACCCTGGTCGCCGCGGTCCGCGGCCGCAAGCCGTGGATTCCCGCGATGGGCAACAGCGACGCCCACCGCGACCCCGACCCGATCGGCAGCCCGCAGACGGTGGTCCTCGCGGACGACCTGACCCGCGAGGCCATCCAGGCGGGCATCCGCGCGGGCCACAGCTACGTGGCGGAGTCCAAGAACGTCAGCCTGAAATTCACGGCCACCGGCGGCCGGGGCAAGCAGGCAGGCATCGGCGAACGCCTGTACGTCGAGCGGGACGCCCCGGTGACGGTCCGCCTGGACGTCACGGGCGCCCCGGGCTGCACGGTCCGCTTCGTCACGGACCAGGGCGTCCTGTTCACGGCCCCCGCACTGCCGGAATCCGGGACGGGTACGGCGCAGTGGCAGACCACAGCTTCGTACGCGGCATACGTGAGGGCAGAGGTCCGCCACGCCCCGGTCACCCCCGGACTCCCGGGCCCGCTGGCGGCCTTCACGAACCCGGTGTTCCTGGGCCGGAACTAGAGCGCGCCGCGAGGGCCGCCCCTGGGGCGGGGCGGCCTTCGCGAGGGGCCACGCATAGGGTCGGCTGATCACCAGCGCCCCAGGAGAGCCGCCCCATGCCATCGCCCTCGTCCGCCTCGTCCGCCTCGTCCACCAAGCCCCGCGTCCTGCTGGTCACCGACCTCGCCTACGAGGCCCGGGGCCGCCGCTACTGCGACGAGGACATCGCCCTGGCGGCCCGCCTGCGCACGGACTTCGACATCGCCCTGTGCCACCCGCTGGATGCGCGACGCCTGATGGACGCCTTCGACGCGGTACTGATCCGCAACAGCGGCCCGGTCCTCAACTACCAGTCGTCCTTCGACGCCTTCCGCGCCCACGCGCTCGCGACGGGGGCCCGCGTCCACAACCAGCTCACGGGCAGCGCGGACATGGCGGGCAAGCAGTACCTCCTCGACCTGACGGCGGCGGGCCACCCGGTGATCCCCACGGTCGACAGCCTGGCGGACATCGACCGGCTGCCGACCGGCGCCGACGACCAGTACGTGATCAAGCCCAAGCAGGGCGCGGACTCGATAGGCCTGGAATTCCTGACCCGCACCGAGCTGGAGACCCGCGGCCACCACGCCGACGGCTCGCTCCTCATCCAACCCCGCGTCGACTTCACGTACGAGGTGTCGTTCTACTTCATCGACGACACGTTCCAGTACGCCCTGCACACCCCCCACCCCGACCGCCGCTGGGCCCTGGAGCCCTACGCCCCCACGGCGGCGGACCTGGCCTTCGCCCAGCGGTTCATCGACTGGAACACGATCGACCACGGCATCCAACGCGTGGACGCCTGCCGGGCCCCTTCGGGGGAGCTGCTCCTGGTGGAGCTGGAGGACCTCAACCCGTACTTGTCCCTTGACCTGGTGGGCGCTGGGGTCCGCGATGCTTTCGTCGCGGGCCTGAAGACGTCGCTCCTGCGACTCCTGGACTGAGGACAGGACTGAAGACTGAGGCTCAGTCCTCGACGACCAGCGCCGGAGTGTCCCGCTTCAGGACCTCGCCCCGGAAGAACGCCGGGCTCGTGCGGCCCATCACCAGCATGATCACCACGCCGAGGAGCAGCAGGCCCACGCCGATCACGAAGACCGAGCCGACGCCGAAGACGGAGGAGCCGCTGCCGTAGGCGGGGTTCCACATGTCCGTCAGGGTCTTGGTGAAGACGCCGGTCAGGAGGGCGCCGCCGAGTGCCGGGAGCAGCCCCTTGAACACGAAGTCCCGTACGGAGCCGAGGAGTTCACGGCGGAAGTACCAGACGCAGGCGAAGGCCGTCAGTGCGTAGTAGAAGCAGATCATGAGGCCGAGCGCGTAGATCGTGTCGACCAGGACGTGCTCGGAGACCAGCGTCATGACCGTGTAGAAGACAGCGGTCGCGACGCCTGCCATGACCGTCGCGCGGCCCGGGGTCCTGAAGCGCGGGTGGACGCGTGCGTACGACTTCGGGAGCGCCTCGTACGTGGCCATGGCCAGGACCGTGCGGGCCACCGGGATGAACGTCGTCTGCAGGCTCGCCGCCGCCGACGCGAGGACGGCGACGAAGAGCAGGATGCCGAGGGTCGGTCCCATGATCGGGCCCGCCAGGACGGCGAAGACGTTGTCGGAGGTGTCGGGGTTGGCGAGGCCGAGGCCCTTCGTGCCCGAGCCCACGACCATCTGCGCGGCGATGGCGGTCGCGAGGTAGGAGCCGACGAGGACGACCATCGCGACGAGCGCGGCGCGGCCGGGAGTCTTGTCGCTGCCGGTCGTCTCCTCGTTGGCGGCCAGGCACGCGTCCCAGCCCCAGTAGACGAAGATCGCGAGCGAGAGGCCCGCGGTGAACGCGGAGAACGACTTCACGGCGAACGGGTTGAGCCACGACCACGAGAACTCCGCCGACATGGGGAAGTCCGCGGTGCCCGCCTTCTGGAAGGCCATCACCACGAAGATCGCGAGCACGACAAGCTGGAGCCCCACCAGGGCGTACTGCACCCCCTTGGTAGCCGTCATCCCCCGGTAACTGATCGCCGTCGCCGCGGCGATCAGGGCGAGGCACGTGAGGATGTGGACGGCCTTGTTGTCGTCCAGGGCCGCTGTCGACTCGCTGCCCGTGATCTCGCCGGCCAGGAGCCAGAAGTACGAGGTCGCCACGCCCGCGAGGTTCGACAGGACGATGATCGTGGCGATGACAAGGCCCCAGCCGCACATCCAGCCGATCCGCGGGCCGAAGGCCTTCACGGTCCAGGTGAACGACGTACCGCAGTCCGGCATGGCCTTGTTGAGCTCGCGGTAGGCGAAGGCCACCAGGAGCATCGGCAGGAAGCCCGCGAGGAACACCGCGGGCATGGCCAGGCCGACCTCGCCGGCTGTGGAGCCGAGGGTCGACGTCAGGCAGTAGACGGGGGCGACGGTGGAGATGCCGATGACGGCGCTGCCCATGAGGCCGACGGAGTTCCCGCCGAGGCCTTTGGCGCGTACGCCCCCGTCGGGGGCGCCGCTTACCGTGTCTCCGGCCTGGGGCCGTACGTCCAACTGACTCATGAACAGGACGTTAAGTCCTGCGGTTTCCACATACGGAAGATAGAGATCCGGTTCTCTTGGGTTGCAATCGATGGATGAATTGGGGCAACCGCCATTGATTGAGTGAGTGGTTCCGAGAAACGCTTATTCATTCTCAGGCAAATGCCAGACTGTCCGGTATGCGGGAACCGCAGCACTGTCCGTTTTGCCCGTTTCAAAAGTTTCCCGCGCCGCTTCTCACCGTCCACATATCGGACAGCTGTGCCCGCCTACCCCGCCTACCCCGGCCACACGATCGACTGCACCTCGCTGTACGCGTGCAGCGCGTACGACCCCACGTCCCGGCCCACCCCGCTCCTCTTGAACCCCCCGAACGGCGCCTCCATGTTCCGGCCGATCGTGTTCACGCCGACCCCGCCGGCCCGCAGCCGCCGCGCGACCCGGAAGGCGCGGGCCACGTCGCCCGACCAGACGTAGTCGAGGAGGCCGTAGTCGCTGTCGTTGGCGAGCGCGATGCCCTCTTCCTCGTCGTCGAAGGGGACCACCACCACGACCGGGCCGAAGATCTCCTCCCGGACCACCCGCATGTCGTTCGTGCAGTCCGCGAGCAGCGTCGGGGCGACGTAGAAGCCGCGGTCGAGGCCCGGTCCCGCCGGGCGCTCGCCGCCCGCGACGACCCGTGCGCCCTCCTTCCGCCCAAGCTCCACGTACGACTCGACGCGGTCCCGGTGCGCCGCCGAGATCACCGGGCCGACGATCGTGCCCTGCGCCCGCGGGTCGCCGACCTTCATGAAGCCGATGTAGCCGGTCAGCTTCTCGATCAGGTCGTCGTAGATCGCCCGGTGCGCGATGACCCGGGTCGGGGCCGTGCAGATCTGTCCGCTGTAGAAGGCGTACGTCGTGCCGATCCCCGCCACCGCCGAGTCCAGGTCCGCGTCCTCGAAGACGAGCGCCGCGCCCTTGCCGCCCAGCTCCATCAGCTGCCGCTTCATGTCGCGGCCGCACACCTCGGCGATCCGCTGCCCCACCGACGTCGAGCCGGTGAAGCTCACCATGTCGACGTCCGGCGAGTCCACGGCGGCCTCGCCCACTTCCGGGCGTGCGCCGCTCACCACGTTCACCACACCGGCCGGCGCCCCGGCCTCCTCAAGGGCCGCCGCCATCCGGTACACCGACAGGGGGTCCTGCGGCGCGGGCTTCACGACGACGGTGTTGCCCATGGCCAGGGCGGGTGCCACTTTGCCCGCGGGGTTGGCCCAGGGGTTGTTGTACGAGGTGATGCAGGTGACGACACCCACGGGCTGACGCACGGCGAGGGCGCCCATGACGCCTGCCTTCCCCATCGGCCCCGCCTCGTTGATCTGCGGCGGAAGCCCGGTCTCGACCGGTTCCAGGGCCCCCTTCGCGTACCGCCTGAAGCGCGCCACCGACACCGCGACCTGCATCCCGCGCGCCGTGCCGGTCGTCGCGCCGCTCTCGGCCTGGGCAAGTTCCGCGTACGAGGCGAAGTCGCGCTGCATGATCGAGGCGGCGCGGTCCAGGATCGCGGCCCGCTCATCGGGAGTCGTACGCGACCAGGTGGCGAAGGCCTCGCGGGCGGCGGTGGCCGCCTGGTGCACCTGCTCGCGGCTCGCCTCGGGGGCGAGGCCGACCACGTCCTCCGTGGCCGGGTTGATCACCTCGTAGTAGCCGCCGGACGGCTCCACCCACTCGCCGCCGATGAACAGCCGCTGTTCCTGCGGGAGTTCGGCGCTCACTTGGTGCTCACCGTCCTGGTGTCCCGGCCCGACCGCAGGACCGTGCCGGGTGTCGCGCCCGTCACCTGGTCCTCGCGGATCGCCTCGACGCCGTTGACCCACACGGCGTTGATGCCGATCGCCTTGGAGTCCAGGCGCGGGCTGTCGCCCGGCAGGTCGTGGACGAGCGTGGCCTTGCCCGCGTCGACGCGTTCGGGGTCGAAGAGGACGAGGTCGGCGTGGAAGCCCTCCTCGATACGGCCCCGCTCCCGCAGCCCGAAGAGCTGCGCGGGATCGTCGGTGAGCATCTTCACCGCCTCTTCGAGGCCGACCAGTTTGCGGCCTCGCAGGCAGTCCCCGATGAACCGGGTCGTGTAGGGGGCGCCGCACATCCGGTCCAGGTGGGCGCCCGCGTCGGAGCCGCCGAGCATGACGTCCTCGTGCTGCCAGGTCTGCTGGCGCAGGGCCCACGAGTCGGGGTCGTTGTCGGAGGGCATGGGCCACAGGACCGTACGAAGGTCGTCGTTGGCGCAGATCTCGACGAGGCACTCGAAGGCCTCCTGGCCGCGCTCGGCGGCGATGTCCCGCACGACGCGTCCGGTGAGGCCTTCGTTCTCCTTGGAGTACGTGTCCCCGATGACGTAGCGGTCGAAGTGCGCGAGCCGCCTGAAGACCCCGGCTTCCTTGCTGTCGGCGCGCCGCAGCATCTCGCCCCTGGTGGCCGGGTCGCGCAGCTTGGCGATGCGCTCCGGGACGGGGAGGCCGAGGACGTCTCCCCAGCCGGGGATCAGGTTCAGGGCGCAGAAGGTGCCGAGGGACATGTTCATGGGGGTGAGGATCGGCATGGTCAGGGCGACGATCCGGCCGCCGGACCTACGGGCGCGCTCACTGGCGATCAGCTGGCGCGGGACGCGCTCGGGCACGGCGGCGTCGATGGTGAGGACGTTCCAGTTGAGGGGCCGTCCGGCGGCGGCGCTCATCTCGACGAACAGATCGATCTCGTCGTCGCTGAACTGGTCGAGGCACCCGGCGACGATGGCTTCGAGCTGCGTGCCCTCGTGCTCGGCGACGGCCCTGCTGAGAGCAAGCAGCTCCTCGGGCTTCGCGTGCCGCGAGGCCACCGGCTGCCCGTCGCCGTCCGAGTGCGTGGAGGACTGCGTGGTGGAGAGCCCCCAGGCTCCGGCGTCCATGGCGTCATGGAAGAGCCGCAGCATTTCCTCCAGTTGCTCGGGGGTCGGCTGCCCGCCGACCGCGTCCGCGCCCATGACGTACCGGCGCAGCGCGCAATGCCCCACCATGAACCCCGCGTTGACGGCGACGCGCCCGTCGAGGGCATCGAGATACTCCCCGAACGAACTCCACGACCAGGGCGCACCCTCTTCGAGGGCCACCAGAGACATGCCCTCGACCTTGGACATCATCCGCCGCGTGTAGTCGGCGTCCTCGGGCCGGTCCGGATGCAGCGGGGCGAGCGTGAACCCGCAGTTGCCGCCCGCGACGGTGGTGACGCCGTGGTTCAGGGAGGGCGTGGCGTAAGGGTCCCAGAAGAGCTGGGCGTCGTAGTGCGTGTGGGGGTCGACGAAGCCGGGAGCGAGGATGCGGCCGTGGGCGTCTTCGCTGGTGCGGGCGTCCTCGGGTGTGGTCCCTGGCTCGGCTATGAGGGCGATGCGGCCGTCGCGGATGCCTACGTCGGCGATGTACGCGGGGGCGCCGGTGCCGTCGACTACGGTCGCGCCCTTGATGAGGTGGTCGAGCATGGCGAGGTCGTCCCCCTTGAAGGTGTTTTTACGGTGCGGATTCGACCCGTCCAGAACGGGTGGGCGGGCGGGAGAAGCCCGTCCGGCGCTTGAGGACACGCCCGAAGGGCGAAGAGGGGAACCCCGACTTCCGTCCGGGAAGAGGAAGCCGGGGCAGTCAAGGCCGGGCTCAACCGCCGGAGGCGGACGCACCCCGCATACGCGTGGTCCGATGAACGGGATCCGTATCGATCTTCGGAATCACATGCTCACCGATCAGCTTGATCGTGTTCTTCGTGTCCTCGGGCGAGATCCCGATCGGCAGCCCGAAGGACAGCTGATCGGCCCCGGCCTGCTCCCACCGCTTGCACTGCGTGAGCACCTCGTCCGGGTCCCCGCAGATCATCAGCTCCTCGGCGATGAGCAGCTCGATGATCTCCTCGCTGTACTCGGGCAGCAGCTCGGGCCACTGGGGGATGCCCTCGGGCCGCGGGAAGGTGTCGTGGTACCTGAAAAGCAACGACTGCAGGTAATTGAGCCCGCCGCCGACCGCGATCTCCACGGCCTTCTTGTGCGTCTCGGCGCAGATCGCCGTGGACGTCACCATGACGTTGTCGTTGACGAAGGCGCCGATCGGCTCCGCCTCCTTCACGGCCGTCTTGTACGACTCGACGACCCACTCCATGTCGGAGACCTTCTGCACGCTGAAGCCCAGTACCCCGAGCCCCTTCTTTCCGGCCATCGCGTACGAGGACGGGGACCCGGCGGCGTACCACATGGCCGGGTGCGACTTCCCGTACGGCTTGGGCAGGATCTTGCGGGGCGGCAGGGACCAGTGTTTGCCCTGGAAGCCGACGTACTCGTCCTGGAGCCACATCTTGGGGAACTCGGAGATGGTCTCTTCCCATATCTCCTTGGTGTGGTTCATGTCGGTGATGCCCGGCATGAAGCCGAGGATCTCGTGCGATCCGGCGCCGCGCCCCGACCCGAACTCGAAGCGCCCCTCGGAGAGGTGGTCGAGCATGGCGACCTTCTCCGCGACTTTCACCGGGTGGTTGACGGGCGCGAGCGGGTTGAAGATGCCCGAGCCCAGGTGGATGCGGTCGGTCGCGTGGGCGAGATAGCCGAGGAAGACGTCGTTGGCGGAGAGGTGTGAGTACTCCTCCAGGAAGTGGTGCTCGGATGCCCAGGCGTACTTGAAGCCGGACTTGTCCGCCTGGATGACGTACTCGGTCTCCTCGATGAGCGCCTTGTGCTCTGCTTCGGGGTCGACCTTGGCCCGCTTGGCGGGCACGTATCCCTGTACAAAGAGACCGAATTCCAAGGAGGTTCACCATCCTCGTGAGTTTCTGACGAACCGTCAGATCTTGATGTGGTCGACTGTTCCACCGGTCGCGAGGACCGTCAATACCTGGGCGCGCTGTTACTGACGTACCGTCAGCCGCCGAGCGTCAGACAATGCTGACCCCCGCGAGCCACCCCCCGTCGATGACGAACGGCTGCCCCGTGATGTACGCCGAGTCGCCGCCGGTGAGGAAGAGCGCGAGGGCGGCGACCTCCTCCGGCTTCCCTATCCGTCCAAGGGGCACGAGCTTCTTGTAGAGCTCGGCGACGGCCTCCCGCGCCTCGGTCGGATCGGCGTCGGGGTCGAGCTGGGCGGGGTTGGTCATCGGGGTGTCGACGGCGCCCGGGCAGACGGCGTTGACGCGGATGTTCTTGGCGGCGAGCTCCATCGCGGCGACGCGGGTGAGGCCGAGGATGGCGTGCTTGGTCGCGGCATACGCGCCGACGTACGCCATGCCCGTCATCGCCGTGTACGAGGCGGTGTTCACGATGGTCCCGCCGCCGGCCGCCTCGATCTCGGGCGCGACGGTGCGGATGCCGAGGAAGCAGCCGATCTGGTTGACCTGGATGACCTGCTGGAACTCTTCGAGCGGGGTGCTGACCAGTTCGTTGAAGCGCAGGATCCCCGCGTTGTTGACCAGCCCGTCGATCTTCCCGAAGGCGTCCTTGGCGGCGGCGACGGCCGCGGTCCAGTCGGCTTCCTGGCTGACGTCGAGGTGGACGTACTTGGCCGCGTCCTCGCCGAGCTCCTTGGCGAGCGCCTCGCCCTGGTCGTCGAGCACGTCGCCGATGACGACTTTCGCCCCTTCGGCGGCGAAGAGCCGCGCCTCCTGCTCGCCCTGCCCACGCGCCGCACCCGTGACGATGATGACGCGGCCGTCCAGCTTGCCCATACGAGTCTCCTCAGTCGAGCCTTCGATTGCGGTGCGGATTGCTGGTAGAAGTACGGGCCGTCAGTTGAGATGCGGCGCGACCTCGGCGGCGAACGCCGCCATCTGGTCGGTGAGTTCGCCGCGGGTACGGCTGCGGAACCGCACCTGGATCTGCTGCACGCCCATCGCCCCGTACGCCCGCAGCGACTCCGCGAGCGCGTCCGGCTTACCGCTCAGCGTGCGCCGCCCCACGGACCACGAGGGCTCGCCCACATAGAGGGGCTCGGCGATCGCCCCCACGACGATCGGCTCTTGGACCCCCGCTTCCTCCCTCAGCCGCTTCAGCTTCTCGATCTGCGCGGGCAGCTTGTCGCGCGGATCCCCCTGCGGCAGCCACCCGTCACCGCGGACGGCGGCCCTGCGTACGGCGGCGGGCGAGGAGCCGCCGACCCAGATGGGCACACGGGGCTGCGCGGGACGGGGCTGCTGCCCGAGGCCGCTGAAGTCGTAGCGCTCGCCGTGGTGTTCGGGATACTCGTCAGGGCCGAGGGCGGCCTTCAGCGCGTCGACGGTCTCGTCGAGGACGGGCCCGCGCCGCTCGAAGTCGGCCCCCACCGCCTCGAACTCCTCCTGTACGTGACCGGCCCCCACCCCCAGGATCAGCCGCCCGCCGCTGAGCCGGTCCAGGGTGGCGTACTGCTTGGCGGTGACGAGCGGATGCCGGAGCCCGACCACGGCGACATGACTCATCAGCCGTACGTTCCCGGTGATCCCGGCGAGGAAGGAAAGCGTCGCCACGGGGTCGTACCAGACCGTGCTCATGGAGTCCGCGAGCCGCCGCGGAATGGCCACGTGGTCGCAGCTCGCGATGTACGCGAAGCCGCCGCGGTCGGCGGTGCGGGCGATCTCGGCGAGGTCGTCGACGGTGGCGTCCGCCTCCCACGCCTCCGCGTAGATGACGCTCTGCGACTGGATCGGGAGCTGCATCCCGTACACGAGTCGCCCTTGCGGGAAGATGTGCGCCAACGCGTTGGCAGTCATGGGTAACCGACCCCTCACCTTGATCTGACGGTACGTCATGTACGGCGACGGCACTCATCGTCGTAGCTGACGCACCGTCAGGCAAGGGGTGGGGGCGGACTGCCGGGGGTACCCCGCTCCCGCTCCTACGCTCCGGGCCCCGCCCACAGCCCGTCATCGGTCAGTCCGAGCAGCTCGATCGCGTTCCCTCGCACGATCCGGTCCACGACATCCGGCGCGAGGTGCCCCATCTGCTCCTCCCCCACCTCGCGGGACTTCGGCCAGGTCGAATCGGAGTGCGGATAGTCGGTCTCGTACAACACGTTGCCGACCCCGATCGCGTCGAGGTTCTTCAGCCCGAAGGCGTCGTCGAAGAAGCAGCCGTACACGTGCTCGGTGAAGAGCTCGGACGGCGGCCGGTGCACCTTGTCGGCGACCCCGCCCCAGCCGCGGTTCTCCTCCCAGACGACGTCGGCGCGCTCCAGGATGTACGGGATCCAGCCGATCTGCCCCTCCGCGTACATGATCTTCAAGTTGGGGAAGCGCTCGAACTTCCCGCTCATCAGCCAGTCGACCATCGAGAAGCAGCAGTTCGCGAAGGTGATGGTGGACCCCACGGCGGGCGGCGCGTCCGCGGACGTACTCGGCATCTTGCTGCTCGACCCGATGTGCATGGCGATGACCGTGCCGGTCTCGTCGCAGGCCCGCAGGAAGGGGTCCCACTCGTCGGTGTGGATGGACGGGAGGCCCAGGTGGGGCGGTATCTCGGAGAAGGCGACCGCGCGTACGCCGCGGGCCGCGTTGCGGCGGACCTCGGCGGCGGCGAGCTCGGCGTCCCAGAGCGGAATGAGGGTGAGGGGGATCAGCCGGCCCCGCGCCTCGGGCCCGCACCACTCCTCCACCATCCAGTCGTTGTAGGCGCGCACGCCGAGCAGACCGAGCTCGCGATCCTTGGCCTCGGTGAACGTCTGCCCGCAGAAGCGGGGGAAGGTGGGGAAGCAGAGGGCGGACTGGACGTGGTTGACGTCCATGTCGGCGAGGCGGTCGGGCACGCTGAAGGATCCCGGGCGCATCTGCTCGTACGTGATGACTTCGAGCTTGATCTCGTCCCGGTCGTAGCCGACTGCGGTGTCGAGGCGGGTGAGGGGCCGGTGCAGGTCTTCGTAGACCCACCAGTCGCCTATGGGGCCCTCGTCCCCCTTCGCCCCCATCACGGGTGCGAACTTCCCGCCCATAAAGGTCATTTCCTTCAGGGGGGCGCGGACGACACGTGGCCCGCTGTCGTGGTACTTCGACGGGAGCCGGTCCCGCCAGACATTCGCGGGCTCAACGGTGTGGTCGTCCACCGAGATGATCCTCGGGAACGTCGGCAAGGTCTCCGTGGTCTCCATGTCGTCCACGGTAGCGCCCATCTGACGACCCGTCAGCTCCTTGGCGGCCATCGGTACGCGGGCTGTCCCGGGCCATGTGCGCGTGGACCCGCCGAGTCGCAGGTGCGTGGACCCTGTGAGAGCCGTCTCGCACAGCTGACGCATCCGCCATGAACAAGGCAAACTGGCGGGGAGCAAGAACCGGGTAAAGAACGGAACCGGGTTACGAATGGAACCCGGTCACGAACGGAACCTGGTCACGAACGGTCCCGGGTAAGCAACGGAACCGAGTAACGAACGCAACCGAGTAAGAAACGGGACCCGGTAAGAAACGGTCCCGGGTAAAGAACGGAACCAGGTATAGGAACGGCAACCGCGGGAAGGGCAGCCCCGCGGCGCACGACCAGGCACGGTCACGGCCGGGCACGGCAGGGCAGCAGGGGGAGCGATGGACGTTGTACCGCGAGTACCGGACCAGCGGCGTCCGGCCCCGGGGAACGCCCCCGAGGAACCGAGACCGCACTTCAGCGTGCTCGGGCCCGTACGCGCGTGGCACGGCGCCGAGCAGCTCTCGATGGGCTCTCCGCAGCAGCGCGCCCTGCTCGCGGCGCTCCTGCTGCGGGACGGCCGCACGGCGACGGCCTCGGAACTGATCGACGCACTCTGGGGCGATGAACCGCCCTCGCAGGCGCTGGCGGCGGTCCGTACGTACGCCTCCCGGCTGCGCAAGGTGCTCCCCGCCGGGGTCCTGGTCAGCGAGGCGGGCGGGTACGCGATCGCGGTGGCCGACGGCGCCCTGGACCTCGCGCTCGCGGAGGACCTGTGGGCCGAGGCGGAGAAGGCCCGCGGGGTCGGCGAACTGTGCCAGGCGCGCTCGCTGGTCAACAAGGCGCTCGGCCTGTGGGACGGGGAGCCCCTCGCCAACGTCCCGGGACCGTACGCGGACACGCAGCGCACGCGCCTGGAGGAGTGGCGCCTCCAGCTGCTCGAATCGCGCCTGGACATGGACCTGGAGCAGGGCTGCCACGCGGAGGCGGTCTCGGAACTGACGGCCCTGACGGCGGCCCACCCCCTGCGCGAACGCCTGCGCGAGCTCCTGATGCTGGCGCTGTACCGCAGCGGACGCCAGGCGGAGGCCCTCGCGGTCTACGCGGACACGCGCCGCCTCCTCGACGACGAACTCGGCGTGGACCCGCGCCCGGGCCTGAAGGAACTCCAGCAGCGAATCCTCCAGGCGGACCCCACGCTGGCGGAGCCCCCGGCGCAGTCACCCGAGCCCGCGGCGAAGTCGGTCCGCCCGGCCCAACTCCCCGCCACCGTCCCGGACTTCACGGGCCGCAAATCATTCGTGGACGAGCTGAGCGACATCCTCTCCGCCGCCGAGGGCCGGGTCATGGCGGTCTCCGCCCTGGCGGGGATCGGCGGCGTGGGCAAGACGACGCTTGCCGTACACGTCGCGCACGACGCCCGCTCCCACTTCCCTGACGGCCAGCTGTACGTGGACCTCCAAGGCGCCGGATCAAGGGCGGCGGAACCGGAGACGGTCCTTGGCGCGTTCCTGCGCGCCCTGGGCACGGCGGACTCGGCGATCCCGGACTCGCTGGAGGAGAGAGCAGCGCTCTACCGCTCGGTACTCGACGGCCGCCGAGTCCTCGTCGTCCTGGACAATGCCCGCGACGCGGCCCAGGTGAGGCCGCTCCTTCCGGGCATGGAGGGCTGCGCGGCCCTGGTGACGAGCCGGGTACGGATGGTGGACCTGGCGGGCGCGCATCTGGTGGACCTGGACGTGATGTCCCCGGAAGAAGCACTCCTCCTCTTCACCCGCATCGTCGGCGATGAGCGGGTCCAGTCGGAGCGCAAGGCCGCGCTGGACGTGGTGGCGGCGTGCGGCTTCCTGCCCCTGGCGATCCGTATCGCGGCCTCGCGCCTGGCGGCCCGCCGTACGTGGACGGTCTCGACGCTGGCGGCGAAGCTGGCCGACGAGCGGCGCCGCCTCGACGAACTCCAGGCGGGCGACCTCGCGGTCAAGGCCACGTTCGAACTGGGCTACGGGCAACTGGAGCCGGCGCAGGCGAGGGCATTCCGCCTACTGGGCCTGGCAGACGGCCCCGACCTCTCCCTGGCAGCAGCCGCAGCGATCCTGGACCTCCCCCTCGAAGCCACGGAGGACCTCCTGGAGGCCCTGGTGGACACGTCCTTGGTGGAGTCGGCAGCTCCGGGCCGCTACCGCTACCACGACCTGGTCCGCCTCTACGCGCGTGCGTGCGCCGAGCGGGACGAGTCGCCGCCGAGTGAGCGGGGGGCGGCGATGTCGCGGTTGCTGGACTTCTACTTGGCTTCTGCGGCGCAGGTTTATGCCATTGAGCGGCCTGGGGATCGGACTGTGGATCACCTGGAGGTCACGGAGCACGCGGGCCAGGATTTCACCGACGACGGCAAGGCCCTGGACTGGCTGCACTCGGAGGCGGCTTGCATTTTGGCTTGTGTACAGCAGTCCCTGGGCGCGGAGACACTGCGCCGGGCGGTTGACCTGCTGCTGGCCTCGAAGGACTTGGCGGAGTCGGGGGCGAGTTCGTTGCGGTACGAACTGGCTACGTCAGCCGCGCGGGACGCGGCGAAGGCCGTGGAGGACGCACATGCGGAGGGGCGGGCTCGGGTCACGCTCACGCAAGTCCTCAGCAACGCCGGCCACTTCGACAGAGCAGCGGCAGAGGCCGAATACGCCGCTCAACTCGGCCGGGAGTCCGGAGACCCCTGGACGAGCGGAAACGCACCGAACGAGCGGGGCATCATCGCCATCTACCGGAGTCAGCACGCTGACGGCGAAATCTACCTCCAGCAAGCCATCACGGCCTTCCGCGCCGATGGCAACCAACCCGGCGAGGCCAGCGCCCTGTGCAACCTGTCCCGCATTCTTGTATCGATGGGCCGCACCTCTGGTGCCGTCGACCTCGCCCAGCAGGGAATCGACATCTACGACAAGCTGGGTCTCACGCTGCGACTGGCCAACGGGCGTTTCGCCCTGGGTATCGCGCTGACCAAGGCAGGCCGTCACTCAGAGGCTCTCGACCAGCTCTCGGATGCCCTGAACATTTTCACGGACAACAGGCAGCGACTGTGGCAAGGAACAACCCACTTCCGCATGGCCGAGGCACACCTCGCCGCCGGTAGGCCCGCCCAGGCCGCACAGCACGCGGAACAGGCCCTCGCGCTCCGCTGCATCGGCGGTGAATGGATGCGGGGCAACGTCCTGACCACCCTCGGCCGAGCACTGGACGCCATCGGTCAGGCCGACCGGGCCAAGGCATGCTGGGGGGAGGCGCTCGCCATCTACGAGCAGTCCGGAGCCACGGAAGCGGACGAAGTGCGCACGCTGCTCGACCCAGCGGTGGCGGCCTAGGTTCTGTATCAGGCGTTCATCGTTCGTTTATCGCCCTCCGGCACTCTCATGGTTGTCGAACCGTCGCGTCGGGGGGCAGGCGGCTTGGCGATGAGCCCCACCGTTAAGGTGTACGGCTCCAAGTAGCCCGTCCGGCGGCCCTCGGGGGAGTTGCCGGGCGGGCTTCGATCCCAGACCGTTCGCCACAACAACGGGAGTTCATCGCGATGAGCGAGACAAAGAAGACCAAGAAGACCGAAGACCCCACGACTCTGGACAGTCACGCCGGGTCCGAGGACAACGGCCAGACCACCACAGAGGACAGCCACGCGGGGTCCGAGCCTGCGGACTACACGACGCAGGACAGCCACGCGGGGTCCGAGCCCGCGAACTAGACCTTTCTGCACGGGGATCGGCCGCGGTGGCGCGGAGGGGGAGCCACCGCGGCCGACGCATGTCGGGCACCAGGTTCGGGCCAATCAGTGGCGGGAACCGTTCGACGCTCTCGAACAACTGACTCCCCTGGCACTAGCGTCACCTGCCGACCGCACATTCGCTCTCCCGCAGGAGTTGGAATGACTCGCGCCAAAAGGATCCTCGTAACCGTTGCCATCGCAGCCGCAGCTGCTGCCGGCGGCGCCTCCCCGGCCATGGCGGACAACCACGCCGGGGTCGTCACCCCGCTCGGCGACCACCACAGCCCGGCCCCGCCCGGCGACGGCCACACCCCGATCAGCCCGCTCGGCGAGGGCCACACGCCGATCAGCCCGCTCGGCGACCACCACAGCCCGGTCCCGCCCGGCGACGGCCACACCCCGATCAGCCCGCTCGGCGAGGGCCACACCCCGATCAGCCCGCTCGGCGAGGGCCACACCCCGATCAGCCCCCTGGGCGAGGGGCACACGCCGGTCAGCCCCCTGGGCGAGGGGCACACGCCGGTCAGCCCCCAGGGCTGAATCAGCAGCAACCGCCACCACCACGATGGGGCCGAAGCATCCAGCTCGGCCCCATCGTGCTGCCCGCCCCCGCCCCCGCCCTACGCGGCAGCCAACTCACACCACACAAACTTCCCGGCATCCCCCACCCCCGCCAGCGGATACCACCCCCACCCGTCAGAACACGTCCGCACCAGAGCCAGCCCCCTCCCCTCCTCCGCGTACGCGGAGACGACGTCCGGCGGCGGCTCCGGCGGCGTCGGGTCCGTGTCCCACACCCCGATCCGCAGCACCCGCCCCGCCCACCGCAGCCGCAGCGCGGCAGGACCCTTCGTATGCCGCAGGGCATTGCTGACCAGCTCGGTGGCCACCAGCTCGGCCGCCTCCGCGATGTGCGGCAGGCCGTGTGCGGCGAGGATGAGGCGGAGGGTTCGGCGGCCGATCGTGACGGCGCGTAGGTCGTGCGGGATGTAGAGGGTGTACTCCCATGGTTCATCCGGCTCGGCGCAGGTCGCTTGGGCAGAGTTCGCTTCTGGCATGGCGGTACTCCCATGGGGGCGGGTGGAGTTGAGGAGTGCGGCGCAATTCGGGCGGTGGCAATGCCGCGGCCGTCTAGGCGTGACGGGGCGGTGCGCTTCCGAGTCCCGGCATTTCGCTGCGTGTGCGTTGCATTACTGACAGTAGGGGTTCAGTTGAACCCCGTCAATCGCAACTGCGATACTCGGGGCTCCTCCAACTCCCCGAAGGAGAACCGCACATGCCGGCGAGAAGCGTCATCACGGCACGCCAGGAACGGCTCGGCGCCGAGCTGCGCAAGCTGCGTGAACGGGCGGGCCTGACGGGCCGGGAGGCGGCCCGGGCCGCCGGTATCGCCGAGACCAAGGTGTCCGCGACAGAGGCGGCCCGCGTCGGGGTGAGCGAGGAGCGAGTCCGCCACCTGGCCAGCCAGTACGCCTGCGACGACAGCGCGCTGATCGACGCCCTGTCCGTCATGGCAGCCGAGCGGACACGAGGCTGGTGGGAGGAGTACCGGGAGTCGGTGCCGTCGGGCTACCTGGACCTGGCCGAACTCGAGCACCACGCGGCCGACCTGTGGACCTTCCAGAACGTCCACATCCCCGCTCTCCTCCAGACCGAGGATCAAGTGCGGGCGATCTTCGCCTCCACGGTCCCAAGGCTCTCCCAGGAGGAACTCGAAGTACGCGTACGTTTCCGCCTGCGCCGCCAGAAGATCCTCGACGGCGACCGGGCTTTCCGCTACGACGCAGTGGTCCACGAAGCAGCGCTGCGAATTCGGGCCGCCGACAGCAAGGTCGCCCGGGCCCAGTTGCAGCACCTCTTGGAGCAGACGGAACACCCCCAAGTAACCGTCCGTGTCGTCCCGTTCGACGTGGACAACTTCGCCGGAATCGCCGACACACTGCTGTACGCCCGGGGCCCCGTACCGCAACTGGACACCGTACTGATGGATACCCCGCACGGTGGCGCCTTCCTGGACGCGGAAGCGCAGCTCAGCCGCTACCGCGAGGTTCTGCGCAAGGTGGAGGGGGCGGCGTTGGGAGTCATAGAGTCGAGGGATCTCATCCACCGCGTCATGCAGAGCATGTGAAGGGCCCCGAATGACACAGCAGAGCGCATGGCAGAAGTCCTCGTACTCCGGCGGCGGTGACTCGTCCGACTGCGTCGAGCTCCGCGCACAGAACGGCACCGTCAAGCTCCGGGAGAGCGACGCCCCGTCCACGGAACTCGCCCTCACGCCCGAACGCCTCGCCCACCTCATACGCGGCGTAAAGAGCGGAACCTTCAACTCCGTGGCCCAGTAGGGAACCCGAGTGAGTTGCAAGAAAATTCCACATTCCCGTGCTCAGGCCCGGCCTTGAGTGGAACTTTTCTGCAACTCACCCCGCCCCCGCCCCCGTCACCGCCGCCCGCACCCTCCCCACGAATGCCTCCGGCGCCCGGAAGACCTCCTCCGCGCCGAAGCGCAGCACCAATCGGACCTCGGGGCACGACGCGAGGTCGTTGTACCGGGCCAGGTCTCGGCGGTGGGCCTCGCGGGAGCCGTGGTAGGCGTAGCCCTCGATCTCGACCACCACGCCCGCCTCCCGGAAGAAGAAGTCCGGGTGCAGAATTCGGCCGGACGGGGTCAACAGCTCCGCCTGGGACTCCGGGCGCAGCCCCGCGTCATGTATCCGGAGTCGCGCGATCGTCTCCGCCGGTGAGCCCGCCCTCGCGTCGGCCAGGGTCAGCCACTGACGCGCCCTCGCCGTCCCCGCCGGGAGTGGGGAATCCAAGGCCACGGCCACCTCACCGACGCCGCCGATCAACGGACCCCGCCGGTAACGGCCTCCGTAGCGGCGGCTGCTCAGCGCCGAGTCGAGCGCCACAAGCGCGTCGTCCCGGGGGCCGTCGCGCAGCAGATCCGCCAACGTACGCACGACCGCCGTCACCCGCAGCTCCCCCACCACGGTGATCTCGGCGGGCGGCAGGGGAAGCCAGTGAACGCGGGCGCCCGTTTTGCGGCGGGCCCCCTGCGGGGCGGTGAACTCCAGCTCTTCCCGCAGCACTTCGATGCGCCAGAGCACCGCCGCCGACCGGTGGCTCGCCACCAGATCCGGCATCGTCAACTGCCCGGCCCACAGACGCACCGCCAGATCGACTTTGCGCCCGGGCTCCGCCCAACCCCCGCCCGGGATGCGCGTCCACCCCTCGGCGGCCAGCCTCCTGGACAGCGTGCCCGCCGGCCAACCCGCTTCCCTGGCCCAGCGCGTGAGCAACACCCCCTCCACGGCCAACTCCCGTAGACCGACCCAGCGCCCCGCCTCCCGCGACCCCCTCGAACCCCCCATCACCCAAGGCTGCCGTACATCGGTGCTGCGCGGATCAGCCTGTGGATAACTGGGGCCGACCAAGCCGACCAACCAGCCATGGCAGTAAAGGTGGGCCACTCGTCATTGCTGACGTCGGTGGGTGTCGGAAGAATCGGCGCCAGGCCGCATCGCCACCCCCTCCCGAAGGGTCACATCCCCATGCAGATAGCCATCCTTCTCTACGACGGGTTCACCGTCCTCGACGCGGTAGGCCCCTTCCAGACCCTCGCCCACCTGCCCGGCGCCGAAGTCGTCTTCGTCGCCGAGGAGGCGGGGCCCGTCCTCGACGACACCCGCTCCCTCTCCCTCGTCGCCACGAAGTCCCTCGCCGAGGTCAGCAGCCCGGACATCGTCGTCGTACCGGGCGGCCCTGAGCCCGATCTGAAGAACGAGGCCCTGCTCGGCTGGCTCCGTGCCGTCGACGCGACCACCACCTGGACGACCTCCGTCTGCACGGGCTCGCTCCTCCTCGCGGCCGCTGGGCTGCTCAAGGGCCGCCGTGCCACGTCCCATTGGCTGGCGCTTGAGCAGATCAAGAAATTCGGGGTCGACTCGACGGGGCAGCGCGTCGTCTTCGACGGGAAGTACGTCACCGGCGCGGGCGTCTCCGCCGGGATCGACATGGGCCTCACCCTCGCCGGGAAGATCGCGGGCGACGCGCACGCGCAGACCGTACAGCTGCTCATCGAGTACGACCCCCAGCCTCCGTACGACGCGGGCTCCCCGCAGAAGGCCCCGGCGGAACTGGTGGAGAAGTTCCGGGCGCAGACCGTGGCCTAGTCGGCGGCGGACTCCGTCAGCTCCTTGAGCCGGGCCAGGTCGGCGGTGACCGCGTCGGCGTCACGCCGCAAGTCGGCGTCGCTCATCCCCGGCCGCCGGCGAAGGGTGAACACCACCTCACATGTCACCCCGTCGGCGATCACACGGACCGGGTTGTAGACCGTCTCCCCCGAGGGCAACGTGACGTCGTGGTCGAGTACGCCCAGCTCGTTGAGGGGCGCGAAGGCGACCACTACGCGCCCCAGGGCGGAGGACTGCGCGATCCACTGGCCCCCGACCTTCCGGATGGAACCGCCCAGCCCATGGGCCCATGCGGGCAGGTTCGCCGGATCGGACGCGTAGGTGTAGACCTCAGCGGCGGGGCGGTCGATGGCGATGCCCAGGTGGAGGGATGCCTTGTCGTTGCCGTCGTTGCTGTTCATGGCGGCGACGGTAGTGGGCCACCGGCCCCGTCTTCTTGCACGAATCGGACGCGCCCCCACCCACTCACCCTCATTCCAATGCCTTCAGCCACCCCACCAGGATCCGATTGACCTCGTACGCCCGTTCCTGCTGAACCCAGTGCCCGCACCCCTCAAGAATGTGCGAGGAGACCAGCCCGGGCAGCGTCTCCGGGAATGCCTTGATCGCGTCGGCCATCCACGTCGTCGACGCGTCCTGCTCGCCGCCGATGAAGAGCGAGGGCTGGACGATCGGGGCACCGTCCCACGCGGCGAGGTCCTCCCAGTCGCGGTCGACGTTGCGGTAGCGGTTGAGCCCGCCGGTCAGACCCGTACGCTCGAACTCGCCCGCGTACACGTCGAGATCGTCCTCGGTCAGCCAGGACGGGAGCACCCCGGAGCCCGGGAAGCGGTCCGACATCCGCCCTCCCCTGGCCACGAAGTGCAAGCCGGAGGCCGGTGCGGTGTCCGCCGCCGGCATCGTGTCCGCCGAGAGCCCCGCGTAGAAGCCCCGCAGCCACCCCCGCACATCCGTCTCGATCTCCGCCTCCGCCCTCCCCGGCTCCTGGAAGTACGAGACGTAGAACTCCTCGTCCTCGCTCCCGATCAGCGCGAACGCGTCCGAGGGACGGAACCCGTTCCGAGGCGCGTACGGCACGCTCAGCAGCCCCACCGCCGTGAACACGTCCGGCCTGAGCAGCGCCGAGTTCGCCGCGATGGCCGAGCCCCAGTCATGACCCACGACCGTCGCGGTCTTCTCGCCGAGCGCGTGGACGACCCCCACGTTGTCGGCGACATGGGCAAGCATCCGGTACGCCTCGACCTCGCGCGGCTTGGACGAGCGCCCGTATCCGCGCACGTCGACCGCCACCGCGCGAAAGCCCGCTTCGGCGAGGACCGGAAGCTGGTGACGCCAGGAGTACCAGGACTCGGGGAAGCCGTGGACGAGGAGGACGAGAGGGCCCGTGCCCTGCTCCACCAGATGGATCCGCCGACCGGAGACATCCACCAATCGGTGCTGTGCGGGGTGTGGCATGTTTCCTCCCGGATCAGGGACAACATCAATGGATACGCAGGGAATGAGTACCTACGTCATGATCCTGGCCTCCCGCCCCCACCGCCCGCGAGCAACTTTGCCGAGTCGGCAAAAAGCCCGGTCGGCGAGGCCGCCGAGCAAGTGGAAACTCGTTGGACAGCTGCGGCGCCCCTCGCCGATAGTGCGGCGCATGTCCTCTCTCGTGCGCCACCTCACGTTCGACTGTTCCGACGCCTACCGCCAGGGCACCTTCTGGGCCGAGGTACTCGGCGGGAAACTCGCCGACGACGACTCTCCCGGTGACCCGGAAGCCCTCGTCGAGGCCGACGGCATCACCATCCTCTTCGTCACCGTGCCCGACGCCAAGACCGTCAAGAACCGCCTCCACGTCGATCTCCAGCCGCAGGACCGCACCCGCGACGAGGAAGTCGAGCGGCTCCTCGGACTTGGCGCCGAGGTCGTGGGCGACCACCGGGTGCCCGACGGGCGCGGCTGGGTCACCCTCAGCGATCTCGAAGGCAATGAGTTCTGCGTCGAGCGCAGCCTCGCCGAGCGGCAGGAGTCGTAACTAGGCGCCCGCGCCCCGCAGTTCGCGTTTCAGTACCTTTCCGCTCGCGTTCCTCGGCAGCTCCGTCACGAACTCGATCGCCCTCGGCACCTTGTAGTTCGCCATTTCGCGGCGTGACCACGCGATCAGGTCGTCCGCCGTGAGTACGGCTCCCGGCCTCCGCACCACATATGCCTTGCCCACCTCGCCGAGCCTCGAGTCGGGGACGCCGATCACCGCCACGTCCGCCACCTGGGGGTGGATGCCGATGAGTTGCTCTATCTCCGCGGGGTAGGCGTTGAAGCCGCCGACGATGAACATGTCCTTGATGCGGTCCGTGATGCGGAGGTTGCCCGCCTCGTCGAGGACCCCTACGTCGCCCGTCCGCAGCCAGCCGTCCGGTGTGAGTGTCTTCTTCGTCTCCGCCGGGTCCTCGAAGTAGCCCTGCATGACGTTGTGTCCGCGTACGAGGATCTCGCCCGCGTGGCCGGGCGAGAGCGTGTCGCCGCCGGGGCTCACCACCCGTACCTCCGTGTCCGGGATGGCCCGGCCCGAGGTGGCCGCGATGACGCGCGCGGGGTCTCCCTGGCGGCACATCGTGACGATGCCGCTCGCCTCCGAAAGGCCGTACGCCGTAAGGACGGTGGCGATGTGCAGTTCGGTGCGCAGGCGCTCGACCAGCCGCAGCGGGACCACCGCCGCGCCCGTCACCACCAGGCGCAGGGCCGACAGGTCGTGCTGGTCGCGGGCGGGGTGGTCAAGGAGGGACTGGTGCAGGGTGGGTGGGCCCGGGAGGACGGAGATCCGTTCCGCCGCCACGTTCGCCAGGACCGTGTCCACGTTGAAGACCGGCTGCGGGATCATCGTCGCGCCGCGCATCAGGCAGGCGATGATCCCCGCCTTGTAGCCGAAGGTGTGGAAGAAGGGGTTCACGATCAGGTAGCGGTCGCCTTCGCGCAGGCCCGCCAGCTCGCTCCAGACGCCGTAACAGCGCAGGGTCTGGGCGTGGGTGATGACCGCACCCTTGGGGCGGCCGGTCGTGCCCGAGGTGTAGATGATGTCCGAGGGCGCCGCGCTCTCGACGCCCTCCGCGCGCGCCCGTACGTCGTCGCCGCTCACCCTGTCACCGCCGGCCACGAACTCCTTCCAGGTACGGAAGTCCTCCGGGGCGTCGTCGGACAGGACCACCACCTGCTCCAGATGCGGGAGGCCGGGGAGGGGGCCGTCGCCGCTTCCGTCGGCCGCCGCGCGCCGCAGCGAAGCCACGTACGACGTGCCGAGGAAGGTGCCCGTCACGAAGAGCAGCTTCGCGCGGCTGCGGTCCAGGACGTAGGCGGCTTCGGCGCCCTTGAAGCGGGTGTTGAGGGGGACCAGGACCGCGCCCGCCGACACCGCGCCCAGCGCCGAGACGATCCAGTCCAGTGTGTTAGGGGCCCAGACGGCCACGCGGTCACCGGAGTTGACTCCGTGGGCCATACACGCGGCGGCGGCTCGTTCCACGCGCCGGCCGAGCTCGGCGTACGTGACGCGGGTGCGGCCCTCGACGACCGCCTCCCGGTCTCCGTACCGCTCGGCTGCCGCCCGGACCAGTCCCGGGATGCTGCCCCACTCCAGGTCGCCGCGCATCGCAAGCCCCTCCGCCGCAGTAGCTGACTATCCGTCAGATTAGCTGTAACCTGACGCGCTGTCAGCAGTCGGGACGACGTATGGCGAAGCCCCGGGGCCTCGCCGGACGCGGAGGTGTCGTTGCCCATGGCTTCACTCAAAGACGCTACAGCGATAGTCGGGATCGGGCAGACCGCGTTCGCGAAACAACTGCCCGACGACGAGAAGACCTTGGCCTGCCGGGCCATCATCGCCGCGCTCGACGACGCGGGCATCGCGCCGTCAGAGGTCGACGCGTTCGCCTCGTACACGATGGAGGAGACGGACGAGGTCGAGGTCGCCAAGGCGATCGGCGCGGGGGACGTGACGTTCTTCAGCAAGGTGGGCTACGGCGGCGGCGGCTCCTGCGCGACCATCGCGCACCTCGCGTCCGCCATCGCCACCGGCCAGGCGAGCGTCGGCATCGCCTGGCGCTCCCGCAAGCGCGGCAGCGGCCCGCGCCCCTGGAAGAACACCGCGGTCCAACTCCCCACACCCGCACAGTGGACGCGCCCCTTCGGGCTGCTTCGCCCGGCGGACGAGATCGGGATGCTGACGCGCCGCTACATGCACGAGTACGGGGCGACCCGCGACCACCTCTTCAACGTCGCGCTCGCGTGCAGGAACCGGGCGAACCAGAACCCGGCCGCGATGATGTACGAGCGCCCGCTGACCCGCGAGATGTACATGTCCTCGCGGTGGATCAGCGAGCCACTGTGCCTGTTCGACAACTGCCTTGAGACAGACGGCGCGTTGGCGTGCGTCATCGTCTCCGCCGAGCGGGCGCGTGACTGCCGGCAGAAGCCCGTGTACGTCCACTCCGTCGCCCAGGGTCTGCCCGCGCAGCACCACGGAATGGTCAACTACTGGAACGACGACCCGCTGACCGGCCCGGCCTGGACGGCGGCCCGACACCTCTGGAAACAGGCGGACTTCGCACCGCAGGACGTGGACGTGGCCCAGATCTACGACGCGTTCACCCCACTGATCCCGCTGTCCCTGGAAGGGTACGGCTTCTGCGGGCGAGGCGAGGGCGGGGCGTTCACGGAGGGCGGCGCGCTGGAGAGCGGGGGGCGGCTGCCGATCAACACCGGGGGCGGCGGCCTGAGCGAGGCGTACGTACACGGCTTCAACCTGATCAACGAGGGCGTGAAGCAGCTGCGGGGCGTGAGCACGGCGCAGGTGCCGGATGCCTCTACCTGCCTGGTGACCGCGGGCGAGGGCGTACCGACGTCGGCGGTACTGCTGCGGGCCCCGTAGGGGCGCGGGGAACTGCGCGAGCAACCACGACGGCCCGCACCCGAAAGAGGCGAGAACATGGCAGACGCGACAACCGAGCCCCTACTGTCCCCCACCATCGACACGGACGGCGCTCCCTTCTGGGCCTACGCAGCCCAGGGCGAACTAAGGATCCAGGCCTGCGCCAACCCCGCCTGCGGCGAGCTCCGGTTCCCGCCAAGGCCCTGCTGCCCCCACTGCCAGTCTTTCGAGGCGGAGTGGCAACGCATGAGTGGCCGCGGCCGCATCTGGTCCTACGTAAGACCACACCCACCCCTGCTCCCCGCGTACGCGGCAAACGCCCCGTACAACGCGATCATCGTCGAGCTGGCCGAAGCCCCCCGCATCCGTCTCGTCGGGAACCTCGTCACCTCCCCGGACGCCCCGCTGAACTCCGTCGAGCCCGACCGCCTCCGCATCGGCGCGAAGGTCCAGGTCACGTTCACCGACGTCGACGGGATCGCGATGCCCCGCTGGCTCCTGGAGCGGCCATGAGTGTGCGTACGGAGATCGACAAGGACACGGGCGTCGCGGTCGTCACACTCGACCGCCCGACCCGTCACAACGCCGTCGACATCGATGCCGCCGAGCAACTCATCGCCACCTGGCGGGAGTTCCGGTTCGACGACACCGTACGGGCGATCGTCCTCACCGGTGCCGGGGAGAAGGCCTTCTGCACCGGGATCGACCGCGATACCAGCGTCCCGCAGCCCGGCTCCCCCTACTCGATGGACGATCCGCTCCTCTCCGTCGGCCCCAAGTCCAACGACCTCTGGAAGCCGGTCGTCGCCGCCGTCAACGGCATGGCGTGCGGCGGCGCCTTCTATCTCCTGGGTGAGGCGGAGTTCGTCGTCGCCGCCGAGCACGCCACGTTCTTCGATCCGCACACCACGTACGGCATGGTCAGCGCGTACGAGGCGATCCTCATGGCGCAGCGCATGCCGTTCGGTGAGGTGGCCCGGATGGCGTTGATGGGTACGGCCGAGCGGATCTCCGCGCGGCGGGCGTACGAGATGGGCCTCGTGTCGGAACTCGCCGCGCCCGACGCTCTGCGGGCAGCGGCGACCCGGGCGGCGGAGGTCATCGCCTCCTACCCCACCGAGGCCGTCCAGGGCACGGTGCGGGCGCTCTGGTCGGCGAAGGAGGCGGCCCGCAGCCAGGCCCTCGCGCAGGCGCCGCACCTCATCGCGCTCGGCAATCTGCCGCCGGAGCGGCAGGCGGGTCTTTTCGCGGGGCGCCGCTCGGACTTCCGGACCAGGTAGCAAAGGGCCGTCCGCCGCTGGCCCGTCCGCCGCCTGGAAAGGATCACGCACTCGGCGTAGCGTCAGGAATGGACGGCCGCCGTCCGGATCCCCTTCCAAGCTGGTGCGACGGCCGTCACGACCGTGCGGTGCCCGTCCCCCGCTCCGCGTCCAGCGCGTACACGCACCGGTCCTTGCTGCACGCGTACACCACGCCGTCCCGCACCACCGGCGCCCCGGTGATCTCGCCGCCCGTGGCCAGCTTCCAGCGCAGGCGGCCGTCGTCCGCCTTCAGGGTGTACAGCAGGTGGTCCGTCGAGCCGAAGTGGATGCGGCGGTCGGCTACGACAGGCGTGCCGACGACCTCGCCGCCCGCCTGGAAGCGCCACTTCGGCGTCCCCGTCACCGCGTCCAGCGTGTAGAGCCCCTTGCCGCTGCCTACGTGGACGTGGCCGTCGGCGACCAGCACGGGCTCGATCGACGCCCGGGACTCCGTGGCGATGCGCCAGCGATCACGGCCGTCCGCCGCGTCGAGGGCGTACACCGTGCCCAGGTAGTCCGCCAGGTACACGCCACCGCCGGTGACGGCAGGTCCCGGTGCGAACGCGGGCGGGCACAGGAAGGCCGCGGGCGCCTCGAAGTGCCACCTCACGTGACCGGCCGCCACGTCGATCGCGAGGACCCGGGTCCCCGCGGACACGTACACGTAGCCATCCGGAGCCGGGGCGATCCGCACCGGCACGCCTCCGCAGGAGGCCGCGTCGCCGATGGGGTAGGACCAGCGCTCGTCGCCCGTACGGGCTTCCAGGGCGCGCAGCCTGGCGTCCTTCCAGACGTAAACCGTGCCGTCGCGGACGACGGGCCCGGCCTCCGGGGTCTCGAAGTCGGTCTGGGCCCCGGTGATCTCCCAGAGCTTCTCGCCGTTCGCGGCCTCCCAGGCCTGTACGCCGCCGCCGCGCGTCCCGGAGACGACGGTCCCGCGGTCGGCCTGGAGGGAGTACACCCAGGCATCCGTCGACAGGCGCCACAGGTCCGTGCCGTCGGCGCCGTCCAGGGCGTACAGCGTGGGGCCGTCGGAGGCGTGGATACGGCCGTCGGCGACCGCCATGGACCAGGCGACGTCCCGCGTCTTGAAGCTGCGGCGGCCCGTACCGACGTCCAGGGCGTGGACCTCGAAGGACGTGACGTACACAAGATTCCCCGCCACGGCCGGCGTACCCCACACGTCGTTCGACATCCGGAAGCGCCACGGCCGCCAGGCCGACCCCGCGTCCGGCGCCACGGTGGGCGCGGGCACCACGGGGTCTGCGCCGTTCACCGCGGCCTTGGACCGCGACCACGAGGCGGCGAGCCCCGAGTCGGCGGGCACCGCGCTCACGGCGGCGGCCCGGGCGTCCGCGACCCGGGGGCCAGGGCCGATCGGCACCTTCGCCCCGGCCAGATGCACAGGACCGGCGTCCGGCACGCCCCCGAACGGCGGCGGCTGCGTCGGCGGCGCGGGCGGCGCGTGCCGTGGAGGGGCCAGGGGCGCGACGGCGGGGGCGCCGCCCCGTCCCCCGCTCCTGCCCGAGGAGGCGAGCGCGGCGCGCGCGGGCGGCCGACCGCCCCTGCGCGCCTCGATGAGCGCGACGGCGCGCTCCGGCAGCCACGCGGACGCCGTACCGCTGTCGCCGTCGTCGCTCTCCGAGGCGAAGAGGTGCGGGGCGAGCTGGGCCTGGAGGTCGTTGGGGCTCGGCCGCAGCGCCGCCTCCATCTGCATGCAGGTCTCGATGAGCGGACGGAGCTCGTCCGGGAGTCCCTCCAGGTCAGGGCCTTCGCGCAGGAGCATGAAGACGGTCTCCACGGGGTTCGCCCCGTGGAAGGGCGCGTGCCCGGTGGCGGCGAAGACGAGCATCGAGCCGAGCGAGAAGACATCGCTCGCGCCGGTGACGCTGCGCGAGTCCTTCGCCTGCTCGGGCGACATGTACGCGGGCGTGCCCACGGCGACGTTCGTCATGGTCAGCCGGGTGTTGGAGACGCCGGACGCGATGCCGAAGTCGATCACACGCGGGCCGTCCTCCACGACGAGGACGTTCGACGGCTTGAGGTCACGGTGGACGAGGCCGGCGCCGTGGATGGACTCCAGGGCCTCGGCGACGCCCGCTGCCAGCCAGCGCACGGCCTGGGTGGGCAGCGGCCCGTGTTCGTTCACTATTTCTTCGAGCGAGGGGGCGGGCACGTACGCGGTGGCCAGCCACGGCACCGCCGCACGCGGGTCGGCGTCCACCACGGCGGCCGTGTAGAAACCGGACACCGCCCGGGCCGCCTCGACCTCGCGCGTGAAGCGGACACGGAACAGCTGGTCCTCGGCGAGCTCGGTCCTGACCGTCTTGATCGCCACGCGCCGGCCTGACGCGGAGCGCGCGAGGTAGACAAGGCCCATGCCACCGGCTCCGAGCCGGCCGAGCACCTCGAACGGGCCGATCCGCCTCGGATCGTGCTGCGTCAGCTGATCCACCACTTGCCCTGCCACCTCCCCGTACGCGGGCGCCGTATCGAGCGACCCCGTGCAGCGTCTCACCACCGAGCCGCTACGGCGGCACGCACCCTGATTCTTCCTGTCCGGGGCGGTGGTGGCGAACCCGGGGCGGGATCGGGGTGTTGTGGGACAAAAAAGACGCAAGAAGACCGCAAGAGGGATCAGATGTGTGAGCGAAACTTGATTCGAACGTCTGAACCATTCGACTGGGGCGCCGGACCGGCGCGCGGGATCGAGACGAATACGGCCCTCAACCCCATTTGCACTCGGCCGAATCGCGCTCCGATCACCCCTCGGTAAGCTGACGGCATGACAGGACAGGTACGTACCGTCGACGGCCGCGTGGCCGGTCGGCGCGGTCAGGCGACGCGTCAGAAGCTGCTCGACTGCCTCAGCGAGATGCTCAGCTCCTCGCCCTACCGGGACGTCAAAGTCATCGACGTCGCCCGGAAGGCTGGGACTTCACCCGCGACCTTCTATCAGTACTTCCCCGACGTCGAGGGCGCCGTCCTCGAAATCGCCGAGCAAATGGCGGCGGAGGGCGCGGAGTTGACCCAGCTCCTCGACGGCCGCTCCTGGGTCGGCAAGGCGGGATGGCAGACCGCACAGGAGCTGGTCGAAGGCTTCCTCGACTTCTGGCGCAAGAACGACGCGATCCTCAGGGTCGTCGATCTTGGCGCCGCCGAGGGCGACAAACGCTTCTACAAGATCCGCATGAAGATCCTGAACTCGGTCAACAACTCCCTTACGGACACCGTCAAGGAACTCCAGGCCAAGGGCAAGGTCGACAAGGACGTCAGCCCTACGGCGATGGCGGGCTCCCTGGTGGCGATGCTCGCCGCGGTCGCCTCGCACCAGCGCGGCTTCCAGACCTGGGGCGTCAAGCAGGCCGAACTCAAGCCGAACCTGGCGCTGTTGGTATATCTGGGAGTAACGGGAAAGAAGCCGATGAAGTAGGACATCCATAGGGCAGCCGTTGGGCAGTCTGTACGTCCCTTCTGGCGCTCCCTCTTCCTCTCCCTCTCCTCAAGTCCTGTCACCACGGCGGCGGATCACGGTATACCTGTGATCCGCCGCTGTGTTCCCCGGACGGCCAGTCCGTACGGCTAGTCCGTGCGCCGCTCCAGGCGGAACAGGCGGATCTCCCGCTCCACACGGGCCTGGTACGCCGCGTACGGCGGCCAGAACCCCAGCGTCGCCTCCCACACCGCCGCCCGCTCCTCCCCCGTCAACAGCCGTGCCCTGACCGGGATGTCCGCGCCCAGCCAGTTGACCTCGGCGTCCGGGTGGGCCAGCAGGTTGCCGGTCCAGGCGGGGTGTCCCGGGCGCCCGAAGTTGGAGCCGATCAGGATCCAACTCCCGGTTTCCTCGGGCATGCAGGCCAGGGGCGTACGCCGCGGAAGACCGCTCTTCGCGCCCCGCGCCGTCAGGATCACCCCCGGCAGCATCTTCGCGCTGAGCAGCACCTTGCCACGCGTGAGGCGGTGCACCGTGCGGTCCATCGCGGGGATGAAGTGCGGCGCGATCTTCGCGAAGGTCCGGGTGGACGACATCTTCTGCATGAGCTTGACGCCGGGCGCCATCAGACGGCCACCGTCGGCTGAGCGGGGTCCGGCGCGGGGTGCGGTGCGGGGTGCGCCTCCGGCTCCGGCGATGGCGGGGCGAACAGCTCGGCCCGTTCCGCCGCGCGGCCCCGCAGCCGGTGCACGGGGCCGAAGAGCAGCTCGTCGCTCGACGCCCGCTTGAAGTACAGATGCGCCTCGTGCTCCCACGTGAAGCCGATGCCGCCGTGCAGCTGCACGGCCTCCGATGCGGCCGTCCGCAGCGCGTCGAGGGCCTGCGCGAGCGCGAGTCCCCCGGCAGGACCGGAACCGGCTCCGGCGGCCCACGCCGCGTAGTACGCCGCCGAGCGTGCGGCCTGCACCTGCACATACACATCCGCGAGCCGGTGCTTGACGGCCTGGAAGGAGCCGATCGCGCGCCCGAACTGTTCACGCTGCTTGACGTACTCGACGGTCCGCTCAAGGGCCCGGTCCGCGGCGCCCACGGCCTCTGCGGCGAGCATGGTGGCGGCGGCGTCGCCCACGGCGGCGAGCGCGCGAGGCACCTGGGCGTCATCGGCGTCGTCGCTCTCCGCGCCGAGCAACTCGGCCCCCACGTCCCGCAGTTCGACGCGCGCCTGCGGCCGGGTCTCGTCGAGGGAGGTCTGCCGGGTCCGTACGAGACCGGGGGCGCCCTCGCGCACGAGGTAGAGGAGCGTACGGGAGCGGGCGAAGCCGCCCGTGTGCGCGGCCACGATCAGCAGCCCCGCGCTGTGCCCGTCGAGGACCTGCTCGGCCTGGCCGTAGAGCCGCCAGGCCCCGTCCGACAGCTTGGCCTGTACGCCGCCCGCGCGACCGCCGCCCGCCCAGTCGCCGAGGTTGTCGCCGACGAGGCCGAGCGCGGTGGCGAGCCCGGTGCCGGGTACGGCGAGCGCGGCGGTGAGGCCCCCCGCGGCGATCCGGGGCAACAGCTCGGCCCGCTGCCGCTCGGTGCCGAGGAGGTGGAGGAGGGGGGCGGCGAGGGCGGCGGTGGCGAAGAGGGGCGAGGGGGCGAGGGCACGGCCCAGCTCCTCGCTGCTGAGCGCGAGCTCGGCCGGGCCGCACCCGACGCCTCCGTACGTCTCGGGGAGGGCGAGGCCGGGCAGGCCGAGCTGTTCGGCGAGGGCGGTCCAGAGGGCGGGGTCGTATCCGGCGGGGGTGCGGACCGCGGCCTTCACCTCGTCCGGGCCGCAGCGTTTGGTGACGAGCTCACGAAGGGTGCGGCGGATTTCTTCCTGCTCCGCGGTGAAGGCGGCGTCCATCGGCGGGCTCCTCCCCCGGGTCGCGGTCGTTACCGGCGACCCAGATCTGACGGGCCGTCATGCTAGGACGGCGCCCGTCAGATGCACAGGCCCGCGACGCCACGTAACACCCTGTCTGGTCCACTCGAATCTGATGTACCGTCAGATTCATGCCAACTCCCCTCTCCCCAAGCTCCCGTGAGACGGCAGCCGGGCCTCGCAAGGTGGCCGTCGTCGGCATATCCCTCTCCGACTGCGGCCGAGTCGACGAGGCCACGCCCTACGCCCTGCACGCCCAGGCGGCCCGCCGCGCCCTGGCCGACTCGGGCCTCGGCCGCGAGGTCATCGACGGCGTCGCGTCCGCGGGCCTCGGCACGCTCGCCCCGGTCGAGGTCGCCGAGTACCTCGGCCTGAAGCCCCGCTGGGTCGACTCCACCTCCGTCGGCGGCTCCACCTGGGAGGTCATGGCGGCACACGCGGCGGACGCGATCGCCGCGGGGCGCGCGAACGCCGTCCTTCTTGTGTACGGGTCCACGGCGAGGGCGGACATCAAGGCGAGGCGGCGCACGTCGAACCTGTCGTTCGGCGCGCGTGGCCCCCTCCAGTTCGAGGTCCCGTACGGCCACTCCCTGATCTCCAAGTACGCGATGGCCGCGCGCCGCCACATGCACGAGTACGGCACGACACTCGAACAGCTCGCCTCGGTGGCGGTCCAGGCGCGGGCGAACGCCGCGTCCAACCCCGAGGCGATGTACCGCGACCCGATCACGGTCGACGAGGTCCTGAGCGGCCCGATGATCGCGGACCCGTTCACGAAACTGCACTGCTGCATACGTTCCGACGGCGGCTGCGCGGTGCTCCTGGCGGCGGAGGAGTACGTGGCCGACTGCGCGTCGACCCCGGTCTGGGTCCTCGGCACCGGCGGGCACGTCTCGCATACGACGATGTCGGAGTGGGAGGACTTCACGGTCTCCCCGGCCGCGGTGAGCGGCCGTATCGCCTTCGAGCGGGCGGGGGTGCGCCCCGAGGACGTGGACGTGGCGGAGATCTACGACGCCTTCACCTACATGACGCTGGTGACGTTGGAGGACCTGGGGTTCTGCGCGAAGGGAGAGGGGGGCGCGTTCGTGGAGAAGGGCCGCCTGCTGAGGGACGGCGAACTGCCGACGAACACGGACGGTGGCGGCCTTTCGGCCCAACACCCTGGAATGCGGGGCTTGTTCCTGCTGGTGGAGGCGGTACGGCAGCTGCGGGGGGACGCGGGCGAGGGCCGCCAGGTGCGGAAGGCGGGGGGAAGGCTGCCGGAGGTGGCGGTGGCGTCGGGGACGGGCGGGTGGTTCTGTTCTTCGGGGACGGTGGTGCTGGGGCGGGGCTGAGGCGGCCCGCAACGGAGCTGAGGGGCCCCTCCCCGCGCCAGTCGGGCACGGCACGTGGCGACCGCCGTTCCCGTAGATTCGCCCGCATGGACGCCTCCGACTCCGACTCCGACACCAGGCCTGATGACATCACCCACGGCCGCGCCCTCCTGCGCACCCTGCGGGTCTGGGACACCGATCTGCCCCCGTTCGACCTGGCGGCCGCCCCCGCCGACCCGCTGGCCCTCTTCTGGCAGTGGTTCGTGGACGTGGCCGAAGCGGGCCAGGTGGAGCCGCACACCATGACCCTGGCGACGGCGGACGAGTCGGGCCGCCCCGACGTACGGACGCTGATGCTGCACGACGCGGACGCGGAGGGCTGGCACTTCGGCTCGCACTCGGGCAGCACGAAGGGCCGCCAGCTCGCGGCACGCCCCGAGGCCGCGCTCGGTTTCTACTGGCCGGTGCAGGGCCGTCAGGTCCGGGTACGCGGCCGGGTCACGGCGGCGAGCGCCGCCGAAAGCCGCGCCGATCTCGCACGGCGTTCGCCCGGGGCACTGGCGTCGGCACTGGTCGGCAGGCAGAGCGAGGTGCTGCCGTCGTACGGGGATCTGGTGGCCGCCAGCCAGGCCGCCTGGGAGCACGCGCAGGCGGAACCGGACGCACCGGCGCCGAGCTGGACCCTGTACGTACTCGAAGCGGAGGAGGTCGAGTTCTTCCAGGGGGACGCACGGCGCCGGCATGTGCGGCTGCGGTACCGGAGGGGGACGGACGGGACCTGGGGCAAGGACCTGCTGTGGCCGTGAGGGGCCAGCGCGGGGCGCCGCCCTGCGTGAACCCGCCCTGCGTCAACCCGCCCTGGTGAAGTCGTACTGCGTGAAGTCCCGCACCGGGCGGAACCCGATCCGCTGGTAGAGCGCGTTGCTCGTCGCATTGCCCACGTCGGTGAAGAGCAGCACCTCGTCCGCGCCCGCGGCCAGCGCCGCCCGGCTCACCGCGACGGTGACCGCGCCCGCGTAGCCACGGCCACGCAGGGCGGCAGGCGTGTAGACGGGGGCGATCCGGACCTGGCCCGCGACCAGGCGGGTGTTGCCCCCCATGGCCACGGGCGTCCCGTCCGGTGTCTCCCAGAGGGTGGCGCCCCCATAGGCGATGCGGGCGTCGGCCCACTCGCCCGCGTCCATCCCGCCCTTCTCCCCGATGGCCTCGTGGAACTCCCCGTGCCAGCGCGCGAGCAGTGCCCTGTCCGCGCCGGTGGCGACGCGCGCGCTGCCGGCGGGTGAGGGCTCGGGCGGGGTGAGGGTGCCCAGGCGGTACAGCCGCTGGGGGAAGCTGACGGTGGCGTCGGCGCCGGTGCGCCGCTGCCAGGCCGCGGCGAACGCGGCGGCGGTGGCACTCTCGCCGCCGACCCCGGGCGGCTTCCGGCCCGCGTCACCGAGGATCCCGGCGAGCTCGTCGGCTGCGGCATCGTCGGTGAGCGGGCTCAGTGCGAGGGCGTGCGGCGGGGTCCATACGAAGGCGCCGCTCACGGTGCCTTCGCCGTCGGCGCGTATCCCGAAGAGCGGATCTTCATCCCCGTACACATGGAGCCCACGCGTACGCAGCATGTCGGTGACGCTGAGCAGCGCGGTGTGCAGGGCGGGCTCGGAGTGCAGGAAGTTCGCAGCGCGGGGAAGGAATTGATCCAGGTCATGGGTCAACTGCCAGGCCGTGCGCGCGTCGGGAGAAGTCATGGGCCATGATCCCCCGGATCACGGCCTCAGCAGAAACGGATTACGGCACCCGCCGGATCAGGCCGACCGCCACCACGTCCGCGCACTCATACGGGCACTCATACGGGCACGGTGGTCAACGCCACCAGCGTGCCGTACCGCGCGGCAGCGGCTTGTAGCGCGGCGTGTCACCGTGCGCTACGCGGCCGGAAGACGGGGATAACGGCATGGTCGGCCTCGCTGCGGAATGCCACCTCAAGCGCCATCCCGATCCGCAGCTCGCCCTCGCCCTCGCCCTCCTCGCAGTCGACGATCTCCGTCATCATGCGCGGGCCTTCGGCGAGGTCGACGACCGCGGCTACGTACGGAACGCGGGCGCCGAACGGCGGCAGGTCGTTGCGGTGGACGACGGACCAGGTGTAGAGCGTGGCCTGGCCGCTCACCCGCTCCCAGGTGACGTCCTCGCTCCAGCAGTGCGGGCAGAACTCACGCGGGTAGTGGTGCGCCTTGCCGCACGCGCCGCAGCGCCGCAGCAGCAGGTGGCCCTCGGCAGCGGCGTCCCAGTAGGGCTGCGTGAAGGCGTCGGGCTCGGGGAGGTCGAAGCGGGGGGCCGCCTTGCTCGGCGGGGCTGCCGTGCCACGCGCCTCCGCGGCACTCACAGGAACAGTCCCATCGCGTTGTCCAGGGACCACGCCTGCCAGGACATGGCGAACAGCGCCACCAGCGAGATCAGCGCCATCATCGCGTTCTGCCCCTGCTCGGCCCAGTCGTGGATCATGAGGACGAGGTAGAGGAGATTGAGCAGCAGGCCGCCGATCAGCGCGATGGGGGTCAGGAAGCCGACGATCAGGCCGAGACCCAGGGCGAGTTCGGCGTAGACGACGACGTACGCCATGGTCCTCGGCCGGGGCTTGACCACCGTGTCGAAGCCGCTGCGGACCGCGTTCCACTTGTGCTTTCCGGCCACGTCCGCCGCCCAGGCGATCCCCGTGCCCCGCTCGAACCAGCCCTTCTTGTCCTTGTGCCGCCAGCTCTCCAGCCACCACAGGCCGAGGCCTATGCGGAGCACGGCGAGCCATTCGGCGCCGGTGAGCCAGATCGTGTCCATGCCGCGGCCTCTCCCACTCCGGGTGCTCCGGATGCCCCTGAATGCCTCTGGATGCCCCTGAGGCCTCCGGATACAGCTTTCTGACGGTACGTCAGTTCAGCGCATGCCCGACCCGTACGCAAGAGGCGTTACGCAAGAGGCGATACGCGGGCGGCGCACGCAAGGGACGCCCGCCTCGCACCCGTGATCAATTCGCAACCGGTTTCAGCCTTGACCGGCCCACATCAAGTGACCGGGTGGTTACTCTCCAGTCCATGCCCGACTCCACTCCCCCACCGGCACCCCAGCAAGAGCGCCCCGTGTACGTCATCGGCGGCGGGCCCGGCGGGCTCTCCGTGGCGGCCGCCCTGCGCGCACGCGGCGTCCGCGCGGTCGTGCTCGAGAAGTCCGACCGGGTCGGCGCCTCCTGGCGCACGCACTACGACCGCCTCCACCTGCACACCACGCGCCGCCTCTCCGCGCTGCCGGGCCTCGCGATACCCCGGGCCTTCGGGCGGTGGGTGTCACGTGACAACGTGCTCCGCTACCTGGAGAAGTACGCCGATTTCCACCAGCTGGAGATCGTCACCGGCGTCGAGGTCTCCCGCCTGGAGCGGACGGCCGACGGCAAGGGCTGGCTGCTGCACGCCACCGGCGGACGGGAGTTGACCGGCAGCGCGGTGGTGATCGCCACCGGCTACAACCACACGCCCCACCTCCCGTCCTGGCCGGGCCGGGACACGTACGCGGGCGAACTCCTGCACGCGAGCACCTACCGCAACCCCCGCCCCTACGAGGGCAAGGACGTCCTCGTCGTCGGCGTCGGCAACACCGGCGCCGAGATCGCCGTCGACCTCATCGACGGCGGCGCGGCCCGCGTCCGCCTCGCCGTACGCACCGCGCCGCACATCGTGCGCCGCACCACGGCCGGGTGGCCCGCGCAGCGCAGCGCAATCCTGTGCCGCAGACTGCCCGTCCGGCTCGTGGACCGTCTCGCGGGTCCGATCGCCAAGATCAGCGTCCCCGATCTGACGGCGCGGGGTCTGCCCCGGCCGGACAGCGGCCTGTACTCACGCGTCCGCGAGGGCGCGATCCCGGTGCAGGACGTGGGCCTGATCGACGCCGTACGCAGGGGCCGGGTCGGACCGGTCGCGGCCGTCGAGTCCTTCGAGGACGGCAAGGTCGTCCTGGCGGACGGCACCCGGATCGGCCCCGATGTGGTCATCGCGGCCACGGGCTACCGCCGCGCCCTTGAGCCCTTGCTCGGCGACCTCGGCGTACTGGACGAGAAGGGCGCACCCCTGGTCCAGGGTGCCCACACCCCGGAGTCGGCCCCCGGCCTGTACTTCACCGGGTTCACCAACCCCATCAGCGGGATGCTCCGCGAGCTGGCCAGGGACGCGGAGAAGATCGCGAAGGCAGTGGCAAGAACGCAGGACGCAGCCCGCTGACGGGACCGGGCGAAGCCCCCCCCCCCAGGGGCGCGGGGAACTGCGCGACCAGCCACGATGGTGCCGCAGCTGCCCGACTGCACTTCGCGGGGCTGGCGGCGGCGGTCGGCGCCCCCCCCTCCCGGCGGCACCGACCGCCGGGAGAGGGGTAGCGCCCCCGAGGTCCTGGGTACCGCTAAAGGGCCGACCCCACTCTTTGCGTGCAGCACTGTTCCTGACACAGCGTCAGTTCAGTAATCTGACACTGCGTCAGTTGAGTTGCTGTCACACAGGAGCGGGCGGACCGATGCTTGGATCGACTTACGGCACCTTCACCACCGACCCCCGCCGCGCGCGTGTAGTGGCCTGCGGCGAAGTTCCGGCACCGGCGGTCCACGGCCAGGCCGCCACGGCGGACGACCTGGACGTCAGCGGCCGGCCCCTGCACGCCGACGTACCGGATCTGGACCGGTTCTTCCGACCCGAGTCCGTCGCCGTCATCGGCGCCTCGGACGCCGACGGCCGGCCGAACACCGGCATCACGCGCCAGCTCATGGCCTGGGCCGAGCGGGGCGGCGCCCGGCTGCATCCCGTCCACCCCACCCGCAGGACCGTCTTCGGCACCCCCTGCTTCCCCTCCGTCGCGGACCTGCCGGAACAGGTCGATCTGGCCGTACTCCTCGTCAGTGACCCCCTCCCTCTCATCGAGGAACTCGCCGAGTCCAAGGTGAAGTTCGCCGTCGCCTTCGCCTCCGGGTTCGCCGAGACCGGGGAGGAGGGCGCGGCGGCGCAGGCCCGGCTGACCGCCGCCGTCGAGCGCTCGGGGCTGCGGCTCCTCGGCCCCAACACCAACCTCAACGCCTTCGAGAAGTTCCGTGACGACCTCGAAGGACCGGCGATCGCGCTGATAACCCAGTCGGGACACCAGGGCCGTCCCGTCTTCGCGATGCAGGAGATCGGCGTACGCCTCTCCCACTGGGCGCCCACCGGCAACGAAGCCGACCTGGAGACCGCCGACTTCATCTCCTACTTCGCCGAACAGCCCGAGGTCGGCGCCATCGCCTGCTACGTCGAGGGCCTCAAGGACGGCCGCTCCTTCCTGCTCGCCGCCGACCGCGCCGCCCAGCGCGGCATACCCGTCGTCGCGGTCAAGGTGGGCCGCACCGAGACCGGCGCCCGCATGGCCGCCTCACATACCGGCAAGCTCACCGGCGCCGACGCGGTCGTGGACGCGGCGATGCGGCAGTACGGCGTGATCCGCGTGGACGGACTGGACGAACTCCAGGACACTTCCGCCTTGTTGGCGCGGGCGCGGACGCCGCTGGCCGAAGGCGTCGTCGTGTATTCGATCTCGGGCGGCACGGGCGCGCACTTCTCCGACCTGGCGAGCGAGGCGGGGCTGCCGCTCCCCACGCTCTCCGAGGCCAAGCAGGCGCAGCTGCACCAGTGGATACCGGACTACCTGAACGTCGCCAACCCCGTCGACAACGGCGGGCACCCGGTGGGCGACTGGCGCGGCCGGAAGATCATCGACGCGATCCTGGACGACCCGGAGGTGGGGGTGCTCATCTGCCCCATCACCGGGCCCTTTCCGCCCATGAGCGACAAGCTGGCGCAGGACCTGGTGGACGCGGCGGAACAGACGGACAAACTGGTGTGCGTCGTGTGGGGCTCGCCCGTCGGCACCGAGGATGCCTACCGCACGACGCTGCTCGGCTCCTCGCGCGTCGCCACCTTCCGCACCTTCGCCAACTGCATCACGGCGGTGCGCGCCTATCTGGACCACCACCGCTTCACCGACCGCTACCGCTCCCCCTTCGCCGAGGCCCCGCGCACCGCCTCGCCCTCCTACCGCAAGGCCCAGGCCCTGATGCGGCCCGCTCAGCAGCTGAGCGAGCACGCGGCGAAACAGCTGCTGCGCGCGTACGGGATTCGCGTACCGCGCGAGCAGTTGGTGACCAGCGCGGCGGCGGCCGTGCGGGCGGCCGGGCTCGTCGGCTACCCGGTGGTGATGAAGGCGTCCGGGGCGCGGCTCGCGCACAAGAGCGAACTGGGCCTGGTGAAGATCGGCCTTACGTCGGCGAGCCAGGTGCGCGACGCCTATCGGGAGCTGACCGACATCGCCCGCTACGAAGGGATCTCGCTGGACGGCGTGCTGGTCTGCCAGATGGTGGAGCGGGGCGTCGAGATGGTGGTCGGGGTGACCCAGGACGAGCTGTTCGGGCCGACGGTGACGGTCGGGCTCGGCGGGGTCCTCGTCGAGGTCCTGCGGGATGTGTCCGTGCGGGTGCCGCCCTTCGGGGAGTCCCAGGCGCTGGCGATGCTTTCCGAGCTGCGGGGGCGTGCGTTGCTGGACGGCGTTCGGGGGGCGCCCCCTGCCGATGTCGACGCGCTCGTCGAAGTCGTCCTGAGGGTGCAGAGGATGGCCCTTGAACTGGGCGATGAGCTTGCGGAGCTGGACATCAATCCGTTGATGGTGTTGCCCCAGGGGCAGGGGGCGGTGGCGTTGGACGCGCTCGCCGTCTGCCGGTGAGTGGGCTTTCAGGACGCCGCTTCGCGGCGAAGGTTTCCCGCCCACCCACCCGATTACCCCGCAGCGCGACATGAACGAACGGAGCCGTTCCCCCATGACAAGCACCTCCCCCGAAGCCGGAACTGATCCCCTCGACTCATTGGTACTCCACGCCACTGACAACGCCGTCTCGTGGATCACCCTCAACCGGCCCGAAGCCATGAACGCCGTCACCTGGGACCAGCGCGAACGCGTCATATCGCTGCTCGCCCAAGCATCCGCCGACCCCGGCATCCGCGCCGTCGTGATCACCGCGACCGGCAGGGGATTCTGCGCGGGCGCCGATCTGCGCGGAGCTCCCGGCGGCGGTGAGCGCGTGCCCGGTGACGTGGCCCGCACGATCAAGCTGGGCGCCCAGCGTCTGATCGCCGCCGTCCTGGACTGCGAGAAGCCGGTGATCGCCGCCGTGAACGGCACCGCCGCCGGGATCGGCGCCCATCTCGCGTTCGCCTGCGACCTGGTCATCGCCGCCGAACCGGCCAAGTTCATCGAGGTGTTCGTCCGTCGTGGCCTGGTGCCGGACGGCGGCGGTGCCTATCTGCTGCCCCGCCTCATCGGGCCGCAGCGGGCCAAGGAGCTGATGTTCTTCGGGGACTCCGTCCCGGCGACGGACGCCGAACGGCTCGGCCTCGTCAACCGCGTCGTCCCCGCCGACGAACTGGAGAAGACGGCCCGAGCCTGGGCCGAACGCCTCGCGACGGGGCCGACCCGCGCGATCGCCATGACCAAGCAACTGGTCAACGCCGCCCTCGAATCGGACCGTACGACGGCGTTCGCGGCGGAGGCGGCGGCGCAGGAGATCAACATGACGACGGCGGACGCGAACGAGGGCGTGGCCAGCTTCGTGGAGCGCCGTTCACCTTCGTACGAGGGCCGCTGACCCGAACGTACGAGTGCTGCAAGGGGCCACTGACCCGAACGTACAGAGCCGCCGGCTCGAACACCCCGATGCGGTGCCCCCACCCCTTCCAATCTGACACCCCGTCAGCTTCAATGGCTGATGTGATGGGACACGCAGGGATGGCGGCCACCGTCATCAGATACCTCAGGTCGGTCGGCGAACCGACCACCACCGGACCGGTCGAGGCCTTGCCGCGTCCGCAGCTCCGGGCCGTCGGGGACGACGAGCGGGCGCCGCTCGACGCGGGCGAGTTCCGGCGCGTACTCGGGAACTTCGCGACCGGGGTGACCGTTGTCACGGCACCGGCATCCGAAGGCGAGCCGGGCCCCGCCGGATTCGCCTGTCAGTCCTTCTCCTCGCTCTCCCTCGACCCGCCCCTCGTCTCGTTCATGGTCGCTCGTACGTCCACGACATGGCCCCGGATCGCACGCGCGGGCGTCTTCTGCGTCAACGTCCTGGGCGCCGACCAGGGCCCGCTCTGCCGTGGCTTCGCGGTGAGCGGCGCCGACAAGTTCGCCGGCGTCGAGTACGACGCGGCTCCGGTGAGCGGCTCGCCCCGCCTGGCCGGCGTACCGGCCTGGGTCGACTGCACCATCCAGGCCGTGCACACCGGGGGCGACCACCTGATCGTGGTCGGCAGGGTGGACGCCCTGGGAACAAGCACTGCCGACGACGACGGCCCGCTCCTCTTCCACCGGGGCAAGTTCGGCACCCTCGCCACCTGAGAGGAGAGCGGGCGCCGCTACACGAGAGCGGGCGGCACGCCCGCCTCGTCGCCGCGCCGCCGGATGACCAGGGCCATCAGTGCCGCCGCCGCGCACAGCGCCCCCGAGGCGATCCACATCACGTCGTACGACCCGAAGTTGTCCCGTACGACACCGCCGACGACGGCCACGATCGCGGCGCCCACCTGGTGCGACGCGAGCACCCAGCCGAAGACGATCGCACTGTCCTCGCCGTACTGCTCGCGGCACAGGGCCAGGGTCGGCGGCACGGTCGCCACCCAGTCGAGGCCGTAGAAGACGATGAAGAAGAGCATCGGCGGCTGCACGGACGACTGGAGCAGCAGCGGCAGGAAGAGCAGCGAGACGCCGCGCAGCGCGTAGTACACGGCGAGCAGCCGCCGGGCGTCGAAGCGGTCCGTGAACCAGCCGGACGCGATCGTGCCCACGACGTCGAAGACGCCGATGACGGCGAGGAGCGAGGCGGCGGCCGTGATCGGCATGCCGTGGTCGTGAGCGGCGGGCACGAAGTGCGTCTGGATCAGGCCGTTCGTCGAGGCGCCGCAGATGGCGAAGGTCCCGGCGAGCAGCCAGAACGGGCCGGTTCGGGCCGCCTTGAACAACACGGTGACCGCGCGGCGCGCGGCGCCCGTGACGGGCGGGGGCTTCTCCACGAACTCCTCGGCGCCGTACGGCTTCAGGCCCACGTCGGCGGGGTGGTCGCGCAGCAGCAGCCAGACGAACGGAACGACCGCGAGCGCCGCCAGGGCCACCGTCACGGCGGCGGGCCGCCAGTTGTGCTCCTCCACGATCCAGGAGAGCAGCGGCAGGAAGATCAGCTGCCCTGAGGCGGAGGCCGCCGTGAGGATGCCGGTGACGAGCCCGCGCCGGGTGGTGAACCACCGGTTGGTGACGGTGGCGGCGAAGGCGAGCGCCATGGATCCCGAGCCGAGCCCGACGAGCAGCCCCCAGCACAGCAGCAGCTGCCAGGCGGACTGCATCCATACGGTGAGCCCGGCGCCGAGCGCGATCACGATCAGGGCGACCGCCACCACCCGCCGGATGCCGAAGCGGTCCATCAGCGCGGCGGCGAACGGCGCGGTGAGCCCGTACAGCGCGAGGTTGATGGAGACCGCGAGGCCGATCGTGCCGCGCGACCAGTGGAACTCCTGGTGCAGCGGGTCGATGAGCAGCCCCGGCAGGGACCGGAACGCGGCGGCGCCGATGATCGTCACGAAGGTGACGGCGGCGACGAACCACGCCCGGTGGATGCGGCGACGCGGCTTCGCCACCGCATCCACCGCCACCGCATCCACCGGCGGCACGTCCGTCCGGTTCGCGTCCGTCTGGTTCACGTCTGTCTGGGTCACGACAACAGCATCGGGCCCCGGGCACCCCCGAACGAGTGGCCCAAAGGACAGCATTCGCTATGATCGGGCCATGGCCTCAGCGACCGCCACCCCGACCACCACCACCCGGAAGCCCCGGAAGCCCCGGAGCCCCCGGCACCGCGTGGTGGTCCTCGCCCTGGACGGCGTCATCCCCTTCGAGCTGGGCATCCCGCAGCGCATCTTCGGCCGCGCACGGACCGCCGCCGACCGCACACCGCTCTACGAGGTCGTGACGGCCTCGATCCGGCCGCCCGGCCCGGTACGCACGGACGCCGACTACGCGATCCTCGTAGAGAACGGCCCAAAAGCCCTGGCCACCGCCGACACCGTCGTGATCCCCGCGTCGTACGAACTGGGCCCGGTCTACGAAGAAGGCCGCCTCACCCCGGAACTGGCGGCGGCGCTCGCCCACATCAGGCCCGGCACCCGCCTGATCTCCATCTGCACCGGCGGCTACGTCCTCGCCGCCGCCGGCTACCTCGACGGCCGCACCGCCACCACCCACTGGTCATCGGCGGAGCACTTCCAGAGCCTCTTCCCGCAGGTCAAGGTGGACGCGGACGTGCTCTTCATCGACGACGGCGACGTCCTCACATCGGCGGGCGTCGCGGCGGGCCTCGACCTCTGCCTCCATGTCGTACGCGGCGACCACGGCTCCGCGGTCGCCAACGAGGTGGCCCGCCGTACGGTGGTGCCCCCGCACCGGGACGGCGGCCAGGCTCAGTACATCCAACGCCCGCTCCCGGAGCCCCAGTTGGCGTCCACCACAGCGGCACGCGCGTGGGCACTCGGCCGCCTTCACGAGCCGATCCAGCTCCGCGACATGGCCGAGCAGGAATCCATGTCCGTACGCACCTTCACGCGCCGTTTCCGCGAGGAGGTGGGCATCAGCCCCGGCCAGTGGCTCGCACAGCAGCGCGTCGAGCGGGCCCGCCACCTCCTGGAGTCCAGCGATCTGTCCGTCGACCAGGTCGCGCGGGACGCGGGTTTCGGCACGCCGCAGTCGATGCGGCAGCACCTACAGGCGGCTCTAGGTGTCACCCCCACCGCATACCGGCGCACGTTCCGGGACACCGTCGGTGGTGTGCCCGCCCGCTGAGGCGGCAGGCCGGACCTCGCCGAGTACGCCCACGACCGTGAGTACGAGGGTGAGGCCGACCCCGGCGAGGATCGCCGTCGACGGCGCGACGACGCTGAGCAGGGCGCCCGCGAGGGAGCCGCTGGCCGCGTAACCGGCGCCCACGGCCGCGTACATGACGGAGTACCCGGCGGCGAGCGCGCTCGGCGGGAGGACTTCGCGCAGGCTCAGGTTCCGGGTGAGCATGGCCCCGGCCTGCAGCAGCCCGGCCATGACAAGGCCGGTGGCGAGCAGTCCCGTCGTCGGCAGTACGGCGACGACGGCGATGCAGGCCGAGACCGCGAACATGAGCACCATGCTCTGCGTACGGAGCTGTCCCGGCCATGTCCGAAGCCCGTAGACGAGCGAGCCGACGGCGGACCCGATGGCGAGCCCCGCAAGCAGGGGCCCGGCCCACCCCACGGCTATCCCCCGCTGTTCGAGAAGCGCGGGCAGCACGAGTTCGGCGAGGGCGAGCAGCGAGAGGCTCGCGGCGCCGGTGACGTAGATGGGCCAGGCCCGCACCATGATGCGGAGCATCGACTCACCTCCCCGGTCGTCCTCATCCGACTTCCACCCCACGGGCAGCAGCCAGAGGCCCGCCACGGAGAGGGCCATCAGTACGGCGGCCAGGACCAGCGGCAGTTGGGGCGCGACGCCGAGTGCGAGTCCCGTGACGGCCGCGGGCGAGACGGCCCACACGCTGAACGTCAGCACGGACTCGGCGGACAGCGCCTGGGCGACGGCGCGTTCGGGCACGAGGCTGGTGAGCAGGGCCCTCAGGCCGCCGGGTACGGCGGCGGGGGCGGCGCCCGCGAGGAAGGCTGCGGCGCCGAGTACGAGGGGGTGGGCGTCCGGCAGCGCGCCGAGCGCGGCGAAGCCGAGGGCTCCCACGGTCAGGCCCGCCGCGAGCTGGGGCCTTGCCTTCGCGGCCCGCATCCTCATCCCCAGGAGGGGCGCACCGGCGATCTCTCCGATGACGTACACGGCGGCGAGGATCGCTCCCAGGGTGTAGCCGCCGGGGCGTTCGCGGGTGAGGAACACGAGGGCGAGGGGGGCCATGGCGACGGGCATCCTTGCGCCGATGGCTACGGTGGCCCAGGCGAGGACGGGCTTCGTGGCGACGTCGCGATAGCTCATGCGGTGACGCTAGGGCTCCCGCCGGGCCAGCGGCCACTCAATTCCTCCCGGGGGCGGGCCCCACCCAAGGACCTCTCCCACCCACCCGCCCGTTCCCCCCGCATCCAGCCCTGGACGAACAAGCCTTTCCCGCCCACCCACCCGATTGCCCCGCATCAACACCCCTGCGAACAAACCGTGGTTGAGGGGGGCGGGTGGGGGGTGGGTGGGCAAAAAACCCATCCGGCGCGAGCGGCCGGGGGGAGGGGGAGGGGGGAGGGGACGGCCCGTTCGGTAGCAGTCGGCATCGAGACGGGGCAGGGTGCCGCCTTTCCCGCGCGAGCGGCGGGCGGGGGACGGCCTCCACTCGGTGGCAGTCGGCAGCGAGACGCGAGGGGACGTGTCGGTATTTCCGCCCGGAGCACAGTTCGCGGCACTCCGGAGCCGAAGCACCCACGCGGCCACCGGACGATAGCGAGGACGGACATACCGGCGCGGCCCCGCACCCACAGACGAACAGACACCGCACCCCGGCCACCCGCACCGCGCCCCCGCCCCACAGCCGGACAGGCACCGCACCCCCGGCCACCCGCACCACGGCCCCGCCCCCAAGACGAAACGGCACCGCGCCCCCGCTCAAGCCAGCGCACGCGCCCCGCCCCCGGCCAGACCCCTCAGAACGTCAGAACCCCCCGAGCCACCCTCCCCCCCTCCGCATCCTCCACCGCCTTCGCGAAGTCCTCCACCGGATACGTCGTCGTCACCAGCTCGTCCAGCAGCAGCCGCCCCTCCCGGTACAGCTCCGCGTACAGCGCGAAATCCCGCTGCGGTCGGGCCGAGCCGTAGCGGCAGCCCAGGATTGACTTGTCCAGGAACAGGGACGAGACCAGGAACGACGCCTCGGCTGTAGCCGCCGGTACTCCAAGGAGGATCGCCTGCCCATGCCGGTCCAGGAGGTCGATCGCCTGGCGGATCAGCTCCACCCTGCCCACGCACTCGAAGGCATGGTCCGCCCCCCTCGGCAGGATCTCCCTCACCCCGCCGCCCTCCGCCGCCGACGACAGGAAGTGCGTCGCTCCGAACTGCCGGGCCACCGCCTCCTTCGCGGGGTTCGCGTCGACGGCCACGATCTTCGTCGCCCCCGCGATCCGAGCCCCCTGCAGCACGTTCAGGCCGATCCCGCCGGTCCCGATCACCACCACGCTGTCCCCCCGGTCCACCTTCGCCCGGTTCAGCACGGCTCCGACCCCGGTCACCACCCCGCACCCGATCAACGCCGCCGACGTCAGCGGAATGTCCTCCGGGATCTTCACCGCCTGCACGGCCTTCACCACGGTGCGTTCCGCGAACGCGGAGTTCGCCGCGAACTGGTACACCGGCTTGCCGCCCCGCGAGAACGGCTGATCCGGCATCCCGATCGCCCGCCGGCACATCGTCGGCCGCCCCCGGTTGCACTCCCCGCACGCCCCGCAGCTTGCGATGGTGGAGAGCGCCACGTGATCACCGGCCGCCACATGAGTCACCCCCGCACCGACCTCCTCCACCACCCCCGCCCCTTCATGCCCGAGCACCACAGGCGAGGGGAACGGAATGGTCCCGTCGATCACCGAGAGGTCGCTGTGGCACAACCCCGCGGCCCGGATGGCCACCAGCACCTCCCCCGGCCCCGGACCCCGCACCTCAAGATCGTCGACAACCTCGACCCTGCTCCCCAGCCCCCCGCTCCCCTCGGCCCTGCTCCCGTCGAACACAACACCCCTCATCGCGCCTCCCTCGGCAGGCCGAGCACGCGCTCGGCGATGATGTTCCGCTGAATCTCGTCCGAGCCGCCGTAGATGGTGTCGGCCCGCGTAAAGAGGAAAAGCCGCTGGAGTGCGTCGAGTTCGTACGGGGCGTCCTCGCTCCAGTCCAGGGGCCCGACCGCACCCCCCACCCCCCGAACCGCCATGGCCAGCTCCCCCAGCCGCTGATGCCACCCGCCCCACAGCAGCTTGGCCACACTGGGCGAGCCCACACCACTGCTTGCCCCCGAACCCCCCAACGTCCGCAGCGCGTTCCACCGCATGACCCGCAGCTCAGCCCACTGCCGCACAAGCCGTTCCCGCAGTACGGGATCATCGACGGCCCCGCTGTCGACCGCCTCCCGCACCACCCCGGCCAGCTCCTCCGCGAAGCCGATCTGCTGTACGAGCGTGGAGACGCCCCGCTCGAACCCGAGCAGCCCCATGGCCACGCGCCACCCGTTGCCGGCACCGCCCACCACGTGCGAGGCACGTGCGACGGCCCCGTCGAAGAAGACCTCGTTGAACTCGGAAGTCCCCGTCAACTGCCGTATGGGCCGCACCTCGACGCGACCGGGCTGATCCATCGGCACCAGCAGAAACGAGATCCCCGCATGCCCCCGCCCCCCGGCAACCGAACCCGCCGCCCCCTCCGTCCGCGCCAGCACAAAGCACCAGTCCGCCTCCTGCGCGAGCGACGTCCAGACCTTCTGTCCGGTCACGCGGTACGTATCGCCCTCCCGCACCGCCACGGTCCGCAGCCCCGCCAGGTCCGACCCGGCCCCCGGCTCGCTGTACCCCTGGCACCACAGCGCCTCGCCCCGGGCGATCGCCGGCAGGAACTCGTCCCGCTGCTCCTGGCTGCCGTAGGCGAGGAGGGTCGGGGCCAGCAGGTTCTCGCCGATGTGGCCGTACCTCCCGGGGGCCCGGGCCCGCGCGTACTCCTCGGCCCAGACGACCTGCTGGGTCAGCGTCGCCCGCCGGTTCCCGTACGCGTCCGAGTCCCACCCGAGGCCGATCCATCCGCCCCGGCCCAACTCCCGCTCCCAGGCCCGCCGTTCCTCGGCCCCGACATGCTCACTGCCGGGTCCACCCCGCCCCACCACGCCGACGAAAGCCCCGGCCCCCTCCAACCGCTCACGCAGCCACGCCCGCGCCTCCGCCCGGAACTCCTCATCCGCAGCCCCGAACCCGAACTCCACGCCCCCGCCTACGCGTTCGGCCGGTCAGGGCGGGCAGGGCGTCCAGGGCGAGCAGCCGCAGCCTTCGCGGCGTCAGCCCTCGCGGCCTCAGCCTTCGCGGCAGCAGCAGCCTCCGCCATCGCCTCCAGCTGCGCCAGCATCGGCATCGGGTCCACTCCCACCGTCCCCGGCAGGAAGTCCGCGATCTTCTCCGGGGTCCAGCCGCCCTCCACATACCCGGCCCGCAGCTCACGCGGCTGTGCCCATACGGCGATCTTCGGGCCCGCGACCGTGTAGACCTGCCCCGTGATCCCCTCCTCCCGCGCCCGCTCGCTCAGCAGATAGGTCACCAGGGCCGCCACATCCTCCGGCTCCCCGATCTCCTTCAGCTCCATGGGCACGTTGGCGGACATCCGGGTCCTCGCCACCGGCGCGACCGCGTTGGCGGTCACCCCGTACTTGTGCAGGCCGAGCGCCGCACTCCGCACCAGCGAGATGATCCCGCCCTTGGCCGCGCTGTAGTTGGCCTGTGCGACGGACCCCTGGTGGTTGCCGCTGGTGAAGCCGATCAGTGTTCCCGTCCCCTGCTTGCGCATGACCGCCGACGCGGCCCTGAAGACGGTGAACGTGCCCTTCAGATGCGTGGCGACCACCGGGTCCCACTCCTCCTCGGACATGTTGAAGAGCATCCGCTCGCGCAGGATCCCGGCGACGCACACCACGCCGTCGACGCGTCCGTACTCGGCGAGCGCGACGTCGACGATGCGCTGTCCGCCCGCCATGGTCGAGATGTCGTCGGCGACGGCGACGGCCTCACCGCCCGCCGCCTGGATCTCCTTGACCACGCCGTCGGCTATCTCGCTCGTCGGTTCGCCGCCCTCCATGGAGACGCCGTAGTCGTTCACGATGACCCTGGCTCCCTCGGCCGCGGCGGCGAGCGCGACCGCCCGGCCGATGCCGCGCCCAGCGCCGGTCACGGCCACCACCTTGCCTGCCAAGAAGTTCCCCACGTCCGGCCCCTTCCCGCGGTTTCTGACGGACCGTTAGATTTTATGACCCGTCAGATACTCAAAGACAAGCCCCGCGGAGGACCCATGTCAGACTCGGCACCCGCAGCTTCCGCGCAACCCGCACTGCCTCCGGAGTTCTTCGACATCGCCAAACGCGTGAACAACTGGGGCCGTTGGGGTTCCGACGACGAGATCGGCACCCTCAACCTCATCACCGACGCCGTCGTACGCGAGGCCGCGACCGCCATCCGCTCGGGCCGCCGCATCCCGCTCGCGCTGCCCCTCAAGGAGGACGGCGTACAGACGGGCCTGATACCCGGCCGGATCAACCCCCTGCACACGATGGTGCAGATCAATCAGGAGCTTTTCGGCCCCGGCACCATCGCCACCAGCGACGACGCGGTCACGATGGGGCTGCAGACGGCCACCCACTGGGACGCGCTCACCCACGCTTCCCACTCCGGGAAGATCTACAACGGCCGCCCGGCGGGCACCATCACCGCCCACACCGGCGCCCAGTTCAGCGGCATCGACAAGGTGGCGCACCTCGTCTCGCGCGGCGTCCTGCTCGACGTCGCCCGCGCCAAAGGCGTCGACCGGCTTCCCGGCGATCACGCGGTCACCCCCGAAGACCTGGACGAGGCCGAGGAGTTCGCGGGGGTCACCGTGCGCGCCGGCGACATCGTCCTCGTACGCACCGGGCAGATCCAGACCTACCTGGCGGGCGACAAGCACGCGTACGGCTACCCGTCCCCCGGCCTCTCGGTCCGCACCCCGGAGTGGTTCCACGCGCGCGATGTCGCGGCGGTCGCCAACGACACCCTGACCTTCGAGATCTTCCCGCCCGAGATCGAGAACCTCTGGCTTCCGGTGCACGCGCTCGACCTGGTCGAGATGGGCATGCTGCAGGGCCAGAACTGGAATCTGGAAAAGTTGTCCACAGCCTGTGCAGAAGATTCCCGCTACAGCTTCCTGCTCTCCGCGATGCCCGAGCCGTTCATCGGCGGCACGGGAACACCGGTGGCACCCGTGGCGGTCCTGTAGGCCCGACCGACCCATAAGCCCGCAACCCCACAACGTCGCAACCCACAGCCCACAACCCCCGAGCCTTCGGATGGCGGCACCCGGCCACCGCCCCGAGCGCGCTGCCGCACGCGCCGCCATCCGACCCCGGCGCACAAGTCCTGCCCTTTCGGCCACGAAGGGACTGCCGCCGACGGCGACTCACATCTCGCCGAGGTCCGGGGGCACAGGCCACCGTCCTCGACGTCCCCTCGCGGCGAATCGCTGCACACAAGCGTGATCAATCGGACACGGTACGTCAATACCCGCTTGCGAAGTGCCGGGCGGGACTGAACCATGACTGCGGGCTCAGACCGCCTCGTACGCCACGTCCTCGTACGTCGTCCCATGGAACGCCGCCGCCTCGACACCCGGCTCACACCGGTCCACCTCGCACCAGATGCTCTTGCCCGCGCCTTCGGCCTGCCAGCCCCAGCGGTCCGCGAGGCCGTCCACGAGTTCAAGGCCCCGGCCGTTGGTCGCGTCGCCGTCCGCGTGTCGCGGCCTCGGAGCGCGGGCGCTGGCGTCGGCGACCTCGACCCGGACCGTCCCGAGGCCGGCCGCCGCGCCCTCCGCGCCCGGCGCGGCCTCCTCGGCGACGTCAGGGGAGTCAGGGAGCCGCATGCGCAGCACGGCCGGACAGCCCGTGTGCACCACCGCGTTGGTGACCAGCTCCGAGATCAACAGAATCAGCGTCTCGGCAAGTGGCTCGTCGACCCCTATCCCGGACCCGGCGAGACGCGAACGCGCCCACCTCCGGGCCCGCCCCACCTCTGCGGGGTCGGGCCTGACCTCCAGCTGAACTTGAAGCACCTGCACCGCTCACACCATCCGAACCGGCGGACACATCGCCTCGCGACTCCACGGGGTCACGGAACGTGATCCCCTTGAGAGACAGCATGGTTGACGTTCAGTCACCCCAACAAGCGCTTCAGGCATATTCCAGCGCGAAGGAGTACGCGTGCGGCATACTGTGCGACGCGCACTGCGGGGGGTCGAACAGGCGGGCATATAGCCCCTTCCTGCACTGCGAGCGGCGCGCATCGCCGGGTCCGGGGTTGCCTCAGGAGCAACACCGTGATGGCTCAACCTCAGAACCACTCGCATCTCACACAAGGTACCGGAGCGGAAGCCCGACTCCATGCCGTGACGAGTCACGCCTAGGACACAACCCGATATCGACGCTCAGTAGCGTCCCCCCACTTCGGTATCCGCACAAGTCGATCAAAGCGCCGCCGCGAGCTCCTCCTCCGCCCCGGCCGCCGACCGCCCAAGGCCCGCCCGCACCCAGGCCCGCTTCAGGTGCAGATGCACCTCGGCCTCCCAGGTGAAGCCCATCCCGCCGTGCACTTGCAGGCAGTCCCGGGCGTTTCGCACCGCCGCGTCGTCGGCGAGCAGCTTGGCTCCCGCGATCTCCAGTACGTCGCCGGTGACGGCCGCGGCGTACACGGCACCGCGGGCGACCTCCGCGCGGACGAGCATCTGCGCGCAGAGTTGCTTGACGGCCTGGAACGCCCCGATGGGCTGGCCGAATTGGGTACGTTCTCGGGCATAACGGACGGCCAGCTCGCAGGTCTTCGCCGCGCTGCCGAGCTGTTCGGCGGCGAGCAGGAGGTCGGCCTCCGCCTCAGCTTCGGCCTCGCTCGAAGCACTGGGCACAGGCACCCGATGCAGCGGCGTCAGCGGGTCGACCGACCACAGCGGGACCGCACCCAAGACGTCACCCAGAGCGACGTCCGCCGCGTCGAGCCACGGAACAAGCCCCCCGGAGGCCGCCGTCACCACGGTCACGCCCTGTGCCGCGCCCGTGACGTTCCGCGCCGCGAGGAACGTAGACACCAGCGGCCCCATGAGCAGCACCCGCCCCGCCTCCTCGAAGGCGAGGACGGCCTCCGCGAGCCCCAGCCCGACGCCACCCTCCGCCTCCGGCAGCCGCAGCGAGAAGAACCCGGCGTCCCCCAGTTCCCGCCAGAGGTCCCGGTCCAGCGAAGGGAGCCCCGAGCCCGCCGCCGCTTCCCGGAGCGCGTCCGCACCGAAGCGCCCCTCCAGGAGTTCCCGCACCCCGGACTTCAACGCCCGCTGATCTTCCGTGAGTTGGAAGTCCACGCGCTGACTCACCGCCCCTTCGGCAGGCCGAGTATCCGCTCGGCCACGATGTTCTGCTGGATCTGCGAGGTCCCGGCGGCGATCGTGTACGAGAGGGAGGAGAGCCGGTCCAGGGTCCACTCGTGGCCCAGGTCGAGCGCGCCGGCCCCGAGGACCTCGCCCGCGGCCTCGTACAGCTCCTGCCGGGCGTGCGAGTACCGCAGCTTGAAGACGGAGCCGCCGATCCCCGGCACCGCGATCCCGGGCACCCCACCCCCCGGCACCCCGCTCCCCGCCCGCTGCGACTCGCTCACGTTCCACTGCGTGAGCCGCCACAGCGCCCCGAACTCCGCGCTGAGCCTGCCGAGCCTGCGGCGAAGGACCGCGTCGTCCCAGCGGCCGTTCTTGCGGGCCTCGCGGGCCAGCTCGCCGAGGACCCGGCGGCAGGCGACGACCTCCCCCACGAAGGCCGTCCCCCGCTCGTAGGACAGCGTCACCATGGTCACGCGCCAGCCGTCGTTCTCCGCCCCGACCCGGTTCGCGACCGGGACGCGCACCTCGTCGAGGAAGACCTCCGCGAACTCGGTGGACCCGGCGAGCGTGCGCAGCGGGCGGACGGTGATCCCGGGGGCGTCCATCGGCATCGCGAGCCAGGAGATGCCCCGGTGTTTGGGCACGTCCTCGCTCACCGGTGTCGTACGCACGAGGAGTTCGCACCAGTCGGCGACCTCTGCGTGCGAGGTCCAGATCTTGGACCCGCTCACTACGTAGTCGTCGCCGTCCCTCCACGCGCGCGTGCGCAGTGACGCGAGGTCCGATCCGGCGTCCGGTTCGCTGAATCCCTGGCACCACACCTCGTCGCCGCGCAGGACCGGCGGCAGCCACCGGGCCCGCTGTTCTGGCGTCCCTTCGGAGGCGATGGTCGGGCCCGCGTGCAGCAGCCCCACGAAACCCGCCCCTACGTAGGGCGCGCCCGCCTTCTCCGTCTCCTCCAGGAAGATGAGGTGCTGGGTGGGGGTGGCTCCACGGCCGCCCGCGTCGACGGGCCAGTGCAGTCCCGCGTACCCGGCGTCGTACAGCCTGCGCTGCCACCCCATGTCGTACGCGCGGCGCCCCGGCCAGTCGAGCGGGTCGGGGCGCGGCGGCAGTTCGGGGAGGGTCCGGGCGAGCCACTCGCGCAGCCCCGCCCGGAAGGCTTCCTCCTCCTGTGTGTAGGTGAGGTCCACTAGCCGACCCGGCCCCGGTCGAGGTCGAGGCCCAGCATGCGGATGGCGTTGCCGCGCATCAGCTTGTAGATCGTCTCGTCGTCGAGGCCCTTCACGTGGTCGAGTGCGACTTCCTTGGTGTTGGGGAAGGTCGAGTCGACGTGCGGATAGTCGGTCTCGAAGGTGGCGTTGTCGCGGCCGACGACGTCCAGTGAGGCGACCCCGTGCTTGTCGCGGAAGAAGCAGCAGAACATCTGCCGGTAGTAGTACGTCGACGGGGGCTCGGGGATCAGGTCGCGGACGCCGCCCCAGGCGCGGTGCTCCTCCCAGACGTCGTCGGCGCGTTCGAGGGCGTACGGGATCCAGCCCATCTGGCCCTCGCTGTAGGCGAGTTTGAGCGTCGGGAACTTCACCAGGACCCCGCTGAAGAGGAAGTCCATCATCGAGGCCATCGCGTTGTTGAAGGAGAGCGCGGCCTGGACGGCGGGCGGGGCGTCCGGTGAGGCGGCGGGCATCTGGGAGCTCGACCCGATGTGCATGTTGACGACCGTGCCGGTCTCCTGGCAGATCGCGAAGAACGGGTCCCAGTAGCCGGAGTGGATGGACGGAAGGCCCAGGTAGGTGGGGATCTCGGAGAAGGTGACCGCGCGGACGCCCCGCGCCGCGTTGCGCTTGATCTCCGCGACGGCGAGCTCGATGTCCCACAGCGGAATGATGCAGAGCGGGATGAGCCGTCCTCCGCTGTCGCCGCACCACTCCTCCACCATCCAGTCGTTGTAGGCGCGTACGCAGGCGAGGGCGACCTCCTTGTCGTGCGCCTCGGCGAAGGTCTGGCCGCAGAAGCGGGGGAAGGTGGGGAAGCAGAGGGACGCCTCGACGTGGTTCAGGTCCATGTCCTTGAGGCGTTCGACCGGATCCCAGCAGCCGCGCCGCATCTCGGCGCGCGTGATGCCCTCCAGCGTCATGTCGTCGCGGTCGAAGCCGACGGCCGCGATGTTGCGCTTGTACGGGAACTTGAGGTCCTCGTAGATCCACCAGTCGGTGGGAGGGCCGTCCGGGTCCATCGTGATCTGGTACTTGCCCGCCACGTAGGCGAGTTCGCCGATACCGGCCGTGAGGGGCCTCGGTCCGCGGTCGCGGTACTTGGCGGGCAGCCAGGTGTCGAAGAGGTGCGCGGGCTCGATCACGTGGTCGTCGACGCTGACGATCCGGGGAAGCTCGGTCATGGTGTCCTGCCTTTCAAGGCGCCTCCGGTCATCTCTCCGGCCACTCCCGGCGATCTGATGACCCGTCAGAAAGCAGGCTAGCCCCGCACCTCTGGACCGACAAGGCGGTGAGGCTTACGCTCTCGGCACGATCTGACTGGCCGTCAGTTCACGTCCTGCCATTCAGTTCACGTCCTGCCATGAGGGGATCGCATGAGGACCTCGGAGAACGAGACCGCCCACGCGCTCGGCGCGTCCCGCACCCTCTGGGAGCTCATCGAGCGCCGCGCCGCGCTCACACCCGACGCACCGGTCCTCATCCAGGCCGCCGCCGACCCCGCCGACGACCGGACGCTGACCTTCGGCGAGCTGCGCGACCGCTGCGAGCGGGTGGCGGCCGGGCTCTACGAGATGGGCGTACGCCCCGGCACCGTGGTGGCCTGGCAGCTGCCCACCCGCATCGAGACCGCCCTGCTCTCCTTCGCGCTCGCCCGCATCGGCGCGGTCCAGTCGCCGGTCATCCCCTTCTACCGGGACCGCGAAGTCGGCTTCGCGCTAAGGGAGTCGGAGGCGGAGTTCTTCGCCGTGCCCGGGGTGTGGCGGGGCTTCGACCACACGGAGATGGCGGGGCGCGTTGGTGCGCGGAACGTCTTCAAGGCGTACGCGTACGAGGATCTGCCGGACGCCGATCCATCCACCCTGCCCCCGCCGCCATCCGACGGCACATCCGTACGCTGGATCTACTGGACATCGGGCACGACGTCCGACCCCAAGGGCGTACTGCACACGGACCGTTCACTGATAGCGGGCGGCTCGTGCCTCGCTCACGCACTGCACCTCTCGGCGGACGACATCGGCTCGATGGCGTTCCCCTTCGCGCACATCGCGGGCCCCGACTACACCGTGATGCTGCTCCTGTACGGCTTCCCCGCGGTCATGTTCGAGCAGTTCGCGCTGCCGGACGCCCTTGACGGCTACCGGCGGCACGGCGTGACGGTGGCGGGCGGGTCGACCGCGTTCTACTCGATGTTCCTCGCCGAGCAGCGCAAGCTTCCGCCGGGCGAGAAGGTCATCCCCACCCTGCGCCTCCTCGCGGGCGGCGGGGCGCCGAAGCCGCCGGAGATCTATCACGCCGTCGTACGCGAGATGGGGTGCCAGCTCACCCACGGGTACGGCATGACCGAGGTGCCGATGATCACCATGGGCGCACCGGACGACACCGCAGAGAACCTCGCGACGACGGAGGGACTTCCGCCTCAGGGCATGGAGATCCGGGTCACGGATGCCGAGGGCAAGGAGGTGCCCGCCGGGGTCGACGGTGAGGTGCGGCTGCGCGGGGAGGCGGTCTGCCAGGGGTACCTCGACCCCGAGCAGAGCGCGGGGGTCTTCGATGCGGACGGCTTCCTGATCACCGGCGACCTGGGCCACGTACGGCCGAGCGGGCATCTGGTCCTGACCGGGCGGGCCAAGGACATCATCATCCGCAAGGGCGAGAACATCTCCGCCAAGGAGATCGAGGATCTGCTCCACCGGCATCCCGCCGTGGGGGACGCGGCCGTCATCGGTCTCCCGGACCCCGAACGGGGCGAGCGGGTCTGCGCGGTGATCGAACAGTCACCGGGCGCGTCGACGCTCACTCTGGGGTCCGTGACCGCGTATCTGCGCGGGGAAGGGCTCTCCACGTACAAGCTGCCGGAGCAACTGGAGCTGGTGGAGGCCCTGCCCCGCAACGAGACGCTGCGCAAGGTGCTCAAGTACAAGCTGCGTGAGCGGTTCACGCAGGACTAGTGCCGCATCGGACTTCGAGTCCTTGGTGGCGGCCGTCAACCAAGCGGGCGAAGGTCGGTCAGAGCGGCCGCGGTCAAGGTGAGGTGCTGAAGCAGGACCGCGGCCGCGGTGTCGGCGTCGCGGGCCAACGCGGCCTCCTCCAGCCTGCGGTGTTCCATCGCACCGTCCCGGTCGGGGTTGCGGTGCGCCGACCAGCGGCGGGCCAGCTCGCTCGCGGTCCACAACCGGTCGAAGGTCTCCAGCAGGGCTGGGTTTTCGCATCCCTCCAGGAGCGTGCGGTGGAAGGCTCTGTGGGCCTCGGCCCAAGCGGCGGTGTAGTGCTCGCCCTCCTCCGGCGCGTACGCCGGAGTGCGAACCAGTCGATGGTGGGCGGCCCGAACGCGGACCTCCCAGTCGACGTCGCCGCGCTCGATCGACATGCGCAGTACGACAGGTTCGATGGTCCGGCGGGCCTCCCCGATCTCCTGCCAGCGGCGGTCGGAGAAGGACGGGACCGCGAATCCGCGGTTGGGCAGCCGGTCGGCGAGCCCCTCGCCGACCAGCCGCACGAGCGCCTCGCGTGTGACGGCCAGGCTTACGCCCTGCGCCTTGGCGAGGTCCTGCGGTTTGAGGGCAGCACCAGGGGCGTACTCCCCGCGCATGATCGCGTCCCGCAGGTGTGCGTAGACCTGCTCGGAAAGCATCTGCTTCCCGGAGGGAGCCGAGGTGTGGGGGGTGCCAGTCATGGAGTCAGCGTAAACGACCCCCTCGATAATCGATTATTGCTGCTATGGTCGATTCATGGCCGCGCGGTGCTGACTGCCACCGCCGAAACCGCCGCCTGACAGGCGCCCCCGACTCCAGGAAGAAGTAACCGCGATGCACCTTGACGACCTTGACCTGAACGCCGTCCGCGACGTCAGCCGCGCCATCAGCGCCGCCCACCTGTTCATCTACTTCGCCCCCGAGAGCGCTGAGGAAGCGGGCGCACTCGGCGTGACCGACCGCGGAGTGGCGTACCTGGCCTTCCGGTCGGCCGCGATGGGCGCGGTTCCGTGGCAGGTCACGCTGGCGGCCTTCTACAACTTCAGCCCGCGGGCGGTGCGGGCCATGGCGGGTGTGTGGGACACCGCGCCGCCCGAGCGGTGGCAGGCCGCGCGATTCCTGGCCGCCGAGCGGGCGATGCGGCGCGTCGGCGCACGCCTCACGGACGGCCAACTCACCGAGGCCCGCTCGTTGATAGACCAGGTCGTCGCCGGTGCCGACTACGCCGGCAAGGTGCTGGCCGCCGCGAACGCCTCGGTCGCGCTTCCGTCCGATCCCCTCGTCGCGCTGTGGCAGCAGATCGCGGTGGCGCGCGAATGGCGCGGCGACGCGCATCTCGTCGTGCTCGCGGACAACGGCCTCGGGCCGTGCGACTGCCTCGTTCTGCACACCGCGACGGGCATCCTCCCGACGGCTCTCGCGCGGGCCACCCGCCAGTGGGACGACGAGGAGTGGAGCGCGGCGACGGCCCGTCTCGCCACACGCGGCTGGGTCGACTCCAACGCCATGATCACCGACGCGGGCAGCGCGGCCCGCGAGCGGATCGAGGTGGAAACGGACGAGCACTGCGCCGCACTCTGGGCGCCGATCGGCAACGAGGGTGCCCGCCGCTTCGCCTCGCTCATCGCGCCGATCACCGACGCGTTCACGGCGGCGGGGACGCTCCAGGCCGTTGGTTCGGCTCAGTAGCGCTCCAGCTCACCGAAGCACTAACTCGCTCACTAACTCACTCGCTCACTCAGGAACGGTGAAGTACGCGGCGAACGCCGCCACGATCTCCTGCTCCGTCACGCGCCCGTCCCCGTCCGTGTCCAGCGAGGCCCCCGCCGCGCCCGCGACGCCGGCCTCGGCGCCGAGTGCCTTCAGCGCGCGCTCGACCTCCTGGGGGCTGACCGCGCCGTCCCCGTCACCGTCCGCCACGGCGATCATCGCGTCCAGGAACGGCCGCGCGATCTCGGCGAACCGGGCCGGGTTGTCCCGCAGGCGCTTGACGGCACCGCCCACGAACTCCGGCTTGGTGATCCGCTGGTCACCGTCACGGTCGGCGATCCCCGCCATGCCCTGCCAGAAGGCCTCGGCCCCGATGTAGAGGGCCTGGCCCTTCTCGGAGCGTGCCGTGGCGCCGAACTCTGTGAGCAGGGCGGCGGCCGCCGTGCTGAAGTCCTCACGGGAGATGTAGCCGTTGCCGTCCTGGTCAAAGGTGGCGAACCGGGCCGCGATCTTACGCTCGTACTCGGCACTGTCCATGGTGTTCGGGCCGCCTCACTTCTGCGGTTGGGTACGTGTGCACAGGGTCTTCCCTGGCTGTCCTGGCAGCGAGCGTACGTCTTCGGCGGGCACCCGGAGGCGCGAAGCCGGCGCTTGTGCCAAGACCGGGACAAGAGAGGTTGTACCAGGGGCCCACCCTTGGTGATCTTTTGGGGCCCGCTTGACCTTCTGTCACATGCCGTCGATGTGCGCGCTCCCACGCGATCACGCTCCGTGGTCCAAACCTCCCGCGCCCCATGTCTCGACCAAAGATCATTTACGTACGCACAAAGCGAACGCATGGTGAGGGCCGCCGGACGGTCCATGCGCGGGGAATCCCAACGGACGCTGTCGTACAGGGGTGTTACGTTCCTGCCTCCCCTGATCACAAAGGGGATGACCATCAAAAACGGGAGAACACAAATGAATCGGAAGCTGGCCGTCGGTCTGCTCTCGGCAGGGCTCTTTCTGACGGGCGCGGGGACCGCTTTCGCCACCGCGGGGGCGGGGAACGGGGACGTCGAGGCGACGGCCTCGTGGCACAAGATCCCGACGCTGTCGAGCAGCGGCGTCAAGTTCAAGAACGGCTACTACAAGTTCGAGGCGCCGGGCGTCAACCACGGTGCCTTTCACTGGAAGGGCGACCTCCAGGACACGTCGGCCGGTGACGGCAACAATGTCTACATGCAGGTGAAGGTCGAGGGTTATGACTGGAACCGCTTCAACGGCAAGCAGAAGCACACCGTTCACAAGGACAAGCTCGTGTACGACGGCGCCGCCCGCTACACCAGCGACGCCTGGATACGCGCCTGCCGCGACCGGGGTTCCTTCCACCCGGACAACTGCTCGGTGACCAAGAAGTACACGCGCTAGTCACCACCCGCAGAACCCGGCAGCCCCGACCAGCTGCCACGCATGACCGGCGGCCCTGACCAGCCGCCACCGGTGCACGCCGGGCCCGGGCCCCCGCCCCGGGCCCTTCGCCTTCTTGGGGGAAGCGATCAGTACGTCAGAAGTCCTCAGCGCCACGGGAGTCGACCTCTCCTACGGCAGCACGCCCGCCGTCCGCGGCGCCCATCTGAGCCTGGCCCGCGGCGAGATCGCGGCGATCACCGGGGCCAGCGGCTCCGGCAAGTCATCGCTCCTCTACTGCCTCGCCGGTGTGCTGCCGGCCGCGCGCGGTGAGGTGCGGTTCGAGGGCACGGCGTACGGCTCACTCGACGACGAGGGCATCAGCGCGCTGCGCCGCGAACGCTTCGGCTTCGTCTTCCAGTACGGCGAGCTGCTCCCCGAGCTGACCATCGAGGAGAACACCGCCCTGCCGCTGCGCCTGGCCGGACAGCGCAAGCGGCCCGCGCTCAAGGCGGCAGCCGAGGTCCTGGACCGTCTCGGGATCGCCGACCTGCGCGAGCGGCGGCCCTCCCAGGTGTCCGGCGGGCAGAGCCAGCGCGTCGCCGTGGCGCGGGCGCTCGTACACCGGCCCGCCGTGGTCTTCGCCGACGAGCCGACCGGCTCCCTCGACAGCGCCAACGCCTCCACCGTGCTCAAGGAGTTCCTCGGCCTCGCACGCTCGCAGGGCACCTCCGTCCTGCTCGTCACGCACGACGCCACGGTCGCCGCCCAGGCCGACCGCAACTACTCGATGGCCGACGGCATCCTCACCGCGAAGGGCGCCTCGGTATGAGGGAGTTCCTGCTCGGCCTGCGGCTGCTCTTCGGCTCCGGACGCGGCAGCCGCGTCCGCTTCCTGCTCATGACCCTCGGCGGCTCGCTGGGCGTGTGCTGCCTCGCGCTCGTCCTGACCATCCCGGCGATCCTCGACGCGCACGACGGGCGGGCCGCCGACCGCGACCCCCGCGTCCACACCGGCCGGCAGTCCGCGGGGGCGACCCTCGTGGTCGAGCGCTCCGACCCGTACGGCTCCAAACCCTTCAGCCGGGTCTTCATCGCCCCCGGCAAGGACGGCACGGCCATCGCACCGCCGCCCGGCCTCGACGAACTCCCCGCCGCCGGCGAGGTGTTCGTCTCTCCCGCCCTGCACGACCAGCTCCGCGGCGAACCCGGCCTCAAGGGTCTCCTGCCCGGCAAGGAGAAGGGCCTGATCGGCCCGGCGGGACTGACCGACCCGAACGAGCTCTACGCCTACGTCGGGACCACCAGGGCCGAACTCGGCGACGACGCACGCGCGTTGAAGAGCTTCGGCTCCGAGCATCCGCCCACCACCGCCGTCGAGAAGTCCACCCTCGACATCTTGCGCTTCACCCTCGCCGTCCTCGTGCTGCTGCCGCTGGCCGTCTTCCTCTCGGTCTGCGCCAAACTCTCCGCCGCCAGCCGCAACCGCCGCCTCGCCGCCCTGCGCCTGCTCGGCCTCAGCGCCAAGGGCACCCAGCGCGTGAACGCCGCGGAGACCGTCGTCGCGGCCTTCCTGGGCGCGGTCCTCGGCCTCGCCGAGTTCTGGCTCCTCAACCAGATCATGGCGAGGACCGGACTCCCCGGCCTGAAGTGGTACCCCGCCGACGGCGCGCTCTCCCTGCCCACCATCGCCGTATGCCTGATCGGCTGCACCGCCCTGAGCTGGTTCGTGGGCCGGGCCGGCGCCCGCGCGGCGGCCACCAACCCGCTCTCCACCCGGCGCACGGCGGCTCCCCGCGCACCCCGCGTCTGGGGCGGCCTGCTGCTGGTCACCGGGCTCGGCATCGTCATCGGCTACTGCGCGACCGGGTTCACCGACCACCCCGCGCAGAGCACCGGCGCCAACTCACTCCTGGTACCCGCCGGGGTACTGCTCACCGGCCTCGGCCTGGTGACCGTCATGCCGCTGCTCTCGTACGCGATCGCCACCCGGCTCGCCCGCTCCGGGAACCTCGCCCTGAGCCTCGCCATGCGGCGCAACGAAGTCGAGCCGGGCAGCGCGATGCGGGTGGTCACCGGGCTCGTCCTGCTCGTGTTCTCGGCCTCGCTCGCCCAGGGCGTCCTGGTCGAGGAGCGGCAGATCACGCGCTCCGACTCACCGGTGCAGGAGTACGGGCTGCCGCTCTCCCAGCTCGACGCGGGCCGGCAGCACCGGCTGCGTGACCTGCCCGGCGTCCACGGGGACGCGCTCCTGCTCGAACCCCGCATCGACCCGGAGAAGGAGGGCGGCGACTGGCAGGCGCCGGCCCTGGTCGCCACCTGCGCCCAACTCGCCGAGCTGGTGCGGCACTCAGCGGGCTGCGAGGAGGGCAAGGTGCTGCGGCTCCAGGACCCCAAGGCCTCCGAGTCGCCCGTCAAGACATCGACGTACGTGATGAAGCGGGGCGACAAGCGCACCTCGCTGAAGATCCAGGTGCCCGAGGAGACCGTCCTCTTCGACGGCTACGAGGTCACCGACCTGCCGAGCCCCGGCCTCCTCATACCGCCCGACAGGATTCCGAAGCACGCGGCGCCCGCCGCCGCCACACTGATCCTCGCCACAAGCTCGGACCCCGGCGCCGTACGCGACACCCTCGACCGCATCGGCGCCGTCGCGCCCACCGTGGCCGTCGACCCGGTCGGCATCAACATCGACGGCCTCCAGCAGATCACCGTCATCGAGACCCTGCTGGCCCTCGGCATGGTGATGGGCCTGGTCATCGGTGTCGCGGCCTTCCTGGTCTCCGTCACCGACCGCGCCGTGGAGCGCCGCCCCCAGGTCACGGCGCTCTCCCTGATCGGCGCGCGCGCCCGCACCCTGCGCCTGGTGCAGTGCACGCAGGTCGTGCTGCCGCTGGCCGTGGGCCTGGTGCTCGCGCTGCTCGCGGGGAAGCTGGCGGAGTCCGCCTATCTGGTCACCGGCGGCGGCGAGGTCTTCTGGGACGGAGCGGGCGTTCCGCTCCTGGTGGCCGCCATGACCGGGGTGCTCGTCCTCGCGGTCGTGGGGACGCTGCCGCTGGTGGGGCGGCGCATCGACCCGGAGCTGATCCGGCGGGACTGAGGCGGGACTGAGTCAGCGGATACGTGCGGGGGGCGGCGTCACACGGAGAGCGGCGTCAAGCGGAAAGCGGTAGCGCCTCGTCGTCCACCGCCGCCGTCACGTCCGGGTAGACATCGAACAGGCGGCGTACGCCGAGGGCGGCGAGGACGCGGTTCACGTGGGAGCCGTCCTCCGCGCCCTTGGCGGGCAGTATCAGGCGCAGGTGACCCTGGCAGGAGCGGAACAGGCGGCGGGCCGCTATCAATACGCTGACGCCGCTGGAGTCGCAGAAGAGGACGTCGGAGAGGTCGAGGACGAGGCTGTGGCGGCCGTCGGCGACCGCGTCGTGCACGCGCTGGCGCACTACTGGCGAGGAAACCATGTCCATCTCGCCGGACACCCTCAGCACGGCCCAGCCGTCCTGCTCGTCCACCGCCACTCGTAGCGTCACTCGCACGCCTCTCGCTCGCTGATTCCGCTCGCTCGTGCCCGGCCCGATCCGGAAGCCGTCCCTACGCTTTCCTTCGTCGCGACTGCCCCGCCTCCCCACCATGAAACACCAGGAACACCGGTCTCTATCATCCGAGGCCGGGTGCGGGCGTACTTTGCGGTAAAGGGAGTGCGTTGTCGGTGGTGGCGACTACATTCGATGGAAGGTTTCGAACGAGACGACGAGACGTAGTTGTCGGTACGGGCTCAGAGGGGGCCGCATGGCGAAGGACGCGCCGCGTCGCTGGGACCGCCGCATGCAACAGCGCCTGGCGCACGGCGAGGCCGCCGCGCTCGGGGAGCTGTACGACCGCTTCGCCTCGCTGGTGCACGGCCTCGCCCATCGCGTGCTCGGCGACGAGGACGCCGCCGACCGGATCACCCGCGAGGTCTTCGCCCACGTCTGGGAGAACCCTGACGCCTACGACCCCAAGCAGGGCCCGCTGCGGTCCTGGGTCGCCACGCTCACCCACCAGCGGGCCGTCCGGCGCCTGCGCCAGACCGAGTCCGCCGCGCTGGCCCGTGGCGGCGAGGGCACCACGGAGGACCTGGAGCGCAAGGTGCGCCGCGCGTCCGCCGCCGCCCGCGCGGACTACATCGTCACGGCCATGCCCGCCCCGCTGCGCGCCGCGCTCGAACTCGCCTACTTCCAGCGCCGTGACTACCGCCAGACGGCGGCCGACCTCGGCGTGACGGAGGACGAGGCCCGCCGCCGCCTCCGCCTGGGCCTCCAGCTGCTCTCCACCGCCAACGACACGGCCGCCGCCCCGACGGAACCCCACTCCTCATCCGGGCCGCCCCCCGGTTACGGGAGAGCGCTGTGAACGGGCCTGATCCGCAGGAGCCGTACGAGAACGGTGGCGGGGGCAGCAGCTCCGGGGACGGCAGCGGCGACGGGCAGCAGGACGCCCCTCGCCCGGCCCGCATACCGCTGCCGCGCACCTCCATAGAGGACACCGGAAATCCCTTGCCCGATCCTCCGCTCGCCCTCGACCACCGCGTCCTGAAGTCCCTCCTCGGCGCCTGGGCGCTCGCCGCCTGCTCCGCCGAGGAAGCCGTCGCCGTCGAGGAGCACCTCGGCCACTGCGGGCCCTGCGCGGACGAGGCGCTGCGGCTGCGCGACGCGGTGGGCCTGCTGCATCGGGAGGAGAGCCTCGACCTCGACCCGGGCCTGCGCAACCGCGTCATCGAGAGCTGCCTCGGCCGGCGCCCGCCCCGCATCCCGGTGCCCGAGTGGGCCGTTCCGTACGACGCAGAGACCGCACGCCTCGACGCTCTCCTGCGGGACATCGGCGACGCGGAGTGGCACGCCCCGGTGCGGCTGCGGTGGTTCGACGAGGACAGCCCGGCAAGCCGCAAGACGACGGTGGCCGGGGTCATCGCCCATCTCCTGGCCGTCGACGGCCTGGTCGCGCTCGCCCTCGGCCTCGACGACCCGCTGGACAGGCCCGCGCTCTCACCTGCCGACCCGGGCGGTCGCACCGAGGCGTACTGGCGTGCCTCGTACTTCCCGCCCACCCGCGCGGTGCGCGGCCCCTGGCGCGAGCAGACCCACGAACTGATCCGCACGGTCTCCTTCACGAGCGGCGGCGCGGGAGCAGGGTCCGGCGGCCTCGCCGTTCCGTACAGCGGCCCGGACGACGAGGGCCGCCGCGTCGAACTGCCGCTGCGGGACTCGATGCTCGACCGCGCCTTCGAGTGCTGGATCCACGCCGGTGACATCGCGGAGGCGGTGGACTATCCGTACGACCCGCCGTCCCCGCGCCATCTGCACCGCATGATCGATCTCGCCGCCCGGCTGCTCCCCGGCACGCTCGCCGAGCGCCGCCGCGCGGGGCTCGCCGCCCCGTCGCACGGCCTGGTGGCGGCGGGCGCTCCCGGCAGGAGCCTGCGCCTTGAGGTCGAGGGCATGGGCGGCGGCGAGTGGTTCATCCCGCTCGACTCGCCCGGCGCCGAGGCGTCGGCGGACCGTGAGGTGGCCCATATCGCCCTGGACGGCGTCGAGTTCTGCCGCCTGGCCGCGGGCCACGTGTCTCCGGAGGAGGCTGCGGCGGGGCAGGACGGGGACCGCCAGGCGATCAGGGATGTGCTGTTCGCGGCGGCTTCGCTGAGCCGGATGTAATACCCGCAACCGACCCGCAGAGGGACTACGCGAAGACGACCGTGCGGCGGCCGTTCAGCAGGATCCGCCGCTCCGCATGCCACTTCACGGCCCGCGCAAGCGCCTGGCACTCCACGTCACGGCCGATCGCGACCAGCTGGTTCGGCGTGACGTCGTGCCCGACGCGCTCGACCTCCTGCTCGATGATCGGCCCCTCGTCGAGGTCCGCCGTCACATAGTGCGCGGTAGCGCCGATCAGCTTCACACCGCGCGCGTGCGCCTGGTGGTACGGCTTCGCGCCCTTGAAGCTCGGCAGGAAGGAGTGGTGGATGTTGATGATCCGGCCGCTGAGCTGCTTGCAGAGGTCGTCCGAGAGGACCTGCATATAGCGGGCGAGGACGACGAGCTCGACGTTCTCCGCGCGCACCAACTCCAGGAGCTCGGCCTCGGCCTGCGCCTTGTTCTCCTTGTTCACCGGGATGTGGCGGAAGGGGATGTCGTACGAGGCGACCAGCTCGGCGAAGTCCGTGTGGTTGGAGACGACCGCCGCGATCTCGACCGGCAGCGCGCCGATACGCGAGCGGAACAGCAGGTCGTTCAGGCAGTGCCCGAACTTCGACACGAGCAGGACGACCCGCATCTTGTCGTCGGCGCGGTTCAGCTGCCAGTCCATGTGGAAGGAGTCACCGATCGCCGCGAAGCTCGCCCGCAGCTTCTCCACCGACACCGGCGGCTCCGCCGAGAAGTGGACGCGCATGAAGAAGAGTCCGGTGTCGTGGTCGCCGAACTGCTGACTGTCCTCGATGTTGCAGCCGGTCATGAAGAGGTAACTCGACACGGCGTGCACGATGCCCTGCTTGTCCGGGCAGGAGAGGGTGAGGACGTACTGCTCAGCGGGGGCGGGGACCTTCTCATTCATGCGCCCAAGGTTCCCACAGCCACGGCACCCCACGGGACCACGGTCCGTGCCCCGAAGGGGCGCGGGGAACGGCGCGACAAGCCACGACGCACCCGCGGGAAGTACCTAGCCCGGCGACCGAGTCAGAATCCGCAGCACCTCAAGCGTTCGGGGGGCCTCGTCGGGGCTTTCCCCGTCGCTCACGGCGAGCCGCACATGCGCCTCCCGTGCGGCGTGAACCGCCTCCGGCCACCCGGGGTGGTCGAGATAGGCGGAGACCAACGCGTCGGGCCCGACCTCGTGCATGATCCGCAGCACCCGCAGGACCGCCGCGTCGACGAGGGCCGCCTCCTCCTCGTCACGGAAGATCGTCCCGACGTACTTCTCGGCGGACCAGTTGTCGAGCCACGTGTCCTCGACCAGCCGGTACACGGCGTCGGTCACGTCCCCGTACTCCTCGCGCCCGGCGAGCCAGCACTCACGCTGGAACCCCGGGTCGGAGAGCATGTGAAGCGCCGAGCGCACATTGCTGCGCCAGCGCCACCACGGCATGTCATTCGTCGGCATGCCGCCCATGGTGCTTGAGCGACGGCCACGACGGGAAGAGTTCTCCGAACCTTGCACGGTCATCGATCGTACGTTCCCCCATCGCGCGGCTGAATCGCACCCTGCCATTCACCTTCTTGTCACCATGCGTTGAGAGTGCGTCACTCCTTGGTTGGTCACGCGGCGGAATCGTGCATGACCATGCCCGTCTCGCGACGCACCCTGCTTCCCCGCCCCTCCAAGTCCGCAGCGCTCACCGCGATCGCCCTGGTGGCGGCGTGTGCGTCCCTGACCGCCGGGTGCGGGGTCATCCCCGGTTCCGCACAGGCATCCGGGAAAGACCCCGTGACCGTCATGACCTGGGCCCCGGAGAAGACCAAGGCGACGAACAAACCCGGCATCCCCGCGATGGCGCAGGCGTACGCGCGCTGGGTCAACGCCCACGGCGGCCTCGACGGCCGTCAGCTCAAGGTCGTCACCTGCAACGACCACAACGACCCGGTGGGCGCCGCCGACTGCGCCCGCAAGGCGGTCGACATGAAGGTGGCGGCCGTCGTCGGCTCCTACAGCCAGCACGGCCGGTCCTTCCTCTCCCCCCTCGAAGTCGCCGGAATCCCCTACATCGGCGGCTACGGCGTCACCGACGAGGAGTTCACAAGCCCCCTGTCGTACCCCGTCAACGGCGGCGAACCGGCGCTCATGGCGGGCAACGGCCGCCAGCTCGCCGCCAGCTGCGAGCGCGTATCCCTCGTACGTCCCGACACCATCGCCGGAGACGACCTGCCGGGGCTCCTGGACGCGGGCCTCGCGGAGGGCCGCCGCAAGCCCGCCTCCGACGTCCGGGCGCCCGAGGACGGCACCGACTTCACGGCGCAGGCCGAGCAGGCGCTGACCCGCGCGGGCACCAGCGGCTGTGTGACGGCGGCTCTCGGCGCCCGCACGGACACGTTCTACGACTCCTTCCGGCGCACCGAGGACGCGTACCCGCCCGCGAAGATCTCCTCCGTGCTCGGCAGCGTCGACCAGTCCCTCATCGACCGCACGGGCGGCGGCGAAGGACCGTACGAAGGCGCCTACGTCACCGGCTGGTACCCGGCGGCAAGCGACGCCCGGTGGGGCGACATGCGCGAAGTCATCCGACAGCAGGCCTTCGGCGACAACCGCGTCGACGCGACGGACGCGGGCGTGCAGACGACGTGGATCGCCTACACCGTCCTGAAGCGGACCGTCGAGTCGCTCGACGGCGGCGAGGTCTCCGCACGGACGCTGCGGCGCGCCCTCGACGACGGGCTCCAGGTCCGGACGGGCGGACTGACGCCCACCCTGAGCTGGCGCTTCAAGGACATGCTGGCGGCGAGCGATTTCCCGCGCCTGGTGAACGCGGACGTCACGTTCCAGGTGGTGCGGGACGGCCGCCTCGTACCCGCGCGGAAGGGCTTCGTGAACGTGGCGAAGACGCTGGAGCAGGTGAGGTGAGGCGAGGCGGGGTGCGGCGGCCACCTCGCCCCCGCCCGCCTACAGCTGTGACCTGTCTCGCGTGGTGAGCTGGTGCTGCTGGGCGATGGGGTTCCACAGCCCCGCCGCCTCCTCCTTGGCCGTCGTCGCCTCGCCACTCGACTTGTTCGCGGCGGCGGCCTGCGGGGTGATGCGGGCGCGGCCCTTCTTGCAGCCCTTCTTGCCGGCGACCTGGTCGGCCCACGCGGCGTAGTGGTTGTCGGCCGCGGCGGACGCCTTCCACGCCTTGGTGAGGGCGGCGGTCAGCCGGACGTTGGAGGGGAGCTTGTCCACGGTGAGCCCCGAAAGGCGCGTGACCAGGCCGTTGCGCTGCTTGGCCGCGTTCCGCAGATCGGTGGCCGACTTGCCGAGGTCGGTGCACTTGCCCACATTGCGTACGGCGGCGATCACCGAGTCACGGCTGTTGTTGCTGTCGGCGAGGAGCTTGTCCAGGGCGACGGCCTGCTCCTTGGCGGGGTCGACGGACGGCGACGGCTTGTCGTCGGCGGGCGCGGACTCGGAGACGGTCTGAGGGCTGTCCTTCTTCTCGTCGCCTCCGCCGCTGCTGAGGAGTGCGCCCGCTCCGACGCCGAGCAGTGCGATGACGACGCCGATGGCCGCGATGAGCGGCACCTTCGACCCCGTACGGCCGCCGCGATCGGGCGCCGCCGCGGCGGTCCGGCGTGCGGCGCGGCCCCCGCCGTCGCCTCCGTGGGCGCCGTGGGCTCCGTGGCCCGCGTGGGCGGCGGCGGGCTGCGGCGGCTCGAAGCGGGGCATCTGCTGCGTCGAGGCGGGGCCTTCGGCCTCCGGCTGCTCGGTGCGGAAGAGGCTGTCGAACTCGGCGGGCGGCTGCCGGTCACCCGGGGCGCCCGGCCTGATCCCGAAGGGCGCGGTGCCGGGCTCGGCGGGCACGGGGGCTATGTACTGCGTGGGCTCGCTGTCGGAACCGGCGGCCGGCGGCATGGGGCCGCTGGGCATGGGCGCGCTGGGCATGGGACCGCGGCCCAGGAACTGCGTGGCCTCCCCCGCGGGGGCCTCGGGCGGCAGGGCGCCGGGGGCGACCGGGGGTATGTACTGGGTGGCGCCTTCGTCCGGCGCCGCGTGCTGCGGCTGCGGCTGCGGCTGCGGCTGCGCCCCGTAGGGAGGCTGCGGTCCCGCGGGCACCGGCGGGATGTACTGCGTGGCGTCGGCGTCACCCGCGGCGGCCCCGGCCGGGGGCAGCGGCATCGCGCCCACGGCGGGCGGAAGCTGGCCCGCCTGCGCGACGGGGGGAAGTTGGCCGGGGAGCTGCTGGCCGGAGGGCTGCGCCGACTGCTCGGGGTACGCGGCAGCCGCGGGCGGCCCGGCGTGCGCCCCACCGGCCGACGGTCTCGCGTGCGCCCCACCCGCGGGCTGGCCGCCGTAGGAGGCGTCGCTGTACGAGGCATCTGCGGGCCTGCCGTACTGCGCTCCGTACGCGGTGTCGGCCGCGGGCGGCTGCGCCCCGTACTGGGGCTGCTGTGCTCCGTACTGGGGTGACTGTGCCCCGTACTGAGGCTGCTGTGCCCCGTACTGAGGCGGCTGCGGCGTGCCCTCGGGGGGCAGCGGGGAGGCCCCGCCATAGGTCTGCTGCTGCCCGCCGGGCGCCGCGCCCTGCCCCTGGCCTTGACCCTGGCCCTGGCCCTGGCCCGGTGCCGCGCCCTCCGGTGCGCCCCACGCCTGGCCGGAGCCGGGCGGCGGGTCCGCCGGGGCGGGGCCCCACGGCTGGCCCCAGGGGCTGCCGCCCGCCGGGGCGACCTGGTCGCCGGTGGTGCCCGGCATCAGGGGCTCGCTTCCGTCGGCAGGCAGCACGATGCCTTCGTGCGCGTGCCGGTCCGCGGGTTGCGGATCGGAGGAAGCGGCGCCCTGCCCGCCTTGCTGCGTCACCGGGACTCCTACGAATGGGGGACCTACGGAACCGTCGGCTCACGCTACCGGGTCGGCCCAGCCGTCTGCCACGCAGCTCAAACCTCCGCCACCGCCTCAATCTCGGAAGTAACAAAACCTCTCGGCGAAACGCTGATTAAGGCACCGCGAAGGCCGATCGCGTACGGGAGTTGGCCGTTCACGGTGCGGAAAGGGCAAGGACGAGCCGCGTTCACATACACGCGACGCACGTCACAAACCCTTAACGCTCCTCATCGCGGACCGGCAGGACCGCGCTCCTCACGCCGCCTGGACGTCCATGCGCGCACCGAACTCCCTTACCACCGGCTCCTCCCGGTACGGTTCGAGCCGCTGCTGGAGGTCCTCCAGGTACTCGGCGCCGCGGTTCGACCGCAGCGTGCCGAGGAGCTGCACCGCCTTCAGGCCCGTGTGGCACGCCTGCTCGATGTCCCGCCGCTGCACCTGCGCCGTGGCGAGCAGGACGAGGCCGATCGCCCGCCGCCGCGCCCGCGTCTGGGGATGCCCCGCGAGGGACTCCTCCGCGCTGCGCGCCGCCGCGTCGGCCTGACCCAAGTCACGGTGACAATGCGCCAGTTCATCGGCCAGATACGCATGGTCGAAGTGCCGGATCCACACCGGGTCGTCGCCCGAATCCGCCTCTCCCGAGGCCCGGTCCATCGCCTCGACCGCCCGGCCCGCGACGGCCTGCGTCGAACGCCCGTCCCCGAGCAGCGCGTGCCCCCTCGCCTCGGCGGCGTAGAACATGGCCTCCGCGCGCGGGGTCACCCGCCCGCGCGTCCCCTCCTGGGCGGCCCGCGCCAACTGCGCGATCTCCCGCGGGTTCCCGAGCTGCGCCGCGAGATGGCTCATGGACGCGGCCAGTACGTAACCGCCGTAGCCCCGGTCGCCCGCCGCCTGCGCGAGCCGCAGCGCCTGGATGTAGTAGCGCTGGGCCAGGCCGGGCTGGCCCGTGTCCACGGCCATGTACCCGGCGAGCTCCGTCAACCGGGCGACGGAAGCGAACAGTTCACGCCCCACCGACTCCCGGTAGGAACCGGCGAGGAGACCCGACACCACGCTGTTGAGGTAGTGCACCACCACCGGCCGCACATGCCCGCTGCCGTACTGGTGGTCGAGCTGCGTCAGCGCCTCCGTCATGGCCCGCACCGCCGCCACGTCGGAGAGCCCGACCCGCGGCCCGGCCATCCGCCCGACCTGCGCGTCCGGCGACGAGATCAGCCAGTCGCGGCTGGGCTCGACGAGCGCGGAAGCGGCGACGGACGAACCGGACAGGAAGTCCCGCCGCCCCACGTCGCTGCGCCACAGCTCGCAGACCTGCTCGATGGCGCCGAGCACGGTGGGCGAGAACTGCAGTCCGACACCGGAGGCGAGGTTCTTGCCGTTCGCCATGCCGATCTCGTCGATCGTGACCGTCCGGCCGAGCTTGCGGCCGAGCGCCTCCGCGATGATGCCGGGCGCCCTGCCGCGCGGCTGCTGACCGCGCAGCCACCGGGCGACGGACGTCTTGTCGTAGCGCAGATCGAGACCGTGCTCCGCGCCGCACATGTTGACGCGGCGGGCCAGGCCCGCGTTCGAGCAACCCGCTTCCTGAATGAGTGCCTGCAGCCTTTCATTGGGCTGCCGCGCGACGAGCGGCCTTGCGGCCATGGCGTACCCCCTGATGTGCACTGTGGATCACCTGGACAGGGGCCGGAATCAGCCGCCCGCGGTGATCAATGCCCTTGGAGCAAACGGAAGATGCACCACAAACGGACGATAAGTCAGCAACTGGGCTTCTTCTGTGCGCCCCGAAGGGCGCCTCACACCTGGCTACCCGCACATGGAACCCATTGCCCATGCGCGCCCCCACCCGTGCACCCATGCGCCCCAGGTGCAGGATCGATGCTCCGCCCCCGCGCACGCGCGGGCCGTAACCGTAGGTGGCGGGCGGAGTTGAGAACTCCGTGGAAGAGACCATGGGAGTCACGTCAGCCGCGCACATCCCGAAGCAGCGCGGAGAATCCTTGCTGGACACGGCCGTGCGATACGCGGAAGAGCGCCACTGGGACGTGTTTCCCGGGACGTGGCTCGAGTCCGTCGAGGGGGCCGAAATCTGTTCGTGCGGTGACACGGTGTGCGCGACCCCCGGTTCGCACCCGGCGCGCGAGGACTGGGCCACGCAGGCGACGGGCAGCGCGACCGCGGCGCGCAGGCTCTGGGCGAAGCAGCCGAAGGCCTCGATCCTGCTACCGACGGGCCGTACGTTCGACGCGATCGACGTACCGGAGATCGCCGGGTTCCTCGCCCTGGCCCGCATGGAACGCATGGAGCTCACCCTCGGCCCCGTGACGTGCACCCCCGACCGCCGGATGCAGTTCTTCGTCCTGCCCGGAGCCACGGCGAAGGTGCCCGACCTCGTACGCAAGCTGGGCTGGCCGCCCGCCGCGATCGACCTGATCTCGCTCGGCGAAGGTGCGTACGTGGCCGCGCCCCCCACCCGCTTCGGCGCCTCGGGCGCGGTGCAGTGGGCCTGCCGCCCCACACAGGCGAACCGGTGGCTGCCGGACGCGGAGGAGATCATCTCGCCTCTGGCGTACGCGTGCGGTCGCGAGGCCCGGCGGTAGAGGCGGCCTCGCGGGACTTTTTCAGCCCGTCCGGCGTTTGAGGACGAACTCGGCGAAGCCGGTGATGACGGTGCCCAAGACGTATCGTGCACAGTCCGAGACGGCCACGACGAAGGGCGGGCGGACACCGTGACGCAGGCAGATCCGGCGGCGCCGCCCGCAGCGGTACGAGTGCAGGGCCTGTGGAAGGCCTTCGGCCAGCAAGTCGCCGTCGCCGGAATCGACCTCACCCTCCCCGCGGGCAAGTTCATCGGGCTCGTCGGCCCGAACGGCGCGGGCAAGACCACCACCCTCTCCATGGTGACCGGGCTCCTGCGCCCCGACCGCGGCACGGTCGAAGTCGTCGGCCACGACGTCTGGGCCGACCCCGTCCAGGTCAAGGCCCGCATCGGCGTCCTCCCGGAAGGCCTGCGCCTCTTCGAACGCCTCTCGGGACGCGAACTCCTCGCCTACACCGGCCGGCTGCGCGGACTCCCCGGCGACGAGGTCGACAAGAGGGTGACCCAGCTCCTGGACGTACTCGACCTCGGCGGCGCCCAGCACAAACTCGTCGTCGACTACTCGACCGGCATGCGCAAGAAGATCGGCCTGGCCGCAGCCCTCCTCCACAACCCCGAAGTCCTCTTCCTCGACGAGCCCTTCGAAGGCGTCGACCCCGTCTCCGCGCAGACCATCCGCGGCGTCCTGGAGCGCTACACCGCATCCGGAGCGACCGTCGTCTTCTCGTCGCACGTCATGGAACTCGTCGAATCGCTCTGCGACTGGGTAGCCGTCATGGCGGCGGGACGCATCCGCGCCCAGGGCACCCTCGCCGAGGTGCGCGGCGCCGCCCCCTCGCTCCAGCAGGCGTTCCTCGAACTCGTCGGCGCGGGAGGCCGCGACACCGGCTCGCACCTCGACTGGCTGGGCGGCGGCACCCGATGAGCGGCGCCCGGGAGAGCGCATCCGCACCCTCCATCACCCCCGTCTTCGTACGACTGAAGCTCTCGCTCCTGCGCAACGGCCTGCACCAGTCGAGCGGACGCCGCGCCGCCTACATCGCATCCGTCGTCGCGGCCCTCCTCGTCGCCGCGCTCCAGCTCCTCGGGCTCATCGCCCTGCGCGGCAACGAACACGCCGCCACCCTCTCCATCCTGCTCACCGCCGTCCTCGCGCTCGGCTGGGCCGTGATGCCGCTCTTCTTCCCCAGCGGCGACGAGACCCTCGACCCCACGCGCCTGGTCATGCTCCCCCTGCGCCCCCGGCCGCTGACCCGCGCACTCCTCGTCGCGTCCCTGGTCGGCATCGGCCCGCTCTTCACCCTCTGCCTCGCGCTCGGCTCGGTGATCTCGCTCGCGCACGGCGCGGCGGCGGCCGTCACCGGCGTCCTCGCCATCGCACTGACCCTCCTGATCTGCGTGGCCCTCGCGCGCACCGTCGCCACCGCCAACATCCGCCTGCTCACCAGCCGCAAGGGACGCGACCTCGCCGTACTGAGCGGCCTGGTCATCGCGATCGGCGCGCAGCTCGTCAACTTCGGGGCACAGAAACTCGGTTCGTCGGGGCTCTCGCAGCTCGACCCGGCGGCGGACGTCGTCCGCTGGATCCCGCCCGCGTCCGCGATCGCCGCCGTCGACTCGGTGAGCGAGGGCTCGTACGGGATGGGCATCGCCCAACTCGCCCTGAGCGGCGCTGCCCTCGCCGCCCTCCTCACCCTCTGGCAGCGCAGCCTCACCCACCTCATGACGACGCCCGACGGCTCGACACTCGCGGCGGCGGAACCCACCAAGGCCCGCTCGGCCCGCGGCCTCGGCCGCCTGCTCCCCGCCGGACGCACCGGCACGGTCATGGAGCGCAGCCTGCGCTATGTGTGGCGCGACCCTAAGACGAAGGCCGCCTGGGTGACATCCCTGGCCATCGGCCTCATCGTGCCCCTCTTCAACGCCCTCCAGGGCACCGGATCGATCTACTTCGCGTGCTTCGCGGCGGGGATGCTCGGCGTCCTCATGTACAACCAGTTCGGCCAGGACACCTCCGCGTTCTGGATGGTCGCGATGACGATCTCCTCGACGTACGACGCCTACACCGAACTCCGTGCCCGCGCCCTGGCCCTCCTCGTGATCACCCTCCCGTACGCGACGCTGGTCACGGCGGTCACCGCGGCCGTGCTCGGCGACTGGACCGGCCTGCCGGAGGCGCTCGGCCTCTCCTTCGCCCTGCTCGGCGCGATGCTGGCGACGGGCGCCTGGTCATCGGCCCGCTTCCCCTACTCGATCCCCCAGGACGGCTACAAGAACGTGGCCCCCGGGCAGGCGGGCCTGGCCTGGATCTCGATCTTCGGCGGCATGGTCGCCGCGGCCCTGCTCTGCGCCCCGGTGCTCGCCTTCACCATCTGGCTGCACGTCTCGGGCGGGGGCTCCTGGTCCTGGGTGCTGCTACCGCTGGGCGGGGCCTACGGGGCGGTGATCACCTACTTCGGCCTGCGGCTCGCGGCACCGAGGGTGGCGCGGCGGCTGCCGGAGATCCTGACGGCGGTAAGCAAGGGCTGAGGACCTCTGCCTCTCCGGGAACGCAGACGACCCGCGAGCCATGGTCCCCGCCGTACGAAACGGCGGGGAGCCGGCCGGACTTACCGGCGGCTCGCGGGTCGGGTGACTGCTTGGGATTGGGCCGGCTGCACGCACATCACACGTGCTGGTCCGGCGCCGAAATCGAGTTGCGACGACGGGCCACTAGCCCGCAGTCACCTCACGCGTCCGGTTTCGATACATCTGCCGAACCACCTCCTCTCCGTGATGACACACACCTTAGGAAGCGGGACGGCTCGGCTCAACCGGTTTTTCGAACCGGTGGTGAGACGGACTCCTGCCGGGTGCCGTAGGCGTATCCGTCGCCGCGCTGAAGCAGCCGCAGGTTCTGGTGCGAGACGTTGATCCGCCCGGCCGGCGTGGCGATGCTGTGCTGCCCTCTGGCACGCTTGGCCCGGGCCCGCCGAAGCCGGGGGAAGCCGAACCGGTCGGGAGTCGTGCGGGCGTAGGAGCCTCGTCCGGCGGCATTCATCACCAGAACACGGGCAGGCACCCGAACGATCCTGCCGTCATCAGCGGAATGCTTGCCGACGGCGATGGCGTCGATGGTGTGGGTCTTGTCCAGTCCGGCCGCCGTGCGGTTCCGGTGGGTTAAGCCGCCGGGCCAGGCGTGGACCGATGGACCGAGCGCGCCGAGCCGCTCGATGAGCTGCCGCCTGGTCGAGTTCATGACGGCGGCATCACGCAACGGCGTGCGCGTCCGCCCCAGGACCTTAGCGAGTCGATCCGGGGAACGCAGGCGAGCACAACGTTGGAGAGCTTGCTGGAACCGCCGCGGCTGACGGGATGAACGTGGTCGATGTTCAGAGGAGTACCAGTAGCTCCGCAGTAGGCGCAGGCTCTGCCCCCGGCAGCGAACAGGTAGGAACGGGCGCCGATACCAGCGAGTGGGCCGTTCTGGTACTCGGCACCCTTGAGCCGCCTTCCCGCGCTCATGTGTCGACCCGGTGACGCACTGACGGGGCGAGCCACCCCTCCGGGCGGGTGCGGTTGTTGCTTCTCGGCGCCCGGTAACGGAGGTTGGCCATCGTCGGGTTCCGTCGTTTCGTCCGTGCGGGCGAGGCCGGTCGCTTTGGAGCCGGGGTCGATGCGCATCTGCACGCCGGTGACTTCCGAGTCGGCGCGCGTGCGGTCCTTGAGCCTGATAGTGAAGGGGACTTGCCGGTGGACTACGGCGCGTCCTTTGCCGAGTAGTTCGCGGGCGCGGGCAGGGTGGCAGGGCATCAACGGCCGCCGGTCCCTTGCCAGTACGAAGACTCTGCTCGCACCGATGCCTCCGGTGTATCCAGAGGACTTGGGAGCGTCACCGCTCCCGGTCTCTGCCGTCTGCGCCGCCGTGGCGACTGATTCGACGTGCCGCCGACGGGCTCTGACGCGCTGCCCGCCGGTCTCCCCTCGCCCATGTTCCCCACCGGTGCCCCGCGCGGTGGCGGGGAGTCCGTGAGCCGTTTCGTCCTTGCTCCAGAGGGTGTCTGCTCTCGCGGATTCCAGAGCGGGCTGTCTTGATGACTTGGGCTGTTCACTCGGCCTGTCCGTGCAAGGGACGGGCTTCAGTTCGATGCTGTCGGCTCGATGCCCACGGGAACGTTGGGGGCGGCCTGTGACGTTAAATCGGGGCAACGATTTCGTCTGACTTCTGGGAAGCACCTGTGGGCTGCGTCACGTTCGAGTTCAATGATCTGACGTGCGGTACACGCGGAACTCGCAGAACATGCAGCTCATGAGGACACGGCCTGCAGGGGGTGCCAGGTGAGTGCTTCCCGGCGTAGCGGGACCACCGACGAGTTGGGGCCTGAAGAGCCCGAGCCCGGTGGGGCCGAATTGCTCGCGGCGTTGTTGGACGGCATGGACGCCGCGTTGTGTGCGTTCGATGCCGATGGGGTGGTGACGCACTGGAATCGTGAGGCCGAGCGGATCCTCGGGTGGTCGGCGGTGGAGGCCGTCGGGCGGCGGGGGTTCGCGGGGTGGGCGGTGCGGACCGCCGATGCGGCGGAGGTCGAGCGGCGGCTGTTGTCCGCCATGGAGGCTCCGGGGCGGCAGGTGCATGAGTTCGCTCTGCTCACGAAGGACGGCGGGCGGGTGCTCGTGCGGACCCAGTCCGCCGCCGTGCGGGGCGGGGACGGTAAGCCCGCCGGTGTGTACTGCGCGTTCAGCGAGGTGCACGCGCAGATCGACCTGGAGCGTTCCATCGCCTTGAGCGAGGCGCTGTTCGAGGACGCGTCGTGGGGTGTGGTGCTCGTCGACGCCGATCTGCGGCCCGCCGTGGTCAATGAACATGCCGCCCGGGCGCTCGGGATGGGGCGTACGGCCTTGCTGGGGCGGCCTCTTGGCGAGTTGCTCGGGCAGGGTGTGGAGGAGCTGGAGGGCGCGCTGAGCCATGTGCTCGCCGAGGGTGCGCCGCCCGCTCCCGCGGAGATGTGGGTGGCCTTGCGGAGCCCGGAGAGCGGTGAGCAGGAGCGGCGTTGCTGGCGCAGCGGCTTCGTGCGGCTTGCCTCGCCGCTCGCGGAGGAGCCGGTTCCGCTGGGGGTCGGCTGGCTCTTCCAGGACGTGACGGAGGCCAAGCAGACGGAGCTGGAGGCGGTGCAACTCCGGTTCCGTTCGCAGCAGTTGCACCGTTCGGCGCGGGCCGCCGCCGAGTGCGAGGATCCGACGGAGGCGGCGACCGTCCAGCTGGACTTCGCCCTGGCCGGTTTCGCCGACCACGCGTTGATCGATCTGGTGGCGGGTGAGGCGGAGCCGGTGCGGCTCGTGCGGGCCGCGGCGACGCCCGCGGGGGCGCCGGGGCCGTGCCTGCCGGTGGCCAGGGCGGGGCTGCCCGTCCGCTATCTGGAGGGGCACCCTGCCCCGCAGTGCGTGGAGCGGGTGGGTTGCGTACGGGCCAGCGCGGGCAACGCGTCGCCCGAGCGTGCCCGGGAGTGGGCGGCGGCGAGGCAGTGGCCGCAGGACACGGTGCACGCCTTGTGCGCGGTGCTGCGCAGCCGGGGGCGGACGCTGGGGGTGGTGACGTTCCTGCGGGGCGCGAGCCGCACGCAGTTCGAGCGGGCGGACGCGACGTACGCGGAGAGCGTGGCGGCGAGGGTCGCGGCCTCGCTTGATCTGGCTCGGGTGCTGGGCGACTGAGGGTGGGGCCTCCCGGGGGGCCCCGGGGGGCCTCCGAACTCTCAGCGGCGGTAGAAGATCCGGTCGCCGTACTCCGCGAACACGCGGCCGTTCCACTCGTGCCCGCCGTCCACGTTCCCCGAACGCAGCAATGGCGGCTCGACACCGCGCGCGGCGAGCTCCTCCACGGCCGTCGCCATCATGGCCTGCATGATCGCGTTGGTGACGACGCTGGAGGCGGGCCCGAAGGGGGCGTCGACCGTGTCGAGGCTGAGTTCCGCGTCGCCGAGGGCGATCTTCGAGTCGATCACGACGTCGCAGTGGTCCTTGAGGAAGGTCCCCGACTTGTGCCGTGACTTCGTCTCCGTCGCGTACGCCACCGACGTCACGCCGATGACCTTCAGGCCGAGCGCGCGGGCGTTCATCGCCATCTCCACGGGAAGCGAGTTGCGCCCGGAGAGGGAGATGATCACGAGTACGTCGCCGGGGCGGGCCGGTGAGGAGTCCAGGACGGCGCCCGCGAGCCCGTCGACGCGCTCAAGGGCCGAGCCGAGCGTGGCGGGCATGACGTCGATGCCGACGACCCCGGGGACGGCCAGGAGGTTCATCAGGGCGAGGCCGCCCGCGCGGTAGACGACGTCCTGGGCGGCGAGCGAGGAGTGTCCGGCGCCGAAGGCGAAGAGCCTGCCGCCCGCCTCGACGGCGTCGGCAAGGAGCGTGCCCGCCGCGTCGACGTTCCCGCCCTCCTCGTCGCGCACCCGTCCGAGCAGGCCGATCGCGGCGTCGATGTACTGACCGGCCAGCTTGCTCTCGCTCTTCGAGCCCATGCGCCGAGGAACCTTTCCGGGTACGTATGTCCTGTATGCATGTCCTGCACATACGGCCCGCACGTACTTCCTGCACGTGTTTCCCGTGTGCCGCGGATCACGTTGCGGTCTGGACCAGTGCCCTGTCAATACGGCCCGGGCACCCCGTCGACGACCGCCTGACCCGGGGTTCACCCCGACGAGACCCGGTTGTCAGTGGTATGCGTCAGTATTGAGGGCAGGGCCGGCCGCACGAGCGAAATCTGAGGGGCACCCATGTCGGGGCTTATTGACACCACTGAGATGTATTTGCGCACCATCCTCGAGCTGGAGGAGGAAGGTGTGGTCCCCATGCGCGCCCGGATCGCCGAGCGGCTCGACCAGAGCGGGCCGACGGTGAGCCAGACGGTCGCGCGCATGGAGCGTGACGGCCTGGTTGCCGTCGCCAGCGACCGTCACCTGGAGCTGACCGAGGAGGGCCGCAGGCTCGCCACCCGCGTGATGCGCAAGCACCGCCTCGCGGAGTGCCTCCTTGTCGACGTGATCGGCCTGGAGTGGGAGCAGGTCCACGCGGAGGCGTGTCGCTGGGAACACGTGATGAGCGAGGCGGTGGAGCGCCGTGTCCTGGAGCTCCTGCGCCACCCCACCGAGTCTCCGTACGGGAACCCGATCCCGGGCCTTGAGGAGCTGGGCGAGAAGGACGGCGCCGATCCGTTCCTGGACGAGGGCATGGTCTCCCTGGTCGACCTCGACCCGGGCACGGAGGGCAAGACCGTCGTGGTGCGCCGCATCGGCGAGCCGATCCAGACGGACGCCCAGCTGATGTACACGCTGCGGCGCGCGGGCGTGCAGCCCGGCTCCGTGGTGAGCGTGACGGAGTCCGCGGGCGGGGTGCTCGTGGGCAGCAGCGGTGAGGCGGCGGAACTCGACGCGGAGGTCGCGTCGCACGTCTTCGTGGCCAAGCGCTGACGGAATCCGGCCGTTACCGGGTGTTCACGTCAACTGGCGTTGCTTACCGGTCAGTTGTGAAGGCTCCAGGTTCGTATGGAGTCCAAGATTCAGTGTGCGGAATCGCAGCGGCGGGACGTTTTGCGTGCGAGGCTGTCGCGAGAGGCATATGACCTGAGGGCTCTTGACCGCGTCGGCACCGGGTCTGGCCGTCACGGCCGTGAGAGGGGGCAGGAGGATGTGCCCATCTGGTGAGCGCCTGCGGGAGTGGTGCGCACCGGCACCTCCGGTGCGCACAGAGGGCCCCGGCGCCCTTGGGCGCCGGGGCCTGTCCTCCCCTGCTTCGACCCGGAGCCCCGAGCTCCCAGGGTCGTCCCCCTCGGACCGTTTTCCCCGAGCGGTCCGCCTCCCGATGAAGATCTCCCCTCGGCGCCGAAGGCCAATCCTTGAGGGTGGTCACTCGAACGAGGGGTGTTGCCGGCGATCCGCCCGCTTTCGAAAAAGAGTTCGATAGCGTGCGGGGGTGCGTGACAGAACCAGGCGTTCAGCCCGAGTGGATTCAAGGGGGGTGCCAGGAACCATGGTGCGGCGCATCGACGTGACGGGTGCGGGTGGCGTACGCCTCGCCGCCTGGGAGTTCGCCGATCCTCCCAAGTCCAGGGAGGCCGACGTGTCACCCGGTGGGGTGCTCTTACTGCACGGCCTGATGGGCCGTGCGTCCCATTGGGCGGACACCGCCCGCTGGCTCGCCGAGCGGCATCGCGCGGTCGCACTCGACCAGCGCGCGCACGGACAGAGCGACAAGCCCCCCGAGGGCCCCTTCACCCGCGATGCCTACGTGGACGACGCCGAGGCCGCGCTCGTCCAGCTCGGCCTCGCCCCCGCCGTCCTCATCGGCCACTCCATGGGCGCGCTCACCGCCTGGCAGCTCGCCGCGAAGCGCCCCGACCTCGTCCGCGCCCTGATCATCTGCGACATGCGGGCCTCCGCGCTCGGCGCGGCATCGCAGCGCGAGTGGGAGGACTGGTTCAAGGCCTGGCCCGTACCCTTCGCGACGCTCGCCGACGTAAGGAAGTGGTTCGGCGAGGACGACCCCTGGGTGGAGCGCCCGAACCCCTCCCGGGGCGAGTTCTTCGCGGAGGTGATGGCCGAGGGCCCGGACGGCTGGCGCCCCGTCTTCGACCGCGACCAGATGCTGAAGTCCCGCGAGACCTGGGTCTACGACGCGCACTGGGAGGACCTCGCCCAGGTCCAGTGCCCCGCCCTCGTCGTCCGCGGCCTGGACGGCGAGCTGGGCCGCGCCGAGGCCCAGGAGATGGTCCGCGTGATGCCGCGCGGGCAGTACGCGGAGGTGGCGGACGCGGGCCATCTGGTGCACTACGACCAGCCGGAGGCGTGGCGCGAGGCGATCCAGCCGTTCCTGGACGGGGTCCTCACGGGGTAGGGATGCCCGGGCCCGGCTGTCACGGGCTGAGGCGCTCCACAGCCCAGCCGGTAGCCGCACCCGCCTCCGCCCGCGCATAGCGCAGCCGGTCATGCAGCCGGTTCGCCCTGCCCTGCCAGAACTCCACCGACCTCGGCTCCACCCGGAAGCCGCCCCAGTGCGGCGGCGCCGGGACCTGCTCGCCCTCGGGGTAGCGGGCCGCCAAGTCGGCGTACGCGCGGTCAAGTTCCTCGCGCGCGCCGATCACCGAGGACTGGGCGCTGGCCCACGCGCCGAGCTGGGAGCCGTGCGGGCGGGAGCGGAAGTAGGCCACCGTCTCCTCGCGGGCGACGCGCGTCGCCGTGCCCGTGACGATGACCTGGCGGGCCATCGGGTGCCAGGGGAAGAGCAGCGCGATGTTCGGGTTCGCGGCCAGTTCGCGGGCTTTCTGGGAGTCGTAGTTGGTGAAGAAGACGAAGCCGCGCTCGTCGTAGCCCTTCAGCAGGACCGTGCGGGAGCTGGGGCGGCCCTCGGTGTCCACCGTCGAGACGACCATGGCGTTCGGCTCGTGGAGCAGGCCCGCACCGGCCGCGGCCAGTGCCTGGTCGAACCAGAGCGCGAAGAGTTCGACGGGGGTGGCGGGCACTTCCCCTTCGAGGAGTCCGTCGATGCCGTAGTGGGCACGTATGGCGGCGAGGTCGGCCATTGAAGGCGCAGAAGGCGCAGCAGGGGCTTCAGAGGCAGGAGGGACGGAGGAGGCGGCGGACGAGGCGGATGAGGAGGCGGCGGCTCGATCGGTCACACCGTCATCCTGCCGTATACGAAGGCGCGGACGGCGGGCCCCCGTTCACCAAGGAGAGGTGACGTGTGGCACTGAGTGCCGGGTGCCATCGCCAAGGGTGGCACCAAGGGATATCGTTCCGCTGCCGAATCGGTTGGGTGACCACCAGCCGCACGGGGCATCACCGGGGTGACCGACCCGGACCGCGAGTCGAAAACCGGCAGTAATCACACATACCGGCAGACCGCGGAACCGGACCGGAATCGCCCACTTCTGACACATGGTCACGAGCTGTCTGTCACCACCATCTGTCGTACACGTCACGAGGAGCCGCCTGATGTCCGACTTCGTACCCGGACTTGAAGGAGTCATCGCGTTCGAGACGGAGATCGCCGAACCGGATAAGGAAGGCGGCGCGCTTCGCTATCGCGGCGTCGACATCGAGGATCTGGTCGGCCATGTCTCCTTCGGCAACGTCTGGGGCCTGCTGGTCGACGGCGCGTTCAACCCCGGCCTGCCGCCCGCCGAGCCGTTTCCGATCCCGGTGCACTCCGGTGACATCCGCGTCGACGTCCAGTCCGCGCTCGCCATGCTCGCCCCCGTGTGGGGCCTGAAGCCGCTCCTGGACATCAGCGAGCAGGAGGCCCGCGACGACCTCGCGAGGGCCGCCGTCATGGCGCTTTCGTACGTCGCCCAGTCCGCCCGCGGCCAGGGTCTGCCGATGGTGCCGCAGCATGAGATCGACAAGGCCGACACGGTCGTCGAGCGCTTCATGAAGCGGTGGCGCGGCGAGCCCGACCCCAAGCACGTCCAGGCCGTCGACGCGTACTGGACGTCGGCCGCCGAGCACGGCATGAACGCGTCGACGTTCACGGCCCGCGTCATCGCGTCGACGGGCGCGGACGTGGCGGCGGCGCTTTCGGGCGCCGTCGGCGCCATGTCCGGACCGCTGCACGGCGGTGCGCCGTCCCGTGTCCTCGGCATGATCGAGGAGATCGAGCGCACGGGTGACGCGGTCGCGTACGTGAAGCAGGCGCTGGACAAGGGCGAGCGGCTCATGGGCTTCGGCCACCGGGTGTACCGGGCCGAGGACCCGCGGGCGCGCGTCCTGCGCCGCACGGCGCGTGAGCTGGGCGCTCCTCGCTACGAGGTGGCAGAGGCGCTTGAGAAGGCGGCCCTGGACGAGCTGCACGCCCGGCGCCCGGACCGCGTCCTCGCCACGAACGTCGAGTTCTGGGCGGCGATCGTCCTGGACTTCGCCGAGGTGCCGGCGCACATGTTCACGTCGATGTTCACGTGCGCGCGGACCGCGGGCTGGTCGGCGCACATCCTCGAGCAGAAGCGGACGGGGCGGCTCGTCCGCCCCTCGGCGCGGTACGTGGGCCCCGGGACGCGGGACCCGCGGGAGGTCATCGGCTACGGGGACATCGCGCGGTAGGACAGTCACCGGCTCCGCCGGGTTCGTCCTCAAACGCCGGACAGGCTGAAAATCAGCCCGTCCGGCGTTTGAGGACACTCACCCCAGGGCCGCGTCCAGCAACCTCGCCCACTGCCCCACCACCCGCTCCCGCCGCGCCCCGTCGTCCGTCAGCAGATTCGCGAGGCCCAGGCCCCGCGCCATGTCCAGGAGCCCCTGGACCGTCTCCCGCACCCCCGGCCGCGACTCGTCCGCGTCCAGCAGCCGCACCGCTATCCGGTGCGTCTCGCGCCCCACCCGGGCCTCCAGTTCCGTCACCCGCGACCCCAGCTGGGGCTCGTTCGAAGCGGCCACCCACAGATGCAGCGCCGCCCGGAACAGCGGGCCAGTGTAGAGGTCGACGAGGGCGGCCACCACTGACGCCCGGTCCTGCGCGGGAAGCTCCCGCAGAGCCGTGGACCGCTGCTCGGCCACGTACTCCACCGCCGCGGTGAAGAGGTCCTCCCGCGTAGGGAAGTGATGCTGGGCCGCGCCCCGCGAGACTCCGGCCCGCTCGGCGACCACGGAAACCGTGGACCCCGCCCAGCCGCTCTCGGCGAGGCACGCCACGGCCGCCTCCAGGAGCCGCTGCCGCGTCGCACGGCTGCGGTCCTGCTTGGGCGAGCGGTCGGCCGCGGTCACAGCACCCATGGGCACTCCCGTCGTTCGAGGAACGCCGCCATCCCCTCGCGCGCCTCTGCTGAGCCGAAGAGGCGCGCGGACAGGGCGATGAGCGAGTCCGTGTGGTGGTCGAATGCGTCGAGCACCTTAGCCGTGAGCAGCTTCTTCGTCTCGGCCAGGGCCTGCGGCGCCGCCTTGCGCACCCCTTCGAGCAGGGGCGCCAGCTCGGCGTCCACGTCGTCCCCTGCCGCCGTCACCAGGCCGATGCGCGCCGCCTCCGCCCCGCCGAAGCGCTCCCCGGTGAGGAAGTAGCGGGACGCGGCGCTCGGGTCGAGCCGGGCGAGCAGCGGCATGGAGATGACCGCGGGCGCCACCCCGATCCGTACCTCCGTCAGTGCGAACGACGCCCCTGGCCCGGCGACCGCCATGTCGCACACGCCGAGCAGACCGAGCCCGCCCGCCCGCACATGCCCGTCCACTCGCGCCACCACCGGTTTCGGCAGCTCCACGATCTGCCGCAGCAGCGCCACCAGGACGGCCGGGTCCGGCGGCTCCCGCAGGTCGGCGCCCGAGCAGAACGTCGAGCCGGTGTGCGTGAGGACGACCGCGCGTACGGCGGGGTCCTTGCCGCAGTCGTCGAGCGCCCCGGCGAGTTCCCGCAGCAGCCCCGCGGAGAGCGCGTTGCGGTTGGCGGGGTTGTCCAGGGTGAGCGTGACGATGCCGCGCTCCTGGGGCGTGTGCACAAGTCCCATCACATCTCCAGTGGTTGGCGGTGAGGGCGCGGCTCAGTACGACTTGGGCAGGCCGAGCGTCTGGTGGGAGACGTAGTTGAGGATCATCTCCCGGCTCACGGGGGCGATCCGCGCGACCCGTGACGCCACGATCAGGGACGCGAGGCCGAACTCCTTCGTCAGGCCGTTGCCGCCCAGCGTGTGCACGGACTGGTCGACGGTTTTCACGCACGCGTCGGCCGCCGCGAGCTTGGCCATGTTGGCGGCCTCACCGGCGCCCATGTCGTCGCCCTCGTCGTAGAGCCGGGCGGCCTTCTGCATCATCAGGCGGGCCAGTTCGATGTCGATGTGGCACTGCGCGAGAGGGTGCGCGATCGCCTGGTGGGCGCCGATCGGGCTCTTCCACACGCTGCGTTCCTTGGCGTATCCGACGGCCCGGGTGAGGGCGTAGCGCGCCATGCCGATCGAGAACGCCGCCGTCATGATCCGCTCGGGGTTGAGCCCGGCGAAGAGCTGGAGCAGCCCGGCGTCCTCGTCGCCGACCAGGGCGTCCGCGGGGAGCCGCACATCGTCGAGGGTCAGCTCGAACTGCTTCTCCGGTGCCTGGAGTTCCATCTCGATCTGCCGCCGCTCGAAGCCCTCCGTCTCGCGCGGGACGATGAACAGGCAGGGCTTGAGGTTGCCGGTCCTGGCGTCTTCCGTGCGGCCGACGATGAGCGTCGCGTCGGCGATGTCGACGCCCGAGATGAACACCTTGCGGCCGGTCAGGAGCCAGTCGCCGGTCGCTTCGTCCTTGCGCGCGGTCGTCGTGATCCGGTGGGAGTTGGAGCCGGCGTCGGGCTCGGTGATGCCGAACGCCATGGTGCGGGTGCCGTCGGCGAGCCCGGGCAGCCAGGCCTGCTTCTGCTCCGGGGTGCCGAAGCGGGCGATGACGGTGCCGCAGATCGCGGGCGAGACGACCATCATCAGGAGGGGACACCCTGCGGCACCCAACTCCTCCAGGACGATGGAGAGTTCAGCGATTCCTCCCCCTCCGCCGCCGTACTCCTCGGGCAGGTTCACGCCCAGGTAGCCGAGCTTGGCGGCGTCCGCCCACAGCTCGTCGGGGTGGCCCTCCTCCCGCACGACACGGGTGAGGTAGTCGCGGCCGTAACGCTTGCCGAGCGCGGCGACGGCCGCGCGCAGGGCCTGGTGCTCTTCGGTTTCGAGGACGGTGCTCATACGGATTGCTCCTCCTGTACGGCAACTTGGGCAACTTCGGCATCTACGGCAACTACGGCGTCTGTCGCATCGACGACGTCTACGACTGCGAGCAGCGCCCCGACCTCGACCTGGCGGCCGGGCGCGGCGTGCAGGGCGGTGAGCGTGCCGGAGGCGGGAGCGGTGATGCGGTGCTCCATCTTCATGGCCTCCAGCCAGATGAGGGGCTGCCCTGCGGTGACCCGCGCGCCCTCGGTGAGTCCGTCGGCCAGGCGCACGACGGTGCCGGGCATCGGGGCGAGCAGCGAGCCGGGCTCCTGCCGGGTGGTGGGTTCGGGGAGCAGCGGGATTGCGGTGAGGGCGGCATGGCCGACGTACACGCGGTCGTCGCCGTACGTCCGCACCTCGAACTGCCGTCGCACACCGTCCACTTCGAGTACGACGAGTTCGCCGGAGACGGAGAGCACGCGCACCCCGTCCGCGCTCAGCCCCTCCCGGGTGTGCCGGTAGCGGACCTCGTGCTCGGTCCCGTCCGGCTCGCTCCGGAAGAGTTTGACCTGGGGCTGCGAGGCGAGGTTGCGCCAGCCGCCGAACCGCGAGCGGCCGTGCGCGGTGGCGAGCGCCGCGGCCAGCGGGGCGTGCGGATCCGGTGCGGCCGAGGCTAGTTCGCCCACGTACCGGTCGTAGAAGCCGGTGTCCATGCGTGCCTCGGTGAACTCCGGGTGCCGCAGGGACCGTACGAGCAACTCCCTGTTGGTGACGGGCCCGTGGACGACCGCACGCTCCAGGGCGCCCGCGAGCCTGCGCAGGGCCTCGGCGCGTGTGGGGGCGTACGCGATGGCCTTGGCCAGCATCGGGTCGTAGTGCACGCCGATCGAGTCGCCGTCCGCGTACCCGGTGTCGAGCCGGACGTCCGGCACGGAGAGCCGGTGCAGGGTGCCGGTCTGCGGGGCCCAGCCGGCCGCCGGGTCCTCGGCGTAGAGGCGCGCCTCCACGGCGTGCCCGCGAACCGCGGGAGGCTCCTCCGGGAGGCGCGCGCCTTCCGCGACCTGGATCTGCAGCGCCACGAGGTCGAGCCCGAAAACGGCCTCCGTGACAGGGTGTTCGACCTGGAGCCGGGTGTTCATCTCCAGGAAGTGCGCGCGGTCGCCCGCGACGAGGAACTCCACCGTGCCCGCCCCGCGATACCCGGTGACGCGCGCTGCCCGCACGGCCTGCGCGTGCAGCCGCTCCACAAGATCGTCGGCGAGGCCCGGCGCCGGGGACTCCTCGATGACCTTCTGGTGCCTGCGCTGGAGCGTGCAGTCGCGGGTGCCGAGCGCCCAGACGGTGTCGTACGCGTCGGCCATGATCTGCACCTCGACGTGCCGACCGCCCTCCACGTAGGGCTCGACGAAGACCTCACCGTCGCCGAAGGCGCTTGCCGCCTCGGCGCGGGCCGCAACCAACTCCTGCTGCAGCAAGCCCAGTTCGCGCACGACGCGCATGCCGCGCCCGCCGCCCCCTGCCGCCGCCTTCACCAGGACGGGAAGATCGGCCTCGGTGACGTCCGCCAGGCCCATCGGCTCGATGCCCATGAGTTCCTTGGCGCGCGTCTTGGAGGCCATGGATTCGATCGCCTCGGGGGGCGGTCCGATCCACACGAGACCTGCGTCCAGGACGGCGCGTGCGAAGTCCGCGTTCTCGGAGAGGAAGCCGTAGCCGGGGTGGACGGCGTCGGCTCCGGCCGTCTGCGCGGCCTTCACGATCAGTTCGCCGCGCAGATACGTGTCCGCGGGCGCCGCGCCCGGCAGGCGTACGGCGGTGTCGGCCTCCCGGACATGCAGGGCGTCCGCGTCGGCGTCGGAGTAGACCGCCACCGTGGCGATGCCCAGTTCGCGGCAGGTGCGGAAGACGCGGCAGGCGATCTCGCCGCGGTTGGCGACGAGGACTTTACTGATCATGGTGCTGGTCTTGGTGCTGGTCTTGGTGCTGGTCATGGGGAGCTCCTCACATCCGGAAGACGCCGAAGCCGCCGCGCGCGCCCTCGTAGGGGGCGGTGTGGATCGCGGACAGGCACAGGCCGAGGACGGTGCGGGTGTCGCGGGGGTCGATGACCCCGTCGTCGTAGAGACGGCCCGAGAGGAACATCGGCAGCGACTCGGACTCGATCTGCTGCTCCACCATGGCGCGCAGGGCCGCGTCCGCGTCGTCGTCGTAGGGCTGCCCCTTGGCGGTGGCGGACGCGCGGGCCACGATCGACAGGACCCCCGCAAGCTGCTGCGGTCCCATCACGGCCGATTTGGAGCTCGGCCAGGCGAAGAGGAAGCGCGGGTCGTACGCCCGTCCGCACATGCCGTAGTGCCCGGCTCCGTACGAGGCGCCCATCAGGACGCTGAGGTGCGGTACGCGCGAGTTCGACACGGCGTTGATCATCATCGCGCCGTGTTTGATGATGCCGCCCTGCTCGTACTCCTTGCCGACCATGTATCCGGTCGTGTTGTGCAGGAAGAGCAGCGGGATGTCGCGCTGGTTGGCCAACTGGATGAACTGCGCCGCCTTCTGGGACTCCTCGCTGAAGAGCACGCCCTGCGCGTTGGCGAGGATCCCGATGGGATAGCCGTGCAGCGCGGCCCAGCCGGTGGTGAGGCTGGTCCCGTACAGGGGCTTGAACTCGTCGAAGTCGGAGCCGTCGACGATGCGGGCGATGACCTCGCGCGGGTCGAAGGGCACCTTGAGGTCGCCGGGCACGATGCCGAGGAGCTCGTCCTCGTCGTACTTGGGAGGTTCGACGAGCGTCGCCGGGGCCGGGTCGGCGTACGCCTTGCGCCAGTTGAGCCGCTTGACGACCCGCCGCGCCTGCCTCAGCGCGTCGCGCTCGTCCTCGGCGAGATAGTCCGCGAGGCCCGACACGCGCGCGTGCATCTCGGCGCCGCCGAGCGACTCGTCGTCGCTCTCCTCGCCGGTGGCCATCTTCACGAGCGGCGGCCCGCCGAGGAAGACCTTCGCCCGCTCCTTGACCATGATCACGTGGTCGCTCATGCCGGGTACGTAGGCGCCGCCCGCCGTGGAGTTGCCGAAGACGACGGCGACGGTGGGGATGCCCGCGGCCGAGGACTGGGTGAGGTGCTTGAAGAGCGCACCGCCCGGGATGAAGATCTCCTTCTGGGAGGGCAGGTCGGCGCCCCCCGACTCCACGAGATGGATGGACGGCAGCCGGTTGGCGTGCCCGATCTCGTGCGCGCGAAAGGCCTTCTTCAGGGTCCAGGGGTTGCTCGCCCCGCCGCGCACGGTCGGGTCATTGGCGGTGATCAGACACTCCACGCCCTCGACGACACCGATGCCGGTGACCATGGAGGCGCCTACTGGGTAGTCACTTCCCCAGGCGGCGAGCGGCGACAGTTCCAGGAACGGCGTGTCGGGGTCGAGGAGCAGCTCGATCCGCTCCCGGGCGAGGAGCTTGCCGCGCCCCCGGTGCCGGGCGACGTACTTCTCGCCGCCGCCTTCAAGGGCCTTGGCCTGCTCGGTGTCCAGCTCGGCGAGCTTGGCCAGCATGGCGTCGCGGTGCTCGGCGTACTCGGCGCTCGCGGGGTCGAGTGCGGAGGCGAGGACGGTCACGGGAGTACCTCCGTCGGTTCGAGCGTCGGTCCAGTCATCGGTTCAGTCGCTTCAAGGAGCGCGGCCGGTACGTCGACGTGGCGGGCGCGCAGCCATTCGCCGAGGCCCTTGGCCTGGGGGTCGAAGCGGGCCTGGGACGCGACGCCCGCGCCGAGGATCCCCACGACGACGAAGTTCAGCGCCCGCAGGTTCGGCAGCACATGGCGTACGACGGTCAACTCAGCGGCCTCCGGCACGAGTTCACGGAACCGCTCGACGGTCAGCTCGTGGGCGAGCCACCGCCAGGCGTCGTCCGTACGCGCCCATACGCCGACGTTCGCGTCCCCGCCCTTGTCGCCGCTGCGGGCGCCCGCGACGAGGCCGAGGGGTGCGCGGCGCGTGGGACCCGGTGGGAGGGGTGGGGGCAGGGGCGGCCGGTCGAGGTCTTCGAGTACGAGGGTGTCGCCGCGGGACTCTACGGGGTGGCGCTCGCCGCCGGGCAGGACGGCCACGTGGTCGACGGTGCCGCGCTCGACGTACGCGGCGTCGAAGACTCCGTAGGGGGCGCCTTTGCCCGGGGGCGCCGTGACGTGGAATCCGGGGTAGCTGCCGAGGGCGAGTTCGATCGCGGCGCCGCTGAGGGTGCGGCCGACGGGGTCTTGCCGCGGGTCGCGTACGACGAGCCTCAGGAGGGCGGAGGCGGTCTCTTCGCTGGGCGCGTCCGCCCGATCGGTGCGTACAAGCTCCCAACGCACTTCCTCAGGGGGCGACTTGGCCCGCCCGAGCGCATCCTCCACCTGGGCCCGTACGAGATCCGCCTTGGCCTCCACATCGAGCCCGGTGAGGACGAAGACGACTTCGTTGCGGAAGCCGCCGAGGCGGTTCAGGCCGACCTTCAGGGCGGGCGGCGGAGCTTCACCGCGCACCCCGGAGACGCGGACCCGGTCGGGCCCCTCCTGGGTGAGCGTGACCGTGTCGAGCCGGGCGGTGACGTCGGGCCCCGCGTACCGGGCGCCGGATGTCTCGTACAGCAGCTGCGCGGTGACCGTGCCGATGTCGACGAAGCCGCCCGTTCCGTCGTGCTTGGTGATGACGCTTGAACCGTCCTCATGGATCTCGGCGAGCGGAAATCCGGGCCGGCGCAGCTCGCTCGGCGAACGCCCCGCGAAGAAGGCGTAGTTGCCTCCGGTGGCCTGTGTCCCGCACTCAAGAATGTGCCCCGCGACGACAGCGCCGGCGAGCTGGTCGTGGTCCCCGCTCCCCCACCCGAAGTGCGCGGCGGCGGGCCCGGTGACCAGGGCGGCGTCGGTCACGCGTCCCGTGACGACGACATCGGCTCCGGCGCGCAGGCACGCGGCGATTCCGGCGCCGCCGAGGTAGGCGTTGGCGGTCAGGGCGTCGGGAAAGCGGCTTCCGAGGTCATCGCCCTCGACGTGGGCGACCCGCACATCGACGCCGAGCCGCGCGGCCAACTCCCGTACGGCGTCGGCAAGTCCACCGGGGTTGAGCCCACCGGCATTGGCGACGACCTTCACCCCCCGCTCCCGGGCGATCCCCAGGCACTCCTCCAGCTGGCGGAGGAAGGTCTTCGCATAGCCGCGCGCGGGGTCCTTGAGGCGGTCGCGGCCGAGGATCAGCATGGTCAGTTCGGCGAGGTAGTCGCCGGTGAGGACGTCGAGGGGGCCGCCGGTGAGCATCTCGCGCATGGCGTCGAAGCGGTCGCCGTAGAAGCCGGAGGCGTTGCCGATGCGCAGGGGGGCGGTCACGGGCGGGGCTCCTGGGCGTCCTTGCCGTTCTTGGCCGGACGCCCAACGCCCGCCGGCCCCGCGAAGGCCTGCGCGATGCCGAGCCACCGCTCGGCGTCGGCGCCTTCGGCCCGTACGGCGAGGTCGTCGCGGTGTGCGCGCTGCGTGACGAGGAGGCAGAAATCGAGTGCGGGCCCGGTCACCCGCTGGCCGGCGTCCTCGGGCCCACTGACCCACGGCTCACCGGAAGGCAACTGAAGCTCAACCCGGAAAAGGTCATCCGGCGCACTCAGTCCCCGTACACCGAAGGAGAAGTCCCGGGCCCGTACGCCGATATGGGCCACGTGCCGCAGCCGGTCGGTGGGCGCCCGCGTCACTCCGAGCGCGTCGGCGACGTCCTGGCCGTGGGCCCAGGTCTCCATCAGCCGGGCGGTTGCCATGGAGGTGGCCGACATGGGCGGCCCGTACCAGGGAAAGCGGGTGCCGCGGGGGGCGGCCGTCAGCGCCTCCAGGAGTGCGTCGCGCCCGGCGCGCCACCGGGCGAGCAGTTCACCGGGCGGCAGCTCGGCGCCCTCTGCGGCCCCGTCGTCGACGAACGATTCAGGAGCCGCGAGGGCCGCCTCGACGAGCCGACCGAAGGCGTCGCCGTCGGTGACGGCGGTCAGGGCGGCCTGGTCGGTCCAGGCGAGGTGAGCGATCTGATGGGCGACGGTCCAGCCGTCGGCGGGGGTGGGGAGCGTCCAGCGCTCGCCCTCCAACCCACCTACCAGCTGGTCGAGTTCCTCACTCTCACGGCGCAGATCGTCGAGTACGGGCACGGCTTGCACGGCTTCGGGCACGGAGCGCTCCCTCGGGGCACGACGGTGTGCCCCGGAGCATGGCAGCGCCCGGAGAAACAAGCAAGCGTGCTTGCATTACTTTCCGGACGACTCCGGAACCCGCTCGACGGCGTCAACGGAGTTGGTGCCATCCACGGCATCCGCCACCACGGCTTCGGGGGTGCCACCCGACACCACGCCCCCGGCCTTCCGGCCCCGGCCGCGCCCGACCTGGGTCCGGACGGCGCCCATGCTGGCGGCGATGACCAGCGAGATGGCCAGCGCCTCGTTCACGGAGAGGGCCTGGTTCAGGACGAGGAATCCGGCGACGGCGGCGAGGGCGGGCTCCAGGCTCATCATGATCGCGAAGGTGGAGGCGGGGAGGCGCCGCAGGGCGAGCAGTTCGAGCGTGTACGGCAGTACGGAGGACATCACGGCGACGGCGGCGCCAAGACCGAGCACCTCGGGCCTGACGAGCTTCTCCCCGGACTCGATGAGCCCGAGCGGCATGAAGAGGACGGCCGCGACGACCATGGCGAGCGCGAGCCCGTCGGCCTGGGGGAAGCGACGCCCCGTACGCGCGCTGAAGACGATGTACGTGGCCCACATGACACCGGCGCCGAGCGCGAAGGCGACACCCACCGGGTCGAGCCCGCTGAACCCGCCCCCGCCTCCCAGCAGAAAGACACCACACAGGGCGAGCCCGGCCCATACGAGATTCACGGCACGCCGCGAGGCGAAAACGGAGAGGGCGAGCGGCCCGAGGACCTCAAGCGTCACGGCGGGCCCCATGGGGATCCGGGCAACGGACTGATAGAAGAGCCCGTTCATCCCGGCCATGGCCACACCAAAGGCGACGACGGTCCCCCAGTCGGCCCGCGAGTGCCCGCGCAGCCTGGGCCGGCAGACGATCATCAGCACAAGGGCGGCGAAGACAAGCCGCAGGGTCACGATGCCGAGGGCCCCGGCCTTGGGCATCACGCTGACGGCGATGGCGCCGCCGAACTGGACGGAGACACCACCGGCGAGCACGAGCCCGACGGGCCCGAGGGCACCCCATCGCCCACCGGCTGCGGCCTCCTGACCGCTCCTCGACGCTTCCACAGCGAATCCTTCCGTCTCCCCAGCCCTCGGCCAGTCCATCTTCCTGAACTACCTCGTCCAAGGTAGTGGACTACGTAAGGATTGTGGAGCGGATTGACTGCTGTACGCAAATGGCGTCCACATCACGAGGCGGCGAGCGCCTCTCGCCAGGCGGGACTGTCGACGTAGTGGTTGTCGAAGCGCTCGGAGGACTCCGCGATCTTCTTCGGGTCGGCCTCACCGCGCATCACACTGCCGAGGAGCCGCAGGTAGTCGAAGCGGGCCATGCCGGGCGTGAAGACGAACAGGACGTCCGCCGTGCTGCCGGGGGCGGCGGAGAAGGCGTGCGGGGTGTACGGAGGGACGGCGAGGAAGTCACCGGCGTTCAGGACGGTGACCTCATCGCCCACCAGAACCTGGAGGGAACCGCCGATCACAAAAAAGAGCTCGGTGGCCTTGGCATGAAAGTGAGCGGGAGCCCCGACTGCGCCGACGGTCGCCTCGGTGGGCCTGTCCGCATCGCTGTAGACGACCCGCAAGGTACGCAGCACCGGAAGGTTCCCTGGAAGCAGGAGGGCCGTGTACTGCTCCGTGATAGCGAGGACGGACATACCGGCGCGGCCCCGCACCCACAGCCGGACAGGCACCGCACACGACACGCACCCGCAGTCGGCAGCGCACGCGAGGGGACGTGTCGGTATTTCCGCCCGGAGCACGGTTCGCGGCACTCCGGTGCCGCAGCAACACCGCGGCCACCGGACGATAGCGAGGACGGACATACCGGCGCGGCCCCGCCCCACAGCCGGACAGGCACCGCACCCCCGGCCACCCGCACCGCGCCCCCGCCCCCAAGACGGACAGACACCGCACCCCAGGCTCCCCCGCACCCCCACCCCAAGACGGACAGGCAGGCACCGCCCCCCCCCAGCCCCCCAGCCCCCCAGCGGCTCAGCCGTCCAACCCCTCCGCCAGCACCTCCGCCAAATGCCGCCCCCGCACCCCCGCAACCTGATCCAACTGCGTCCGGCAGGAGAAGCCGTCCGCAAGGATCACGGGGCCGCCCTTCGCCTCCGGCACGGAACCCCGCACCGAAGGCAGCAACTGCTCCTCCGCGCACGCCACCGAAACCTCGTAATGCCCCGCCTCGAAGCCGAAGTTGCCCGCGAGCCCGCAGCAACCCCCGCTCAACTCCCCCTCCAGACCCGCCGCAGCCCGCAACCGCCGCTCAGCCGCATCCCCAAGCACCGCATGCTGGTGGCAGTGCGTCTGGCCCACCACCGGACGGTCCACCCTCGGCGGCGTCCACCCCGGCGCGAGCTCCTCAAGCGCCTCCGCGAACGTCCTTACCCGCCCCGCCAGTTGACTCGCCCCCGAGTCCTCCCCCAGCAGCTCCACCAGGTCCGTCTTCAGCGCCGCCGCACAGCTCGGTTCGAGGACCACGAGCAGCGCACCCGAGTCCAGCAGCGGCCCCATCCGCTCCAGAGTCCTCCGCATAACCCCCCGCGCACGGTCCAACTGCCCCGTCGACACATACGTAAGACCGCAGCACACATCCCCCGGCGGCACCACCACCCGCAGCCCCGCGTCCTCAAGGACCCGCACCGCCGCCCGCCCCACCGCCGGCGACAGGTACTCCGTGAACGTGTCAGGCCACAGCACCACCGCCGGGCCCGAAACCGAAGCAGAAGCGCCAGAATCCCCCCTCCTCCGAAACCACCCCCGAAACGTCTCCCCCGCCAACCGCGGAATCCCCCTCTCCGGCGCGATCCCGCCCAGCCTCTTGACCAGCGACGCCAACACCCCCACCCGCACCAGGCCACCGGCCAGCCCCCGCGTCCGCGAGGCCAGCCGCAGCCACCGCGGCAGCCACCCCATCGCGTAGTGCGCCGCAGGCCGCCTGCGGCCCTCGTAGTGGTGGTGCAGGAACTCCGCCTTGTACGTGGCCATGTCCACGCCCACCGGGCAGTCCGACCGGCATCCCTTGCAGGACAGGCACAGATCGAGCGCGTCCCGCACCTCCTCCGAGCGCCACCCGTCCGTCACCACATCCCCCGCCAGCATCTCGTGCAACAACCGCGCCCGCCCCCGCGTCGAGTGCGCCTCCTCGCCCGTGGCCCGGAACGAAGGGCACATCACGCCGCCGCCCGAACCGGCGGTAGTCGTACGGCACTTGGCCACCCCCACGCACCTCCGCACCGCCGCCGAGAAGTCACCCCCGTCGTGCGGGTAGCCGAAAGCAACGTCCACCGGCTCCCTGGGCAGCACGTCGAACCGCAGATTCACGTCCAGCGGCGCGGGCCGCACCAGCATCCCGGGGTTCAGCAGGTCCGCCGGGTCCCACACCCCCTTCACCCGCTCGAACAGCCGGACGAGGTCAGTCCCGTACATCTTGGGAAGGAGCTCGGCCCGCGCCTGCCCGTCCCCGTGCTCGCCCGAAAGCGAACCCCCGTGCGCGACCACGACCTCCGCGAGCTCCTCCGAGAAGCGCCGGAAGCGGCGTACGCCTTCCCCGCTCATCAGATCGAAGTCGATGCGTACGTGAATGCAGCCGTCCCCGAAGTGTCCGTACGGAGTGCCGCGCAGGCCGTGCTCGGCGAGCAGCCCCCGAAAGTCCCGCAGATACGCGCCGAGCCGGGCCGGCGGCACCGCGCAGTCCTCCCATCCCGGCCACGCCTCGCTCCCGTCGGGCATCCGTGTCGCCGTCCCGCTCGCGTCCTCCCGGACCCGCCACAGCAGCCGCTGGCCCGCCGGATCCGTCACGACCATCGAGTCCACCGCGCCACCGTCCCCGGCAGCCGCCCGCGCGATGCCCTCCGCACGCGCGCGTGCCTCCCTCTCATCCCCGCCGCCCGTCTCCACGAACAGCCAGGCGCCGCCCTTGGGCAGACCCCGCGTCCCCTGTACGAGATCGGCCGCCATCCCCTCCACCGTCAGCGGCCCGTGCACGAGCAGCCCGGCAGCCGCTTCCGCCGCCGCGCTCTCGTCGGCGTATCCAAGGACCGCGAGCGCACGCGCGCGTGGAGCCTCGACGAGCCGTACGACCGCCTCCGTCGCGATGCCCAGCGTGCCCTCCGAGCCGCAGAAGGCCCGCGCGAGGTCCACGTTCCGCTCGGGCAGCAGCTCGTCCAGGGCGTACCCGGAGATACGGCGCGGCAGCTCGGGGAACCCGGTCCGCAGCAGCTTCAACTCGGCGTCCACCAGCGGGCGCAGCCCCTCCGGAGCGCCGTCCCAGCCCTGCCCGAGGCCGAGCCGCTCACCGCCCGATGTGATGACCGAGAGCCGGTGGACGTTGTCGGCGGTGGTGCCCCAGGCGACCGAGTGCGAGCCGCAGGAGTTGTTGCCGATCATGCCGCCCAGGGTGCAGCGGTTGTGGGTGGAGGGGTCGGGGCCGAAGGTCAGGCCGTGCGGGGCAGCCGCGCCCCGCAGGGCGTCGCAGATCACGCCCGGCTGGACGACCGCCGTACGCGCGTCCGCGTCCAGGGACACGATCCGGTTCATGTGCCGGGTGAAGTCGAGGACGAGCCCCGTGCCGGTCGCCTGCCCGGCGATGGACGTACCGGCGCCCCGCGCCACGACCGGCACCCCATGCTCCCGGCAGACCGCGAGCGCCGCCGCCACGTCGTCCGCGTCGCGCGGGGCGAGCACGCCGACCGGCACACGCCGGTAGTTGGACGCGTCCATGGTGTTCAGGGCCCGCGCGGTGACGGAGAAGTCCACCTCCCCCCGCACAGCCGCCCGCAGTTCCGCTTCCACGCCTCCGAGATCACTCATGCCCGTATCCCTGCCCGCAGAATGCATCCGCGAATTCACACGCCTCCCACGGCTGAGCGGATCGAGGAGCGGGGTCCGGGGCGGAGCCCCGAGGCGTCCACGTGACGCACGGGGCGATCTCACCCGCCGGACGCCCCCGAGGTCCCCGCCCCAGAAGCCGCTAGGCTCACCCCGTGGCTGAGATCCAGATTCCCGCTGACATCAAGCCCGCCGACGGACGTTTCGGCGCGGGCCCCTCCAAGGTGCGCACGGAGGCGCTGGACGCGCTCGCCGCCACCGGTACCTCTCTGCTCGGCACCTCCCACCGCCAGGCCCCGGTCAAGAACCTGGTCGGCAAGGTGCGCGAGGGTGTGCGCGACCTCTTCTCCCTCCCCGAGGGGTACGAGGTGATCCTGGGCAACGGCGGCTCCACCGCCTTCTGGGACATCGCGACGCACGGCCTGATCGACAACAAGTCGCAGCACCTCACCTTCGGCGAGTTCTCCTCCAAGTTCGCGAAGGCCTCGAAGCTCGCCCCCTGGCTGGCCGAGCCCACCGTGATCAGCAGCGAGCCGGGCACGCACCCCGAGCCGCGGGCCGAGGCGGGCGTCGACGTCTACGCCTTCACGCACAACGAGACCTCGACCGGCGTCGCGGCCCCCATCAAGCGGGTGGCCGGCGCGGACGCGGGTTCGCTCGTCCTGGTGGACGCCACCTCCGGCGCGGGCGGCCTCCCGGTCGACATCGCCGAGACGGACGTCTACTACTTCGCCCCGCAGAAGTCCTTCGCGTCGGACGGCGGCCTGTGGATCGCGGCGTTCTCCCCGGCGGCCATCGAGCGCGCCGAGCGCATCCACGCGTCCGGCCGCCACGTCCCGGAGTTCTTCAGCCTGCCGACGGCGATCGACAACTCCCGCAAGAACCAGACGTACAACACCCCGGCCCTCGCCACGCTCTTCCTGCTCGGTGAGCAGCTCGACTGGATGAACTCCCAGGGTGGCCTCGACTTCACGACGGGCCGCACGGCGACCTCCTCGCGCACGCTCTACGGCTGGGCCGAGGAGTCCAAGTACGCGACGCCGTTCGTCACGGACCCGGCCAAGCGCTCGCAGGTCATCGGCACGATCGACTTCGCCGACGAGATCGACGCGTCCGCCGTCGCCAAGGCGCTGCGCGCCAACGGCATCGTGGACACCGAGCCGTACCGCAAGCTCGGCCGCAACCAGCTCCGTGTCGCGATGTTCCCGGCGATCGACCCGGCGGACGTCGAGGCGCTGACGAAGTGCATCGACTACGTCATCGAGAAGCTGTAAGGGCTGTAGAAGCTGTAACAGCAGTTCGTACGCCGATGGGGGCGTCCGGCGGGTGATCACCTGCCGGGCGCCCCCATCGGCGTACGACGGCAGCCTCCAGCCATCCTCTGGGTACGCCGTACCCAATTCACGTCCCGAGGATTAGGCTGAGCCCATGACGAGCACCAACGGCGGCGACGTCCAGCGCACCGGCAGCGACATCACCCGCAGCCTGGAACTGCTCTGGGGTGAGGGCGAACGGCCCACGCGGGGTCCCAAGCCCGGGCTCACCCTGGACCGGATCGTCACCGAGGCGGTGCGACTCGCCGACGCCGAGGGGCTCACGGCGGTCTCGATGCGCCGCCTGTCCACGGAGCTCGGCACCGGCACGATGTCCCTCTACCGCTACGTCCCCGGCAAGGGCGAACTCCTTGACCTGATGCTGGACCGGGTGTTCACACCGTCGGGGGAGCCCGAACCCCCGGCCGGCGGCTGGCGCGAGGCCGTGGAGGCGTACGCACGCGAGACGCTCGTCCTCTACCGCCGCCACCCCTGGCTGCTCCAGGTCAACCAGGCCCGTCCGGTGCTCGGCCCCGGCTCGGTCGGCGGCCTGGAACGGAACCTGGCCGGCATCAAGTCCATGGGCCTGGCCGACCCCGAGCTGATCAGCGTGATCGTCATGATCGAGGGGTACGTCACCGGGGTCGCCCGCACCCATGTGCACGAGGCGGAGGCGGTGAAGAAGAGCGGCCTGACGGACGAGGCGTTCTGGGAGGCGCAGTCCCCGGCCCTCGAACGGATCATGAACAGTGGCCGCTACCCCCACCTCGCCGGTCTCTCGAGCGACGCGTTCGGCCCGCGGTTCGACCACTTCGAGTTCGGCCTGCAGCGCCTCCTGGACGGTCTGGACGTCCTGGTGGCGCAGCGCACGGCTACTTCCGCCGGGACGCCCGCTTCAGGCCGAAGACGATGACGAGCACGGCGCCGACGGCCAGCGCACCCACCTTCAGGTCACCGTCGACCCCGGAGCCGCCGCTGCCCCCGTCACCGCTCGAACTCCCGCCGCCGGACCCGGAGTTGCCGCCACCGGCACCCTCCACTTCCACGGGCTCGACGTCGCTCTGCTCGCCCTCGGTGCCATACATGAGGGTCGTCCCGTCCGGGGTGTACGTGACGGACTCGCCCTGCCTCTGCAGCGGGACGCTCAGCCGCCCCTCGCGCGCGGGCATCTTTCCCTCGCCCTTCCAGGCGTACGACACTCCGCCCAGATACCCGCGCAGGGCGAGTTGCTTGCCGTCGGGCGAGAAGGCTCCGTCGCTCGTCCAGAGCCCGGTGGCGCCGATCCGCTTGAAGACGTTGGTGCCGGAGGCGGTCATCTCGGCGGGCCCCTCGTACAGGCTGCCGCCCTCTTCCTTCTTGTCGGCGATGTAGATCCGCCCCGTCTTGGGATGCACCATCATCGCCTCGGCGTCACGCGGCCCGTTCTCGTACTTCACCGTGTACTGCGTGGCCCGGACGGTCTGGTCGCGGAGCTTCTTCGGCTCGGGCAGCTTGTAGATCCAGACATGGGACCAGGTGCCGCCGAGGTTGTCGCCGATGTCGCCGACGTAGATGTTCCCGTCGCCGCCGATGGAGATGGCCTCCACGTCACGTGGCGTGCCGACCCCGGTCATGGTGACGGTGGCGACGGTCTTCCCGGTCTTGCTGTCCACGGCGTAGAGCAGCGCCCCGCCCTTGTCCTGGTCGTTGTGCGTCCAGTACACGCCCGGGTGGGCACGGGAGGCGGCGAGGCCGCTGGACTCGATGATGCGGGGGTCCTTGATGGTGAACCCGTCGTGGCTGTCGTCGGCGGCGGCGGGGACTGTGCCGACGGCAAGGAGAAGCAAGGCCCCGGCACCGATGGCACTCATGGCACCCATCAAAGAACGCAGTGAACGCATGGGCCAAGCCTGCCACCCCGGCGCCGGGGGCCGGGCGTTCGGCGGGTGTTCAGCCTCACATCGCAGGCCGGGGCGTTGATCCGCGATGATGAGCGAATGCTCAGGTTCATGTTCGTCGGCGACTCGATGACGATCGGAAGCGCGGGGGAACACACCTGGCGCTACCGGATGTGGCACCACTTGCGAGCGTCGCTCGGTGCCGCGGAGTTCGCCGTGGTGGGACCGCGCCGTGCGCTGCACGACAAGGACTCCGGCGAGCCGTCCTCGTACGCGTACGCCTGCGAGGACCCCGACTTCCCGCGCCACCACTTCGCGGGCTGGGGCGAGGGCTGGCTGCACATGGCACCGCAGATCGCCGACGCGGTGCGGCGCGAGCGCGCCGACGTCCTGCTGATCTCCCTCGGCCTGATCGACCTGGGCTTCTACACGAACGCGGAGCAGACGGCGGACAACGTACGCGGCTTCGTCGCGGCGGCACGCTCGGCGAACCCCCGCGTCCGGATGGTCCTGCTGCCGGTGATCCCGAACATCAGGGCGCGGACGGACGCCCCGTTCGCGGCGGAGGTGTCCCGCTTCAACGTCCTTCTGGCGAAGGCGGTGGCGGACCTGGACACGGGCGTCTCCCCGCTGCTCCTGGCCTCGTCGCCGGTTTCGTACGAGATCGACGCGGACACCTACGACGGAACGCACCCCAACGGGAGCGGCGAGCACAAGCTGGCGGCGGCCTTCGCGGACGCGATGCATCAGGCGTGGGGGGTGGGGGCGCGCTACGAGGCGCCGTTCGACGAGCGCCTCATGCGGCGCGTGTGAGCCTGTTCGCCAGGGTGGACATCGTGTACGTGCCGATGCCCATCACCACCTCCAGGGCGTTGCGCTTCGTGTAGCCCGCCGCCAGGAAATCCTTCAGCTCCGCGTCCTCCACCGCGCCGGACGTCCTGAGCACCTCCAGCGTGAACTGCCGTATCGCTTCGAGCCGTTCGTCGGTCAGCTCACGCTGCTCGCGGAGGGCGGCGATCAGGGTGGAGTCCGCGCCCAGCTTCCGCAGTTTGCCGGTGTGCATGGTGACGCAGATGTGGCAGTCGTTGCGCGCGGCGATGACCATGACGACGACCTCGCGGGCCACCGGCTCCAGCGTCGTACGTTCGAAGGAAGCGCTCAACTCCAGGAAGCCGTTGAGGAGTTCGGGAGACTCCGCCAGGCGCGCCACCGCGTCCGGGGTCTTGCCGAAGGCGGCGGCCGTGCGCTCCATCGCCGCGCGCGACTCGGCCGGCGCGGTCTCCGTGGTGTGTTCGGTGAACAAGGTGTACCCCCTACGATGGACAACGTGGTTGACGATAAAAAGGTAAACCAGGTTGTCGATTCCCGCAAGGGAAGCAGTGCGGGAGAGGGCGTGCCGTCCGAAGGTGACGGGCGCGGCTACGAGCTGCCGCTCCTCCTCTTCGCCGGGTTCCGCACGCTCATCGACCGGCTGCACGCCGAGCTCGCCCGGCAGGGGCACCCCGAGATCCGCCCCGCCCACGGCTTCGCCATGCAGGCCGTCGGGGCGCGCGGAGCCACCGCCAGCGAGATCGGGCGCCGCCTCGGTGTCTCCAAGCAGGCAGCGGGCAAGACCGTCGACCGGCTCATCGCCCTCGGCTACGCGGAACGCACCGACGACCCCGCCGACGCCCGCCGCAAGCTCATCCGCCTCACCCCCCACGGCATCGACGCGCTGCGCCGCTCGGCGGTGATCTTCGATGAGCTGCACGCGGAGTGGGCCGCGACCCTGGGCGCCGGGCGCCTCAGCTCCCTGGAGTCCGGCCTGCGCGCGGTCGTGCCGCCGGACGCGTTCCGGCTCGACGCGGCGGGGTGGCTGGGTGGGGCGTGATCCGGCCCGGCGCGCCCGATGCCGTCGCCCCCTTGCCTAGAGCCCACTCAAGGTCGTTGGCTAGGTAGTCATGAAGTACACGCAGCTGGGACGCACAGGGCTCAAGGTCAGCCGGCTCACGCTCGGGACCATGAACTTCGGGCCACTCACCAACGAGTCCGACAGCCACACGATCATGGACGCCGCGCTCGGCGCGGGCGTCAACTACTTCGACACCGCCAATGTCTACGGCCAGAGCTCGGGCAAGGGCCGCACCGAGGAGATCCTCGGCACCTGGTTCACCCAGGGCGGCGGGCGGCGCGACAAGGTCGTGCTCGCCACCAAGGTGTACGGGAACATGACGGCAGACGGGGAAGAGGTCTGGCCCAACCACGACCGGCTCTCCGCGCTCAACATCCGCCGCGCCGTCGAGGGATCGCTCAAGCGGCTGCAGACCGACTACATCGACATCTACCAGTTCCATCACATCGACCGTCACACCCCCTTCGAGGAGATCTGGCAGGCGGTCGACACCCTCGTGGCGCAGGGCAAGATCCTCTACGCCGGGTCCAGCAACTTCCCCGGCTACAAGATCGCCCAGGCCAACGAGATCGCCCGGCAGCGCGGCAGCTACGGCCTCGTCAGCGAGCAGTGCCTGTACAACCTCGGTGAGCGCAGCGCCGAGATGGAGGTGATCCCGGCCGCGCAGGACTACGGCCTGGGCGTCATCCCCTGGTCGCCGCTGCACGGCGGCCTGCTCGGCGGCGTACTGAAGAAGGAGGTCGAGGGCTCGCGGCGCACCGGCGGGCGGGCCGCGGCCGAGCTGGCGAAGCCGGAGGTCCGCGCGCAGGTCCAGGCGTACGAGGACCTGCTCGACAAGCACGGCCTCGCGCCCGGCGAGGTCGCACTCGCCTGGCTGCTTACGCGGCCAGGGATCACCGCGCCGATCGTCGGCCCGCGCACGGCGGAGCAGCTCGACTCCGCGCTGCGCGCCGTCGAGCTCGAACTGTCGCGGGAGATCCTCGACTCGCTCGACGAGATCTTCCCGGGGCCCGGGCCGTCTCCGGAGTCCTTCGCCTGGTAGTCCCCCTCGGGGTAGGCGGGGCGGCCCGCGTTCGGCTAACCGAACGCGGCCGCCACCGCCACCACGACGAACATCATCACGAGCACACCGGCCATGATCCGGTTTCTGGTCTTGGGGTCCACGTAGTCGAGGTTAACCGCCCGCCTCCGAAGCCTGGTCGCCGCCCTCCGCGAGGGCGTCGGCGCACGGCCGCGGGGAGACCCTCGGCGTACGGCCGCGCGAGGCCCCCACGACAGGCTGGATAACCAGCCCGCGGGTGGGGAGAGAAGACCGCATGGATCACATAGCGATCAGACCCGCCGGCCCCGACGACATCCCCGCCGTCCTCGCCCTCTTCGACGACGCCGTCACCTGGCTCGTCTCGCAGGGCCGCACCGGACAGTGGGGCGACAAGCCCTGGTCGACGAATCCGAAGACCGTCGCTCTGGTCGAGAAGTACCTGACCACCGGCTCCGCCTGGATGGCGGAGACCGGCGGTGAACCCGTCGGCACGCTCACCCTGACCGACGGCCCCGGGTCCTACCTCGCGCCGGTGGCCGAACCGGAGCGGTACATCCACCTGCTGACCGCCCGGCACGGCACGGGCGCCGGCGCCGCCCTCCTCGCGCACGCGGCAGAAGAAACCCGGAGTCAGGGGATCTCCCTGCTCCGGGTCGACTGCTACGCGGGCGGTGACGGCAAGCTCGTCGCGTACTACGAACGCAACGGCTTCACGCGGACCGAGGCCTTCCTCGGGCAGGACGGCACCTGGCCGGGCCAGATCCTGGCCCGGCGGGTGTAGCCGAACAGGAAACGGCTCACGCCGCCGTGGCCAGCTGCTCACGCGGTACGAACTGCACATGCTGCTGCCCGCGCCGCAGATCCACCTTCAGCCGCAGATTCGCGGCGCGCGCCAGCATCAGGCCCACGCCGACCGCGGCGACGGCGCAGATGAGGCCGCCGGCGGCCATGCTGACCCGGACGCCATAGGCGTCGGCGAGCCAGCCGAAGAGCGGGCCACCGAGCGGCGTGCCGCCGGTGAAGACCATCATGAACAGCGACATGACGCGGCCCCGCATCTCCGGGTCCGTGGACATCTGGACCGAGGAGTTGGCGGTGACGTTCACCGTCAGACCGAGGATGCCGATGGGCACGATCAGCGCCACGAACATCCACAGCTCGGGCGCGAAGGCCGCCACGATCTGCAGCACGCCGAAGGCGATCGCCGCCCCGGCGAGCAGCCGAAGGCGTGAGGTGCCGCGCCGCGCGGCGAGCAGCGCTCCGGCAAGCGAGCCGATCGCCATCAGGGTGTTGAAGAGGCCGTACATTCCCACGCCACCGTGGAAGATGTCGTCCGCGAAGGCGCTCAGCCAGATCGGGAAGTTGAACCCGAAGGTGCCGACGAAGCCGACGAGGACGATCGGCCAGATCAGCTCGGGGTGCTTGGAGACGTAGTTCAGGCCTTCCTTCAGCTGGCCCTTGCCTCGCGGCTTGCGCGGGGTCGGGTGCAGTTCGCGCGTGCGCATCAGCATCAGGCCGGTGAGCGGCGCGAGGAAGGACAGGCCGTTGGCGAGGAACGCCCAGCCGGGGCCGACCGCGGCGGTCAGACCACTGGCCACGGCGGGGCCGATGAGGCGCGCGGACTGGAAGTTCGCCGAGTTCAGCGAGACGGCGTTGCGGACCTGGTCGGGTCCCACCATCTCGGACACGAAGGACTGCCGGGTCGGGTTGTCGACGACCGTGACGAGGCCGGTGAAGAAGGCCGCGAGGTAGACGTGCCAGACCTGGACGTTGCCGCTCAAAGTGAGGGCGGCCAGGAAGAGGCCGCTGATGCTCATCGCGCCCTGGGTGCAGAAGAGCAGCTTCCGCTTGGCGAAGCGGTCGGCGATGACGCCGCCGTACAGGCCGAACAGGAGCATCGGCAGGAACTGCATCGCGGTGGTGATGCCGACCGCGGCCGAGGAGCCGGTGAGGCTCAGGACCAGCCAGTCCTGGGTGATGCGGGCCATCCAGGTGCCGGTGTTGGAGACGACGGCGCCGGAGGCGAAGAGCCGGTAGTTGCGGATCTTCAGCGAGCTGAACATCGACGTCTTGGCGGCGGGGGCTTTGTCGAGGGCGGTTGGGACGGGGGCGGAGTCTGCTCCGGATCCCGTACTCAAAGTGGGTTCGCCTCCTTGGCGTCGTACGGCCTTGTCGGCCCGTGGTCTACAGAGATATGCCTTTACAGATGCGCGAGCTTCTCCAGGACAGGTGCTGCGGCCCGCAGGCGCGCCCACTCGTCTTCGTCGAGGTGTGCGGTCAGCGAGGCAAGCCAGGCGTTCCGCTTGCGGCGACTCTCCTCGAGCATGGCCTCGGCGGTCTCGGTCTGGGTCACCACCTTCTGGCGGCGGTCCTCGGGGTGCGGCTGAAGACGGACGAGACCCTTGGCTTCGAGCAACGCGACGATGCGGGTCATCGACGGCGGCTGCACATGTTCCTTGCGGGCCAGTTCACCGGGAGTGGCGTGGCCGCAGCGGGCGAGGGTGCCGAGCACCGACATCTCGGTCGGGCTCAGCGACTCGTCGACCCGCTGGTGCTTGAGTCGACGGGACAGGCGCATCACGGCGGAGCGCAGGGAGTTCACGGCGGCGGCGTCGTCACCATGGGAGAGGTCCGGCATGTTCGTTAGAATAACTCATTACTCTCGCTAAAGACCACTCGGTTCCCACACTCCCGTCCAGTGACGCCTTTCGTCACCCATATGAGTGAGGCGGCTTCGAAAAGTGAGACAAGGCGAGCGGGGCGGCAGCGACCCTGGCAGGCATGGGATCGACAGTGCTCAGCCTGCGAATAGACGGTGAGCTGCTCGACCGGCTCAAGCAGCACGCCGCGAAAAGGGGTATGAGCGTCCAGGACTATGTCGTCGGGACGCTCATCCGTGGTGACTTCGACGAGCGTTTCCGCAGCGCCGTCGAGGAGACGGAAAAGTTCTACGGGGCGGCCTGATGGCCGCCCCGTAGATGTACGCGCAGAAGGTGTATGCGCAGAACCCGGTCGCCTTACGTGAGGCCGAGCGCCGGCATCAGGTAGTAGAAGGCGAAGACGCCCGACACGATGTACATCGCGACCGGCACCTCACGGCCGCGGCCCGAGGCCAGACGCAACACGGTGAAGCTGACGAAGCCGATGCCGATGCCGTTCGTGATCGAGTACGTGAACGGCATCATCACCATCGTCAGGAACGCCGGGATCGCGATGGTGAAGTCCGCCCAGTCGATCTGACCGATCGACCCGGAAAGGATCAGGAAGCCGACCGCGAGCAGCGCGGGCGTGGCCGCCTGCGACGGGACCATCGTCGCGATGGGCGTGAGGAACAGCGCCACGGTGAAGAGACCGCCGGTGACGATGTTGGCGAAGCCCGTACGGGCGCCCTCGCCGACGCCCGCGGTGGACTCCACGAAGCAGGTGGTGGCCGACGAGGACGAGGCGCCACCGGCGGCGACGGCGATGCCGTCGACGAACAGGACCTTGTTCATGCCGGGCATGTTGCCGCGTGCGTCGGTCAGCTTGGCCTCGTCGCCGACGCCCATGATCGTGCCCATGGCGTCGAAGAAGCAGGACAGGAGCACGGTGAAGACGAAGAGGATGCCGGTGAGAAGGCCGACCTTGTCGAAGCCGCCGAACAGACTGACCTGACCGATGAGGCCGAAGTCCGGGCTCGCGACGGGGTTGCCGGGCCACTCGGGCGTCGTCAGGCCCCAGGAGGGGACGGTCGCGACCGCGTTGATGGCCACCGCGGCGATCGTCATGACGACGATGCTGATGAGGATCGCGCCGGGCACCTTGCGCACGATCAGGCAGAGCGTGAGCAGCGCGCCGAGTACGAAGACGAGCACGGGCCAGCCGTTGAGGTGCCCGTCGCCGCCCAGCTGGAGCGGGACCGTGGTGTGCGCGGCGTCCGGCATGCGCGAGACGAAGCCGGAGTCGACCAGGCCGATCAGCATGATGAAGAGGCCGATGCCGATCGCGATGCCCTTGCGCAGGCCGAGCGGCACGGCGCTCATCACGCGCTCCCGCAGTCCCGTCGCCACGAGCAGCATCACGACGAAGCCCGCGAGGACGACCATGCCCATGGCGTCGGGCCACGACATGCGCGGCGCGAGCTGGAGCGCGACCACGGTGTTCACGCCGAGTCCGGCGGCGAGCGCGATCGGCACGTTGCCGATGACGCCCATGAGCAGCGTCGTGAAGGCGGCGACCAGGGCGGTCGCGGTCACCAGCTGGCCGTTGTCGAGCTGGTGCCCGTACATGTCCTTGGCGCTGCCCAGGATGATCGGGTTCAGCACGATGATGTAGGCCATGGCGAAGAAGGTGGCGAAGCCGCCGCGGACTTCCCTGGCCAGGGTCGAACCCCGCTCCGTGATCTTGAAGTAGCCGTCCAGGCCACCCTGCGGGGGCTTCGGCGGCTCTTTGCTGGCGTCGACCGGTGTGGTGGCCGAGGAAGGCATGCGGGACCTCGTGGACTCAGAGAAACGCAGAGAAGGGGGAAGATCGTTAAAAGGTGACTGCTGATCGATTTGTTTGTTCTTACGAAAACAACCAGCCATTAACGAGCCGTTTCAGTATGAATACATAAGGCTCAAATCGCTATCTCCGCGCGTAGACCCTTGGGGCATCAGGGCCCACCGGCCCGCGGAAGGCCCCGCCCCCGCTACTCGTAAGCTGTAGCCATGGAGAAGTGGACCCCCAAGCACGAGGCGCCCGAGCCCCTTGAAGGCCCCGTCGTCGCCACCATCACGGGCGGCACGATCCTCTGGTTCGTCCTCTTCCTGGCGCAGCTGCCGTTCTACGGCTGGTTCGACGACCGCGGGACGACCTGGTGGGTGTGGACCTGCCTGGCCGGCGCGGGCCTCGGCCTGATCGGCATCTGGTACGTGCGGGGCCGCGAGGCCGCCATCAAGCGGGACGCGGAGAGCAGGGCGGCGACGGCGGCGGAATAGCACGCGCCGCGGGGAGTCGCGCGTACAACCACGGGAGTGTCCCTGTCCTACCGTGGTCGGATCTTTGGGCCGCTCAAGGGGTGAAGGCCCCATACCGCCCGTACCGTCGATGCCATGACGCATATCGACGCGGGCGCCGAGCTCGACCCGGTCCACCCGGTGGCTCCTCCCACCGGACGCGCGAGGGGTCTGAGCGCCGCCGAGGTGGCCGAGCGGATCGCTCGCGGCGAGGTCAACGACGTACCCGTCCGCAGTTCCCGCTCCACCACCGAGATCGTCCGGGCGAACGTCTTCACCCGCTTCAACGCGATCATCGGCGTGCTCTGGGTGATCATGCTCTTCGTCGCGCCGATGCAGGACAGCCTCTTCGGCTACGTGATCATCGCCAACACGGGCATCGGCATCATCCAGGAGCTGCGCGCCAAGAAGACCCTGGACAGCCTCGCGGTCATCGGCGAGGCCAAACCGACCGTGCGGCGCGACGGCGTGGCCGCCGAGATCTCCACCTCCCGGATCGTCCTCGGCGACCTGGTGGAGCTGGGGCCCGGCGACAAGATCCCCGTGGACGGCGACGCGGTCGAGACCGACAGCCTCGAGGTCGACGAGTCCCTCCTGACCGGTGAGGCCGACCCGGTCATCAAGAAGCCCGGCGACAAGATGATGTCGGGCTCCTTCGTGGTCGCGGGCGGCGGCGCGTTCACCGCGACGAGGGTCGGCCGCGAGGCGTACGCGGCGCAGCTCGCCGAAGAGGCGAGCCGCTTCACGCTCGTCCACTCCGAGCTGCGCACCGGTATCTCCACGATCCTCAAGTACGTGACGTGGCTGATGATCCCGACCTCGATCGGCCTCATCATCAGCCAGCTCGTCGTCAAGGACGACAACTTCAAGGAGTCCGTCGCCTACACCGTGGGCGGGATCGTCCCCATGATCCCCGAGGGGCTCGTCCTGCTCACCTCGGTCGCCTTCGCGATCGGCGTCATCCGTCTGGGCCGCAAGCAGTGCCTGGTGCAGGAACTCCCCGCGATCGAGGGCCTGGCCCGCGTCGACACGGTCTGCCTCGACAAGACCGGCACCCTCACCGAGGGCGGCATGGACGTCACCGAGCTGCGCCCGCTGGGCGGCGCGGACGAGGCGTACGTACGTAAAGTCCTCGGCGCCCTCGGCGAATCCGACCCGCGGCCGAACGCGTCGCTCCAGGCGATCATCGACTCCTACCCCGACAGCGAGGAGTGGCGCTGCACCCAGTCGCTGCCCTTCTCCTCGGCCCGCAAGTACAGCGGCGCCTCCTTCACCGAGGGCGACGGCGACGACTCGACGTGGCTGCTCGGCGCGCCCGACGTGCTGCTGCCCGACGGCGACCCGTCCCTCACCGAGATCGAGAGCCTCAACGAACAGGGCCTGCGGGTGCTGCTCCTGGCCCGCGCCGCCGGTGAACTCGACGACCCCGACGTGGCCTCCGGCGCCCGCGCCACCGCCCTGGTCGTCCTGGAGCAGCGGCTGCGCCCGGACGCCGCCGACACCCTGCGGTACTTCGAGGAGCAGGACGTCAGCGCCAAGGTCATCTCCGGCGACAACGCGGTCTCGGTGGGCGCGGTGGCCGGGAAGCTCGGTCTGCCGGGCGCCAAGGACACCGTGGACGCGCGCCGACTGCCCACGGAACAGGGCGAGATGGCCCAGGCGCTCGACGACAACGCGGTCTTCGGCCGGGTCACCCCGCAGCAGAAGCGCGACATGGTGGGCGCCCTCCAGTCACGCGGCCACACGGTGGCGATGACGGGCGACGGCGTGAACGACGTACTGGCCCTGAAGGACGCCGACATCGGCGTCTCGATGGGCTCGGGCTCGGAGGCGACGCGGGCGGTCGCCCAGATCGTGCTCCTGAACAACAGCTTCGCGACGCTGCCTTCCGTGGTCGCCGAGGGACGCCGGGTCATCGGCAACATCACGCGGGTGGCGACGCTGTTCTTGGTGAAGACCGTCTACTCCGTCGTCATCGCGCTGCTGGTGGTCTGCTCACAGGTGGAGTACCTGTTCCTGCCACGCCACTTGACGCTGCTCTCGACCCTGACGATCGGCGTCCCGGCCTTCTTCCTCGCCCTCGCCCCCAACAAGGAGCGGGCCAGGCCCCACTTCGTACGAAGGGTCATGCGGTACGCGATCCCGGGCGGGGTCGTCGCGGGCGTCGCCACCTTCTGTACGTACCTCCTGGCGCGGCACCACTACGCGGGCGCGGGCGCACGGGAAGCCGAGACCAGCGCGGCCACGCTGGCGCTGTTCCTGATCGCCATGTGGGTCCTCGCGATCATCGCCCGCCCCTACACGTGGTGGCGGCTCGGCCTGCTCGGCGCGATGGGTCTCGGCTTCCTGCTGGTACTGACCGTGCCGTGGCTTCAGGACTTCTTCCAGCTGAAGCTGGTCGGCACGACGATGCCATGGTCGGCGGTCGCGATCGCGGCGGCGGCCTCACTGATCATCGAGGTCATCTTCCGCTGGGTGGGCCGCCGCTTTCCGGCGTGATGCTCCGGCGTGGAGACTAGTTGACGTCCACGAAGTCGCTGGTCGAGGTGACGGCCGGGGTGGTGGAGGTACCGGCGAAGACGTAGCGGTAGTAACCGTCCGCGGAGGCCGTCAGGGTCGTCTTCAGGTTGCCCTTGGAGTCGGACGTGATGGTCTTGAGGGTGGAGTAGGAGGCCGCACCCTTCTTCTTGTACTGGAGCTTCACGGGCTGCTGGGTGTAGCCCGCGTACTTCAAGGTGTCCCAGTTGGCGCGGGTGAGGGCGCCGGTGACGGTGAGGGTCTTGCCCTTCTTGATGGGCTCGGGGGAGGCGTTGGTGGTGAGGCGGGCGTTGCGCTGAAGGCTGGCGTTCGACTTGTACGCCTCGACCTCGGCCCGGTCACCGTCGTTCGCGCCGGCGGCGGCGTAGACCTTCCAGCCCGACCCGGCCAGGTGGTTGTAGAGGTCTCCCACCGGGTCGACGGTGATGGTGACGGTGCAGGTCGAGGTGGTGGTGTTGATGACCTTGCACGTGCCGTTGTAGTCGTCCGGCGTCAGGAGGCCGTCGGCGGCGTCGATGTCGCCGTGGTAGAGGAAGGCGCTGCCGGCCCCAATGCCCGACGGGTCGGTGGCGGTGACGGCCACGGAGAACTGCACCTTGTTGCTGGTGCCGACGACGATGTTCTTGCCGCCGTTGACGGAGACCTTCGTGATCTCGGTGTCGCCGACGTTCGCACCCTCCACGGCCTGCACGGCCTTCGCGGCGAGGCGCGGGGTGGACGACGGACCGTCGGCGGCCTGCGCGGCCGGGACGACGAGTGCGGAAAGGGCCAGGGTGCCGGACAGTGCGGCCACGGTGGCACGGATGCGCATGTGTTTCCCCAGGTGGGAAGGGGGCTCCGCGGTGCGTGGGGGCTGTCACGCGGGGCCCGGTGATCTAGGAGTCTGTTGACTCGGAAGATCAGACTCTCGACGGGGGCCTCTGGTTGTACGGGAAGTGAAGATTCTGTGACCGGGCCGGATTCTTGTCCGCGGGTGCGTCGTGGCTGGCCGCGCAGTTCCCCGCGCCCCTTCGGGGCGCCCCGGCCCTCAGTCGAACCAGCGGTCCCGCTCCAGCTCATCCGTTCGCGAGGGATCTTCCAGCAGCGCCGCCACCTCGAAGCGCCGCGGCCACTGCCCCGCCGACCAGGCCAGACCCGCGGCCACGCCCTCCAGGGTGGACGCGTGGACGGTGCCGTCCGGTGTCCGCCGCCAGTCGAGGTCGACGCCGCCCGCGACCAGTTCGTCGTACTCGATGTACGTCGTCGGGGTCGCAGGACCGAGCAGCGTACGGACGGACTCCGGCACCGGATGCTCGGCGCCCTCCCCCGCCGGCTCCACCGCCGCCGTCTCGCTGAGGCCCCGCACCTGGAACAGCTCGGCCAGGTCGCGCGCCTTGCGCGGTTCCACGGGGAGCAGCGCCACGCCCTCCGCGAGCGGCAGCAGGTCGGGGGCGTCGGCGACGACCGCGTCCGCCACGTCGACGACCACGACCTCACCGTCCACCACGGCCCGCACCTCGTCCGGCAGCGTCACCTGCTCCGGGTCCAGATCGGCCAGGGCGCCGTACAGCGCGTGCAGTTGGGCCGCGGAAACGGTCCTCTCCGGGTCCGCGAGCCGGTCGAGCAGCTCTGCCGCGCCGCCCGGCTCCTCCAGGAGGGCGGCCACCGACGTGCGGACGCCGAGAGCGCGGAGCACCTGCTCGTCGTCGAACCCGGCGGCGTCCGCGGCGTCGTAGAGACCTTCGAGCAGCGGGTCACCGCCCGAGGCCCGGAGACCGGCGGGACGCCGACCGCCGAGCACCGGATTCCCGCGCAGCCACCACGCCGTGTACGAGCGGACGGTCTCCGTCGTGCCGTCCGGGAGCAGGATCCGCAGCGGCTGCGTCAGCGCGTCCCGCAGCGGCGGGCGCGAGAGCATCGCGAGGGCCTGGGGCCAGCGGTCCTCGTCGACCAGGTCCAGATCCCGTACGGCGATGATCTCGGTGGCGACCGGCGGGACGGGTGTCTCAGGGAGTCGGTCCAGGACGTCCTCGCACCACACGTCGACCGCGTCGAGCAGACCGGCGTCGTCGGGCTCGGCGAAGTCGCCCTCGCGGGGCTCCAGTTCGTCGGGGTCGAGCACGATGTCCGTGGCGCGGACAAGGGCGAAGTTGGCGAGGACACCGCAGGCCGCGAGGGGCTGCTCGCCCCAGCGCTCGGCGAGCTCGGCGTCCACGGTGGCGAGTTCGTCCTCGCGCATGACCTGGGCGAAGGGGCTTCCTGGATAGACGAGTTCACCGGCGGGGGCCAGGTCGCCGTCCTCGTCGTCGGGGAGGGCGAGCGCGCCCAGCCAGGGCTCGTCGCCCGGCGAGAGGTTCGCGTCGCGGACGAGCGCGAGGACGATGTCCGCGAGCTCCTCGGCGTCCAGGGCGTCCTCGTCCCACGTGTCGTCGTCGAGCGAGGCGGCGACGGCGGCGCGGACCTGCGGGGTCGTCAGGACGGCGCGGGGCGTGGCGGGCAGCGCGCCGAGCTTCTCCAGGAGGGGATGCACGGCGTCGGGGTGCGCGACCTTGAGGCCGAGGCGGGCGAGGGCGGCGGGGTCGCTGTCGTCGCCGGTGAGGGGCAGCAGGACCTGGCGGGGCCCGATCGTGGTGCGGCCGTCGGCGAGGGGCACGGGGAGCCCGGTGAGGCGGTCGGGGTCGACGCCGGTGAGGGTGTCGTACAGCCGCCGCCACCAGCCCGGGTCCCGCTCGAGCCCCGCGAGGCGGTCGATCGCCTCGGTCAGCGGGACGCGGGCGACACCGAGGGTGCGCAGCTCGGCGCGCCGTTCGAGCCCCGCGGGCAGCAGGCTGGGCAGCACGTCGGCGAGCACGCGTACGGTCTCGGCGCCCGCGCCCTCCACGACCTCCGCGTCACGCGGCCGCAGCGCGACGGGCAGCTCCCACTCGGGCACGTCCGGCGCGACGTCCCGCGGCGGTACGGGCTCGACCGCGGGCGGCAGGAAGGGGGTGCGGGGCAGCCGGTCGAGGATGGCCTGGCGCAGCGCGCCGTCGAGCTCGCTCCTGCCGAGGGGGCCGGGGACCAGGCTGATGATGCCCTCGCCCACGGGCCGCCAGTCGGCGAGGAGTTCGGCGTACGCGTCGGCCGCGCGCTGCACGAGGAAGTCGGTGAGGGGCCCGGGCGCGGCGTGCCGCCGGGTGGTGTCCAGCGGGAACGAGCCGATGAGCAGGGCGGGCACGCCGAGCGGTTCGTCGCTGGGCGTCGGCGCGTGCAGTACGGGGGCGCTGCGGGGCGCCTGGGGGGCGCCTTCGCGGTCGGTGGGGACGGCCCAGGTGACGGCCCAGTGGGGCCTCAGCCGCTCCTCGACGGGCCGGTCGGCGAGGAGCTTCGGCTCCAGGGGGCCCTGGTGGCTGACGGTGCGCCAGCGGGTGTCGCCGTCGCGGCTGTCGGATACGTCGACGTAGCCGGTCTCGGCGGTACGGCGGAGGGTGCGGGGGGCGTGGTCGCCGACCTGGACGAGGACTTCCTCAAGCCCGGGGAGAGCGAGGAGCAGCGCGTCGTCGATCCCGTCCAGGAGACGCAGGACGAGATCCTCGGCTGCGGCATCCCTCAGGGGCAGGATGACGACGGTGTCGTACCCCTCCGGGGCGGTTCCTTCGGCGGCGAAGGGGAGCCGCAGGAGCGGCACGTGCCCGTCGCGGCGGCGGATCTCGTCCCCGAGGCCGGGGCTGAACCGCGCGGTGTCGGCGGCGAGTTCCCTGGCCTCGCTCAACGCCCACCGGACCCCGCCCGTACGCCCCACGACGGCAGGCTCGTCCGAGACGGCGAGCACGGCGGCGAAGCCGACGCCGAAGCGGCCGACGGCGCCGTTGTTCTGCTCCTCGCGCTTGGCGGAGGCGCGGAGGGTGGAGAGGGACTCGACGCCGGTGGCGTCGAGGGGGGCGCCGTTGTTGGCGGCGGCGAGGACTCCGTCCCTCAGGGTGAGGGCGAGGCGTCCCGGAGCCCCGGCCCTCGCTGCCGCGTCGGCGGCGTTCTGGGCGAGCTCGACGATCAGCCGGTCCCGGTAGCCGCCGAGGGCGAGGTCCTCCTCGGCGTTGGCGTCCTCCCTGAACCGGGCAGGACTGGCCGCCCAGGCATCGAGAACTCCCCGCCGGAGCCGTGCCGTGCCGAACGGGTCAGTACCCTCGGCCGCCGGCCGCACGGTCTTGCTCACGGTGTCGTCTCCCTCGCTCGGTTCGCGGGCCGAACGGTACCGCGTCGCGGGGTTCCCCCGATGCCCGGTACGTCGCCGCCTGGCTGGGGGTCACCTGCGGGGATACGGGCGCGAGGAGCAGGAGCAGAGACACCGTCAGCCCCGCCCGCAGGGGGCTCCGCGAATCCGCCGCCCCCAGCAGGAGCTCAGGAGTGGCCGAGTTCCTCCGGCGCCCCGTCCACCGGTACCGAGCCCGAATCCGCCGCTGGCCTCAGCGGCATGGCGTCCACCCGGGTCTCGTCCAGGACCGGCTCCGCCGGCCGCGGCGGCTTCGGCATGACGGCTGCCTCCGAGTGACCCCCGCAGCCGTACGCGAGGGACACCACATGACCGTCCGCAGGGCCGAACTCATTCGCACACACCCCGAACGCCTGCCCGAGCGATCCCCCGATCGGGGCAAGGAAGCCGCAGCTGACGCAGGACGCGGGCGCCGCCTGCGCCATCGCCGTCTTCGCGCCGTGCGACTCCTCCCAGCGGTCGGCCGCGGCATGCAGGCCGTACCGGGACAGGACCCGCGCACGGCGCATGCCCAGCTCGTCGGCGATCGCGGCGATCGAGCCGCGCGCCGGAGCCGCCGGCAGCTCGGCGGGCGAACCCGCCGTCACTTCCGCGTCCTCCGCCTCGACCAGCTCCGCCATCTCCTCCGAGAACACGGAGTTCGGCGGCGGTTCCTCCTCGCCGGAGAAGCCGGGTTCGAGGCGCAGATCCTCGGCGTCGGTCGGCAGCAGGTCCCCCGGACCCATGTCACCGGGGCGGAGCCGCTCGCTCCACGGCACCCACTCGGGGGCCAGCAGAGCATCAGGGCCGGGAAGCAGCACCGTCTCGTCGAGCGTGACGACCTTGGCGCGCGATGCGCGGGCCACCGTCACGGCCCAGCGCCAGCCCCGGTAGCCGAATTCCTTGCACTCGAACAGGTGCGTGACGACGCGGTCGCCCTCGACCACGACCTCGACGTGCTCACCGACCACACCGGGCGCGGCGGCCTCCTCGGCCGCGTCACGGGCCAGTCCCACCGCCTCGGCGCACAGGCGGTCGGGAGTACGCGGGGTACGCGGGGTACGGCTTCGCGTTGTCGCTGCGCTCACAGGTATCGCTTCTCCATTACGCCGTCTCACGAGTGCGCCACCCAGTACGCGGGGGTGCGGACGGAGCGGACCGGAGGGCCGCGTCGACGTCCGCGCCCGAACGTCCTCGGGCGCACCTACGTCATCCATTCTGCGGGATGACCGAGAGGCGCGCGGCCAAGAACAACCGCCGCAGGCGCGCTACGCACGCTACCTTCTCCTGGCCCCTGGGCCTACACCGGCGTGCCCGCCCCCCTGCCTCGGGGCCCCTTCTCTTGCCGCTTCGCGGCGTTTCTCCCACCCACCCACCCGTACAACGTGCCTTTAGGGGGCACTATGACGAGGTGGCTGCCGCAAGGTCGACGTCCCACGGAGTCAGCGGACGCAGCCCGGTGCTGAACCGGGCCGCCCGCTGGGTCGGCCGCGCCCTGCACCTGCCGTTCACCGGCACCGCCCGCGGCATCCGCAAGGCCACGCACGCCCACGGGGCGGGCGAGTCGGGGCTCGGCAAGCTCATCGAACTGCACGCCGTGAACGGCGCGGGCGACGTCATGGTCACCATCGCGCTCGCCTCGACCGTGTTCTTCTCCGTGCCGACGGACGAGGCCCGCGGCCGAGTCGCCCTCTACCTCGCCATCACCATGGCGCCCTTCACCCTCCTCGCCCCCATCATCGGCCCCCTGCTCGACCGCCTCCCGCACGGCCGCCGCTACGCGATGGCCGCCGCGATGCTGGCCCGCGCCCTCCTCGCCCTGATGCTGTCCGAGGCGGTGATCACCGGGAGCCTTGAGCTCTATCCGGCGGCGCTCGGCGTCCTGGTCGCCTCCAAGGCGTACGGGGTCGTACGGAGCGCCGTGGTGCCCCGGCTGCTGCCCCAGGGCTTCTCCCTGGTCAAGGCCAACTCCAGAGTCACCCTCGGCGGCCTCCTCGCGACCGGGATCGCGGCTCCCATCGGCGCGGGGCTGCAAGCGCTCGGGCCGCGCTGGCCGCTCTACGGCGCCTTCGTGATCTTCCTCGTCGGGATGTTCCTCTCCCTCTCACTGCCGCCGAAGGTCGACTCGGCGAAGGGCGAGAGCAAGGCGCTGCTCGCGGCCGACGAGGAGCATCTGCATCTGCACTCCCGCACCGAAGCCGCGTCGGACACGTACAAGAAGCGGCGCATGGGACTGCGTACGGTCGGCCCCGCCGTCACCCACGCCCTCACCGCCAACGCCGCCCTGCGCTGTCTCTCCGGGTTCCTCATCTTCTTCCTCGCCTTCCTGCTGCGCGAGGAGCCCCTCGGTGGCCAGAGCGCCGCGGTGTCGCTCGGCATAGTGGGCGTCGCCGCCGGGGCGGGCAACGCGCTCGGCACGGCCGTCGGCGCCGGTCTGAGATCACGGGCGCCGGAGGTCATCATCGTGACCGCCGTCGCCGTCGTCCTCGGCGTGGCGATCACCGCGGCCGTGTTCTTCGGGGCGGTGGGCGTGGCCTGCCTGGGCGCGGTGGCGGGCTTCGCGCAGGCCATGTCGAAGCTCTCCCTGGACGCGCTGATCCAGCGGGACGTGCCGGAAGACGTGCGGACCTCCGCCTTCGCCCGCTCGGAGACCATCCTTCAGGTGGCGTGGGTGGTGGGCGGCGGCATCGGCATGGCCCTTCCGCTGAACGGGTCACTCGGCTTCTCGGTGGCCGCGGCGATCGTCGCCATCGGATGGCTCTCCACCGCCCGGGGCCTGCTCTCGGCGGCCCGGCACGGCGGAAGACGGCGCCCGCGGGTGGCCTGAGCGGGAGCCACAGGGGGACACAGGGGGCACGAAAGCGTCGACATGACCGCGGCACGCCGCACCCCCCACGTGGCAGGAGCACGCAGGGCGCCCGATAGCCTTCGGCCATGACCTCCCTGCCCCGCGGCGGAGCCGCCAATCGCCACAGTTCGCCGCGCCGCCGCCGCGCCGTGGCCGCTCTTGGTGCTGTCTCCGCCGGACTTCTCGTCCTGTCCGCATGTGACAAGCCGACGCCGCTGGCCACCATCACGGTCGGCAAGGACTCGGTGCACTCCGATGCCACCTGCTACGACGACGGCGACGACATCGGCCGCGCGAAGGCCACCAAGTGCGCCTTGAAGAAAGCCTCGAAGTCGATCACCCTGCACCAGGGCGACACGCTGCGCATCGGCGTCGACCCCGAGGTGGCCAAGACCGGCTGGACTCTGTGGGTAAACGGCCAGCAGGCCAACAACCCCTCCAAGAAGACGTACTACGCCTTCGAGGGCATCGACCTCTTCGCGCCGCAGCAGGGCCAGCCCGCGCCGGACAAGCTCTACGTCAGCATCGTGGAGCAGGACAAGACCGGCCAGAAGTACAAGGGCGTCTGGAACTTCCAGCTCAAGAACGGCGACGCCTGACATCTCCTCGCCGTTGATCTCCACTGGCCCGCGGATCCTGGTGGCCACCGCCGTCCCCGCCGAACGGGACGCGGTGGTCGGCCGGATGCCCGCTCACGCCGAGGCCGTCGCCGTCGGAGTAGGCCCCGCGGCAGCCGCAGCGCACACCGCGGCGGCCCTCGCGCGCGCCCCGTACGACCTGTTGATCTCGGCCGGGATCGGCGGCGGATTCCAGCCCGACGCGCCCCTCGGCTCACTCGTGCTCGCCGACGAGATCACCGCGGCCGACCTGGGGGCCGAGACACCCGACGGCTTCCTTCCCGTCACCGAACTGGGCTTCGGCGCCGTCACCCACCAGCCACCCCTTTCCCTCGTACGGGAGATGGCCGCCGCCTGTGGCGCTCTCACCGGCACCGTCCTGACCGTCTCCACCGCGACCGGTTCCGCCGCTCGCGCCGCCGAGCTGCGGCGGCGTCATCCGCGGGCGCTCGCCGAGGCGATGGAGGGGTTCGGCGTGGCCGAGGCCGCCGCCGCGTACGGACTGCCCGTCCTGGAGATCCGCGCCGTCTCCAACGCCATCGGGCCGCGGGACCGCGGTGCCTGGCGGATCGGTGAGGCGCTCGGCGCGCTCGGGGACGCGTTCGGGAAATTCACGCCCGTACTGGAGAGTTGGAACAGGCATGACTGAATCGCCCACGCAGCACGAGCAGCACGAGCAGCACGACAAGCCCCTGCGGATCGCCTACTCCCCCTGCCCGAACGACACGTTCGTCTTCGACGCCTGGGCCCACGGGCGAGTACCCGGCGCTCCCGGGCTCGACGTCACCTTCGCCGACATCGACATCACCAACGGCATGGCCGAGCGCGGCGAGTTCGACATCCTGAAGGTGTCGTACGCCGTGCTGCCCTACGTCCTCGACGAGTACGCCCTGCTGCCGTGCGGCGGGGCGCTCGGGCGTGGCTGCGGGCCGCTGGTGCTCACCCGGGAGCCCGGCACCGGCGCCGACCTCACGGGCAAGACGGTCGCGGTGCCGAGCGAGAAGTCGACGGCGTATCTGCTGTTCCGACTGTGGGCCGCGGAGAGCGTGCCCGGCGGGGTCGGCGAGATCGTGGTGCTGCCCTTCGACCAGATCATGCCCGCGGTGCGGGACGGGAAGGTCGACGCGGGCCTTGTCATCCACGAGGCGCGCTTCACGTACCAGAACTACGGGCTCAACTGCCTGGCGGACATGGGCGAGCACTGGGAGCGGACGACGGGGCTGCCGATCCCGCTCGGCGCGATCATCGCCAAGCGGTCGCTGGGCGCGGAGCGCCTGCGGCAGCTCGCCGACGCGACCCGCGCCTCGGTCCGCATGGCCTGGGACGACCCCGAGGCGTCCCGCCCCTACGTGACGGAGCACGCCCAGGAGATGGACCCGGCCGTCGCCGACCAGCACATCGGCCTGTACGTGAACGAGTTCACGGCCGACCTGGGCGAGAACGGCTACGCGGCGATCCGCGGACTCCTGACGCGGGCCGCGGCGGAGGGCCTGGTCCCGGCGCTCGGCCCAGGGGCCCTGAGCTTCGGCACTCTCCGCTAGACGTCCAGCTGGTCCGCCACTGCCCGGAGCAACCCGGCGATCTTCGCGCCCGACGCCTTGTCGGGGTAGCGCCCCTTCTCCAGCATCGGCGTGATGTTCTCCAGGAGGGTCGTCAAGTCCTGGACGATGGACGCCAGTTCGTCGGGCTTGCGCCGCTGCGCCGCCGCCACGGACGGCGTCGGGTCGAGGATCGCCACCGAGAGGGCCTGGTCACCGCGCTGGCCGGCGACGACGCCGAACTCGACGCGCTGGCCGGGCTTGAGTGTGTCGACGCCTGCGGGCAGTACGGAGGAGTGCACGAAGACGTCGCCGCCGTCATCGCGGGAGAGAAAGCCGAAGCCCTTCTCGCTGTTGAACCACTTGACCTTGCCGGTAGGCACCTGAAGTCCTCGTCCTCGTACTTGTCGTCGTACGCGTCTATGCCGCGGAAAACGGCTCTGGATAGCACTACAGCGGGTCGCCCGACCCGCCGGAACCAAGACTATTGGTCCGGGAGCGGGTGACAAGACGTCCCCGGATTCTTCCTTCGCGCTGGGAACTACCCTGGTCGGGTGCGTGACAAAACCCAAGGGAATTCCGCCGGACCGGGCGATGGCCTGGTCCGGACCGGAGCAATCGTCTTCTTCGTCGGAGCCGTGGCCACTCTGGTCACGGTGGCCCCGCTGTTCCTCGGCACCGATCCCTTTCCGTCCATCGCGTACGCGGTGTGCATGCTGATGGGGGTCGGATTCCTCATCGCCGGGGCGGGAGTGCTGCGCGGTATCGCCGTTCAGCGTCGCGAGGCCAAATCGACGACTACTTAGCGGCGGCGTCAGCGACGTACGAAGCGAGCCAGGCGGGGAACTCCGTCAGGTCGCTCAGCACCGTGTCGGCGCCCGCCGCGCGCAGTTCCGCTGCGTCGCACGGCCCGGTCGCCACCGCGACGGAGAGCGCGCCCGCCGTACGCGCGCCGCGTACATCACCGGTGTGGTCACCGACGTACACCGCCGCGTCGTGCTCGCGCAGTGCCTCCGCCTTCGCCTCGGCCCAGAGCCAGCCGATCACCGCGTCCGCCTCGATGCCGAGGTGCGCCAGGTGCAGCTTCGCGTTGGGCTCGTGCTTGGCGGTCACCACGATCGCCCGGCCGCCGTGGGCCCTGACGGCCGCCACGGCCTCGCGGGCGCCGGTCAGCGCGGGCGTGGGGGCGATGGCGTATGTGGGATAGATCTCACGGTAGCGGTCGCCCATCTCCTCGATCCGGTCCGCGGGGAACCAGTTGCGCAGCTCCTCCTCCAGGGGCGGGCCGAGCCGCGTGACGGCGAGGTCGGCGTCTATGTACGTTCCCGTCTCCGCGGACAGGGCCTCGTAGGCGGCCTTGATGCCGGGGCGGGAGTCGATCAGGGTCATGTCGAGGTCGAAGCCGACCGTCAGAACGCGTGAGGTCATGGGTCCATTGTGCCGAGGCCCGGGGGCCGGGGCCCGGGTTTAAGGTCGCCTTAGTCTTAGCCAAGCCTTACCTGTGCTGCGTTCAGCACACCGCCTTCACCGCCACTCCCGATCCCCCGCTACCCCGAAACGAGCTCAGCCGATGCGTGTGCCAGCCAGACGCGCCGTCGCGATGACGGCGGCCGTCGTGGCCCTGCTGCTCGCGGTCCTGTTCAGCCTCTCCGTCGGCGCCCGCGCGATCGCACCCTCCGCCGTCATCGACGCCCTGCTGCACGGCGGGCACAGCGCCGCCGCCGAAGTCGTCCGCGAGATGCGGGTGCCGCGCACGCTCATCGGCCTGATGGTCGGCGCCGCGCTCGCCCTCGCGGGCACCGTCCTCCAGGGCATCACCCGCAATCCCATCGCCGACCCCGGCATCCTCGGCGTCAGCCAGGGCGCCTCGGTGGGGGTCGTCATGGCGATCGCGTTCGCGGGGGTGCACACCCTGACCGGATACGTCTGGTACGCCTTCGCGGGCGCGGGCATCGCGTCCGTCGCCGTGTACGCGATCGCCGCGAGCGGACGCGGCGGGGCGACCCCCGTGAAGCTCGCCCTCGGCGGCGCCGCGATCAACGCCCTGCTGGTGTCCCTGACCACCGCGGTCCTCACCACCAAGGCCTCAGCCCTGGACGAGTTCCGCTTCTGGCAGGTGGGCTCGCTCTCCGGGCGTGACGCGGAGATCGTCGGGCAGATCTGGCCGTTCCTGCTGGTGGGCCTGGTGCTCGTGCTGTCCGTGGCGCGGGGGCTCGACGCGCTCGCGCTCGGCGAGGACGTCGCCAAGGGGCTCGGGCAGAAGGTCGCGACCGTGCGGATCGTCGGCGGGCTCGGGGCGACCGTCCTCACCGGGGCGGGGGTCGCGGCGGCCGGGCCCATCGCGTTCATCGGGCTCGCCGTCCCGCACATCGCCCGCGCCATCGTCGGCAGCGGCCACCGCTGGGTGCTGCCCATGGCCGCTGTCCTCGGGCCCGTCATGCTGCTCGTCTCCGACACCGTGGGGCGCGTGATCTTCCCGCCGAGTGAGGTGCCCGCCGGGGTGATGACCGCGCTCATCGGGGTGCCGTTCCTGGTGACGCTGGTGCGCCGGAAGGCGGTTGCGGCGTGAACCGTTGTGGGCAGGCGTTCCGCACGGCGGAACGGGTGGGCACAACCCCTGATGCGGGGCGCCCGACAAAGCTGCGTCCAGCCGGGTATTCCGTACTTCGGCTCGGGAAAGCCGCGTTCCTCGTGCACCGCAGGGCAGCTGCTGCCGCCGTACTACTGACCCTGCTCCTGGCCGCAAGCTGCCTCGCGTACCTCTGCGTGGGCGAATCCTTCGTGCACCCCACCCAGGCCCTGAAGGTCGTCTTCGGGCAGCCGTCCCCCGACGAACTGGTCGTGGGAACGCTGCGCGAACCCCGCATGGTCGTCGGCCTCCTCGTGGGCGCCGCCTTCGGAGTGGCGGGCGGGCTCATCCAGACCGTCGCGCGCAACCCCCTCGCCAGCCCCGACATCATCGGCATCAGCCAGGGCGCGAGCGCGCTCACGGTGGGGGCGATGACCCTCGGGGTCACGTCCGCCACCGTCCTGCCCTACCTCTCGGTGCTCGGCGGCATCACCGCTGCCGCCCTCGTGTACGTCTTCGCCTGGCGCGGCGGCCTGCACGCGACGCGCTTCGTGCTCATCGGCATCGGCTTCGCGATCGCCCTGCGGTCCATCACCACGCTGTTCATGACGAAGGGCGACTACCTCGTCGCCCAGCAGGCCCAGATCTGGATGACGGGCTCGCTCAACGGCCGCGGCTGGACGGAGGCGGCGCCCCTGGCGTGGACGCTGCTCGTGCTACTCCCGTTCGTGCTCTGGGCCGCGCGCGCCCAGCGCTCGGTGACCATGGACGACGACACGGCGACCGCCCTCGGGGTGCGCCTCGGCCACGCACGTCTCGGTCTCGTCCTGCTCGGCGTCGTCCTCGCCTCCGTGGCGACCGGCGCCGCCGGGCCCGTCGACTTCGTGGCGCTGCTCGCCCCGCAGATCGCCCGCCGTCTTACCCGGACCGCGCAGATCCCGCTGCTCGGCTCGGCGCTGCTCGGGGCGCTGATCATCGTCGTCGCCGACCTGCTCGCCCGGCGCCTCTTCTCGCCGACCGAGCTTCCGGTGGGTGTGCTCACGGCGGCCGTCGGGGCCCCGTACCTGATCTGGCTGATCGTCCGAAGTCACGGCATCCGCAGCCGTTCCGCCCGCAATGGAGGCACGCAGTGACCGCCGCCGCCCGCCTTACGGCCCGCGAGCTGACCCTCGCCTACGAGGACCGCACGGTCGTGCACGGCCTCGACCTCGCGATACCCGACGGCAAGGTCACGGTGATCGTCGGCCCCAACGCCTGCGGCAAGTCGACCACTCTGCGCGCCCTCGGCCGCCTCCTCAGGCCCAGGAGCGGCGCGGTACTCCTGGACGGCGAGGCGCTGGCCAAGCTGCCGACCAAGAAGATCGCCCAGCAGATCGGGCTGCTCCCGCAGACACCCGTCGCGCCGGAGGCGATCACCGTCGCCGACCTCGTCGCGCGTGGGCGCCAGCCGCACCAGCACTGGTGGCAGCAGTGGTCCGACGAGGACGAGAAGGCGGTGACGGAGGCGATGGAACGCACCGACGTCGCGGCGCTCGCCGACCGTTCCGTGGACGAGCTGTCGGGCGGCCAGCGCCAGCGCGTATGGATCGCCATGGCGCTCGCCCAGGAGACGGACATCCTGCTCCTGGACGAGCCGACGACGTATCTCGACATCTCGCACCAGGTGGAAGTCCTTGACCTCATACGCCAGTTGGCCTCGCCCACTGATGAGGGTGAGCGCGGCAGGACCGTGGCCGTCGTCCTGCACGACCTCAACCAGGCCGCCCGGTACGCCGATCACCTCGTCGCCATGAAGACGGGCCGGATCGTCGCCGAGGGCACGCCGGCCGATGTCGTCACCGAGGAACTCGTACAGGAGGTGTTCGGTCTGGAGTGCGTGGTGGTGCCGGACCCGGTGACCGGCTCACCATTGGTGGTGCCCGGGGCTCCGTGGGCCGCAGGCCCCCGCCCGCCGGTCTCATCCGATGGAAAGGTGGCCCCCAAGCCATGACCACCCGCCCCAACTCCTCCGCCCACGGCCGCCGTGCCCTTGCCGCCGGTGCTCTCGCCCTGAGCGGCGCGCTGACGCTTTCAGCCTGCGGCTCGTCGGACTCGGGCTCCGGTCCGGGTTCCCGTTCCGGTGCGACGCACGTCGTCAAAACGGCCATGGGCGACGTACGAGTACCCGTCGCCCCGAAGCGCGTCGTCGTCCTGGACACCGCCGAGCTGGACTCCGCGGTCACGCTCGGCGTGAAGCCGGTCGGGGCCACGCACGTCGAGGCGTCCAAGGGGTTCCCGAGCTACCTGCCCAAGGACAAGGTCGCCGGCATCAAGGACGTCGGCGAGATGCTGAACCCGAACATGGAGGCCATCGCGGCCCTGCACCCCGACGTCATCCTCACCAGCAAGATCCGGCACGCGGCGAAGTACGACCAGCTCAAGGAGATCGCCCCGACCGTCATGACGGAGACCACGGGCTACCCCTGGCAGAAGAACTTCCAGACGCACGCCGACGCGCTGGGCAAGAAGGCGGAGGCGAGGAAGGCGGTCGCCGAGTACGAGGCGCACGCCGCGAAGGTCACCGCCGCCGTCGGCGGCCCGGAGAAGGCCAAGGCGACGAAGGTCAACGTCCTGCGCTTCGTGGAGGGCGCGGACATACGTCTCTACGGCGAGCAGACCTACATCGCCACGCTCCTCAAGGACGTGGGTCTGGGCCGCCCGGCTCTCGCGGCCAAGGCCAAGGACGGCTTCTCGTACGACCTGTCCCCCGAGAAGATCGACCTCGCCGACGCCGACGTCATCTTCCGGGCGACGTACGGCGATCCGGCGAAGGCCAAGGAGACGCGGACGACCGGCAGCGGCCTGTGGAAGAGCATGGACGCGGTGAAGAAGGGCAACGTCCACACGGTCGACGACGAGTTGTGGATCCAGGGGATCGGCTATACGGCGGCGGCCAAGATCCTGGATCAAATGCGGGCGGCGCTGACGGGGTAAGGGGGGCGGGGGTTCGGGGCGTGGAGCTCGCGCCTCCTCCAGTCCAGCAGTCGCTGCTACAGCCGTTGGCGTTGAGATCTCCACACCAGGTAGAGCGCGGAGGCGACGGCCGCGCAGCGCACCACCCATGGCCAGGTCTCGGCCATCGCGTCGCTCATGTGCCCCTCGCGGATCGGCTCGCCCCACTTGCCTTCGTTCCTGCCCCACAGCCACGCGATCCCGGCCGCCACGGAGAGCCCCGGCAGCCCGATGACGGCCCCCTTCGCCTCGGCGCGGCTGAGCCTGCGCGAGGCATAGGCGAGGAGCCAGCCGCCGCCCAGGGCAAGCCAGTTGCCGAGGATGGCGCCGACGGTGAGCAGGGCTGCGGCGAGCAGCAGGAGGGGGTTGCTGAAGCGGGGCGTGGCTTCGACCACGGCCGCGGGGGCGGGGCGCCGGAGGCGGATGCGGCGCCGGGGGCGGGCGTCGGCTTCGACCGCGCCCTCTTCCTCTCCCTCCTCTCCCTCCTCTCCCTCCTCGTCCTCCCACTCCTCCGCGTCGAGGTCCTCCTTTTCGAGGGGCTCCTTGCGCGGGGGCTTGAGGATTTCCGGGATTTCCACGCCGCCGGTGAAACCCGGAACGCTGTCGGCGAGGCCGAAAGGGCTGCTGTCCACACGCCACCAGTCCGGCTCCGAGCCGCTCTCCCCCAGCTCGTCCGTGCCCGCGAGATGGGGCGGGGACGGGCGCTGGTCCTCCCAGGCCGGCTCCGGCTCCTCCGCGGCCGGACGGGGCCGGGGGATGACGCGGCGGCGGGGCCGCTTGGGCCGTTCCTGGGGTTCCGCGCGACGCTGGGTGGGGACGGCGGGGCGGGGATCGGCGCTCTTCGGTACGTCACCGGCCCCGGAGCCCGCGGCTTCGACCAGATCCTCCGGGGCGCCGAGGCGGTCCAGGATCCGGCGTATCGCGGCCGGGCTGTCGACCGTGGTCTTGGCGCGGCTGCGGTCGATCTCGTTCCGCAGTTCGGAGACCAGGCGCATACGGGTGCCGGACGGCAGCTGGTGCTGCTGGGCCAGGTCTCCGACGCGGCTCAGATAGTCGAAGACGAGCTGATCGCTCTCGATCCCCACGAAGTCCCCTCCGGGGCGGCTGCGTTGCTGGCTTTGACCGTACCGTTTTCTGGCGGGGGCGCCCAGTTCGGCTCCGGCCTGCGGGGCCCCTCCCGCCTCACGCCCGAGGGGTCGCTGTCCGCCCCGAGATGGACTGGCAAGGTCTTCGCGACCGCCGCGTTCGGGGTGGCCGTACTGCCTTCCCTCGCCGGGGGCCTCTCCCGCCCACCCGCCCGATCACCCCGCAGCGACCTCTGGACGAACAAGCTTTCCCGCCCACCCACCCGATTGCCCCGCAGTGGGGTGGGGAATGGCCCCCGAACACCCGCAGTCGGCAGCGCTCGCGAGGGGACGTGTCGGTATTTCCGCCCGGAGCACGGTTCGCGGCACTCCGGAGCCGAAGCACCACAGCGACCACCGGACGATAGCGAGGACGGACATACCGGCGCGGCCCCGCACCCACAGACGAACAGACACCGACACCGCACCCCGGGCACACCACACCGCCACGACGAACAGACACCGCCCCCCCCCGGCCCGCCCCAGGGCCCCAGCACCCCCGCCCAAGCCCCCCGACCCGCTACCGTGAGCCGGATGAGCACCGACGAGCAGCCCCAGCGCCCAGCGGACACGCCCCGGTCCCTCGCCGAGGCGCTCCGGTCACGGGATGACGTGTCCCTCGGTGCGCTCCTCCACGCCCGGCCCGATCTGCTCAGCCCCGTCCCCAACGATCTCACCCAGCTCGCCACCCGCGCCGCCACCCGCGCCTCCGTCATCCGCGCCCTGGAGCGTCTCGACCGGTTCGCCCAGCAGGTCGCCGAGGCACTCGCCGTGGCTCCGGAACCGGCGACGTACGAAGAGCTGCACGCGCTGGTCGCCGGGGACGAAGGAGGCAACGGCGTGGACGCCGCGTTGAAGCGGGCCCTGGCCACCCTCCGGGAGCAGGCGCTCATCTGGGGCGCAGGCGACCGCGTACGCCTGGTCCGCGCCGCACGCGAACTCCTCGCCCCCGCCCCGCAGTACCCCTCCCCCACCGGCCTCGGCCCCACCGTCGCCGAGGCCACCGCGGGCATGTCGCCGAACCGTATGCAGGACATCGTGGCGGCGGCCGGGCTGCCGTCCACGCACGACGCGGTCTCCGCGGTGCGCTCGCTCACCGAGCTCTTCACCGACCGCACCCGCATGTCCGCGCTCCTCGACGAAGCCCCCGCCGAGTCCGTCGAGGTGCTCTCGCGGCTCGTCTGGGGCCCGCCCTACGGCCAGGTCACCGCCGACCCGGCCCGGCATCTGCGCTGGCTCCTGGACCGCGGCCTGCTGCTCCCGACCTCGCCGGGCACGGTCGTACTCCCCCGGGAGGCCGCCCTGCATCTGCGGGCGGGCCGCGCGCACCGGGCCCTCGTACCGGTGCCGCCGCCCGTCGAGCCGCTGCGCGAACACCGTCCACAGGTTGTGGACGCGGCGGCGGCCAGCCAGGCGTACATGGCGCTCGACATGATCGAGGAGCTCCTGAAGGACTGGGACGAGGGCGGCCCCACCGTCCTGCGCGCGGGCGGCCTGAGCGTGCGGGACCTGAAGCGGACGGCGGTGGCCCTTGACGTACCGGAGCCGGTGGCGGCGTTCTGGGTCGAACTGGCCTACGCGGCGGGCCTCGTGGCCACGGACGGTGACGCGGACGAGCGGTACGCGGTGACACCGGCGTACGACGACTGGCAGGAGCTGCCCGCCGCCGAGCGCTGGTCGGTCCTGGCCAGGGCGTGGCTGACGGCGACCCGCACGGCGGGCCTGATCGGCGGCCGGGACGGCAAGGACCGCACACTGTCGGCGCTCGGCCCGCACCTGGACCGCTCGTCGGCGCCGGAGATCCGGCGCCGGGTCCTCACGCTCCTGACCACGCTCCCGGAGGGCGCGAGCCCGACGCCGGAGTCGATGCTTGCCCGCCTGAGGTGGGAGCGTCCGCCGCGGGGCGCGGCGGGGGGCGGCGCCTCCGGGGGAGGCGTGTCGTCCGGGGCCTCGGCCTCCGGCGCGCCCATGGAGCTGCGGGCGAGGATCGCCCAGTGGACGCTGAACGAAGCGGAGTTGCTCGGCATCACGGGCCGGGGCGCGCTGTCGGCGCACGGGCGGGCGCTGCTCGGCCCCGAGGGCGAGGAGACCCCCCCGGAGCCCGCCGCACCCGAGACCGCGCCTGCCCCCGCACCCGCCCCCGCCGAACTCGCCGCCTCGGCCGCCCGCGCCGCCCGGCTCCTGGCGCCCCTGCTCCCCGAGCCCCTGGACCACGTCCTGCTCCAGGCGGACCTCACCGCCGTGGCCCCGGGCCCGCTGGGCCGTCCGCTGGCCGAGACGCTCTCCGTGCTCGCCGACGTGGAGTCCAAGGGCGGGGCGACCGTGTACCGGTTCACGCCCGGCTCCGTACGGCGGGCGCTCGACGCGGGCAAGTCCGCGTCCGACCTGCACGCCTTCCTCGCCGCCCACTCCCGCACGCCGGTACCGCAGCCGCTGGCCTACCTCATCGACGACGTCGCCCGTAAACACGGCCACCTGCGGATCGGCGCCGCCTCCGCGTACGTACGCTGCGACGACGAGGCCCTCCTGAACGAGATCCTGGCGGACAAGCGCTCCCAGGGCCTGCGTCTGCGCCGCCTCGCGCCTACCGTGCTCGCCGCGCAGGCCGATCCGGGGGCGCTGCTCGAAGGCCTCCGCTCCATGGGCTTCGCGCCCGCCGCGGAGAGCGCCGAGGGCGACGTACTGATCACCCGGGCCCACGCCCACCGCTCACCGCCCCGCACCGCGCCCGAGCCCGTCCACGACGGCCCGCCGCTGCCCGACGCCACCCTCATCGGCTCCGCGGTCCGCGCCATCCGCGCCGGCGACCTCGCCTCGACCACGCCCCGCAAGGCGACCCCGGAGGCGGGCGACACCCTGCCCCGCACGACGGCCTCCGAGACCCTCGCCACGATGCAGGCGGCGGTCCTGACGGGCGAGGCGCTGTGGATCGGCTACGTGAACGCGGAGGGCTCGGCCAGCCAGCGGGTGATCGCCCCGATCCGGGTGGAGGGCGGCTTCGTCACGGCGTACGACCACACGGCGGACGAGGTGCGGACGTACCCGCTGCACCGGGTCACGGGGGTGGCGGAACTGGCGGAGTGAGGGCTCGGCTCCCGCGGCTCCCGCCTGCCCTTGTATCCCGCGTCACCCCTGCCACCCCGTCCGATGCGGCACACTGGACGTTTGGCTTACCGAAAGGGTGCGCGCGTGAATGGTCCCTTGATCGTCCAGTCGGACAAGACCCTCCTGCTCGAGGTCGACCACGAGCAGGCCGACGCCTGCCGCCGTGCCATCGCGCCCTTCGCGGAACTGGAGCGCGCCCCGGAGCACATCCACACCTACCGGCTCACGCCGCTGGGCCTGTGGAACGCCCGGGCCGCCGGGCATGACGCCGAGCAGGTCGTGGACGCGCTCGTGGAGTTCTCCCGCTATCCCGTGCCGCACGCGCTCCTGGTGGACGTCGCGGAGACGATGGCCCGCTACGGACGGCTCACGCTGTCCAAGCACCCGACCCACGGGCTCGTCCTGACGTCGACCGACCGGCCGGTCCTCGAAGAGATCCTGCGGTCGAAGAAGGTGCAGCCGCTCGTCGGGGCGCGCCTCGACCCGGACACGGTCGCCGTGCACCCGTCCGAGCGCGGGCAGATCAAGCAGACCCTCCTGAAGCTGGGCTGGCCCGCCGAGGACCTCGCCGGGTACGTCGACGGAGAGGCCCACAGCATCGAGCTAGCGGAGGACGGCTGGGCGCTGCGGCCGTACCAGAAGCAGGCGGTCGAGGGGTTCTGGCACGGCGGCAGTGGTGTCGTCGTACTGCCGTGTGGTGCGGGAAAGACGCTGGTCGGGGCCGGTGCCATGGCCGAGGCCAAGGCGACGACGCTGATCCTGGTGACCAACACCGTCTCCGCCCGGCAGTGGAAGCACGAGCTGGTGAAGCGGACCTCGCTGACGGAGGAGGAGATCGGTGAGTACAGCGGGACCCGGAAAGAGATCCGGCCCGTCACCATCGCCACGTACCAAGTCCTGACGACGAAGCGGAAGGGTGTCTACCCGCACCTGGAGCTGTTCGACTCCCGCGACTGGGGGCTCGTCATCTACGACGAGGTGCATCTGCTGCCCGCGCCCGTCTTCAAGTTCACCGCCGACCTCCAGGCGAGGCGGCGGCTCGGCCTGACGGCCACGCTGGTGCGGGAGGACGGCCGGGAGTCGGACGTCTTTTCGTTGATCGGGCCCAAGCGGTTCGACGCTCCGTGGAAGGAGATCGAGGCGCAGGGGTACATCGCGCCCGCCGACTGTGTCGAGGTGCGGGTCAATCTGACGGACTCGGAGCGGCTCGCGTACGCGACGGCCGAGGCCGAGGAGAAGTACCGGTTCTGTGCGACCACCGCCACGAAGCGGAAGGTCACGGAGGCGCTCGTCAAGAAGCACGCAGGTGAGCAGACTCTGGTCATCGGGCAGTACATCGACCAGCTCGACGAGCTGGGCGAGCACCTGGACGCGCCGGTCATCAAGGGCGAGACGACGAACGCGCAGCGCGAGAAGCTGTTCGGCGCGTTCCGGGAGGGCGAGATCTCCGTTCTCGTCGTCTCGAAGGTCGCCAACTTCTCGATCGACCTGCCGGAGGCTACGGTCGCGATCCAGGTGTCGGGGACGTTCGGCTCCCGGCAGGAGGAGGCACAGCGGCTCGGTCGCGTGCTGCGTCCGAAGGCCGACGGTCACGAGGCCCGCTTCTACTCCGTCGTGGCGCGGGACACCATCGACCAGGACTTCGCGGCGCACCGGCAGCGGTTCCTCGCGGAGCAGGGGTACGCGTACCGGATCGTGGACGCGGACGAGCTGCTGGCCGACAGCTGAGCGCGAGGGTTGCGGCCAGCAGGGGGTAGGGCGAGGCGAGCGGCTGCTGCCAGTGGGGTAGTTGCAGGTCCAGATTCCCCTGGTGGGGGACCAGCCAGAGGGTGCGGGCCGTGAAGAGGGTCGCCACCGCCGCGGTCAGGCAGGGGCGGCCCTCCGCCATGAGCAGGGCCAGGAGCGGTACGCACCAGACCCAGTGGTGGGACCAGCTGATGGGCGAGATCAGCAGCGCGGTGAAGGCGGTGACGAGCACGCCACGGGGTTCGCTGGAGGCGCGCCGGGCGAGCCACAGCCCCGCGATGCCGGTGAGGGCGGCGGGCACGAGCCACGCGAGGCCGGGTTCCGGTTCGTGCAGAGCACGTGCGACGAGCCCTTGGAGCGACTGGTTGTCGACGATCCATGCCTTGCCGACGCGCCCGGTCTCGAAGAGGCGGTGGGTCCAGAAGTCGGCGCTGGCGGAGGGCAGTACGAGCGCGCCGAGCGCGACGGTCCCGGCGAAGGCGGCCAGGGCGGTGCACCCTTCGCGTACGCGCCCGGTGGTGAAGAGGTACGCGATGAAGAGGGCAGGGGTGAGCTTGATCCCGGCGGCGACCCCGAGCGCGAAGCCCTTGCCGATGGCGCCCGGGGGCCGGGTGAGGTCCCAGAGGATCAGGCAGACGAGGGCGAGGTTGATCTGCCCGAAGACAAGCGTCTGGAAGACGGGCTCGAGCCAGAGGGCGAGGGCGGTGCAGGTGAGGAGCGCCCGCGGGGTGACGGCGCGGCCGACGAGGCGCCCGGAGAGGTGGATGAGGAGGGCGAGGAATCCGGTGTTCCCGACGAGGAAGGCGACCTTGAGGGCGGGGAGGGGAAGCCAGGTGGTGGGTACGAAGAGGATGGCGGCGAAGGGCGGATAGGTGGCCGGAAGCTCCCACTCGGTGACGGTGAACCCATAGAGATCACTCCCGCTGGCCACGGCGGCCCCTTCGGCGCGGTAGACGAGGGTGTCGGCCATGGGGATGCGTTGCTCTACGCAGAGGGCGGCGAGGACGGCCAGGGAGACTGCGAGGAGGGCTACGGTTACCGGCGGGGCCTTAGCGCAGCGTGACGCGGCGATCACAGGCAGCTTCTTCACGGCGCTGACCCTAGTGGATCTCTACGGTCGGTCGGCCGGCCGGCCGGTTCGGGGTCGCTCCGTCTGTGGGGCGGGGGCGCGCCGGTATGTCCGTCCTCGCCATCGTCCGGTGGCCGATGGGTTGCTGCGGCACCGGAGCGCCGCGAACCGTGCTCCGGGCGGAAATACCGACACACCCCCTCACGAGCGCTGCCGACTGCAGCCAATCGGTCGCGCTGCCGGGCAATCGGGTGGGTGGGCGGGAAAGGCTTGTTCGTCCAGAGGTCGCTGCGGGGCAATCGGGTGGGTGGGCGGGAAAGGCTTGTTCGTCCAGAGGTCGCTGCGGGGTGATCGGGTGGGTGGGCGGGAGAGCCCAAGGCACGCCCCCGGGGGGAAAAGCGATGGCCCCCGGTAACGGGGGGCCATAGGATGCCCGGTCTGCCCGGGTGCAACCCGCCCGCCGCCGGCCCGGTCGGCAACCGGCCGGCCCAAGACACCCGCACCCCCTGCCGGAGGCACCCCGTGCACGCCGCCCACCACCCCGACCCCCTCTCCCGCGAACGCACCCACCTCGCCGCATCCCGCTCCGCCCTCCGCGCCATGCGTGAGGACGCCGAGGCGCTCGACATCCGTGACGTCACCGCGAACTGGGTGAACGCCGCCGTGCTGCAGAGCCAGATCGACGACCGGATCAAGTCCCTCGCCGACCTCTCGCACACCCCGCTCTTCTTCGGGCGGCTCGACTATCTCCACGCCCCCGGCGCCGACCAGGCGGAAGGCGCGGAGGGCGAGCAGTTCTACATCGGGCGGCGGCACGTCCACGACGCCGACGGTGATCCCATGGTCATCGACTGGCGCGCCCCCGTCTCGCAGCCCTTCTACCGCGCCTCGAAAAAGGCGCCGATGGACATCGGCCTGCGGCGGCGGTTCGGTTACACGGGCGGTGAGCTGACCGCGTACGAGGACGAGCATCTCAGCGACGCCGACGAGGTCGAGCAGGCCAGCAAGCTGCTCCAGCAGGAGATCGAGCGGCCCCGCGTCGGCCCCATGCGTGACATCGTCGCCACCATCCAGCCCGAGCAGGACGAGATCGTACGCAGCGGGCTCGGCGGATCCGTCTGCGTCCAGGGCGGGCCCGGCACCGGCAAGACCGCCGTCGGCCTTCACCGTGTCGCCTATCTGCTGTACGCGCACCGCGAGCGCCTCGCCAGGACCGGGACCCTGGTCATCGGGCCCAACAAGTCCTTCCTCCACTACATCGAGCAAGTCCTCCCCGCTCTCGGTGAGTTGGAGGTCAAGCAGGCAACCGTGGATGATCTCGTCGCCCATGTGGAGGTACGGGGGTCGGACGATGCCGCCGCTGCCGTCGTCAAGGGCGATGCCCGCATGGCCGCCGTACTGCGGAAAGCCCTGCGCTCGCATGTGAGCATGCCGAGCGAACCGGTCGTCGTGGTGCGCGGGTCGCGGCGCTGGCGGGTGCCCGCGTACGAACTGGAGGAGATCGTGGGCGAGTTGCTCGCCCGCGACATTCGGTACGGCGCCGCCCGCGACGCCCTGCCGCAGCGCATCGCGCACGCCGTCCTCGTACGGATGGAGCAGGCGGGCGAGGCCCCCGACGACCGCGTGCAGGATGCCGTGGCCCGCAACCCCGCGGTGAAGGCCGCGGTCAAGGCCGTGTGGCCGCCCGTCGACCCCGCCAAGCTCGTCCTGCGGCTTCTCTCCGACGCCGATTTCCTCGCCGTACACGCGGAAGGGATCCTCGACGAGGACGAGCAGAAGCTGATCCTCTGGAGCAAGCCCGTGCGTGGCGTCAAGGCCGCCAAGTGGTCGGCCGCCGACGCCGTGTTGATCGACGAGGCCAGTGATCTCGTGGCCCGGACGCACTCCCTCGGGCATGTCGTGCTCGATGAGGCGCAGGACCTCTCCCCCATGCAGTACCGCGCCGTGGGGCGTCGCTGCACCACCGGTTCCGCCACCGTCCTCGGCGACCTCGCCCAGGGCACCACGCCCTGGGCGACCCGGAGTTGGGCCCAGGCGCTGACGCATCTGGGGAAGGGCGACGCGGTGGTGGAGGAGCTCACCGCCGGTTTCCGTGTGCCGCGGGAAGTCATCGCCTACGCCTCCCGGCTGCTTCCCTTCATCGCGCCCGGTCTCGCCGAGGTGAAGTCCGTGCGTGAGTCGGCGGGTTCGCTCGTCGTGCGGCGCGTGGCGGATCTCGACGCCGAGGCCGTCGCGGCGTGCGTGGAGTCGCTTGAGCAGGAGGGGTCCATCGGGCTCATCGCCGCCGACGCCCGCGTTCCCGCGCTGGCCAAGGCGCTGGAAGCGGCCGGGATGACGTATCTCGCGCCCGGCGATGAGACCACCCCCGACACCCGGCTCACCCTCGTACCGGCCTCCCTGGCCAAGGGACTTGAGTACGACTACGTGGTACTCGACGAGCCCGCGGCCGTCGTCGACGGCGAGCCCGACGAGCGGACGGGCCTGCGGCGGCTGTACGTCGCGCTGACCCGTGCCGTCTCAGGGCTCACCGTCGTGCACTCGGCCGCACTCCCCGAGCAGCTCGCCCCCTAGGCCAGGGGGCCGCGGGCATGCCCGCGGGTCATGACTCTCGCCCCTCGGTGCCGTCCGCCGGGGCGCCGGCGGACGGCAGGTGCGTGACGACGAGCACGATGCCCGCGAGCGTCACGACCCGCGTGGCCGCGTCCAGGCCGTTCCAGTCCTCCGACTGCCACATGGCGAACCATTCGCCGCCGACCCCGATGAAGCCCGCCCCGAACAGGACGAGGACCATCAACAGGCCGATCGTCCCTGCCCGTCGGGCCCGGCGCAGTCCAACGGGGCGGCGCAGGGCCCGGGCCCACAGGGCCGTCGCCGTGAGGAGGATCAGCGCGGCCAGGGTTTCCCAGACGATGATCGCGACGTACGCGGTGTCCTGCAGCGCGGTGGACCGCACCGCGCGCCACATCAGGTCGTCGTCCTTGAAGGTGGTGTCCATGGCCAGGACATGGCGTACGTACTGCTGGTTGCTGTCGAAGTCGGTGATGTTCCCGAACGCGACGAGTGTGATGTAGAGCGCCACCGTCCCGGTGAGCAGCGTCGCGGCGACGGGCAGCGTCCCGGCCGCGAGCATCCGCTCCGCGGGACGCGTCTTGTCTGCTGGTATCGGCATGAAGTCCCCTTCGTGTCCGTCCAGTTGTATCGCGTCCCGCACGGAGCATCCCGCACGGATAGCGCTCAGGCGTCCAGCGCCTCGCGCCACTCCCGTACCGCGTCCACGGAGACCGGCGCCGACCAGCCGTCCGGCCGCGAGGCCCCGCCGATGTGGAACGCGTCGACGCCCGCCGCCTTGAGCCGGGGAAGGTGGTCGAGGCGGAGGCCGCCGCCCACCAGGATCCGCTGCTCGTAGCCCGGTTCGCCGGAGCGCGCGGCCTCGGCGAGCAGCGTGGGCAGGCCGTCGTCCACGCCCGTCGCCGCGCCCGCGGTGAGGTAGGTGTCGAGGCCGGGCAGGTCCGCGAGCTGCTTTCGCAGGGCGTCGCGGTCGGGGGCGCGGTCGATGGCCCGGTGGAAGGTCCAGCGGCAGCCGTCCAGCGCGTCGGCCAGCTCTTCCACTACGGCGATGTCGGCGCCGCCCGTCTCGTCGAGGAAGCCGAGCACGAACTCGTCGGCGCCCGCGCTCCGGAGCTCGCGTGCCCGGCGCAGGAGTTCGGCGACGTCGCCCGCGGCGAAACCGTCCGCGAGGCGCAGCATCACGCGCAGGGAGATGTCCACGGCGGCGCGGATCTCGGCAAAGGTCTCGCGGGACGGGGTGAGGCCGTCCGCGGCCATGTCGGTGACCAGTTCGAGGCGGTCGGCGCCTCCGGCCTGGGCGGCGACGGCGTCCTCGGCGTCGAGGGCGATCACCTCCAGGACTGCACGCTTGCTCATGGATGTCTTCCTTCTGGTCCGGGGCCGCGGGTCGGAGATCTACCCCATATAGGTCCTACCCGATATAGGTCTAGTCCAATTACCCAGCCTACGCGCAGATCACCCCGGTGCGACCCAAGCGCACCGGGGTGATCGTAAGGACATGTACACGTCCACCTTGCCCGGGGTTCAGCTCAGCGGCTTGAACCCCCGCAGGCGCAGGCTGTTGCCGACCACGAAGACCGAGGAGAACGCCATCGCGGCGCCCGCGATCATCGGGTTCAGCAGGCCCGCGGCGGCCAGCGGCAGCGCGCCCACGTTGTAGGCGAAGGCCCAGAACAGGTTCGACCTGATCGTGCCGAGCGTCCTGCGGGAGAGACGGATGGCGTCCGCCGCCGCGCGCAGATCTCCTCGTACGAGCGTCAGATCGCCCGCCTCGATCGCGGCGTCCGTGCCCGTGCCCATGGCAAGACCCAGGTCGGCCTGGGCCAGCGCCGCCGCGTCGTTCACGCCGTCGCCGACCATCGCCACGCTCCGGCCCTCAGCCTGGAGCCGCTTCACCACGTCGACCTTGTCCTGCGGCATGACCTCGGCGATCACGTCATCGGGGGCGATGCCCACCTCCGCGGCGACCGATGCCGCGACCGCCTTGTTGTCGCCGGTCAGCAGGATCGGGGTGAGGCCGAGCGCGCGCAGGCGGCGGATCGCCTCGGGGCTCGTCTCCTTGACGGCGTCCGCGACCTCAAGGACTGCTCGCGCCGCGCCGTCCCAGGCGACCGCGATGGCCGTACGTCCCGCCGCCTCGGCCGCCGCCTTCGCTCGCTCCAGCTCAACGGGAAGCCGTATCGCCCACTCGGCGAGCAGCGCCTCACGCCCGACCAGGACCGCGTGGCCCTCGACGATGCCCTGTACGCCGAGGCCCGGCACATTGGTGAAGTCCTCGGGAGTGGGCAATGCGCCGACCTGCCCGGCCGCCCCGGTGGCCACCGCCTGTGCGATGGGGTGCTCGGAGGAGTGCTCCAACGCCCCTGCCAGGCGCAGGACTTCGGTGTCCGTGACGCCGTCGGCGGTGTGCGTGGCGAGCAGGGTCATCTTGCCGGTGGTGACGGTGCCGGTCTTGTCCAGGACGATCGTGTCGACCTTGCGGGTCGTCTCCAGGACCTCCGGGCCCTTGATCAGGATGCCGAGCTGGGCGCCGCGCCCGGTGCCGACCATGAGGGCGGTCGGCGTCGCGAGCCCCAGGGCGCAGGGGCAGGCGATGATCAGTACGGCGACGGCAGCGGTGAAGGCTGCCGTCAGACCGGAGCCGTTGCCGAGCCAGAAGCCGAGGGTGGCGACGGCGAGGGCGATGACGACCGGCACGAAGACGGCCGAGATCCGGTCGGCGAGGCGTTGAGCGGCGGCCTTGCCGTTCTGCGCGTCCTCGACGAGCTTGGCCATGCGGGCGAGCTGGGTGTCGGCGCCGACACGGGTGGCCTCGACGACGAGCCGTCCGCCGACGTTGAGCGTGGCGCCGGTGACGGCGTCGCCCTTGGCGACCTCGACGGGCACGGACTCGCCGGTGAGCATCGAGGCGTCGACGGCGGACGCGCCCTCGATGACCTTGCCGTCGGTGGCGATCTTCTCGCCGGGCCGTACGAGGAAGCGGTCGCCGGTCTTCAAGTCGCTTACGGGGATGGTCTCTTCGCGGCCACCCTCACGGATGACGGTGACGTCCTTGGCGCCCAGCTGGAGCAGCGCCTTCAGGGCGGCGCCCGCCTTGCGCTTGGAGCGGGCCTCGAAGTAGCGGCCGGCCAGGATGAAGGCGGTGACGCCCGCCGCGGCCTCCAGGTAGATGTTCCCCGCGCCGTCCGAGCGGGAGATCGTCAGCTCGAAGGGGTGCGTCATGCCGGGAGTGCCGGCCGTCCCGAAGAACAGCGCCCACAGCGACCAGATGAACGCCGCCGACGTGCCGACCGAGATCAGCGTGTCCATCGTCGCCGCGCCGTGCCGCGCGTTCGTGTACGCGGCCTTGTGGAAGGGCCAGGCCGCGTACGTCACGACCGGCGCCGCGAGGGTCAGGGACAGCCACTGCCAGTACTCGAACTGGAGGGCGGGGACCATGGCCATGGCGATGACGGGGAGGGAGAGCAGGACGGCCGCGGTCAACCGCTGCCGCAGGGGCCGCAGTTCGCCATCGGCCCGCTGCTCTTCGTCGTCCGCGGCTTCCGGCTCCGTGCGGGCCGGGGCGGGCTCCTGGGCGGTGTAGCCGGTGGCCTCGACGGTGGCGATCAGGTCCTGTACGGCGATGTCCTCGCCCCGGTAGCTGACCTTGGCCTTCTCGGTGGCGTAGTTGACGGTCGCCTCGACGCCGTCCATGCGGTTGAGCTTCTTCTCGATCCGGGCGGCGCACGAGGCGCAGGTCATGCCACCGATGGCGAGTTCTACTTCTGCCACCTCGGTGGTGCCGGGAGGGGGAGTGGTGGACATGGCTGCGGGCTCCTTTACCGCGGTACCCGGGGCGGGTACCGCTGACGAGATTCATATATACCCCTGGGGGGTACCGAACGCAAGGGATGCGCGGACTTGACTTGGTACCCCCAGGGGGTATCTTCAGGGGTATCGGGGCCACGCGGCTCCACTCGTTCGCCCGCTACGTCCCTCGGGAGTCGTCATGAACACCGGACTGAAGATCACCGCCTTCGCCGCGGCCGTCGCCGCGACCTTCGGGACCGCGTACGGGGTGGGCAAGGGCGTGGACCCCGTGACCTCGGAGAAGAAGCCGGCGAGTGAGCATGGGGAGCACGGGGTCGAGAAGGGGGAGGGGGCGAGGGAAGGGGAGCCCGCCGGGCACGCGGAAGCCGTTCCGGGAGGCCTGCAGATCTCCGAGCGCGGCTACACGCTGGACCTGGAGACGTCGCGTATCGACGCGGAGAAGCGCGAGGAGCTGCGGTTCGCCGTCGTCAAGGACGGCACCGGCAAGAACGTCACGGCGTACGAGAGGGAGCACGGCAAGGAGCTGCACCTCATCGTCGCCTCACGTGACCTGACGACCTACCGCCACCTGCACCCGGTCCGCGCGGCGGACGGCACCTGGTCGACGCCGGTCGAGCTTCCCGAGGCGGGCGGCTATCGCGTCTTCGCCGACTTCAAGCCTGGGGGCGCGGAGGAGGGGCTGACGCTGGGAGCGGATTTGGCCGTGGCGGGGAAGTACGGCCCGAAGGCGCTGCCCGAGACCAACACGAAGGCGTCCGTCGACGGCTACGAGGTCAGCCTCAAGGGCGAGTTGAAGCCAGGGAAGTCGGCGGAGGTGACCCTGAACGTGGAGAAGAACGGCCGACCGGTCACCGACCTCCAGCCCTACCTCGGCTCGTACGGCCACCTGGTCGCCCTGCGCTCCGGGGACCTGGCCTACCTCCACGTGCACCCCACCGGCGAACCCGGCGACGGCAGGACGAAGCCGGGCCCCGGCGTCTCCTTCGCGGCGACGGCTCCTAGCGAGGGCGCTTATCGGCTGTTCCTCGACTTCAAGCATGAGGGGGTTGTGCGGACGGCGGCGTTCACCGTGCGGGTTGGCTCCGCCGGTGGGGGTGGGGAGTCGGGGCACGCGCATTGAGGGCGCGGGGCTTGCCGACTGCGGGCCGGCTGCGGCTTGTCGCGCAGCCCCTTAAGGGGCGCGGGGAACTGCGCGAGCAAGCCACGGCGGGCCCGCGGGCGTGCACGGTGGCTTTGGTGGGCCTCAGTCGAAGATGGGCAGTTCCGACTCCCTCGCCCCCGCCAGTTCGTAGCGCGTCCCCGCCAGGGGACGGCCCGTACACAGGCGGATCAGCGTCGGCGCATCGCCGATGTAGCGGGCCGGGGGCCGCTTGCCGTCGGCCACGCCCAGGGAGAGCGGCTCATCCAACCCGTCGACATCCGCGTGCAGCGAAAGCGCCGACGTCGCCCTGCTGTACTCCCCCAGCACCGCCAACGCGTCGGACAGCCCCGCACCCCCGTACGCACCCGGCAGACCCCACGCCTCCCGCACATCCCCCGCGTGCACCCACTCCCCCAGCGCCACGCCGTCAAGCCGCCCCTTGTACGCGACCATGACCGCGCCCGCCTCCGTCATCCCGCGCTCCAACTCGTCCACCACACGGGAGTTGGACCAGTCGGCGCGCTCGGCGATGTCGCGTTCGTTGCTCTCCGGCGAGTACACGCCCTCCTCGAAGCGCCTCTCGACCACCCGCATCAGCGCCGAGCCGCAGTGCGCCAGCACATGACGCACCGTCCAGCCGGGACAACAGGTCCGGACGTCGTACGCGGCGTCGTCCGCGTCCCTCAACAGCGGTATCAGGGCGTCGCGTTCGGTCAGCAGAAGGCGCCCGGGGCGCTCGGGGTCGTACGTCTCGTCGATCCTCGTGGTCGTCATGGCGGCAGCCAACCGTGTCGTGCCGCACATGGCAACGGTGGGATGTCACGGAATACCCCTGGCGGGTATACAGGCCTTTAGGGTCACCCCATGGCCGACGACAAGGAACTCCGCGCCCGCTGGCACGCGACCCTGCTCCGCGCGAGCGGAGGAACCCCCCAAACGCCCGACCCCGCGCCCGACCCCGCGCCCTACGCGGACAACCTGCTCGCACGCTGGGCCGAGCCGCACCGGCGCTACCACACCACCGCCCACCTGGCCGCGGTCCTCGACCACATCGACGTACTGGAAGAGCACGCGGACGACCCCGACCTTGTGCGGCTGGCCGCCTGGTTCCACGACGCCGTGTACGCCCCGGACCGCTCCGAGAACGAGGAGCGCAGCGCCCGCCTCGCCGAACGCGCCCTTGCCGAAGCCGGGTTGAGTGGCGAGCGCACCGCCGAGGTGGCCCGGCTGGTCCGCCTCACCGTCAGCCACGACCCGGCCGACGGCGACCACAACGGCGAGGCCCTGTGCGACGCCGACCTGGCGATCCTGGCCGCCGCCCCGGACGCGTACGCCGCGTACGCCGCCGCCGTCCGCGAGGAGTACGCCTTCGTGCCGGACGAGGCCTTCCGTGCCGGCCGCGCCGCGGTGCTCGGTCAGCTCCTCGCGCTGCCACGGCTGTTCCGTACGCCGTACGGCGTCGCCGAGTGGGAGGGCCCCGCGCGCGCGAACCTGGCGACGGAAATGGAGCTGCTGAGCGACTGAGGCTCCCGTACTCTCGCCGCATGCTGTGCATGGGCGGGGATCAGGTCGAGGAAGCCGTGGCGCACGCGGCGAAGGTGCTGCGTACGGCGGTGGGGCGAGACTGGAGCGTCAAGGCCGGGGGCCTCGACTGGAGCTGCCTGGAGACGGCCGAGCACGTCGCGGGGTGTCTCGTCGCATACGCGGGGCAGTTGACGGCCCGGGAGACCGAGACGTGGGTCCCCTTCGAGGTGACCTTCGACGAGGGCTCGGGCCCCGAGGACGCGGTCCGCGTCATCGAGTCGGCCGGGGGCCTGGTCTCGGCGGTCGTACGGACCACACCTCCCGGGGTGCGGGCCTTCCACCCCTATCCGTACGGGAGCGCGGACGCGCGAGGCTTCGCCGCGATGGCCACGGCGGAGTTGCTCCTGCATACGCACGACATCGGGCAGGCGCTCGGCGTGGACGCCGAGCCGCCCCCCGCGGCGCTGTGCGAGGCCGTGCTGGCCTGGCTCTTCCCGCAGGTCATGCCCGCGCGCACGCCCGATGAACACTGGGCGACGCTGCTGTGGGCCACGGGCCGCGGTTCCCTTGCGGGGCGCCCTCGCCTCGACAAGTGGCGCTGGCACAACGCCCTGTCGATCCCGGCCGGCCGGGTCACGCTGCGGGAGGTGTCCCCGGCAGCGGCGGCGGATCTCGCCATGGGCGGCGCGGGGGGCCTGACCTGGATCGAGGGCGGGCCCTTCGACGGGACCAGGCGAGCTGCGGAGGGGGTCGCGAAGGCGTACGCGTCCGGGGTGCACCGGCCCGAGTGGGGCATGTTCGCGCTGGTCCGCACGGAGGACGAGGTCGCTGTCGGCGGCATGGGGTTCCACGGGCCGCCGGACGAGGAGGGTGTGGCGGAGGTCGGCTATGACCTGGCGGTCGGCGCGCGGGGGCGGGGTTATGCCTCGGAGGCGCTTCGTTCCCTCTCCGACTGGGCACTGGCCCGTCCCGGGGTCTCGGCGCTGCTGGCCGTCATCGACCACGCCAACGAGCCCTCCCAGGCGGTGGTCACCAGGGCGGGTTACGTCCGCGCCTCGGACCGCGAGAACGCGAGGGCGTACTTGCGGCGCGCTTAGCGGGGTGCGGGAGCCGGGCGCCCCGCAGCGCGGGAGCCCTAAGCTGCCGCCGCTTCGCGGCGATGTCTCCCGCCCGCCCACCCGATTACCCCGCACCCGAAGCGCGACGCCCCACCCAAGCAGAACGCGGCCCGCAGGGAATGTCACGCGCCACCCCAACGTTCCCCACTGTTATGCCGACACCTGATCCAAAGGCCCCCGCCCCCAAGGCTCCCAAGGCCCCCAGGCCAGGAAAAAGCATGCCCATAGCCGTCTACACCCTCGGCCTCGCCGTCTTCGCCCTCGGCACGAGCGAGTTCATGCTCTCGGGGCTCCTGCCCCCCATCGCGGACGACATGGACGTCTCCATCCCCCGCGCCGGCCTCCTCATCTCCGCCTTCGCCATCGGCATGGTCGTCGGCGCCCCGCTCCTCGCCGTGGCGACCCTCCGTCTCCCCCGCCGCACGACCCTCATCGCCCTCATCACCGTCTTCGGGCTCGGCCAGGTCGCAGGGGCCCTCGCTCCCTCGTACGAGATCCTCTTCGCGTCCCGCGTCATCAGCGCCTTCGCCTGCGCCGGGTTCTGGGCGGTCGGCGCCGCCGTCGCCATCGCGATGGTGCCGGTCGACCAGCGCGCCCGCGCCATGGCGGTGATGATCGGCGGGCTCTCCATCGCGAACGTCCTCGGCGTTCCCGCCGGCGCGTTCCTCGGGGACAACTTCGGCTGGCGTTCGGCCTTCTGGGCCGTCGGCGCCGCCTCCGCGATCGCCCTCGTCGGCGTCCTCACGCTCATCCCCCGCATCCCGCTCCCGGCCGAGAAACCGCAGCTGAAGCGGGAGCTGACCATCTACCGCGACCGGCAGGTCTGGCTCTCCATCGCCATCACCGCGCTCGCGGCGGGCGGTGTCTTCTGCGCGTTCTCGTACCTCTCCCCGCTCCTGACGGACGTCGCAGGCCTCGACGAGGGCTGGGTCCCGACCGTCCTCGGCCTCTTCGGGGCGGGCGCGCTCATCGGTACCGTCGTCGGCGGCCGCATCGCCGACGCGCACCTCTTCGGGGTCATGCTGAGCGGCGTCGCCGCGTCGACGCTCCTCCTCGTCGCCCTCGCGCTCTTCTCCGGCACGGCGGCCGTCGCGGTCACCCTCTCGTTCCTCATCGGGTTCTCCGCCTTCTACACCGCCCCGGCCCTCAACGCCCGCATGTTCAACGTCGCGGGCGCCGCCCCCACCCTGGCGGGAGCCACCACGACGGCGGCCTTCAACCTCGGCAACACGGGCGGCCCCTGGCTCGGCGGCACGGTCATCGACCTCGACCTCGGCTACGCCTCGACCGCGTGGGCGGGCGCGGCCATGACGGCGGTGGCCATCGCCGCGGTCACCGTCTCCCTGCGGCTGCACCGCAGGACCCCGAGCCGCGTGGTGACGACTTCGTCAGCCGAAGCCGCCCGCAAGGAGCCTTCACTCCAGGGGCCTTCACTCCAGGGGCCGTAGAAACCGCCGCTCGTAGCGCCGGATGCACCCCGTCCGGCGTGCAAGTTCGATGGCCTCCTGGCACTCGGGGTCGCTCGCGCTGTCAGTGCGGTACTGCTCGTACGCGGCGAAGCTCGGGAAGGAGAAGAGGGCGTACGCGATGTCGCTGTCGCCCTCACTGGGCAGGAAGTAGCCGTGGTGGTCGCCGCCGAAGCGGTTGACCAGGACGACCCAACGGCGGCCGTACTCCTCGAAGTCGGCGATGCGGTCGGGGTCGATCTCGTACTTCAGGTGAACCGTGATCATGCGCGTCACCCTAGGCTCGACCGCACCCCACAGGCCTGCCCTTTTTCGCCCGCTCCACGCTCTACGCGGGCCGCCCCTTCGGCCTCCGCAGCCCCGCGTCCGTAAGCCTGCGCACGAGTTCCTTGGAGCCGACCTCGACCGCGCCCGCCCGCACCGCGTCCTCGTAGCGGTGCGAGGGGATGTCGTAGTGGTCGCGCTCGAAGGCACGCTCCGGCGCGCCGATACCCGCGGCGAACGTGTGCAGTTCCTCGTACGAGACGTCGCTGACCAGGTGGGACCACATGCGGCCGTGGCCGGGCCAGGTCGGCGGGTCTATGTACACCGTCACGCGAGGCTGCCCACGGGGGCCACGACGACGCCCGCCTTGCCGCACACCCAGTGCGGGTCGGGCCCGAGCTCCGGTTCCACTTCGAGCGCGTGGGGGTCGCCGCCGCCGCAGACGGGGCACAGCGGCCAGCGGCCGTAGCGCTCCAGGAGCGCGTCCTGGACGTCCTGGGCGACGAGGCCCGCGACGTACTCGACGCCGTCGGGCCACTGCTCGACCCACCAGCGGCGGTGCGCCACGGCCGCCTCGACCAGCGAGACGACCTCGGCCTCCGCGACCTCGCGGGTCACGAGGTCGGCGAGGACAAGTGCGCGGGCGGCGTGCAGCGCCTGCTCCAAGGGGTCGATCGCGTCCATGCAGCCATTGTCCACCCCACCCCAAGATCCGCCCCCATGGGACCAGCGCCCGCGCCCTTCGGCACCGGAAGGGTCTTGACCCATCCGCCCTCCGAAAATATCTTTCAAGCGTGACCAATGACGTGAAGGAAATTTTCGCGGGTGCGGCGCCCCCCGCCCCGGCCGCCTTGGCGGCCAAGGTGCGGACCCTCGCGCCGTCCATGACCCGCTCCATGCAACTGGTCGCCGAAGCCGTGGCCCACGACCCCGCGGGCTGCGCCGCCCTCACGGTCACCGGCCTCGCCGAGCTCACCGGCACCAGCGAGGCCACGGTGGTCCGCACGGCCCGCCTCCTCGGCTACCCCGGCTACCGCGACCTGCGCCTTGCCCTGGCCGGACTCGCCGCCCAGCAGCAGTCCGGCCGTGCCCCCGCCGTCACCGCCGACATCGCGGTCGACGACCCCATCGCGGACGTCGTGGCGAAGCTCGCCTACGACGAGCAGCAGACCCTCGCCGACACCGCGGCCGGGCTCGACACCGTCCAGCTCGGCGCCGCCGTCGCCGCGCTCGCCGTCGCCCCCCGCGCCGAGATCTACGGAGTCGCCGCCTCCGGCCTCGTCGCCCAGGACCTCGCCCAGAAGCTGCTGCGCATCGGGCACATCGCCCACGCGCACTCCGACCCGCACCTGGCGGTCACGAACGCCGTCACCCTGCACAACAAGGACGTGGCGATCGCGATCACCCACTCCGGCTCGACCGGCGACGTCATCGAGCCGCTGCGGGTGGCCTTCGAGCGCGGGGCGACGACCATCGCGATCACCGGGCGCCCCGGCAGCCCCGTCTCGCAGTACGCGGATCACATACTGACCACCTCCACCGCGCGCGAGAGCGAGCTCAGGCCCGCCGCGATGTCCTCCCGCACGAGCCAGCTGCTCGTCGTGGACTGCCTGTTCGTGGGCGTCGCCCAGCGGACGTACGAGACCGCGGCGCCCGCACTCGCCGCCTCGTACGAAGCCCTCGCGCACCGGCACAGCCCGCGCGGCGGCAGCCGCTGACCTCCCGGCAGCACCCGCCACCCCCCTCGACGCACACGGATCACGAAAGAGCCGCACCTCATGACCTCCACGACCGACGACACTCCCTCGTCCTCCCCCTCCCCCGCTCCCGGCAGCGGCGACACGTACGGCGAGCTCCGCGCCCAGCTGGACACGCTCACCACCGAGGCGTTCCGGCCCGAGCTCTCCGAGATCGACCGGCTGCCCACCGAAGAGATCGCGCGGATCATGAACGGCGAGGACGCCACCGTGCCGACGGCGGTCGCCGAACAGCTCCCCGCGATCGCCGCCGCCATCGACGGCACCGCCGAGCGCATGGCCCGCGGCGGCCGGCTCATCTACGCGGGAGCCGGGACGGCCGGGCGCCTCGGGGTGCTCGACGCCTCCGAGTGCCCGCCCACCTTCAACACCGACCCCGAAGAGGTCGTGGGCCTCATCGCGGGCGGCCCGAGCGCCATGGTCACGGCGGTCGAGGGCGCGGAGGACAGCAAGGAGCTCGCGGCGAAGGACCTGGACGGGCTGCGGCTCACGGCGGACGACGTGGTCGTCGGGGTCTCCGCGTCGGGCCGCACCCCGTACGCCATCGGCGCGGTCGAGCACGCCCGGCGGCAGGGCGCCCTGACCATCGGCCTCTCCTGCAACGCGGACAGCGCCCTCGCGGCAGCCGCCGACCACGGCATCGAGGTCGTCGTAGGCCCCGAACTCCTCACCGGATCCACCCGGTTGAAGGCAGGGACAGCCCAAAAGCTCGTCCTGAACATGCTGTCGACGATCACCATGATCCGCCTGGGCAAGACCTACGGAAACCTGATGGTGGACGTACGCGCGTCGAACGAGAAGCTGCGCGCCCGCTCGCGGCGGATCGTCGCCCTCGCCACCGGCGCCTCCGACACGGAGATCGAGGCCGCCCTCGCCGCCACCGACGGGGAGGTCAAGAACGCCATCCTCACCATCCTCGGCTCGGTCGACGGCCCCACGGCCGCAGAGCTGCTCGCGTCATCGGGCGGCCACCTCAGGGCAGCCCTGGACACCGCGCACAGCTCTCGCCGCAACCCCTGACCCTCAGCCACTGGAAGAACAGCGCCAGCGCCACCCCGTACGCACGCACGCACAGCAAGGCACCCCGCACCATGGCAACAGACAAGAACCGCGCCACAGCCGCCGCGATCCTTCCCCTCGTAGGCGGTGCCCAGAACGTCACGTCGATCGTCCACTGCATGACGCGCCTGCGCCTTGGCCTCGCCGACCGTTCGCTGGTCGACGACGAGGCCCTGAAGGCACTGCCCGCCGTGATGGGCGTGGTCGAGGACGACACGTACCAGATCGTGCTCGGCCCGGGCACGGTCGCCCGTGTCACCCCGGAGTTCGAGGCGCTGGTGGAGGAGGAACGGTCGGCCACTCCCGTGTCTCCTGAGCACACGGTGACCGCCGGTGAACTGGCGGCGCAAGGCGCCGAGATCAGGGCGGCCAGGAAGGCGAAGAACGCAACCCCCTTCAAGCTCTTCCTGCGCCGCATCGCGAACATCTTCGTCCCGCTGATCCCGGCCCTCATCGGCTGCGGCATCATCGCGGGCATCAACGGCCTCCTGATCAACCTTCAGTGGCTCCCGGCGATCACCCCGGCCCTGGCCGCGATCGCCTCCGGCTTCATGGCGCTGATCGCGGTGTTCGTGGGCTTCAACACGGCGAAGGAGTTCGGCGGTACGCCGATCCTGGGCGGCGCGGTGGCGGCGATCATCGTCTACGCGGGCGTGGCGAACATCGAGGCGTTCGGCCAGAAGCTCTCCCCGGGCCAAGGCGGTGTACTGGGCGCACTCGGCGCGGCGGTCCTCGCCACCTACATCGAGAAGTGGTGCAGACGCTGGGTCCCAGAGTCCCTGGACGTCCTGGTCACTCCCACCCTCACGGTCCTCCTCTCCGGCCTGGTCACGATCTTCGGCCTGATGTTCCTGGCGGGCGAGTTCTCGACGGGCATCGGCACGGCGGCGAACTGGCTCCTGGACAACACCGGCGCCTTCGCGGGCCTGGTCCTGGGCGGCCTCTTCCTCCCCTTGGTCATGCTGGGCCTGCACCAGGCCCTGATCCCGATCCACACCACGCTGATCGAGCAGCAGGGCTTCACGGTCCTCCTCCCCATCCTGGCGATGGCGGGCGCGGGCCAGGTGGGTTGCGCGATCGCGGTCTACAAGCGCCTCAAGCACAACACCTCAATCCGTACGACGATCAAGTCGGCGCTCCCCGCAGGCTTCCTGGGAGTCGGCGAACCCCTCATCTACGGCGTCTCGCTCCCCCTCGGCCGCCCCTTCATCACGGCCTGCGTGGGCGGCGCGGCGGGCGGCGCGTTCGTCGGCTTCTTCTCGATGATCGGCGACAAGGTCGGCTCCACGGCGATCGGCCCCTCGGGCTGGGCCCTGTTCCCCCTCCTGGACGGCAACAAGGGCCTGGGCCTGACGATCGCGGTCTACGGCGGCGGCCTCCTGGTCGGCTATCTCGTGGGCTTCTTCGCGACGTACTTCTTCGGCTTCAGCAAGCAGATGCTGGTGGAACTGAACGCGGAGCCGCCCGCACCGGCCGAGCCGACGCCGGACTCCCCCGCCCCGGCGGTCGACCCGACACCGCAGGAAGCGGCACCGGCCAAGGTCTGAGGCTTCACGACCGCAGGGTGCTGAGCGCGGGCGACACCCAACAGCCGGGGCCGCTCGCACTCGATCCGGTGAAGCGTCGCTGGTGCGCGTCTGGCTGGAGCTGCTGCTCCTTACGGTCTTCCGTAAGACCCGAGTGCGCGAGACAGGTCAGGTGGTCCGTGCGGTGGCAGCTCGTAAGGTGTGCGCCGCCGAGCACGAACCCGCCCACGCGACGTACAGCCGCGACGAGAAGGGGGACGGACGATGAACCACAGCCGTTGGAAGCTGGGCCGCGAGAAGCAGCTCGTCGAGGGACACGCCGAGTCCCCCGAGGCGCAGGCCGACCGCGCCGAGATCCGCCTCGCGATGGCCTTCGCCAAGGCCGTGTACGACCGCCGCAAGGAGCTGGGGCTCTCGCAGGCCCAGCTCGCCGAGCGCGCCGGGCTCACCCAGGCCAAGGTCTCCCGAGTGGAAGGCGCCGACGCCGTCCCCACCCTGCCCTTGCTGCGCAGACTGACCAGGGCACTGGACGCCTCATTGAGCATCGCCCTGGACGACGACCACGAGGAGGTCACGTTCATCGCCCACCCGGCGGCCTGAGTCACCCGCGCCCGCTCTGCGGCCGTCCGACCGCCCCCCAAAGATCGGCGTCGGCACGGGCGCGGGCAACGGCATCCAGACCGGCGCGAAAACCTTCCAGGGCAAGTTCCAGACCGGAACGCAGTGGGTCCACCTACCGGAGAAGTTCGGAAACTGGCGAGGCGTCTACAACCGGCTGCGGATGTGGGCCCGCGACGGCACCTGGGAGCGGGTGTTCACCACGCTGATCGGCCAGGCCGATCCCGTGGTGGATTAACCACGATGATCCACCTCGCTGCCGACACCAGTTGCCGCCCCCTGACCTTTCATCTCACCGCCGGACAGGCGGGCGACGCACCCGCTTTTACCCAGGTGATGGCGCGTCTGCGTGTTCCGCGCCGACGCGGGCGGCCCCGCACGAGGCCGGACGTGGTCCTGGCGGACAAGGCGTACTCCTCACGTGCGATCCGCGCGCACCTGCACAAACGCGGGATCCGCGCGGTGATCCCCGTCCCGGCGGACCAGCAGGCCCACCGGCTGCGGCGCGGCAGACAAGGCGGCAGACCACCGGCCTTCGACCGCGACGCCTACAAGCAGCGCAACACCGTCGAGCGGTGCATCAACCGCCTCAAGCGCGGCGGGTGAGGCGGG
>NZ_JBICXP010000008.1:0-28131 GCF_043200355.1 Streptomyces sp. NPDC048436
AGCGTTGTCCGGAATTATTGGGCGTAAAGAGCTCGTAGGCGGCTTGTCACGTCGGTTCCGGATTCTCCTTTCGCGCGTCCCCGCGCGAATTGCCGCCCTCCGGGCGGGAGTTACTGGGATTGCCCTCCGGGCAATCCCAGTAACTGTTTCGACTTCCAGTCGAAAAGAATTCCTGACTCCGTCGAGAATTCCCAATGCGCAGCATTTCGGATTGACTTGACCGTCCGTCATATTCGAGTACTGCACCTGGTATTCGAGGTGATGCCCTCCGGGCATGTGGGTGCGGGAATTCCATTCCCGCACCGTGATACAGAATACAGATTTCCGGGGGAAGGTGAACTCCCGGAAACCATCACGGTGTTGGCCCTCCGGGCCAACACCAGGCGTATACGCACACAGACGCCCTCCGGGCAGCGCCTGCCCCAGGCCACGAGTTGGGCCCGCTGGCCCTCACGGGACCACACAACCGGCCCCGGACTGGCTCACCGAACAAGGCCTCGTACGTCCACGTCGGCGGCTGCCACATGGCGGGCAAGCAGTCCTCCGGCGTCACGCAGGACCAGGCGCGGCGTGCCCTGTACGAGCGGGTCGGCGCCTGCCCGCACTCCCGACACGGAGTTCAGCGTGCTCGACTGGGCGGGCGCACCGCGCGGGGACTCGGCAACGGTGGCCCTATATCTTCCGCCCGGGGGAGGGGGCCAGTCTCGGATGCAGCCTGCCTGACCGGGGCCAGGCTGGAGTCATGCGAGCGGCCCGATAGTGGTGCATCCGCCGCTAAGTTCCGGCGGCCGGCGGGTGACTGTGCGCGGGCAGGTCCTCGGCCTCGCCCATTCGGATGCCGACGTGGTCGAGTTTCCGCGCCGTGCCGGTCTGCCGGACGCGGAGGCCTGCTCGATGATCCGGCATGGGTGAAGTGGCGGGGCGGGCTGGCTCATTGGTACGAGGCGGTCTGACAGGAAAGATCCACGGAGAGCCGGGCCTCAGGGATGCAGGTTCTACGCGCTTCCCTGCCTCCGCGATTTCTCAACGCGTTGAACCCACCACTCCGTCAGCTGCTTTGCCAAGGCGGACAAGTGATCGATGAGGTCTCTCACGTCATCTACTGAGAGAGGTGTGCAGACGGGGAAATCTTCATTCTTGGTGAACCGCATAGCTTCGTGGAAAGGATCGTGTGGGTCACTTTGGTTAACGGCCCACACACCGTGCACGTAGCCGTGCCGCCTCGCCATCAGCGGGCCGACTTGGTCAAGGAGCGCTTCCAGCTCCTCTTTCTCGGCTTCCGTGACGTTGCGGTTGGACTCCGCAGCGCTTTTCGCCCGTTTCACCAGATCGCGGCTGCTGGCGCCAAACTTATTCGAGTCGGGCGCGAAAGCCTCTGACAGGTGATTGATCAAGAACTGCAGTCGCATCTCAAGGATCGCGGCCACGTGGACCATGAACCCTACGAACGCATACAGCTCCATCCTGCCGTGCCAGACGAAATCGCTCGGTGGGTGTTGCCCTTGCCGATCCAACGAGGGGACCCGAGCTGTGAGATTGGCGAGGAGGTAGGCGGCCGCCTCCCGGTCGAGATCACCCCTATCGCGAACCGACGCGAGGAGTGGCAGGAGATCGTGCGCCTCCGCGAGGGTGAGCACGGGGAGTAGTACGGCCCGCGGATATTCGGCGGTAGCGTCGTCGTCGAGGTTCACGGCCCACCAACGAGGTTTCCCTGATTCGCGTCACGTGCGCGCGCCTAGGCCGTGTATCGAAAGTGGATCTTGGGACTATGGATGATGACGGTTCATGGGTCGGGGAGATCTCACGGACGAGCAGTGGGCGGTGCTGGAGTCGTTGTTGCCGCAGGGGAGGAAGGTGGGGCGGCCGCCTGTATGGCCTCGGCGGCAGTTGATCGACGGCATACGGTTCCGGGTCCGTACTGGTGTTCCGTGGCGGGACATCCCTATCGAATACGGGCCCTGGAACCGGGTCTATGACCTGTTCCGTCGATGGCACGCAACGGCACCTGGCATCTCATCCTCACCCGCCTCCAGTGCCTGGCAGATGCGAAGGGCGCGATCACGTGGGACCTGAGCGTCGACTCCACGGTCTGCCGCGCCCACCAGCATGCGGCCGGGGCTCGCAAGCAGGGTGATCTGCAGAAGGAACCGCCGGGTGGCGTGTTCACCGAGCCTCGTGATCACGGGCTGGGGCGCTCACGCGGCGGGTTCACCACCAAACTCCACCTGGCCGTCGAGCAGGGCCAAAAGCCCATGTCGATCGTGGTGACCGCTGGGCAGCGCGGGGACTCGCCGCAGTTCGAACCCGTCCTGGAGAAGATCCGCGTGCCCCGCATTGGGCCGGGGCGGCCACGTGCCCGTCCCCATCGAGTCCGCGCTGACAAGGCATACGCCTCCCGCAGAAACCGCGCTTACCTGCGCCGCCACGGAATCCGCTGCACTATCCCCGACAAAGCCGACCAGGCGCGCAACCGCCTCAAGCGTGGATCGCGTGGCGGCCGGCCGCCGAAGTTCGACAAGGACGACTACAAACAGCGGCACGCGGTCGAGTGTGGGATCAACCGCCTCAAGAGGCACCGCGCCGTCGCCACGCGATACGACAAGCTGGCGGTTCGCTACGAGGCGACCGTCCTCATCGCTGCCATCAACGAGTGGCTGTGATCAGCACCTCCACAGCCGTCCTACGCGACCCTGACCACATACTTGCCCTGGACACCGCCCGCTTCCAGCGCCTGGTGTGCCGCTGCTGTCTCCTCCAGGGGGAATACCGTGTCCACCGCCGGGCTTAGCTTGCCCTCGACCACATGGCGGGCGAGGTCGTCGAAGTCCGCCCGCGTGGGGTTGCCGCTGAAGAAACGCACCCGGCCGTGTCCGTGGACTGTGCTGGCCGCGAGGTAGCCGAGCGACGCCGCGGGCCGTTTCAGGTCGAAGGCGATGGTGACCATGCGCCCGCCCGGATTCAGCAGGCGCCGGAAGGCCTGCAGGTCGGTCCCCGCGGTGTCCAGGACCACGTCGAAGCGGCCCAGTTCCGCCGGCCGCACGGTCCTGTGGTCGACGGCCTTGTGCGCGCCGAGCCCGCGGACGAAGTCGAGGTTGGCTGCACGGGCCAGGGCCGTGACCTCGGCGCCGTACGCCAGTCCGAGCTGGACGGCGGCGTTGCCGACACCGCCCGAAGCACCCCGGACGAGGAGTCGTTCGCCGGGGCGCAGCCCGGCTTTGTCCCGCAGCGCGGTGATGGCCGTGGTGGCTACCGGCAGCGCGGCGGCGTCCACCAGGTCAAGGCCGTCGGGGAGCCGGCCGACCCGCTCAGCGGGTACGGTCACGTACTCGGCGGCGCTGCCGAGTACGGAGGTGCGGCCCAAGACCCCCCATACGCGGTCGCCTGCCGCGAACCGGGTGACTCCGGCGCCCAGTGCGGCGACCTCGCCGGTGAAGTCCAAGCCGACGCGCTTGGGGAATTTCCGGCCGGTCATGAGGCGGAGACGGCCGGCACGTGCTGCCAGTTCGCCGCCGTTGACGCTGAACGCGCGCACCCTCACAAGGACCTCGCCGGGGGCCGGCTCAGGGCGTGGCACGCAGCCCGTGTAGAGCACATCGGGGCCGCCATAGCGGTCGTAGAGCACTGCCTTCATCATGCGGTCGTTCATCGTTCTGCCTTTGCCGCCGGGGGCCGTACAGGGATCTGGCATCGACCGTAAGCTCTTAGGTGGACGCAATCGTCCACTTGGACCGGAAGCGAGAGACAGTGATGGCGGAATCCTCTCGGATCACAGCCCGGGACGGGGTGCGGGCGGATGCCCGGCGCAACCGAGAGCGCGTCCTCGTCGCCGCCCGTGCGGTCTTTGCGGAGCACGGGATCGACGCCCCGATGGCGACCGTGGCCCGACGGGCCGGGGTCGGCGTGGCGACGCTGTACCGGCATTTCCCGACCCGGGACGCCCTGGTGAGAGGCGCGTTCGCGCAGCAGATGGAGACCTGCGCGCGGGCGCTCACCGAGCGCTCTGGCCGCCCCTGATCCGTGGCAGGGCTTCCAGCAGCTGGTCGAAACGGTCTGCGCTCTGCAACGGGAGGAACGCGGGTTCCCGGCCGCGTTCGTCGCGGCCTTCCCGGAAACCGAGTCGGAACACGCGCAGTCCCGGCAACGAGCCGAGCGGGACTTCACGACTCTGGTACGCAGGGCCCAAGCGTCGGGCGCGCTACGGACCGATTTTCACCCTTCCGACCTCGCCGTGGTCCTATTGGCACACTGCGGTCTGGCGACCGCCCTACCGGATGACGGTGCAGCGTCCCGGCGCCTGGTGGCCTATCTGCTCCAGTCGTTCCGCACCGACCCGACCAACAAACCGCTGCCCCCTCCGGCTGCACTGACACTGCGCAGCCTCCCGATTGCAACAGACAGTCCCCAGGGGCAACGACCCTCCCGAGCCTGACAAGAAACGGTACTTGCCGCAGAGCACATCCAGCCCGATAACTCCACTTTCGCAACAGGCCCTAGTGCGTGACGACGTCGTACACCCGGCCCCACGCAGCGGTGGCGGGCGTGGTGCGCAGCTTCTCCCGCACCCCCACACCGGCGAGGACGGCCCGCTCGTACTGCAGCCGCTCTCACGGCGTTTCACCATCCCGCGGCAGCACGGTGTAGACGAATGATGCGCAGTGATCGAAGGGCGCCATACCGTTGACCCTGTGGTGCATGCCCGAGCTGCGCATGTAGAGGTGGACGTCGCACCGTGCGGCAACGTCGTGGTCGCTGACCTTCCAGGTGAGTTCGACATCGCGGCCCGACCGGCGAGGGGATTCGGCCTCGTAGTTCGGCAGCATCCACCAGGTGAGTTCACGGTCCTGAGGGTCGGTGCCACGGCACTGGAACGTCACTGTGTCCCCCGGGTGCAGAACTAGCCCGGTACGGAGCCAGGCTCCATGCTCCATCGGGTCTTGCGGAAGGTTACTGATGCAGTTTCCGAAGCTGTCCGTGACGCTGTCGATGCGGGCGAAGTAGGTGCCCACGGGGTCCCGACTGCTCATGTAGATGGTCACCTTGTTCCGGATCTCGCCAGCAATACCGCTGAGCAGTTCCTCTTCAAAGGGCAGCAATTCCCGGCTATGGGCTACGGAATTCCGCATAGCCTCGAAGCGCTTGAGGAGACCCAGCGTCTCAATCTGGTCGCCCAGCGCGGGCTTGAAGTGCTCCCAATGCTTCTTCAAGATGCCGATGACATCGAAGAACTGGGCGTAAGCCAACTCGTTGCCCGGCGCGAACGAGGTCCCCCGCCGCGTGCGGCGCCCCGTCTCCTCCTCGCGGATCTGCCGCAGCTTCTCCAGCTTCTCGGCAGTGAACACCTGAGAGATCCAGTCCTTGCCGATCTGCGTCGTGAGTACCGTGGTGATGAGATCCCTCAGCGCCTGCTCGCACGTCGCCAGCGCGGAGGCCGGCGAGAACTGCGGCATCGATCCTCCCCTGTCCCGTTCCCCTGCCAGGAGCCCCATCATCCTTGGCTCTGTTCGCGCACGTCACCCGGTTTTGCACACACGACCCGGTATATGAGCGCGGTGCACTGCTCGTCGACGTCGCGATGCGGATCGTCAGTCCGGTCACCGCGCTGCCCGGCTCGGATGCGGGCGAGCCGGCGGGGGCACGTCGCCCTGTGCGCAAGAGGTGGGCGCGGCACGGGAGAGCGGACTGAGTCGGTCAATGCACCGCTTGGTCGGTGCAGTGGTGTTCGACATGATGCGCTGGGCTGGTATTCGAGGATGACGATGCGGCAGGCCGCCTCGACGGCGGCGCCCCGGTCGACCAGTTCGCGGGCACGGGCAGCGAGGCGAGCTGGTAGCGGGAGTAGCGGCGGTGCCCGCCCTCGGAGCGCAGCGGGGGGGATCAGGCGGGCCTCGCCGATGGCGCGCAGAAGGCCCTGGGTCGTACCGAGCATCGCGGTGGCCCGGCCCATGGTGTGGCGGGATAGTCCTCGTCGTCGAGACGGCCGAACGAGTCGTCTGCGGTCATTGCGCCTCTCTCTAAATCGCTTGGAACACACTGGAGGAGCCCGGGTGCCATGCGGCACCGGGACCCGAAGGAACTGCTACACCATCTGCCAGGCCTTTTGTTGCGCTGGCCTTCTGTGTCCGCATGCCCACCTGGGAGCAGGGAGGCAATGTGGATTCGGGCTTGTCCACGTACCGGCCGAGGGAAACTAGTGGCAGATGAGTCGCACCGCACGTCCAGGTGCGCAGTGGGGAGGAGTCACGGTGGCGTTGAATTGGGACTTGATCGGCACGGGGGACAGCGAGGCGCTGCTGCGGCCGCGGGATATTTACGCGGGGCTGGCCAGCCGGCCGTGGCCGTATCTGCGCCATGAGCAGGGTGAGGTGCTGGACAAGTGGTTCGACCGGCGTGAGCAGCGGGACGTGGTGATCAAGCAGAACACCGGCGGGGGCAAGACGGCCGTCGGTCTGCTGATCGCCCAGAGCACGCTGAACGAGAACATCGGCAAGGCCGTCTACCTGACGCCGGATAACTACCTGGCCAAGCAGGTCCGTCAGGAGGCAGCCAGGCTCAACATCGCTACCGCGGACGATCCGTACGACCCGGTGTTCCTCGCGGCCCAGGCCGTGCTGGTGACGAACTACCAGAAGCTCATCAACGGCAGGTCGGCATTCGGTGTCGTCGGCGACGGCAGGGAACCGGTCGAGCTGGGGATCGTCGTCGTTGATGACGCGCACGCCGCGCTGGCCCGGACCGAGGACCAGTTCCGGCTGCGGGTGCCCGCCGAGCACGAGGCGTACCGCGAATTGCTGGAACTGTTCACGCAGGATCTGCGCCATCAGTCGGCGAACGCCTGGGCGGGGCTGGAGGACAAGGACCCCACTGCTCTGGCGCCGATCCCGTTCTGGGCGTGGGCCGACAAACGCGACGAGGTGCTCAAGATCCTGCGCCCGCACCGCACGGAGCGGGCCTTCGAGTTCGTGTGGCCGCTGCTCGCCGAGGTACTGCACCTGTGCACGGCGACGGCAACATCAGCGGCGATCGAGATCAGGCCCTCGTGCCCGCCGATCGACCGCATCACCTCGTTCGTGCGCGCCCGCCGCCGGGTCTACCTGACCGCGACGCTCGCCGACGACAGTGCCCTGGTCACCGACTTCGGCGCCGACCCCAGTCTCGTCGCCCGGCCCGTCACTCCGGGCAGCGCCGCCGACCTCGGCGAACGGATGATCCTTGCCCCGGTGGCACTCAACCCCGACCTGGACGACGAGGCCGTACGGGTGCTGGCCCGCCAGTTCGCCGACGGGGACCAGGACGGCGACGGCGTGGCCGAGACGGAGCCGGTCAACGTCGTCGTGCTGGTGCCCGGCGAGCGGGCTGCGGCGCCATGGGCGCGCCACGCGCACCACATCTGGCGGGTCGGCGACCTCGAGACGGGCGTCAAGGAGCTGCAGGCCGGTCATGTGGGCCTGGTGGTGCTGGTCAACAAATACGACGGCGTTAACCTGCCAGCTGACGCGTGCCGTCTGCTCATCCTCGACGGGATTCCCCGGCCTCTGGACGCGGTGGAGCGGCGGGAGGCCGTCGCGCTGGCCGACAGCACCGTCCGCCTGGCCCGCGAGGTCCAGCGGATCGAGCAGGGCATGGGCCGGGGTGTGCGCGACGGCGAGGACTACTGCGCGGTCCTGCTGATGGGCGCCAAGCTCGCTACGGCGATCCACGACACCCGCCACCTGGCTCTGTTCTCCCCGGCAACACGGGCGCAGCTGAAGCTGAGCCGGGACATCGCCGGCCAGATCAAGGGCGGGGGCCTGAACTCGGTGCGTCAGGCGCTGCAGGCCTGCCTGGAACGGGCCCCGCAGTGGAGAGAGCGCAGCAGGCGGGCGCTGGCGGAGGTGCGTTACGCCGAGCACGGCACAGTGCGCCCGGAAGCCGTCGCGCTGCGGGAGGCCTTCGATCTCGCGGCCACCGGCCGGGCCCCGGCCGCGGCCGAGCGGGTACAGAAGGCGGTGAATGCCCTCGGCGAGAATGACAAGGCGCTGCGGGGCTGGCTGCGGGAGCAGAAGGCCGCCTACCTGCACCTGACCGACCCTGTGGCCGCCCAGCAGGCCCTTGCCGGAGCACTGAGCGACAACACGTTCGTCCTGCGGTCGGTGAACGGTGCTGCTCCCGTGCGGCTCAAGGCGGCCGCGGTGCAATCGCGTGCCGCCGCGGAGTTCCTCGCCGGCCGCTACCGCGACGGCGTGAGCCTCAGGCTGGGTGTGCAGGCGCTGTTCGAGGATGTTGTGTGGGGTGAAGAGGAGCGCTCCGATGACGCCGAGGCATCCTGGCAGAGTCTGGGCGAGCACCTCGGGTTCGCCAGCACGCGGCCGGAAAAGCTGTACGGCACGGGCCCGGACAACCTGTGGGCGCTCTCGGCCACGCAGCAGGCCGTCGTCGAGCTGAAGACGGGATGCACCACCGGCACCATCGCGAAGAAGGACATGGACCAGCTCGGCGGCAGCATCCGCTGGCTCAACGATCACAACGCGGAAGTCGAGGCCGTGGCGGTCATGCTGCATCCCAGCCGGATCAGTGACGCCAAGGCCACCGCAGTGCCGGGCATGCGCGTCGTCACACCGGCCCTGTTCGAAAGGCTGAAGGAAGCCGTGACGAGTTACGCCTCCGCGCTCGCCGCCAGTCCCGACCGATGGGCGGACGAGCAGGCCATCCGGGAACAGCTTTCGCACCACAAGCTCACCGGCGACCGCTTCTTCACTACCTACGCCGAACCGGTCCGCACTCACTGACCTACAGCTGAGCCGTGCCCCGTTCGTGCCGCAGACACCCCACAACTGTGCTGGCGCGGCCGCCGCTCCCGGTGACGGCCGCGCACACCAGGCGCGGCGCGGTTCGGGCGGTTGTGCTCTGCACGACGAGGGCCCGGATGCAGCCGAAGCCCAAGGCCGCTCCGTACGCAGCGGTCCGTCATGACGCCAAGGGCAGCATGACGCGCGGGCGGTGAAAGTACGGAGCTCGGGGAGCCCCTGGCTGCGCCTCCCCTTCAACAAGTCTGCTGGTAGGGGACGTCGGGGAAGAACCTCTCCCACGCGTTGGGGGGTAAAGATGCTCCGGCGCGTGCGCAGATCCTGTCGAGGGCGCGGGTGGGGTCGATGTTGTACTTCTGCCACCGCACATGTTCACCCGCGGTGTACAGAGTGCTGCTGTCTGGGCTGAAGGCCAGGGCCAGGATGCTGTCGCCAGGGGTAGGCAGGGCGGGGCCAAGGGGCTGTTGTGAACTCACGTCCCACAGTTGCAACGTGCCCTGGCTGCCGGCGACGGCGAGGGTTGTACCGTCTGGAGAGAAGGCCATTGCGGTCGCTTCCTCAGGTTCGTCGGCAGCGGAACGGGCGAGTGTGCTGTTCAGTGCGCCCAGTCGCGTGCGGAGTGCGCCATCCCACAGGAATACTTTTCCCCAGGGTTCCACCGCGGCGATACGGGCAGCGTCCTGACTGAATGCGAACAGGCAGTCGAGGCACACGCCTCGACGGTCAGACAGCGCTTTTCCGTTTGACACCTGGACCAAAACACCGGTTGCTGTCAGCAGCTTCGTGCCGTCAGCGCTGAGCGTCTCGAGCTCTTGAGACTCGGTGGTGCCGCCGTGGTTCACGCCGGGCAGGGTGCGTAGCTGTTCGCCGCTGCGGGCGTCCCAGACCTTGTTGGACAGGTTCCCGTCTGTGGTTAGCACCCGCTGGCCGTCCGGGCTGAGTGCCATGGCCAGGAAGGCGGAGTCTGTCTCGTGGGTGAAGGACGTGAGCTGCTGGCTTCTCTTCGTATCCCATACGCGGATCCGAGCTGCGCCGTCCCAGGGGGGTGTCTCGCCGTGGCCGTAGGCGAAACGGCTCCCATCGGCACTCAGCGAAATCAATGGAATAGGGTCCGCCTCGCCCTCAGCAGGGACGGGCCGCTCCAGCCCGGGGAGGCGTGTCATGGTCTTGCCGCTGTGCCCGTCGTACAGGGTGAAGTGGTCGGTGCGGGTGCCTGATCGGGCAAGGGCCAGCGTGCTGCCATCCCTGCTGAACGTGGCGTCCGCGACGGGTTGCGCACCCCAGGATGGGGTGAGGGAGCGGCCCAGATCGAGCGTATGCACCACGGTTCGGGTACCGGAGGTAGTGGAGCGGTTGTAAGCGGACCCGCCTGTTGCGTACCGGATCGCTTGGGACCTCATGTCGATCCCGACGTCGTCGGAGTACACGTACTCGTCGGCCAGGAGGTGGTGGAAGACCATGGCGGCGGACCGGTCGAGGCGCCAAAGGCGCATCTCGTTCCTACTCGCGCCTGCCACGAACTTCCCGTCGTGGCTGAAGACATACCGCTCTGGGGATGTCTGGCGGAGTCGGGGCAGTTCCTTTCCGGAGGCGAGCTGCCAGCGTCGCAGTCCCCGCTCATCTGCCACTGCCAGGGTGTGTCCATCTGGGGAGAACAGTAGGCCCGCTTCGGCTGTTGGGCAGGGCACCTTCGTGATCCACTGAGAAGTCAATCGGCGGTTGTGATTGAGATCCCACAGCTTGACGCGGCGGTCTTTGGCGCAGTGGGCCAGCAGCCGGCCGTCCGCGCTCACGTCCACCGTGTCCCCCGCATTGTCATCCGGGACGGATTGGCGGATCAGCTGCCGGGCAGTGTGCGTGTCCCACACCTCTATGAGGTCGCCGCCGAGGTCAAAGATCACCGCTCGACCGCTCTTGCTGAATTCTGCAGAGTTCTCAACGGCGGAATGGGAGGGACCGAAGGCGGGACCGCGGTAGCGTCCGGCGCGGATGTCCCACAGCCGTATCAACCCATTGAAGGTGGGGAGAGCGAGCATCCTGCCGTTGGGGCTGTGCTCGAAAGTATTGCCTGTCTCGAGATCCGCGTCGCGCGGCAGTCCACGAAAGGTGCCCGTCACTCGGCCTGTCTCTGCGTCCCGCACTGTGATGCGGCTGCTCCCAATGCGGGTGAGGGTATGTCCGTCATCGCTCAAGAACTGTTGGTCGTCGGTTACTGACGGCTCGAACCTCGCCCGCTCCCGCTGCTCCAACGCACCCAGGAGCGCCGACTTGGACTCTGGAGTATGGCGCAATGTCCAGGCGGCGGCACTGAGCTGGAGTGCCAGGCGGGGATCAGAGGAGCGAAGGCCGTTCGCCAAGGTAGCGGCCTTGCGGGCCGCAGTGAGGACCTTCTGCTGGTCGCTTCGCTGTTTCTGCTGCCAGGCGACGACACCCGCCAGCAGAGCGAGCACCACCACAGCGGACAACGAGCCGACAAGCGCGCGCAGTCGGCGTGCGGCCCGCCTCGCCGCCTGCCGCTCCTGATCACGTGCTGCGGCACTTGCGGTGAGGAAGTCCGCCTCCAACACCGTGAGGGCAAAGTTATGCGCGGGCGGGGCGAAGATCTCCTCGGCGGTGGCCAGGCGGGTGCCGCGGTACAGGGCCCCCGGGTCGCGTCCGAGATCGTCCCAGGCGCGAGCCGCCTCGGTCAGGCGGCGGTGGGCGCGCAGGTGCTCACGGGTCTCCTCGATCCACCCAAGCAGCCGGGGCCAGGCGGATATCAGGGCCTCGTGGGCGAGGTCGACGGTGTCCTCGTCGAGGGTGAGCAGCCGGGCGCCGGCCAGCCGGTCCAGGACGAGGGCGATGTCGTCCTGGGAGGCGGTGCCGAGGTCGAGTTCGCTGCGGTCGACCGGGCGGCGGGTGTCCTGGGAGCTCTCGCCGGGGGCGATCAGCCGCAGCAGGATCAGCCGGGCCAGCTCCGTGTGAGTAGGGGAGAGCCGGGTGTAGATCTCCTCGGCAGTCTGCGCGATGGCGCCGTGCATGCCACCCGCCGTTTCGTATGCCTCCATGGTGAGCGCCCGGCCGCGGCGCCGCCGCCAGGTCTCCCGCAGGGCGTGGGAGAGCAGCGGAAGGCCACCCGGCTCGCCGCCGGTCTCCTCCACGAGGCGGGCGGTCAGCTCGCGTTCGACGATCAGTCCGGCCAACTGCGCGGGCCTGACGACGGCTTCGCGAAGCTCGGCCGGGCTCATCGGGCCCACCAACAGGTTGGCCTCGGCCAGGGCGTCTGCGAGCTCACGGTGCTCGGCGCAGCGTCCGTAGAAGTCGGCGCGTACACCGAGGACTACGCGCAGCCGGCTTGCGGGCTCGGCGGCGGCCAGCAGACGGGTAAGGAAGCCCACCCGCTCTGCCGTGTCGCGGCAAAGGGTGAAGACCTCCTCGAACTGGTCCACCACCAGCCAGGTATCCCCCTCGCCCGGGGCTGGTACGCACACCGTGTCGTGGGTGCGCAGCGGATGCTCGCCCGGGGTGAGGATCCGCACCGCCGCCGGCCGGTGCGGTCCGTCGAGGCTGCGCAGGCGGGGGACCAGCCCCGCCCGCAGCAGAGATGACTTGCCGCTGCCGGACGGCCCGAAGACCGCAAACACGCGGTGCTCCGTGACCGTGCGGACCAGTACGTCGGTCACCTCGTCCCGGCCGAAGAACAGCTCCGCATCGCCCACGTCGAAGCGGGCCAGACCACGGTAGGGAGAAGGGACGGTCTCGTCCGCTACGAGGTCGGCCGCCCGGGCCTGCTCTGTGACCGCCTCGCGCCAGCGCTGCTCCCACGCCTGCTCCTGGCCGCCGCACGCCCGTACATAGGCCAAGGCCACCGTCAGGGAGGGCAGTTGCTCTCCTCCGGCCGCTCTCGACAGGGTGGAGACCGAGACCTCCACCTGCCGGGCCATCTGCCGGTAGGTAATCCCGCCTGCTTCCTGACGCAGCTTGCGCAACTCGAACGCAAACCGCTGAACCGGACCCAGCCCCGGATCGATGTCCGTCTCCGGACGCCCCATACCGCTTCCCTCCCCCGTACCGCCCCGTGACCAGCAGCGGCGTCTCATCCCAACACGCGCCCCACCACCGTGAAAGACACCATCTCGCCAACCCGGGCTTGTGACCTGCTTTGTTTCACGCCCGGGACACGGCTGTGCAACAACCCCCAGCCCGATGAACTCGATACCGAACCAACCGAACGGCACGCCCCGGGATCCGGCGGCGTGCGGCCTGGGCACAAGCCGTGCCCGTGAGTAGGCCAGGGTCCGCTGCCGTGACCGAGTGGCGCGGCCACGCCCTCCTGATCAGCTCACCAAGCCAATTTGGGCTCACCAATGCACCAGTCGATGGGAGAGAACCGCTGATGATGACGTCCGCGATGCGATCGAATGGCCGGGCCAAGAAGACCCTCGTAGCACTGGGATTGACGGGGGCCAGCATTGGGCTGGCCCTGGGCGGAGCTCCGTCCGCCTCTGCCGCAGTCGCCCCGCCAGCGAATGCCGGTACGTGCACGTTCGCCGATCCGATCACCGCGAAGAGTGCGAAGGTAGACACAATCAACATCGAGCTGCGATACAGCACCTCCACCCGCTGCGCCTGGGGACGAATCACCAACGCACGGGTCGGCGACGCTGTATGGACTGATCGTTCGTCCGACGGCGGGAGGACCTGGGAGAAGCTGCCCGAGGTGAAGGTCACCAGCGGAACGGACACGCACACCGCCTCGTACTACGACGGCGGTCACCTCATGCGTGCCTGCGCCTGGAACCACAGCACGGGACACCGGAACTGCACCGGCTGGTACTGAGCTTGACATTGACCCACTGAGCTCGGCTGGAAAAGTTCAGCAACCGTATTCCTATCGGTCATGAGGACGGTTCTGGTCGAACAGGATGCCTGGCCGGGTGATCTCGGCTGGGTGGGTGCACGAAAGCAGGGCCTCTGGTGCAGCACGAGGGTTGTTCAAGCCAACTCGTGAGACCGGAGGCCCTGTTGATGCAGTTGTACGCGGTTTCGTCCTTCGAGTTCAACTCGGCGCCGTCGGCGTGCGATTGCCTCGCTCAGCTTGTTCCTTAACCTCGTTCGTCACGTTCGGTGAGGGGGCGGGGGCATCGGCCACTGGCCAGATGAGCTGTTGTCAGACCACGCTGCTACGTTCCCCACATGATCAAGCATGTCCGTTCATCGGCAGTGAGAAGCAGAGTCTGCACGCCAGCCTCGACCGGCACCGCCATGCGGTCCTCTGGAAACTCGAAGAGCTGGACGATGACGCATTTCGGCGGCCGATGACTCCATCAGGGACGAATCTGCTGAGCCTGGCGAAACATCTGGCGACCGTCGAGTACGGGTGGTTCTGCACGACCTTCGGACGCGAGACCGAGCCGTTTGTCGGCGACGCTTGAATCGTGACCCATTTCCGGCGGTTGAAAAGTGACCCCCATCTGGTCAGTTGATGTCGGTCATTCCCCGGTGTTGGCTGCGGCAACCCGTCCGAGGTCGCGTCCGCGCATGCGGTAGCTGTCGCCCTCGAGAGAGACCACTCAGCGCGGTGGACGAGGCGGTCGATCATGGCGGCGGCAACGGTGTCGTCGCCGAAGACCTCGCCCCAGCGTCCGAAGGGCTTGTCGCTCGTGACGTTCACGGACACGCGTTCGTATCTGCCTGAGATGAACTGGAAGAACAGGTTCGCGACCTCGGGCTCGAACGGGATGTATCCCACCTCGTCGACCACGATCAGCGGGATCCGGCCGAGGCGGATGAGCTCGTCGCTGAGCCGGCCGGCCGCGTGGGCCTCGGCGAGGCGGGTGACCCACTGGGCGGCGGTTGCGAACGCGACCCTGTGACCGGCCTGACAGGCTCGGACTCCAAGCCCGGTTGCCAGGTGGGTTTTGCCGGTTCCGAGCCCCAGGAAGATCATGTTCTCCTTCCCGACGACGAAATCGAGTGTCCCGAGGTGAGAGATGACCTCGCGTTTGACCGACCGCTGGTGATCGAAGTCGAAGTCCTCGAGCGACTTGCGGGAAGGGAAACGGGCCGCGCGAATGCGGCCCTCGGCGCCGTGGGAGTCGCGGGCAGCGACCTCTCGCTGCAGGCAGGCGGCCAGATACTCCTCATGGCTCCACTCTTCCGAGCGGGCCCGTTCGGCGAGCCGGGCGGCCGCATCTCGCAGCGCAGGAGCCTTCAACGCCTTGGTGAGGTAGATGAGTTCGGAGGTGACGTCGCGGTTGCTGCCTGTCTGCTTTGTGTTGCTCGAGCTCATCACGCTGCCCCTTCACCGGTGGTCAGTCCGCCGTCGATAACGCCGAAGATGCGGTCATAGGAGTCGAGCGATCGCTCTTCGACCTCCGTGAAGTCCGCGGGGGCCTGCTTCGTGGCGGCCTTCCTGCGGCCTGCCGCGGCAGCGGCGGCGTGATCGGGATTGGTGATCGTCTGGTGACGAGCCCAACTACGGGCATGCCGGGCGACTTCGACGCCGTCGCAGGTCACCAGGACCTGTTCCAGGTCGGCAGCGACCTCGACTCGTCGGCCGATGGCCAGCGGGTGGACGGAGTAGTCACAGGTGTCCAGGCGGACATAGTGGTCCCTGGGCAACCTGAGTGATGTCTTCCACCAGCCCGGCGGGGCGATGGGCGGCAGCGACAGCATCCGAGACCGGTCGGCCTCGAGCCGGTCGGAGGGCCGTGCCTGCAAAGTGCGATGGACGCGCCGGTTGGCCTTGGTGAGCCAGTCGGCCAGCTGGACGTTGAAGTCCGCGGCCGAGGTGAACACCCGCCCCGGCAAGAACGATGTCTCCAGATAGCCGTTCGCCCGCTCGACCAGACCCTTAGCCTCGGGATCCCGCGGCTTGCAGAGCACGAACTTCACCCCCAACAGCCCGGCGAAGGCGGTGAGTCGTGGGCCGCCGGACCGCCAGGAGCCGACAGCTCCCTCGTTGTCCCAGACCAGCACCCTCGGGACGGCTCCGAGGTCGGTCAGCAGCCGCCAGTGCCCGGCGATCAGGTCAGCCGCCGACCGCGACGGCAGCATCCGGGCGGTGATCCACCGTGAATAGCCGACCACCATCACCACTGCCTGCTGCACGCCTGCCAGTTCCTGGCGCAGGCTCTCCGGGTCCGCGCCCTCGTCCTCATGGTCTGCAGCGTGACATGCCATCGGTCTGCTGCCGTTCCGCTCTGGAGACGGGGCAATCAGCGCGGCATACTCGAATCCTCATCCCGGGGGGCAGCCATGCAGTGCAGGGGCAAGAGACGCAGATGGCTGGCGCTGGGCTGGCACCTGTTGGCGCTTGAACGGGTGCTCGTCACCGATCGTAACGATCACCTGGGTTCTCTGGGAGGTGTGTTGCCCGGGGACGGCCTGCCTGAGCAGTACGTGTACTACTGCCCGGTGCCGGATTGCGCTCTCAATGTGACCCGCACATGGCACATAAATACGCCGGGCCGGGCGGCGCAGCAGTGTGATCATCCGCCTGAGGACCGCGCCGTCTTTCACTTCAAGAAGGACGAGGTCACCGTCGATGCCGACTACCAGCAGACCCGCGCCGAGTGCTACCTCTACATCTGCCCAGGCAGATTCTGCGGAGGGCCGGCCGAGCGTCGCGATCAGGACGCCGCCAATCTTCGGTGCACGAGTGAGGACCACGGCGATGACACGCACCGGGCCATGGCCCGCGCGGTTTCCGCATAGGAGATGAGCGGGATGCTGGGTGACCTGATCAAGGCGAGTACGAAGAGTTTCGGCAGCAGCTTCAGTTTGCTGAATGTGCTGCCAGGCGTTCTCGTGGTCACGGTGATCGCGGTGATATCGCGCGCCCACCTGTACGACCTGCAGGCGCCGCCGGACTTTAGCGCGATTCTTCCCGGGAAGGAAGACGCGGCCGCCGCCGTCCTGTTCACCTTCGGCGCCTTTCTCGGCGGCGTCCTGCTGCGCCCCTTCGAGGTCGGGCTCGTCCAGGTCCTCGAGGGGTACTGGAGCGCCGCCGCCCCAGTCGGTGAACTCCGCGCACTGGCTGCCGAGCGACACCGCAGGCGCAGGGACAACGCCTCGCTGCAGCGCTCGGCTGCGGCGCAGCGCGGCACGGCGTCACGCGCGGGCCGGGCCACGCTGTCTGAGCTGGCGCTCCGGCAGCGGGCAAGAGCTCGGGCCGGCCGTATCCGGGAACAGGCCACCGCCGCGTTCCAGGACTATCCCGAGCGTGACGTGGATATCATGCCGACCCTGCTCGGCAACATCCTGCGCGACGCCGAGTACGTCGCCGGACACCGCTATGGGCTGGACGTCCGGCTCGCCTACCCGCGCATGTTCCCCACGGTCTCCGCACCGATGCAGTTGGCGATCAAACGGCAGCTCGACCTCATCACGGTCAGCGCCTCGCTCACCGTGTGCTTCGGCCTGATCGCGTTGGCATCCCTGCCGTTGACCCTGCGCTTGGACATGTGGTCGCTGGCCGCACCGCTCGCTGCCGCCTTGGCCACCGTCGCCTACCGAGGTGCCGCCAGTGCCTCACGCGAACACAAACTGATTCTCATGGCCGCGTTCGACCTGCACCGCTTCGATCTCGCCGCAGCATTCCACTACAAGCTTCCCCCGAACGCCGCGCAGGAACTGATGCTGAACAAGCAGCTCAATAGCTTCCTGCACGATCCCAAGCTGAATCCCGCCAATGCCGGCACGAAGGCGCTAGGAGACGCAAGCAACGGCTTAGCCGAGCGACAGTTCGACCATCCCGAGCCGTGCCGCTGCTGCTCAGCCGGCCGGGAGAGCCAAAGCGGGTCGAACTGAGACAGCGCCGCCCAGTCCCAAGACGTTCAGGCGCATGTCCCGCGCCGAGTCGTTCTTCTTGTCATCGCCCGTGCGCGCCGAGGCCAGCACGCTGACGGCCGCCTCCTCCAGGATTACCCCGTAGGCCTGCCCCAGCTTCCCCGGCACCACCGCACAGTCCTGCCCGACCAGGAGTTCCACCCTGCCGAACAGGACGGACACATCGACATCCACCAGCCAGGGGGAGGTGTCGTCCAAGTCGCCCCGGGAGTCGACCAGGATGCGGGAGACGTCGATCCTCGCGTAGCCGAAGACGGACCGGATCACGACCTTCTGTAGCGTCCTCGACTCCTCCACACGCTCGCGCACCGGAACCAGCAGACTTTGAAAGCGCACAATCGGCACCATCACCCGTCCGGGACCGAGCCGCGGTCTGCTCAGCGCCACCCCCGCGCCCGCCGTAACCACAAGAAGAGGAATAACATGGCTGCCCACCCGGCCGGACAGGTAACCCGTCGCGGTAGCAAGCCATGCAACACCGCCCAGAATGAACACAAACGGGCCCACCAGGTAGCCCTGCGGCACCACCGCCCGCAACAAGGCGAAACACCCCACGGCGATCGCCACGTACGGCACGATCTCCCCCACCGCCCGGACACTGGACTGAAGCGCGCCCGCCCCGCCGAACATCCACGCCACGCCCACGGCCACCGCACAAAGCCCAACGGCAACACGTGCACGGCTCACCCCAACCCCCAACCCGGTAACGAAGAACGCCAGAGTAGCCCCGCCCACCAGCAAGCCCGAATCCAAGGCCACCCACCACCACGACCACTCTCCGAAGAGGCCGTCCCGTCCAGCGAATTGATCGCACAGCAGCCGACCGTCCACCGCACTCTCTGAAGCAGAACTCGCCTCCCCGCCGGGTGGTGCGGGGGGCACGGGTTTCGGCTCAACAGCAGTTTGTTGCCTTCTAGAAGTGGTGCTCGGGCTCCTTCTGTTTTCTGTTGCTCGTTATAGGAGACCGGCGTCTGCCGCACGGTCACGCAGAGTTCTCAGGCTGGTGCGCGCTCCGGTCTCGTCCTCGACGTGCCATTCGTTCATGCCCTGACAGGTCTTGGTGCCTCGGGCGACTGCGCCAGCCTCGTCGACTCGACCGTAGGGGGTTCCTCCGGTCGCCGCGAGGATGATGCCCCCGTCTTCGTCGATGGTGGCCCAGTGCTCGCCGGAGCGGTAGGTGAGGACGATCCGGGTGCCGGCCTTCAAGACCTGAGCCTGGATCATTTTGGCGACGTCCGTGCGTCGGCCGCCCGGTCTGCGCCGCGGTACCAGTTGGCGTGTAGAGATGGCGGATTGTGCGGAGCCGTCCAGCTCGGGCGGCACGTCGACTGGCAGGCCCAGCCGTTTGGGGCCCCAGATGTGCTCGAACAGTCGCAGGTAGAGGTTTTGGCGAGTCTGGATGACCGAGGTCATGGGGTCCCGGGAGCCGAACGGCCTGAGGAGCTTGTCGAGCTGGTGGGTTTTGATGAACTCGCGCAGCATCGGGTGCCGGTGGTTGTAGCCGGGGGCCATGATCCCCAGCAGAATGTTGCTGCGGGCGTGGTGGACGGCTTTGTCGTTGAGGGGCAGGTCGTTGAGGCTGGAGTTCTCGCGTCCCGCTCGCCCCCCCTGGCCCGTCTCGGCATAGACGCTCGTAGGAACCAACTGGCCCCCTCAGCTCACTTGCTGATGCGACGCCTGTACGCGGCAGCCACTCCCCCGGGATGTGGAATGGGCTGCGCGGGCGCCTCTGACGGGCGAAGCCGAGGAATGGCTCCGCCGGACCACCTGATCGCTGTCGTCGACAGGCATCGGTCGTGAGGATGTGGGTGAACGGGTGTTGTCAGTGGTGCCGGTGAGAATGGTGTGATGACTCACGCCATACCCGTGCCGCTGCCCTCCGCGCTCATCGAACACCACGCCGTCGACCTGGAAGTAAAGAGCTCCAACGGCCTGGGCTTGACGGTCAAAGACGTCGCCGCCACGCCCTGCGGCGAGATCTACACCCTCTACAGCACCAGCCGCTTTACCTACGGGGTGGCAGACGATGAAGCCGACCCGGCGAAGGGCAACTTCGGCTACGCGCTAGTGACCCGGTACGCCCCGGACGGCACACCTTTGGCCACCGCTGTCTCCGGGCAGAGCGATCTCGTGCGCCAAGACACGACACTGGGCGGCCCCACGACGGGGCTGGGCGAAGAACTGTGGGGGGCCAGCGGACTGTGCGTCCTGCCCGACGGGACGCTCGCGGCCACCGGTTGGGCAGACCAGACCCATCTGATCACCGCAGACCTCACAGCGGTGACCGCGCATTACAAAGCTACCCACAGCCAGCACGAGGACGGGCCGCGCGACGCGTTCGCCTCCTGGATCAGCACAACCCCCGCCGGTCGGCTGCTGTGTACGGCGGGCGAGTTCGGGGTCTACAACTACGGCAGTCCGCTCGACAACATCGTCTCGATCACCGACCAGCCCCTTATCCCGACCTCAAAACCAACTCTGCGGGCCCTTGCCTCCATGGAGGCGCAACCCGTCAAGCAGACAGAAGCCGACCTTCGGCCCGACCTTCTGTTCAACGGCGAGCCGGTGGGCATGGACCACCGGCCGCGGCCCTCACTGACCGAGCACCTCACCGAACTCGAGCAGACCGCTCCACGGTGGGCCTGGGACGATGCCCGGCTCGGGCGGCCCGCGGTGGTGCGCGAGGACCTGTTCGTCATCCCCGTCTACGGCCACATCTACCGGGGCGGCAGCCGCGGCCAACGGTTCGCCTTCGTCCTGGTCAGCGACCAAGGTAAAATCGTCGGTCAGTTGGGCGGCATGCACCTAGACCGCGACAGCCCCTTCACCGGCTTCTGCTTCGAAATCGCCGCCGACCCGATACGCGAACGGATCTACCACCTCAACCGGTACGGTCTGTTCGCCTGGTCGGCCAACGGAATCCGCGCTCAGCGCCTGGACCTGGAGGATAAGAGGTACAAGCTCCTCAAGCACTTCACGCTCATGGACTGCGCCCCGGCGGGCGAGCTGATCCTCGTGCATCGCACGCAGCACCTGTTGCTCCGCATCCCCTGCCCCGCCGCCCTCGGTGACCTCGGCGAGGTCGTGGAGGATGCGCTGCGCTCCTACGCCAAGGAACGCACCGCCCTCAAGAAGCAGTGGCAGCCACAGAATTGGCACTGGGTCGACAGCACGGCTCCCCTCCACCGGCTCTGATCACGTAGAGCGGGCCGGACAACGCGTTCCGGGGGGAAGGGGTCCGCCTTCGGCCCCCGCCTCCCAGGACAGCGGCCGCAGGCCCGCGGCTCTCCCGCGCGGCACCTCAGGTGACGGTGTAGGCGCCGCCGGGGAAGTCCCAGCCGTCGGTGCCTTCGCCGATATCGTCGCAGATGACGAAATCGATAAAGTCGTCCTCGAACTCGCCATCGCCAAGTTCCCCTTCGCGCCACATTGCCTCGATGGAGGCCCAGTGGCCGTTGCGACCGTCGATGCGCAACGGCGCGCTGCCGCCGGCGCCGCGGTCGCGTTCGTCGGCGCCAGTCTTGACGACGCCCCGGATCTCGAACTGGTGGTCCTTGAAGGCCTGCGGGATCGGGTCTGGAGGGATGATTGCGGCTGCTTCGTAGGCCTGCGCGATGAGGTCGCGATAGCTGCGGCGCACGTTGTATTCGTCGTCGGCCAGCCACTTCATGAGGGTGGCGTGGGTGATGTGGAGCCCGGCATCCTCGAGGGCCGCGTAGCCGCGGTGAGTCTGGGTGAGGTGGACGAGCTGGGCGTGCCAGGTCTTGGCCTTGTAGGAGGACAGGCGTGACTTGGGCTGGACGCCGAAGGCGGCGAGCAGGCTGTTGAGGGCTGCGCCCAGGGTGTTTCCCTGGCCCTGGGGCATCAGTCCTCACCCCCCTGCTTGACCTTGACCTCGCCGAAACCGGTGCCGACCTTGTAGGTGGCGGGTGCGGTGCCGTCCGGGGTCCAGAACACGGCCTCATCGACGTTGCGCAGGGCGATCAGGGTGTGTCCATCCTGGACGGCCCCCCAGGCCTTGACCCAGTGGCGTACGGAGGCTTCGGCGACCATGCTCAGGCGCCAGTCGGGACGCCAGAACGGGGAGTTCAGATGCTCTCCCTTGGGCCACAGCAGACGCAGCGCGATCGACAGGCGCCGCTTGTACTCGATGTATGGCTCCCCGCCCGCATCGATCAGCTCGGTGCGGGCCTGCTTCGCCTCCTGATAGAAGGGCTTGAGGAGGCTGTTGTTGGCGCGGCCGGTGTAAGAGTCGTGGATGCGCAGCGGCTCCGTGATGTGCCCTTGGCCGATCAGCTTTTCCAACAGCTCCATGTGCGGAGTGGTCACCTGCACGCGGCCCTGGCCGTCCGGGCGTTCGGCCAGGCGTCCCAGCGGGTGGGGCATGTTCGCGTGGCCCCAGGCAGGCAGGTCGATCTGGAAGAGTCCTGCCTGGTCCTTGGCGCGCTGGTCCAAAGCTCCGGTCGGCAGGAGTTTGTTGGGGGCCAGGGTGACGGCGGAGCAGGCGGAGGGGTAGGAGCCGTTACGGTCGATGGTGCAGAACTGTCCGGGGCCGAAGCTGTCGGGCACGATCAGCTGACGGCGCTTGCCGCCCCGGGTGCGCACGCTCTCCACCTCGGGATGCACCCAGCGCGGCTCACCGTCCATGACCTCGTTGAACAGGGTCCACGGCTCGGTGTCCCGCTCACCTTTGCGGATCACCGGGATCGGGTGCATCTTCGAGCGGCCGACGGCTTCCTTGAGGAGGCGCAGCGCGGGGAACGGTGAACCTTCGGGCTCCTCGTCCTCGTCACCGGGCTGCAGATCCTGTTCCTGCCCCGCCGGGGTCGGCTCCTGGTCCCGCATGGGTGAGGCCTGGTCTGCAGCCACCAGGTCGCTGCCCTCGGCGTCTTGCGTCAGGGCGTCGGCGGGGGCATCCTGGCCGGTCTCTGTCTCTGCTTCGTCTCCGGTGACAGGGGCCGGGGTGCTGTTGGCGCGGTGGGCTGTGGCGAAGGCATCCAGTGCGGCGCGCAGCCGCTGTCCCTCACAGGTGTCGGGGAGAATGAGACCGGCGGCGGATGCCAGGGCAGCGGTGTAAGCACGCAGGTCCGGCAGCCTTTCCGTCTCTTTCTTGAGCACCGCGTCGCGGTGGTCGGCCAGGAGCTGCAGGGCATCGGCAGGCAGGCCCCGGGCGGCGCCGGACGTGAAGGGCAGAGCGGCCTCGGCCAGTTCCTGCTCGATAGCGGTGAGCGGGTCGGTGGCTGGCGGGGTGGTGACGCCCGTGTTCGGCGTAGAAGACGCGGCCGGCGTGGGTGCGGGCGGCGCGGGGGCGTCGGTGAAGCGGGCGCGATTCAGGTCGGCCCGCAGGCGGATTGTGGTCTGTCCGAAGTCCCGCTCGGCGACGGTGACCTCAGCGATTCCTTCGCCGTCAGCGGCGGCCAGGGTGAGGGTCACGTCCGCGTCCAGGCCGCGCACGGCCTCGGCGTCATCGGTGTTCAAAACGGCAATGACCGGCACGTGCAGCTGGCGGGCCAGGTGCGTCAAGGCGCGTACGGCGGGCGGCACCTGGCTCCCGGAGAGCGGGATGTGCGGGTCGGCTTGGTGGTGCAGGCGGTCCACGACGACCAAGGCGAGAGCGTCCACGTAGGGTGCGGTCTGCGCGATGGCTTCGGCGGTCAGGCCGACGCCGTCGTCGAAGAACAGTCGGGCCTGCTGGCTGAGGCGGGCGCCGGCTGTGTCGGCGGCTTGCTGTTCGGGTGCGGTGAGGGTTCCCGAGCGCAGCCTGCGCAGGTCAACTCCTGCCTCCGCGGCGATGATCCAGCGTGTGACGACGTCGGTCGTCAGACCCGCGGCCGCATACAGCACGGGCCTGCCTTTGATGAGCGCCGTATGGCGGGCCGCGGCCAGAGCAAGGAGGCTGCCGCCCGTGCCGGGGGCCGCGGCCACCAGGGTCAGCTGTCCTACCTGTAGTCCGCCGGTGGCCGCGTCCAGGTCCCGCAGCCCGAAGATTTGGCCGTGTACGGCGGGCGCGAGGACGTCACCGACCTTGCCCCCCAGGGATGCCAGTTTGCGGGGTGCGGGCTTCGCTGTCGGTGTGTTCTCGCTGTCCACCGTGTCTTCTCCCTTGGGGGATGCCGTACGCGAGCCGGGTGCGTGGAAGTCGCTCACCGAAGCGGGCCGTTCAGATGTAGGTGACGGGATTGCGGGACAGATGCGGGCAGGGGGTGGGCCGGCCGATCCGCAGGTCGTCGTGCAGGAGCTTGCCTTCCAGGGCGTAGCGGGCACCGTGCTTGCTGATCCCGGTGATCTTCGCGACCGCGAGCACGGTGCCTGCGGTGTTGATGATCTGCACCTCGTCCTGCGAGAGAGCCCGGTCTGCGTTGAACTTCCAGATGCCGCGCCCGGCTTCCCAGGCCTCGGCCGCACTCATGCCGGGACGCCAGCCGAGGACGGCTCGCCCCAGCGGGTCACCCGCATCCGCGGCGCGCTCGGCACCGATCTGGATCTGCAGCACCCGGTCACCCTCCAGCTACTTCTTAACTTGTTGTAAAGTTACCACACTGGGCGCAACTTTACAACAAGTTCTAAAGTAAGCCCTCCTGTGTTTGCGGTCAGCTCGGAGCAAGTCAAGGGGGGCAGAGCGCAGGAACGGGGCCGGGCCTGCGGAAGACTGCGCCTTGCCGGACAGCCGACGCATGCGGAAAACCATCGTGGGCCCGGAGGAGACGTCTCACCCCGGGCCCACGTGCACAACACGTTCAACGACTGGCACACCCCTGCGCAGTCACAACCCGCTAACGGTGTGCCGCACCGGCTGATCCCCTTCCGCGGGCGGTGGTTGGGCGTATCCGTACTGGCTGACACACACCCCGTCCTCACCGGGAATCCGGTAGGGCTGGCTGGGCCCGGTGGCATTCAGATGCGCGGCGATCGCATACGCCACGGCGTTGACCGTCTCGGCGTCCGCCGAGTGGATCGTGATGCGGGCCAGGCCCGGCTGGGTCAGATGCGCAGTGTGACTCATGCACCTGCCGACGCATGCGACCCCGGGCCCGGTTCGTCCCGGCAGGCGAGTTCACCCCCACGGGATACCTGAGAAGAAGTGCCCGCAGACAGTCCCGCATCAGAGCCTATGCCTTCTGACGGGGCGCCGTTGCGCACCGATCTGACTTACCCCTCACGCGGGTGACACCAACACCGTGCACGGCACGTCGGGTTCACCGACTCGCTACGAAGAGCACGAACGCTTTGTGATCTTCAAGGAGACCCGTGCCCGTCATCGCCCCCACTGCCATTCTACTCACCGCCGCGGCAGCCCTGACCCTCCCGGCCGCCGCCCATGCCGCCGCCCCCGCCGACAGTCCGCACCCGGTGCCCAGGGCCGGCGAGACCGTCACCCAGCCGCTCCAGGCCGCGCTCAAGTCTTTGACCGTCAAGGACGAGGACCGCACCGGCTACCAGCGCACGAGCTTCAAGCACTGGGTGGACGCCGACCAGGACGGCTGCACCACCCGCATTATCTGAACTCCGCGGGTGAGCTGTGCGGTGCAGCCGTTGTCGCAGTGTCACTGTATGGCAGCCCGGCCTTTTGAGGTACGTGAGTCACGAAGCGTCGTTGTGGCCTAGGGCAATTGGCGGGCGACTTGCTGGGGCACTCAGAGGGAGCGCAGCCAGCTTGTGCCGCTCGCACCTCTTGTCGGATTCAGGCCGATCTGGGTTGATGGATTACAGCTGTGTCTAGCGGGTTTGCCAACGGGTGGGCCGACGACCGTAGTAGCTCAGATGGGCTTGTCTCGGGTGATGCGGTGTGTGGGTTCGCTCGCTGCCAACTCCTGCCCCAAGGGGCGGGCATGCGGGTTGGGAAGGGGGGACGCGGGTGGGGCGTATCGGGTTGGCGCAGACGATCGAGCAGTTGCGGCGCGAGTTGGGCGACGTCCAGGACGCGGGAGCGCACCAGCAGTTGCGGTTTGAGATCGCCGAGGTGGAGGTGGAGTTGTTGGTGGAGTTGCGGGAGGAAGGGGGGCCGGAAGCGAAGGTGTCGTTCGGGGTGGTGTCGGTTGGTGCCGGGGCCAAGCTGGGCAGCGCGCACACGCATCGGCTGACGCTCAAGCTCAATGTGCGCGACGAGGCGTTGGGCGGGCGTACAGCGCAGGTGAAGCGGGGGCAGGGGCGGGATTGGGACGAGGGCGAGTGAGATGGACGCGCTGCGGCTGGCGGACATCCGGGCGGGCACGGATGCGCGGGCGGAGAGCTGTGGCTCCGGCTATCTGGTCGGGCCGCGGCTGGTGCTGACCGCGCACCATGTGATTGCTCGCGGGGGCGAGGTATGGCCGCGGATCGAGGTGCGTATCGGGCACATTGGCCATAATGCGCCGACGCGGGTGGGGGCACGGGTGTGCTGGCCAGCCGTTGGTGGAGACCCGGTCACGGGCCCTGGGGCGTGGGATGTGGCGTTGCTGGAGCTCGACCGGCCGGTGGAACGTGAGCAACCGGTGCGCTGGGGGCAGCCGGTGGGCACACGGCCGCTGGAGTACACGGGGATGGGATTTCCGCTGCTGGCCGAGTACGAGGACAGTGTGCGGGGGGTGGAGCAGTTGGGTGGCACGATTCCGCCGCTGGCCACCGGGGTGGGGGGTGCGTTCGTCCTGGACCAGATTGCCGGGCCGCGTCTTCGGGCGTCCGGTGAGCGTGCCTGGGACGGGGTGTCGGGGGCAGCGGTGTTCTGTCAGGGGCTGCTCGTCGGAGTTGTTGTCAAAGATGATGAGCAGTTCGAGAACCGCCGACTGCACGCGACAGCGGTGTGGCGCTTCGCCAGGGAGCCGCGTTTCGTGGAGCTGGTCCGGAAACAGACGGGGGCGCTCCCCCTGGTCGAGCCGGTGGAGTTAGCCGGCTCACTTGATTGCCGTATGGCGCCGGTGACGGCGCGTACACCCGGGTCCCTGCTCGCAGCAGCAGCCGAGGCCGTCGCTTTCCACGGCCGGCATGGTGAGTTGACGGAGCTGACCGCATGGCGCGATGACGGGCCCAGCGTGTCGGTCAAGCTGGTGACCGGTGAAGGCGGGCAGGGCAAGAGCCGTCTGGCACGTAGGTTCTGCCAGGCCAGCAGGGAGGCAGGCTGGGTGGCCGGGCTGACCGAACCGGCCCGTGCTGTGGACGAGAGGGCCGCCCGGGGTCTGCTGCACGAGAGGCAACAGGAAGCGAGCGCGCGGTTGCTGGCCGAGCAGTTGGCGGACTCCACGGTTGCGGCCTTGGTGGTGTGTGACTACGCCGAGGTCCACCCGGTATTCGTCGACACTCTGGTGAGCGCTCTGGCCGAGCGTCCAGGGCAGCGCCCGGTGCGTGTGCTGCTGTTGTCCAGGGCCCGGGGGGCGTGGTGGCAGGACCTGACAGCGCTGCTCGGGCCCGCGGCAAGCAGTCTGCCTCTGGAGGCGCTCAGCACCGGTGACGCAGCACAGCACGAGGCCTACACCGCCGCGGTCGCCGAGCTGGCCGGAGCACTGGAACATCTTCCCCAACCGCCGATCGGCCAGGCGCCAGTAGCGCCATGGTCGGCGCTGGCAAACCGGCTGATGTCCGACCCGCCGGCCTTCATCGGCGACGGCAATGCACTCACATCGCAGATGATCGCCCTGCTGGACCTGCTGCAGAGCGCCAGCGGCGTCACGCGGGTGACGGACGAGAGCCCGGAGCGTCGGCTGGTGGAGCACGAACGTGACTACCTGCGCCGTACCGCAGCAGGCAAAGGCCTGCTCGCTGCAGGAGTGCTGTCCACGGCCACGGCCACCAACCGGCGTCGCAGGCAGGCGCTCCAAGCACTGGACCGGGCGCTGGCGGGAGCAATTCTGCTGGGCCCGTGCGACCCGTACACCGCCCGGCGAGTGGGCGAGCTGGCGACCCATGACCACGCGGACGACGTCGTCGACTGGCTCGGCACCCTCTATCCACCGCCGCCTGGCCAACGTCTCGCGACCGGCCCGATACAGCCCGACCGGCTGGCCGAGCACCTCCTCGGAGGAATCCTGACCGACACCAACCACTTCAACGACCAAGTCCACGCCGCTCTGCTGCCCCAGATTGGGACGCTGACAGGGGAATTACAGAGCGCCCAGTCAGTGCTGTTCGCCCTGGTACGCACCGCTGCACACCGGCCATTCCACGATGTGGTCGGCCAGGGCATCACACAATTGATCACAGGATGCCCCGATCCGTTCGCCGCCGCCGCACCGCTCCTCGCCACCGTGCCCGGCCACCGCAGGCTGCTGCTGGACAGCTTGCACCAACTGGCCAAGGATGATCCATCGGCGTTGCCCACTCAGGTATGGCGCGCCAGCGCCATCCTGCCCAGAACATCGGTCAGCCTGGCGTTCTTCAGCGCTGCCGTCACCGAGATCCTCACCGAACTATTCGCCCATCTTGCCCGGGATAACCGGGGCGCCTACCTACCCGACCTTGCGATGTCGTTGAACAACCACGCGGTCCGGTTGGCGGAGGTGGGTCGGCGGGAGGCGGCGATGCCGGTCTCCGAAGAAGCCGTCCG
>NZ_JBICXP010000008.1:28230-354108 GCF_043200355.1 Streptomyces sp. NPDC048436
AGGTGGGTCGGCGGGAGGCGGCGGTGCCGGTCTCCGAAGAAGCCGTCCGCTACTACGAAGAACTCGCCGACGGCAACCGGGACGCCTACCTTCCCACCCTCGCGATGTCGTTGCACAACTACGCAGGCCTCCTGTCGGAGGTGGGTCGGCGGGAGGCGGCGGTGCCGGTCTCCGAAGAAGCCGTCCGCCTGCGCCGCGAACTCGCCGACGGCAACCGGGACGCCTACCTTCCCACCCTCGCGATGTCGTTGAACAACCACGCAGCCCTCCTGGCGTCGGTGGGTCGGCGGGAGGCGGCGGTGCCGGTCTCCGAAGAAGCCGTCCGCTACTACGAAGAACTCGCCGACGGCAACCGGGACGCCTACCTTCCCACCCTCGCGACGTCGTTGAACAACCACGCACTCCGGTTGGCGGAGGTGGGTCGGCGGGAGGCGGCGGTGCCGGTCTCCGAAGAAGCCGTCCGCCTGCGCCGCGAACTCGCCGACGGCAACCGGGACGCCTACCTTCCCACCCTCGCGATGTCGTTGAACAACCACGCAGCCCTCCTGGCGTCGGTGGGTCGGCGGGAGGCGGCGGTGCCGGTCTCCGAAGAAGCCGTCCGCTACTACCAAGAACTCGCCGACGGCAACCGGGACGCCTACCTTCCCACCCTCGCGACGTCGTTGAACAACCACGCAGCCCTCCTGGCGTCGGTGGGTCGCCGGGAGGCGGCGATGCCGGTCTCCGAAGAAGCCGTCCGCCTCCGCCGCGAACTCGCCGACGGCAACCGGGACGCCTACCTTCCCGACCTTGCGATGTCGTTGAACAACCACGCGGTCCGGTTGGCGGAGGTGGGTCGGCGGGAGGCGGCGATGCCGGTCTCCGAAGAAGCCGTCCGCCTGCGCCGCGAACTCGCCGACGGCAACCGGGACGCCTACCTTCCCGACCTCGCAGGGGCGCTAAACAACTACGCAGGCCTCCTGTCGGAGGTGGGTCGGCGGGAGGCGGCGATGCCGGTCTCCGAAGAAGCCGTCCGCTACTACCAAGAACTCGCCGACGGCAACCGGGACGCCTACCTACCCGACCTTGCGATGTCGTTGAACAACCACGCAGCCCTCCTGGCGGAGGTGGGTCGGCGGGAGGCGGCGATGGCGGTCTCCGAAGAAGCCGTCCGCTACTACCAAGAACTCGCCGAAGACAACCGCGATGCCCACCTCCCCAACCTCGTTCGCAGCCTTACTACCTGCGGCCAGGTACAGCTTGCGCGGTCTGGATTCCGTGAGAGTGTCGCGCCGCTAGTCGAGGCGTTGGTGCTAATTCGTGACCTCCCTGTGTACGTACAGGAGATCGGCGAAACGATCATTCTTTACTTGCGCGTCGCCTATGCCGGGGATCCTTCGGGTGTAGCCAAGGAGTTGCGGGCTGTCACGGGGCACGATGTACCGCCGTGGATGCGGGAAGCTCCGCCGGAGCCCGGTGGATCATGAGTCCAGGCCCATCTGTGACCTGCCGTCCAGGCGCGGCGTTGGTGGCTGTAGTAGGGCAGATGACACGCTGCCTGCCACGGTGTTCATCATGAGCTGGAGCTGGGAACTGCACGGATGGTCTTGCGTAGTGCGATCCGGAGCGATTCGACGGTCTGTTGTGTCTCTGCAAGGTTGCGGGAGAGCTCCGCGGCCCGGCTGTTCGACTCGGCGAGATCCGCGGTCAGCGTTGCGTTCTGTTGCTCCAGGCCTTGGATCCGCGTGAGCAGCTCGGCCTGGGGCACGTTGTCGATCTGGGTGCCGAGGGCCAGCTGGATGCGGTGTTTGAGTGTGTTGCGTTCCTGCTTCAGGTCGTTGATCTCTTCACGGGCGAGGGCCAGGTCGGTGCGCAGGCTGGCGGGGGTGGCGCGTTCGCTGTGGGGCACTGCCGCGGCGGTGGTGCCGTGCTCTGCCTGGGTGTTCATGGCGTTCTGGATTGCAGCCTTGACCGTGGGGCTGTTGTAGACGAACCACGTCGAGACGTTCGCTTCCCGGGCGATGCGGGCGAAGGTGATGCGCTGTCCTGCGGTGAGGAGGTCACGGGCGGCTGCGGTGGCGCGGGCCGTCTTGGCTGCGCTGTCCAGCTGGCGGGCCCGGCGCAGCTGCGCCACGCGCGCGTCGCGGGATGCCGTGGTGCCGTTCATGGCCGCCTCCGTCGGCCTAGGGTGTCCAGGGGAATGAAGGCGGCGGAACGGGCCTTGCGCAGTTCCCGGGAGGCCTCTTCCACGGCGGCCTGCTGCGTCGGGTCCATGGCGTCCAGGGTGCGGCGCATCTGGTCGAGCGATGTGGTGTAGCCGTGGAGTTGGTCGTCGAAGTTGCGGATGATCCAGTCGGCGGCCCCCATGACCAGTGCTGCTTCCTTGTCGGCTCGCAGTTCGGCGACCTGCTGCTCCATGGCCGGCAGGTAGGAGGGATCGGGACGGTAGAAGTCGCAGCCGGCGCACTGGAAGCGGATGCGGCAGTGTTGTCCGCCGGCTTTGACGTTGCTCGGTTCGCTGCAGCCGCCGTAGGGGACGGCGACGGTCTGGCCCTCGTAGGCCAGGGCGGTGTTGAGGCCGCGGGGCTGGCCGTGGCGGTCGACGGTCAGCCGGGCGACCGTCTCGACGGCCTTGCGTTTGCGCTCCAGAGATACCGTGTAGTAGCCCATGGTGGTATCGAGGTCCATCAGCTCGCGCAGGTAGTCGACGGCGACTCCGGCATCGGCGTGGCGCTGGGCGTAGGCGTGCCGAAGTCCGTACACGGTGATGTCTGCGCGGTCGTGCGGAAGGGGGTTGCCGTCGTTGTCGAGGCGTTCGCTGACCAGGTCGGGGATGCGGTCGACCCAGGTCCGGAAGATGTTGGAAGAGTAGTGGTGGGCCGCCATGTGCCCGCGCCGGGTGCGGTTCTGCCCCGGAGCGGGGAAGAGCCATTCTCGGCCGAGCGCGCGCACGGGCAGGTCGGACAGTTTGCTTTCCCAGGCTTCGATGTCGCGTGCGGTGTCTTGGGTGATGGGTAGGCGGCGGCCGTAGCGGCGGCGTTTGAGGTTGTCGTAGACGAGGGTGGGGGTGCCGTCGATCCACTCAACGCATCCGCGCTTCAGGCGTGCGGCTTCTTCCGGGCGGCGGCCAGTGTCGCGCACGAGGCGGTAGTACGCGGCGTACATCTGTGCGTAGTCCGCGGTGGTCCAGCCTCCGCGTTCGTAGCCGGTGCCGATCAACTGCAGATGGTGGTCGAGCTGGGCGATGATGTGTTCGGGGACGGCGCGGCCGAGGTTGTCTTCGGCGTCTTCCTCGGCGGCCTTCATCTGGTGGAAGGCGGCGGAGAGGGCGAAGGTGCCGGGCACGTGGTCCATGAGGCCGAGGAGGCGGGACTGGTCGAGGAACCGGCGCCAGTGTCCGAGCAGTCCCTTGCGGTGGTCGTTGCTGTAGGGCTTGCCCGTCTTCGGATGGTGCAGGGTGCGAAAGGCATCGACAACGGCGCTCATGTCCGCCAGCTGCAGACGCTCAGGGCTCTCGCGGTGGGGTCGCGCGGCGAGTGCAATGGAGGCGATGGCCGCCGACTGCACGATGGCCCGCAGTTCGAGCACCGTGGGGCGTGCCTGCCGGCCGTACTCCTTGGCGATCTCCCGTAGCCACGTCTGGCGGATCTGCGTGAAGTCGATGTTGCCGGTCGTGGCGCGGTACTCGCGGCGTTGACCGGCGATCAGGCCGACCAGATGGCAGTCCCACACGTCATCCGCTGTCGGGTCGGCGCCCTCGTATTGGGTGCGGGCCCGGGCCAGCTGGTCCAGCAGACCGCGCAGGGTGGCCTGGCGGAGCTTGTCCAGGGACTGCTCGAAGCCGCGGTCGAGGTCCAGCAGCGTGCCCAGATCAGCCGGGAAGTGGGGGATGAGGCAACGGATTCGGCCGGGCACCAGGATGACGTCCAGCTGGTCCCGCTGCTGCAGCGCGTAGAGGATCTCTGTCCGCACGCCCGCCGAGACCGACTCGAGGGTGAACTGGGTCTTGCCGATCCCGTGATTGACCCCGCTGTGCTGGTTGCCCCGGCGGGCGCCGGGCACATGGGTGTCCGCGAAGTCCGCCGGGTATTCCTTCGCGCGGCGGTCATGAGTGCAACCGGAACAGAAGCTGTTGAACGACTCCACCACCGCCGGGCACCGGACCACCCGGCAGGGGTGGGCCGCCGTCAGGGGGTTGTCCACCGACCCTGTGAAGATGTTCCCTTCCGGATCCCACTCGTTGCAGCGCCAGTTGGGATCGATCCGGGCCAGCAGCCAGCTAGCCCAGTCCACACTGGCGGCATGCGGCGGATGAGGCGGTGGGTGGGCCGCCGCGAGCGACGCGTTCACGGCGCCGCTGCGAATCCAGGCGGTCGCGGCGGTGTGGCGCATCATGTGCGGACGTGCCCGGAACCCGCAGCGGGCGCCGATGCGCTCGATGATCTGCTTGGCGTTGGAGTAAGTCATCGGTCGCCCCGCATACGGACCGGCCAGGTTCACGAACACATAGTCCGATCCGGTCGCTTGGGAAACCCCGTCGCGCTCGGCGAGATGGTCGCGGTAACGGTAGACCGCCACCTGTGTCAGCGGGACGACGCGGGAGCGGCCGCTTTTCGCCCGGGCCCCGTTGCTGTTGTCTTGCCGGGGCTGCACATGCAGGTGGGCACCACGGTGCACGCAGCCCAGGTAACCGGAGTCAGGCAGCAGGTGCATGTCCTCCCGGCGCAGCCCCAGGGCCTCCCCGATCCGTAGTCCGCCACCGAGGAGAACGGCGATCAGGAAGCGGTCACGTGCCGTGCGGGCGGCGGTGGTGATCCGCTGCGACTGCTCTGCGGTGAATGTGGCGGGAGGCCTTTCGATCTCCGGGGACTTCAGGTTCCGGGCTTTCACCCTTTCGTGCTCACCGTTTTCGCCGCGCTGGTAGCCGGCTGGGGCGTAGCGCAGGAATCTCGGCTCGCTCAGCCGTGTTGCGATCTTCGGAGCGATCCGTCCCTCGGCTGCGCAGAAGCGCAGGAACTCGCTGACCGCGGTCAGGTGGGCGTTGACCGTCTTACCCGTGAGTGGGCGCCCGGTCCGCAGGTTCGGGGTCTGCTCAAGGTGGAACTTGTACCGGGCCAGCTCCCCCAGTGGCACCGACTTCCAGTCGGTACCCCGTCCGGCGCACCAGTTCAGGAACCGGCCGATGCGCGGCAGGTAGTTCCGCTGCGTGTGGGGCGACCGCCCCCGGCCTTGCAGATGCAGCGAGTAGTCGCGGGCCTCCTCCTGAATGGCGAAGGTCTGGTCGTCGACCAGCAACACGGTTGCCGTCCCCGTACTCGGGGAGATAGCTCTTTCTACGTGCAGCATCAGCGCTACCACTCCTTCGTTGCTCTTGTGCCTCATCCAATGGCTGATATCTGTGAGGCACGGCAGGGTACGCAACAGATGACACACGTGGCTCAGACCGTTAAAGGCAGTGCAGATAACACGGGCCGAAGTCCTCAAAGCCGAGGCGCTCACCGCCCCCGACCAGGGCCCCAAGTGCAAGCTGACCGGCGGCCGCTGGTACTCCGCCTACGACGACCAGTACATCGAAGGACCCTCCGGTCTCGACATCGACCACCGCATCCCCCTCGCGGAGGCCTGGGACAGCGGCGCCAAGGGTTGGAGCGCGACCGAGCGCCAGGCCTACGCCAACGACCTCGGCGACGAGCGAGCATTGATGGCTGTCACAGCGAAGTCCAACCGCAGCAAGTCCGATCAGGACCCCTCCACCTGGATGCCCCCGGCCGAGGGCAACCGATGCGACTACGTGAGCCAGTGGGTCGCCATCAAAACCCGCTGGAAGCTCACCATCGACCCCAGCGAAGAGGCCGCCCTCGCCGAGAACACCACCCGTTGCCCCAACACCCCGATCAAGGTCCAACTCGCGCGATAGCAGATCCTCGCCTCACCTGACGAGCCCTGGTTGAGCCCCTGAGGCCTAACCGGCCCAACCAGGCGACTCCTCTTCAGCACAGGATGTGCCGCCGGGCCCTCGCCAGCAGCGAGTCCAGCGGGCGGTGGCACACCTCGCACCGCAGGCCGCCCGCCGGCAACCGGCGGCAGACCCACGGGAGCTGGTGCCCGGGCCACCCGTTCGCGGGACTCACGCACGGCACGGGCATAGCGGGCCTCGCTGCCCTTGCGCCGCTTCGCCTTCCTCCCCCGCCTCCCGCTGGGATTCGAGCAACCGCTTCTGCGGGTCCTCCGGCAGCACCGCGCCGCCCGCCCCCAGGGCCAGGGAGCCGAGCGGCAGCGTCACCCGCTCCAACTCATCCAGCGCGCACGGCGGATGGTGCAGCCCGAACACCGACAGATCCGGCACCATGCCGCCGGAGCCCTCCGCGCGGGCGAAGGTGACGGCGCCCCGGTGAATTGTGCGTGGTCGAAGTCGAAGTCGACTGTCTCGCCGGTGAAAGGGAGTGGGCACGGGGGGCTGCAGGTAGTTCAACGGCCATCTGCCATCAACTGCCGTGTTCAGGCGACCCGTTGAGACTGTTCAAGGCCGAACGTGTTCACTTTGTGACCGGTTACGCCAAGGGGGGCGGGAGAGAACCGCAATCGTCCCATTAACGGTCTGTAGTGATGGAGTCTCGGCTGCGTGAGCGGGTACGTTCGGCGGGCACGAGGCGACCCCGGCCCTGACTCCTACATCTGAACCGGGGCTGCCTCGCATCCGATTGAGACCCAGCCACCAGGAGGGCGCATGCCTCCCGATCGCTTGTCCGCCCAGCCGCTCTGCGACTCGCCGACACGGCCCGAAGCTAGCATCCCTCGCCAGCCGTGGGCTAAACCACAGCGATGGCGTGACATCGCCGTCAACATGCAGCTCGGGCCGTTCGTGGTCGTGCTTTTTGAGGGCGTCATGCTCATCTTCGCTCCGGGCGAGGCTGAACTGGCCCTGTTCCTTGTTCCTTTGCTGCTGCCCGCGCTGAGGCGTTCGTTCCTGCGTTACCGGCACATTCGTATCGTCTAGGGCCCACTGCGGGACGGGCCGGCCGTAGTCCGGCCCGTCCCGCGGCCGCCGTGTCGGTTCCCGTACTCGCCCCGCTGGCGCTCGAGACACTGACCCGCTGCGGAAGTCGGTTTGCGGAACCCCCCAATTCCACCCCGCTTGCGGGGGATGCCTCCCCGAAAGGGACCAAGCAACATGACCGCATCGGACCAAAGGCCCGTTGCATGCGCCAATCCTGACTGTTCCAACACTGTCGAGCAAGCGGCCCAGCGCCCCGGAAGGCGGCGCAGGTACTGCTCTGACCGCTGTGGACGTTCGTTCCGCAAGCGCCAGCTCGCCGCGCCGGACCTGATCAGCTCCAAGGAGTACGCGACGCAGGTGGCCGAGGACTGCACCCAGGCCTTGGAGAACGTGTATCTCCTGGCGGCGAACGGCCAGCCGCTGGCCGCGCTCCGCGCGCTCACCGGTTACCAGCAAGTCGACCTCAAGGACCTCTTTTCCGCTCTAGTGCAGCAGGCACGCAGCGACAAGAAGAAGTCCGCGGAGATCGCGGGCGCGATGAACACCACGGCCGACAAGGTCAGCCGGCAGTGGAAAGCCGAGGAAAACGCGCGCCGTCGCCAGGCCCGCCTGGCACGGCTGCAAGCACCGCGCGCCCCATTACCGACCCGCTCTACGGCCCTCCCCCGGCAACGCACGGCGCACGCCGCGCCGCCGCCTACAGCCCAGGAGAGCGGCGGGGGCGATACGGTCGCCGACCCTGCAACCGCCCTGGGCCGCGCGCTGTCTCACCTGCAGCGGACCAAAAAGAAGTCAATGCGCATGCTGGGCGAGGAAGCCGGGGTGTCGGCCTCCTATATCTCGCGCATCCTCAGCGGTGAACGACTGCCGAGCTGGCGGATCACCTGTCGCCTGGCGACGGCGCTGAGCGCCGCGCCTGACGAGCTGCGGCCCCTGTGGGACGAAGCTCACGGCCGCCGGCCACCCAACCCCGAGTCGCTGGCAGCCACGCTACGCGGACTCGTGCTGGCCAACGCCCGCCCCAGCATCGGGCAGTTGAGCGCCCGCACCAACTACAGCCTCTCCCCCACTGAGATCTCCGCCGTCCTCAAGGGCGAACAGGTTCCCGAATGGGAGAAGGTCACCGACCTCGTGACCGCTCTGCACGGCCACCCCGAGACCGTTCGACCGCTGTGGAGCGCAGCCACGGCCCTTCCCGACCAAACGCCACACTCCAGGACCATGCCGTCGAGTCTTTCCGCCGGAGCTTTTGGATGACCCCAGCCCTGCTGCCCCTGGCCGGCCAGGCAGCCGCCGTGCCCCGTGAGCACCGACCCGCCCACGCCCCGGGCAGCAGGGGGCAGGTGCCGCTGGCGGCGGACGGCCACGAGGCACCGATAGCGCCTGCCCTGCCGACCGCGTTCGAGGGATTCCGCACCCTGTACGAGCCCTGTTATCTCGGCTACGCCCAGCTCCACCTGCCCGCGCAGGATGCCTGCGCTGCCGTCGCCCACACCTGGGGCCACCTTCTGACCCACTGGCCCCGGGTGGTCAGCAGCCCCAGCCCGACGGCCTACGCGTGGCAGCAACTGGCCAGCTTCACCGCCAGCCGGATCTCCCCGCTGTCCCTGGCCGCAGACTCGCCCGACCAGTACGACGCGGTCCTGCTGCACCATGCGCTCGGCTATCCCCTCAAGATTGTGGCCGCCGCCACTGGCCTGCATCCGGCCACCGTCGCCTACCTCACCGCCAGCTGGCAGCCGGACAGACCCTTGTAGGCCGCCGCGGGCGCAGTGGCCGCACGGACACCGCCTGGGGCACGTCACAGGCGCCCCAGCGACGCCCCCAAAGAAGTCATGGAGGACGTCAGTCTGGTCTTGCCCGCGGCCGCCGCGGCCGGGCATCGTCATGTACAAACGGTGGGAAAAGATCAGCCCCCGGCCACCCGGCGAAGACTATGAGGTCGAGGGCCCGCAGTAGCGTGCTTCGGCTTCCGGCCATCCATCAGTCGCAACTGCGCACTGCTCAGGCCGTAGCGGCCGCGTCGGTGCAAGGACAGCGCCGTCACACAACGGGAGGTCGAAGGGCCTGGTGCTCCGGAGGCGGGCCGGAGGGCGCATGTCCGTTGGCGGCCGACAGTTTGGTGGCGATGGTCCGCAGCTGCCCGGCCAGATTCGGCTGGTCGTAGCGGGTGACGATCTGCGCGAGAGCCTCGACGAGGTTCACACGCTGGGCTTCGTTCAGCTGTTCCACGAAGGTCTGGAGCAAGTGGGCGACATTGACCCAGGCGTTGTCCGGCGCATAGGAGGCGATCTTGCGAACCAGTTGCTCGAGGGCGTTGATGGTGTCGCGGTCGCTTGATTCGGGGTGGTGGGTGAGCCAGTAGGCCAGCGCCAGGGTCGGCGTGGCGGAGAGCGCTTGGTGAAGTTCTTCGACTCGCTGTTGCTGTTGGCGGTGTGCTTGGTCGTTCATCGCCTGGTCGTGCATGCGTCGTTGGAGTGCAGCGGCAGCGGCGTGGTCCTGGTCGGTAACGGTCAGCTGCACCTTGGCCCAGAGGAGGCGGACCGCAGCATCCTGGAGGTCGGCTCCCACGCCCAGGCGGGTGTTGATGTGGGCTTGGGCGGCCTGGGATTCGGTCAGCGGGTACAGGCGTGCCACGGTGCGTGCCGCCGTGAGGGCGTGGTGTGTGGCCGCCGCTCGGGGATCATGGTGCGGGCGGGCGCTGGGGGTCTCTTCCCAGCGCCCGGTGAGTTCTGCGCTAAAGCTGTAGCCGGTGGCGCTGCTGGGTAGCAGGCATCCGGTCTCGGTGAGCTGGCCGGTGCGGGGTGAGGGCCAGCCGGGGCGGTCACGGTTGCGGCGCATCGGTGGCGGGGGGTGCGGCGGGGTCGGCTGCTCTGAGTCCGGTCAGCAGATGGTCGCGCAAGTGCACGGCGTCGCCGGGCTGTTGTGAGGGCGGGGCGGGGGCCCAGGAGAAGAGCAGGCTCTGCATGGCTACCAGGCGGCTGGCGCTGTAGTGCGGGTCGGTGTCGCGGTGGACGGCGTTGCGGAAGATCTGCTCGATGGTCGCTTGCAGTTCGGGGTGATCCAGGGCGCACTGCATCCAATAGGCGAAGGTGTGGGCCACCGTGGTCGACCAGCCGGTGGTGGGCAGGGCGTTGCGCCACATGTCGGTGAGCCAGTCGGTGTCGCTTTGCGGGGTGGTGAGGAGGGCGGGCCCGTTGGGGGTGCGGCGTGCGGCGAGGTGGGCGAACGTGCTCTGGGCTGCTGCCTGGTGCGGCCGGTGGGCGTCGCGGGTCCACTGGGTGAGTTGCCGGTGGATTGCCGATCGTTGGTCGTTTTGGTCCCACAGGGCGTTCAGGGCCTGGCTGATGGCTGTGGCGACGTCCTCGCCGTGGGCGCCGTGGTGGGTGGGTGCGGCGAGTTCGGCGAGCCGGCTGAGCATGCTGGTGGGGTAGACCTCGGCGAGTCGCTGGCAGGCGCGGATGAGGACGATGGTGAAGTCGGCGGTGAGGGTGCCGGCTTCTTGGCGGGTCCACCTGCGGTAGGCGCTGCGTGCCAGGTCTCCGGCGCGCTCGTTGACGGCGGCCAGGACGAGCAGCTCGCATGCGGCTTCGGCGTGGTCGGCAGACCATTGTTCGGCCAGGGAGCGCAGCAGCCGGGTCCTGCGGTGGCGTGCGGTGTAGTGCACGACCCAGTGGCTCACGCGCTGGGCCAACGGTGTGGCCAGCTCTTCCTCGAGGCCGGTGACCTGTTTGGCGGTCCAGGCGGTGAACTTTTTGAGGAGGTGGGGGCGGTCGTCGAGGAAGTAGTCGACGACCGCTTCGGCGTAGTTGTGGTAGCGGAAGCGAATGGTTCCGTCGGGCTGGAGGTCGGCGTTGGCCGTGTGCGTCAGGGCGACGACACCCAGTCCTTGCTGCCCGGGCCGTTCCTGGGGAGTCTCCTCGAGTGCCTTGGCCAGGGTGGTGGAGGCCGCGTAGATCTTCTCCGAGCTCGCGCCTTCCAGCACGGCGGCAGCAAGGAGGTAGTTGCGGTAGGCGCTGTCGCTGTGCCTGGTGTGCCAGTCGAGGAGGTCGCTGCGCCAGTCTTCGGCCGCGTTGACGACGCTGCGGACCAGGCCGGCGAAGTAGGCGTCATCCTTCAGGAGGGCGGGCGTCAGGCGCCCCTCGGCCCGTTCGACCTCCTCGGTGGTGACGATGGCATCCGCCCATGCTGCGACCTGGGCCGGGAGCAAGGCGGCGACGGCCTGCTGGATGGGATCTGCCGCTGCCCATCTGTCGCTGCCGATGGTGAGGGACGCCTGGGCGAGCTGTTTCTTGAGGATGTCCGTGCGGGGAGGTCCTGTCAGGGCATGGCCGAGGTGTTCTGCTCCGGTGCGGCAGGTGGCCCATTCGGCAGGGCCCATCAGGACGACGAGGCATGATCCCTGGGGCAACTGGGTCGCGTCCTCGGCCAGTTCGCGTCCGAATCCGCCCGGGGCACTCTCGGCTCGCAGGTCCAAGATCCATCCGGTGTCGGTTTCGTGCAGGCCCGCCGTGTCGAAAGGGGTATCCGGTTCCCTGCGGACTTGGCGGATGGTGTCGCCCACCTGGCGCCGTAAGACATCCAGCGCGGTGCTGAAGCGGCCGCTGCCGTCTGCTCCGGTCAGGACTACGACCGGCCATTGGTCCAGGATCTTGCTGATGGCCAGGTCATCGTCCTCGTGACGGACGTAGGTTCGCAGATAAGCGGTGACGTCGTCGTGGGGCAGCGTGGTACCCCGCAGCCGCCGGATGTTCTGCTCGATGAGCATGCCGATGACGACACCGTGGTTGGTGCCGAAGCGCTGGTTGATACGTCCATTCCAGTACCTGTCAGCGCCTGCTCCCTCTGTGTCCTGCTCCTGGGGCGGCAAGACATCGTCGGCGAGGGCGCGGGCTGATGCGGCGGGGGCCGGTGATGGGGCGCCCTGGCCGGACTCCGGCGCGGGGAAGCGCGTCTGGGGCTCAGGCTGGGGCGCGGGGTGAGAGCCCAGAGCCGGAGGGGGCGGATCGTCGGGTGGCTGGGGAGGCGGAGCACTGGAGGTCACAGGACGAAAGCCCTTCTCGAGGCCGGTCGGGGGCAGGTGAGAGAGCGTTGGCTACCGCGAGGGGCCAGGGGGGCCTTTCAGGTCACGGGCGCGTATGCCGGTGACCTTGCCGCCTTTCTCGATGGTGGTGATGTCCTGGTCCGACTCCACCTGGCCGCTGATGGTCTCGGCGTCGATAGCGGTGGCCTCACCGTGCACCGTGCCGATCTTCTGCCGTGCGTAGGGCCCCGACGGCTGACGGTCCTCCTCCCCCACGAACGTCAGGCGCTGTCCGTAGATTTCCTCGAGTGTGCCGCGCAGCCGTCCCAGCATCCGCAGCAGCGCCAGGTCCCCGGCGTCGATGCGCGCGGGGTCGTGCTGGTAGGAGTCCAGCCCGTCGCGCAGCATCTCCAGGTCCGCCTGGCGGGCAGCGAGTTCCTGTTCGCCGGCGGTGAGCGGAAGGGCGAGGTCGCCGCGCAAGGGCGTCGACGTCGCCAGCTCCTTCTCGGGTGCGCCGCGCCGGTCCAGCAGGTTCTCCACGCGCTGGTAGAGGAACGTGAACGTGGCGGGCAGCCCCGCGCCGAGGACGGCGGATAACGCGCTGAGGTCAGACATGAACTCCCCCTGGACTGGTTCGTCTTGAAGTAACTCGAAGGATTTTCACTCGCCCACCAGAGTGAAAATCGCGTGTTTAAAAACATGACCGAAAGAGCCCATTTCTCTTTCGTCACACAGGTTTCACGCGTACCTGTCTTCACATTGTTCGCTCGCCTGTTTTCCCGAACTCGAGAGTCATACGCCCGAATCCGTGTTCGGCTTTCCTGTGGCTGGACCTGCGTCTCGTTCCCGCTCAAGACCGGGAGGCGGAAGGTGGCCGTGCTGGCGGTAGACCAGCTCATCGGGGTGCCTGGCCAGGCGTTCGCGTCGCCAGGCGGCATCAAAAGAGAGCTGCCCCGCGCTGCGGGCCACTGCCCGCGAGGCCCGCCAACTCGTCAGCGGTGACAGCAGGGCTCGGGTGAGAGTCAGACGCATACCACCCAGCGTGATTGCTGAGATTCCAGCCGAGGGCGCTTCTTTGTTGCCGGTGAAGAAGATCCCCCTCCTGCACCATGAACAAGACATTCGCACAGTGGCTCGCAAACGCCTTTTCTGCTGCGCGCTGCTGCTTCCCGCTGCGCCGGGATGACAAGGCGCACTGCGGGAAGACACGGCTACGCCAAGAGTGCGGACAGATTGTTCGTGCAGACGCAAGCACTCGTTTCAGTCTGGTGAGGCAGCCTTTCCCCTTTCCCAGCAAGCTTCCTGAGAGTTCCTGTCTCCCATCCCGGCTGAGCGCCAGGCCAAGCTGCCACCGTGCGCCCTCCGGTCAGGGCGACGTCGCGCGAGGCTTGCGGGCAGTGACTGTGTCGGCTTCAGCACGACGGGGTCAGTGGCCGTGTGACAACAAGGGGTACGTCAACGGTCACATCGGCACCAGCGACGTGACCCACCGGTCGAGCCGTTCGATGGCCAAGAGCCATCAGGAATCGAGCACTGCGCAAGCCGGCAGGCCAGCAGAATGATTGTTGATCCAGGCCAGTCCTCCGATGTCGAGTCGGGTACGCGTGCGGGTTACAGCGACATAGGCGAGGCGCGCTTCGGCTTCGTCGACCGGACCGGGCACAGGCTGGCCTGCCGCGTCTAGCTCGTCGCGGTCTTTGGGCGGGGTGAAGTCATCGGCGATCCTCACCCGTGGCCACTCGCATCCCTTGGCCTTGTGGGCGGTAGAGACGGTCACCTCGGCCGCCGTTTCGGGGGCTAGTTGGGCCACAGCGGTCAGGATGGTGTCGGTGCCGTGGGTGTCGACCAGGTCGACCAGGGGCTGTAGGTCGCGTCCTGCGGGGTCGTGGGCGGCATAGTCCTGCAGGTCTCCCCAAGTGGGGAAGAGTACGAGTTCGGGGTGGCGGGTACGTCGGCCTTCCTTGAGGTCGCCAGCGGCCTGTGCCAGGGCGCGCAGGCTGGCTCCTCCCCCGGCCAGAGCGACTTTGAGTCCGGTGGCCAGCAGGTGCATGACCTGGGTCATGGCGCCGACGTTGGTGCGGCACAGGACTGCGTCGGGCCGTTCCACGGGGCCGAGTTCAGTGGACACCTGCGGGGTGCCGCTCAGGCGGAGGGGGGCATCGGCCAGGGCCAGCCACCGGTTGGCCTCTGCGGCAAGGTGCGGGCCGAAGCGGAAGGACTGGGACAGGGCGAGCTGGGTGCCGTCGAAGGTGGTCATGACGTCTTTGGCGCCGCGCCATTGGTAGATGGCCTGGGCAGAGTCGCCCACCATCACCAGCTGGGCGTGGTCACGCTGGCTGTTGAAGACGTGCTCCACGACGGGGTTGGTGTCCTGGGCCTCGTCCAGGAGCAGGAAGTCGGCGTGGATTTTCGGGGAGGTCAGGGACCAGATCTTGAGGTAGTGGTCGTGGTCGAAGCGGACGGCGCCGTCGTCGGGGTGCTGCAGGTCAGCCCAGGCCTTTCGGGCGAACGGGAGGATGTGCGCCGCGAGTTCGCGGTGATAGCCGGCGTCTTCCAGGCCGCGCAGGCGGGGCACGTGATGTCGGGTGAGAGTGGGGTCGGCGGAGTGGCAGAAGTGGGTGACGGCGCGCAGGGTGGCGTAGGAGAGGGCGGTGGGGGTCAGGTCGCGTTGGCCGATGCGGACGGTTTTGGTGATGCCCAGGGCTTGTCCGGTCTGCCAGCCGGGGCGGCGGGGTGCGTTCAGGCGGTGGTGGTAGCGGTGGCCGATGGCGGCGTAGGCCAGCGAGTGAGCGGTCTTGCAGGTGACGGTGGCCGGGAAGCGGGTGGCGGCGTCCTGGGCGATGGCGCGGTTGTAGGCGAGGTAGCGGCCGCGGCGCGGGGTGGACTTGGCGAGCAGGGCCAGGGTGGTGGTTTTGCCGGTGCCGGCGCCGGCCTGGAGGACGAGATGGTTGCCGGCGTGGAAGGCGTCGGCTGCGGCGGCCTGTTCGTCAGTGGGGTTCAGCACGACGGTCCTCCGGCGGTGGTGAGGGCGCGCCCGAGGGCCGCCAGGAGCTGTGGCGCGGACGTGCGGGCCAGCAGGGCGTGCAGCGCGAGGTCGAGGTAGTCGGCTTCGTGGCGGGTCTGGCGGGCCATGGCCTGGCTCAGCGTCTGCTCGACGAAGACAGGCGGGGATTGCCCATGGGCCGTGGCCGCCCGGCGGATGGTGTCGAGCGCTGCGGGCGGGAGGGTGATGTTGAGCAGGATGTGGTTCTCGGCATCGGGGTAATGGGTGCTGATCACGTCGATGGGCAGCAGGGGGTCGAGTCGTCGGCGCAGGCGGCGCAAAGCCCGGTGCGGGCTCTTGGCGGGGACGAGGGTCATCAGGTGGGTGGCGTCGTGGTTGGCGGCCAGCGGGGTTGTACGGGCGGCCTGGTGGTGTTCGGCCGGGGTCAGGGGCCGGGTCAGGGTGATTTCCAGCGCGTGGTGCATCACGGCTTGGCCCCGCGGCAGCTGTTGGGGTCGGTGTGGGGCAGGTGGGGGCGGATGTGGGAGTGGTGGATCAGGGGGTCGAAGACCTGCCACTGGGTCAGGGCGAGATCGGCGGCGCCGGGGGCGCCGGCGTGGGCGGTGCAGCGCTGGGCGCGCCAGCGCAACTGCTCGGCGTAGGGCAGGTGGGCGAGGTCGTAGACGGCCATGAGCCCAGCGGGAAGGGCCTGTTGTCCGGTTCTGGAGCTGGCGGGCAGGAGCGTCCAGGTGCCGGTTGGGGCGGCGGTGTCCAGGACGGGGCGTGGGCAGCGGTGGCGGGCGCGGGTCTGGGCCACGCACTGGATCGCTCTGAGGGGGTGCGCGGCGAGGTAGCGGGTGTAGAGGAACTGCACGACGGGCCGGATGGTGGGACACGCTGTGGACGCCTCAGGTCGCGTCCGCGGGGGCGTCGGCGCGGGCGGCGTGAAGAGACCGGTGTCGATCAGGGTGCGGGTGCGCACGGCGAGTTGGCGGCGAGCCTCGGCCATGCAGGGGGTGAGGCGGGCGGTGAGGGTGCGGCGAGGGCACAGGACGGCGTGCGGGATGCGGCACCAGGCGCTGCCGTCGCCGTGTCGGTGGGCGATGCCGCAGCTCAGGTGCCAGCGGCAGGAGGCGGGCACGTCGGTGGCGGCGAACTCGGTCGGGTGCAGGCTGATGGGGCGGTGATTGTCGCGCTGGTACCACTCGATGCGGTTGCCGCACATGCGGCAGCCGTTGGTCTGTCCGGTGCGCAGCAGGCGGCTGGGGCTGGTGGCTGATACGCGCAGGGAACGGTGGCGGCGCTGATCGAGTGGGCTGCCGTCCCAGCGTCGGGCTGTGGGTGGCGGGTGGGGGCACATGGGAGGCAACGTGTCAGGTGGCATGCCGCGGACGCGGTGCTGGTGGCGGGCGTGTCCCGCCAATGGCCCAGCGGATGGGGGCATCTGTACGAAGCGGGGAGTGTTCGTTCTATTTTGGCGACCCGTTCGGGTGGTGCGCTCGCGCCGTCAGCGGGGTGGCCGCCACGGGCCGGAAGTCTCAAGCCTCAGGCGGGTTGTGGCCCTGGCAGAGGGTGCCCAACAGCTGATCGACGGGGACAGCGAAGGCATGGGCGAGGGCGTGCCAGGTCTTCAGGCTGCCGATGGTGCGCCCCTGTTCGACCTCGATGAGGGTGCGCCGGGCCAGGCCGCTGCGGTCCGCCAGTTCGTCATACGTCCATCCCCGCTCGGCCCTCAGGCGCGCCAGCTCCAGGCGCAGCGCGGTGAGGTTCGGGTCGGGCGGGAAGATCGTCACCCCACCATCCGATGGTGCAGCACCCTGCCCTGTCAGTGCAGACCTCTGCCCTATTTCTGCAGGTCGCCGACTCCACTACAGGGCAGGAGTCTGCACTAGCGTGTGCGGTCGTCATCCGACGTCGGCACGGATCAGGCGGGAGGAACGCACCCGATGAGGCTCTGCACAACGCACGTGGGGGTGCGGCGGATCTGGACCGTGGAGCTACGGCCCCAGCAGGGCGGCCCGGTACTGGTGTGCCCGCACTGCCTTCCCCCTCCGCACCCCCTGACCGCGGGCTCGGCGCGTTCGGCGGTTCTGGCCCATCTGGCGCAGCACGCCCGGCGCGACGCCCTGCCATCGCATCTGCGGACCTGCCAGTGCCACGAACGGGGCTGCCGGTGGCATCCGCGCCATCGCGGCTGCTCCGGCTCCGTACTCCTGGTGCTCACGCGCGCTCAAGGCGGCCGCCTGTGGCGTCTGGCCGATGCCTGCACAGCCTGTGCGGCCGTCACCGCGCAGGCAGCCGTGGTGCCCGACGCTCTGCTTCCCGCCGCGGTCTCACCGCGTAAGACACCCCGTCAGCCGCACAGCCCGACGGGCAGCCGGCGGCCGGGGGGCGATGAGCGGGTGCGCGTGAAAGAGATGCTCACCTACCTGGCCGCGGCACTGCCCCGCTTCTGTTCCCCCAGCGCCCGTCTGCTGGCTTTGCAGTGCGCACTGCGCGCCGACGTCCAGGGGCACATCCGCCTGCCCTACGGATTCCTGCGGGGCATGCGCCTGGCCTCACACGCAGCCCCCTGGAACGAGCTCAAACACGCCGGATGGCTGCACTGCACCGGCCGCCAACACGGCTGCATGCAAGCACAGCTGCTGGACGCCGCGGTCCTGACCCAGGCGCCCGGCCGCGAGCAGCGGGCGCGCGCAGCCCACTGGGCCCTGCACCCCATCCCGCTGACGACCCCACGCGAGACTCTCCCCTCCGTGCAGTTGGCCGCCCTGGCCGTCGCTGTCCACACCGAGGCCGACAGCGGCCGCGTCGGCGTCGAAGACCTCGCGCGTCTCTGCGCAACCGCACCCCCACCCTTGGAGGACCTCCTCGACCAGCTCACCCTCACCCGGACACTGGCCTTTTGGCGACAGGACCTTGAGGCGGGCGAAATCCGCTGGCAACTCCCCGAACATCCCTGACCCAGCGTCACGTGCACCCTTGAGCCCGCCATCATGGGGTGGCAGACCCCACGGTGAAGCTGATGATCAGACACCACTCAGTGACCCCTGGGGCCTGGGTTCGCCAGGTACGCGCCGGAGGCACCGCCTGCCGATATACCAAGAAGCAGCTGACCGGTGAACCGGAGGGTGGACCTTCTCCGGTGGGCACCCACCAACAGCTCCGAGTGGGGCTGGTTGAGCCGGACAGCGCTGGCCAAGGCAGCCGTCGACGGTATCCAAAAACGCGACCGGGCGGTGACACCCTCTGCGTTCATGCGTGCGGGCCGCGCTCGTGGCACCGGCATACGTGCCACCCCCTGTCAGCTCCCCAACCGGCACGCTCGATCGACTTCCACCGGTCGTCAGTCTCTGCGTGCACCGACTCCTCACTCCCGAGAGCCACGGGAAACCGCCGATGAACCCCCAGACCTCCGTGGCCATCGACGGCTACGTCGACACCATTCACGGCCCGTCCCCGGCGGTACCGTCGTATTCGACCTGCTCCGCTCCCCAGTCACCGCCGCCCAGGCCACCGCCAGCAACAGGCCCTCGGGAATCATCACTGAGAGCGGACAACCTCCGGCCGGATGATCAACCGCACTCGGGTGTGGACGTCCGGTGGCAGCTGTCCGCCGAGCTCACGGCCGTACCGGGCGGCCAGTCGCTGGAAGAAGACCCCCTCGGCATCCGGCACGATCCGGTGCACTCGGCCTCGGATCTCCAGGAATCGGTAGGGCTGTTCCGGATCGTTGATCGACACGGAAACCCGGCCGTCTCGTTGAACATTGGAGTATTTGACCCGGGTGGTCGACGTGGTGAATGACAGCTCACCGTGCTCCCACAGCATCCACATGGGGTTGACCTGCGGAGAGCCGTCCGCCCGTAGGGTGCCGAGGTGACAGAAGAGCGGTCGTGCCAGTAGATCTGCGTGGCTGCTGGGCACCACCTCCCGCGACATCAGGCACCACTGCCAACAAGAGCCGGTACGCGGTCCAGGTCCTCAGCCGCGCGCAGTGCGAGCGTTCGCGCCTCAGGACGGGCCCGCTGTGCCAGCTTCGTCAAAGGGCCTGCGGGTGCCAGTTCTATGTGCAGTGCCTCTGCTGAGGAGTGCTGGACAATCGACTCTGCACACAGGTCCCATCGGACTGCCGAGATGAGCTGGGTGACCAGGCGTTGCCTGAGGTCGCCCGGTCCAGCCACGAGTGCGCCGTCCCTATTGCCCAGCATCGCCGAGTCGGGTGTCTGAAACGGCGCCTCGGCCACAGCACGAGCAAATGACTCCCGAGCCGGGGCCATAGCACTGCTGTGAAAGGCTCCTGCCACCTCCAATCGGACCACCCTCATCCCCGGAGGCGGGTCCGCGGTGAAAGCCTCGACAGCGGCCAGCGGCCCGGCAGCCACAAACTGGTGGCTGCCGTTCCAGTTGGCCACGCTCAGTCCTCCGGCATGGATAGCGTCGGTGATGGACTCATCCGGTGCGCCGTTCCGCTTGGACGGCATGAACGCCGCCATGCCTGTGGGGGCCATCGCGCAGGCATCAGACATGGCTTCCCCTCGTGCCCTGGCCAGGGCAATCGCGGTCGCCGGGGTGAGATAGCCGGCGCCTGCGGCTGCAGCCAGCTCACCGACGGAGTGACCGGCGTACAACACTCGGCTGTGGGGAGGGTCCAGCCGTGTGCGCAACCGCTCCAGCGACAGCAATGCCGCTGCAGTGATCAAGGGTTGAGCAACGGCGGTGTCGCTCAACGCGACCGTGTCCCGGCTGGCGGCTAGCAGGTCGAATTCGGTGATCTCGGACCAGTCGTCAAGCAGTTCCTGGGCACTTGGTGCTTCCGTCAACCAGGAATCGAGCATCCCGGGCCGGTGCGCCCCCTGGCCAGGCACTGTGATCACGTAGTCGTACATGGTCTCGCTTTCGTCGAAAGGCAGGTCAGTCACCGCTGCCTGCCGCGGTAAGAGAGCCCGAGGGCCGGCTCAGTGTGATCGCGCGCTCCACGGTGAGCACCGTCCGACCGTCGCCAGTTCGGGAAACGCCGGAGAACACCGTGGTGTCCTCGTGCGTGTCGAGCAGTTCCACCGAGTGCACAAGGAGTTCGCCTGCCCGCACTGAGCCCTCGAAGTGCAGGTTGCGTGCCGACCCGAACACGAGTAGCTGGTTGTGCGGATTGGTCCCGGCATCGAGGGCGATCAGCAGCCCGCACGCCTGGAGGAAGGACTCCAGCACGAGTGTTGAGGGGAAACGGGCGGGGCGCCTCGACCCGAGGTGACCGCCGAGCTCGTGCTGGGAAACAGCCTTCACGGCGGTCAGCGCGCCGGGCAGGTGGGCCAGGATCCGGTCGACCTGGAGCGCCGGGTGGCCGTAGGGCAGCAGATCGGCCGGGTCCGGGTACCCGGTCATGACGTGCACCTCCAGGTCGCGGCGATCCGGGCGCATCGCTGGCCGTTGACGGTGCAGGTTGTCGAGGTCGACACCAGTGGGCGCGCCCCGGTGACCCGCGTGTCGAACACCACCTCGTGCTTGGCCAGTACCGGCAGGCTGAAGCGAGCCGACTCGACGGAGACCAGTTCGATTCCGCCGAGCGCACCATCGAGATGGAGTTCGAGCATCTGCTGCACCCCCTCGATCATGAATACCCCGGGGTAGACCGTCAGCGACGGGAAGTGACCGCTCAGGTAGGGGTCGTCGGCGCGCACTTCTTTACGCCCGATGAACCCGCTGTCCGTCGCCTGCACTGTGTCCACCGCGGTCAGGGGCAACTGCCTGCCGGCGGTCACCGTTTGCTGTCCTGGCGACGGAGCAGCACCAGCACGGAGACCACCGATACTGCGGCTAGGACCACCGAGATCCACATCACCTGGTGGAACGCCGCTGCGTGAGCCCGCGCCAGGGCGGGGACCTGGTCCGGGAACTGCGCGGAGAGCTGCTTGACGTCGCCCGCAGCCAACTCGTCCGCAGCGGTGGCCGCGTTCAGGTCCGAGGGCAAAGACGCGTCTGCGAGCCGCGTGTGGACGAACGATGCAACCAGCGCGACGACGACCACTGAGGCGAGGGACTCCGCGGCGAGCCGGATGGTGTTGAACATCCCTGCAGCCATCCCCGCTGAGGCCTTCGGCACGGAGGTGACCGCGGCGCCGTCCATCACACCGTTGAGCACTCCGACACCGGCCCCGGTTCCGATCAGCGGGATCGCCAGCACCCACAGGGCGCTGTCGGCCTCGACGAAGGTCAGGCCGAACGCGCCGACGCCGATGAGCGTCAGGACGCCTGCCAAGATCAGCCGCAGCGGCACACCTGCGGCACTCAACCGGCCGGACACCATCGGCACTAGGGGGTGTTTCGAAAGTGCTGGTCACAGCCATTCGTTGATGGCTGCGACCAGGACGGTCGCCTCGTAGCGGACGGCGAGTTTGTCGTATCTCGTGGCGACCGCGCGGTGGCGCTTGAGGCGATTGATGCCGCACTCCACCGCGTGGCGCTCTTTGTAGTCGGCCTTGTCGAACTTCGGCGGCCGGCCACCGTGGGAGCCACGCTTCTTGCGGTTGGCGATCTGGTCGCGCTTCTCCGGGATCGTGCAGCGGATACCGCGCTTGCGCAGGGTAGGCGCGGTTCGCCCCGGAGCCGTACGCCTTGGCCGCGCGTACCTTGTCGGGCCGGGTGCGCGGGCGTCCCGGACCGATCCGGGGCACACGGATGCGGCCGAGGACGACCTGGAACTGCGGGGAGTCACCGCGCTGCCCGGCCGTGATCACCAGCGACAACGGCTTCTGGGCCTGCTGGACCGCCCGGTGGAGCTTGGTGGTCAGCCCGCCGCGGGAACGTCCGAGGCCGTGGTCGGCGGGCCCGGTGAAGACGCCGCCGGGCGGTTCGACCTGCAGTTCCCCTTTTTGCGGGCACCGGCCGCGTGCTGGTGGGCGCGAGCAATCGTCGAGTCCACGGAGACATCCCAGGTGATCAGGCCCTTCGTATCGGCCTGGGCCTGGAGTTGCTCGAAGATGCGGTGCCAGGTGCCGTCCCGCTGCCAGCGGCGGAACAGTCCCTACACCGTCTCCCAAGAGCCGTAGCGCTCGGGCAGGTCCCGCCACGGTATGCCGGTCCGCGTCCGAAACCGTATGCCGTTGATCAGCTGCCGCTTCGCGTGCACCGGAGGGCGGCCGGACTTGATGCCCCGCGGCATCAACGGCTCCAGCACCGCCCACTGAGTATCTGTCAGATCTCCCCGAGCCATGAAACGTGATCATCGCACAGCCTTGATCCACTTCTGAAACACGCCCTAGGGCACCGCGCGCAACGGATTGCACAGCAAACGCCCCGGGCCCGCATATGATCCTGGGCCCGGGGCGCAAAAGAACGAGGTAGGCGGTGCTGCCTCTCCGATCCTCTTGTTCTATTCAGGGTCGGCAAGCCCAGTGGCCACTAGCACGCCCAAGAGAATCATGAAGCATCCAATGATCAGCGGGCCCGATCGGGCCACCCCTTCTCCAGCGGCAGCATTCGCACGCCCGAAGAAATTTCGCTGATTGACCGCTTTCTGTCCGAACTTATTTCTCGTTGCTATCAGCGTAATTCCTACGATGAAAGCAAAGGCTGCAAGGAACACCCGCACGAGGTCTCCTCTCGATATGGATCGGTCTGCACACGGCTTCGGGATTAGAACTGCACTTGGAGCCCGCCACTACAGGTCGGCGTTGAGGCGTACGTGCCAAGTCCACCGCTACCGGCAACCGAAGGCTTGCCTCTATCGCCACGACCGATCTGTCCGCCAGCCGATGCATATCCAGCCGCGCAGTTGCCGCAAGCCGATGGGCCAGCGTCGGTGCCTCCCGTCGATCCCTCAACACCGCCGCCTACGCCTGGTAGACCTACACCGACCTTGACGAACCCTCCGCTGTTGCCCAAGTCATCCTTTGAGTATCCGCCTCCGAGGCAAGACACCTACCTCACCTCCGATACTCCAGCTGGCCAGGCCGGTGGGGTCGATGCGGTTGACGGGGTCGCCTTCGGCGTAGAGGTAGGGGTTCTTCTCTTGGCCGGAGGGGTCGGGTTGGGTGAAGCGGCCGATGTTGGGGTCGTAGTAGCGGGCCGCGCAGTGGTACATGCCGGTCGGGTCCTGATAGCCCCCGGCGAACCGGTAGGGCTGAGGGGACTGTTCGCTGCTCGCGGCGCGGGGTGCCAGAGAGGGAACCAAGACTCTATTTTCTTGAAGTTTGACGATTTACCAACATGACACCGAGCCACAGACTGAACCCTATGGCTGCTACACCTGCCGCCAGCAGCCAATAGTTGCCATCACTGGCACCCAGAAAACAGCAGAGAATCCCAAACAGGACTCCCAGAATGGTAAATACCGTGAGTTTCAATTCTGGACGCACGAGAGCCCCTCTACTCATGCCCTCAGGGGTGCCCGCTCACCCCGTGAGCGGCCACCCCGTCAAGGCTGCGAACAGCCCTGACGGGTCGATGCGGTTGACGGGGTCGCCTTCGGCGTAGAGGTAGGGGTTCTGTTCCTGGCCGGAGGGGTCAGGGCTGTTGAAGCGGCCGATGTTGGGGTCGTAGTAGCGGGCGGCATAGTGGTACATGCCGGTCGGGTCCTGATAGCCGCCAGCGAACCGATGCGGCTGGCTGACCTTCTCGCTGCTCGCGGAGCGGGTGACGCCGCGAGGGCTGTAGAAATACGAGTTGGCCTTTGTTACGAACCACGGAATCGCACCCCGCTGTAGAGCCCTCGCTTATCCCATCGCGCCTCGGAGATAAGCGAGGGCTCGGATCAGCTACTCGCATCCGGCCCCTTCGATGCAGCGCAGCCGGCTGGCGGCGCGCCTGGTTGAAGGGTGGGCCGGGTTGGAACTCACTTCTTCGGTAGGTACCGTCGCAGCAGGTGCTCGATGCCGAGTGCTAGGAGACCGCAAGCCAGGCCCCAGGCAATGATGAGCGCTAATCCCGACAGGCTGTCGAAAGTCACTGTCTCTGGGGCGAACGGGAGAGTCACCACAAGAACCACAACTGCGATCAGTACGGGTCGCATTGATACACCTTCTCTGCTTACAGGGATGACTCTCACCCGCGTGCTTCCCTGTAGACGCCCACGCCCAAGCCCCCCAAAGCTCCGCCGGCTCCGCCGACAACTCCGCCGGCCAGGCATCCCTCCGCTGCGGTGGTGACACAGCCGGCGATACCACCGCCTATGGCGTAGTCGATAGAGGTCTCCGCAATGCGCTTGATCGGGTCAAGCCATCCGAGTCCGCTGGGGTCGATGCGGTTGACCGGGTCTCCTGCGGCGTAGAGGTAGGGGTTTTGTTCCTGGCCGGAGGGGTCAGGGCTGTTGAAGCGGCCGATGTTGGGGTCGTAGTAGCGGGCGGCATAGTGGTACATGCCGGTCGGGTCCTGATAGCCGCCAGCGAACCGATGCGGCTGGCTGACCTTCTCGCTGCTCGCGGAGCGGGTGACGCCGCGGGGGCTGTAGGAGTAGGAGTTGACCTTCGCGCCGGTTTCGTCGGCGGTCGCCACTACGGAGCCGAGGGCGTCGGTGAGGTAGTAGTACGCCTTTCCGTCACGGGTCATGGAGTTGAGTGTGCCCCCGGGTTCACGACTGAAGCCGGTGTCCACCCCGGAAGTTGACGTCGCCGACAAGCCGATCGGCCCGTTGTGGAAATAGGTGTCGCCGAGCTTGATGCGCTCGCTCTGGTCGGTGGAGCCGTACTGGCCCTCATAGGTCTTGCCGCCGACGGTCAGCGAGGTGAGCTGACTGTGATCCGACCACTTCTCGCCCGTCCGGGTTCCTTCAGGCGTCGGGGCCGCGGCGGTCTCGTGGCCTTCCTTGTCGTACGACCAGTTCGTCGAGGAGCCGTTCTTCGCGGTGATCTGCTGGGCGTCGTTGATCGTGTAGGTGGTGCCGCGCGGGCAGCCCTTCTCGGTCCCCTGGCTGGTGAGGTTGCCGGCCAGGTCATAGCAGTACTGCCAGGACTCATTCAGCGTCGAGCCCTTGTTCTCCGCCGCGTAGGAGAAGCGGCCGGCACCGTCGTAGCTGTAGGCGGTCTTGGTGCCTGCCAGATTGTCGGTGCTGGTGCGGATCTTGTCGCCGTCGGTCTTGGCGTCGGTGCCATACCCGTAGGTGTAGGCGAGGTCGACCAGGGTGCCCTTGCTGCTGGTCGTCTTCACTGCCTGGGGGCGCATGGAGTTGTCCAGCGTGAACGTCTGGACGATGGTGCCCGGGTACGTGGTGGTAGTGCGGGCGTCGTTGTTGTTGTACTTGTACGTCGTCACCCGGCCCTGCGGGTCTTTCAGTTCCTTGAGCTTGTTGACCTCGTTCCAGGTGTAGTCGACCTTCCCGGCCGGGTCCTGGTAGAAGTCGACGTTGCCGGCCGGGGTGTAGGCGAGCAGGGTCTGGGAGCCGTCCTGCAGGGTACGTATCGTTTCGCGCTGCAGCGGGTCGAACTGGTACTTGATGGTGCCGGTGTTGTCGTCGCGCTGGGTGAGGTTGCCGTCGTCGTCGTAGAAGTAGCGGACCGTGTCGTTGGTGGTCGAGACGGTCTTGATCCGGTCGAGGTGGTCGTAGGCGAAGACCTTCTTGATGCCGCGGCCGTCGGTGAGGGTTTCGGTGCGGCCCAGACTGTCGTAGGTGTAGGTGCTCTCCCCCAGCGGGGCGGGCGGAGTGGCCTTGGTCAGGTTGCCCTTGGCGTCGTAGGTGAAGGACGTCTTGACCGTCTTGGACGTCGACATTTTCGTCTCTGCCGCACACCGCTGGCCCTCAAAGCCACCGCAGTTGGGGGTGGCCGGGTTGTAGGTGTAGGAGACGCTGCCGCCGCCGGTGCCCTCCTGGGCCACCGATTTGGTGTTGCCTGCGGTGTCGTAGCCGTAGGTGGTCTTCTCACCGTCGGCGTTGGTGGAGTCCTTGGGCACGTCCCCGCCGGCGATCGTCTGCCAGCTCGTCACCGACTTCCCGCCCGTCGGCGATTTGATGCTCTCCAGGTTGTTGCGGGTGTTGAACCCGTAGTCGGACACGTTGCCGGGTGTGCTTCCCGAGCCCATCGCGTCGGTGGCGGTGTCGAGGTTGTGGTTCGCGTCGTATTTCGTGGAGCGGCTGTGCTGGAGGGCGTCGGTCACATCGGTGACCTGGCCGTCGCCATCGTGCTTGTAGCTGGTGGCGTACGTCTCGGGGTTAGTGACCTTGGTGGTTCCGGCCGCGGTCGGTGACGTGGCGTCGTAGTCGTAGGTCCAGGTGGGGCCGGTGTGGCCGGAGCCGTTGAATTCGGTGGCCCGCAGCATCGAGGTGACGCGGTTGGCCGCGTCGTAGGTGAAGACGGTGACCCGGCCCTCCGCTGTGGTGATCTTCGTCAGGCGGCGGGAGGAGTCGTAGTCGAAGGTGGTGGTCTTGCCCTCGGCGTTCGTGGTTTTGTGCAGGTTGCCCGACGGGTCGAGGTCGAAGACGGCGGTGCGGCCGGAGTTGTTCTTGGCCTGCCACTGCGAGGCATCGGTCTTGACCAGGTCGATCCACCGGTCCGAGCGGGTCTCGGTCAGCTTGAAGCCCTTGTTCTCCCCGCCCTCGTCATGCTGGGCGACGGTGATGGTGCCCTTGTTCTTGTCGGTGACCTTGGTCAGCGTGCCGTCGGCGTTGTAGGTGTCCTTGGACGAGGACTTCCAGTTCATGACCGTGTAGGTGCCGTCCGCGTTCTTCTTCAACTCCTTCGAGTAGCCTTTGGGCGTGGTGAACGTACCGTCCGCGTTCTTGGTGAACCGCAGGCTCTCCCCGCTGCTGTCGTAGAGGACCACTTCGCCATCGGTGACCTGGAGGTAGCGCTCGTACTGCTGCCACCACCTTTGGGAGACCTTGCCCCACGGTGCGTCGAGGGAGTTGTAGGTGCGCGCCAGGCTCAGGTTCTGGCCCACCCCGGCGATCTCGAAATCGGTCGCTGTCAGCATCAGGTTGCCGGTCGAGTAGTCGACCCGGGCCGTCAGAGCGTCTGTGATCGCGAAGTTGCTGATCTTGTGCCAGGGCACATCTCCCTGCCCCTCAGGCACATACTCCAGCGGCGCCGCCACGTTGCGGGCCGTGGCCGACGTGCTGCCCTGGGCGCGCTTCTTCTGATACGCCCGCCAGGCCGCCACCTCATCCGAGGGTGTTCGCTCCGCCCGCGGTGTGGCCGGCTTGTTCGCCCCGACCTTCACCGGCGGCATCGTGAACGAGGGAGCGTCCTTGCCCCACGCCGATCCCGGCTCCTCCGCGGCGGCCGCGACACTCGCAGCTGGCAGCATGGACAAGGTCAGAGCACCGGAGGCAAGAACTGCCGCCGAGGCCAGACTGGATCTCTTGCGGGCACGCGAAAGACGCGCACCCCAGGTGCGATGCATCAAGGCTTCCCCCCACAGGAAGACACATCCCGCAGACCCCAGCGGTCACGAGAGGCCCAACAACCTGTCACACAATCCCCACAGCCCACCCGCCACTTTCCCGAACACCCGTGCCACACAGGCCGGAACCAGCCCTTCCCTTCAACGGGAACAATCACATACAGACCACCCTGTAACGCCCCTGTATCGCACCCCCGTTGCACCCCGCGAAACCGATGCCGAACGGAAAGTGACCGGAAACATTCAGGTCTCCCTCAACAGCGCGCGGGCTTGCCGAAGTCCGCCCTGCGCTCGGTCCGCGCCACCAAGTCGGGCAACTCGCCCGAGTCAGGTACGCAAGGGGGAGAGCCAGGCATAGGCCGGTCGAAAGTGGTAGGCGCTACCACCGCAGGTCAGAGGCCGAGCCGACGGGCGATTACCCAAAGTGGGTAAATGCCCCCATAGTTACCCAGAGCCGGTGCGGAAACGTGACAGCCAGCCGCCCTCAGCCCTCGGGTCGGGCACGGTCCTGGTCCTGGTGCTCCGACGCGTCCTGCCAGGCTCGGCGTTCGTCGGTGATGGCCCTCTGCGCGCAGTCGTCGCACAGGTGCGCGTGGCTGTCCCCGAGAGCACCCCACCCGGCTGTCTCGGTCTCCTCCCACCGGTCGTCGGTGAACTTCGTGCCGCAGTCGGCGCACACCGGGCGGCGCGCTTCCCGCTCGGCCTTCTGCTGTTCGTCCGCGCGGCGCAGCTGCTCCTGGTGCTCGCGGGCCGCGTACTCGGCCCGCCTGCGTGTGTCGGCCGCTTCGCGGCGGGGGTTGCCGATCGCTTCCCGCCGGGGCTGCCAGTGGTCGCGACCGAAGCGTTGGAACACCTCTCCGGCCGGGCCGTGTTCGCGCAGGTTGCGCAGGCCGGTCGCGATGATGGGGATCTTGCCGTCGTAGAGGTGGTATCCCTCGTACCGCTCCCCCTGCCACAGAGGGCGAGTGAGTTCGGCCAGGCGCGGGATGGTGCGGTTGGGGTCGCGGGCGCCGATGTGGTTGAACACCAGCAGCACCGGCGGGTGCGGCGCATCGGTAGGTGTGGCCCTCGGGGGCTGTCCAGCGGGTGCGCCACATCGGGCGCTGGGTGCCGTCGGTGTCCTTCACCTTCCGCCGAAAGAAGCGGGCGTACTTCTGCAGCTTGTCCGCGATCTCTTCAGCGGTCTCGTGGCAGTTGTCGACCTCGATGAACAGCAGCGGCACCCCGTCCTGCGGAGCGGTGAGGACGATGTCGGCCTGGGCGCCGCCCTTGCCGGGCGCGTTCCAGGTGCCGGTGGCGGGCAGCGGGACCTCCGTCCAGTACGAGGCGATCGTGCCGATCCCATCGGGTGCATCGACGGCGGCCTGGGCGGCGGCCTGTACGTCGGGCGGATTCTTCGTCAGCTTGGCGAGGTCCGGCTTCGGGCGCAGCATCGCGATGACGGTCTCGTTGACGGCCATGGGATGCGAGGCGCCGCTGGAGCCCGCGCCGCGGGCGGTGGAGCCCATCTCCGTCAGCGGGCGGCGGTACCTACGCTGGCACTCACGCCGGAACCCACGCTGGTACCGGCAGCTTCAGCCCAACACCCGTCCCCACCATGAGGGGTGAGGTCGGGGAGTTGGTGGGGCCTGATGGTCGACTCCCACCACCACACCGGGACCGAGCGCGGTAGCCCCGACCACTACAGGTCAGAGACACCGCGCTTCCCAAAGACACAGGAGCACCGCTGCGTACGTCCCCTCTCCGTGGCCGGTGCGCAGCGCGTGCGCACGGCCGGGAGTGGTGTGCAGTGAGCCTCCGCCAACCTGAAGCGGCAGGTCAAAGGGCTGGTGTGACCGGTGCTCTGGGTACTCGAGCTGGTCGTGGGCGACAGTCTGCGGAGAAGATCATTAGTCAGCGGTTGACTTCGAGGTTTGTCAGGACGAGCAGGGCGCGCAGGAGCTGGTGACAGCGGGGGCGGTGCGGAGTTGAACTGGACCGTCAGCTCTTGTCCGGTGTGGCTGGAAGCTTCATCCGTCGGCGGTCGTGATCAGTGAGACGAAAGGTAGTGACGGTGGCCGTGGGAAAGTCCAGGTGTGCGGCCAGCCGAGTCCAGGCTGATGGCCACCGGAATTCCAGGTGGATGGCCGTCTGACCAGTGGTGTTCCTGATCGCTTCCTTATGTGGAGGAGACCCCTCCGCCCGTTTGCTGGTGTTTGCATGCATCAGCTATCGGGCGGAGAGGTCCTGTGACGAAGTCTGACACGGAGATCATGGAAATCCTTGAGGCGTATGACCTGACCGGGACGGTCTGGTCGGCGGCGACCTTGACGGGGCACGACCCGAAGACGGTCAAGAGGTATGTCGAGGCCCGCGCCAGCGGGCGAAATCCTTATGAGCGAGAGCCGCGGCCGAAGATGATCGACGCGTTCCTGGAGAAGGTCGAGGAGTGGGTCGAGCAGTCGAAGGCGACGATCCGCGCCGATGTGGTCCACGAGAAACTGCTGAAAATGGGCTACCGGGGCAGCGAACGCTCGACGAGACGGGCGGTGAATGCGGCGAAGGCGGCGTGGAAGGCGGGCAAACGTCGAACGTATCGGCCGTGGGTCCCCGAGCCGGGCCGGTGGTTGCAATTCGACTGGGGCGAGGGCCCGCGCATCGGCGGGCGTCGAACGTGGTTGTTCTGCGCGTGGCTGTCCTGGTCGCGGTTCCGGGTGGTGATCCCGGTCTGGGACTGCACGTTGGGCACGCTGGTGGCCTGCTTGGACACCACGCTCAGGCGGATCGGCGGGGCACCGACCTACGTGCTGACCGACAACGCGAAGACGGTGACCGTCGAGCACATTGCCGGGATCCCGGTCAGGCATCCGCAGATGGTCGCCGCGGGCCGGCACTACGGCTGCCAGGTGGTCAGTTGCGTGCCTTACGACCCTGAATCGAAGGGTGGCGCGGAAGCAACAGTCAAGATCGCAAAGGCCGACCTGGTACCCACCAGCGCGAATCTGCTGCCCGCCTACGACTCCTTCGCCGAGCTCGCGGATGCCTGCCTGACCTGGTGCGATGCGGTGAACTTCCGCCGTCACCGGGCGACTGGGCAGATACCCGCGAACCGTCTGGACGTCGAACGGACCACCCTGCACGTTCTGCCGGTCGAGCCCCTCGCGCTCGCACTCGGCGAGGAACGCCTCGTCGGATCGGACCGCACTATCAGTTTCAACTCGGTGCGTTACTCGACCCCGCCGGGCTATACCGGCGCGAGGGTGTGGTGCCGGGTGGTCGGCGAGGAACTGTCCGTCACTGCCCGCACCAACTCCGGTGACCTGATGGAGATTTGGCGCCACCAGCTGTCCACCCCGGGCCTTCCGCAGATCATCGACGCGCACTACCCCGACCATCCCGACGGCCGCAGCATCCACCAGCCCCGCCTGCAGCCGCGTTCGGAAGCGGAGATCGCGTTCGTCGGCATTGGTCCGGGAGCCGGGCGCTGGCTGAAGGAAGCCGGTCCCGCCGGCGCGGTCCGCATCCGCGCCAAAATGGCCCGCGCGGTCGAGCTGGCCACTGTCCTGGGCAGCAACGACAGGGTCGACCAGGCTCTCGGCCTGGCGGCCACGGCCGGGCGCTTCGCCGACGAGGACCTGCTCTCGATTCTGGGGCACATTGCGGACAGCAAGCCCGTCGGCGAGGTCGTTCGCGCGGACGAGGCTCATTCCGTCCAGAACGGAACTATCGGCTGGCAGGCCCTGGGCCAGTAGGCAACGGCCCCAGGCCAGTTGCAGTCCAGCTGAGCAGGTTCAGTCGCCGAGGAACCACAGATACAGGTGCGTCCCGCGTTCGACGACCTGGCACAACTCGCGGGCCTGAGCGACCCATTCACCACCGCAGGCGGCGGGAAGTTTGCCGAGTTCGGCCAGCAGCATCGGTATCTGTCGCTGGTTGAACACCGCGTCCCCATACGGAGCCAGGGCGAAAAGCATCGGGAATTCCGAGGGGGGCAGTGCCGCGAAGGCATTTGTCCACTTCACCCCGGCCTCGGCATGAGCCACGACGTCCCCGAGATCACCACGCACCACCAGATCAATCACCCACCGAGCCTATCGGCGCACACTCTGACCAGCGAAGGAATATACGACCGTGACGTTTCCCCAGGCCCCGGCCCTGCCCGAGGAGTTGGACAGGCTGATGCGACGGATGCGCCTGCCCTATATGCGCAAGGCCGCACCTGATGTGCTGGCCACCGCCCGCGCTCAACGCTGGGATCCCGCCGAGGTCTTGCGACTGCTGATAGCCGAGGAAGTCACCGGCCGCGACGCGGCCACCCGGCGCCTGCGAAGGCACTCGGCGAACTTCCCCACCGGCAAGACGCTGGGCTCCTGGCGGGCCGAGGACTCCACCATCCCCGAGCCCACCCAGAACTCCCTGACCACCCTGGAGTGGATCGGCCGGGCCGAGAACTTGGTGATCGCCGGCCCGTCAGGGACGGGCAAGAGCCACTTCACCGAGGGACTCGCTCAGGCAGCGATCGAGAAGGACATGCGGGTGTCCTGGTTCACCCTGGAGACGCTGGCCGCCGCGATCGGCAAGTCGAAGGTCGACGGGTCCACCGCACGGACCGTCGCCCGGATCTGCCGGGCCGATTTGATCGTCATTGATGACATTGGCCTGCTGCCCGTCGGAGAGGACGCAGCCGAGGCGTTCTACCGGATCATCGACGCCGCCTACGAGCGACGGTCCATCGCGGTGACCAGCAACATCCACCCTTCAGGCTTCGACACGATCATGCCCAAAACGCTCGCGGGCGCGAGCACCGATCGCCTCATGCACCACGCTCACCTCGTGACCACCTCCGGCGACTCGCACCGCCTCGCCGAGGCCCTCGCTGGCAAGGGAGTGGTCCCTTTGAACTGACCCCTACCTCGGGAATGCCGCTGGCCACACGCCTGGGTTTCTGATGGCCACCAGCCTGGATGACCAACGGCCACCCACCTGGGCATCTCAATGGCCGTTGACAGGTAGGTCTGCACGACCGACGCCGAGGTTGCGCAGACCTACCTTTCGTATTCCGTGGCTATGCCCCGGCGTTCACCGCGTCCAGCACGAGAATCCCTGGCTTGTCTCGCCGAGGGCTGAGCGGTTCTCCGCGAAGGTCGACAGAGCAGCATTCGGCTCAGCGAAGTTTGATCAGCCCTGGTCGAGGGCGTCCCACCATGCTACGGCCGTGGGGCGGCATGGCCCGGCGCCCGAGGTTCTGCTACTGGGCCGCCGAGCTGGCGAACTCCCTGCGCGGGTCGTGGCTGGCTCATCAATCGGCTTGGCACATCGCGTAGACGGTCCCCGTGATGTTCTCTCCGAAATTTCCGTCCCTGTACTTGGAGACGTTGCCGTGCCAGCCCTTGCCGTCAGAAGTTGGGCGGGAGGCGACAACGTAGGCGTGGTCGTTCCCGGAGTCGACGCCTCCGGAGATCGCGTGGCTTCCGTCGGGACACTTCGCCTCTCCGTGGGCATTGCCGGTACCCGAGAACGTCGCCTTCACCACCTGCGGAGCATCCGCAGCTGCGGAGCCCGAGAGGCCCAGAACACACGCCACCGCGATGGACACGGCAGCTACAGGAAAACGCACAGACACAACCATCAGTCCTTTTACTCCTTTTAGGACGGATGCCACAAGTGCGGTACGGCGGTCCACACTCGCCAGCTCCGAGTCGGATCAGCATGATCCACTCCAGGAACAGTCAACGAGCAGCACGGCGTCAGGAAACGATCCTGACGGAGGGCAGCCTTCCACGATGGAGAGGCGACGGAGGGGGTTGAGGAGACGGGCCGACCGTGGCCCGAGCGTAGTGAGCGTGCCTGGCGCGTGCTCGTGGAAGAGAACGCTGCGGCGGGGATGACGACGAAGCGCCTGGCGATCTGCCGGCCCCGGGTGTCGGCGAACAGCCCTGGCTCTCGATACCGAGGCCCGCCTCGGCGAACGTGGCCGGCAGCCGTGCCGTCAGCGGTTGACTTCGAGGTTCGTCAGGACGAGCAGGGCGCGCAGGAGGCGGGTGGCGCGGGCAGGATCGGTGCGGAGTTTGGTGAGGGTCCGCCAGTTCTTGAGGTGGGCGAAGCCGTGCTCGACCGCTGCGCGTCCGACAGCGAGGACGCGGTTGGCTTCCTTCTGGCCGGGTGTGAGCTTGTGGCTGCGGGTGGCGTGGAAGCCCGTGATGATCACGGGGTCGCGTATGTCGTTGTCCAGGCCGCGGAAGCCGAGGTCCGCGAGGGCGCCGAGGCCAGCAGCGCGTAGGTAGGCCAGGATGTGGTCGTGGCGGGCGGCGGTGTTGTCGTGGGTGCGGCCGGGCCGGGCAGCGGATATCCAGACCAGGCGGCCCTTCTCGTCGGTCAGGGCGAGGAAGTGCAGGCCGTGACAGCGGTGTTTGCCGGAGTAGTTCCGCCGGTCGGCCCGTCCGGTGCGGCGCTGGGTGGGGATGAGGGTGCCGTCGATCAGAACGACCTCCCCGCCCTGTTTGGCAATCTTGTTCAGGGCGCGGTCCAGCCGCGGGGCCTGTGCGGCGAGCAGTTCGATCAGCTCATCCCGCCAGCGGCGGACAGTGGACTCCGACACGTCGTTGCCGCCGGCCATGTCGGCCAGGCGCTGGTCGTGGCGCAGCACGGCCAGGACGATCACCGCGATCCGTCCGGGCGGAAGGGCCCCGCCATCGGGACCGTATCGCCTTCAGGCGGCGCCGGAGCAGGCCGGCGAGATGGTTGACGGTGTGCGTGGACAGCGGCAGACGGCACTGGTAGACAGGCGCGCAGGTGTCCTCAGCGTGCTCTTTGATATTCGTCACACAATTCCAACTGCTGCCGGGGGCACCCCGGTTACGCCAGCTCTGCGTGCCAGGTCACAGGCGGGTGGTGAACCGACCGTCGGGCTGCTTGCGCAGCCAGCCGCGGTCGGTCAGTCTGAGCAGCTTCCCGCGCAGCGGTTCCAGCTTGCTCTTCGCGCTGATGTCCACTCCCAGCATCTCGCCAACCTGCCGGGCCATGACTGGCCCGGCAGCCTGCCGCACGGCAGCGAGGATGCGCTGATAGTCCGGCGGAAGCACGGTGTCCTCCACGCCCGGCTCGCGGTGCGGGATCAGCATCACCGCTCGTCCGCCCACCTGCCCAGGCGCCGGTGTGGCCGCGGCTCGTTCCTCGGCGAGTTGTTCGCTCATCCGCTCGAGGACCTTCTCGGCAACGGCGAGTTCGCCCCGCTCGGCTCGCACCTCGGCCAACTGCTTGGCCAGCTGTTCTTCGAGTTCGTCCAGTTCCGCGCGCCGCGCGGTGATCCGTTCCAGCAGCTCGGGATCCAGCATGCATCGGATCGTAGAGGGCTGCAGGACCACAGCGGGCACGAACCGGACAGTCAGCTGCCAGCTTCTGCTGCCGACCGAGAAGGAGGCTGCATACCCGTCAGCGCGGCTGCACCGTGTTTCCCTTCGAGCGACCGCGCTGACGGACGATCTTCTCCGCAGACTGCCGCCCACTACCATCCTGAACACCCCGACAGACCGCCACACCGGCCCCTTTGACCTGCGGTTTCAAGTTGACGGAAGCTCCGTGTCGTGCACTCTGCGGAGCGTGCACGACATCGTCGGTGCGCACCGGATGCATCGAGTGCACCGCACCAGGTGCGCTCAGCGGCCGGCCCGGTGCAGAGGCGGCAGCCGGGCTCGTAGCCGCACAGTGTCTTCGGCTCGCTGATGTCCAGGCAGTGCGCTGAGATGGCGACGTCCAAGATTCTTTCGTCCAGGCCCGGATCGCGACGGTGGCCGAGAAGGCGTTGGCTCAACGTGCCGCCCATCTGCACGTCCATGCGCATTGCTACCAGGAGGAGGGGGGCGAGATGCGGGTGATCACCGCAGGCAGGCGACCGTTCTCGACGGTCTGCTGCGGCAGGGACAGATGGAAGTGCTCGCCGATGACCGCCAGCACCCGGCGTTGCTGTTCGTGTGTCGACAGTTCCTCGTCCATGCCCAGAATGTCATCGAGGGAGTCTTCTGGAGGGATAACTCCGGCCGCTTCGAGGGCTGGGCGCAGCAGATCGGGCCGGGCTCCCGCGGGGTCGTAGCCAGCCCCCAGCTCGAAGTGCAGTTGTACCTCGCCTTCGGCGAGATAGCTGAAGAAGGCAGGCGGGTCGTCCGGCCGTGGATCGAAGATCAGTACCTCGGCGCCGAGGGAGACGGCTGGGTTAAGGGCCCAGCCTTCGCTGCCTCCACTCTCCACGATGAACGCCCAGTCGCCGGCGTGGCCGATGCGCCCCGCGCAGTAGACCTGAGCCAAGTCGACCATGGTGGATGCTTCCTGGAGGGTGGCTGCGGGTTTGATCTCCACCGGCTTATGGTCGGCCATGCGCTCGGCCAAACGCTGCGGGCTGAGGCCGCGTGCGCAGGTGATGTACAGGTCACTGGCGTTCAGATCTGCGGCGCGCCACGCATCGGCGATCCACGCAAGACTGTCAGGCATTGCCACCTTCTCTCGTCGGAGGGATGCGTGGCTGGTGGGGGCACAACGGCTGGGAGCGGTTGTGCCCCCACCAGCGTTCAGCAACCTACGGCTTGGGGACCGTGCAGGCCACGGTCACCTTGGATGCGTCGCAGTGCGCGAACTGAGGGAAGTCCACCCAGTACGGGTCCTGGTCGAGCAGCCGGTACTTGCCTGAGAAGCCTGCGCTGAACGCCCCGCCCATCGAGGTGGAGTTGATCCAGCCGGACATGGCCGAGCGGCCGCACTTCTCCTTCCAGGTCGGAGCAGCCGTGCGGGTGTCGTCGTACAGATGCCATTCGCCCTGCTTGACCCGGGTGGCGTAGGTCTGCACGCAGTCGTTGCCGGTGTCGACCTCGTTCATGCCGCCCATGCCGGCGGGCATGCCGCCGGAGTTGTAGGTGGAGGCATAGGCGAACTCATCACAGGACAGCTTGTCGGTGGAGCTGATCTCGGTGACTTTGGTGGCGTCCGGGTTGCCGTAGGTGCCCGCCCAGCCGTCAGGGCAGATCACCTTACGGTTGTCGTCCGGGTCGCGCTTGTGCTGGTTCTTTTCCTTTGAGGGCAGGTAGAACAGCGGCTTGTTGGCGGCCTTGCTGCCGGGGTGAGTGGGCAGCTTGGACTGGATCAGCCAGGCATGCGCGACGGCCGGTGGGGTCTTGTCGAAGTTCATCACCCATGTCGGGATGTACTTGTGGAACGTGCAGCCCGGAGTGGTGGAGGAAATCTTGTCGCAGCGGATCTGCGCGCCATCGGCCTGCCACCGTGTCGCTGCCGGGTTCGCCACCGGCGAATAGGCGCTGATCTTCGTCGACAGGTCCAGCGTCTCCGCGTTGCTCGACGCATTCCAGGTGTGGTCGATCTTCCCGATCGCCGTGTGCGAGGACGGATCGAGCCCCGTCCACTCCAGCGCCCCGTCCCACGACTGCGGGCCGTTCGAGCACTTGTCGGGCATCATGCAGTCGAAGCGGACGTCGAGCGTCACCGAACCGAACTTCTCATCGACCTCCACGGGTACGAGGGTGAGCTGCTGGGTGAACGTCGCAGAGTTCGCCGCCAGTTTCACCTCCTGCCCCACGACCCATGAGGCGTTCAGGATCTCGCCGGTGGGCTTGCCGTCCTTGACGACGATGCCCTCGTACTCGTACGTGAAGGTCGATATGCAGGCCTCATACCGTTTGATGTGCGAGTTGGTATAGGTCTTGCACCAGTCGACCAGGTGCGGCAGGTCCGCGTTCGCCCCCTTGGTGAGGGCGTCGCGTGTGCGCTTGCTGGCGTCCGGGACCAGCCGTGAGCACGGTTGGATGTCCGTCTTCGTGTTGATCTTGCCGCAGTTCCAGCCGTCTGCGGCACTGCGCCCGATGGGCGGTATGGCCGGGTCGACAGCCACCATGTCGGGCTGGGGGATCTGCTGCGGCTTTTGGTAGTCGTCCTGGTTCAGCGTCGGAGCGTCCTTGTTCGGCTCGGGCAGCGTGATGCTCACCGCCCGGCCGCGGGTGTGGAACTTCGTCCATGAGGACCAGTCGGTCTCGTACAGGGTCCCGTCGAATGCGCTGGTGCGGAAGGCATAGGTGGTGTTCGTCTTCAGGTCGCCGTACCGAAGCGTCACCTCCGCCTTACCGCCGGATGTCACGTATTCGGACACCACCACGCCGTAGGCGGCGGGCTTGCCGGTATCGGGGTCGGTGAGCTGGACCTGGGTCTTCGGGTTGCCGCTGGCATCGGTCGTGTAGACCTGGAACGTCAAGTTCGCTGTGTCGTCATCGGCGTCGGTGACGGTGTTGCTCAGCGTGACGTTGGTGCGGTTCACCTGCCAGACTCCGGCGGAGTCTTTGGTGGACGGTGGCCCGGCCTTCTGGTTCTTCCCTGAGACAGGCCGGTTACTGTTGGCCGCCGTGACCAGCTTTTCCGCTCCAGCTGCAGGCCGTGAGGACGGCGCATAGTCCCAGTCGGGAGTGGTGTCACGGCTGTCAGCTGCGGCCACGTTCCCGGCTCCTAGAAGCAGGATTGAGCAGGCACCAACCGCGAGTCTCGACAGAATGCGACTTCTTGCGGATCTTCCAGACAAGAGAAAATTCCCCTCTGGCCCCGCCCGCATGTCTCCCTTTGGGCAGGGCTGATCGGATGTGTTTTGTCGCGCTGGAACGTTCTATGGGAACTCGATCTGGGGCAGCAAGGTCATCAACCGGCCACACGTCTTGAACCACCTGAAACAGACGTGACGTCAGACACGGTTGTACACAGGGGAATCACGATCCCGTGAGGCTTCCGTGAAGGAGCCTGTGCATCGCGCGGCCAACGAACTGGACTACTCGGCAACGCCGGTGACGAAACGTCCGCCATGAGAAGCAACACGTGCTGGCGGATAGGAGACGACCTCCGAAGCCCCCGGAACGGACCGCAATCCCATACGGGCCGACGACCTTGGCTAAAAGGCTCTAACAGAGGCGTTTTACGTGGGTGTTCAGGCAGATGGCGATTCCGAGGAATGCTTCGTGGATGTCGTCGCGTCGTTCCCAGGGGATGCGGAGGCGTCGGAAGCCGTGGAGCCAGGCGATGGTGTGCTCGACGACGTAGCGGAAGATGCCCAGTCCGGTGCCGTGCGGCTCGCCTCGTTTCGCGATCACGGGGCGGATTGCGAGCTGCCAGAGCAGGCGCCGGTACTTGTCGTGGGCGTAGCCGCGGTCGGCCAGCAGCGCGTCGGGCCGTCGGCGAGGTTTGCCGACCAGGCCTGCCACTGCAGGGATCTTGTCGAGCAGGGGGCTGGAGTTGGGTGACATCGTTGCGGTTGCCGCCGGTCAGCGTGACCGCGAGTGGGATGCCCTGGCCGTCGACGATGAGGTGGTGTTTGCTGCCCGGCCGTGCCCGGTCGACCGGGCGGGGCCCGCTTTTGGGCCCCGCCGGGAAGCCCGCACGTGGGAGGAGTCGATCACTGCCCGCGACTAGTCCAACTGGTTCTTCGACCGGAGCTTCTCCAGCAGGAGGAGGTGGAGTTGGCCCCAGACTCCGGCGTCGTTCCAGGCGGCCAGGCGCCGCCAGCAGGTCATTCCCGAGCCGAAGCCCAACTCCTGGTGCAGGTACTCCCATTGGATGCCGGTGTGCAGCACGAACAAGATCCCGCACAGTGCTTGGCGGTCAGGCACCCGAGGTCTTCCCTGCACCAGCTTCGGTCCAGGCTAGCCCTGGTCGTCTGCGCCGGAGCGGTTCCCAACGGTGACGGCCTCCCGGCGGATGCCTCGTTCGTTCTGGAGGAGATCCTCGCCGCTCAATAGCGGCTGGTCCGAGTTGTTCAGAGGTCCTCTACCGGGAACTCGGAGCTGGCCATTTCTGTCCCGGTGATCTGATCCCGAACGCGCCATGTGCCGAATGATCGAGGAAGCCAGCGGCCTCAGACCGGCTTTACGCTTCGAACCGATCACCGCCTGCCCGGCTCGATCACGGGGTCCTTCTCGTGTCAGTCCCGCTTCGCCGGCCCGGGCTTTCCGTCCCTGAGCAGTGGCTGCTCGATCCCGGATCCGCTGGTGCGTGCTGGTCGTCCCCCGCCGCGGCCGCGGTCGGGGCCTCGGCGGCGAGGGCTGGTGCAGTCAGCTGCGTTGCGGAGTGTGGCGGGTAGTGGGGTCGATGCGGCTGAGTACCCAGCGGATGAGGTCTTTGTCAAGGGTGAGGTCAGCGTTCTCCTCGAGCGCGTCGTTAAGGAGGACGGTGACTCTTGCCCAGTTCCGGAATGATCCGTGGCCTGCCATGTCGTCGGCGTACAGGATCAGTTCGGGCTGTGCGCCGGTCCAGATCTGCTGGTAGGCGGGGACAATGGCCTGGACTTCGGTCGGCGTGAGGGGGCTGAACTGGTACCAGTCGAGGATCCTGGAGTGCAGGGCCTGGTTGTTGAGGATCTTCTGCCGGGTGTTGCCGCTGCCGACGAAGATGATGGCGGCTCGGCGAGCGTCGTCACCCCAGAGGGTGCGGAAGTACTCCAGTGGCTTGGTTCCCAGGCCTTGCACTTCGTCGATGAGCAGGACGTGGGGTTCTGCTTCGAGTGCTTCTTGGATTTGTTGGTCGCAGGGGCCGGCGGCTTGGGGCGGTTCTCCCGGCAGGCCGAGGCGGCGCCAGAGCTGGGTTCGGATTTCGTTCATGTTAGCGCCGGTGTTGTAGCGCAGCCGGACGGTGGTTTGGGGGGCGCGGCGGCGTAGGACGGTGTGGACGGCGAAGGTTTTCCCGAGGCCGACGTGTCCGTGGATGCAGACCATGGCGTTGTGTTTGATGGCTTTGAGAACGCGTGCTTCGGTCTCGGCTACGGCTCTGGTGGCCATGGCGTTGGCTCCGGTGAGGCCCAGGTAGTGGTCCTGGCTGGGGGGTGGGAGCTGGCTGGGACGGGGCTGGGTGGTGGGGGTGCTCATGGCTGGTCCTCGGGGTGTGTCCGCGGCTGGGGAGGTGACGTATTGGGGTTGAGGGGCAGGGTCCAGTCGGCGTCGGGTTCGGGCAGCTGGATGAGGTCGGGCAGCGCTTCTGCGGCCGGGTCGAAGCCGTCGAGGGCCCGCAGGTGCTCAAGGGCTTCCTCCTCGGGCATCACGTCCAGGGGCACGGGCAGGGCGGGCCGGGTCGCGGCCGCGTAGCGGGTGTTGCGGTCTTTCTCGGCTTTCCGCAGTCGGGCGCGCAGGCGGTCGGCTTCGCGTCGCCGGGCTCGTTTGAGGCTGAGGCCCTGTTCCCGGGTGGCTTGTCCGGCCATGGTGGCGGCGCCGAGGTGGCGGCCGGTCTGGGGGTCGTAGAGCTCGATGCGGTGATCGTGGTGTGGGAGATAGCGCAGGGTGACGTTTTCGCCGACGCGGCCGTGCATCCAGTCGGCGATGTAGTTGCGGTTGCGCCAGCGGACGCCGCCGTTGCTGATGATGAGGGGTTTTCCGTGGCGTTCGAGGGTGTAGGTGTGGAGGTCTTCGGCGGTGACAGTGTCGATGAGCGCGGGGTCGGCGTCCCAGGCCTGGCGGGGAGTCTGGCCTTGCAGGCTCTTGGGGGTGTTCTCGTGGTTCCAGCGGTGGACCCATTCGAGGACGAGGCGGACGAACTCTTCGAAGGGGAGCAGGGGTTGGTCGGGGTCGACGGGTTTGTTGCCGCGGAGGGTGGGGGCGTGGGTGTAGCCGGGCATGCCGGCGAACAGGGTTTTCTTGATGGCTCCGTTGACTGCCTCGACGTTGCCTTTGCCCTCGGGGGTGAAGGGGGGCAGGGCGATGATTTGGGTTCCCAGGGCGCCGAGGGCTTCTTTGACGGTGGCGCACAGGAATTCTTTGCCGCCGTCGACGCGCACGTAGGTGGGGATGCCGCCGAATGGCCCGTGGTGTTTGTCGATGAGGATGGCGTCGCGGATGGCGACGAGGACGGCCTCTCGGCTGGGGCGTTGCGGGCTGATGGCGAGGCCGCAGATGGCTGAGGCGGCGCAGTCGACGAAGAAGGTGATCCAGGGTTTGCGGATGTGGCCTTCGACGCGGACTTTGACGCTGGCTTCGACGTGGTCGGTTTCCCAGGCGTAGTTGCGGTGGTGGCGGTCGCGTTCGCCTGCCACGTCGAAGCGTCGGCGTGCTTTCTCGCCGCCGCGCAGGCCGGCGCGCATCCCGGGGGTGAGGGCTTTGCTGGTGGCGCGGTGGAAGGTGGGCAGGGACGGGACGGGGTGGCCGTCGGCGCGCAGTTCCCTCCACGCGGCGGTGGCGTTGCCGCGCCAGCGGGCCACCGCGTCGAGCATGTGCGGGGTGAGGGTGAAGGAGGGTCGGTCTTGGGGTTGGTAGGTGCCGTTGTTGGCGCGGGCGTTGGCGAGCCACTTCTCGACGGTGCGGGGATGGACGCCGAAGGCGTCGGCGACGCCGATGATGCGGGTGCGGGTGAGCTGTTCTGACTGTTCGAGGGTGTAGAGGCGGTGGATGGCGGCCGCGCGCAGGGCGCTCTGGTCAGGAATGGGTGACATGAAGGATGTGGTTTCTGGGTTGGGGTCAGGCGGGGGCAAGGGAGAGAAGTCCGGCTCCGTAGCTTTTTGCCCTGCCGATGCCGTGCCTCAGTGCATCGGTGAGGAGACTGGGGTCGGTGATGCGGGCGAAACCGTCGAACTGGGTCAGCGTGAAGTAGGGGGCCGAGGCTCCGAGTTGAGTCCGGGGGAAGGGCCGAGGGAGGCCGGAGACCGTGACGGGTTCGAGTCCGGCGCCTGCGGCGCGGCGCTGCCACCAGGAGATGGCGTCGTCGCCGGTGAGGTGGGTGATCTTGCCGCGGCGTTTCCCGGTGACGGGGTGGCGGGTGGGGTTGCCCGCGGAGCGTGCGGCGGTGGGGGCGGCGGTGATGCGGTAGCGCATGGTGTGCCCAGGGGTGAGGGAGTTGAGCAGGGGGGTGAGGTCGAGGGTGCGGGCTGTGCCGTAGTTGGTGGGCAGGGCGGTGAGGCGGGGTGGGTGGGCCGTTTGCACGAGGAGGGTGGGGTCGGGTCCGGGTTCGGTGCGGAACAGCAGGCCGGCTGTGGCCCGGGGGGTGGGGCCGGTGTGGTCGGGGACCAGGCGCATGAGGGTCTTGTGGAGGCTGTCGACGTCGGCGAGGTCGGCTCTGACTGCTGCGTTGCGGGGGTCCAGGGTGATGCGGGTGAGGCTGGTCACGCGGGTTCTCCGTGCAGGTACGTGGTGAGGGCGTCGATCGGTCGGGGCCCTGCGTAGAGGTGGGCGGGCAGGTATTCGGTGGTGATCCACAAGGGGCGTGGCAGGTGGCGTCGGGCGTGACGGGTGAGGTTGGTGGGTTCGCTGGTGGTTTCCCGGTCGGGTGGGGTGGCGGGGTCAGTGCCGGGGGGTGGGTGTTCCCAGACGAATGTGGTGGGCAGGCGCGTGTCGGGGCGGGGGGCCTGGGTGCGGGTGAGGGGGGCGCGGGTGAGGAGTTCGTGGATGGGGTCGGGGCTGTCCGGGTGGAGGACGAGGGGTTCGTCGGGCAGGCATGCGCGGCGGCCGAGGAACAGTGCGAAGCGAGGGCGTTCGAGGGTTTCGGCGATGTGGCTGATGAGGAGCGGGGGTCCTTGGACGGCGAGGGTGAAGACGGCTCCGGTGAGGTAGTCGCGGTGGGAGACGAGGGTGGAGGCGGCGGGTTTTCGCCGGGTGCCGTTGCCGGTGAGGAGGCTTTGGTCGCGGGGGTGGCCGCCGCCGACGGTGTGGAAGTCGCGGTACAGGGTGCCGGGTTGGTCGATGCGGATGGTGAAGGTCAGGTCGCGGTGGCTGGGGACGGTGGTGTCGCCCGGTGCCTGCAGGTGGGGGTAGGGGGCGAGGGCGTGTTCGCGGGTGCGGCCCTGGGCGGCAGCGAACATGCCGATGAGTGAGGAGCGAGTGGGGAAGGCGCAGGTGTCGCGGTAGTGGAAGACGCCGCGTTCACCGAAGGACTGCAGCAGGCCTGCCAGGCGCAGGACGAGACCGGTCACGGCCGGCCCGCGGGGGTGAGCGGGGCGGTGGCGGCAGCCGCGCAGGCGGCGGCGAGGTCGTCGAAGGACGGGTGGTGGGCGCCGAGGGCTTTGATGGGGTTGGCGGTGGTGGTGTGTCCGTGGGCGACGAGGTGGCGGGGGCCGAGCAGGCGGCTGATGGTAATGGCGTAGTCGGTGAGCGCCTGGCGGGCGGGGGCGGTGTAGCCGCCTTGGGGGGCGGCCTTGACGGGCTGTTCGAAAGCGGCGCCGTAGGAGACGGAGCGGCGGTCGCGGACGGCGTAGTGGACGAGGTCGGGGACGGTGTGCGGGGCGGTGGATGTCTTCTTGCCGCCCGGCATGCTCAGGATGAAGTGCCGGACGAAGAGCTCGATGAGAGCGTTGACCGCCTCGGCCGAGGTCGTGGATCCGAGGTTGTGGCGGAGGTCGGTGATGTTGATGGTCGCGAAACGGTAGAGGACGCTGGTGGTCAGGAACGCGGTCTGGAGATGGGCGCTGCCGGAGCCCCCGTCCTGGGGCAGGTCCTCCACCGCGGTGAAGAAGTCGGGCTGCGGGTCGCTTTGGTGCACGGAGAAGGCGGGGGCCATCTGTACGGCTGCTTCGACATGGCCGGCGGGGAGTTCGGCGAGCATCCGCCCGAACAGGTTGATGCTCGCGGTGCGGCGGGTCAGCTGTGCGGCAAGGTCTTTGGCGGGCAGGACCGGGTCGATCTTCTTTTTGGGGGTGTGGGCGGCGAGTGCTTCTTCGAGGGCGGTGCGGTGCTTTTCGCACAGGGCGACGAGGTCGTCGATGACGTCGGTGGGGAGGTAGAGCATGGCCTGGGTGCGGTAGCCCTCCTTGTCGTTGTGCTGCAGGCCGCCGTTCTTGGCCGAGTGGACGATCTGTGCCGAGGCGAATGCAGCGAGGTCTTCGGGCCACTTGGCTTCCTGCAGTTTCCGGGCGACGAGGGGCGGCACCATGCGGGTGCGGGCGGCGTGTTCGCCCAGATCCTGTTCGACGTTGAGGCGGATGGGGCGCTTCCATGCCTGGGGCGAGACGAGGGCCCGGATCGCGTTCCCGAAGGAGATGGTCTTGGGGTCGTTGTCCGCGTCGCGGTTGAGGTTCGCCGCGGTCACGGGCTGGAGGATGTGCAGGTCGAGGAAGCGTGCCGGGGTGTGCATGGGTGTGCTTCTTTCACTGGGGGCAGCGGGCATCGCGCTGATACGGCTGGCCGGTACGGGTGCCAGGGCAGCGGGAAAGGGGCGGGATCGGTCTGTGTCGCCGCAGCTCCGGGCAGGCGGGCGGCCGGGCAGGCCGGGTGGCTTGGGAACGTGAACTGCGGGCGGCCTGCTCCTGGGGAGGTGTCCTGGTGGGGAGCATCGGCCGGGCGGGCGGTGCCGGCCGGGACTGTCAGGAGCGCCGGGGTTCGGGGGTGGCGAGGTAGAAGGCGTCGCGCCAGCGCAGTCCGACCTGGTCACGGTGGCGGGGGCGTTGCACCAGGTCATGGAGGAGGACGCCCCAGTCGGGGGTGATGTTGTCCTTCAGGAGCCGTGTGACGGCGGTGGGCAGGCGACGGTGCAGCTGGTCGTCGCTGAGGCGGGTCAGGACGCTCAGGAGATCCTCGGTGCGCTCCGCTGCGTGGCCGGCTTTGCATACAGCGGCGGCGAGGGTGGCGCCGAGGTTCGGCCGGGCGAACCAGGCCGCCGGATCCGGCGGCGAGGGTGCGGGTGCCGGTGTGGCGGGGGCGACAAGGATGCCCAGATCGTCTGCTGCGGTCGTGAGGCCGGTGTCGTCGTCCGGTTCGGTGCGCACGCCCGGGGTGTGTGCCTGGGGTCCGGCCATGGCGATGAGGCTGGCGACGGTGTAGTAGGCGCGGCGCCCGCTGCGGTGTGCGGTGCGCCGGGACAGGTAGCGGTCCAGGGGGGCGCATTCTTCGACGGGCCGGCCCCTCCCCCGGCTGAGGCGGGCGCGGATGCCCGGCTCGGCGCACAGGAGATGGATGTGGGAGACGAACGCGTCGCAGGAGGTGCGGTGTTCGGCTGTGGTGGGCATCAGGCGGCCTTCCGGGGTGCTGCGGGCCGGCGGTAGAGGTCTCTGACCGCGTGGGCGACGGCGCGGGCCGCGGAGGTGTGCCGGATCCGGGCGGCTTCGGTGACCTCGCGCAGGGCGGCTGCGGCCACGCCCGCGAACGCGGTGGGTGCACTGGTGTCGGGTTCGTCCAGGAGCCGCCAGAACACCGTTTCGGCCTTCGGCCAGTACCGGGTCAGGGCCTTGCCGGTCCAGGGAGGCTGCTGCCCCTTGGTGGGGCTGCTGTTGGTGGCGGCTTTCCAGGCCGCTTTGGCGACGATCGCCAGCTGGCTGGCTGCGTGTTCGGCCTCGCGGCAGCACTCGGCGATGCGCTGGGCCTTGACCGGATCGTGCTCCTGGGTCCAGTTCAGCAGCGGCGGGGTGAGGGCGGTGTACCACTGCCGGTCGATGACCTTGCCGTCCTGGTCGAATCCGTGGACGCGGATGCGCAGGCTGCGCCGGACGGGTTCGGGGAGGTCGTTGAGGGTGTCGAAGATGGCGGGCCGGCGGTGTGTGCGGTGTTCGTCCGGGGCCAGGAGCAGTGTCTCCAGGTCGCGCCACCAGGCGCGGGACGCATCAGCGCGGTGGAGGGTGCGGCGCCGGGCGACGTTGTTGCGTTCGGGGTCGAAGCGGTAGGCGAGGTAGGGGTCGGTGGTGATCGGCTTGGGTTGCTGGGTGGCCCAGGTGATGTAGGCGTCGGTGACGGTGGTGCCGCCCGGGCCGGGCACGAGGAGGATCGCGTGGCGGCTCAGTCCGGTCAGTTGTCTGCCGGGCCAGGTCAGTGGGCGGGGCGGGGCCTGGGGGTCGGGCGGTGCGGGTTCTTCCCAGGGGCAGGCGTCCTCGCCCGGTTGCTGTTCGTCGCCGGTGAAGGCGGGCACACCGGCAAGGAGCGTTTCGTGCAGAGTGCGGCCCAGGGGGTGGAAGGAGACGCTGGAGCGCAGGGGCCCGCTGGTCTGCTTCGTGCTGGTGACACCGTCGATGGTGCGGGGGGTGCTGCCGCCGGAGCGCCCGTAGTGGTGGTGGATGAGCAGGATCTGCAGGGCCTCGGCGGTGGGCACGGGTTCGGTGGTGTGGTGGCTGTGCGGGCTGAACCAGGCCAGGTTGTTGCCGGCGGGGCGCCCGGGCACGAAGGCGTTGATGCCGGTGCTGTGGTCGCACTGGGTGCGCAGTGAGGGGTCTTGCAGCCAGGGCCGGGCCTCATCGAATACGTCCCAGCCGTGCTGGTCGAAGTAGGTGTGGACGGCGTCCGGGTCGAAGCGGCCCTGGGTCAGGCAGCGGCGGCGCAGGGCGTTCCACTGGGAGGCTGTGAGTTCGGGGTCGTCCAGGCCGGTGATCCGGGCGGTGATGGAGACCGCGATTCTCAGCAGTGCTGAGGCTGCCGGGGGGTGCGGCAGGGCGAGGTCGTCGATGTGGTGGGCATCCAGGAACAGGGCTCGCAGGCCCAGTTGGTCGTAGTGGTGACCGGTGCGGACGTCGATCCAGGGGTGGTCGGCTGCGCTGAACGTGGCGGGCGGCGATAACGGGGGCAAGGGAGGTGTCTCTCGGAGTCAGGAAGGGTCGTACGCAAAGGGGTGCCCGCGGGTGCTCGGAAGCCGTGCCGGGGCGGTGTTGTCCGGGGGTTCGCTGCTGCTGTGCGGCAGGGCGGCGGCCCGGGGGTGGCCGAGGCTGGCCAGACGCCGTGCAGGGAGCATCGCCGCGCCTTTGTGGGGCGCGATGGTGTGCGATGTGCGGCCGGGCATTCGGTTGCGTGCGGCACAGCGAATCATGCCGCCGCAGACCCTGATGGCCAGTGAGACAATCTGACGATCGAGGGGTGACGTGATGCTTTCGGCTCTGAGCTTCACGTTCGGTGATCAGTCGTGGTCTTTGCGGTGCAGGAGGCCGAGTACTTCGTCCATGCGGAGCCAGTGATGGCCAAAACGCTGTTCACTCTTACGGGTCACGGAATCAGTGGGCAGCAGCACGGTGTCGGCGAGAAGAGGGTGCTGCTGCCAGCTGGCGGGCGGCTGATGCCGGGCGGAAGGGCGGGCGACCCAGGCGGCCGGGACGGGCAGCGTGTGGTCCAGGATGCTGCGCAGGTGGCGTGTGCTCAGATATTCCTGGTCCGGGAGCGGAAGAAGGCCGGCGGGGTCGAGGGTCAAGGTGCCGTCGGGGCTGCGGTAGCAGGGCAGCAGGCGGCGGGGCAGGACACCGGGCCGGGTGGCAGCCTGGGCGGTGGTGAGGTGCTGGCGGTGCAGGTCGGCCAGGGAAGAGACCCGTTTCGCCGGGGGCACCAGGTGGATCGCACTGAGCTGCTGCTGACGGCCGGTGCGCATATGGTGCGTGGCAGCCATCTGTTGCAGGCGCGCCGTCTCCCCTGCGAATGGGGAGGTGACGCCGTGAACCTGTTCGACGAGGGCCTGGACATCATCGGGTACCACCAGGGGTTCCTTTTCAAGTGCCGCCAGGAGCCGGGCGGTTGCGTGGAGGGTGACGGCGGGCTCGATCGTCCCCCAGCCGGGCGGCAGGGCCGTCGCACCGCGGGAGTTGACCGGGTGGAGCACCGTCAGCGTCGGAGTATCGTCCCCGTCCCACCAGGCGGGGCGGCAGCTCTGCCCGGCCCACAGGCGGGTGAAACGGCCCAGACGCCCCAGGCGCTGCAGCAGACGTGCCAGCGAAGCGAGATCACTGACCATCAGGTCGACATCGATGTCCAGGCTCATGTCGAGGAGACTGGTGGTGATGACGACGAGGCGGGCCGGGCGCGGGCCGGCAGGGCCCAGCCGGCGGCGGAGGTCCCGCAGCGTGCTCCGCCGTCGCTGGCCCCCGAGCCGGGCGTGGACGAGGACCAGGTCGTGCGGCGGGCCGGTCCACGTGCGGCGCAGGTACTGGTAGGTGTCCTGTGCGTCGGCGACGGTGGCGCACACCACGGCCGCACATCCGCCGTAGCGGATCACCGGCTGGAGCGTGTCGGCGATCACGGCCAGGCGCTCGGACGCCTCAACCGTGCGGCCGGCCTCCTCGAGGCGCCGGTAGGTGACCGGGCGGACGCGGATGCGAGCGGTCCTGCGCTGGGCAGCCTGCTGCTGCTCCCGGGCCGGCCCGGATATGCGGTGGGCGGTGGCGGTTGCCGCGTCCGCGAACAGCCATCCGGGGTAATCGGGGGCGAACGAGACACCGTGCAGAGCGGTGCGGCCGGCCCCTGACAGATAGGCCCGTACCAGCTCGGTGGCGGTGGACGCGGGCATCGTCGCCGACAGCAGGACGACCGGGCAGTTCAACGCTCCCAGCCAGTGCAGCAGGCGCAGCAACTGGAGCTGGCTGAACGGATCCAGCGCGTGGGCCTCGTCGACCACGACGGTCTTGCCCGACAGGGCCAGCATGCGCAACGCGCTGAAGCGGACGGGAAGCACGGCCATCTGCGCCTGGTCGATGGTGGAAACGGTGTACTGGGCCAGAAGCGCGTTGTCCCGGCCACGCAGCCACCGGTCAGGGCCGGCGGCACCCGGGCCGGGCTCCGTCTCGTCGCCGGTGAAGGAGTCGTCCGGGTCGTCGGTGAACGGATCATCGGGCGGCCCGTCCAGGACGGACATGTCCGCCGGGGACAGGCGCCGACCGGTGTAGTCCTCGTTGAGGTCGCTGTGATGGTGCACCAGCGTCACCGGGGCGTACTCGGGCCGGTGGGCCCGCACATAGCGGTCCAGGACGTTGTAGGCCTGGTCGGCGGCGGCCGTGGCCGGCAGCAGCCACGTCACCCCCTGGGTTCCGCAGTGCTCGTTGAAGATCCGCGCGATCTCCAGTGCAGCCACGCTCTTGCCCGCCCCCATGGCATCGGTGACCACCGCGATGCCACTCCCCCGCTCGGCAACCAGCCGCGGCAACTCGCCCATCACGGAGGCTTGAAGAGCGTTGGGTTCCTGAAGTCCCGTGTGAGCGGCGGCAAACGGGGTCCGGTCCAGTGCGAAGCGGGCGAGACCGAGCCGCTCGACCTCCTCCTCGGCCTGCCGGCGGGCGCGGGTGTGATGCTCGGCGGCGCCGAAGGACGCAGTGTGCGCGTTGGGCACCCAGTACCGGCGCTGACTCGCGACCCGGTCCGCGACCATCGTCACCCCTGTCATCAGCACCGCCGCCTCGACCGACACCCGATCCGGAGCCTTCTCAACACCGAACAGGTGCCACAGCAGCCGGGTGTAGCGGCGGCGCAGGTCCTGCCACACAGGACCGCCCAGAGTGGCCTGCACCCGGTGGACGGATGCCGCCCCGTCCACGTCAAGTTGCAGGAACCGGCCATGGTGCCCGCCCAGACACTGCGCAGCACGCACGGCGGGACTATCGTTACCACCCACGGCGAACCCCAGCTCACCCAGCAGATGCAGCCCCGCATGCATCGACGCGCGCGCGTGCGGCACATGCACCACCGCCCCCGCATCCGACAAAAGGTCCTCCCCCAGCCGCAGGTGCGCCGCAGGCTCAAGGGACTGGAAGTAGGGGATCAGCTTCCCGATGTCATGCATGGCCGCCAGGAAGGACACCAGCGAACACGCCTGCTCCTGCGGGACGTTGAGCCCGACGCTGATGATCCTGCGTTGACTCGATGTCAAAAACCTGTCCCACAGCACTCCGGCCACCGCACCCACATCGATCATGTGGAACAGCAGCGAATACACCATCAGCGTCGTACGATCGAACTTCCCCCACGGACGAAGGTCAACACCGCCATACCGGGCGTCCTCAACAGCTCCCATCCCCGCACACTGTCACCCTCGGAAACCCCCGACGGCATGATCACCCGAAACAAGAACAACCAGCTGCACACCCACTAAAATCCACGTCCTGTCCGCCCGTCTCCTCCGGGCTCCACCGCTGATGTGGCATCATCTCCCTGGCCAACACGAGCAAATGACGGGCAAAGTACCTCAGAACACCCAGGTCGCAAAGAGTAGAGCCCGCGCGAGCGGGAGTGACTCGTCGGCGGGGATACGGGCGTTGTCGTGGATCGGTTAGGAGGAGCTCGCGCGAGCGGGGGTGGCCCTCGCAGGGCCCGCCCCACGATCTGCAGCAGCTCGTAGTGCCCGCGCCAGCGGGGGTGCCCCGGAGTCGGTGTCGTGGTGCCCCGGTACCAGCTGTGTAGCCCGCGCCAGCGGGAGTGATCCGGCGATGTACTGCAAGTTCATCTCGACGACGGGGTAGAGCCTGCGCGAGCAGGAGTGAGCCGCCGGTGAGCCAGACCTCGGAGCCGGGGTGCAGGTAGAACCGCACGCACAGAAATGGCTCGGCCAGCAGCTCACGGTCCCGGGGCGCGGCAACGCCCGCGCGAGCGGGAGTGACTCGATCCGTGACGCCAGCATCGGCTCACGCGTGAGGTAAAGCTCGCGCGAGCGGGAATGACCCGTGCCCGAGCTTCGGGACGTGAGAGTGGAAGAGCCTACGTCGAACGGGAGTGACCCGTGGCTCCAGACGATGCCCAGCTTCTCCAGTTGGTAGCGCCCGCGCAAGCGGGAGTAACCCGGCCCATCTGCGGTCCGTGCCCAAGAGTGAGGAGCAGAGCCCGCGCGAGCGGGAGTGACGCGCCCGCATAAGCGGGAGTGCCCCCGACTTCCTGTCCAGGACGGTGACCGTCGCGTAGCAGAGCCCGCTGAGCGGGAGTGTCCCGATGATGGCCGTCTGGATCGGGTTGGGGCCCCGGTAAAGCCCCAGCCCGCGCGAGCGGGGGTGACTCGTGCTGACAGCCCTGCCAAGTGGTCACTGGCCAGCAGTCCGCGTGAGCGGGAGTGACCCTTTGATGGTCAGCTTCCCGCCGATGATCACAAGGTGGAGTCCGCGCGAGCGGGATGACTCGTCCTTGGCGACCATCAGACGGCCAGCCAAGAGCAAAGCACGCTCGACTGGGAGTGACTCGCCCATCACCTCGACCAGGGCGAGAGATTGAGCCCGCGCGAGCGGGAGGGACCCGCTGGCCCCGACACACCGGCATTGCTGATCACATCGTCGAACTCGTGCGAGAGGAAGTGATCCGCTCTGCTCGGTGCGCAGAGAAGCTTTTGACTTCAAAAAGAGTAAAGCCCGCGCGAGCGGGAGTGACGCGCCTGCATATGCGGGAGGGCCTCAGACTCCCTGTCCAAGACGGTGACCTCCGCGTAACAGAGCTCGCGCGAGCGGGAATGGCCCGGCCTTCGCGCCGTGTGCGAGGCGGACCATGTTGTAGAGCCCGCGCGAGCAGGAGTGACCCTATCCACGCCGTCGAGGCGAGGACGGAGGTGTAGCAGAGCCCGCGTGAGCGGGAGTGACTCAACCGCCCTGGCCGAACGGCCCCGCCCTTTCCTGCCGAGCCCGCGCAAGCGGGAATGACCCGCTGGTCGCGGCACCCGTCCATGAGAGCCGACAGTAGAGCCCGCGCGAGCGGGAGTGTCCCGGGAACTTGAGGTCCAAGAAGCCAGCTGCGCTCGTAGAGCCCGCGCCGACGGGAGTGACAGAGCGATGTACTCCAAGTCGTCTCAATGATGGGGTAGAGCGTGCGCGAGCATGAGTGACCCGGCCTGGGCTTCAATCGTGTGGTGGTAGAAGGTGCAAAGCCCGCGAGAGCGGGAATGCCCCGACTCTGGGCGGTGTGACGCCCCAGTTCGTGGTGAAGCCCGCGCGAGCGGGGGTGACACGTGCTCGCTCAGATACGGGCTTCCCTGGTCGATGTAGAGCCCGCGCGAGCGGGAGTGACGCGCCATCCGGGCGTACGACCCGCCCAACATTCCGGTAGCGCCTTCGGCGAGCGGGAGTGACCCACCGGTGAGCCAGACCTCGGAGTCGGGGTGCAGGTAGAGCCCGCGCGAGCGGGAATGATACGGCTTCGGCCTCCTTCACCATGTGGTGGAATACGTAGCGCCTTTGCGAGCGGAAGTGACGATGTTCGGAGAGCCCGCGTGGCAGGAGCGATCGCGGGAGAACCGGCACAGCGGCCGGTTTGGTCGGTAGAGCCCGCACGAGCGGGAGTGACGCAGTGTCGGCGACTTCCGCCCACAGTGCGCTCGCGTGGAGCCCGCGCGAGCGGGAGTACCGGCGGGAGCAAGTCCCGCTGACCCGACGGGACGTTGGAGCCTGCGCGAGCGGGAGTGACTCGACTTGGCGGACGTCGTGGGGGTTGCGGTGGTCGTAAAGCCCGCGTGAGCGGAAATGACGCGGTCGCGTTGGACTCTGACGGACTGCGACCGTCTCTCGCGCAAGCGGGAGCGGTCGGCACAGAGCTAGCTTGACGTGGCCCGAGCCGTAGTAGAGCCTGCGTGAGCGGGTGTGACTCGGCACCGGATCCAGCAAGCGGCAGGCGCGTGCCGTGAAGCCCGCGCGAGCGGGAGTGACTCGTTGTCGATCTCTGCGCCGGCCACGCTCACGCCGTGAAGCCCGCGCGAGCGGGAGTGACCCGCCGGTGAAGCCAGACCTCGGAGTCAAGGCACAGGTAGAGCACGCAATGAGCGCGTTCAAAAGCTGTTCCGCACCCAACAGACGGGTGCAGAGCCCGCGCAAGCGGGAGTGACCCGTGCTGTTGCCCATCGTGGCTGGAGCACAGGTAACGTCCGTGCGAGCGGCGTAACGGCGCTCCCTCGCGGGCCCATGAATCACCGCCACCCCGCCGAGGCCACCTCACTGATCACCTGCCCCGTGAAGTAGCAGGTCGCACCCGTCTTCGTATTGGGATTCTCAGTGGAATGAACAGGTGATTCTCATGAGCTTGCATCCGTGATTCTCATGTAATGCCGGAAGCAACCTCGCGTCTCCCCCGCTTCCTGCAGGCTAGGGAGCCACCTCGAACGGCATCGTAATGAGAATCGTCTACGGCGGAGATACGAGAGTCAGCACGTGTACAGCCGATCGCTGGCCACCGTTCTCATGCTGCCGAAGCGGTACGCCACCGCCGGACAGATGACGCAGCGCATCTTCGAAGCCGTACTCGCGGGGTGCCTTCCCCTCGCCCCAGCGAACATCCGCTTCGTCGAGCGCTTCGTCCCGGACGAGCTGATCGTGCGCTCCGGCCGCGAGGTGATCGAGCGGCTCTCCCTCCTTCGCTCGATGGCTGGCACCCAGCGGCACGTGGACCTGATCGCCGCGTGCCTGGACCGTCTGCGTCTGTTCGGCCTGAGCGGGCAGGTCGACGCCTTGGAATCCGTCCTGCACCAGCTCGTCCGGCCCACCGCTACCAAGCGGGGTGCCGCCTGATGCAGACCATCCGACAGACCAAGACACCTGGATCATCCGAACGTGTTCCGGGGGCAAGCCCCGCCGGACACCCGAACCTCTCTACGCTGGAGCACCATGAAGAAGGTCGCCATCGTCGGCTGCGGAGGCAGCGGCAAATCCCACGTGGCCCGCGAACTGGGCAGCATCCTCGACGCCCCGGTGACCCACCTGGATGCCGCGTTCTACGACGACGAGTGGAACGCGCTGCCCATGGACAAATTCACCGCCCTACAGCACGAGCTGGTCTCGCAGCCGCAGTGGGTGATCGACGGCAACTACAACTCGACACTGCAGGTTCGGCTGGAAGCCTGCGACACCGTGGTCCTGATGGACGTGTCGACGGTGGCCGCGCTCTACGGGGTCATCTCCCGCCAGCTCCGGCACGGGACCGGGCACAAGGGCAACGGAGTACACAACCGCATCCACTGGGGTGTGATCAAGTACGTCGCGACGTACCGCCGCAAGATGCGCCCCCGTGTGATGGCCAAGATCGAGGAGTTCGCCGCCGGCCGGGCCGACGTGGTCCTGCTGGCCAACCGGCGCCAGACGCGCGACTGGCTACGGAAGGTCGCCTCCGAGCAGTTCTGACCGCCCCGCGCTCCCGGAAGGGGGGCGCCCTGTGAGCGAGGCCAACCCGTTCTTGGATCCCGCCAGGCGCGAGGAGCTGTACCGGCATGCGTCCCGGCTGGCCGGCCGGACCGGCGCCTTGATGCGGGCGAAGGCGTCGGGGTGGCCCGTGCCGGAAGCGGTTGTCGACCTGCTGCGCGCCTATCACGAGCATTTCGACCGGCTGGGCATCGTGCTCGACATCGGGTGTGGCCGCGGTACGAGCACGCTGGTGTTCGGGAAGTGTCTGAGTGCGCGACACATCATCGGACTGGATGCTGCCGCCTCCTTGCTCGCACAGGCGCGTAAGCGGAACCAGAATCCTGCCGGCGCCCGAGTGGATTTTATCGAAGGTGACTTCCACGACCTCCCCCTGGGCGCCGGTACGTGCGACGCGACGGTCGCAGCGTTCTGCCTCTACCACTCCCCGCGCCCACAGGACGTTTCCGCACAGATCGCTCGAGTCCTGACGCCGAGCGGCCTGGCCGTGCTCGTGACGAAGGGGATCGACAGCTACCGAGAGATGGACCAGCTGGTCGCCGACGCCGGGTTGGACATCCGCGCGCCCCAGCACGAAAGCCTCTACGCCACCGCTCACAGCGGCAACCTCCCTGACCTGGCCGCCACATCGCTCGACGTGATCGCCGTCCAGGAGGAGGAGCACACCTTCACCTTCGACGGTCACGATCACGTGGCGCAGTACCTGGCGACGAACCCCAAATACGAGTTCGGGCCTGGCCTGTACGGCGACCCAGAGACCATCGCCAAAACCCTGCACGAGTCTTTGCCCGACTGTCCGCTGTCCACACGCTCGCTCATCACCTTCGTCGTCGCGCGGCAGAAGGGGAGGAGAAGGTGATCGGCCAGTTCACCAAGCACTATGCCGAGCCGGAGCGCACCTCAGCTGCCCTCCGCCACTACCGGTGGCTGGCCCAGCACGCCAAGCCGCTGCGGCAGCCAGGACTCGGTGTCAGCGGCCCTCTGAGCCTCACCTTCGAGCGGATCACCGGTAGGCCCGTCCGCCCGGACGACCTTCCGCGCGTGGCCGCAATGATGGGGGACGCCCACGGCGCCGCCTGGAGCACGGACCTGGCCACCGCGACTCTGCACACCCCGCACCGCTTTCAGGACGGCACCGTCTTCGCCGACTATCTCGGCCCTCGCCGGAAAGCGCTCCAACGCCGTTTGGGTCAGGGTCATTTGCCCAACAGAACCGCCCTGCACACCATGCTGGATCTACTGGAAAAGACCGCCTCGGGCCCCTGCGCCTTCTACAAGGACAGCAACCCGCGAAACTTCATCGTCACCGCGGCCGGTGACATCTTCACGGTCGATACCGACGACCTCAGCCTCGCACCCATGGGCTACGACCTCGGGAAGCTGATCGCCACGCTTCTGCTTACCTACGGCCTCCTCACGAGCGAAGCGATCGACGACGCATGCGATGCCTACAACCAGGCGCTCCGCCGGCACGACCCACGGCTGGGCACCACCGACCGAGAACGTCTGGACGACTTCCTGGTGCTGCACGCCCTGCTCACCGCGCCCTACCTCGGCCGCAACGGCTACAACCACAGCTGGCCCGCCCACATCCGTCGCCGCGTTCAAGGAGCCTCGTGATCACCACCGAACTCGTCTTCGTGCGGCACGGCCCAGCCCAGTGCAATACCGACGGCCCCCTCGGAGGCCCTCGTACCTGCACCGGACTGACCAATCCCGGATACGCCCAGGCCGAACAGACAGCACGCCACCTGGCCGCCGGGCATCTGAAGAAGCCCTTCGATGTGATCTACGCCAGCCCGCGCATCCGCCTCGCCCAGACCGGCGAGATCATCGCCCAGAGGCTCCAGATGCCGCTGCACGTCGACGAGCGACTCGACGGCCCTGTCCACGGCGACGCTGACGGGCAAGCCCTGGGATGCGGTGAAGACCGCCAACGGCGGCCCGCACGCGCGCCCCGACACTCCCTGGGCCCCCGGCTCCGACACCTGGAACGGCTACCTCAAACGCGCCAGCCAGAACCTGAGTCAGCCCATCGAGGAGAACGAGGGGAAGCACGTCGTCTTCGCCGCCCACGGAGAGACCGTGATCACGGCGCACACCCTGCCCCTGGACACCCCCATCGGCTCACCTGCCAGATTCATGCACAACCGCGCCTCCAGCACCACCGCAATCGCCAGCACCAGATCCGCTGGATGCTCGGTCGACACAACGAGACTGCGCGCCTCAGCCTCCTCACGCCGAAGCCGACCCCGTGATCGCCACCTCAGACGACCCGCGGATCCAGTTGGCCCGCCACGCTCTCGGCACAGACCAGACCGTGCCCGACACACAACTCTCACCGCGGTCCGAAAACGGGACGCTCGACTGGCACGCCGACATCCTGGACCCCAGCCGCATGGACAGCACGGTCTGCCACCTCGACTACCAGACGCGCAACTGGCTGGTCGGCGACGTGTTCGGCGCCTGCGGCTTCGAGCGCATGCGCCGGGACAGCCGCGTCCGCGACTTCGCCCGGCTCGAGTTCCGACGCTGACAGGCGGCTCCGAGGTTACGGACCGCCTCCTTCGCCGGATACGGGCAGAGCCTCAACGAAACTGAACAGCGCCTCATGGACTCCTGCGCCGCGATCGAGGCCGCCACAGCCCTGGTCAAGGGCCACAACGAGAACGACCCCGCACTCCTCACGCGCCGTCGGACCGTCCTGGCCCGGCTCACCTGAGCGCCCTCTCATCCTCTGGAGAATCACGTGTCCCAGCACACGGCTGAACACCCCGCCTTCGCCCTGCGCAGGGTCGTCGTCACGGGATCCGCCGGCTTTATCGGATCCCATCTCTCCCACGCACTCGTTCGGGGCGGCGCCAGGGTCGTCGGCGTCGACCGGCGCGACCCCGGCACCGAAGCCGTAGCCAGCGCCAACCTCGCTGAACTGCGTGACCGGCCCGAATACGTGCACGTCACCGCCGACCTGCTCGACTGCCCGATCGAGCCCATGCTGATCGACGCAGACGTGCTCTTCCATCTCGCCGGAGTCCCAGGGGTGCGCTCCTCCTGGGGGCCGCGATTCGGGGACTACCTCGCCTCCAACGTCCTGGCTACGCACCGGGTCCTGGAAGCCTGCGCCCGTATTGGTCTCCCGCGAGTGGTCGTGGCTTCGTCCTCCAGCGTGTACGGGTCCACCGACGGCGCTGCCAGCGTCGAGACCGATCGCCCGCAGCCCGCATCGCCTTATGCAGTGACCAAACTGGCCGAGGAACAGCTGTGCCTCGCGCATGCCGGGAAGCGTGGAGGGCCCAGCGTCGTCGCGCTGCGATACTTCACCGTCTACGGTCCGCGGCAGCGATCCGACATGTTCATCCATCGCGCACTTCAGGCCGCGCTGACCGGGCAGCGGCTGCGGCTGTACGGGGACGGCCACCAGCGCCGGGACTTCACCTACATCGAAGACGCGGTCACCGCCACCATCGCAGCCGGGGTCATCCCCACAGCCCACGGCCCGGTCAATGTGGGCGGCGGCGCCACTGCCTCACTGCTGGAGGTCATCAACATCGCCAGCAGCCTGGTCGGCCGCGACATCCAACTCGACCGCGACCTCGCACGCAGCGGAGACGTCATCACCACCCGGGCCGACCTCGGCCGCGCCCACGAGGCCCTCGGGTGGCAGCCTCGCGTCGGCCTCCACAGCGGGATGCGCGCCCATATGGAGGTCCTGGCCTCTCAGCACCCGTCACTCAGCCGGGCGGCATAACCGCCCGAACCCCGTCAGGAGTAGACGATGGAGAGCCCTGAACGAGCACGCCTGGACGCGTTCTTCCAGAGCATCGCGCAGCAGTTTCCCGCCGGCAGCCCGGCCACCACTTTGGTCATCACTCACCTGCTCTCCGAGCGGCCGGCGTTCCTTCACGCCATGGCCAAGGTGTCCACCGTCGGCGCCGTGCTGCCGAAGCCCCGGTCTATCCATCAGCCCACGCTGGATGAGGTCCGCAGCGCCTTTACCGTCCACGACCTGACCCGGGCGCTGTTCTCCGATGCCAGCCGGGCGCTGCACTACCTCGAGGACGCCGTCGGCGGGAAGGACGTCATCCTGCTCGACATCGGCGGCTATTTCGCGAAGAGCCTCGACACGCTCGTAGGAAAGTTCTCGGGCCGGGTTCTCGGCGTCGTAGAGGACACCGAGAACGGCCACCAGCGGTACGCCGCACTGGGAAACCTGCCGTGCCCGGTCATCTCCGTAGCGCGCTCTCCGCTCAAGGACTGCGAGGACCACCTCGTGGGCCGCTCGATCGTCTTCTCCACCGAAGCTCTCGTCCGCGGACGCGGAGACATCCTGACCAGCCGCAACGCCTGTGTCATCGGATTCGGAAAAGTCGGACGCTCCATCGCGCAGACGCTGCGCGCGCTGGACCTTCGCGTCACGGTGTACGACAAAGACCCGGTCAGGCAGGTGCAGGCGCACTCGCTGGGCTTTCGTACCTGCGGGTCCGCCGCGGACGCGGTGCGCGAGGCGGAACTCGTCCTGTGCGCGACCGGCAACCTCGCCCTCCAGCAGGGCGACTTCGCTGCCCTGCGCAACGGCGCGTATCTCGGATCGGTCACATCCTCTGAGGACGAACTCGAACTCGAAGGCCTCCACAGCCTCTATCAACGCTCCGCCATAAACCCGCAGTTGACCCGGTATGAAATCACCGGACATTACTTCTTCGTGCTCGCCGACGGCGGCGCGGTCAACTTTCTGCACGGCGCCGCCGTCGGCTCGTACATCCACCTCGTGCAGGGCGAAATCCTCGCCGCCACAGCAGCACTCAGCCACGGCCGATTCGAGCCGGGCATGCACGAAATGGCGGCATCCGACCGTCACACCATCGCCAGAACCTGGCTCGACCACTTCGAAGGGTGATTCCCGTGCCCCCTCCGCGCAGCACATCCGTGCGTCACCGAGACGTACCTCGCCCGCTACCCGCACGAGCGCGACGGACTGGCGCCGCTCTTCGCCGCACTCGCCGGAGGCGACGACCCCACCAGCCGCAAGACGTTCGCCGCCCATGCGACCTGCAGCGCCATCCTCTTCGACCGCGACAGGAGGGTCCTCCACATCCACCACAAGGTACCTGGGAAAGCTCTCGCTCCTGGGGGGCCACAACGAAACGGTGATGCCGACCTTCCCCACTGCGGCACTGCGTGAACTCCACGAGGAAACGGGCGTCCCGCCGCGGCGCCGTCGCGCGCTTCCCGAATTCACAGACGTCCGCCTCGACATCGACGTACACGGCATCGACGCCAACCCATCCAAGAGCGAGCCAGAACACCAGCACGTCGATTTCCGCTGGATCTACAGCCTCCGTTCGGACCACGCACTGACATTGCAGACCAAGAAAGTGGGCGACTACGAATGGCGCCTATTTCCCCACGCCGCCTCGCCCACAGTCCGTGCCAAACACGCCCTTCTCCCCTGACCTCCATCACCCAAGCCGCCAGCAAGGAGACTTCCGTGGCCGCCAACTCAGCCTCATCACCAAAACCACCGGGGCGCCGGCACATAGCCGTCATCCCCTGCCGGTGGGGAGCCTCACGCTTCCCGGGCAAGCCCCTGGCCCGCTTGGGCGACAAGCCGCTGCTCTGGCACGTTCACCAGCGCTGCCTGGAAGCCAAACGCCTGGACAACGTCGTAGTGGCGACGGACGACGAGCGCATCGAGGCCGCGTGCCACGAGCTGGGCATCGACTGCGTACGGACCGGCGAGCACCCCACCGGGACCGACCGCGTCGCCGAGTGCGCGGAACGGCTACACGCGGACGCATACATCAACGTCCAGGGCGACGAACCCTTCATCGAACCGTCCGCCATCGACGCCCTATCCGGGGCACTCGCCACGTTGGACAGCAAGACCTGGGCGGTCAACGCGTACGCGGAGCTGCATGACACCGCAGCCGTCCTCGACCACAACGTCGTCAAGGTCGTCGTCGGCTCCGACCGCCAAGCACTGATGTTCTCCCGTCAACCCATCCCCTACCCCCGCAGCAGCAGGCCGTCCTTCTTGCGACAGCTCGGTCTGTATGGCTTCACGCGTGCGGCCCTCGAAAGCTTCCGACGGCTTCCGCAGGGCCTTCTAGAACGGGCCGAGGGTATCGAAATGCTGCGGCTCATCGAGCACGGTCACCGAGTTCAGATGCTGCCCGTGTCCGACAACGGCATCGCCGTCGACACCCGGGAGGACCTCGCTCGCGCCGCCGCGATGCTCTCCGACCGCACAGCCTTACACTCGCAACTCGCGCCTCCCATAGCCCTCGGCTGACCTCGGCCGTATCAGCACGGCCCTGCCGCCTGACGGGCCATCATTCCCTGCGCCCGCAACCTCCGACACGGGGACGAAGCGGCGCCACCCTGTATTCACGCGGCTACCACTGCGGGGACTATCCCCATCGACTCCGGCTGGCTCCCGCCCTCGGCGTCAGTCTGTCGTCCGGGCCAACACCCATGAGGAGTTGCGCCGCGGCCCAGAGGGGACCGCCACCCGCGATCCAACGTGTTCCGTGCGGTGGCCTGCCGGCACGGCCCTCAGATGACCATCCCCGGCAACAGGCCGCCCACCTGGTGGGTGCGTCTGGCGCTGATCTACTTCAAGTGGCTCTACCTCAACAAGCCGCCAACGCAGCTCTGGACGCGTCGGCCGGTCGCTCCGCCGTCATCGGCTGCCCACACTCCACCGGCTGAGAACGGCGAGCGGGATGATGCACTCTTCGATCGTCGGCAACATCCTTGGGTACTAGCAGGCACCATAGACGGCGCAGTGCGGTGCTACGGGAGATGGGCACGGCCAGCAGCGGCAAGGCGGGCGGGCGCCGGGCCGCATAACTCCCCCACCTGGAGTATTCGGCTGGCCAGCCGCACCGTGCGGTCTGATGACGCTCCAGTACCCAACTGTTCGAGGGTGTGCTTCCGTCCGGATCGTCAGACCAGAGCGTCATCATTGGTCCATGACCGTCCCCAGCCTTGCCCAACGACTTGCCAGCCACGTTCAGTATCTCCTCGGTGGCGGTCCGTTTCCCCAGCCCGGCGGATGGACGCACATGGGTGCTGTCATCTGCGACGTCAGCTTCCAGCCCCGGTGCAACTATGAGGCGACCCTCCGGCCGCGGCTCCTTCGGCTGCAAGGGCGCTGGCCGGACGCGAGAACAGTCCGCGGGTTTCAAGGTCGACTCGCCACGGAAGATCTTGCCGTCGCCATGAAGTTCAACCACGCGCAAAAGGTCGCGACGGCCCACGCCATCACCGACCTCCTGGCCGTGAACGGAATCGATACTCCCGACGATCTCCACACATGGCTCGACCACCAGACCAATCGCGCCACTCTGCGAAGTGTGAAGGGGGTAGGGCCGAAGAGCATCGACTACATCGGCAACCTTGTGGGCCGTTCGCAGGTCGCCGTCGACGTTCATCTACGCACCTTCGCCGCCGATGCCGGTGTTCCCGATCTTCGCTACGAACAGCTGCGCGCAGTGTACGAGGAGGCCGCCGCACTTCTCGGCCACGACAGAGGTGGGCTGGAGCATGCCGTTTGGCGGTACAAGTCTGAGGCCGCGTAGCCATCACCTCTACAGCCACCGCCAAGCGGGCGCTTGGGCTACTGCTCGCACCACACGACGATTTGCCCGAAGGTGGCGGCGCCCATGATCTCCGCGCTCAACAGCTTTCAGTGGAGGCTACACGCCTCGCGCACATCAGATTTGCGCCATATTTCGCGCCCAACTCACTGCGGTAGCTACTGCCTTTCCGCACAAATCAACGCATCGGGCCCAGGCCAACCGGTGCCACAACGATCACCCCGGCCCACCGAACGAGAAGCTCCCGCACTCCGTAGGGCAGCAACTCGAGCTTCCGCTTTCTACCCCCTACGCACGCTCCCCCACTCACCACGAGAGCGAAGCCGGCCCCTGACTCCACAACGTCAGGCCTCGGCTCCCCAGCACGAAGACAACGCGCCCCTCCTGCCCTCGGTCGGCATGGAGTAGGCAGGTCCTCACGGGAACTGCAGCACCAGAATCGCACCGCGACGACCCGAAATCCTCCCACTGCTCTCCCCTGAACAGGCAAATTTTGCCTGGCCGTATGCATCGGCCCACTCCTTCCACCACCGGCAGATCACTGGGTGCGTCCAACTCATCTGTCCAACCGCCGTCCGCTCGTCGGCCTATCGACAGGTCGCCACGCTCTGCACGGGTCTCACGCACCACCACCCGAGCGTGGACACCAAGCCACTGCAGCAGGACTCACAGCGCTCCGGATTCGCTCCGCTTCGACGTTCGCATTTGCACTGCACCAAGCTTCCGCCCTCACACTGGCCGAACCCATTACAGACGCCAACTAAGCCCTGACCCTGACACGTTGTGACCGAATACCGTCAACTGCCCTACAGAACAGCAGAGAACAGCGTGACCGCCGGGCAGACGGCGTCATAGTGTGACCGCTACGCAAACCCATCACCGCAGCTCGCACCAGCCGCATGCTCCCCACGTGCGCTGATCTCAGCCATGGGAGCTAACGGCCCTCATCATGCCGTACGGGGAGACACAGTGAGACGAGCAGCAGATCAGCAGGCATATCCCGACGTTCGCACGAGGAAAAATCTCCAGACAGCGACTCTGCTCTGGGCCCTGTGCACAGCCGGTTCCCTCACCGCGTGCAGTAGCGACTCCGACGCGGATACCAGCAATTCCTCTGCGCCTCCCAGCAAGACAGCCGAGACCAAGACGAGCGCGAGCGCGAACCCTCAGGCCAAGGACAAGCGGGCGGTCCTAAAGGTGTACGAACGCATGTGGGACGAGCAGGTCAAGGCGTACGCGAAGGCCGACACCAAAGGGACCGATCTCAATAAGTACGCCACGGCGAATGCCGTGGCGCGTGCCGAGAGCGACGTCATGGGCCTGAAGGCCAAGGGCATTGTGGCCGTCGGTGAACCGACTCACGATTCCGAGGTCCAGAGCATCGAGCTTGACCGCAAGGTGCCCCGCGCCAAGCTTCGTGACTGCATGGACACCACTTACTGGACCTACGAGTACCGCAAGACCGGCAAGGCGTTGCCTCTGCCTAAAAAGCGCGTCAAGCGCTATTTCGTCACCGTCAAAGCCGAGCGCTGGGGGAAGAAGTGGATGATTCTCGACGTGTCTCCACAACGAAAGGCTTGCTGATCACGGCGAGTGCCGCCCTGGCGGCGGGGACGTTGTCAGCGCCTGCCGTCGCCAGGCCGCCAGAGACGGGCTGCTCCCCCATTTCCTCCTTCGTTTTCTGCGACGTAGACGGCAGCACCAAGGAACCGGGCTCGGGCGGGAGGCCGGGGGAGCGTGGCAAGCCAGGGAAGAAGCCCCTCCACACCGACTGCATAGTCAAGAGGATGGACCCGCAGCCTCCCGCGTCCAGTGACGTATGGGCTGGTCACAAGCCCGGCGATGGCGCCATCTACACGCGGATCTGTATTGGCGCCGTGGTAGGCGGCGCCATGGGTGGCATCGGTGCGTTGCCCCCGTTCCAGACGTTTTGGTCGGATACCACGCCCGCTCCAAAGGTCGATCCTCGTGTCCTCGCGCGGGAGGCGGTGGACAGCATGTTGCTGACCGGGCCGAAGATCGCTAGTCCGCGTGCGGCGGGTAAGTACACGGTGGGTGTACCGATGTGGATGTGGGTGGATCCCTCCACCACCACGTTCGGCCCCAATACCGCCTCGGCGACGCTTGCTGGGGTCACGGTGTCGGCGACGGCGAAGGTGTCCTCGATCCGCTGGTCGATGGGTGACGGGAAGACGGTCGCCTGTCAGGGCGCGGGGACGAAGTACAAGGCCTCCTACGGCATGGCCAAGTCTCCTGACTGCGGTCACTTCTACCGGACTTCGTCCAAGGAGCAGGCGGACGGCCGCTTCAAGGGGACCGCGACCGCGACGTGGGCGGTGGACTGGCAGGTCACCGGTGGCGGCGGTGAGGAAGGCGCGTTCACCGAGGTACGCGAGAGCGGCTTTGAGGTGTCCGTGGGCGAGATGAGAGTCCTCGACTAGGCGGGATGGCACGCACGTGTTGAAGAGCACTATGAAGAACAGGGCAACGGTGCCCGGCCCGCCGGTCGGGGACGTAATGCGCCCGGACCTGGACATCATCGACCCGGAGCCGCCGCGCCGCCGGCGCCGCTCCTTCATGGTGATCGGCGCGGTGATGGTGCTGGCCGGGGCGATCGGCTTCGCCGGTCTGTTGAACGCCTCGGGTGAGCGCTCCGACGTGCTGGCACTGACCCGCGACGTACCCGCCGGGCAGAAGATCACTGGCGAGGATCTGCGGGTTGTCGCGCTGCCGGACGATCCCGGGCTCAAGCCTGTGGCGGCCGCCAAGAAGAACGCGATCGTGGGTCGGCGGGCTTCGGCCGCCCTGTCGGAGGGATCGCTGCTCACGGCCCGTCAGCTCACTGGCAGGGGTGGGCTTCGGCCGGGCGAGGCGCTGGTGGCTGTCGAGGTGAAGCGAGGCATGGCGCCGGTTGATGCGCTGCGTCCCGGCGCCACCGTCAGCCTGGTGACCCGCCCCAAGGAGGGCGACGTCGCCGGTAAGGAGCAGTCTGAGCTCACCGAGGTCGGCGGTCGCGTGGTCAGGATCGGTGCGCCCTCCAGCAGCGGTGATGTGGTCGTGCAGACCGCTGTGCCGGATGCCAAGAGTGGCGTTGTGGCTTCGGATGCGAGTGCGGGCCGGGTGGCGATCGTGCTGAAGGCCGAGGGTTGAGCCGATGTCCGTGATGGTATTGGCCGGCGGGCACGGGTGTGGTGTCACCGTGTCCTCGCTGGGGCTAGCTCTTTCCAGCGTGCGCCCTTCCCTGTTGGTGGAGGCGGCGGCGAAGCAGGCCTCGATCCGTACCGGTTACCGTCAGGGAGCCTGGGGCGGGGACGTAGGCCTGTGGCACCTGGCCCAGGCGCACCTGCAAAACCAGCTGGCTGAAGCCTTCGAGGCGCACCTGCGCCCTCTTGATGCAGAGGGAAATCGGCTGCTGCTGCCGGGGCTGACTGATCCGACGCAGGCAGGTGCGCTGGCCGGGACGTGGGAGCCGTTGTCGTTGCTGCTGCTGGCGATGGACCAGCACGCGGGTTATGACGTGGTGGTGGATGCCGGGCAGGTGGTTGTTGCTGGCGGCGGCCTGCATCCGAGTTTGTTTCCCGCGGTGTTGGCTCATCGGGCGGATGTGGTGCTGCTGGTGGTGCGCAACTCGCTGACGTCGGTGGCTCAGACGCTTCCGGTGGCGCGTGTGCTGCAGGGTGAGCTGGAACGCGATGGTAGTGGCGCGGATGCGTTGCGGGTGCTGGTCATTCAGGAACTGCCCCTGTCCGCGGGCGGGTTGCGTACCGATGCGATTGCGCGGCGTTTCGCTGTGCCGGTGGTCGACATGCTGCCGTGGGATGCGACAGCAGGCACGTTGTTCACGCACGGCTCGCAGCGCCCGGCGAAACTGGCGAAGCTGCCATTGATCAAGCAGGCCCGCAAGACCATGCAGGCGATCGGGGTGGAGGTCCACACCCGGCGCCGTGCGCTGGACATGCCCGCGCCTCCGGTGAGTTCTCCCGTGGTGGCCCAGGTGCTGCAGCGGCTCTCCTCCAGTCGGCAGGCTCCGCCGGTGCCGCCTCAGGATCCGCGTCTGGGGGTGAGTGTGCGTGGCTGAATCGAACGGCGACGCGCCCGCCATGAACGGCACGAACGGGACACCAGCCCGGTTGCAGGATGTGCTGAGCCAGGCCCTGCGGCCCACCGCGCCAGGCACACCTGCAGCCACGTCGCACGCGCTGCGCCCTGCGGTCGCATGGCCGTCTCCTACAGCGGTGGACGTCACCGCGCAGGGAGCAATCCCGGCCTCTCCGCAGGACATCGCTGATCTGCGGGACGCCGTCAGCGACGACATCGTCGCGGCCGATGACCAGGAACCGTTGCCCAACGAGAGCGCACGCCGCGAACGGGCACGCTCACTGGTCGCCGAGCGAGTCTCACGATGGGCCGTCGACCAGGCACGCCGCCACAAGGCCCTGACACCAGCGCAAGTCGAGACACTCTCACAAGCCGTCTACGACGCCCTGTTCCACGCCGGTCCGCTCCAGAAATACCTGGACGACCCGGACGTGGAAAACGTCGTCGTCCTGGGCGAGGACGTCCAGGTCGACTATTACAACCGACCCACCGCGAACGTCCCGCCCGTCGCACAGAACGACGACGAACTGATCGCGCTGATCAACCGGCTGGCCTCCAACTCCGGCCACCGCGAGCGGCGGTTGTCTGCCTCCTCGCCGATGGTCAGCTTCCGCCTGCCCGATGGCTCACGCGCCGAAGCCACCACACTGACCCCGGTGCCTTTCCTCGGTGTGCGCCGCCACCGTGTGCTGGCCTCGAACCTGGAGCAACTGCAGGAGTGGGGAACCCTCTCCCCCGCGCAGTCCGCCTTCCTGCACGCCCTGGTCCTGGCGAAGAAGAACATCTTGTTCGCCGGGGACATGGGCACCGGCAAGACGTCCCTGCTGCGGGCACTGGCACAGAAGATCCCCCCGGAAGAGCGGGTGGTCACTCTGGAGTCCGACCGGGAACTGTTCCTGGACCAGCACCAAGGCGGCGCCCAGTTCCTGGCGATGGAGTCCCGAGAGTCCAACGGTGAGCTCGTGGACGGCCATCCGGTGGGCCAGATCAGCGTGGAGGACATGTTCCCGCACGCGCTGCGCATGCTGTCCACGCGTGTGATCGTCGGTGAGGTCCGTGACCGTGAGGCGATCGCGATGCTGCAGGCGATGAGCGCGGGCGGCGCCGGATCCATGTGCACGCTGCACGCCGCCTACCCCAACCTGGTGCTGCCCCGCCTAGTCACCCTGTGCCGGGGCATGCACCGCGACGACGTCCACGAGTTGGTGGGCACGAGCATCAACTTCGTCGTCTATTTGAAGCAGATCAACCAGACCCGGGTCGGCGGGCGCCGACACCGCTTCATCTCGCATGTCCTGGAGGTCCAGCCCGGCGAAGGCGGCCACCCCTCCATTCAGGAAATCTTCGCCCCCAACGGCTCCGATCCGCGCGGGGTGCCGCAGCTGGCGCCGTCCTGCATCACCGAGCTGGAAGGCCTGGCCGGCTTCGACCGGCGCTGGCTGACCGTGCCCCAATACGGAGCCTGGCCCAGCCCGTTGGACCTGGTCAGCAGAAGGGAGAGCGCCGCATGAGCAGCGATCAGTGGAGTCTGCTGGCCGCGCTGTGCGGCGCGGTGCTCGTGGCTGGCCTGTTGCTGGTGGTTCGTGGCGTTACCCGCGTGCCGGTTGCCGCGGACAGGCCTCCCTCGCGGTGGGTGGTGCGCTGGCAGGCCGCCCAGGCGGCGCTGCCTGATGCGTGGGCGCGGCGCTACCGGTTCATCGTCATCGCCGCCGCGCTGGCCGCGGTCGGGACCTGGCTGTACTGGGCTCGCCCCGTGCATGGATTGCTGGCGGGTGTGGCGGTGTTGGGGCTCCCGTGGATCTGGAACCCGGCGGGGACCAGTGGTCGGCAGATCGTGCGCCTGGAGGCGCTGGCGGAGTGGATGCAGCAGCTGGCTGGTGTCCACGAGTCCGGCGGCACCCTGGACAGTGCGATCACCGCCTCAGCAACCCGGGCACCCCAGGTGATCCGTCCGCAGGTGCGGCTGCTGGCCGCACGCCTGCGGGTGGGCGCCAACCCCTCCATGGCCTACCGGCAGTTCGCCGACGCGTTCGCGGACGGCGCCGTCGACAACGCCGTGATGCTCTTCCTCACCCACGCAAAGGACCACGGGCCGGGGTTGAGCCGGGCCCTGCAGTCCATGGCCAGCCTCACCGAGCAGGAAGCGATCTCGCTGCGCAGCCTGGACGCCAAGCGCAGCCAGGTGCGTACCGGTACCCGCTGGGTGTCGATCATTTCGCTGGCGATCGCCGTGTACATCCTCACCAACCCCTCTTGGGGCCAGATCTACCGCACGGCGTCCGGGCAGCTGGTGATGCTGGTGCTCGGATTGATGTTCGCCGGCGCGCTGGTCGGGATGCGCAAGCTCGCACAATCGAAGCCCGCCCCGCGTCTGCTGGCCCCGTTGCCGTCGGCCGCTGCGGCAGGTGACGGCGCCCCCCGCGCCTTGGGTGCAGCGGCCAAGCCCGCCAAGCAGAAGGCGAAAGGGGCCCTGCTGTGAACTCGCCTGAAGCACTCGCGTGTGGTGCAGTGGTGGGCGGTGGACTGTTCCTGCTGGTGCGAGAACTGCTGCCTTCCCGCCCCGACATGGACGCCGTCCTGGACCGGCTGGAGAACACCACCCCAGGTCCGGGCCGCCGCAACTCCACGCCCACGGATACGCGGCGTGGCCGCCAGCAGGGATCGGTGTGGGAGCGGGCCGGGGAGCAGATCCTGGCCTCCCATGGTCACCGGCTGAGCGTGCCGCGCTCCGACCTGGAACTGCTGAACAAATCAGTGGCCCACCACGTTGGGACGAAGGTCCTCGGTTCGCTGCTGGCCATGGTGATGGTGCAAGTCGGCGGCCTGTTCCTCAGCTTGGCGGGCTTTGGGCTGTCGTGGGCGCCGCCGCTGTTGGCATCGCTTGCCTTCGCGGCCTACATCTGGTTCGACGCCGACGCCAACGTGCGCCGCCAGGCAAAGGCGGCTCGCCTGGAGGTGCGCTACGCCATCGCCTCGTTCCTGGAGCGGGCACAGCTGGAGCGGGGCGCGAACGTGGGGCCGGAGGCGGCAGTGCAGCGCACCGCCGAGGTCGGCGACCACTGGATCCTGACCCGGATCAGCGCCGCGCTCAAGCGCGCCGAGCTGGCCGGCATCCCGCAGTGGGAGGCCCTTAAGCAGCTGGGTGAGCAGCTCGACATCCCTGAACTGGCGGCCCCGGCGGAGTCGTTCTCGCTGGCCGGAGCAGGTGCCTCGATCCAAAAGACGCTGGCGACCCAGGCCTTGCTGCTGCGCCAGCGGCTGCTGACCGACCGCGAGGCGGAGGCGAACTCGGCCTCCGAACGCCTGGTGGTGCCCGGCACGGTGCTGTTCACCGTCGTGCTGATCATGTTCGCTTATCCGGCGTTCAGCGCCCTGACCAACATCTGACATCCGCCGCACTGCGCGTTGCTGTGCGGCACAAACGACGGGAAAAGATCATGAGGTTGCTCGACCAGGCCGCCGTCCGGCTGCACACCGCGTGGCTGACCCAGGCGGAGAAGATGTCCGGCACACGCCGTGATGCCGGGATGGAGACTCTGGAAAAGCTGATCCTGGGCGCGGTCGTCCTGGGGGTGGCCGTCGCGTTCGGCACCGTCTTCAAGAGCACGTCGACCACGCTGATGGACCGGTTCAAGGCCGCCGTCGGCGCATGAGACCACGCATGCGCCGTTGGTCGCGGGCCCGCGTGGACGCTGCACGCGGCCGCCGTGGGGATCGCGGGATCGCCACCCTGGAGTTCCTGATCATCGCGCCCATCCTGCTGGTCATCTCCTGCATCGTCCTGCAGCTGGGAGTTTTCTTCCTGGCCAGCACCGCAGCCCACACCGCGGCCCGCAAGGGCGCGCAGACTGGCGCCGAATTCCAGTCGAGTCCCAGGCAAGGCGCCGAGCGCGCCCAGGCCTGGCTCAGCCAGGTCGGGGTGGTCCAGCAGTCCCAGGTCAGCACCGCGGGGTCCACCGGTGACCGGGTGCGGGTCACGGTGACCGGCCGCGTCATGAACTTCCTGCCGTGGGACCTTCGGATCGAGCGCAGCGCCGAGGACACCGTGGAGCAAAACCAATGAGCCGGCTCCCCCGTCTCCCCACGCCGATCTGCGCTGCGCTCTGGCTCCTTGGGGGCGTGGCACGCCGCGCGCGGGCCGGTGGCGACCGAGGCTCTTACACGCTGGAGGCGATGCTGTGCCTGACCGTGCTGGTGCCGATCCTGGGGATCATCGCGGCGTTCGGGCTGGCCGGACTGGGCGACAGCACCGCCGCGAACGCGGCCGCGGCCGCCGCCCGCGCAGCCAGCGCATCCGACGATCCCGACACGGCTCAAGCGCGCGGCCGCCAAGCGGCGTTGAACTCACTGGGCCAGGCGCAGCGCACCTGCGCGAACTCGGACATCGTCATCGACACCAGTGGTTTCCCCACCCAGCCCGGACAGCCAGGCACCGTCACGGTACGCGTTGACTGCACGATCCCCCTGGCCAAGCTGGCCGTTCCGGGGCTGCCTGGATCCAAGACACTCACCGCGACGCGGCACAGCGCAGTGGACCGCTACGTCGACCGCACCGGTGAGGGGAATGCTGAGTGAGCCTTCACCAGCGCGTGTCTTGCGCCCTGCGCGTGCGTGGCCAGGCAGAGAGGGAGCGAGGTTCGGTGACCCTGTACTTCCTCGGCTTCGCCATCGTCATGATCGGCCTGCTCGCGCTGCTCGTGGACGGCGGCCGCCTACTCATGGCGTCCGCGGACGTTGAGGACATCGCCGCCGAAGCAGCCCGCAGCGCCGGACAGGAGATCAACGGACCCGACGCCATCACCGGCGAGGGCACCCACGCCGACCCGCAAAAGGCCGTCACCACCGCGCAGGCCTTTCTGGCCGATGCGGGTGTGCAGGGTGCGGTGGCCGTGGCCCAGGACGGGCAGAGCATCGACATCACCGTCACGGACACCTACCACACGCTGCTGTTGGGCGGATTCGGCTACTCCAGCATGCAGGTCACCACGCACGTCGACGTCACGCTCGAACGCACTGACCCCGGAGCCTGAGATGCCCCACTCCCCCGGCCCATATGCCCTCGCTGTGCGCCTGGCGCGTGCGGCGGTCAGCCTTGCTGCCCTCGCGCTGCTTCTGGTCGGTGTGCCCTGGGTGCTGGCCAAGGCCGGCACGCTGCCCGGCGGTATGCCCAGCGGTTCGGACTTCAGCGAGACACTGACGTCCCCCGACGACGGACACGTGCTGTTCACCGTGCTGACCCTGGTGGCCTGGACATTGTGGGGATGGTTCGCCCTGGGGGTCCTCGCGGAACTCCCCCGGCTCCTGCACCGCCGCCCCATCCGGCGGCAACGCCGCACGCTGGGTGCCCCACAGCGGCTGGCCGGGTTCCTGCTGGGCGGGCTTCTTGTGCTGCCCGCAGGTACCGCAATGGCCGCCCCAGTACCCGCGCAGGCTGCCACCGCGCCCCTACAACCTTCCGCCCCCAGCCGCGACATCACCCCAGCCACCCAGACCGATGCGCGGCACAGCACCCCTGCAGCGCGGACCGCCACGGGCAGGGGGCCCGTACATGCGGTGGGAGAGACCGGCGAAACCGTATGGGACCTGGCCGTGGAGTACCTGGGCTCCGGCACCCGAGCTCAGGACATCCGCGCCCTCAACCCGCACCTGCCCGACACGACACTCCTGCCCGCCGGGACGACGGTGCAGTTGCCCGCCGATGCCCGTGCCTCGCGCGCCGGCACCTCCCCGGCACCCGAACCTCACGTGCAACTTGCCGCCAGCGACGAGCCGATCAGCGCAGCCGAGGGTGGTGAGCGGGGCAAAAAGCACACCCACGCCGTCAAGCCGGGTGAGTCGCTGTCTGGGATCGCCGAGGACGAGACCGGCGACGCGGCGCATTGGCGCCAGCTCTACGCAGCGACCAAGAACCACGACCAGCCGGCCGGTCTGCCCCGCCTACGCGACCCCGACTTGATCTACCCCGGCCAGCAGATCACCATCCCGGCGGCCAGCACACCCAAGGCACCTCACGACGGCCAGGAGGACAAGCACGACTCCTCCGGTGACAAGAAGGACGATCAACACAAGAACAACGACACAGACCAGAACAAGGGTCAGGAAAAGGACGGCAGGAAGGAAGGAGGCGACCCTGCGGACAGCGCCGGCAAGCCCACCGAGCCGGCCAAGCCCACCCCTGCACCGACCCCGGATCAGACCACAGACAAGCCGTCCGCGCCGCCATCCGACCGTGACCGCGACACGTCACCGGCCAGCCCCAACTCCTCTGCGAGCCCCGCACCTTCCACACCGGCCCCCGCACCGTCCAGCGTGACGGAAAAACCCTCGAGTGTGCTGAACACCCGCACGGCCGGAGTGTTGGTGTCGCTGGCGGCCGCGGTGACGCTCGCGCTGACCGTCCGACGCATCCTGCAACGACGCCGCGCCAGACCCGGCGAGCTGATCGCCATACCCGAGGAAGTCTCCCCGGCCGAGGCGCAGATGGCGCAGACCGCAGAACCCGCAGGCCCGCTCCGCCTGGACCAGGCGTTGCGGACGCTGGCCTGCCAAGCTGGCCGCGACGGCCATCAGCTGCCTGCCGTGCGTGGCGCCCGGATCACCGGCAACAGCGTGCAGATCCTGCCCGAGGACCTCCAAGCCACCCCCGCACCCCCCTTCACCTCGATCGAGAGCGGGTGGTGGGTGTGTGACGAAGGGGTCGAACTGCTGGAGGAGCAGGACGCGGCGCAGGTGGATGCCCCCTATCCAGGGCTGGCGACGATCGGAGCGGATGCGTCCGGGCACCTGGTGCTGCTGAACCTGCCCCACGCCGGCGTCATCCTGCTCAAAGGCCAGCAGGAGCAGGTCGAGGAGATCCTCACCTCGATGGCGCTGGAGCTGGGCATGAGCCCCTGGAGCACGGAGGCGGAAGTCGTGGTGACCGGTTTCGGAGAGGGGTTGAATCACCTCCTGCCGACCTCCCGAATCGCCTACATGCGCGAAAGCGCCCACACCGCACGCGACTTCGCCGAAAGCCTGCTGGAGGCCCATCAGGAACCGACCGGCAACCGCCCGCCATATCTCATCCTCTGCGCGCCGCAGCTCACGGCGGACAGCGCCTGGCAGATCGCCGAGACCTTCGACAAAGCCGCCGACGTGATGCAGGTGGCGCTCATCGCGCCGACGTCGCCATCTATCGACCTGCTGTTCGAACAGAGCGAAGTCATCGACGCCTCCAGCAGCCAGCCCCAGCGCATCGACATCCTGGGCACCGAGATCACCCTGCAACGCCTTCAACGCCAGGCCGTGGACGAGATCACCGCCGCGCTGGCCGTCTCCGGCCAGGACGCCCACCCCGCCAAGGGACCGTGGCAGCACGTGCCCTGCGAAACCCAGACCGCCCACGCAACACGCACCACGACAGCCACCCGGCAACCGGACCAGACCCCCGACGCCAGCCGTATCACCGACTCCGCCTCGCCCACGTCACCTCCAGTGGCGGCCGACGCGGCCAACGAGGGCGGACACGACAGCCCTATGGACGCCGCGAACCTCGGAGTCTTCCCGGCACTGCTGGCCGCCTCATCGTCCCCGGCCGCCATCAACCTGCCCACCCCTTCAGATACTCCCGACAGACCCAATGCCCCAGCCGCACACGCCAAGGAGGAGGAAGAGGAAAAGGAAACCGTCCCAGCAGAGGCCAGTACCCCGCTCCCCTGGTTGCAGATGGCCCCCAACCGCTCCATCGCACCGCACACCCCACCCCAGCATGCCGGACCGAGGGATCCTGTCATCCAGATTCTGGGTCCCGTTGCCCTCTCTGGAGTCGCCGCCTCCCGACACGGCACCCGCGAGGCCCAACTCGCTGCGCTGCTGCACCTGAAGCCCGGACGCAGCGCCGCCACACTCTGCGCGGACATGGACCCGGCCAAGCCCTGGTCGACCGACACGCTCAACGCGCGACTGGGCGGACTGCGCCGCAGCCTGGGCAACGACGAGAACGGCGACCCCTATGTACCGCGCCGCGCCATCAAATCCGACCCCTACGCCCTCTCCGATAAAGTGTGCTGCGACTGGCACCACTTCCAGCGCACCGCCGAAGCAGCCCTCCCCCACGGCCCGGCAGGACTCGGCCAGTTGGAGAAGGCCCTGGACCAGGTCCACGGCCGTCCCTTCGGAGCGCAGCCGCTGCCCTGGAGCGAGCCGCTGCAACAAGAGATGACCCTGCGCATCGTGCACGTCGCCCACACCGTCGCCACCTACCGTCTGACCGCCGGCCCCCACCACGACCTCACCCTCGCCCGCCGGGCCATCGCCACCGGACTGGAAGTCGACCAGATCGCCGAACTCCTCTACCGCACGTGGTTCAAGATCGAAGCTGCCGCGGGCAATCGTGGAGGGCTGAACGCCGCGATCTCCCGCCTGGAGACCGTCAACCGCTCGCTGGACCTGTCCCCGGAGATGGAGACGGAACAGCTCATACGCCAACTCCTTGACCAGACTGTCGGCGGCCATTGAGATTTCCCCAGATACGGCCACCACCGCCTTGCTCCCCGACAGCACCCGGCCACTGACCACGCACTCCTATCGCGGACAGCTCGACCGCTGGCTGGAACGGTGTGACGTCCGCGATGAGCACGGACGTCCGGTGCACTAACGCCCCATCAATGGCGCCACGCTCTCGGAACCAGGCTGATCAACCGAGATGTCCCGCAGGAAGTCGTGCGCGTGATCCTTGATCACTCTTCTGGCGAGATGACCGCTCACTACGCGCGGCTCCATGACCCCACTGTCCGCCGGCACTGGGAGAGGGCCCGCAAGGTCAACTCCAAGGACGAGAGCGTCACCGTCGATCCCGACGCTCCGCTCGCCGAAGCCAACTGGGCCAAGCAGCGGCTCGGCTGCGTGCCCCAGGCCCTGCCCAACGGATACTGCGGGCTGCCAGTTCAGAAGGCCTGTCGCGCATGCCAACGCTTGCCTGACATGCCCGACGTTCGTGACCACCCCCGAGTTCCTGCCGCAGCACCGCGAACAGCGCCAGCGGCTGCTGCAGGTCGTCTCCGCCGCCGAGGCCCGCGGCCAGTCACGCGTGGTCGAATTCTAGGAGGGCTGTTCACGAGTGAGCTTGGCCCGCCACGTCGGCGAACGTACGCAAACCATCGATGAGTCCGCCACAATCTCTGCGTGGATCAGGAGATAGCAGCGATAGTCACTGGCGCTTTCGGTTTGGTGGGAGTCGCCATCGGGGGTGCCGCGGCGGCCTGGGGCGCGCGAACCGGGGCAGAGCGAACTGCACGGGCCACGCACCAGCAGGTGCGCGACCAGGCCGATGCCGAGCATGCTCATTGGCTACGGCAACAACGTCTCGAAGCCTACGAAGGCTTCATGCGCGGTTACGACGGCTTCGCACGTGTGGCCTCCGAGAGCCTCCGAGCCGCTGAAGAGCGGCGGTCACGAAGTGATCAGTCCGGTCGTGAGGCCCACCTCTCCGAGAGTCTGCCCTCAGCAAGCGAGGTAGACGCGATGGGTGCCCAGGTGCGCGCGATGGAAGAGCACGCTGCGCGCATCTCGGTCGTCGGCCCCTCATCTATGGATGAGTGCGCGGCACAGCTGGCGAGAGCCGCGGGACTCGAACACCAGCGGTATGCCGGCCTGCGGGAGCGCCCCTCGAATGAGCCCCATCAACAGGACATGGCCTTGGATGAGATACAAGCACAAACAGAACACCGCAAACGATTCCTGGCCGCTGCCCGACTGACCCTTGGTGCCCCGCCGAACCTCGGGACACGGAACCAAGCGCATGGCTGACCTGCGCTGCAGCTAGACCTGTGCAGTCAATCCTGTCCTGCGCGGGCTCAGTCCTCTCCGCTGCTGGGTTGGCAGACAGATCGGTAACGATCGGCCTGCGTTGAAAGGACCGCCCTTGCCCTCATCCGCTAGGTCACGAACAACCACCGTGAAGCAACACGGTTGTCGGCAACGCGGCCCGTCGTGACGATCGTGTCATTCCGGATCACCGGGGGGGTGTTGCCCGGTATGGGTCGAGGGCGGCCGCACGTTCGTGGTAGGGGATACGGGACAGGCGCGAGACCATCGCCCACATGTCACGTTCGGCGGCGAGAGTGCGGGGAAGGTCGAGTCCGAGGGAGTCGGCAAGGGGTTTGCGACCGGTGTTGACCAAGGCGCGCACGGCCGCCGCCCACTCGTCGGTCGCGGTGACCGCCGAGCGGTACCAGACGGGGACAAGGGCGGTGAGTACGGCAATCGTACTCAGAGCGAGTAGGGTGTCCGGCCGGCCGGTGGCCAGGGCGAGCGCGGCCAGGACGCACACGACGACGTGGCCAAAGAGCAGGGCGACGAAGAAGTCGACACTGGCGCGGGCGAGATCGACCTGACGGCGGATCTGATCGGGCACGCAGCCGGTCAGCTCGTTCCACAAGAGCTGTGTGTCGAGACGGTACCGGTCCCAGCCATACTCCTCGAAACGGCGGATCGCGTTGCCGAGCCGCGTGGGTGCTATCTGGTCATCGTCAATAGGAAAACGGCCCAAGCGCTCCTGAAGCAGTGCACGTTGGACCGCGGTACGGCGGCGGTCCCGGCTGGCCAAGCGGGCGACGCGAGGCTGGGCCAGGAGCCGGGCGAGCTGCTCACTCGCCTCCGGCTGCAGGGCACCCTCTTCGCGTTGGCGGCGCTCCAGACGCAGCACCGTCAGCCGCCCGGCGAGGTAGTCCTTGACCCGGCGACTACGGCGGCAGCCCGCGTCGTAGGCGCGGGCTGGCCACAGAAGGTAGCCCTCCAGGAGACGGTAGAGCGAGTTCTGGCAGGCGTTGGCGACGAGCCCGAGGAGGAGAGCGCCGGTCAGCATGGCCAGGCCGGTGGAGACAGCAACGGCGGAGCGCAGCCGGTCGAACGCGCTGAGGCCCCGCAAGCTCGGAGCGACGGCGATGAGAAAGACGGCCAGATTAAGGGCGGTGGGCAGGATCCAGCCCACCAGGAGAGTCCAGGCTCCGCCCAGAGCCCCCTTGGCGATGTCACCCATCGGTTTCGGGCCACTCGTCGTCGTCCGAGCCGGGGCTGGGGCCGGGCGGGGTGTGGCCAGCGGGAGCTGCCCATCCCGGGCCGGCGGGCGGGCCGCCGAACGGCGGGGAGCTGGGGGCGGGGGGTGGTGTCGCCCACGACGGGTGGTCCTGCATGGCGTCGTCGAGCAATGCCGCGACAGCCCCCGCCGATGCGAGTCCGCCGAGAAGAGCTTGCTCTCCCGCGAGATCCTCGCGCAGCCTGTAGAGGCGGCTGAGTGAAGTTCCCCCGTGTCGGGCGATCTCCTCTTCGGCGTCCGCCAGTGCCACGCCGAACGCCCTCAGGCCGTCGGTGGCCAAGAGCGTTGCCAGATCCGTGCGCAGTTCCCGCATGGCAGAGAGGAGTTCGAGCGCAGTCGGGTTCTGTGTGCCTGTGCTGGCCAGTTCGACCACAGAGTTATGATCGCCGATCGCGAAGGCGCCGCCCGACACGCTTCCGATGTGAATGGACCGGTCCTCTTCCAACCCGTCCCCTTCGAAGCTGTCGCGCTCTTCGGATCCGCCGTCCGGACGCTCCCCCTCTGATGACATCAAGGCTCCCCGTGCTCAATGAACTTGTTCAGCCGCCCGTATCGCTGGTGCTGATGAAACGGATCCAAGCGTACGAGGAGTTACTTGGGCAACAGGGCAGTCAAGGGCGGCGTAATCACCAACTGCGCCGCAAGCGCGGGGACGACCTCGCCCGCGAACAGCTGGGCGGCTCCCCGGCGGCAAACGGATCCCCGTCTGGGGCGCACCCCGAAGCGCTGGTGGCCCCGATACCGGGGCCAGGCCCGCGGCCCTTTACTCGCAGTGACTGCCGAAGTCGTCCCGGCGGACAGCTCTGCTCATGATCAGCCATCGCAAGGATGCTCATCGCACGTGGATTCCGACGTTTCCGCAGGAGGCAGTACTCACGAAGTCGCGTTCCCTATAGACAGTCCTCCACGCTGGGCGGCGCGGGAGATGATGGCCGACGGCGAGCTGATGGACGGGCCGCCAGCGTGCAGTGGCGCCCGCTGGCCGGCCGACACCTGCAAGGTCAGCTTCGACCGGACGCGATGCGGTGGCAGACACCTCCGGTGGGTCTCACGCGCCTTCACGTACTCGACGTGCTGGTGACCGCAGCCCTTTGCCAGCTCGCTCAACGCCGTGGCCTCTGTCTTGTCCTCCGCCAATCCCCAACGGAGTTTGGTGCCGATCCAGTCGGCCGCGTAGGTACAGCGGGCATCCGCCAGCGGCGGCAGCCACTGGCGGGGTCCTGGTCGGCCTTGCTGCGGTTTCTCTTCGCCGTGACCGCGACGAGCGAGTGCTCGGGGCCGACATCGTTGGCGTAGTCCTCGCGGTGCGCAGCCGTCCACCCAGACGCGCCGGAGTCCCATACTTCGGCGAGCGGAACCATGTGGTCACTGTCCAAGCCCTTGGGGTCCGTAAGCGTCTTCCCGTCGTAGTACGAGAACCAACTCCCTTCTGTGACCTTGCACCTCTGCTCGATCACCGGCTCGGTGTGGGACTCGCTGATCAGTACCTCGGCGCGCGTGGTGCACCTGTCGTGGTCCTCGTCCACCCAGTGCTTGCAGGCAGTGCGGACATAGCACGCACGGGACTCCGTGGCCAGCGGCAGCTGGCCCAGGGCCTTACGAGCCATCCGTTCCTGGCTCACCCCCGCCATCACCCTCAACCAATGGTGGCGAGCCTGGACCGACAAGGACCCACCTGCCGAGCTCCAGGCCCTGATCGAAGCGGTCACCACCGGGCACAGCATTGACCTCTACCGCCGACTTTAACGAACTACCGGCAAAGCGTGTTGCACAAGGCCGTGTTCGGGCAGGGCAGGGCGCGTGATCGCGGTCTTCTGGTCATAATGCGAGGGCGAGGTTGTGCATAGGGGCGACGGCCTGGACGGCGTGGTGGAGGCCGTCGCCGTGCTGTCGGCAGTCACGAAGGATCTTGTAGTTCTTCATCCGGCCGATCACATGCTCCACCCTCGCGCGGACCTTGCGGTGGGCGGCGTTGTCGTCCTCCTCGCCCGGCAACAGGTCTCGTCGCGGGCGTTTGCGGTGCGGGACAACCATGCCGCAGTTGAGGTAGGTGCCGTCGCCCAGGACGGTCACGCCCTGGCAATGCTCGGCCAAGCCGGAGGCCCGCCAGGCGTGGGCGTCCGCGGTGGTGCCCGGCACCGGCCGACCCGTCGCGATCACTAGCCGCGTCTCGGCATCCACAATGACCTGCATGTGCGCGGAGAACCGGTAGTTGCGGCTCGAGGAGCCGACATGCCGGTCGCGGACCGGGACCAGGGTGCCGTCCACGATCCACAACCGGTCCGCCGAATCCTGCGGCCGGGAGACGGGCTCGAGCGCAAGCAGCGGCCCCAGCCTCTGGATCACCCGACACACCGTCGATGACGAGACACCACGGAGCGGTCCGAGCTGCCGCATGGTCAGATTCGTGCGGTAGTACACGGCCACGACCAGCACACGCTCGGCCAGCGGCAACGACCACGGCCGGCACCCTGCAGGGTGCCGTTCCCGCCCCGCTCTCGCACTGCCTTCAGCAGCCGACCATGCTCCATCCGCAGCCCCGTGAACGTCTCCACCCACACGCACTCAGCCCTCAACACCCCAGCCATACACCGGAGATGCCCAGTTCACGGCCTTGTGCAACACGCTTTAGCCACGCGCCCGTACTGCCACGCGGCCTCCCCGCCTGCGAAGCTGTAGAGGCGGGATCGGGGGCAGCGCCTCCTCGCTCCGGTGGATCCTCGGCGACGAGCTGGCCGACTCCCCGGGTCTGGTGCGCGCCGCCGACCTGACCACAAAAGCTGCGACGAACGCAGCCACAGAAGGCCGGGTGGAAGACCTCCCGGGCAGCGTAACGTTTGAGGAAACGGACGATTTCGCGACGGGCCTTACCCTCCTTGATGCGGCGCTCGTAGTAGTTCTAGGTGCGCGGGTCGACCCGCAGGCGGGTGAACACGATGCGGTGCAGCGCGGCGCGGGCCTGCCGGTCGCCGCCGCGGCGCCGGACCTGTCGGCGTCCCGAGGAACTCTTGACTGGACTGACCCCGCACAAAGCGGCGAACGACGCCTCCCCGTCCAGCCGCTCCAGGTTGCCCCCCACGGTGACCAGCAGAGCGACGGCGGTGTCCGGACCGATCCCCACCACCTCGAGCAGCTGCAGGGCATGACATTCCACGAGGGCCAGACGAGCGTCCATATCCCGGATCTGCTCGGAGAGCTGACCGATCCGGTTAGCCACAGGCTCAGCCACCCTGCGCTCAGTGCTGCGCGTGTGCACCCGTGACAGCCGAGCGGCGCCGACTACGGCACCGGGAGAGGCTGTGGGAGGGAAGTGACGCTTCGAGCAGGTGGAGTGCAGATGTGGCGGACGCTGTCGCGGTGGCGGGCCCGGGCGCATTCTCGGGTAGCGCGGCTGGACCGGCTGCGGGAGAACGAAGGGACCCTGCTGGACCGCCTGTACGGGACGGCGTACGAAGACGTCCGCTTCCCGCCAGCGCGTGAATTCGACGACAGGGCGTCGGCAGACGTACTGCGGTTCGTGCTGCGGCTGGGACATGAACTGTTCCTCGCCGGGGCCTCGACCCGGGACATCCAGACGGCTGTCGTCGCAGTGACGGCCGCGTGGGGCATGCAGAACCTGGAGGTCGACATCTCCGGGCGTTCCTTGCAGGTTCAGTACGCGCCGCCGAAACGCGCGCCGGTCGTGATGCTGATCGTCCTGGGGTCGGAGGACACACGCGACCTCAGCCGACTGACGGCACTGGAGCGGCTGACCGTGCGGATTGTCGGTGAGCGGCACGCACCGGCCGACGCGAAGGCGGCGCTCGACCGGCTGGTGTCGGCTCCGACGCGATGGCCGTGGTGGTTCACGCTGAGCGGCGGCGCGGTGCTCGCGGCCATGCTGTGCGTGCTGGCGTCCGGCACGGTGCGCGCGGCGCTGCTTTCGCCGCTGCTGTTCCTCCTCACCAACCGCGCCGCGTGGGTTCTGTCCCGCACGGGGCTGCCCTCGTTCTACGTCACGGCCGCGCAGACGGCTCTGCTCATGGCGGGCACCATGACACTGATCGACGTCGGGGTGCTCAGCGGCCCCGAGGGCGCGAGCACCGTCGCCGCCAATGTGATCCTGATGCTGCCGATCCTGACCGTGGTTTCCCTCACCGAGGACGCGATCGACGGCTTCCGGTCAATGGCGGCGGCCCGCGCGGTGAGCCTGCTGATGTTCTTCGCCGCACTGGCGGGAGGCATCCTCGTCGTCGCCTTCCTGCTGCGGGCCTTGGATACCGACGCCCGCAACACGACGCTCGCCACGCTGCCCGTCTGGCTCACCCTCGTCACCAGCGGTGTCGGCGCCCTGGGCAATGCCGTGTTCATGGGCGGCGGGCCTCGCTTGGTGCCCTGGGCCGTGGTGGCGGCGCTGATCGGTGCGGGTGTGAAGATGCTCGGCATGACCCAACTGGGCTGGTCAGCCCCCCTGGCTACGGGATTTGCCACCACTGCCATGGGCGCGGTGTCCGCGGCGATCGGGCCGCGCGCCGGTGTCCCCGCGCGGGCGGTGCTGATCCCGGGCATCGCGGGCAGCGTGCTGCCCGGCCCCGACCTGTACCGCAGCATGCTCCAACTGGTCCTCGGCGTCCCCGGGGCCCACCAGTACCTGGTGACGACCTTGGCGTCCGTGGCGGCCATCGGTGTCGGCGCCGTCCTTGGCTCGCTACTCGGGGCGGGCAGCGAACGCAAGTGGGGCCGACGCTCCGCTCCCGCGAGGGCGTCCGAGTCCCTCGCCCACGAGTCCTAGCAGCTGGCGGGGCTCCCCGCCCTCCCCCGCGATCAGATCCTGCTCACCCCGTTCGCAGGTCGCGGCCTTGGTCTCGACGGGGAGGACTGCCAGGACACCAATTGGACGAGAGATGGAACCGAGCCACCGCATCGCACGACCCTGCCCGATCGAGCAGCGAGTAGCGCGCGAGTGCGCGGAAAGGCACTGCGACGATCAAGTGGCATGGCGTGATCGGCAGGTCTAGCCTGAGCAAAACGCGTCGGCCATCGGTGCGCTCCCGCGTGGCGGAAGGTGAGGGTCTTGAGCCCGTCGAACGAGGATCAGGAACAGCTGGAGCCCAGCGTTGGTCCCACACCCAAAGCTGAGCCGGAGTTCCACCCCTATCACCATCCGGCGGCCGGCTGGGGTGCCGCCAAGAGCGTGACGCAATTCCTCGTGCGTGAGGGCGCATTGGTGGACGGGCCGCGGGCGATCATGCGGATGAACCACGAGAACCGCGGCTTCGACTGCCCCGGCTGCGCCTGGCCGGACGACACCAAGGGTCTGCACCTCGACATCTGCGAGAACGGCATCAAGCACGTCACCTGGGAGATGACCCGCAAGCGCGTCGGCAGGGAGTTCTTCGCCGCCCACTCGGTGACCGAACTGTACAGCTGGAGCGACTACGCCCTGGAGAACCAGGGCCGGCTGACGGAACCGATGGTCTACGACCCCCAGACGGACCACTACGTACCGATCAGCTGGAAGGACGCCTTCGAGGTGGTCGGCCGTACGCTGCGCGGCCTGGACGACCCGAACCAGGCCGCGTTCTACACCTCGGGCCGCCTCGGCAACGAAGCCACGTTCCTCTACCAGCTGATGGCCCGCGAACTGGGCACGAACAACCTGCCGGACTGCTCCAACATGTGCCACGAGGCCAGCGGCCGCGCACTCACGGCATCCCTTGGCACGGGTAAGGGGACCGTCGACCTCAAGGACTGGGAAGCCACCGACGCGCTGTTCATCATGGGGGTCAACGTGGCCTCCAATGCACCCCGCATGCTCACGGCACTCGCAGAGGCGTACGACCGTGGCACTCAGATCGTGCACATCAATCCCCTGGTCGAGGCCGCCGCCACCCGCACCATCGTCCCGCACGACTTCACGGACATGGCGCTCAACAAGGCCACCCGGACCAGCACCCTGAATCTCCAGCCGCGCATCGGCGGCGACATGGCCCTTATCCGCGGCATGGCCAAGGCCGTCCTGGAGCAGTCCAAGACAGACCCCAAGGCGCTCGACCAGGAGTTCATCGACCGTCACACCGCGGGCTTCGAGGAGTACCGGGACCGGTGCGAAGCCACGAGGTGGGAGGAGATCGAGCAACAGTCCGGGGTCAGCCGTGACGACCTCCTCAAGGCGGCGCGGGTGTACCGCGACGCCGACCGCAGCATCTTCAGCTGGTGTCTGGGTGTTACCCAGCACGAGCACGGCGTCGACACCGTCCGGGAGATCGTCAACCTCCTGTTGCTGCGCGGCAATCTGGGCCGGGAAGGCGCGGGCCCCTCCCCCGTACGCGGACACAGCAACGTCCAGGGCAACCGGACCTGCGGCATCGACCACCGCCCGCCCCCGGAGTTCCTGGACCGCCTCGCCAAGGTCTGCAAGATCGACCCGCCGCGTGAGCACGGACTGGACACCATCGGCGCCATCCAGGCGATGCAGCGCGGCGATGTGAAGGTGTTCGTCGGCATGGGCGGCAACTTCGCCCTCGCGGCGCCCGACACCCCGTACACCTACAAGGCCCTGCGCAACTGTGAACTCACCGTCCAGGTGAGCACCAAGCTGAACCGCAGCCACCTTGTCCACGGCCGCCAGGCACTCATCCTTCCCTGTCTCGGCCGCACCGAGAAGGACCATCAGCGCAAGGGGGTCCAGAGCACATCCGTCGAGGACTCGATGAGCATGGTCCACCTGTCGGTCGGCATGAAGCGCCCAGCCTCGTCGCGCCTCCTGTCCGAGCCCGCGATCATCGCCGGCATGGCACACGCCGCCCTGCCCGACAGCGCCACTCCCTGGGCCTGGTACATCGAGGACTACGACCGCATCCGCGACACCATGGCGCAGGCCCTCGACGGCTTCGAGGACTTCAACCGCCGCGTGCGCCTGCCGCTCGGCTTCCGCATCAAGCAACCGGCGCGCGAGCTGGTCTTCCTCACCCCCTCTGGAGCGGCCGAATTTTCCGCGCCCCCGCTGCCCGACGTCGTGCCCGCCCCCGGGACCCTGGCGCTCGGCACGATGCGCTCCCACGACCAGTGGAACACCACGATCTACTCCGACAATGACCGCTACCGAGGCATCAAGAACCTGCGCACGCTCGTCTTCATGAACCAGGCCGACATGCGCGAGCGCGGCATCGGCGAGTTCGACCCGGTCGACATCACCAGCACCGCGAAGGACGGCAGCCGGCGCCACCTCAACGGCTTCCTGGCCATCCCGTACGACATCCCCCGGGGCTGCACGGCCGGCTACATGCCCGAGATGAACGTCTTGTGCGCACTGATCGACTACAGCACCCAGAGTGACCAGCCGATCATGAAACACGTCAACGTCACCATCGAGCCTGCCGCCTGAGCGCCGCATGAGGGTGGCTTCACGGCCCTGCGGGCAGCACACGGAACGGTGGTACCCGCGCGGTGTCGTCGCCCACCACTGCGTGCACCTCCTCCCGGAGAGCGGGGTCTCAGGCGCCGCGAGCAGGCGGATGAGGAGCCGAGGGCCTCCGGGACGTGCGGCAATCGCGGAAGTGTCGAAGGGCGGCAGGTCCGTGAACGCCGTCAACGGTTCGGCCAGGGCATGGCCAAGCGCCACTGTCAGGGGGCGGGTGAGGGCAGGCAGAGGTTGTCCGGCGCAGCCCCGGGCGAGGGTCCGAGCCCGCTCCCACGCCATGGCGTGACCGGCTCCGTTCCTTCCGGCCAAGGCCCCGTCCCGGGACGCCTCTCGCGTACAGACGCCGCCGAGCAGGCGTCGGCCGGACGCTTCGGGCCGCCGGTCCCGACTCCCAGGTGCATCTGGTGGGGGCTGTGGTGGAGATGCGCGACTCAGACGCGGGCGAGCTGTGGCCCCAGAGACCGACCCGACCGGACTCGCAGCCACCGAGCAGCACGCCTACCTGCTCCATGGGGAGCTACACCACCGGGACGCGGGGCCGCCCGCGGGGGCCCGATCGAATGACGACGACCTTCGCGTTCGCACAACAGTTGGCACACCATGGCCGCAGGGGCGTTCGGCTGCGGTCGCAGTGTGAACGAGCCCTCGAGGAGGTATCCGGCCAGCTCGTAGACGACACGCGCCGCGACGGCCTCGGCTTCTCGACCGGCTCCGGAGTGCAGGACGGCATCGCCCAGCCGTGCAGCTCTTTCACCAGCAGCACCCGCCCGTCGTACACGACGACCGCCTGCACCGCGTCCTCTTCAGCGTGCTCCACCATCATGGCTACAGCCATCCCCCTGCTCCCTTGGCGCGCCCCCCGGCCGACCGATTTCCTCGAACCGGCCCTGCCCATCTACCCGCCGCCGAGCGGCGGCGCGCCGCTCCATCTCCCCCTTTCCGCGCCGCGAGCACCACGGGCCGATCATGGTCCCGGCCGTACTATTCATCCGCCTATGCCAGGCTCGTTGTATGACTCCGGCAAACACCACTGGCGCCGACGGTGCCACTGTCTACTACGGAGAACTGGACAGCCCTCATTCGCTGGACGTGTTCCTCGAACTGCGCGACCAAGCGAGCGGGCACACGGCGGAGAGTCTGCTCGGCACGATGCGCCAGGCCGCCGACGAGGGCCGGTTCCTCGTCAAGTTCCACTTCGCGGCGCTGATGGACGACGTTGTCGGCGGCAATGGTTCGCTACGTGGGCTGAGCGCACTTGCCGCGGCGAGTGACGTGGGACAGCCTAAATTCATCGAGTACTTGGCGGCTCTGTTCGCCGCACAGCCCTCCCCTCCCGGGATCGACAGCTTTTCTGATTCCTCGTTCCTGCTGGCGGAGGCGAGCCACGTCGAAGGGCTGCGATCCCCGGAATTCGACCGCAAGATCACGGCAGACACGTATCTGTCCTGGGCTGGTGACGCAGTCGGCTCTTTCGCTTCCTTCAACTTGGCGGGAACGCCGGTCGTCTGGTACGACGGCGCAGCGATTCCCGTCGTGAAAATGGAGGGCGGATTCGAAAGAGGCCCAGCCTTCACACCCCAGGAATTCCTGGCGCAACTCTCCCGAATGACCGAGGGTTGATGCAGATACTTCACTGCGCCGATCACTGAGAACGCAGCTATCGTGGTGATGCATGAGCACCTGGTTACCCCGCAATGCCGTGCCCCGGCTGACGATCGCCGTGGCCCTGGGAGCCGTGGCCGGTGTGTCTGTGGGCTTGGGGACCGATGCCGTGTTGGGAGCTCTGGCCGGGATCGCCACGGCGGAATTGCTCTTCGTCGTAGCGGGATGGGTCGTGCTGTGGCCGATGGACGCCGCCACCACGAACCGAGACGCCCGGCGTGAGGATTTCCGCCCCGTCACCGATGAACTCGTCGTGGTGGCGGTCGCGTTGTGCGGGCTGGTGGCCATCGTCCTTCTGCTACTGGTCGGTGCGTCCGGCTTCGGACACGTGGGTGCTGCCATCGCGCTCGGTGGCGTCTTCTTGGCCTGGGCTGCCCTGCACTTGATGTACGCCACCCGCTATGCCTACGTCTATTACTCGGCCTCCGGTGGGATCGACTTCAACTCGGATGCCCCACCCGCGTACCGGGACTTCTTTTACTTCAGTTACAACCTCGGCATGACTTACCAAGTGTCCGACACCAATGTCTCCAGCTCGGTGATCCGTTCGATAGCACTGCGCCACTGCCTGCTGTCCTATGTTTTCGGCACAGGGATTCTCGCGACTGCCATCAATTTCGTCGTGGGCCTTGTCGCAGGTTGAGGTTCAACAAGGCATTGTCGCTCCCCAGCGACCGGTAGCATCTCCGGGGTCGGACGGGAGCAGTCATGGTTGATCGAATCGCTGGCGATGGACGCGATAGGGCTCAGATCGCCGCGCTCACCGAACTCGCGACGTGGGCCGAGCGGCAGCTACCCACGTTGATTGATGACGTGTGCGCGGCCGCGCGCGACCGTATCGACCTGTACCACGAGGGCAACGTCGTTTCGCACGACGATCTGCATCACTCCATCGCGCTCAACCTGCAGTTCATTGTCAACGGTCTCAAAGACCCGGATCACACGCCCGATCTTGCGGCGCCCTCCGAGACGGGACGACGCCGTGCACAGCAGCGGGCTCCGCTGCCCGAGGTGCTGCACTGCTATCGCATTGGGTGCGCAATGCTCTGGGACCTGCTGCTCGACCGTGCCCGTAGCAATGCCCGACCGGGGGCCGTGGACGCGCTGATCGACGCGTCGAGCACGTTGTGGCGGCTCTCCGACGAGCACGCGCTCGCGCTCACAGAGGCGTATCGCGCCGCTACAGCGGAGATGCTGACCGCTCAGCAACGACGGCGGTCCGCCTTGGTCGAGGCGCTGTTCACGGGACAGTTGGTGCTCGGGGCTGGTGCATGGGAAGTCGGGAAACTGCTCGGCCTGCCACTCGACGCGCAGCTGATGGTGGTGGCCGCGGAAACCGCCGGCCTCGCTGAGGAGAGCTTGCCCGGCGTGGAGCACCGCCTCGCGGAGATCGGTGTCGTCTCGGCCTGGCAACTCACCCCCACCCTCCAGACTGGCGTGATCGCCCTGCGCGACGAGCAACGAGACGCCATCCTGGCCGCGCTGAACGCCACGGCCGCCGCCCGCACGGGCGTGAGCCCCATGCACTCCTCCCTCGCCGAGACGCCGCGTGCCCTGCACCTCGCCCGTTGCGCGCTCGCCGAGATTGCGCCCGGCAAGGCAGAGGTCAGCGTGTTCAGCCCCAGCCCGCTCGCCGCATTGATCGCCTACGATCCTGACGAAGGACGGCGTCTGGCCAAGGATGTGCTCGGCCCGGTGCTCGACCTGCCGCCGGAGGACCGCGACGCGCTCCTGCACACTCTGCATGCCTTCGTCGACCACGCCGGATCCGCCGACCGTGCCGGACGCGCCCTGCACTGCCACCCCAACACGGTGCGGTACCGCTTGAACCGACTCCGCGACCTCACAGGCCGCTCGCTCAGCGACCCGCGGGCCCTGGCCGAACTGGTCACGGCGGCGGACGCGGTCCGCCTCAAGCCCAGCGACTGGTCCTGACCCGCGAGCAGCTGTCCGACGGTGAACTCACGCAGCGCCCGCCCAACGCGTTGTCGGCGACGGGCTGGACTGGGGGGCCGTGCGCACCCTGGAGCTGGATCAGCCCTTGCCGAGAGACACGACGGTCGCGCGAGCCTGGCCGTCGGGCGTTTGGTAGGCCACCGAGTCCCCGACACCACGGCCGAGAAGCGCACGACCGAGTGGGCTGTCTTCCGTCACCTCGGTCCGGTCCAGCGGTTCGGCGACCTCACCGATCTGCATCGTCTGGGAGGTGCCGTCGGAGAAGCGCACGGTGACCGTGCTGCCCACGCCCACGACATCGCCGGAGGGCGGGCCCGCCTCGTCTGCCTGACGGAGCCGCAGCATGATCTCGCTGATACGGGCGTCCAGGTGCCCGAGGTCATTGGAACGCTCCAACTCGTCGGCCTGGTCGGCGCGGTCGCCCTCGTAGTCGACGTCGCGCAAGGTTGACGCGACCTTGGCGCGTTCTTCGCGTAGTCCGTCCAGCTCTTGCTCCAGAGCGCGACGGGCGGTGTCACTGATTGGCTCCGGCTGACCGGTCATGGGGGCTCCCGCTGTGTCGAGTCCGGTGTCTCTATGGGCACCATTGGCTGGGTGAGCGAGTCACCTGTATCTGACTCACGGAGCCGCCGACTCCTGAGCAGCAACGACCCGCTTCAGCTGCGCTGACATGTAGGGCCTCAACTCCACCTCGGGGGTCTGCTTTTCTCCGACCCACATCAGGTCTCCGCCGACGAGGCCGTAGAGCCGCTTTCCGCCGGTGTACGGAGCGGACTTCACGGTACGCGCGACGGTGTCGGTGACGAGGTCGATCTGCGGCTTCTTGTCCGCGAGTTCGCCGTACCAGACCTCGGCGACTCCCTCGTTACGGACCAACACTGCTTCCACCTTGCGGTCCTCGCCGATGCGCCAGAAACCGGACTCCGTCTCCAGCGGGCGGACCAGCGAACCGTCCCCGTCAAGTACCCACGTACGCGACAGGTACTGGAGCACGTCGCGGCCGTCATGCGTGAAGTGCATCTCCTGCCCGAAGTTGCACTTCTCGGAGCCGGGGAATTCATGCACTCCTGCCCCCTCCCAGGTGCCCAGGAGGAAGGCGAGGGGGACGAGGGCGGGCTCGAGGTCGGAAGGAATCTCGATCACGGGTAACTCCTGCCGCTGGGGTATCCGAACGCGCGGCGCGCCTCAGCTCTCGTAGTCGGAGGGAGGGAACGGATCGCGTTCCTTCTTCGGGGCGGTGCCCGTCGGCATCTCGCCTCGGTCGGCCTGCCGATCGACCTCCGCATCGGCTTCCTCGTACTGCTTGGTGGGGGCCTCAGGCACATCTGCGGGCAGTCCGACTTCGCGTCGGTCTTCCTCGGTCCGTCTGTCGAGTTCTGCTTCGTCGGGCCGTCGGGGCATACCGCGGCCATGGCCGCTGCCCCGCCCCTTCTCGACCTGCTCGGTGGACTTCTCAACCTGCTTGTTGGACTTGTGGTGATGCACCATCGTTCCCTCCTTGAGGTGAGCGCCCGGGCGCCGCTGCGCCCGGGCGTCCTGACCGGCATTGCACCTGCCTCCGAGGGAAGCGGATGCAGGACTGCCCGCGTCAGGCGTCGGATGTAGTCGACGTATCGGCGGTGTCCGCGGAGTCCTCGTCCTCGCCTGCGTCGGGCCGCCCCCTGCGCACCGTGCAGTGAAGCGTGTCGGCTTGTACATCGGCGACGATCGTGTCCCCGGGGTCGGCCTCGCCACTGAGCAGGAGGGAGGCGATCCGGTTGTCGAGCTCCCCCTGGATCGTGCGCCGCAGAGGGCGGGCGCCGAACTCCGGCTGATAGCCATGGGCGATGAGCAGTTTCTTCGCGGATTCCGTGACCTCAAGGTTGAGGCCCTGCGCGCGCACCCGGTGTTCACTCTGGTCGAGCAAGTGGTCCACGATCTTCGCCAGATCGTCCTCGGTGAGGCTGTGGAAGATGATGATGTCGTCGATGCGGTTGAGGAACTCGGGCAGGAACCTGGACCGCAGGTCGCCCATCAACTCGTCCTTGAGCTCGGACGTGTCGCCCTGGTGTTCCAGGATGCGGTGCGCACCGATGTTGGACGTCATGATGACGACGCAGTGCCGGAAGTCGACCGTGCGGCCCTGACCATCTGTCAGACGCCCGTCGTCGAGGATCTGCAGCAGCGTGTTGAAGACGTCGGGGTGGGCCTTCTCCACCTCGTCGAACAGCACCACGCTGTACGGCTGGCGCCGGACCTTCTCGGTCAGCTGGCCCGCCTCCTCGTAGCCGACGTAGCCCGGAGGGGCCCCGACGAGCCGGGCGACCGTGTGCTTCTCCTGGAACTCGCTCATGTCGAAGCGGACCATGCGGTCCTCTTCGCCGAAGAGCAGCTCTGCGAGCGTCTTGGCCAGTTCCGTCTTGCCGACACCCGTCGGGCCCAGGAAGAGGAATGACCCCACGGGACGGTTCGGGTCGCCCATACCGGCGCGGTTTCGGCGTACCGCCTGCGAGACCGCGGTGACCGCCTCGTCCTGGCCGACGATCCTGTCGTGCATCTCGTCTTCGAGTTTGAGGAGCTTCTCCTTCTCGCTGGCGGTGAGCTGCGAGACGGGGATGCCGGTACGGCGGGAGACGATGTCCGCGATGTCGTTCGCCGTGACCGAGACAACGCCCTCGCGGCGCTCCTCGACACCCGCGAGCTCGCCCTGCGCCTCGGCGATCTGCCGCTTCAGCTCCGAGGCCCTGTCGAATTCCTCCGCGGATACGGCCTGGTCCAGCTCACGGCGCAGCTTGGCGATCCGGTCCTCACGGCTGACCACCTCGGTGGAGCGGCCCGCGCTGCGCAGTCGTACACGGGCTCCGGCCTGGTCCATCAGGTCGATGGCCTTGTCGGGCAGGAAACGGTCGCTGATATAGCGATCGGACAGTTCCGCCGCTGCCGCCAACGCCCCGTCGGCGAAACGGACTTGGTGGTGGGCTTCGTACGCGTCGCGCAGCCCCTCCAGGATCTGCACCGTCTCCTCGACCGTCGGCTCGGGAACCAGTACGGGCTGGAAGCGGCGCTCGAGCGCGGCGTCCTTCTCCACGTGCTTGCGGTACTCGTCGATGGTCGTCGCACCCACCACGTGGAGCTCGCCGCGCGCGAGTGCGGGCTTGAGCATGTTGCCCGCGTCCATCGATCCCTCGCCCGTCGCGCCGGCCCCGACGACCGTGTGGAGTTCGTCGATGAACAGGATGATGTCGCCGCTTGCCTTCTGGACGTCCTCGATGACCTTCTTCAGGCGCTCCTCGAACTGCCCTCGGTACTGCGCGCCTGCCACCATCCCGGACAGGTCCAGGGAGACGACCCGCTTGTCCTTCAGCGTGTCGGGGACTTCCCCGGCCACGATGCTCTGCGCCAGACCCTCGACGATCGCGGTCTTGCCCACGCCGGGCTCACCGATGAGTACGGGGTTGTTCTTGGACCTGCGCGAGAGGATCTCGATGGTCTGCTCGATCTCCTCGGCCCGTCCGACGACCGGGTCGAGCCTGCCGGCCTTCGCCTCTTCCGTCAGGTCCCGGCCGAACTCGTCCAGAGTCGTGGAGGGCTGCTTCTGCCCGGCTGGGGCACCGTCCGCACGAGCCGCCTGGTCGGTGAGGCCCGAGAGCTTCTTCCGGTCCAGGCCGTCGGCCCGCAGCAGTTTGGCCGCGCCCGTGTCGCTGTCGTCAAGGAGCGCACTGAGGATGTGCTCGGGACCGATGTAGGACACTCCCGCCGCCTGTGAATGGGCATAGGCGGTGGCAAGCGTGCGCTTGGCCGCCGGCGTGAGTCCGGGCTCGGCGGACGGCTCGCTCGATTCCTGAGGAAGGACCTTGACAATCTCGGCCGCGAGGGTGTCCGGTTCGACGCCCGCCTGCGCGAGAATCCGTCGAGCAGGATCGACCTTGGTGGTCGCCCACAGAAGATGCTCCGTGTCGAGGTCGGACGTCCCGTCCTGGGCAGCCCGCTGAGCCGCCAGGTTGAGGAGTTCCTGCGACGACTCGGTCAATAGCCGCCCGATGGGTACACGCTGCATGGCCGGCGGCGATGAGGCCGGTGACATACCAAAAAACCGATTCAACATCTCGCTGAACGGATCCGACGAACCAAAGCCGAACGACGACATCGACATGGCAACTCCTGGTGCGCGGTGTTTTCCTCCACCCAACCGCCACACCTGCTGCACCGCAAGCGGACTTCTGCGGCACGGCGCCCACCATTGATATGAGCCTCCAGCTCTGGTGTTGGTCACAAGAGGTTCTGTGTGCCCATACAAGAATGCATCCACTCAATGGTGCGGCGTATACCGCGTTGACAATGGAATGATGGAACGCCCCTTTAGCCTTCCGAGCATGCACCAGGGGATGGAGCTGCCTCCGCAGTTCCGGCAGGAGTGGCTTCAGGCCGGCGTGCACCATCTCCACCAGGCGCTGCGCATGACACAGCTGTGCGGTCACGCCCGCGGAGGCACGGCGGGCAGGTCGTCCAGGAAGTCGGCAGTCGGAACGTAGAAAAGACACCCGGTTACGGCAGTCGAGAAATCGAGGAGCCTGTCGTGCACTCCTGGGCGTCGGCCGATGAACATGTTCCGCAGCATTTGCTCGGTCACATCAGGGGTGCGCGAGTACCCGATGAAGAAGGTGCCGAACTCGCCGCGGCCGACCTGCCCGAACGGCATGTTCTCGCGCACGATCTTACGTTCGTTGCCCTTCTCGTCGGTGATGGTGTTCAGCGCGACGTGGGAGTCCTCGGGCTTGACGTCATCGGGCAACTCGACATTGTCCGACTTGCGCCGCCCGATGGCCTTGTCCTGTTCGGCCGCGGGCAGTTCGTTCCAAGCCACCAGGTCATGCAGGTACTTCTGGATCGTCACATAGCTGCCCCCTGCGAACTCGGGGTCCTCATCCCCGATGAAGGCGGCCTCGGTGGCGACCTGCCCCTCGGGGTTCTCGCTGCCGTCCACGAAGCCGAGCAGATCACGCTCGTCGAAATACTTGAAGGCATGCACCTCGTCCACCACGGAGGCGGCTCCGCGCAGTCGCTCCCCGAGCAGTCGGGACAACTCGAAGCAGAGGTCCATACGTCGGGCCCTTACATGAAAGAGCAAGTCGCCGGGGGTGGAAGGGGCGCAGTGCCGCTCGCCGTTCAACTCCACGAACGGATGCAGGCGTTGGGGCGGTGGTCCGTCGAAGAGCCGGTCCCAAGCCGCCGAACCGATGCCCACCACGCACGTGAGCTCATCGCTCGGGGCGCGGAACGCCACGGAACGCCGCAGGCCCGCGACATCCTCGAGGAGGCCGCGCACCGTGTCCTCACCACCGGGAGAGAGGGTGGCGACAAGGAAGACGGTGGCTTGGGCCGGCGGGACAATCACGGGCTGCGTCTCGACCACAGAAGTCAGTCCTCCGTGTTCTTCGCGTAGGTGGCGAGTGGGGGCTACAGGCTCGCCCTGCGACGTCGCGTGACAGCAGGCCACCTCGATCGCTGGCCCGGCTGCGACGCACCATCAATCCTGCTGCATTCCGACGCAATTCGCTCGGGATCCACTCGCGTACAACCAAGCGTTGGTGAAGCCAACAAAAGCCTATGGAGCGCCGTACAACGGTCCGGGGATCCAGCGTCGGCTTCCGCTTCCAGAGCGCCTGCGGCGGCTGGGGCCGTGTGCCCGATCCGAAGCGGGCCAGACCGCCGTCGGTACCGCGACCCACGGTTCCGGCCGGCCCTCGCCGCCCTTAGCCAGCCCTTTCTGGGCCCAATACAGGTGCTCAGGGAGAGGGTCCACTGCCATGCCGAAGCATCCCTCAGGGCCCCGCCGTCCCGGTAACCCGCCCCATTGGTGCCGTAGCCCACTCAGCGGATCGGCAGCGTCATCCAGCGTTGACGGCAATGGACGGGAGCTGTATAGGGCCGAGAGGACTGATAGCCCGGCCCCCCGGACCATCCTCGTCGCCCGCGTCAACTCGGTTGGTCGTACGTGTAGAAGCCCTGACCGGACTTCACGCCCAGGTGGCCGGCGTCCACGTACTTCTTCAGCAGCTCCCTGGGGCCCGCGGGCAGATAGGGGCGTTCCTGTGCGTAGTGGTTCTCGATGTCCAGGACGACGTCCAGGCCGACCTGATCCATCATTCGGAAGGGCCCGGTCCCCAGCCCCGTATTGATCTTCCACATCTCGTCCACGTCCTCAGGCGTGGAGACCCCCTCGGCCACGACCTCCAGCGCCTCACGCTTGATGGCGGCCCAGACGCGGTTGAAGATGAAGCCCGTGGACTCCTTGTGCGCCACGAAGGGGAAGATGCCGAAGCGCGGCAGTTCGCGCGTGAGCAGGTCGAGGATGCCGGGGTCGGTGTGTCCGTCGGACATGAGGTCGATCGCGTTCTGCTGCGGCGGCATGTAGAAGTGCATGTTCAGTACGCGCTCGGGGTGTTCGACATGGTCGATGAACTCACTGGTGGCGTACGACGAGGAGTTGCTGGCCAGGATGGTGTCCGGCTGGGCCGCCTGGTCCAGTTCCCCGAAGATCTCCTTCTTGAGGTCCAGTCGTTCCGGGATCGCCTCCACGACCAGCCAGGCGTCGAGCAGGGCCTCGGCCAGGTCATGGGTGACCGTGACCTGGCCAGGCTTTCCGCCCTCGACCCTTGCCGCGATCTCGGCCACGTGCTTCTCGACGTAGGCCAGCGCCGCCTCGTCGGCCTGTCGTGACTTGTCGTAGATCCGTACGAGTCCGCCCCGTGTGGCGAACATCAGGGCGATCCGTCGGCCGAGGGTGCCGGCGCCGATGACGGCGACCGGCCGGTTCTGGATGTCCGTGGGGAGGGTGAAGACCATCTCAGTTCTCTTTCTGGGGTAATGAGGCCAATGGGATCCGTCGAGGCGGGGCCAACTCGCCCCTCTCACCATTCGGTGGACCTCATCACCGAACGACTCGGGTGGTCCATTCAGACCAGTACGACAGGCAGGCCGGACGACCCGGTGTGACTGCTGGACATTGGTCCGGGGCCGGTGATGTGTCCGGGCTCGTGGGACTCCGGTTGTCAGGGCTTCTCGGGCAGGAGGCACAGGCCGGTCAACGGGTATGGCAGCGCGGCGATCTCGCGTGGTTCCTGTCCGGCTGCGGGGCCGTCGGGCAGGGGCACGGCCCGGATGTGACCGCCGAGGTCCGAGACGTAGGCAATGCCCTCCCGGCTGTCGAGGGCGAGGCCGATCGCCTCGGTGAAACCGTCCGCGATGATCTCGGGTGGCTGCCCTGTCGTGCCGTGCTCAGGAACGGGCGCCCGGTTGAGCGTGTTGCCATCGGGCGGTGCGCCCCGGTCGGTCCAGTAGAGCCAGTCGCCATCGAGGTGGAGGTCGATGGGCTCGGGCAGGTCCTGCCAGAGCACCTCGACGTCGGAGCGGTTCTCGGCTGTCTCGCCGACGGGGATGTCAAGGCCGGCGCGAAGGATCCGACCCTTGCCGCCCTTGGCCGGCCCCTTCTGCGTCCAGTACAGGTGTCCGCGAGCGGGGTCGACCGCCACGCCGACGCACTCGGCCATGATGCCGTCCTCGGCGGGGTTCACCACGAGATCGGTCAGACCGCTGCCGTCCACTTGGACCCGGCTGATCCGATGCCCCTCGCGGTCGCCCCAGTACAGCGTGCCGGCACCGTCACTGGTCAGCTGTTTGCCGGTCGTCATCGCTCCGGTCGGGACCACGTCGCGTCGCGAGCCGTCATCCAGGCTCACGGCGTGGACGCCGCCGTTGCGGCGAGAGAAATCCTGACCGGTCTCGCCGGGGTTCTCAGGGTCGACCAGTGGAGCCCCCATGGTGGTCCAGTAGACGACGCCTGAGTCCACGACGATGCCGTCCGGAGCGGCGCCCGCGTCGTGCAGGAGCGTATGTACCCGGCCGTCCGGGAGGCTGACCTTCAGCACCTTCCCGGATGCCACGTGCAATGCCAGTAGTTCTTTCGACACGGCGGTCGTCCTTGTCGTTGCTTGTTCTTGCTTGTTCTTGGTGTTTCGGTCTGTCAGGCCCCCGGCCAGGGGCGTGTCACTGTGGCCGGCTGTCCGCGGTGGCAGGATCTGTCCAGCCCAGCGGCTTGAGGACGGCGCGGGTGCGGCCGTCGCGCAGGTCGGCGAGGCGCTCGTAGGCCGACTCACCTGTGCCGTATGCCTGTTCGACGGCGTCCAGTACCTCACCCATCCGGGCCGGATCCGGAGCGCCAATCTCAAAGGACAACTGGGAGCCGACGTGCTCCGCCAGATGACGCATACCGCCGGGCCCGCCACCCAGGACCCCACTCTCGAACGGACCGACGGTGGCCCAGCGCAGACCGAGCGAAGCCCGGACCAGGTCGTCGAGGTCGCGGACGTCGATCACACCCTGCTGTACCAAGTAGGCGGCCTGGTCGTTGAAGACCTTCTGGAGGCGATTGCCGACGAACCCGGGGATCTCTTTCTTCAGCCGGATCGGCAGCTTGCCGAGCCCGCGGTAGACCTCGACCGCCCGGTCGGCCGTGACCTCGGAGGTCCGCGGCCCCGGCACCACCTCGACCAGCGGCATCAGCTCCGGCGGATTGAAGGGGTGGCCGATCACTATCCGGTCCGCCGCCGGGTTGCCCCGAGCGATCACCGAGGCCATCAGGGAGGACGAGGACGAAGCCAGCACCACATCGTCGCGCGTGTGTGCGGCCAGCGTGGCGAACATCTGCTCCTTGACCTCGACGCGCTCCGGTCCCGCTTCCTGTACGAAGTCCGCGCCGGTCGCCGCCTCGGCCAGATCGGCGGTGGCCGTCACCGACAGGTCCGCAAGCTCGCGCGCCACCAGCTCCCGCAGGTCGGGACGCGGGTCGCTGACCCTCACCTCCCAGCCGGCTGAGCCAAACAAACGCGCCCAAGAGACGCCGATGACACCGGCACCAACGATCGTCACGACTGCCACGAAGATCACCCCCACAGGAATGAGAAAGAAACCAGCTCGGGCGGCACGGCAGCGGCCCCATCCAGCGAATGGGACGGAGGAAGGGACGGCAACTCGGGTGAGTCGTACGACGGATTCCGGCCACCGTGCTCCGGCGGGTTTGGTCACTCCAGTGGACACCCGGCGAATCGGGTCTGTCCAATATATGATCTAGTAGTGATTGATATGGAAAGCAATATCAACCTGTCGCGACGGCTGCTGGAACAGTTTCTGGTGGTGGCGCAGGAGAAGCACTTCGGCCGGTCCGCTGAGCGGCTGGGCATGAGCCAGCCGCCGCTGAGCCAGTCGATCCAGCGTCTGGAACGGGTGGTGGGCGTGCGCCTGCTGGACCGTGGCTCGGGCGGTGTGCGGTTGACCGCGGCCGGTGAGGTGTTCGCGGCCGACGTGCGGCAGTTGCTCGATCTGCAGACCGCGATGGTCGAGCGGGCCCGGCGGGTCGCGAGCGGCCTGGAAGGGGATGTCCGGGTCGGGTATGTCAGTCTTCTCAGCCACCTCTACTTGCCCACGATGCTGCGGACGGCGGCCGAGCGCCTGCCCGGGCTGCGGGTGCACCTGCACCACGGCTCCTCGCAGGAGGTGGCCGACCGGGTGCGTACCGGGGCGCTCGACCTTGGTTTCCTGCGGGACCCCGCACGGCTTTCCGGCGATCTCGTCAGCAGGGTGATCGCCACGGAGCGGATCGGTGCCGCGGTGCCGTGTGAACACCCGCTGGCCGACGCCGGTGGCATCGCCCTCGCACAGCTGCGGGAGGAGGACTTCGTCCTGCCCGATCCGACTGCCTTGCCCGTCCTGGCCAAGCAGCTCCAGATCGTCTGTCACCAGGCGGGGTTCACCCCTCGCGGGGTAGTGGTCGCCGACGACCTCAGCGGTCTGTTCAGCTACGTCGCCGCGGAGCTGTGCGTGAGCCTGCTTCCCGAGGGCCTGCGGCACCTTGCGGTGCCGGGCGTAAGCTTCGTCCCGCTCGAAGGGGCGGCCGGTCGCCTGGACACCGTCGTGTACGCCGTCCACCGCTCCGACGCTGACCCAGCCGTGATCCGCCTACTGGAAATGATCACCAGCCTGCCGCCGGGAAACCCGCAGGACCTGTAGCAGCCGCCCGTCAGCGAGGTGGCACGGACCTATACGTCCGACTACGCAACGCGGCCGACAGCTCGCAATCCGGCTTCACGGTCGCCGCGACGCCGCCCAGGCCCCGTCACGACGACAGCCCCTATGAGCGGGGTCCTGGCTGTATCTGTTTGACCAGGTGAAAGACCTCCCGGGCAGCGTAGCGTTTGAAGGCAACGGACGGCTTCGCGCCGGGCCTTGCCCTCCTTGACGCGGCGCTCGTAGTGCGCCTGAGTACGCAGGTCGGCCCGCAAGCGGGTGAACACGATGCGGTGCAGCGCGGCATTAACCTGTCTATTGCCCCATGGCTGAGCCGACCGTAGCTTCGGAGGCCCGAGGGCTGCTCGACGGGGGCTGACCCCGCACAAAGCGGCGAAGGAGCTCTGGCCGTTCGGCCGTCGTCCGATGAATCTCGGTGGCAGTCCGGGTCGTCGAATCCGGTCCGCACACGTTCGTCTTCAGCTCAGAACCCCCTGCATTAGCTTTCTCCTGACGTCCTTTCAGGGGCCCTTGGCGGGGCCTTGACACCGGTTGCCCGGGCGTCGTCAGAGCGGTGTCAAAGCCGCCGTTCGAACGGTGGTCGTCCACCGTCCGCAACGGAGCTCACCGAACCCGGCGGTGCCGACGGAACGGCCGAAAGATCTCAACCAATACCGGGAATCAGGCCGCGACGAGCTCCTGCTCACGGTCCGGCGTCTTGACCTTGGGCTTCTTGTTCGGCAGCGAGAGCCGGAAGACCTTGTGCCACGCGGAGAACACCTGCTTGGGCAGCGGCCCGGTGACGTACTCCAGCTCGTACTTCTCGAACAACGCGCGCACCTTCACCGCGACCTCGGCGTACCGGTTGCTCGGCAGGTCCGGGAACAGGTGGTGCTCGATCTGGTGCGACAGGTTGCCGGTCATGAAGTGCATGGCCTTGCTGCCGCTGATGTTCGCCGAGCCCATCATCTGGCGCAGGTACCACTGGCCGCGCGTCTCGCCCTTGATCGACCGGCGCTCGAAGACCTGCACGCCCTCGGGGAAGTGCCCGCACATGATGACCGAGTGGGTCCAGAGGTTGCGGGCCAGGTTCGCGGTGAACGTGGCGGCGAGCGTGGGGAGGAAGGAGGGGCCCGAAAGGAGCGGGTGGATCACGTAGTCCTTGAGCACCTGCTTGCGGATCTTGCGGCCCACGGCCTTGGCCCGCGCGCGGAACTCCGGGGTCTTGCGGCGGTGCTTGTGCAGGTTCTTGCCGAGCTCCAGGTCGTACGCTGCGATGCCGTACTCGAAGAAGCAGGCGTTGATGAAGTTCCACAGCGGCTGACCGAGGTGGAACGGGTGCCACCTCTGGTCCTCGTCGACGCGCATGATGCCGTAGCCGAGGTCGTTGTCCTTGCCGATCACGTTGGTGTACGTGTGGTGCAGCTCGTTGTGCGAGTGCTTCCACTGCTCGGACGGCGAGACGTGATCCCACTCCCAGGTGGTGGAGTGGATCTTCGGGTCCCGCATCCAGTCCCACTGGCCGTGCAGGATGTTGTGGCCGATCTCCATGTTGTCCATGATCTTCGCCACGGACAGACCGGCGGTGCCGATCAGCCACGCGGGCGGGAACAGCGAGAACAGCAACACGCCCCTGCTGACCAGCTCGAGCTTGCGCTGCGCCGAGATGACCTTACGGATGTAGGCGGCGTCCTTCTCGCCGCGGCCGGCGATCACCTCGTCGCGGATCGCGTCCAGCTCGCGGCCGAGCTCCTCGATCTGCTCCGCGGTCAGGTGGGCGGTGGGGTCGATGGCGGTCAAGGTGCTCCTACCGTTCGATGTCGCAGGGGCCCGCCGCGGCGGACACACAGGTCTGGATGAGGACGCCCGGCTCGGCCTCGGTGATCTCGCCGGTGCGCAGGTCGCGGACGGCGCCCGCCTTGAGCGGCGTGACGCAGCCGAAGCAGATGCCCATGCGGCACCCGGAGGGCATGAGCACGCCGGCCTCCTCGCCGATGTCCAGCAACGGCGTGGCGCCGTCCGCATCGACGGTCTTGCCGGTGGCGCTGAACGTGACCTCGCCACCGTCACCGGCGACGACGATGCTGGGGCGGAAGCGCTCGGTGTGCAGGCGCTCCGGGACGCCGTGCGCGCTCCACTGCTCTTCGGCGGCGTCGAGCAGGCCCGCGGGCCCGCAAGCCCAGGTCTCGCGCTCGGCCCAGTCGGGCACGAGTTCGTCGAGACGGGCGATGTCGAGCATGCCGTCGGTGTCGGTGTGCACCTCGGTGAGCTGCAGCTTCTTGTCCGCGACCAGGTCGTGCAGTTCGTTGCGGAAGATCACGTCTTGCGGCTGTGGCGCGCAGTGGACCATGACGACGTCGTTGAACTCGGTGTCGCGCAGCATGCCCATCACGGGCGTGATGCCGCTGCCGGCCGTCAGGTAGAGCACCTTGGCGGGCTTGGCCTTGGGCAGTACGAAGTCACCGGTCGCCTGGTCGAGCTGGATCAGCGTGCCCGGTCTTGCCCTGCGGACCAGGTGGTTGCTGACCTTGCCGTCCGGGATCGCCTTCACGGTGATCGTGACGCGGCCGTCCCGGCGGTTTGCCGGTGAGGTGACCGAGTAGGCACGCCACAGGCGCACCCCGTCGACGTCGACCCCGATCCGCACGTACTGACCGGCCGTGTGGCCGCGCCAGCCCCGTCCCGGCCTGATCACGATGGTCGCGGCGTCACCCGTCTCGGGGTGCACGGCCTCGATGCGTCCACGCAGGTCAGCGCCCGTACGCAGCGGGCTGACCAGGTCGAGGTAGTCCGACGGCAGCAGCGGCGTCGTGACCATCTCCAGCAGTTTCCACGCCCTACTGCGGAGGGCTGTACTCGTCATGGCTCCAGCTTGATGCGCCACAGGGTGTAAAGTCCTGTCCGCAGGATGTGAATCTGGTCGGCTGAATTGTTCGCAGGGAACAAAAACGTGAGCCATGCACTCCGGAGGGCCAGCGAACTGGCCCTGGACGAGGCGACGGTCACCGCACTGCGGGCCGCGCTGAGGGGCACCGCCGACGAGGTCGTCCAGGCGATCATCGACGAGGTCCCCCCGTACGCGAACGCCCTTTCGGGCCGCATGGGCGGCACCATCCGCCGAGCCGTCCGCACCGCCCTGGGGCACTACCTGGACCTCGCGAGCGGGAACGCCACAGGCGGCGACGCCGGTGACGCAGCCTACGAGCTGGGCCGCGGCGAGGTCCGGGACGGCCGTTCGATGGACGCCCTGCTCAGCGCCTACCGCGTCGGCGCCCGCGTGGCCTGGCGGTGCCTGGCCGCGGGTGCCGTACCCGCAGGCCTGCCCGCCGCCGAGGTCGCCAAGTTCGCCGAGCTGACCTTCGCCTACATCGACGAGCTCTCCGCCGCGAGCGCCGCGGGCCACGCCGACGAACTGGCCGCACGGGGCCGGGCCCACGAGCGCCACCTGGAACACCTGGCCCGCGACCTCCTCGCCGGCGCGAGTCCGGACGTGCTGCTTGTCTCTGCTCAACGGGCCGGGTGGCAGCCTCCGGTTACGCTGACCGCGGTCCTGCTGCCCGCCGCCCAGGCCCGGCCGGCCTACCGCGCGCTCGACCCGAGCACCCTCGTCCTCGACGCTCTGCCGGATGCCTTCGGCGTGCTGCTCGTCCCCGATGCCGACCGATCACATCTCTTGCGGCAGCTGACAGACCGCACCGCTGTGGTCGGCCCGGCCCGGCCGTGGACTCGTGCGTCCGCCTCGTACGCACGAGCCGTACGCGCGCGCTCCCTCTCCTCTGATATTCGCAACACCGAGGACCACCTGCCCGAGCTGGTGCTGAGCGCCGACGTGGACGCGTTCGCAGACCTGCGTGCCCGAGCCCTCGAACCGTTGCGGTCCTTGCCTGCCGCAACCGCGCGGCGGCTGGAGGAGACGTTGCGGGCGTGGCTGCTGCATCAGGGCAGACGGGATGAGGTGGCGGCGGCGTTGTTCGTCCATCCCCAGACCGTCCGGTACCGGATGTCGCAGCTGCGGGAGCTGTTTCCGGATCTCGCATCGCCGCAACGGGTCCTTGAACTGACGCTGGCGGTCGGTCTTCGGGTCAACTGACGCGTTCTTCGACTGAAGCTTTCTCCTGGATCTTGGACACCTGGAGACTGGGACCTGAGGTTCCAGAGGGAGTAGTGCCAGGTGGGAAGTTCGAACAACCGGACCAAGCGGTATACGGATGAGTCAGGCGAGACGCGATCGCTCTCGTCGACTCGACGGGCCGGACGGTCACTGAAGTTGCCCGGGAGCTGGGGATCAGTCCGGAGTCCTTGCGCAGCTGGTATCGGCAGGCCAAGGCGGATCGTGGCGAGGGCCGTCCCGGCGAGCTGACCAGCGCCGAGCGTGAGGAGTTCAAGCGGCTGCGCAAGCAGAACGCCGAGCAGGCCCAGACGATCGAGGTGCTGCGAAAAGCCGAGGTCTTCTTCGCGAAGGAGAGCGACCGGTGAACGAGACGTACGCGTTCATCGAGGTGGAGAAGACCACCCATGGCATCGCTCTCCTGTACCCGCTGCTGAACGTGACGCGCTCCTCCTTCTACGCCTGGCAGGCAGCGGCGAAGAATTGAACCGCGCGGAAGGCGGCCGACGAGGCCCTGGCCCACGAGATCACCGTCATCCACCGCGCCTCCCGGGAGACCTGTGGAGTCCCGCGGGTCCACGCCGAACTGCGGCGCGGCACCCGGGCCGGGCGCCCGGCCCCAGTCCTCAGCCCTTGCCGAAATGCACTGAGGGGAAGGCGCCCGCTGCCCTGAGGGTCCTGGTAAAGCCGTCGGCCAGCTCGGTGAGGTGCGCGGTGGCGGCCGGGCCGAGGTGGCCGTACGGGGCGGCGTCGAGGCGGTCGGTGAGCGCCTCGGCTTCACCGCGCAGGTCCGCGCCCGACTTCGTGAGATCCCCCGCCTCGTCCAGCAGACCTCGCTCGCGCGACTGGTCCCGTGCGGCGGCCCACTGCTGCGCGGACCACCCGCGGGTCCGCATGAACGTCGTCGACGTCGGGGCCATGCCGGTGGCGTTGCGCAGGACCAGCGCCTGGGCCTTGAACGCCGGCGTGTGCGAGCGGCGAGGGCGTGGCTTCTTCTTCCCCACGCTCTCCATGATGGACATCGTTCCGGGGCTGAACCCCTGACCTCAGATGTCCGTCCAAGCGGATCAAGTCAGCCTGTGTAGCGGCCGGTCACCCAGTCTTGGTCGGTAACGCTGGGATAGGTGAGGACTTATTAATTTAAAAGCTGACATTCCATAATGTCGTACTGCTACTGTACGTGCCGGTAACTCTGGCGGGAACTCGCCAGGTTTGAAGCGGGGGTCACATCGTCATGGGCGCCGTGCCCCCATGACCAAGGAACGCATGCACCACAGAATCACCACCAGGCTGGTCACGACGGCGACCGCGCTGTCACTCTCGCTCACTTCGGTCGTCGCGGCCGGCGCTCCGGCGGTCGCCGCGGAGAAGGAGCCGTCGAGCCTCACAGAGATCGCCGAGCGGATCTCCCACTATGCGAAGTGCGACGACCTGGGTCTCCTCGAGAAGGCCAGCTGCCTCCGAGAGTTCACGCGCAAGGCCCTCATCGCCGGTGCGGGCACCGCCTTGTTCCTCTACGGGACGCAGTCGGTGATGAAGGACCACGGCGCCCGGTTTAAGACGCTCAACACGGAGTTGGATGCGCTGGGGAAGCTGAAGCTCGCTGAGCTCAAGGACCCCTCGACGACAGAGGACCCGAAGGAGCAGGAGCGAATCCTGACCCAGGCGGTCACGACCGCCAAGGCCGCGAAGCCGCATCTGACCAACCTCGCGTCGAACGTCGCCAAGGCCGACAAGATGATGGGTACGACCAGCGATTCGCTCTATGCCCTCAGCGTTCTCACCGTCGTCGTTGGTGACTACGGCTTTCCGCCGTCGAGAAAAGTCAAGCCCGTCAAGGACTCCACTGACTGGGGCAAGGAACTCAGAGAGCTCAACGCGGCGTTCGACCAGATGAACAAGGGCTTCGCCCAGATGGACCGCGGCCTCAAGACGATGAACACGGGCGTCGACGAGGTCAACAAGGGCCTGGCGAAGACCAACAAGGGGATCGCCAAGGCCAACAAGGGCATGAAGGAGATGAACACCGGCATCGCCAAGGCCAACAAAGGCATGAAGGCCGCGAACAAACACGTGCCGGGGATCAAGAAGGGTGCCGAGAGGCTCAGTGAACTCCCCGACATCGATTTCGACTTCTCCCACGTCGGCGACTCCTGGGGATCAGGCTCCTCCGGCCTGGACGAGGCCACGCAGCAGCGCCGGATGTCCCTCTTCCTTGACCTGGTGCCGGGCATCGGTGACGGCAAGGGCATCGTAGAGGCGCTGACTGGCAAAGATCTGGCCACCGGTGAGAAGCTCAGCGGCCTGGAGCGGGCGTCCGGTTCGCTCGCCGTCCTGCGCTGGCTCAAGGTCGGCGGCAAGGTTGGTGCCAAGGCCCTGACCGCGGACGACGTACGCAAGGCCCGTAAGGGCGGGAGCGTCGGCGCCGCCTGCGCGGGCAACAGCTTCCTGCCCGGCACTCCGGTCCTCATGGCCGACGGTTCCGCCGTCCCGATCGAGCAGGTACACGAGGGCGACCAGGTCCTGGCCACTGACCCGGGCACCGGACACACCGAGGGACAGCCCGTCACCGACCTCATCGTCGGCAGCGGCAAGAAGAACCTCGTCAAGGTCGGCGTGGACGTCGACGGCGACAGGGGGCACCGCACCGCGTCGGTCACCGCGACCGACCAGCACCCCTTCTGGACCGGCAGCCTCGACCAGTGGACCAACGCGGCGGATCTTGAGCCCGGGATGGCGCTGCGGACCGACTTGGGCGCACCCGCCCGAGTCGACGCGGTCACCTCGTGGAGCGCACCGACCCAGGAGGTCCGCAACCTCACCGTGGCCGGCACGCACACGTACTACGTGCTGGCGGGCGACACTCCGGTCCTGGTGCACAACGCCGCCCCGTGCCGGCTCATCACGTCAGCCATCGGCAAGGACTCTCTCCTGGCGAAGGCGGCGCACCAGGCCGGCAGGAACCAGGCGGTCCAGCGTGACCTGGACGGTCTCTTCGAGCAGCTGTCCCGTGGAAACATGAACCCGGGACTCGGCAGCAAGGCTCTGGCGGGAACCGACATCACGTACGCCCGCGGCCGGAACGGCGGGCGTCTCTTCTTCCGGAACCTGGACGGCGGCATCGAGATCGTCGGCAAGGCCGACAAGGGCAACGAACCCAAGGTGATTGCGAGGCTGAAACAGCTCTATGGAAAGTGACCCGCAGTACGTCGTCGTGGACGACCGATTCTCGGCTCTCTTCATGTTGGGGGCCGACGACCGCGTCGAGGATGTCGAGAACGTCGACGTCGAGCTCCGACTGCCCGACGGAACGAGGTGGAGTGCCACCTTCATGACGCTCCGAGAGATCGCCGAGGTCATGGAGCGCTGGAAGCAGACGGGCGAATGTGGGAGCGGTGCCTTCTTCCAGTGCCCCGACCTCATCATCGTCCCGACCGGCGGGGTCGACGCGATGATGGCGTCCCTTCGCGGAATCATGGATTGCGGCGGCCCGGAGGGAATCCTGCCCGAACTGGACTGATCGACAGACCGCTGAAGGTCCCGTCAGGAAAGCCGACGGGTCCTCTGGCGCAGGCGACTGGGGAGTTTGGCCGCGGAAGACGCCGATCTGGTAGCCGCCGGTCCCGAGCTGAGACCGAGTCGTTCTCCGGCACGGACTGCCCGTTCGGCGAATCTGGGGCACGTCGCATCTGAAGCTCACATTACTTCAGAACTGCTTCACCGCTTCTGACCAGGGACGTGCCCGATTAAACAGGTATGTCCCCGGCGAGGCAGAGGTCGAGGAGGTCCGCGTCAAGGTGCGGCCACCGGTAGCGGTCCTCGTGTAGCCGGGCCGGGCTTCCGGCCGCCCGCAGCAGCGGAGCGAACCGGCCTATCAGTTCGATGAGTTCGGTCGGCATGGGCTGGCTGGTCACCCCGCCGCACCATGCGACATGTGCATGCGCTGGCCCGCGAGTAGGGCATGGCCGTTCTCGTCACTACCCAAGTGATTACCGACCACCAGCACGAGCCTGTGACCACCGCGCACCTGTCCGTGGGGATCGCCGAGTGCGCAGACCGAATGATGGTCTCGGATCGGCATGGCGTCTACTGGACGAATTCTGGGACAGCGGCCGCAGCCTTGAGCTGCCTTCCCAGCCCTGGGCGGAGACTCGGTCCGGCGTCGGCAATAGGCGCGTGTGTCCGCTCCGCACCACGACGTGGCCGCCGATGCGAACCTGAGCTGAGAACTAGCACTCCAGGCATAGAGAATCTTCGCCCGGACCGGAACCAGCAGCTGCTCGGCGGAAAGTCGGCCGTTCAAAAAGCGGGGGCCTCCGCCGCCCCCAGCGATCGTCTTCGAAGACAAGGCCGGATTCTCGAGAGGCTCTGCCAAGATATCCGTGAGACGTGACGTTCAGTCACTTCAGTGGCATGGTCGGTTGGTGTGTGACAACTTTGCTAAGTGTTCTGTTTCCGCACCTGGGAACGGTGTTGGTGGGGCGGGTATTTATGGCGGAGCACCTGGTGCGGATTGAGGCTCGCGCCTGCAACATTGAACGCCCTTGCCCGGACTGCGGTCTTCCTTCCGGCCGTGTGCATAGTTGGTATCAGCGAAGTCTGGGGGATGCCCCGGTTGTATGACCGCACCGGCTGGGGCGGACGAGGCAGTGCCGTACGGATCCGGCGAGCTCGCCCGACTACCCGCGAACCCTTCTCGCTCTGCCGGAGAGCGGGCCTGGCGTGTGCCCGCTACCGCAGAGCCCGCTTCCGGCCAACTTCTCTGCTGCCCACACGGTTTCCCCATGTCAGGTCCCATGCTTGGTGACGGATCGACCGGACGCGCGGTCCGGCGCCGGGCAGTTTCGCCGAAGAGCCGGAAACAGAAACGGGTGGTGTGCGTGGGGAGTTCACTCAGGTCCGCGGCGGGCGATGTCATCAGCGCGCAACCGGCGACGTTCACGATGGACCCGCTGCTGCGCACGCCGATGCCGGGTGTGGCGGCAACCAGGGTGGTGTACCGCTCGACCAATGCACGCGGTGAGGCGAACACGGTGTCGGGCACGGTCCTGGTGCCAGCCACGCCCTGGCTCGCGGGCAAGCGGCCGGTGATCGGCTACGCGGTCGGCACGCACGGCTTGGGGGACGCGTTCGCTCCCTCGCAGGAGATGGCCACCGGGACCGAGACCGAAGCCGCCATGATCACCGGATTGCTCGCGCGGGGCTGGGCGGTCGCCGTCACCGACTACGAGGGGCTCGGCACCCCGGGCCAGCACACCTACATGGTCGGCCCGGCCATGGGGCACGCCGTCCTGGACATGCTGCGGGCCGCGACCCGACAGCCCGGCACCGGTCTGGCCGCCGACGCCCCGATGGCGGTGTTGGGCTACTCCCAGGGTGGCGCCGCCGCGAGCTGGGCCGCGCAGCTCCACCCCTCCTACGCACCCGAACTGCGTCTGGTGGGCGTGGCCGCCGGTGGCGTACCGGCCGATGTGGAGGCCGTAGCCCGCCACCTGGACGGTGGGCCCTTCTTCGGCCTGGCCGTCGCCGCGCTGATCGGCCTGGAGGCGGCGTACCCGGAACTGAACCTGGGCAGCCACCTCAACGACACCGGCCGCCGCCTGCTGGAAGAGAACAAGGACGACTCGATCCTCGGCCTGATCACAGCGTTCGCGCTCAAGAGCCTGGCCGCTATCACCACCACCAGCCCCCTCGAACAGGCCGACTGGCGAGACCGGTTCGCCCGCAGCCGCCTGGGCACCACTGCCCCGAGCGTCCCCGTGCTGCTCTACCACGGCGAACTCGACGAGATCATCCCGTACGGACTCGGCACCGCCCTGCGCGACCGCTACTGCACACATGGCGCGACGGTGCAGTGGCAGAGCTACCCCGTCACCGACCACATCACCGGCGTGCTCCTGGGAGCCGCCCCGGCCACCGACTGGCTCGCCGCCCGCTTCGCCGGCCATCCGCCGCTCAGCACCTGCCCGTAACCGTGCGACCAGGGAGGGAATCATGGAGATCTCGGCGTTCCTCGACCGAAAGCTCACCCGCCGCTTCCAGACGTACGACAGCGACGGTGACGGCTACATCGAGCAGCAGGACTTCACATCGGCGGTGGCGCGGATGGCCGAGGCGTTCGGCCACGGCCCGGACTCACCCGCCCGCCGCCGTCTGCACGACCTCAGCCAGCAACTCTGGTTCCACCTTGCCAAGGTCGCCGACACCGACGGCGACGGCCGGATCAGCGAAGCCGAATACAAGAGCGCCTTCGCCGCCGGGCTGCTGGAAACCCCCGACTCGTTCGACGAGGGCTACCTGCCCTTCCTCGACGCCATCATGGACATCGCGGACACCGACGGCGACGGCAAGCTCACCGCGGACGAACAGGTCCGCTGGACCGGCACCCTGATGAACCTGCCCGAAACCGACGCCCGTGCGGTCTTCCACCGCCTCGACCAGGACGGCGACGGCCTGATCACGCGGCACGACCTCCTCGACGCCATCCGCGCCTACTACTTCGACGACGACCCGCACTCCGCAGGCAGCTGGCTCCTCGGACCCCTGCCGCCCCGTTGAGCGACCACCATGTGTGGCTGACCGCCGCACGCGTTCGCCTCACCGACCAGGTCCGCTGTTATAACGAAGCCGAAGCTGCTGGGTTCGATGTCAATCGCCTCGGTTGGACGACAGCGGACACTGCCAATTTGACACTCCCGTTGGCTACAGCTCGGGCCTCTGTGGCGAGCCGGGCCCCGCTAATCTCTGACTCTGGGAGTGCCCGTTCCATCCGGAGAACCTCGACTTCCCTGAGGAATTGGCGTGTTGAAGCCAATCGCGAAGGGTGTGTTCCGCGGGTGAGTTGGCGGGGGCTTTGAGTGCCGCAGGATGCGGTGCGGGGAGGGTGTACGGCGGTCTCTGCTTGAGGGATGGGAGGACCTGCCGACGCGAGAGGGCTGGGTCGGGGTACGGCCGGGGACCCGATCTTCTTGTCGCCGCGGCTCATGCTGTCTTGTCGTGGCAACCGAGCGCCTTCGCGATGACGGGGCCGGGGTCTGGTGGCCGAACACGCGGCTGCCCGTGCGGAGCGGCACATCCACCCCAATGCTCCTGGCTCGCTCCCGCCACGCCTCCGTCCCCTCCCTGGAGCGGTACGCCCGCCCCGGCGTCGACGCGGTCGCCCAGCGCGACGCCGCCGCCAGACGGAAGCGCTGACGCCTCAAGATCATCACTTTGCCGGGCATGTCTGTGCCTGTCACAGCGTCATCCACCGGATGGGTGCAGGGCTCGACGCGCCGCGAGTCGCACTGACACAGATCGTCAACTGATTGATTCTCACGGGTCTGTTCGCTGTCCCGGTCCTGCGAAAGGGTTCCAAGAAGGCGGCAGTGCGGCATGTGCGCACTCGATCTGTTGCCGCGCCGAGTGTTCAGGCACATCCACGAGAGAAGGAAACACACCCCCTATGCGCGCCCTTGTGGTCGATCACAGTGAGGCCGGACCCATACGGTTCGCCGATGTCGAGGAGCCCGTACCGTCCACCGGCGAGGCGTTGGTGGAGATACGACACATCGGTCTCAACTTCGGAGAGCTGAATTACGTGCACCAGTGGCCGGCCGGCGCTGTGCACGGTCACGACGCGGCCGGCGTCGTGGTGCGCGCCGCATCCGACGGCTCGGGTCCACCCGAAGGTACGCGCGTCGCAGTGGGAATGGCTCCCCACGCGTGGGCGGAGCGGGTGGCAGTCAGCCCCGCCTCGCTCGGCACCGTCCCCGAGGGCGTGGACCTGGCTGACGCCGCCGCGCTGGGGATCGCCGGAGTCACCGCATTCCGGGTGCTGCGCAAGCGTTCCCTGCTGGCGCGCAACGTTCTGGTCACCGGCGCCAGCGGGGGCGTGGGGCACTTCGCCGTCCAACTGGCGGCGCTGGCGGGCGCCCGGGTGACGGCACTCGTCGGTTCGCCGGAGCGGGCCGCCGGACTCCGTGAACTCGGCGCCGACAAGGTCCTGACCGACCTGGCCGAGACCGGGGACCGGTTCGACCTCGTCCTGGACACGGTCGGCGGGCCGCTGCTGGCCCAGGCGTGGAGTTCCCTCGCCGAGGGCGGCACCCTCCACCTGGTCGGTTACTCCTCGGGGCAGGAAACCACCTTCCCGTCAGGGGCCTTGTTCGGCTTCGGCGAACCCCGCAGCATCGCCACCTACGGCGACATGACGCCGACCAGCGGGGAGCTGACGGACCTGCTGGGCCTCATGGCCGCCGGGAGACTCTCGGCACCGGTCGGACTGCGAGGCGACTGGCAGGACGTGGGCGACGCCGTCCAGGCGCTGTTCGCGCGGAAGGTGCACGGAAAGGCCGTGCTTGACGTGGCCTGAAGCCGAGGACGAGGACACATGCGCCTCGCCCGCCGGTGGGCGGTGCGCGACGGTGGACGAGAATGGACCCATGGATGTGCTGGCGGAGGTCTTGCGTGTTTCGGGTGCGCGTGGGGCGCTCGGGGTCAGGCTGAAGGCCGGAGGAACCTGGGGCCTGTGGCTGGACTCCTCCCCAGGCGCGGCACTGCACGTGGTGTCCCGCGGCACCATGTGGCTCCACGCCCCAGGCGAGAAACCTCTTCCGGTGCAGGCCGGAGACGCCGTCCTGGTGCCGCCGGGCACCGCACACGGGATAGCAGGCGGCGCCGGCGTGACGATGGGTTCCTGCGACCGTGAGGCGGCGGCCCGGGCTTTTGTCGACGGCCGGGCCCTGCGACTGGGCTCGGCGCCAGTGCAGACGGAAGTGATCGTCCTGCACTACGAGCAGGACCCGGAGGTGCGCACACCGGTCCTTACCTCCCTCGCTCGGCCGATGCACGTCACAGCCCGGGAGAACGCGCAGCTCAGAAGGACCGTCGAACTTCTCGCCGCGGAGCTCGCACAGCCGCAGATCGGCACCACCGCCGCCATCAACAGCATCGTCGACCTTCTGCTCGTCCAGTTCGTACGCGCCTGGCTGGCCCGCCACCCGCAGGAGCAGTCCGGCTCATGGCTGGGATCGATGCGTGATCCGGTCGTGCGCGACGCCCTGGCACGTGTCCACGCCCAACCGGAACACCCCTGGACCACGGAGACCCTGGCCGCCGCGACGAGCGTCTCCCGGGCAACGCTGTCCAGGCGTTTCCGATCCGCCCTCGGACAGTCGCCGGGCGCGTACGTGACGCAGTGGCGCATCGACCTGGCGTCCGTCCGGCTCCGCGATACCGATGAGCCGGTCGAGTCGATCTCCGGCGCGGTCGGCTACGCCTCTCCGCACGCTTTCAGCCGTGCCTTCAGACGGGCCCGAGGCACGGCCCCGGGCGAGTACCGTTCTCAACTTCGTAAGTGATCCGGCCTCGGGGCTGATGGGCTCGCATGTTGAGGTGTCGCGGATTTCCTCGTTGAGGCCGTGCCTGGGGTCACCGTGTGCGGTCGCCGGAGGCGTGTCGGCTCCAGGTTCCTCCGGCTTCAGTGACCAGGGAGGCTGTCTTGTCGTGGTAACCGAGCGCCTTCGCGATAACGGGGGCCGGGGCCTGGAGGACGAGTTGGCGGATCGCGGAGGTCTTGCCGCGCTGTGGCGGGACGCCGAGCTCCCGCAGGTGGGCTTGGATACTGCCTGGATTCATCGGCTTTCCGGGAAATGGAGGAACGGGCCGTTCGTCCAAGTGTCCACGCGTGCTGGGCCGAAGAAGGTCTCCATAGTGCGTCCTCAACCTCAACATGCTGACTTGGCAGGGAAGGGCATCGCTACGCGCAACGAGTGGCTGTGGAGGTCTGAGCGGGCGCTGGTTCAATTCTTGTGGAGCCGGTCGCCATCGCGTCGCTGGGCAGCGGCAACTCAGATTGCAGCGAAGGTCAGGCACCTCTGCCAGAACCGCGCCCGGGTGCCCCTGCCCAGCACCACAGAGGGTGGACCAGAACGCCAACTCGACTGCGTAGCCCTCCGCCCCACCCCACACAAAGGTGAGGCCATGCAGAATCATGAAGCATGCGCCTGGATACCTGGCACCTGACCGAAGACATCGACGACTTCCTCGCCCGCGCCGGAGACTTCATCCGCTCGCGCCCTGTCCTGCACAACACACCGCTCACCGTGATGGAGAAATGGCGGACCCGCCCGGGCGCGTTCGACCCTGGAACCGCCCTCTTCGGCCAACTGGAGTTGGATGGCAAGGCCCAGGCGATCTTCTACCGCCTGCCGAATCGCCGGCTGACCCTCACCCCGCTGTCTTCCGAGCGGGCCGACGCTCTCGCCGCCCATCTGACCGGCCTCGGCCACACCCTCTCCGGCGTAACCGCGGACCACGACACCGCCACCGCGTTCGCAGAGGCATGGCAGCGGCACACCGGCGCCACGGCCACGCTCCGCACCCGGATGCACCTGTACCGCCTCGGCACCCTCACCCCACCGAAGCCGCAATCGGACAGTCAGAGCCGCCTTGTGGGCGAGCAGGACCACGAGCACCTCATGCGCTGGTGCCGTGAACTCGCCACTGACCTCGGGGAAACCATCACCATCAACGCCGGCTCTTGGGCCAGCACCCGCTTCGCCGAGAAGCACTACACCTTCTGGGAGACCCCGGGCGGCACCCCCGTCTCCATCGCGGGCATGAATCCGATGATCGCTGGCATGGTCCGCGTGGACCCGTCTACACCCCGGCTCACCTTCGTGGCCGCGGCTACGCAGCCGCAGTGACCGCCGAGGTGAGCCGGGCCGCGCAAGCAGCAGGCGCCACGGAAGTCGTGCTGTTCACCGACACGAGCAACCCCACCAGCAATGCTCTCTCTCTACCAGCGCCTTGGGTTCCGCCGGGTTACCGACTGGGCCCGTACGACTTCGCCACCTAATCTGGCCGCAGTAGAAAAACACCTACCTGGCAATCGACGGTCGACCTGCTGAGCTTGTCCTACTGCTTTGGCGCGAGTGTCCTGGTGCTCGATATCGGTTTGCTGCCATGCTCGGCTGGCCGCAACACTTCCGCTCATGTCTATGACTGCACGCGACCTGATGCTTGAACACTTCCGCTGGATCGCTGGTCACGCGAATGTGTGGGCGATCTTCCGGGACGCCAAGGCTCTGGCCGTGGTGGTGGCCCTCGTTGCACCGTTGCGGGACGAGCGGGTCACGGCCGTTGTGGGGATCGAGTCGCGGGGATTCCTGCTGGGTGGTGCCGCGGCCGTTGAACTCGGGGTGGGTTTCGTTCCTGTCTGTCCGGAAGGGCGAGGGGATCTTCCCCGGCGACAAACCCGTGCAGGAGTCCTCCCCTGATTACAGAAACCTTCGGCACACCTTGCGGCTCCAGCGTTCGTCGTTGGGGCCGGGAGACCGTGTCGTTCTGGTTGACGACTGGATCGAGACCGGAAGCCAGGCTGCGGCCGCTCGAAACATGGTCGAGGAGTGCGGTGCTTGACCGACGCGCTGCTGTGCGCGGACGGCCCGGTGAGGGCACCGGTGGATCTGACGCTGACGACCGAGCACCGTCGCGGGCATGGCGCGATCTACGACGCGTTGAACTCTGGGAGCGTGGACGTGCCAAGGTTGCGGGACGTGCCAGCCGGGCTGCGGCAGCCCGAGGCCGCTGACGGGCGCCTAGTCCTGGGCGTCGACGTTGCATTCGGCGGCATTGGCTCAGGTGAGCCGTGGACCAAGCTGGTCGCGACCGGCTTGGGAACGATCAAGGATTTCCAGCCTGCCGCCCGGCTTCGCTAACCACAAGGTGAAGGTGCTGACCAGCACTCTCAGATTGGTCGAGCCGAGGGCCACTCGTGCCACATCAGTCGCAGCGGCTTCCGTTCGGGGAACGGTCACGATGGCCGTTCCCTGAACGCTTCCGCGAAGTTCCCATGTCGGACCGTCGGCTCTTGAGCTGTGCTTCTGGGTCCAGAAACAAGCTCTGAACTTGTCATTTATGGTCGGCCGGGCGTCAGTTCGAGTATCAGGCCCATGGCGTCATCGAGAAGATGCGTCTCGCTCTCGCTCATGGACGGGTCGGCTGCCCGTCTCTTCCTGGCTTCCGTGAGGCATCTGGCGTCGGTGTTCCCCGGAACGACCGTGGGGCCAAGGTGTGTGAGCAATGAGGCGAGCACTGCGCGGGCCAGTGGAGCCAGGGCCGTGGTGTCGACGGCGACCTGCGCCAGGATCAGGGACGACATTCCCCAGTCCAGCGCGGGTGGTCCTTCCTCGGTGTTGCGCCAGTCGATCACCATGGGCCCTCCCGGGGTGAGCATCACGTTGTCCGGGTGCAGGTCGAGGTGGAGGATGCGGTGGCCGGGATCGGCGGAGGAGCGTGCGTGGACGGAGTGCAAGCGGTGCAGCAGGTCGGCGAGCGCCGATCCTGCTTCCGCAGCCGTGATCGTGCCCTGCAGTAGTGCCTGCAGCATGGACGGGCCGTGCAGCCGCTGCATCACCAGGTCGGTTCGCGGCGCCGGGCCGGGTCCGGCGCCCGCCGGGTCCCGGACCCTGGGCACCGGATATCCGCGCTCCGCGAGGTAGGCCATGACGGCTGCTTCGGTGGTGGCGTCGCCGCCGTCCCGGTATCGGCGAAGGACCCAGTGGTCATCGATGGCGAACACGTCCGCGCTGCGGCCGGAGCCGAGTAGCTCACCCGTCTGCATGCCCGGACCCTATCCGTCGGCGGGTCCGCCTTCTTCTCCCGCGCGTCGTGGCTTGGTGCCTGTTTTGTGGTGGGTGGGGCGGGTGTATGCCTCGCCGGTGGCGAGGACGCGTCCCACGTCGTGACGCGTTGCCTTACGGCGGTTCTTCGAGCCGGGCGGGCGTCCGGGGCCGGGCCGGGAGGGTTTGGGTGCACGGGCTGGGGATGGGGTCTTTGCGTGCAGGTTCCGGAACCCTCTGCGGACGCGGGCTGGGGTGAGCCTGTTCGGCACGGCCGGTTTCTCCCAGGGGCGGCGCAGGTCGGTGACCAGGGGCCGGGCGAGGCGGAGTTGGGTGTGGGCGGCGATGACCAGCCAGGTCCAGCGGTCGGCGGCCTGCGGTTCGCGCAGCCTCGGTGCGGTCCAGCCGAGGGTCTGTTTGAACAGGCGGAAAGTGTGCTCCAGATCGAAGCGGCGGAGGAAGGACTGCCAGCAGCGGTCGACATCCGTTGCGGTGGCGCCGGTTTTTGACCACCACAGCCAGACCGGCTTGTTTTCCCCGCCGCTGGGGAGGTGCTCGACGCGGAGGCGGATGACGGTGCCCTCGATGATGGGCAGTTGTCCGTCGTGGTCCAGCCAGGCCGCCCGCTTGGTCAGTCTGGGGTGCAGCCGGTCCCAGGCCCGTGCGGTCGCTTTGCCATAGAGGCGGGTGTCGGTGACGGTCACGGCCTGCTCGGTGCCCCAGGTGTCCGGCTTGCCGAAGACGAACTCAGCCCCGTGCTTGGGCGGACGGCCGCCTTTAGGGTCGTAGACACGCGGCGGGGTCGGCCGGCGCAGGACACGGTCCGAGCGCATCCGCCCGAGGATCTCGACCGGCAGTCCGCCCAGCAGATGGGCGATGCGCGGCGCGTCGTATCCGGCGTCCAGCACGATCAGGATGTCCGGATCGCCGTTGGTCCACTGCCCGGCGGCCATGAGTCTCTGCACGAGTTCGCGGATCTGCGTAGTGGTGACGGCGGCGACGTCGGCACCGGGTTGAAGGCGCAGGGCGTCCAGCGGGGCGGTCCAGGAGGTCCGGCCGGTTTCCAGGGCGGCGATGACGGAGTACGGCCAGCCGGGAATCATCTGGTGCTTGCCCTCGCCCCGGCCGTAGGTGTGACAGAACGAGCGGTCCGGGGCGGTGGCCGCGTCCGGCCGTAGCCACGGGGAGACGTCGGCAGCAAGGACCAGGCGTCCGTCCGCTGCCTTCGGCAGCGGCAGTCCGGCGAGCGTCCGCCGCAGCCGGGCCACCTCCAGGCGGCCGTTGTTCAAGCCGCCGTACAAGGAGCCGTGGCCACGGCGATGCTCGGGTGCCAGCGACAGGCCCACCAGCGTCTTGACCGGTCCGTCCGTGCACAGCAGTGCGTCGGTCAGCTCGAAGAGCGCGTCCCCACGTCCGCTCAGACAGTCATAGAAGTCGCCACGGAAGCGTGACAGCAATGCGAACGCCTCCCGCTGGTCCGGCTGTTGCAGCACACTCATCTCCACGGCCTCTGGCTGGTCACGTGTACTCCTTGGTCGGAGCACATGATCAGCCCGAGGCCGCCCGCACGTCCTACGAATGCCCAGGTGAGCGCTTCAGTTCGAATCGCATTTCGGACCGAGACGTTAAACGACAAGCTGACGACCTGCTCAGCCAGGTCCCCACCTACGTGCCCGGCGACATCGCACGGCAGGTGGAACTTGCGGAGGCGGATCACGCCCTGGGTTGGGTAACGCGGCTGCCCCTGGATCAGCGTATTTGTGCCCCCGTGTTCAGCGGCAGCGCGGACGTGGAGGGCGCGGATGCCGACTTCATTGCCGACGGCCGGCTCATCGACTGCAAGGCAACGGTGCGTCCCGAGCGGTTCGGTGAGAGGAGGGACGTGCACCAGCTGGCCGCCTATCTCCTCCTCGACTACGAGGACTCGTACGCGCTCCACCAGGTGGGCTTCTACCTCGCCCGGCAAGGCCAGCTGCTCACGTGGACTACGGAGGAGTTCCTCAGCCTGCTCGGAGCTCGGTGGTCACTGCCCACACTGCGGGCAGCGTTGCGTCAGGCCCTGACCAACCCCACCGCCCCGGAAGCCGATCCGGGCCCACCCGACCTGCACGGGACGCAGGAAGGCCTCTTCGACGAGGACGACGGGGCCTGACACTCACCCGCGTTTCCTGGGGCCAAAGCTCCCTGGCAGTGCCGTGCTGCTGAAACCGGCCATCGTGCCGACCGCTAGGGTCCGGCCCGGTCATCCTCACGATCGCCGGTCCGACCCGGCCGGAACGAAGCCCCAGGAGTGGCGTGAGCAGGCTGCCGTACACGCAGAGGCCGCCGAACCGTATGGATTACTTCTGAGATGTTTGAAGGCGTACGACGAGGCCTGCGGACTATCCGGCCTTGCGCAGCGGAGCGGTGGCGTTGATGACACTCGCCGAGCAGGGTATGGACGACTTGCAGTTGTGCGCTCGTGCGCTCGGTGACAGCCAGCGGGGCGACCGCGCTGCGGTGCAGGCGTGCTGCCTTGTGGTGGAAATGGCCGAGTTCGCGGGCCAGGGCCAGCACAGACAGTTGCGGATTGGTGGAAATGTAGTAGCGGCCAGCGCGTACAGGAAGCACTCGCTGGCGATGGGGCACATCTCGTCACGCTCCCAGAGCTTGGCCGCCTGGAACTGGTGCGGACTCATACGCTCCAGCGCGTCAGTGTGGGGAAGGCCGTTCTCGCCCGTGCCCTTGACCATGCCCCACAGTTCCATACCCACATCGGCCGGTGAGCGGCGCGGGAAGTCCACGGCAGGCCACTTCCCCCGTCGCCCAGCAGACGGGCAAGGGCGTCGTCCATGTCGCCGTGATGCGGCGGTGGGCACGTCTGCGGCGGGCGCTCTCCTTTCGGTGATCCGTCAACCGTTTGCCCAGACGGGAAGTTCGGTGATGCTGAGAGCGAAGTTCAAGTTCCCCACCCCGTGGTTGGCGAGGCCCACCGTGACCACGCCCGCTCCTTCCAGCCAGTGCGCCGTTTTCAGGCCGCCGACGTCCAGCGGGCGCATCCCGAGGCTTTCGACGAACGCCTTCACGCTTGCCTTTGCCTGCTCGTTGTCGCCTGCGAGGAAGACGTCGGGCCGACCCTTTTCCAGGACATGACGGAAGACGGTGTTGAACGCCTTCACCACGGTGGCGTCGGCCGGGGCCGCTTTGGCGACTTTCTGCGCGATCGAGGTCTCCTCGCGGTGGGCCAGCCCGTCGAACGTGCTGTTGAAGGGATTGCTGATGTCGACGATGACCTTGCCCGCGAGAGCGTCTCCGTACTGGGCGACGACCGGCACGACACCGTCGTGCAACAGGGCCACGATGACGATGTCCCCGGCCGGGGCGGTGCTCCATTCTCCCGTCGTGGCGCCGCCGCCGAGAGCCTGGGCCAGGTCGGCGGCCTTGGACTGATCGCGGCCCATGACCTCGACAGTGTTGCCGCCCGCTATCGCCCGCGCGCCGATGGCGCGGGCCATGTTCCCGGTGCCGATGATGCTGATGCTGCTCATGAGATGTCCTGTCCTGTGCTGGTTGTGGGTTGTTCGGTTCAGAGGGCGGTGGTGCCGCCGTCGGCGACGAGTTCCATGCCGTTGACGTAGCTGGAGTCGTCGGAGGCGAGGAAGAGGGCGGCAGTGGCGATTTCATCGGGGCGGCCCATCTGGCCGCGGGGGATGAGGGACTCGAACTGGCGCTTGGTGGCCTCGTCGAAGAGCTCTGCCTGCTTGGCGGTGGCGACCTGGCCGGGGGTCAGGACGTTGACGCGGATGCGGCGGTCCTTGAGCTCGTTGAGCCAGACGCGGGCCCATGCCTGCTGGACTGCCTTGCTGCCTGCGTAGACGCTCCAGCCGGGGAAGGCGCCGAGGGAGGCGTTGGAGCCGGTCATGAGGATGGAGCCGCCGTCGTTGAAGAGCGGGAGGGCCTTCTGGACGGTGAACAGGGTGCCGCGGGCATTGAGCCCGAACCAGGTGTCGAACTGGGCCTCGGTGATCTCGCCGAGCGGAGCGGGCTCGCCCCCGCCCGCGCTGGCCCACAGCACGTCGAGGCTGCCCTTCTCCCGCTTGACGGTGTCGTATAGGCGGTCCAGGTCGTCCAGGTCCGCGGCGTCGCCCTGGACGCCGGTGACGTTACGGCCGATCTGCTTCACGGCCTCGTCCAGGGCGTCCTGGCGGCGGCCGGTGATGAAGACGTGCGCTCCCTCGTCGACGAACAGCTTCGCGCCGGCCAGCGCCATGCCAGTGGTGCCGCCGGTGATGACCGCTACCTTGCCGTCGAGCTTTCCCATAGTCATTCCCTTGGGTCGGTGGTGCCGTGTGTACCTGGGGCGACGATGTTAAGTACACCGCCCTGTGTGGTTAACGTACGGGGCGGGCGGCCGGGGCGCAAGCTATGTACACCGGTCGTTACCTGGCTGCGGTACGCTGGGCCCATGACGGAGTTGGAGAAGGGCCCCACGGGTAGCCGCCGCGGACGGGGCGCCCGCGAGCGCATCCTCGGCGCGTCCCAGCAGCTGTTCCGCGAGCGGGGCATCAACGGCACCGGCATGGACCAGCTCTGCGCGGCGGCCCAGGTGTCCAAGCGCACCGCCTACCAGCACTTCACCGGCAAGGACGAACTCGTCGCCGAGTACCTGCGCCGGTTCGACCCCGCCGTTCTGCCCGGCGTGTTCGACCGCACCGACCTCACGCCCCGCGAACGGCTCCTCGCCGCCTTCGACATCCCCGCCACCACTCCCCTGTGCCCCTACATCGCCGCCGCCGTCGAACTCCACGACCCCCAGCACCCCGCGTCCCAGTACGCACGCGACTACAAGAAAGCCGTCGCCGCGCGGCTCGCCGACACCGCCCGCGAAGCCGGCGCCGCCGACCCCGAACAGCTCGGCGAGCAGCTCGCGCTGCTCATCGACGGCGCCGCGGCCCGCACCCGGGTCCTCAACGCCGACACCTTCCCCACCGCCGCCGCCATCGCCGCCGTCCTCATCGACAACGCCATCCCCGCCACAGCCGGCGATGACCGGCCACGGGAGGAAGTGCCGAGTTGACGTGGCACTCCGCGGCCGGGCTGGACGCGCTGCCGGTCGCGTGGCTGCACCCGCTGGGCTGGTACGCCCCGCCTGGTCGGAACCGGAGATTCCCTGGCAAGTCCTTCTATTCAAATCTCCTGAGAACGTGTCCTCCAGCCCAACTGATGGGGTGCCAGGCGCCTGCAGCGATGGTGAAGCGTCCTCAGATGCCAGAGACGCCTAGCAGCACGAGCAGTGCCAGGCTGCGCAGCGGGGAGGCTAGGTCCGGGCATGCCAAGTCGCTTGACTCCATCCCTTGCTGCCGTATCGATCGCAGTCATGGCGTTTGCCGGATGCGGCACTTCGACGCAAGGAGGGTCTCCCAACCCCTATACAAGCGTGATCCCGGCGCCCACGAACGACGGTCGCGGCGCAGATGCCAGCTCGTCCCTGGGCTCAGCCTTCAACGTCGGTGGGCAGGATGGTGTAGCGAAGGGCGCGCGCTGCAAAGAGGAAGCGGGGTGGGGGCGGGATCGCGAGGATGAGCAGTTCCGGTGCCACAAGGGCCACTGGGTGCACATCATCTGGGAGCCGCCCCACGTCGGGAGTACGTGCCCTAAAGGCGGAGGCAGGTACTTCTTCCAGCGGAACGTGCCGACGCATGAATGCAGCAATGGCCACTGGGAGAAGATGACCGGATCACCGACACCTACGGATCGGTGATCCTCCTGAAGACCGCTGGTGCTCGCGGTGACCAACAAGAGCGGTCGGCGCGGGATCAATCGAGGCTCAAGAACGGCTTCCGTGGCCCACCATTGAACTCCCGGTGGACGTCTTAGCTGGCAGGGGGGCTGAAGGAGTGGGTGATTTACCCATCATCCGGGGCGAGGGAGGACATGTGACCGTCGAGGAGTCCTGGGAGAAAATTGAACGCTGGATAGCCCGGTACGCCCCGGAGGAGGACTCATTGCCGGGCCCCTGTGCACACGCAGACCTGGAGCGCCTGTATGAGTGCCTTGGGGTGCGGTTGCCTGAGGATGTCGAACGCTCGTTGCTGCGACATGACGGGTCTGGCCTCACCGTGATCCTGCCACCTGGGTTCACGCTTCTGGGCGTCGACGACATCCTCGCCAAGCGTGAGACCTGGTTGAGGTACGCGGCACCTGATGACTCGAACCTGAGGAAGGGAGACAAGCCCTTCCTTGTTCCCTTTGCGGCATTGAGCGTTACACAGCTCCTGGTCGACACCAGGACTGGCAGGCTCGGTTGGTGGGACATCGAGGAGTGTTTCCTCTGGGAGGAGGAGCCACTGTGGCATTCGCTTACGAGCGCCCTGGACTTCGTCGGGAATCTGCTGGCCTCGCCGCCTCCCTGGATTGCGGTCCTGCCGGGTGACGAGGAGTGGGAAGTGACGGACAGAGATCCGGACTTCCCTGGAACGCTTGTATGGACCGAGGACCCTGTGGACTGACGTCTGACGGGCCTGGAAGCCGCCGCTGCTCCTAGCGCCGCACCGGTCGTCCGGTCTGTCAGGCGAGGCCGTCGTCGTAGCGGTCATATCCGTGTTGTCGTTCCAGGGGAACCAGACGATGTTGTCGGAAGCTGGGGCGTGTTTTGAACCGCTCTGGGATCGGTGGAGGCTCCACCGATCCCGGAGCGGTTCACTACGCCACCTCAACCGCAGGTCAACAGTGCCTGACTGGCGGTACGGTCGACGCCAAGTCGCCGCAGATCGCGAGCGTTTGACGGTGGAGGCACTGGCTTGATCTCGGCTCGGCCCCGATGAAAGAGTGTTCTTGTAGGTTGCATTCCGTACGTTTTCGCAGACAGGAACGTTTGTCATGAGCACTCTCGGGTTCGCCGGAAAGTCATCCGTCGCCCTCGCACTGGCCTGCGCGGCCACGTTGTTGATGCCGGCCACTCCAGCCGCCGCCTCGGACTGGGACCGGAACTGCTACAGCATCTCGGCCCCCTACAAGGGCATCAGTGAGATCATCGGCAAGGCTGGCAAGACCCGCAGCGGCTGCACGGACGCCACGATATCCCTGCAGCGTCACCGCTGGTACGGCTGGGAGGAGGTGGACTGGGCCCCGCTCGAGAGCGGCACCAAGATGGCGTGGTGGACCTGCACAGGTTCTGGCACCTACACCTACAAGACGGTCGTGGGCGTCGACTCCAACCTCGCCTCCTACGAGAGCGCCGAACGTCGCTTGACCTGCTGAGGGCGAGGCCCGGCGGATTCGGCGAGATGCCCGCAGAGGTGCGAGGTGGCTGAGGATGCGGTGGGCCGCAGACTTTCAGATCCCCAACAGCGACGCCACCTGCCGCAACGTGAATCGCGCGCCAGTGCGGCACCACCAGCAACACCTCGTGGAGGTCACCGGCGGCCACCCGCTGTCCGGCCGGGCCCGGTGCAGGCAGCAAGAACATTGCCCTCCACCTCTACACCGCCGCTCTCTTGACCGACGTCCTGGCCGTCCTGTCGGGCGCGCCGGACATCATCGACACCAAAGAGTGCGCGCACATCCTGCACCGCACCGGAACCGGGGCCACGTACGACGAAGGCAGAACGCTGCGCCGCCGGGATAGGGGAAGGCCACCTGCCCGGTCCGGGCCAGCACTGCGGCGGCCAGCACAGCGGTCCTAGGTTCAACAGCTTCGGCTTGCTCATAGGTTGGCTCGGCCGCCGGTCGCGGCGGCGGCCATGACCATGGTGGCCGCCTCGATCCGGTCCCCGGCCACCGCGAACGCTGCCCACGATCCAGTCGCCGCCACAGGTCTTCTCGTCCGGTGCTCGCACCCGCAGGCTAACTGGTTCTAACAAAAGCGGTTGATCATGTGACTGTTGGCGTGTCGGCTCGTTGGCCTGGTTGTGGCGAAACGTCAGTCGCGGCCGTGGATCGTGTCGGATGAACTGTGTTCGCTCATCGAGCCGTTGCTGCCTGAACCTGGACCGAAGCTGGTGGAAGGCAGACCTCGAGTGCCCGACCGGCCGGCACTGTGCGGGATCTTGTTAGTGCTGCACACCAGTATCCAATGGGAGTACCTGCCCCAGGAGTTGGGCTTCGGCTCGGGCATGACCTGCTGGCGGCGCCTGGCCGCCTGGAACGACGTCGGCGTCTGGGACCAGCTCCACGTCGTCCTGTTGGAGAAGCTGCGCTCGAAGAACCAGCTCGACTGGTCCCGGGCGTGATCGACTCCTCCCACATCCGGGCCACTCGACGCGGCCCAAAAGCGGGCCCAGCCCGGTCGACCGCGCACGGCCGGGCAGTAAACACCACCTCATCGTCGACGGCCAGGGCATCCCACTCGCGGTCACGCTGACAGCGGCAATCGCAAGAGATCGGCTTCCGATTCACGTATCGGCCGCGAAGGACCGGAGTTTCACTACGGCTTTCCCGAACAGCGAGGCGTACGTGAATGGCCTGCGAGGTCCGGAGGTGTTCGCCCCCTGCTTCAGTTGGCGGAGGACGTCAATCCGCCTTCCTGAACAGTTCCGACATCCGGTCCCCCGTCTCATGGCCGAGCAGTCCCGTCGAGTCTGCCCCGATCAGACCGACCCGCCCGGCCAGTTCCCGGCCGTGGACGTCCACGGCGGCCTCGATGAGTCCGGCGAGCGCCTCCAGGGCGCCGCGGGCACGGGAGCGGGCCACCGCTGCGCAGCCGACGGCGACCAGCCCGGCCGGCCACCACCAGCAGGCGAGCAGGGCGTAGCCCACGGCCCAGGCGGCGAGGCGGGCGGCGGCGCTGAAGGAGTCGTGCGCCGACTGGATGTGGCGTACGGCGGGTTCGGGCAGGATCAGCCACAGGCGGGGCCAGAGTGCGGCGAGGTCCACGCCGTAGGCGGCCGCTACGCGGTCTGCCGTCGCCTGCATGCAGTCGCCGTACCAGGTGGGGCGGGTGGGTGCGCGCAGTGCCACGCGGTTGCGGGCGTCGGTGAGGGCCTGGATCTGCGCAAGGGTCCGGGCCGGGGTCGGCACCGCGTCACCGTCACCGTCATCGGCATCGGTGCGCGTGATGGGGTAGGCCGCATCGAGCTCTTGCTCCCGGCGCCGCCACTTGCGGCTGCGCCGGTCGACGAGGGCGTGCGACAGCGGGTCGCGGGCGAAGCGCAGCCAGTACTGCTCGATCACACCGCCGAGGAACTGCGCGGCGAGTGAGGCCGCGGTCGCGGTGAGCAGGGCGAGGGCGATGAGTAGTGCGGCAGTCCCGGTGCGCTCGAGGGCGGGGCGGGCGGCGAGGTCGTTCAGGGTGGTGCGCAGCCCGTCGAGGTCGTTCCAGTGGCGGTGGCCCAGGGTGGTGCCGATGGCCGTAGCGGCGAGGAAGAGGGCGCCGGGCAGGACCAGCAGGTTCAGCCAGCGTTCGGTGAGTTTGCCGCCCAGGGTGGCGAGGAGAGGGTTCATATGGGCGGGGTCACCGTGCGGGGCCCAGTCGGCCCTTGCGCATGCGGGCGTCGTTGACGGCGCAGTACGGGGCAGGGAGCAGGTCGCGGGCCCGTGCGACGCGGGTGCACTGGGCCGGCCCCGGGCATAGGGCCACCTTGATGTGGGGCGTGATGCCAGGGGCTGCCCCGCCCCGGGACTCGTTGACAAGGCCGCGTGCGTCCCCGCTCTGGCGCAGCAGCGTGTCCAAGGCATGGAAGCCGGCGGCGAGCTCGTCGGAGTCCGCGCCTGACCGCAGCAAGTCCCGTGCCTGCTCGGCAGTCTCCCGGATGCCGGGCTGCCGCAGGTCCTCCGGTGAGCCGAGCAGCGCGCACAGCGCCGCTGCCGCCCTGCGGTCGGGTCGTGGGGAGTCGGGAGATGCGGTCATGGTCCAAGTGTGCCGTAAATCAGGCAGAGTTACGGGGGACTTGACGTGCCGTCGGAAGTGACGGCTGGGGGGAGCGAAGCCGTGGGGTACGACCGGGAGTGGTTCCTTCAGGCGGTTCGCGTGCGCCTCGACCGGGCCTTTACGGCCGAGGGACGTGTGGACGCGGACGTAGTGTCCGGTCCCCTCGCGGATGCCGAACTGCGGGGATTGCTGCGCACCTGCGACACGAGCACCGACATGGAGGCCCGGCACGCGGCCGGCTGGTTCTGCGCAGCCCGTGCGATGGCCGACCCGGGGTATGGCGGCACTGTCCACGGGTGCATGTCCGGGACGCTGCTCTACCCGGTGTGGGTCGCCGACCCAGGCCTTGTACCGCCGGAGTTGGCGATGGGCTATGGGGCCAACGATCCCGCCACTCACCCCGACCCGGCGGACGCGGACGGTCCCCACGAGTGGGCGGCCCAGGTCGCCGCATTCAAGATCACCGTGGAGGGGCGGCAGCACAACCCGCCGCCGGACGCCTCCGAGGCCGTGCGCCGACTTCACGAGATGGCCGTGGCCCTTGCCGCCATGCCGCTCTCGCGCGAGGCCCGTCTCGCCAGCGTGATCGGGCTCGGCAGCCTCGCCGTCCTCGCGACACCGGAGTACGACCCCTGGTTCCCCGGCCGACTCAGAGGCGTGGCCGACATCGTGACCCTCACGGGGGCGACCTGGCCGTTCGGGGACCTGGCGGACGCGGATCCGGTCCGGTTCGTCCACGGTGCCCTCAAGCGGATCCCGGCCGACTCCCCCGAACGACCTCGCGTTCTCAGCGGTCTGGGCCGTCGGCTCCTGGACCGCTACCTGGACTCGCACGATGTAGAGGACCTGCACGACGCGGTGGGCATCGCGCGGGACGTACTGGCCCAACTGCCGCCCGGCGACCCGTATCTGCCCCACTCCTTCAGCGCCCTGGGGGCAGCTCTGGTGCTGTTGCGGCAGGTGGAGGGGGCGACGCCCGAGGAGTGCGACGAGGCGGTAGACGTGTGCCGCCGGGCCGGCGCCGGCCATCCGAAGGGACCCGCGGCGGCGGGCCACGACCTGGGCATGGCACTCGTCCTCAGGGCGCACCTCACCGGCCGCACGGCGGATCTGGACGAGGCGATCACCGTGTTCACCAAGGCCTTGCGGGCGGCAGGGAATCCGGGTGAGACCGCCGCCGTACGCAACGCACTGGGCAACGCTCTGCGCGCCCGCTCCGTCGCGACCGGCTCCCGGGCCGATCTGGACGCGGCGCTCGATCTCACCGACCGTCCCCAGGCCGCCGCCTCCACGGAGGTGGCGGCGGGCCCGCAACTGCCGCTCATCGCTCCCGCGATGGCCCTGTACAACCGCTACCTCCTGGACCCGAAGGCGAACGGGGCGGACCTGGAGGAGGCACTGCGCCAACTGCGGCACGCCGAGGCGCTCATGCCACCGGGCCACCCCGACCGTCCCGCGGCGCTCGACGACCTGGGCCTGGTGCTGATCGCCCGCTATCAACGATCGGGAGAGCCGGAGGAGTTGAACGAGGCCGTGTCGGCTCACCGGGAGTCGGTGGCACTCACCCGGCAGGGGCACGGGTCGCTCGGACTACGGCTGCTCAACCTCGGTGCCGCGTTGAGTCTGCGGCATCTGCTGACCGAGGACGGCGACGACCTGCGGGAGGCCCGGGAGTGCCGGCGAGGGGCCTTCGACCTGCCCGGCATGGGCCCGGCGCACCGGGCGGCGCTTTTGAGCTCGACCGGGCTCAGCCTCATGACGGGCTTCGAGCGTGTCCCCGACCCCGTGGCCCGGCTCGATGAGGCGGTAGGGCTCCTGAGGGAGGCGCTCGCCCTCACCCCGGAGGGCGACCCGAAGCTGCCCCGCCGCCGCCACAACCTCGCTGTCGCCCTGATGCTCCGCGTCTCGAAGACGGGACGGATCGGCGAGGCCCGCGAGGCTCGCGAGCTGGCCGACGCGGTGATCGCCGCGCTGCCCCCGGGCTCCCCCGACCTGCCCGGTGCCCTCACGGTTGCCGCGGGCGCACGGCTGATAAGCCCCCTTGCCCTGCTGTCGTCGGCCGCCCGGGACGAGGCGGTCGCGCTGTACCGCCGGGCGGTCGAGGCCACTCCGCCCGGGCACCCCGCCCGCACGCAGCGCCTGTCGAACCTGGGGGGGCGCCCTGCGCGCTCCGGGGCCCCGCCGACGTCGCCGTCCGGCCGATCTGGCGGAAGCAGCCGAACGGTTCCGGCAAGCGGCCCTGGAGCAGCAGTGCGCGCCCGTCCTGCGCCTGGACGCGGCCCGGTCCTGGGGCGAGGTCCGAGCGGAGCTGGGTGACTGGGGCGGCGCCCTGGACGGCTATGTCATGGCGGTCGACCTGCTGCACTCGGTCGCGCCCCGCCATCTCGTCCGCGACGACCAGGAGTTCCTGCTCAGCCGTACCGTCGGTCTTGGCGCCGCCGCCGCTGCCTGCGCGGTGCGCTGCGGCCGACCCGGGCTCGCGGTCGGACTGCTCGAACAGGCCAGGGGCGTGCTTCTCTCCCACGCCTTCGACGCCGACAGCGATCTGACGCGGCTGCGGGAGAGTGCCCCTGGCCTCGCCGACCGCTTCGAGGAGCTCCGGCAGGCCCTCGACACGGCGACCGACGAGGGGTTACTGGCCGAGGAATCGTCCGGCCCCGCCGGCGCCCGCGCCGATGTACGCCAGCGACTGGCCGCCGACTGGCGGGACCTCACTGCCCGGATCCGCGCCGAACACCCCGAACTGGGCCTGCTGCGTCCGGTGCGGGAGTGGGATGAGGACGAACTGCGCGCCACGGCCGCGGCGGGCCCCGTGGTCCTGGTCAACGTCTCCCCGTACGGAAGCGACGCCCTGATCGTCACCGAGCACGACATCGACGCCGTTCCGCTTCCGGGCCTCGACCCGCGGACGACGGCAACACGCCGGCAGACCTTCCAGGACGCGCTGATCCGCATCGAGACACCCGGCACCTCGCGCAAGCAGTCGCAGCGCGCGCAGCAGGACGTATGGGAAACCCTCGCCTGGCTGTGGCAGACGGTCACCGGACCGGTCCTCGACCATCTCCCTGCGGCAACCCGCGTGTGGTGGTCGCCCGGCGGCCTCCTGGGCACGCTGCCGCTGCACGCGGCGGCGCCCGCAGACCCCGCTCCGGGTGCCCTGGACCGGGTGGTCTCCTCGTACACCCCGACCCTGCGCGCCCTGCACCACGCCCGCCGGCGCGCCGCCCGCCCGACGGGCACCGGAACCCTCATCGTCAGCGCCGCCCGGGCCACAGGACAGGCCCCGCTGCCCGGCGCACGCCGCGAGGCCGACCACCTGGCCCGCCTGCTCCCCGGGGCCACGCTCCTTGCGGACGCCTCCGCGACACACTCCGCGGTCGTCTCGGCCCTGCCCCGCCACGCCTACGCCCACTTCGCCTGCCACGCCCTGGGCGACCTGGAACGCCCCTCCGGCAGCCGGCTCATCCTGCACGACCACACCGAACGCCCGCTGACCGTCCGCGACCTGGCCCGGCTGCGGCTGCCGTCGGTCCGGCTCGCCTACCTGTCCGCCTGCGACACCCTGCGCACCAGCCCCGAGCTTGCCGACGAGGCCGTCCACATCGTCAGCGCCTTCCAGATGGCCGGCTTCCCCCATGTCGTCGGCGCCTTGTGGCACGTCGACGACGTGATCGGGGCGGAAGTCGCGCTCAGCGTGTACGACACCCTGATCAGCGGCGACGGCACACTCGACGTCGCCCGCACGGCCGAGGCCCTGCACCGCGCCGTCCGCAGCCTGCGCGACACCTACCCGCGAACGCCCAGCCTGTGGGCGAGCCAGGTACACGCGGGGCCCTGATGACTCGCCATGGGGAGATCCAGCTGCCCTGCCGGCAGGGGCATCCTGATGCTCATGAACTTCGACACCCGCGAGCCGTTCAGGAGGCCCTCGCTTTATGCCTGCACCACCCAAGGCCTCCCGCACGGCAATTGCGTGCGATGACCAGGCCTGTTCCGCGGATTACCCGTGCACACGCCCCGATCTGGTTCGACGAAAAAGACGATCTGACGGCCAGGACCAAGGATCCCAACCTCTCGCCACCCGGCCGAGAGACCGTCTTGATCCGCCTCGCCGACGTCCAGCACATCACACGAGCACTTCCGCACGAAGGAGTCACTGCCTGACGCCGGTGTCCGCCAAGACCGTCGTCAAGCTCCGCGAGGCTCAGGTCAGCCACGCGGCCGTCCACCGGGCCGAAACCATTCTGGCCGAGTGGGACGCCAAGGTCGCCCGCCCGGTGCTCCGCGCCCCCGGTGGAGTCCAGCGGGACGAGGCCATCGCCGACCTGCGCGAGCAACTGAGCAAGGCCAAGGCCCGGGTGACCGAGGTTCAGGGCAGACTCGACGCGCTGCCCACGGTCGCCGCGAACCTCTACGCGGAGAACCTAGCGCTGAAGACGAAGCTCGGCAGCCGCAAGCGACTGGCCGTCATCCCGTCGCAGGACGGCTGACGAGGCATACGCTGGTTCGAACAGAAGGCTGAGCACGCACATCCGTACGCAATGATGCATGGCTAGCCAAGCGAGCGTGCAACATCCCTGGTCAGGAGAGAACCCTCCCTGCCGTTGGCAACGGCTCACCCGCGCCAGCGGTGTGCGTATCCCTCCATCAGCGGTCCTCCGAACAAGTCGAGTGCCTGCTTGACCGCAGTGGCCAACGGCCGCGGGTCGGCGTGCTCGGCCACGACACGATGCCCGTCCAACAGGGCTTTACCCAGCGAGGGATCCGCGCTCAGCAACCGGCGGGGGAGCCATTTCCCCATACCCGCCCAGGCGCTGTGATGTGCGGTGACCAGGTCAGCGGCTTTACGAAGCACCTGGTCAGCGAGGGAAAGCTGTTCGTACCGGTTGTCCGATGGGGTGTCGATCAGGTCGTCCAGGAAGCAGGTAAGAACATAGCGACCGTGTTCCCACTCGGTTGCGGTGAGCGCAGGAGGTCCGGAAGCGAGCACGTCTTTGGCCAGCTGGCGTGCACGGGCCACATGCCCGTGCGGATCAGCCAGGGGCAGACCTTGGCCATAGACGAAGAGGACGGTTCCGCGCCGCCGGGCCCGGTCCCAGGCAAAGAACTCCGGTACGTCCGCGAGGGTGTTCAGGAACAACTCGACGATGCGGCCATCATGACGGATCACCTCCCGACGGCTCGTGTCTGAGTCGGGAAGAAGAACGGCCACGTCCAGATCGCTGGTCGCAGTGGCGCGACCTTGCGCAGCGGAGCCCCCGAGCACAGCGCCCAGGGCATGCGGAAAGCGCTCGGTGACCACACGGAGAGCTTGGGCTACGACAGCTTCTTGATCATCCATGGGTCCTGATCGTGCCAGCTCTCAGAAACAGATCTACAGGCACCGTCTGTTCAACGACGCAGCATCCACCGGCACTCGGCCCCTGCGACGACCCCGGACGTTCTCGAACACTCACTCAGCTTGTTCTTTATGGTCTGGCCTGATCACGTTCGGCGACGGTCTCGGGTCGCCTGACCGTTTTGCCAACGTCGTAGCGGGTGGCGGGGTGCCGGTTCTTCGAGCCGAGGGGTCTGCCGGGACCCGGCCGGTTGGGTTTCGGCGCACGGGCCGGACAGGGCAAGTTCGGGCGGAGGTTCCTGAACCCCCGACGGACCCGGGCGGGGGTGAGCCGACCGGGCTCGGCCGGCTTCTCCCAAGGGCGGCGGAGGTCCGCGGCCAACGGCCGGGCGAGACGGAGTTGGGTGTGGGCGGCGATGATCAGCCAGGTCCAGCGGTCCGCCGCCTGGGGCGTGCGGAGTTTCGGGCGGGTCCAGCCGAGGGTCTGCTTGATCATTCTGAAGGTGTGCTCCAGGTCGAATCTGCGCAAGAACGCCTGCCAGCGCAGGTCGACGTCTCCACCCGACAGGCCGGTGGCCGACGACCACAGCCAGACGGGGAGTGGATCGTGGCCGCCGGGTAGGCGGTCGACCTCCAGACGGATCAACGTGCCCTCGATGACGGGGAGTTCGCCGGTGTGGTCGATCCACGCGGAACGGGTGGTCAGTCGAGGATGGATGCGGTCCCAGGCCATCGCGCGGGCGGTGCCGTAGCGGTCGGTGACCTGCGTGGTCGCGGCATCGGGCTCGCCCCAGGTGTCCGGCTTGGCGAAGCGGAACTCCTTGCCGTGCTTCGGCGGGCGTCCGCCCTGCGGTGGTGAGATCCACGGCACCGGGACCGGCTTGCGCATGACGCGGTCCGTGCGCATTCGCCCCAGGACCTCTACCGGCAGTCCTTCCAGCAGGTAGGCCATGCGGGGAGCGTCGTAGCCGGCATCGAAGACGACCAGGATGTCGCGGTCCCCCGCGTGCCATCGACCCATGTCAATCAGGTCTTCGACCATTCCTGCTCGTCCAGCCGAAGGAATGGCGAACGCCGGAGAAGGAGGAGATTAACCTGAGTCACTCTGCTTGTTCCAGTGTCAGCGGAGGGGTCCTGGCGTGTGATGGACGTGCGTTGGGCCTCCTCAAGGGCGGACAATTCCTCCCACACCTCCTTGAGAGCCTCCACCCGCTGGGCGCGGAAGTTCGTCCGTGCTTCGCGGGCCTGGGCTCGCTGCCATTGCCACAGCCCGGTCGCCGTGGCCAAGCCGGTTCCGATGAAGGTGAGGACGCCCACAACGATCGTGTCCGAGACCATGGCGTGAGGCTACTGAAGACGTGAGCCGGGTGGGTCCAGGGAAGAACTTCCGCTGCCCCAGATGGCGGCCGCCGCTGACATCTGGGGATCGAAAGAACCGCGGCTCAGTCCATAAAGAACAAGCTCAGCTTGGTCCTTTACCTTCGTCTCTGGGTGCTCACTCGTGTTTTGGGGTGAGTACGGCAGGACGCTGGCTTCGTCGTTGAGAGCCGGCTCTGGTCCGCTTCGTGTGGAGTCAGCAGAAGCTGCGGTGTCCGGGCGACAGACGGCTCAGTACTTCGCAGGTCAGACGCTTTCGTCAGAAGCAGGCAACAGCGCGTCAGGCCGACGCCACACGAAGTCGACCAGTGCCTGATAGCCGACAGCACATGCAGGTGCGTTGCCCTGTCTCACCCAGTCGAGTCGATTTCTCAACGAACGGAGTCGTTCGGGCTTCTGTTGCAGCGAATCTAGTCGCGCGGCCGAGTGCGCTTCGGGCGCTGGATCGGCTCAGGCAACCAGTCATCGATGACCGCAATGTTAGGGCGACGGAATGGGGAGCACTGCTGAATGCCTTGACCGGCGGAGGCATCGCAACCGCATCTGCCAGCCTCTTGGACCATCGCCGATGGAAGCGAGAGAGCGGTGATCAGCCCGATCCCAAGGCTGCCTTCCGTCCCGCCCTCCCGCAACTCGCGGGCAGGTCGGCCCAGGTTCTCAAGTGTGTTGTCTCCTCTGTCCGATGTCTGTCCGATGCTGGGATTCCAAAGGCAACTTCAGTTCACGTGAGTACAGCCAGGGCCGGGCTTCTGTGCCGTGGCGATCACCTCGTCGAGCCGATCGCGCCCGCTCGTGAGGCCTGTGATCTGATGGTCGATACGGTCACGCTCCGCAGCCAGCCGCTCCAGCAGTGCCGAGGTCACTTCACCCGAGTCCACGCACAGCAGCACCTCGCGGACGGTTCTGCTCGGCAGGCCCGCAGCGTAGAGCTGCTGGATCAGCCCGACCCGGGCGACCGCGCTGTCGGGATACTGCCGCTGCCCGCCGGAGCTGCGGTCGGCGTCGAGTAGATCCTTCTCCTCGTAATAGCGCAGTGCCCTGACGCTTACCCCCGCCTTCGCGGCGACCTCACCGATCCGCACCAGGCCTCCTCTGTTCGAGCTGTCGGTCAGATTTGCACCTGACGTCAACGTCAGGTTTTAGCGTAGCGGACGTCGGTGTTCGCCGAGCATTTCGCAGCGTTCCGTGAAGGAGACATCATGCGTGCAGCCCGCTTCCATGAGTACGGCGATGTGGAGACCCTCGTGGTCGAGCAGGTGCCAGAACCGCATCCCGGAGTCGGCGAGGTTCGCATCCGTGTCGCGGCCGCCAGCGTCAACCCTGTCGACTGGAAGCTGCGGTCCGGTGCGGCGCGCGAGGTGCTGCCCTTGGACCTGCCTGCGATCCCCGGCCGTGACGCAGCCGGCGTCGTGGACGAGATCGGTGAGGGGGTGCAAGGGGTGGCGATCGGCGATCGCGTCTTCGGCCTGGGCGGCGTGACCGGCGCGACCGCGGAGTTCACCGTGCTCTCGGCATGGGCCCCCGCGCCCAGCACGTGGAGTGACGAGGAGTCCGCCGGCGCCGGCTTGGCGACGGTGACCGCGATGGGCGGGCTGAAGGTGCTCGGCCCGCTGCGGGGACGCACCCTCCTCATCGAGGGCGCCGCGGGAGGGGTGGGCAGCGCGGCCGTCGAGATCGCGGTCGCCCAAGGCGCCACCGTCATCGGGACGGCCAGCGAGCGCAACCACGAATTCCTCGCCGCTCTCGGTGCCGTCCCCACTACCTATGGCGCCGGGCTCGCCGGGCGCGTGGCCGTCCTCGCTCCCGGCGGTGTCGACATCGCGCTCGACACCGCCGCCTCCGGGTCCCTGGCCGACATCGTGACGATCGTTGGCGACGCCACGCGCGTGTCGACGATCGCCGACCACGCCAACGCGCCGCGTCTGGGAGTGCGTCTGGTCAACGCGGAGAACGACTCCGCGTTCTTGGCCGCCGCAGCTGAGCTGGGCCGGCAAGGAAACTACACACCACGCATCGAACGCGTCTTCGCCCTCGACCAGATCGCCGACGCGCACGCGCACGCACAGCGCGGCCGCACACGAGGAAAGATCGTCATCTCCATCCAAAGCAACTGATCACCGCTGACGCGCACATCCATCCCGGGGCGTCACCCCGCCCAGGGACTGTCTTCGACCAGGACCGGATCCTGGGACCCGGTCCTGGTCTCGAACCTGTAGGACTGCCGAGGTGAGTTGTGCGCAACTGGCTGACGAGCAGTGGGAGTTCATCGAGCCACTGCAGCAGGACGACCCTCACCCTGGCGCCCGTCCACCGGGCTCGGGGGCGCACCGGTGCCAGAAGACCAGCCGTGAGGGCGCCCCAGAAGCAGCCGTAGAGGAACCACGCGCGCTGCGCCAGGCTGCGGGGCGGTGTTTATGCCCTCATCCCAGTACACCGGCCCGCGTGCGGTGATCCGTTCGCGTACTCCACCCTCCTGAGCACACTTGCTCAATGTGTCCCCCGCGAGCGCCACCCACGAGTACCTGGCGTCCGGCACCAGTCCCGCGTTGGGGGATACGCAGAAGCCGCTGTATCCCGACTGGATTGGATGAGACAGGGACTGGCTTCTGTGAGCACGGACATGATTTTCGACAGCGCTTCGTGATCCGTCGGCGGAGGAATGTCGGCCAGTTTGGGCAGCACCAAAGCGCCGCCCGGTCTGCTCCCCTGGTGCGACGATCCTCCTCGTGTCTTCGCTGCCCGCCATGGAGTGAGAGGACGAGAAGACGTGGATGTGTATGAAGCCGTGAACAGCCGTAGGGCTGTGCGGGCGTTCAGCGATGAGCCGGTACCCAAAGAAGTACTCGACCGGGTGCTGACCGCAGCGACGCGGGCTCCGTCGAGCGGGAACCTCCAGCCGTGGCATGTGTATGTCGTGACCGGAGACCCCCTGGCCGAACTGAAGAGACGAGCGACCGGCAGGGCATTGGCGGGAGACCCGGGTGATGAGCGGGAGTATCCGATGTACCCGGCCGAACTGACCTCGCGGTATCTGGACCGTTTTTCCGCGGCGGCCGCCCAGCGGTACAAAGCGCTGGGGATCGAGCGCGACGACCCCGACAGGCCCACGAAGATCGCCGCCTTGAACTCGGAGGCGTTCGGGGCGCCGGTTGTACTGTTCTGCTACCTCGACCAGACGATGGGGCCCGGACAGTGGGGAGACGCCGGGATGTATCTGCAGACGGTCATGCTGTTGCTGAGGGCAGAAGGGCTGCACAGCTGCCCCCAGGTGATGTGGACGATGTATCGCAAGACCGTCAGCCAGATAGTCCGAGCCGATGACAAGCTCGCGCTGTTCTGCGGTGTCGCGGTGGGATTCGAGAAGGAAGGCGTGCCACGGCTGCGTACCGGGCGGGCGGACATGACAGAAACAGTGAGCTTCATCGGAGCGTGACCCGCTGGCCGGTGATCCTCACAACAGACGGGTCGTCAGCCCATGTCGCTCCGCTGATTGCGGGCTCGGGTTTGGGCGCGACGGAAGGCTCACCTCGCAATGATCGACCTCATGGCCCGCAGACTCACCGGCGAAGCCACCCTGAATTGGCGCAGAACCTGACCGGGGACCAAGCGCGAATCAACGGACCAAACGCTCAGCCAGAGACAGCAGGCTCCGGCAGGTGACCGAGGTGCTCGATGACACGCTCACGCAGAAGGAGGTACTCCTCCCAGCGCCAGGGAAGCGGTCCCGGCGGGCGTTGGACGACACGAGCCGCGATGACAGTCTGACCACCCTGGAACTGCTCGTGCGTCAGATCGAGTTCAACGCCACTGGGCAGCCGATTCCACCAATGAAAGCCGTGCTGCTCCCCATTGAGGTGGACCTCACCGACCATGAGGTCGCCGCCGAAGACGTCGTTGACGATCAAGGCCGTGATGTCGCAGTGGCCCCAGGCAGGATTGCCGGACTGCCAGCTGGCGCGAGCGAGGTCGTCCGGGGAACAGGTGTCAGCGGCCCAACTGGCGCGTATGGCTTTGTCGAGGTCGAGCAGGTTCCAAGGGATCATGTCGGCAGCCTCGCAGTCGCCACTGACAATGCGATCCCGCGAGCACCACAGGTGGGAGATCTACGTCATGCGTGGTGCCGTCGATCGCAACACGCTCGACGGCATGCGCCGCAAACAGCGCAACGCGGAATGTACCCCGACAAGGACAGCGCCAGCGACGAGAAGCTGCAACTCCTCGCCGCGCTCTCACACACCGAACCCACCGACACGGCACACAACAGGCCAGCAGACACCCCCCGCCCGAAGACACCCTGACGAACACCGGCTGTCTGGCGGCACAGCCAGAACGGCCGCGCCAAGATTCCACAACGTTCCCCACGACGTTCCACTACAACAACTTCTGGGAACTGACTGTCCCGACGCCCCTCAAGAAGGGCAAGAACCGGCTCACCTTCACAGCGGAAGAACTGCCCGACTTCAACGGCGACACCTACAACCAGTGCGACCTGGGAAGACGCTGATCGGTGTGTGGCCGCGCCGCTGTACTTCTACCGTGGCGGGGTGGAGGTGGGCGTCATGGCGTCTTTGGAGGATCCGCACCCAAAGGCAACTTGCGGAGGATGACCGCCTCGATCCCACTCACACCGAGGACGAACAATCCGTCCTCACCGAACGTCACACCGCGATCGGCCAACTCCTCGCCGGACTCGCCGACATCCCGACCCGCTGGGCCGACACCCCGTCAGATCCAGGCACCCGGCACGGCCCGGCTCCTGCCGATCGCCGACGTACGGCACGGCAAAGCCGGCTCCCCCCTACCACCCGTGCTCGCGCGCACATTCCAGGACCACTGCGAGGGCGCACGACAACGCCCGTCACCCCGACGTCGTGGCCGCTCAAGATCGTGAACGTGCCGAAGTCCACGGCGAACGCCCACAAGTGTTGGCATGGAGCGGGATTCAGTCCCCGGCGTCATGCAGCAGATCCCGCAGTCTCAGTGCCGCCGGGAGTGGGTCGGCAGGCAGTGCAATATGGACGGTCCGGCGCAGGGCGGGGTCGGTGAGGCGGCACAGGACGAGTTCCCCGGGTATCGCCCAGGCAGCCAACGAGGGGACCAACGCCACCCCGAGTCCGGCGGCCACGTAGCCGAATTTCGCGGCCCACTCCGCGATCCGGATGATCTTCCGGGGCTCGAAGCCCGCCCGGGCGCAGGCGTCGGCGAGCATTGTGGGTCGGTCTCCGTACGCGCTCTGCACCCAAGCCTCGTCGCGCAGTTCACGCAGGTCGACCATCCCGGACGCGGCCAGGTGGTGCCCGCGCGGAAGCGCGACGAACAGCTCGTCCTCGCACAGCACGGTCGTCGTGACCCCGTCGGCCGACGGCAGGCCGGACGGATAGTCGCTGACGACGGCGAGGTCCAGTGCCCCGTCTGCCAGCCGCTCCATCAGCGCGCCGGTCGGCCCCTCCACCGCGACGACTTCGACATCAGGGCTGACCTGCTTGAGCGCCCGCAGGGCGGCGGGCACCAGCGAGATGTTGGCGGTGGCGAACGCCCCCACGTGAAGCAGCCCGCCACGGCCCGCGTGCAGCACGGCCAGCTCCCGCTCCGCCCGCGACAACCTGTCGCGGACCTCCACAGCGTGCCGGTACAGAGCACGTCCGGCGGGATTCAGTCGTACTCCCCGCGGGAGGCGTTCGAACAGCGCCCCGCCCGACTGCTGTTCCAGGGTGGCGATCCGCCGGGAAACTGCGGACTGCGTGTAATTGAGCCGGACGGCCGCCTTGGTGAACGATCCGGTCTCGGCCACGGTCACGAGCAGCCGCAGCGCGTCGATCTCGAACACGTTCCTCCTGTCGCCGCAGCGTCCCCGTGGTCGTCGACATCCTGACACAACACATTCCTTGAACGCATAGCTGCCATGCAATCCAGTCGCTGGTGGAATGCCGTGCCCAGCCCTAACGTCGTTCACACGGCGGCGCTCCTGAGGGGGACGGGGCGTCGCCGCTGCCACAGCCCATGAGATCCAGCCCATGACGTCCAAGGGGGAAGTGTGTCGGTACGAAGGAGAGTTGAGAAGCGGTGGAACCGGTGACCGAGAGGGCGGTCCTCGCCCTGCCGACGATGCTCGCCGATCTGGAGGAGCTCGTCGTGTGCGAGTCCTTCTCCGCCGATCACGCGGCGGTGGCACGCAGCGCCGAGGTGGTAGGCGCCATCGGCGCGAGGCTCCTGGGAGCCGAGCCGGAGACGATCGTGATCGACGGTGTGACCCATCTGCGGTGGATTTTCGGCACCCCGCGGGTGCTGCTGCTGGGACACCACGACACGGTGTGGCCCATCGGATCGCTCCGGTCCCGGCCCTGGTCGGTGGCCGACGGGATCGCCCGGGGCCCCGGGGTCCTTGACATGAAGGCGGGCCTGGTTCAGATGTTCCACGCGCTGGCTTCCATACCCTGCACGCAAGGAGTGTGCGTGCTGGTCAACGGCGACGAGGAGGTCGGCTCCCCCACCTCACGGCACCTCATCAAGGAAACCGCGCAGGAGTGTGCCGCCACCTTCGTGCTGGAGGCGGCTGCGGACGAACAGGGCACTCTCAAGACCGCCCGCAAGGGCATCTCGCGGTACGAGGTGGTGGTGCACGGCAAAGCCGCACACGCGGGTCAGGAACCGCACAAGGGTGTCAACGCCACCATCGAGGCCGCTCACCAGGTGCTGGCCGTCGCTGGTATCGGGGCCGCGATGAGCGCCGTCGGCGCCGCCCACCCCGTCCTGGGCACCGCGACGGTCACGCCCACCCTGCTGTCGGCCGGCAGCGCGCGCAACACGGTGCCCGCGCTGGCGCGGGTGTCGGTGGACGTACGCGTTCCGACCCCGGCGGCGCAGGACTGGATCGACGAACTCATACAGGAACTCACCCCCCGGACGCCCGGCGCCCGGCTGGAAATCCTGGGCGGCTCGCGGCGGCCGCCGATGGAACCGGAGTCCTCCGCCGACCTGTTCGCCCTTGCCGCGCGCATCGCCGCGGAACTGGGCCAGGAGCCGTTGCGGGGGATCGCGGTCGGCGGCGCCTCGGACGGGAATCACACCGCCGCAGCCGGCTGCCCGACGCTGGACGGCCTGGGCGCAGTTGGCGGCGGCGCCCACGCGGACAGCGAGTACGTCGAGCTCTCGCAACTGATCCCGCGTACCCGACTGCTCGCCGAACTGATCACCAGGAGCGTGCGATGAAGCAGACGACATGTCGCATCAGGTGTGTCAACGCTCTGGTGCTCGCCGGGGTCATCGCCACGACACTCGCCGCCTGTTCCGCCGATCCGGGCGCCACGCCGACCACCGAGCCGACAACGGCGGAGAGCACCTCGCCGATCGACCGCTTCCTGACACCGACGGAGAGCGTTCCGCCGACCGCCTATCCGTCCGCCACCAACTCGGAGCAGGTCGCCAACAACGTTGTCTCCTGGTACGAGTCCGGAGGTGAGGAGCAGATCACCGGCGTACGCGACAGATCCAAGGAGATCTATTCCCATCACGCCGAGGACAACTGGTCCATCGACTTCAGTCTGTTCTTCGACCGTAGCAAGGAGGCCCAGGAGTACCCGCCCATCCCCGACCGCAAGACCCAGGCCGCCTGGTCGACCGCCCTCAAGCACGTCAGATCCGGCGCAAGCGACATTTACATGTCGAATCAACTCGGCATCGTCAGGGGGTCCAAGGAGGTCAAGCGGGAGGCCCACGGTTGGAAGGAGCTTGCCCAAGGCGTCAAGGGCCTCAAGGCGATCGAAGCACGGCTGCACCGCGAATTCGGCCTCGATCCGCTGACAAGCCCCTGAAAGGTCCTGCCGTGAGCGGCCGTCCTGCTCGACCGGACAGCCACTGGTCGGCTGACGGCGTCCATCCCGCCGCCTCGATCCGCGCCACGTCCGCCGGGCTGTCCTCGTTGAACAGGACGTCGCCCGCCGCCTCGACGCGCAGCCCGTCGACGTACGCTCGCAGCCCATGTTCAGCCTCAGACTTACCCGAACCCGGCGGATCTACGGGGTCACCGCACTATTCATGAGGTAATCGGCTGGCGAGTTGCGGATCTCGTCGGCGCTTTTCGTCCAGGTGCGGGGCCGCGGGCTCTCGTTCCAGGTATCGATCCACGCCCTGATGTCGTCCTCCGTTGCCGCAGGTCAGGTGCACGTCGAGGCCGACGGACACGGACTCGTCGATCCGGGTCAGGCACTTCTTGAATTCGATCGCCGGTGGCGGCCGTGGAGTTGGGCTATGACTGTGCGTCGGCGATATTGAAGGCGTCGAACAGGCTGGTGATGCCGTAGCGGTAGTAGTCATGCGCCGGCGTCGACGGCGGCCCGGACATGCGAGCGCCAGCGCTGGCCGCGTTCTGTGAGACAGGCCGCCACGATGCGGTGGGCCGGCTTGCGTTATGGGCCGCGATTCCCGCACGACGGATCTCTTCACTGATCGGTGTACGGTGGGAGATGTATACAGATCAGTATACCTGCAAGGAGGTTCAAGCCATGGGTGTGTCCGATTCCATGCGAGCAGTGCGCATCACCAGGCACGGAGGGCCGGAGGTTCTTGAGCTGACGGAGGTCGCCGTCCCCGCCCTCCAGGCAGGGGAGGTGCTGGTCCAGGTCGGCGCGGTTGCGCTGAACAACACCGACCTGTGGACCCGGGAGGGCGCCTACGGCCGTCCGGACGACCCGCAGGCGCTGTCGGGCTGGCGAGGCCCGCTCGACTTCCCGCGTATCCAGGGCGCCGACGTGGCCGGCAGCGTCGTGGCCGTCGGGACTGGAGTGGAGGGGAGCCTCGTCGGGCGCCGAGTGGTCGTCGATCCCGCGATCTACGACACCGAAGGGCCGGACGCCAACCCGGTGGGTCTGATGGGCAGCGAGCGCGACGGCGGATACGCCCAGTACGTGACAGCGCCGGTGAAGCGTGTGCACGACGTGACGGAATCCCCGCTCACCGACGACCAGCTCGCGGCGTTGCCGACCGCCTACGGCACGGCGCTGGGCATGATCGAGCGAGGCCGACTGCAGAAGGGAGAAACCGCCCTGGTCTCAGGAGCATCCGGCGGCGTGGGCCTCGCCCTGGTGCAGATCGCCCGCGCGCGCGGCGCAAAGGTGATCGCCATCAGTAGCGGACCCAAAATCGATGCGGTGCGCGAAGCCGGCGCGCACGAAGTCATCGACCGCGCAGGAGACATCACCGGGCAGATCCGCGCCGCCGCCCCGGAGGGAGTCGACGTCGCACTCGATGTCGTTGCCGGCGAGCTGGTGAGTGAGGGGCTGCCGCTGCTGCGCGAAGGGGGCCGGTGGGTCATCGCCGGCGCACTCAGTGGCTACGGCGTGACCTTTGATGTGCGCCGTCTCTACCTGCACAACGCCCAGGTCATCGGTTCCGCGATGCACACGCCCACGCACTTCGATCTCCTCATGGACCTGGCTCGGCGGGGCGAGGTTCAGCCCGTCGTCGCCGCGACCTTCCCCTTGGACCAGGCCGCTCAGGCGCAGGAAGAACTCTCCCGTAGGGCGCACGTGGGAAAGATCGTCATGCATCCCTGAGTTCCATCCGACGGATCACGGGCGGAGGGTCTGGGCGCTGGTGCCCTCGTGCAAGGTCTCTGACCGAACGTCTGCGACGGAAGGAAAGCCCTTCTTGGTCAGGGCGGCGTGCCTGGCGTCCCGGGCGCCTCGACCGCGCGGCGGTACGCGTCGCTGGTGTTCGGGTCGACGTCGTATCGGGCGGTCGTGACGGGCTCCCTTCCTGCTGAGTAATTGTCATTCCAGATCAGCAGGATGCAGGCATTAGCACCGCGGCCTGCACCATCAGCAGGGCGACCGCGCCGAGTGACCCAGCCAGCTCGCCGTCCGCACGAACAGCGCCCCCGTCTCCCTCCCCCTGCAAACCGCACAAGCGCAGAGTTACGTTCTGCCGCCGTCAAGGCAAGCGGTCATGAACCCTCCCTGCGCGCAGCCGCGAAGTGCTTCCCATGTTCTCGCGAGAGCCCGGAAAGGGGCGGCGCCCTGCGGAATGCACCGAGCGGAAGCCGCCCCGCGGTCTGCGCCCTACGCGGCTGGGAGTTCAGCCTACGGCCACTCACCCGTGAGGATTTCGGCTCCGTCTTCGGTGATGGCGATCGTGTGCTCACTGTGTGCTGTCCGGCAGCCTGTCGCGCTGCGGAGCGTCCACCCGTCGGGGTCGGTGACGAGTTCAGCGGTGTCCGCCATGACCCACGGTTCCAGTGCCAGCAGCAGCCCAGGGCGCAGTTTGTATCCACGGCCAGGCCGTCCGGTGTTCGAGACGTGCGGGTCCTGGTGCATCGTTGATCCGATGCCATGACCGCCGAACTCGGTGTTGATCGGGTAACCCGCGCCGCTGAGGACCGTGCCGATGGCATGCGAGATGTCGCCGATGCGAGCCCCGGGCCCGGCAGCGGCGATCCCTGCGGCCAGCGCGCGTTCGGTTGCACTGATCATCGCGACGCTCTCCGGGGGCTTTGCGTCACCCACGATGAAGCTGATGGCAGCGTCTGCAGCGACTCCACCTTTGGAGACGGCGAGGTCGAGCGTCAGCAGGTCGCCGTCGGCCAGCGTGTAGTCATAGGGCCGACCGTGGAGCACGGCATCGTTGACCGCCGTGCAGATGTAGTGGCCGAACGGGCCGCGTCCGAAGGACGGTTCGTAGTCGACGTAACAGGACAGCGCTCCCGCCTCGGCGATCATGGTCTTGGTCCACCGGTCGATGTCCAGAAGGTTCACGCCGATCCCGCTACGGCTCTTCAGCGTCTGCAGAATGTCAGCGACCAGGGCGCCCGTGTCTTTCGCTCGGGCCAGGAGGGCGGGGTTCAAGATCTCGATCATGCGGCGCCCTCCCCGGCTGCGAGTGCGCGAGCCACGACCCGGCTGACCTGTTTCATCGTCTCTCGTGCTGCGACGGTCTTCATCTCCACCATGTGCCGTGGCTCCCTGCGGTACGAATCTTCCCAATACTTATACCGGTATTAGTATCACGGGCATGATGGGAGTTCCTTCGGCCCCCTGAAGAGTGGCAACGCGGAGTGCGCTTCGAGGCCCTGCTCCGGTGGTAGCGCTGCTGGCCTACTTACTGGACCTGTCGCCGGAGCGCTGCCTTCGGCACAGTCGGCGTGGTGGCACGAGGCCGGCGACAGAGGCGGTATGCCCGGCTGCAATCCCGCGTGATCATGGGCAGCGGTGGCGTTCAGTGGTCAGTCGGGGAACCACGGACGTGGTGTCACGTGGTGTCGGGTCAGGCGGGTGGCGTAGGCGCCTCGCCCAGCGCCCTGGCACCTTCACACCAAGCGGATGGCCGGCTGACGGCAGCCGCAGGTGGCTTGAGGTGCGAGGCGACAGGTGAGGTGGCGCGGCCAGGGTTCCGTCGTCTGCGGTTGCCGGAACGCGGGACGCCCTCACGCTGCGGGACGGCGGGGTGCCCTCAGCTCGCGGGACGGCGGGGCGCCCCGCGCAGCGCGAGGTACGGGGCACACTCATGTCGCGGGGATATCGGGCGTCTTCACGTTCACCTCGCCGCAGCCGACGCGCTTCGCCTCCGCCTTGACGTACGACGGCAGAACGGCAAGGGAGAGCGACTCTTCGTCGTGCGACCCGCCGTCCCTCCCCCACTCATGCGCCACGAACGCGACCCGGCCTGACTGGCAGTGGGCCGTGTAGACGCTCAGGCCGCCCGCGTAGGCGCCCTGCCCGTCACCGCCGAGACGCGCGGCCCGGTTTCCTAGGACCCGCGAGACGACACCGGCCAGCTCCGGGTCCGCCACGGTCATCAGCCGGAGCCTGTTCGGACCGAAGGGCTGCCTCACGTCGCACGCCCGGACCCCGCCCGCCGAGGGCGCGCCCGGCTTCGCGCCCGGCGTGGTGCGTACGACCTTCGCTTCAGGCCCACGAGCCCACCCGGGCAGCCGGACGCCCTGAATCCCGCAGAGCCGGTCGGCGTCGACGTCCGGCAACTCGTTTCCCTCCGGGGCGCGGGGGAGCTTCGGCGGGTCGTCGTACCGGCCCTCGCAGCCGTACCGTTCAATGACCCCGTTGGCCAGCCGCACGACCGCGCGGGACATCGCGTCGAGGCCCCGCCGTGCGTCGACCTCGTTCTGACCATCAGGGTCAGACTCGCCCGAGGCGAGGGTGACCACCCTCAACGGCGGTTTCTCGCCCGGCTCGTACGACCGTTCCTCACAACTCGCGGGGAGCGTCACCCAAGCACGGGCGGAGGACGCCATGCCGGTGACCCCGTCGCCGAGCGGCGTCATGCGGGAGGAGAGGTACTCCTCCGTCCAGCTCCACGCCTGCGCGCCCCGCAACTCACCCAGCGTCCGCACCGACGCCGTAACCTCCGACTCCAGTTCGTCGGCCCCGAACCCCTGCATGCTGCACTCCGTGTGCATGTGGTCCTCCGTGGCCCGGCGCAGCGGAAGCTCACTGCTGCGGACGTCCGTGTCCGAGAACAGCGCGTGCGCGACATCGGGCGAGAGCGAACCCCAGCACATGTCCCGCGCCACGAAAGGCAGTTCGTTGAAGCGCCACGCCACGACGCCCGACCCCAGCAGCGCCCCGACGAGCACGCCGACAAGCGCGATACCACCCCGGCTACGGGACAACCGGCGCATCCGGCCCGTGGGCTTCGGCGCGGAAGGATGTGGGGCAGAAGACTGTGGGGCAGAAGGCGGAGGTGCGGGGGCCTGCGGTACGGGCCCCCCCACCTCGGGGGTCTCCTGCCCGGGCTTTTCCACCTCGGGGGTCTCCCGCCCGGGGGCCTTCGGTTCGTCCGGCATCTCGTCCTTCCTCTCGGGGTCTGTCCCGGTCATCCGCGCGGCCCCACGGCCGGGCAACCAAGCCGTTCGGCAACGGAGTTGGCGGACCGAGCGAACACACGGCGGCTGTCCGGTTCCGCGCCCTGCTCCAGTTCCTCGTCCAGGTGCAGGGAGAAGACGGTGGGCCGACCCCGGCACTCCGCGATGACCAGCCCGTTCCCGCCCGCGACCCGGCCCTTGCCCCGCCACCCCGCCCCCGGGGACCTATCGCCCGCCATGCCCGCGAAGAGCGCGGTCAGCCTGGGGTGAGACGTCATCACGAACTGGCCCCGCGCGATGACGTCCTGGTTCTTGTCGGAGAGTTCAAGGGAACAAATCTGGAGACGCTCCCAGACGGTGCTCGCGTAGCCCCCGAGCGTGCCGCGCCGCGGCTCGATCCGCATCCCGGGAACACGGCACGACGGCCGGCCTCCCCGGTAGGTCTCCTCCTGCTGCGCCGTCCGCACGGGGGCAGTGATCCGTGATGACTCTCCCTGGGCGCAGCCCGCCTTCTCCCGCGCGGCGTTCGCCAGGGACAGCAGCAGATCGGCGACTTCCCGTTCGGAGTCGAGTTCCGGCACCGAGCCCTCCGACCGCACGGTGACAACCATGGGCACGTCCCCGCTGTCACACTCCTCGGGCAGCACGAGCGTGCCCCGGTCCCTGCCCACGACACCGGGCATCCCCTCGGGCAACGGCGCGGCGTTCCCGTACAGCGCCTCGGCCAGCCACGCCCGACGCGGCTGGCCCGTCGAGCGGGGCGGCGGACCGACACGGGCGACCAGCCTGTGGCCACCGGCCGTCTCCTGCGCCCCGGGGGCGTCGCCGCGCACGGTGGGGTCGACGTGCCTCATCTCCTCGGTCCCGGGCACACCGAACGCCATGACACATGAGGCCTGTTCACCACGTTGCGGCGTACCGGACTCCTCGGCCGTCCGCGCGAAGTCGTCCCCGAGCACCTGCGGGCCGCTGCCCTCCTGCCAGGCTCCCCAGCAGTAACTGCGCTGGCGGAAGGGCCCGGCGTCCATTGCCCACGCCACCAGAGTCGCGCCCCCCAGCACGACGAGAGCCAGGGCCAGGACGGTCACCGTACGGCGCCACGTCTTCCGAGCGGTCCTCTCCACCTTCTTGCCCCTTCCCGCTCGCCGCTCATCGACAGTCCGAGGAGGCTACCTGCCGGGTACGTGCGTTCGGGGAGTGGGGCAGCAGGGCGGAGATGGAGCGATGGTGGTGATGGCGTCGGCGACGCTCCGTCCGCTGTCGCACAGCAAGGTGCGGTCACGGAAGGGCTCGTGCTCGCCGCGCTACGGCAGGTCGAGCGGGTACTGGCCCCGTGGAGGGCCTTGAGGGCCTGGGTGATCCGCCGGGGCTTGTGCGCGCGGGCCGGCGGCTTACAGGATGCTCACGCTGATGCGTTTCGGTCCATCTCGGGTCAAGACGTACGACGTGAGTACCTGCCGCCATCAGTAGCCGACGTGGAAGGTCGCGTCCTGCTTGTCGGTGGTCGTGGAGATTGGATCGATACGCAGGGCGTAGTTGGAATGCCGTATGTATCGGATCGGGTTGTTGTACGAGCGGAACGACGCCCAGCTCGCGTCCGCGAGGCCCGCCGTGCGGTAGAAGGTCGCGTCGTCGGCGAACGTCGACGTGCCGTCGTTCACCTCGAGTTGGAGCTGGTAGTTGTAGTGCCGCAGATAGCGGGTGGGGTAGTTGACCGACCTGAGGGAGACCCCGGAGCTGTCGGCGAGACCCGGCACAAGGGTCCACAGGGAGTCCTTGTAGGGCTCGATCGGGTACTCGTCGATACGGCCCGCGAGGTCGGAGTGGCGGACGTAACGAGCCGGGAAGTTGAAGGACTTGAGCCGGTTCCAGGCCGGCGCGCCCCACTTCGCGAGCAGGTTGTTGTACTCGGCCGTGGTGATCGTCGCGATGCCGCAGTGCTTGGAGTTGACCGGCTGGGTGTAGGTCTTCTGGTCGAGGGCCATCCAGGTTCCCGAGGCCAGGCTGCTGGACTGCCAGGCGTAGAAGACACCGTTGGGCGTGTAGGTGTCGCCCCACAGGCGCCAAAGGCCGCTGGAGGACGGAGACTTGACCAGCGTCGGGGCTTCGGTGCCGCCGTGTGCCACGCCGGTGCTGAACTCGGTGAAGCTGCCCGGGTTCAGGGAGGTGGATCTGGCGCCGACCAGGGTCTGGTTCTTTTTGAAGTAGAGGTAGTTGTAGCCGTTCACGCCCACGGCCATGTCGCCGTCGATGACGTCGTAACCGGGGTCGAAGAAGACCTGCGGGGCGGAGGCGGTGACGAAGTCACTGGTGTAGTTGACCATGATCACGTTGTGGCCGCTGCTGTTGACCGAGGAGTAGATGACCGCGTACTGGCCCCGGCCTGCGTCCCAGAACGCCTCGGGCGCCCAGCTGTGGGTGGTCATGTCGTGCAGCTTGAGGCGCCGGTAGCCGGTGAAGGTGCGCAGGTCGGCAGAGTCCCAGACATGGATGTACTGGCTGTTGTAGCTCCAGTCGGTGCCCTTGAGGTCGGTGGCGATGGCGACGAACGTGCCGTCCTGCTTGCGCATGAGGAACGGGTCGCGCAGACCCAACGCGCCGGCTGTGGGTGTGACCACGGGGTTGTTCTGGTTGAGCGGCGTCCAGTTCAGCCCGTCGGGGCTGACGGCCAGGTGCAGGCCGTAGTCGGTGCCGTCGCCGAGGTTGGTCGACTCGGTGAAGTAGCACATCACGTACGCCGAGTCGGCGGCATGCGCGGTGCCCGTGCTCAGGGTCAGTGCGCCGGTCACGGCCAGGGGGGTGGCGGCGGCCAGGCCGAGGAAGTGGCGACGAGAGGAACCGGGGCGGGAGGTCATGAGTGCTCCAGGGGGTGGGGGGCGGGGGACCCTCAGGGCGACGAACGGGGGGCACAGACGCGGCGATTGGTCGATATATCGAACACAGTTCGGTGAATCGATCAGAAAGTAGGCGTGAGGCGGCGGGAGGTCAATGGTTCTGTCGTTTCTCAAGGGATTCTCTGCGGCTGAATCAGCTGGAGGCGTCCACGCGCGGTGACGCGGTCGGCGATCCGAGAACGGCCCGGAGGCCGCTCGGCGACTCCTACTCAAGGGTTCAACGGAGCTTTTGCATACGCTGGTTGGCGCTCACGGGCGTCTTGACACCCGTCAGGTTCCAACCGGCATAGCATCAGGTGGGCGAGTCCGCTTCGCTCTGCCGTTGCTGCGCCCGGTCAGCGGAATCAGAGTCTCCAGGTAGGCCCCCTGACCCAGGAACCCAGCAGATCTCGGCGCAGGGCCGCAATGTCCTGCCGCAGCGCGAGCCCCTGCGCGGCCTTCGTGAACGTACGGCAGGCGGGGCAGCGCGGCCTCGCTTCGGCGGATCCTCGGCGACGAGCTGGCCCACTCCCCTGGCCTGGTGCGCGCCGCCGACCTGACCACCAGAGCCGCGATGAACGCCCCCACAGAAGGCCGGGTGATGTAGGCCGGTATGCGCACCCTTCCAGTGCCGAGCGACCCGGTCGCCCGGCCGCAGTGATGAAGAGCGGCTGACGAGACGATGAGTCCGGCGCCCTGTACGGCGAAACCTCGACGCAGCGTGCGCACCCGCGATGCCCGACCCGACCATCGACTTCCTGGCCGCGTCCCGATCGCATCCGCCACCTGGCAGCCCCAAGGCCACCAGGCGAACCTCGAGCCGCGCGGCACAACGCGACGGCATCGTTCCTGAACTCCGCCGGATACGGAGACTTACGTCCCCCGAAGCACCCTCCCTCGGACCCGCAAGATCCGTTGTCAGAGTGTCCACACCTCAGGGGTCACCCCAATCGTTCCTGGGGACCTCCGACTCGTCGTGCGGGGCCGCCCCAGAGCTTCTGGGGCAGCGGCACCCAGGGCGAGGGCGAGGGCTGCCAGCAATCCCGCCGCTTCGGGCCGGACGTATGACGCCCGGCCCTTGCGGTGTGCCACCCCTCGCGTGTTGGGCCTCGGCCCCGCTACGTCACTTGCAGGGGGGCACCGCGCCGTTGGCCTTCACGTAGCGGGCGGCGACCCACCCCTTGGGGATCTTGACCTGGTACCAGGTGCGGTTGCCACCGACTGGCTGACCGGCCTTCCTGCAGATCAGGTCGATGGTCTGTCCCTTGCGGAAGGCCCCGGTGACCGCCGACTTCGAGGTCGGCTGCTTCCGCACGTTGATCCCGAGCTTTGAGCTGACCTTGCCCTTGACCACCTTGGGCGGCGCGAGAACAGTGAGCTTGGCCTTGCCCACCCACTTGCCGCAGCCAACTCCGCCTACCGTGACCTGGTGAGCGCCAGGGGCAGCCTTCGCCCTCACGCCTGCCCGGCCCGTGTACACCGGCGGGTTCCCCTTCTTCGCCAGGGCCACTGTCCTGGCGAAGGCATCGGACCTCGCCTGCACCGAACGGCACGTCTTCGGGGCGCCTACGACCTTCACCGTGACCACACCCCCCTGCTTGGCCGTAGACGGGGTAATCATCGCCCTCGGGGCCGCGCCCGTACCAGCCGCCGGCACCGTGCGAGCATCCGCCTGCGCGAAGCCGGTCATCGCCACGGAGGCGAGAGCCACCGCCGCACAACCGCTCACGGCACTGCGAAACATCATGTCGATCTCCTTTGCGACCACAGCAGGCCTCCTTAAGGGAGCCCAACGCGCTGTACTCGGAGGAACAATAGGCGCAATAATGGGCATAGTTGGCTATCTACGCCATGACACGCATTCTCTAGCTAAATGCGGTGACAGTCATCAACGGCATATCCGTTGGAAAACGGGCGGGGCCGCCCGTGGGCTGCCGGGCAGCAGATCACGCGGGACGGCCTGCAGACGGCCGGTGATTCAGGTCCGCTCAGAGCCCGGGGCAGTTGTGGCCGCTCGGTCACAAGACAAAGGATCATGGACTGTCCTGCGCGGCGGCCCCTTCCCCTGAGCGCCTCCGCAAGGTCGAACGCATTCCCGCGAAGGTCAGCGTTCGGGCCGATGACGTGACCGACGCGGAGACCGGACGACGCAGGCACTGGTCTCAGGACTTTGCCCCCGCTCCGACCCGCGAACGTCCCTCAACTCAGAGGCGTAGAACGACGCGGGGGCGGAACTGTGGGCAACAGATCCCACAACGGCCGTGAGCCCGCTGCCCAGGCCGCCAGCACCTTCCGGTCGACCAGGTGCATCCGCAGTTGCTGAGCCAGCGGAGCACACCGCACAGAGAAGCGCCCGTTGGTCACCACCAGGACCACGTCCGCCCCATAGAGCTGGCGGGCCGTCCCGTTGACGCGCTGCAGGTCGGGCGTGCCCACCGGCGAGCCCTGCGCTCCGTTCCTTCGATGCTTGCACTGGATGACCCACTTGCGGCCCAACGGGTCGGTCGCGAGCACGTCCGCACCGTTGTCGCCGGCGCCGCCGATCTGTCGCGCGTCTGCGCAGCCATCGCGGCGCATCAAGTCACGCACCGCGTACTCGAAGTCACGGTGGTGCAGCCCATCGATCTGTGCAAGGGCGAAGCGCAGCCCCCGCCGCTGGACGTCCGCCCACATGGCCCGCTGCCGCCGCTGATGCACGATGCCCGCCCCCGCCACCGCAGCCGCCACGGCGAGCACCACCAGCACCCACCAGTGCGCAATCAACCAGTTGACGAGCGCCAACACTGCGGCCGCTCCTACAAGCAGTGCCACGAGCCGGGCCTGCTGCCGTTGCTGACGCCTGGTCGGGCCTCGCCGGCCACGCCGGCCACGCCGGGCGGGCGCCCGCCGCGTCACTGCTCACCGGCGCGGGGCGTGAAGCGGATCGGGTACGAGACCGACTGGTTTGGCTCCGGCTTCTGCTTCTGCTTCTGCTTCCCACTGCTGCCTGGGAACTTGATCGGATACTGCACCGACTGATCGGGCCTTGGCGAGCGGCCCGTACCCCCGTCGCCGCCTAAGTCCACGGCACCGTCGCCCATTCCCGCGACCGCGAGCGCGAACACGGCGAATATCGCCATCTCCTTCCGCGCCCCCGCCGCCCAGCGGTAGTGCGCCCGCACCCGCGTTCCGTCGCCTTTCACGTACGAATCGATATACGGCACCGTCGCCCCCTCAGTCGACCGCCTCTGCGTGAGCTGTCCATGCTTGCAGCAACCACTGACATCGAGTCAGGTATGGATCACGCCAAGTGATCCTCGACCAGGGGAACCGAGCACGGGTCACGCCGTGATGCCTCCCGCGGGCCACCAGACGAAGAGGCTACGCGGCCGGGCGAGCGCAAGCCTGGCAGCCCCACAACGGCCGCGCCTGGACTGCGGCTACCGCCCGACGGAGAACCCCACAGCCTGCCCGACGCGGTCGAAACGGTCTGGCCGAAGACGGTCTGCACCACACCGAGGAGGGCGAAGATAGCGATCAAGATAGGCGACCAGCAGCTCAGAGTCGCGCGGCGTTCCGGAACTTGCCAGGGCCACGCAATAGGCCGGACCAGCGCAGCAGACCTCGCTGGCCAGCAGGAGCCCCCCGAGGCGTTCACGGAACTCGGTCCGGCGGGAGACAGCCACGAGCCATGTGGCAGTCCTCCGCTCCCGCCACCCACCCTCAAGAAGGGTGGCAATCTCATTCACGGTGATAACTCCCGCGTCCTCGCTGAGCCGTCGCAAGAATCGGTCATACTCAGGGCTCTGCATGCGCAGCACGCTGCCGCTGAGCTTCATGTAGCGCCGCTCGGGCGTGACATAGCGGCGAACCAGGGCCAGCAGTTCTGGATCGTCGTGGGCGTGGCATATCACAGGGCCGATCATGCCTCTCGGGTGCGCAACGAGGCCACCCTCTTTTGACGTTGCGCCGCCCGGCCAGGGAGAGCGGCACGGCGCCTGCGGGGCCTTCAGGCCGCGCGGCTGCTCGCCTTGTGCTGGCGGCCGACGTTCCGGCCTCGATCCTCACTGCTCTCACCGAAACCCGTCGACAACACGGCGGACTGAATGAACTCTGCCAAGCGCGACTGAACCGGCTACGTCAGCCGCCGGCGAAGCGACAGCTACGAAGTCGGTTTCTCTCGTGGGTGATCCCCGGCATCATGGCCGCCGGTGGATTCATGTGCGAGAGGACGAGTGCGGCGGGTGTCTGGAGACGGGCAGACTGATCTGACGGAGCTGTGGCAGCAGCGTTGGCCCAATTGCCCTCCGGTTGGGTACAAGCTCCGTGCCCCGTATCGGGATGTTTGGGTACGTTTTCATAGCTTGCCGGAGTCGAAGCGGTACGCGAAGGACGAGAGCGAGTACGCCGTCGTCCTGGGGCGTTACAACACCGTCCTCGATGAGTTGTTCGCTGGTGCGGACGTGTATGTGATCACTCCGCTCTGGATGACCGAAGCCGAGGTTCCGTCATGGCAACCCGTCACGGGGTACTGGCAGAGCCTGCTGGTGGAGGACGATCCTGACCCTGAGTTCCGCACTTACTGCCACCTTTTCGCCGAGCGCCGACCCTGGCGGCGTGGCTGCATCGACGAGTTGCTCCGCGACATAGCCGACGACAAAGTGGCGGGAGTCCTCATCACCGACACCCGGATGCAGCGCATCCACCACCCCTACGACGGTGGCGCCGACGTCTTCCTCGCCACCCCGGAGGAACGGGACCGGTTGCGCGATCGGCATGCCGACTGGCTTTCCTATCATCCCTCGGGGCTCTGACCGGCTCGGCTCTCCGCCCCGCTCAGAATCGTCTTTACCGCAAGTACCGGGTTGGGAGGCTCCACGAGTTCTTTGGCGGCGACGAGCATGAGATGCGCGGGTGCATCACTGTCCAGCAACGCGCTCACGTATTCGATGGCCTCCGCGGGTGAGAGCACGAGCAGCCGCTGGCGCAGTGTCCGCACAGCGTGCATGCGTCCGCGCGTAGCTGCGACTTCGCACAGCACATCGTGTAGATCGTTCACTGCGGTGCGCACCGGCAGCCCACGTATCCGCGCTCGATAGTCGGCCTCCCACCCTCCGGTTACCGCGGAGACGACGCCGATCTGGTGCAGTCCGCCGTCGACACGGTCGATCAGGTACGGCCCGTTGCCCACCAGCATGAACTCCGGGTTCCCAGTGCGCACGAACTCCTCGGAGGTCCAAGAGACGATCCACACCAGCTCGCGCTCCTCGACGTCGACCACAGCCATCCGCATCGCGTCCACACCCGCAGCCCGCCACTGCTGATAGTCGCGCTCCAGCTGTTCTCGACAGCCCGAACGGCGCCCTCTCGCTCGATCACGCGTGCAGCATCTCGTACGGACCCTCTCTCGACCAGCCAATGCGCACGGCCCAGGGACACGTACGAGTGGTCTGACGAACCTTCATCCTCAGGAATACGACAGCCACGGAGCACGAGCTCTGCGCCAGTACGCTGCGGTCAGCGAGCAGGAGCGTGACCTCTGGCCGAACAGGTCAGAGGCTGGTTATGTCTTCATGACCTACCACTACCGCACTATCCCGCGCTGCCCGGCGGCAGCCGACTCGTGATCAGGTCGAACAAGTCCGTCAGCGGCTCTGCGACATCCTGACCGAACTCAGTCAGCCCATAGGTGACTTGGGGCGGTGTCGTCGGCTCGACCTCCCGCCAGACCAGGCCGTCCTGGACCAGTGCGCGCAGGCTCTGAGCAAGCATCTTCTCGCTGATGCCCTGGATGCTGTCGCGCAGCTCGTAGAACCGAAGGTCGTTGCTCCTCAAGGAGATCAGCACCCAGATACCCCACCTGCTGGTCACATGGTCGACCACGCCGCGCGCGGGGCAGTCGGTGTGAAACACCTCATACCCACCGCCTGTCCCGCCCTGCGTGAGCTGCGCGCCTTCCCTCATGTCCGGAGCTTACCTCTGGGTATGTCCTTACGAGAAGTAAGCCTTGCTCCTAGCGTCAACTACCGCAGTGCTCAACGGAGTAGGAGCTGAACATGATCGTGGTGACCGGAGCTACCGGGAACGTGGGCCGACCCTTGACGCAGGCCCTGGTCGAGGCGGGCGAGCAGGTGACGGCGGTGTCGCGGCAGGCGGTAGCGGTGCCGGACGGAGTCCGGCATGTGCGGGCCGACTTGGCCGACCCGGCGGGCCTCGTGCCCGCGTTGGAAGGGGCGAAGGCGCTGTTCCTTCTGCTGTCGGGCGACCTGCACGCCCCCGAAGCCAAGCCGGCCGATCTCATCGGCCTGGCCGCGGCCAGCGGGGTCGGCCGGGTCGTCCTGTTGTCGTCGCAAGGCGTGGCGACCAGGCCGCTCGGCCCGACACGGGTCGCGATGCGCGCGGTGGAGGACGCGCTGCGCGAGTCCGGCCTGGAATGGGCCATCCTGCGACCGGGCGGCTTCGCCTCCAACGCCTTGGCCTGGGCAGCATCCGTCCGCACGCAAAAGACGGTCGCCGCACCTTTCGGCGATGTCGGGGTTCCGGTCGTCGACCCGGCGGATATCGCCGAGGTCGCGGCGGCCTGCCTGATCGACGGCCGACACGCCGGCCAGGTCTTCGAGCTGACCGGGCCGGAGGTGATCACGCCGCGCCAGCAGGCGGAGGCTCTCGCTTCCGCGCTCGGCTCGTCGTTGCGGTTCCACGAACTCACCCGCCAGGAGGCCAAGGCCGCGATGACCCAGTTCGTGCCGGCGGAGCTCGCTGACGACACCCTGGACATCATCGCCGCGCCCAACCCCGCCGAACTGCAAATCAGTCCGGACGTGGAACGAGTCCTCGGACGAGCACCGCGCCCCTTCAACGACTGGATCGCCCGCAACCTCGCCGCTTTCCGCTGAGACACAACGCGGCTGCAGCGCCCGTGCGGCCTTCGGTCGCCACCCCGGTCGAGGCGCCGGAGCAGGTGGCGCCACATCTGCTGCTCGCACGCTCGTCCTACCACTCGACGCAGCTGGCGCGCGGAAGCCCAGCTGCGTACAACCATCGAGCTCGACCCCGTAGAGCCGTACGAGGTACGAGGGGAGGCTGATGGACGAGTTCCAGCGCTCCTGGCTGTTTGCACAGCTCGGCCCGGATCAGTGTCCGGGCCGAGCTGGAGCGCCGGGACATGGCACTGGCGGTGACGTGGCTGATGCCGGGGTCCGGTGCCGGTACCGGTACCGGTAAGGCTCACGTGGCCTGTACTGCGTCGCCCTGTCCGCTGCTCGGTGTGGCGTGGGCGATGAGGAGAGCGACGTCATCGTGGCCGTCGGGATGACGCAGTGCCTCCAAGAGCCGGTCGCAGGTGTCCTCCAAGGGGCCACCGGCGGTCTCGTCGAGTTGAGTAAGCAGGGTCTGGAGGCGGTCGTCGATGTCTTGGTCACGGGTTTCGACCAGGCCGTCGGTGTACAGGACGAGCCGGTCGCCGGGGGCAAGATCAAAGGTCGTGGTGTGGAAAGCGACGCCTCCGACGCCGAGGGGCGCGCCGGGGGGCAGATGGAGGAGCTCTGCCGGTTGGCCGGCGCGTACGAGGGCAGGGGGCATGTGCCCGGCGTTGGCGATGCGGCACTGCCTGCGGTGCGGGTCGTAGACGGCGTACAGGCACGTGGCGATGTAGTGCTCCAGGGTGCAGGTGAGCTTGTCCAGCTGCTGGAGCACTTCTTCCGGGGCGAGGTCGAGCTGGGCGAACGCGCAGGTCGCGGCGCGTAGCCGGCCCATGGTGGTGGCGGCTGCGATGCCGTTGCCCATCACGTCGCCGACGACCAGTGCGGTCCGGTCGTGCGCGAGGGGCAGTACGTCGAACCAGTCGCCGCCCACTTCGATGCTGGCTCCTGCGGGCTGGTAGCGGGAGGCGACGTACAAGCCGGTCAGGGGCGGCGGGTGGTCGGGCAGCAGGCTGCGTTGGAGGGTGATGGCGGTGTCGCGGGCGATTTGGTACCAGCAGGCGTTGTCGATGCTGACGGCGGCGCGAGCGGCGAGTTCCCCGGCCAGGATGGAATCGTCCTCGTTGAAGGCGGCGGTGTCGCCGGTGCGCTTGAGGTCGAGGACGCCGAGGACTTCCCCGCGGGCGATCAGCGGGACCGCGAGGTAGGAGTGGACGCCGGCACGGGCCAGGAGCCTGGAGGCGGTGGGGTTTCGGGCGATGCGGGCGAGGTCGCCGGGGCCCACGTGCGGGACCAGGACGGGGCGTCCGGTGCGTACGCACCTTGTGACCAGACGGTCGGGTTCGTAGGCGGCGATGTCGCCGGGCGGGTCGGCGGCCTGGACGGCTTCGCTGGGGCAGGCGGCTGCGAGGGCCAGAGCGCGGAAGACAGCTGGGGTGTCACTGTCTCCCACGGCTGAGCTTGCGCCTTCCAGGACGGAGTCGAGGATGTCGACGGTGGCGATGTCGGCGAGGGCGGGAACGGTGAAGTCAGCGAGTTCGTGGGCGGTCTTTTTCAGGTCGAGGGTGGTGCCGACGCGTTTGGAGGCGTCGGCGATCAAGGCCAGGCGGCGCCGGGCTTGGTCGGCTTCGATGGAAGCACGGTGGCGTTCGGTGATGTCGATGACCGAAACGGCGATGCCCAGGATGCGTCCGCTGGGGTCTTCCAGCCGGTAGTAGGACACCGACCAGGCGTGATCGCGGTCCGGTGCGGCCTCGGTACGGCCGATCGCAGACTGATCAACGACGGGATCTCCCGTACTGAGGACCTGGCGCATCGTGGCCTCGATGGCCTCCGCGTCCAGGCTTGGCAGCACATCGCGCGAGGTGCGACCAAGGTGCTCTTCGGCGGGAACGCCATTGATGCGCTCCAGAGCCGGGTTGACGGCGACGTAGCGCAGCTCGGTGTCCAGGACGGCCAGGCCGATCGGGGACTGGGAGACCAGGCGGGTGGAGAGGGCAAGGTCCCGCTCCACGGTGCTCAAGGTGGCCTGGTCGGTGGCGATACCAAGGGCGTAGAAATCTCCCTGGTCGTCTTCCAGGCGCATGTTGCGGAACTCCACCAGGCGGGTGCTGCCGTCCTTGTGCCGGGTGGGGAACACGCCGGCCCAGCCGTCGCCGCTGTCCATGACCTTGGCGAACAGCTCGATCACCACGTTGAGGTGCTGTTCGTGGACAAGGAGGTGGGCGGCAAACCGGCCCAGGGCTTCCCTGGCGGTATAGCCGAACAGCTGCTCGGCCTGCGGGCTCCACAGCACGATCCGCCCCTCCGCGTCCAGCACCACGGCTGCGACCCGGAGCACGTCCAAGAGCGCCCCTGGAGGTGCGGGGCCGGGTTCAAGGGGCCGCGGCTCGGCTCCGAAAGCGCCGGTTGAACCCATCCGCCCCTCCTTTCACTGCAGTGCCCGGGTCTGGTGCCGCGAAGGCTGGGGCGCTGCTCTCTTCCATTCCATGGTCCTCCGGATCGGCCAGGTCAACATAGTCTCGGATTGCGCGGCCGGGATCGAAACGTGGCTGCGCCGACGGCGTGGCCCGCTCCCGCCGGGCAGCCCGGTTCACAGTGCTCTCCAGACTCTGAGGCGACGTGGAAGCCTTCGTCCCCAGTGCCGTCCCGGGACATGGCTTCCCGTAAAGCCGCCATCTCGATGTGGAGCGCGTCGCCGGCGTCGCAGTTGTTTCAGCTGCCCATGCCGGTGGCTACGCTGCCATCGGCCGTCTCTCGGACTACTGGCAGCGCTCCCCTGCCGCCACCGGGTTCGGCGGGCGCTGCTGGTCGGAGCTGTGGGAGTCTTCGGGCGCCGCCTACCTGCTACGCGAACATCAAGGGCGAGGTGGCGCAATCCCTGGCAGGAGCCCCTGTCTGGGTGCGCGCCAAGGAGAGGCCATCCGAGCGTGCCGCCCACGCCGGGCGCGACAGCTCCGGGGATTCGGTGAGGGAGAGCGAGGCGTCGGATCTGCGGTTGATCAAGCGCGCCGTGTAGCTGCTTGTGAGCGAGCGTTTCGGTTGGCCCTTCAGCGCTGTGTTGGAGGCGCCTCGGCCGCGTCCGGGTGGTCAGGGCCGGGGCGGTGCGGCGACTCGGCGGGTGCCGTTCGGGGCTGGATCCTGACGGAGACCGCTTCTGTGAGCGTCGGCCCCGTAGAGGCCGACACAGCCAAACGGGAACGCTCAACCTGCGGCAGGCCGCCTCGTCAGGCCGTGGCTACGAAATACGCGCCCGCCGGGTGTCACTTCCAGCCAGCCGTCAGATCTGCCAGTCACGCAGGCGATCCGCAGCGCCGAACACATCTACCTTCCCTGACAGAACGTCCCGGGCAAGGTCGACGAGGGCGCCGTAGGGAGGATCGATCCCGGTACCGCTGATGTGCATGTAGGCGACCGCGACCGAGCAGGCAAAGCGTGCATTCGCCGCAGGCAAGGGCTTCAGAAGCGCCAGGGTGTGCAGGAGTGCTGCGGCGCGCCAGGCCGGGTCGCTGGTGACGCCGAGGCGGGGCGGGTCCACTCGGTGGCGGGCCACGGCAGCCACCAGCGCCGAGAAGTCGTTGACCGTGGGCTGGTCGGGGAAGGCTTCCTCATGCCGCTGCAGGAGCCAAGGGACGTCCACCGTGATGAGTGGGGCCATTGTCAGGCGGCCTGGCCCGTGCTGCGGGGGGCGACCTCGTCGTCAGGGAAAGCTGTGGCGAACTCCTCCCGGGTCGCGACGAAGTACCGGCGGAACACTTCGGCGCCCTCCTCCAGCGCGCGGTGGCGAGCGATGTCGGCGGCGGCGGCCTCGCGGACCACGGCCTTGAGCGAGGTGCCGCGTTCCTTGGCGATCGCCCGCAGGTCTTCGAGCTCGCGATGGCCCCGCCCTGCTCGCCAACCAATGCCCAGTGAAGAGGCAGACCGATGAGTTTCTGTTCCACCTGGGGTCTACCTCGTGACCGCATCGCGCGACCAAGGAGAAGAACCCGTGATCAACCTGAAGCCGGCCTGCCGCCAGATGATCGACCTACTGGCCGGCGTGGGCAATGAGCAACTCTCCGGTCCTACTCCATGCACCGAATACACCCTCCGCGACCTTGTAACCCACGTTGACGTGGCCGCTCAGGGTTTCATCGGCATCGCCGGCAAGAACGTCAGCCAGAGTACTGACACAGCGGGTGCGGCTGAGTCGACTGCCGGGGGCCTCAGCGACGACTGGCGGGGAAGTGTCGCCAAGAATGTGCAGGCGCTCGGCGACGCCTGGGACGATCCGGCGGCCTGGCAGGGCAGGACCGACGCCGCAGGCCTCGACCTGCCGAACGCAACGTGGGGGAAGATCGCCCTCACCGAGATGGTGATGCACGGCTGGGACATCGCCAGGGCCACCGGCCAGCCCTTCGGCCTCCCCGACGACACGCTGCAAGCCTGCTTCGACCACGTCACCGAGTTTGTCCCGAACGCTCCCATCGAGGGCCTGTGGGGCCCGGCCGTCGAGGTCCCCGCCGATGCTTCGCTCCTCGACCGGACAGTGGCCATCACCGGCCGGTACCCGTAGCGTTGGTCCCACGTCAGCAGCCCAGGGCGCGCTGAGATCGCGCAATCTCCGAGTGCGACCAAGGACCCCGAACCGTGGCGGCGCCCAGCCCAACGGCCCGCCGCGCATTCCGTCACCTCAAGAGCTCCGATTCGACGGCAGCCCATCTCAGGTGACGGTGTACCAGGGGCCCGGGAAGACCCAGCCGTCAGTGCCTTCGCCGATGTCATCACAATGACGAAGATGACGGAGTCGTCCTCGAACTCGCCCTCCCCCTCGCCCAACTCTCCGTCGTTCCACTGCGACTGCGACTAGATGGAGGCCCAGTGGCCGTTGCGGCCGTCGATGTGCAGCGGCGCGCTAGCCGCCGACGCCGCGATCGCGTTCATCGGTGCCGGCCTTGACGACGCCGCGGATCTCAAACTGGCGATCCTTGAAGGCCTGCGGGACGGGGTCTGCCGGGATGGTCGCGGCTGTCTCGTAGGCCGTGTGAATGATGTCGCGGTAGCTGCGGCGCACGGTGTACTCGTCGTCGGCCAGTCACTTCATGAGGGTGACATGAGCAATGGGCGTGCCATGTCTTGGCCTTGTAGGAGCGGCACCGGGGACTGTTCGTCGGCACCCCGCCGGATTCTTCTTCCGCTTCCCAGCCATCAGCCCCGTCCCTCCACCCCATCGCGCACGGCGACCGGCCGGTCGCCGGCCTGCGGCCGCAGGAGGCGCCGGGCCCCGAACCCGATGATCTCCTCCTCCACTGACATCCCACCAAGTACAGCCAGTGCCTCGCGTTGGCTGCTGGTCCGGCAGTCACTCTCGCCCACATCGATCTCGGCCTGCTACACCCAGTCGCGCACCGCGGTCTCGGTCAGGATGTCCACCAAAGCGGATCAAGCCCACCGCCGGCCTAGCCCCGCCCAGCGACCCGGATCAGGGGATCAGACACCGCCAGGCACAGCACTTACAGGCCGCCAGCGGCAAGCTGCCGTGAGGGGCCGGATTCGGCAGTGACGACGACCACGCCGGTGATCTTGTCGGCGAACGTCTGCTTCTTGGTGTCCCAGCCGGCCCACCACCAGCCCAGCCCGGAAACCGGCCAGTTGAGGAACTGGCAGAGCCGACGGCTGAGGGCCAGGCCCACGCCGGGCACAAGGCCGTCACCGCCTTGTACGGCTCGGATACCGAGGGCCTTCTTGCCCACCGTCTGCCCGGTGCGACCCTCGCGGATCAGCTGTACGACAATCGCGACGAGCATGGCGATGATGCCCACCCAGCTCAGGATTGCCGCGGGGATCTCGCCCCTGTCGCCGGAACTCTTCTCGTCGATTGCGTAACCGATACCTATCAGCAGCCACATCGGCCCGAAATTGATCAGGCTGTCCAAGAGGAACGCGTCTGCCCGCTGCATCCATCCGGCGTATGGAGGGTGCTGCATCCATCCGGCGTATGGGGAGTCCAGGCAGGCGTACGGGGAGTCCGGGCGTGGGAACGGCGGATACTGGGCCCCGGCCACCTGCTGCGGTGACGGGTAGCTGGGCAGCCCTGGTGACGTCGGGGGGCCCTGCGGTCCGGGGTGGCTCACTTCGGGCACTCCTCATTATTTCCCGTGACGGGAAGTCTGCCGTAGATCACACAGAGTACGAAGACGTGCTTCCGGTATTCCAACTGCCCCCGGGGACAGCGCCCGCGGCGTGACAACGACGGCCTGGGCAACACTCACCACGGCGGTTCCGCAGGTTCAACGACACCATCCCCGCGGACCGCGCGAAGGGCGGATTGTTGGACGTTGCACTCTGCGGGCTGATCTGAAACAGGGCGGGGGCCCGTCTCCAGGACGATCGGTGCTCGCCCAGAAGAGCTCCTCGTTTTCCACACTGCCACCGGTCGGCTTCGCGGTCAGTTCGCTGTACAGGCCGTTACCGCGCTCGCGCAGGGCATAGAGGCCGAACGAGGCTTCCAGACGATAGCTGTCATCGGTGTCCTCGTCCTCCAACAGGCACACTGCAAATGGTGCGAGATGGTCTGCGGGGGGTCTCCGTGACCGTGTCGATCTTCTTGTTACGCGCCCAGGGAAGCCCGGCACAGGTGCCATTGGCTTCTTGCGGGGTTGAGGAGTCCGGCGCCGGACGGAGCCGTCCGGGATGCCTGCGGCGGTGACGACGATGCCCAGACTCTTGATCCAGCAGAACTCGTACCCCTGCTTGGGCGTGCCCTGTCCAACGTCGTAAGGGAGTCTCGTGGCCGGGTCGGACGGAAGGCCTGTGAGGGCCACGGTCTCCTCATACGGCAGCACACCGGCGCAGTACGACTTGAGCTTGTCTTCGTAGCCTTCGTAGCGCCAGCGTTTCCCGGTGTCGCTCAGGCGATACCAGCCGTAGCCGCGAACAGCGCCAGCACCACCGCCGGCACGACAAGCTATGCCCAGCGACGTATTCCCCGCATCCTCTACCCCGTAGTCGATCAGTCGCCGCACCCCTGCTTCGCGCACGCTTCCTTTTGGCGAGCAGGCACAGGATGCGGCCCCACGCGACGCGGGCGCGAAACCAGGCGGTGCGAGGCAGGCCGCAGGCGAACCCGTCACCGACCAGGCCCGCGCTCGTTCTGGCCCGAACGCCCTGACGCCCTGACGCCCTGACGCCCTGACGCCCGCCACTCTCGCCGCCCAGCGGCCCGCATGCCTAGCCAGGCCCCGGTGCCCGAAGCCCGGACCGGCGTTCCCCGGCTTGTCAGCTGAAGGCGCCTGAGGTGGGTGTTCATCAGGGCGCCGACCCAAAGGAACACTGCCATCCAAGCCCTCTGGCTCCGGGGTGTGTTAGACAGGTAGTAATCAGAGGGGTATTTTGCAGCAGCTCAAGCTCGGAATCATGTCGCAGACGCGCAAAGAGAACGAACACCGTCTGCCGATCCACCCAGCGCACTTCGAACGCATCGACGCCGACCTTCGGCCCAGCATCTATCTGCAGACCGGTTACGCGGAGCACTTCGGTGTGCCGGACCGTCAGCTTGCACCGTGGGTCGCCGGTTTCCGCTCACGCGAGGAGCTGATCGCGGAGTGTGACGTCATCCTGCAGGCCAAACCTATGCACGAGGACCTGGCGGAGTTGCGGGAGGGGCAGGTGCTGTGGGGGTGGCCGCACTGCGTGCAGGACGAGAAGGTCACGCAGGCCGCCATCGACCGCAGGCTCACGGTGATCGCCTTCGAGGCGATGAACCACTGGACCCGGGAGGGTTCCTTCAGCCTGCACGTTTTCCACAAGAACAACGAACTGGCCGGCTACTCCTCGGTGTTGCATGCCATGCAGCTGACCGGCGCGACCGGTGACTACGGGCGCCGACGGCGTGCGGTGGTGATCGGCTTCGGCGCCACCGCCCGCGGCGCGGTAACCGCGCTCAGCGCGCTGGGCGTTCACGACGTCGACGTGCTGACTGCCCGCGGCATCGCCGCCGTCAGCTCACCGATCCACTCCGCACGGATCGTGCACTTCGACCACGACACGGCCGACGACACCCTCGACCCACGGCGCAGCGTCGCGCTCACCGAGGACGGTCCGGAACCGCTGGCCGACTTCCTCGCCGGGCACGACATCATCGTCAACTGTGTGCTCCAGGACACCGCGGCGCCGCTGATGTTCCTGCTGGAGGAGGACCTGCCCAAGCTCGCACCCGGCACCCTCATCATCGACGTCTCCTGCGACCAGGGCATGGGCTTCGCCTGGGCTCGGCCTACCACCTTCACCGAGCCGATGTTCACCGTCGGCGACCACGTCCACTACTACGCCGTGGACCACAGCCCCTCCTACCTGTGGGATGCCGCCACCTGGGAGAACAGCGAGGCACTGATCCCCTTCCTGCGACCGGTCCTCGAAGGCCCGGCCGGCTGGGACGGTGACCGCACGATTCACCGAGCGATCGAGATCCGCGGCGGCACCATCCAAAACCCCGCAGTCCTGGCCTTCCAGCACCGCGCCGAACAGTACCCACACGCTCTGCTCTGAACCGGCGCCGCTGGTCGACGGCACACCCACACCGGGTACGCCGTCGACCAGACGCCCGGGCAAGGGCAAGGGCAAGAGCAAGGGCGGAGCTTGGAGCGCGTCGTCAAGCCGTGGTGGGCAGCTGCGATCCGGTGCCGGTCAGCTGGGCGGTGCGGGCCCACAGCTCCGTGGCCGTCCTGGTCTCAAGGCCGGCGGTGGCAGGCTTGCGGATCTTGGGGTAGCCCTTGACGCTGCCGAGCCCGTTCGGGCCCACGTAGGAGTTTCCTGGGATGTCCTGCGTCGCGGCGAAAAGCGACGGCAGGGCACCGTGCTCGGCATCGTTGAGCAAGAACCTCAGAGAGCCGAACATCATCCTGCCGGAGAGGGTGTGACTGACCAGGTTCGTGGAGGCGATGCCGGGGTGCGCGACGATCGACTTGACCGTACTGCCGGACGCGGTGAGGCGCCGCTGCAGTTCGGTGGAGAACAGGACGACGTTCAGCTTCGAGTCGTAGTAGGCGTTCAGGCCCTTGTAGGGCCGGTTCCGTCCGGTCAGGTCCTCCACCTGCGGCTTGCCCAGCCGGTGCAGCTGCGAGGACACGGAGACGACCCGGTCCCTGATGTGGGGCAGGAGCAGGTTGGTCAATGCGAACGGCCCGATGTAGTTGGTCGCCATCTGCGAATCGAACCCGTCGGCCGTGCGTGTCAGCGGTACGTTCATGATTCCCGCGTTGTTGATCAGGACGTCGATCGGGCCCGTCCACTCGTCCGCGAATCGCCGAACGGAGGCGAGGTCGGACACGTCCAGCTCGCGGACCTCGGTGCGTCCCGGGATCTTGGTGGCTGCCTCCTGGCCCTTGCTCACCGTCCGGACGGCGAGGACGACGTTCGCCCCCACTCGGGCCAGTTCTCGCGCGGTGATCAGGCCGATACCGCCCGACGCACCTGTGATCACCACGGTGCGTCCCGACATGTCGGGCAGATCAGCTGCGGTCCATTTCGTCATGGTGTTTCCCCTCGTTCCGGCGCAGGCCAGTCGAGTGGGCCGCGCTCGCCTTCTGCGGCCTTTGGGCCGTCGGCACCCAGTCGACCTGGCTCGGCGGCACGGAACAAGGGCTCCCTTATCCACTGACCGGCAGGCCGTGGATAGCCTCGGATACCAGCGCGATACTGGTGAGGGAGACAGCAGTACCTCAGCGTTGCGGGAAAAGAGAGAGCATGGACCGCTTGGAACTCGCGGAATTCCTCCGGAGCCGCCGGGAGGCCCTGCAACCCGAAGACGTCGGGCTGCCGCGGGGCCCCCGACGACGTACCCGTGGACTGCGCCGGGAAGAAGTCGCCGAACTATCCGGCATGTCCACCGACTACTACGCTCGCCTCGAACGGGGGAAGGGCCCCCGGCCCTCGGAGCAGATGGCCGCGGCGATCTCACGCGGACTGCGCCTGTCCCTGGCGGAACGCGATCACCTCTTCCTGCTCACGGGCCTTGGCATACCCGGACGCGTCCTTCGCAGTGAGCACATAAGTCCAGGGCTCATGCGCATCCTCGACCGGCTTCAGGACACCCCCGCACAGATCATGGGCAGTGTCGGCGAGACCCTCGTCCAGACCCCGCCCGCCGTGGCGCTCTTCGGCCAGCAGACCCACTACACCGGCCTGGCCCGGAGCAATGTCTACAGGTGGTTCACCGACCCCTCATCGAGGCTGATCTACCCCGCAGCCGACCACGCGGCCAACGGGCGCGTCTTCACTGCCCAACTACGTCGCGTCGCGGCCCAGCAGGGCCCGCACGCGCAAGCCGCCGCCCTCGCTCGCCGGCTCCTCGACGAGAGCGAGGAGTTCGCGGCCATCTGGAACGATCACCAAATCGGTCTCACCTTCACCGACGAGAAACGCCTGGTCCATCCCGAGGTCGGAGAACTCACCCTCCACTGCCAGATACTCCTCGACCCCGACCAGGCACACGCCCTCCTCACCTTCACGGCTACGCCCGGCACGGACAGCTATGACAAGTTGCAATTGCTGTCAGTTATCGGAAACCAGCGACTGTCCAGCAGGCCGGCGGGTCGGAGCGAGACGAGTTGACTTGCGAAACCGCCGAACGGGGCTGCAGAGCCCCTCGTTGAACGCTGCTGCTGAGATGTGAGAGCGGAAGCGCGGCGATCAATGCCGCCGACGACGAGTCGCGGCCCCATTCACCGCAGCGTCAATCCAAGCCGAGTCGTCATGTGCCGAGCAGTACGCCGGAACCCATGTCGGGACCCGAGAGTCCCTCGTCCGGACGTGGGTTGAGCCTCGGTGAGTTCTTACAGGCGCGGGACCGCGCGGTTGGGTCGCGGGCGCCAGTGTGGGTTGAACACCAGCAACACCGGCGGGTGCGGCACATCGGCAGACCGACCCTCCGACACGCTCCAGCGGGTGCGCCACATCGGCCGCTCCACGCCGTCGCTGTCCTTCACCCTCCGCCGAACGAAAGAACCGGGCGTACTTCTCCAACTTGTCCGCGATCTCCTCAGCCAACTCCTGGCAGTTGTCCATCTCGATGAACAACAGCGGCACCCCATCCTGCGGGGCGGGTGGCCTCCCAGGCCGCTTCGATCATCTCGAAGATCTCGCCAACCGCGGCGTCCGGATCGGCCGCCTCGCGGCCCAGCGCGTAGGCGTCGATCACGAAGCGCGCGATCGCCCGACAGGCCGTCGGGGTCGCTGCCAGGCCGGGGTCCGCGGCCATGGCTGCGGCCAGGGAGTCCGCGTGGCGCAGCCGCATCGAGTCCTCGTACTCCCGCAGGGCACGCGACTCGACGATCATGCTGTAGATCGGAGCGGCACCGTCCGCCGTGCAGTGCCGCACCATGGCCCGGATCTCGTGGCGCAGTGCCGGCATGAGCGGTTCCGCCGGCGCCCGGTCGGTGACCGCGCGCGTGAGGCGCTGCTCGAAGTTCTCATCCTGCTCGAACACCAGGGCCTCTTTCGAGGCGAAGTGGGAGAAGAGCGTGGTCACGGCGACGTCGGCCTCGGCGGCCACGTCACGGATGCCCACCGCGTCGTACCCGCGCTCCAGAAACAGCCGGAGGGCTGTGTCGGCGATCTTCTGGCGGGTCGCGGCCTTCTTGCGTTCACGGCGTCCGGTCGGCACGGTCATGCGCTGACACTATCAAATACAAAGGTGCAACTGTTTTTAAATACTAACCGTTAGCCTTACGGTCGACCGTATGAAGGGAGTGAGCTTCGCCGAGTCCGGCGGTCCAGACGTCCTGCACCTCATAGACGCAGAGGGCTCAGTCACACTGTTTGTGACTGAGCGCTGTAAGTGGCCCTTGAGCACGCCAGTTGGACCCTGCGGCGGACCAGCGTCTGGATCCTCACCTGGCTGAAACCGTGGAGGCGCACGTCCCAGCGACCTTCCCTCCGACAGCGCAATGCACTATGCCTGCCTCATTCACCTAAGGAGGCAACCCTGGTGACCACGGCGCGGAACCATCACGGGTCGGGCGAACCAACGCAGATGACCCGCTTCGACGACATCTACAGCCAACCGGACCCACGGCCATACTTCGCCACTCTGGGGTCGCTGGGTTATCAGACACCCCATCACGCCCAAAGTGTCTTCCGCCGCCTCCTGCCTTCCGCCGGCTTTCCCGAAGACCTCAGGGGCCCGGCCGGTCAGGATGCCGGGACACAGGCCACGGTCTTGGACATCTGCTGCTCGTACGGCATCAACGCGGCCTTGCTCAACCATCATGTGACTCTGGAGGAGCTGTACGACCGATACACCTCGCCGCAGGTCGCCGGCATGACGACCGCCGAACTGATCGACGTGGACCGCAGGTACTACGCGGCGCGCCGCCGCCCGGACGCCGTGCCCGTCATCGGCCTCGACATCGCCGCGCCAGCCGTCGCCTACGGCCGCGCGGTCGGCCTGCTCAGCGCGGGGTTCGCCGAGAACATGGAAGCCGCCCCGCCCAGCCCGGCCCTGTACCGGGCCACCCGCTGCACCCGCCTGATCACCGTGACCGGCGGGGCGAGCTTCCTGTCCGAACGCACCTTCCAGCCGCTGCTGGAAGGCAGGCGGGAGCCGCCATGGGTGGCCGCCTTCGTGCTGCGCACCAGCTCCTACGAGGACATCGCCGACTGTCTGGCCCGGTTCGGCCTGACCACGCAGAAGGACACGTCCCGCACGTACCCGCAGAGGCGTTTCACCGACATCGACGAACAGCAGTACGCCATCGCCGCCGTGACCGCGGCGGGCGACGATCCCCGCGGCAAGGAGACCGACGGCCGCTTCCACACGACCCTGTACCTCACACGACCCGCCGCGCACGCAACCGCTCATCCGCTGCACGCTCTGCTGCACCATCCGTGATCCCGCCGACGTAAGACTCCACCACTCACTCCGGGGCGGCGACCAGCTCCATCGCCGCGTCGCGCACGTCGGGGCGGGGCGGGGCGGGGCGGGGCGGGGCGGGGCGGCCGTAGCTTGCTGTTGGCTCGCCGCAGCAGGGCTTGGCCGCAGTCGGAGGAATTCGTTCGCTGTCCGAAGTGATCGCTTCCAACCTGCGTCACGTGATGACGGCTGAAGACGTGTTGTCGCGGGGCGAGGTGGGCGGGTTCGCCAGCAGCGTGCTGGATGCCGTCGACCTCAACACGCGCGGGTCAGCAACGCCTGCCGGTCAGCCGCCCTGACCGGCGCTGCCGATCGGGCCGACCTTCACCGGGGAGCCGGCGCCGTCGGTGACGGGCAACGTCCCGGCGCCCGGCCACTTGAGGGAGTACGACTTCGTCTCGCCCGGCGGGGTCACCACAAGACCCGTGACACTGACACCGGAACCGCCCGACTCGTTCATCGGGTAGGTGATGCCGAAGGACACCGACTTCCCGTTCTTGAGGATCGTCCGGCCGGCCGGCTGACCACTGCGCTCTGCGGACAGGGCGCCCTCACTGGTCTTCAGGTCGACACCCGCGAACCCGGACAGCGCGCAGTCCCGGCCGCCGCCGTTGTGCAGCGTCACCGCGACGGATCCCTCGGGGTCGCCGTCGATGGTGGTGTCCGTCGCCGTGATCTCCAGATTGTCGGTGCGGCACTTGTCGACGCTGCCGCTCTCGTTCGAGCCGCTCCCGGCGGCCGTGCCCTGCCCGCCCGAGCTCTTGGCGGCGGAGTCCTTCTCACCGCCCTGATCCGAGCTGCCCGACTCCGAACCGCCGCCTTCGGAAGACGCGGTGGCCGCGGACGACGGGTCGCTCTGTGCCGAGCTGTCATCGCCGTTGCAGGCCGTGAGCGAGAGACCCGCGGCAATGGCCATGGCGGTGAAGGTGAGCTTGTGAACGCGCATCGTTTCTTCCTCGGTATCGGTTGGGGGCGCCGGCCGCTCGGTCGGAGTCGGTACGAGCCGGCGCTTCTGATCACCAAGACCCGCCCGCCCGGCTAGCCGTTCCGCCCAACTCCCCCCTAATACATTCCTGTTACACGTAAAGCACGCACCACGTGCACCACGCGCACCACGCGCATCGCCCCTGGGCACACCCCACCCGCGCTCGCCCCACCCCCGGCCGCCGTCCGGCGCGGGAAACGGGCCCGAAACGGTGTGCCGCACCGCGCCGGGTCACACCGCCGCCCACCGGGACGGCAGTTCCCGCCGCCGTTCCGCACCTGTTACAGCCGCCGTCCGCTGGGACAGACCCGTAACCCAGCCGGCCTTGACCACAACCGGTGGCGTCCCCAGTCGACCGCGGGATGTGCGAGGCGTGCGGCAGCAACCGGCCAGGGGGCATGTGCGTCGGCCCTGCTGTGTGGCTTTACCGAGCAGTACGACGCCGACGGCCTTCTGCGCCAGAAGCCGCGAGTGCCCGACGCGCTCCGTCGAGATCGGAAGTACAGCTTCGCTTGGAGAAGCCGAGGATTTCGTCCAGCGGTCGCATCCGGAAACGGAGCCAGGAGGAGGCGGCCACACGGCGTCCTGGCGCTCGCCGTGTTCACCTGTGATGGCTGAGCGTCGACTTCGCCCGTCGACCGGTCGACGAGTGGCGCCGGACTCAACTGGGCAGTGCGTCTTCCAACTCCGTTTGCTCCGCCAAGCTCAGCTCAAGCTCGGCCGCCTTGGCAGAGTCCTGGATCGACGCCGGGCGGCTGGCTCCCGGCACCGGGATCACCGCCGGGGAGCGGGTCAGCAGCCAGGCCAGGGCAATTTGCTGCGGGCTGACACCGTGCCTGGCCGCGATGCGGTGGAAGGCGGTGCTCACAGCGGTCGGGCGGGAGGCGCCGTCGAGGGAGCTTCGGGAAATGCCGCCCAGTGGGCTCCAGGGCAGGAAGGCCAGCCCCAGCTGGGTGCTCAGCCGCAGCTCGGGTTCGCTGTCGCGGACCGCGGGTGAGTACTGGTTCTGTACGGAGACCAAGCCGTCGCCGAGGACCGCGTGGGCCTCACGGATCTGGGCGGTGGTGACGTTAGAGATCCCAGCGGACCGGATCGTGCCGGCGTCGAGCAGCTCGCGCAGCGCGCCCACGGAATCCGCCCAGGGCACGGCCGGGTCCGGCTTGTGCAGCTGGTACAGGCCGATGGCCTCGACGCCCAGACGCTTCAGGGAACCTTCGGCGGCACGCTTGAGGTGGGCGGGGGCGCCGGTGACGGTCCAGCTGCCGTCGCCTGGACGGCCGCGGCCACCCTTGGTCGCGACGAGCAGGTGGGAGATGTCGCCGCCGTAGCGGGCCAGGGCGCGAGCGATGAGGAGTTCGTTGTGGCCGGTTTCGTCGGCGTGCCAGTGGTAGCTGTCGGCGGTGTCGATGAGCGTGACTCCGGCGTCCAGGGCGGCGTGGATGGTGGCGATCGCCTGCTGTTCGTCCGGGCGGTGCTCAATGGACAGCGGCATGGCGCCCAAGCCGATGGCGCTCACGGAGGTATGGCCGATGGGGCGGGATCGCATGGTGTCCGGTCCTCAGCTGGTGGGGGCGGTGGATGTGTTGAGGGCTTCGGCGACGGCGCCGGGGAGCCAGTCGGTGGTGTGAGAGAAGGAGAAACCCAGCTTTTTCGCGCGGGCGTTGCTCATGGCGTAGTGGCGGTCGAAGGAGAACGGTGAGGCCGGCTCGCCCGCGGCGACGCTGCGGTAGAGGGGCTCCCTGCCGGCCTGTGCGGCGACCACAGCACTCAGGGCGCGGGCATCGAGTGGGCCGTCGGAGCTGGCGTTGACCGGGCCGGTGAAGTCGGTGGCCGTGGCCGCCCATTCCAACAGCTCCGCCAGTTCTTGGTAGTGGATGAAGACTGAGGGCAGCGCCTCGGCGTGCACGATGATCTGCCTGCCCTGGGTGATGCGTTCGATGTAGTGCGCCAGCCGGCCGGTGAACTCCTGGGAGCCGCCACCGAGTACGTGGGCACTGCGCACGGCGGCGAAGCCGAACCCGTGATGCTGCGCGAAGACGGCCTCCGCCTGGCGCTTGCCCTCGGCGTAATGCGCCTGCAGATACGCGGCGTCGTGCCAGGGAAGGTCCGTCCGCACCAGCCACGTGGCCGGATCCACCGTCTCCTCGGGCACCGGTGTCCCGGGCGGGAGGGCAGGCAGTGCGGCGGTCGCCGGATCGTAGACCTCGATCGTGGAGGTCATGACGTAGCGCCGGGTACGGCCGCTGAAGACACGGGCGGCGATGGCGGCTTGCACCGGGGTGTAGCAGACCTGGTCCACGACCACATCGAAGTTGCGGGAGCCCAGCGCGGCGATCAGGGCAGCCTCGTCATCGCGGTCGACGACGAGGTGCTCGACTCCTGCCGGCGGCGGGATGGAGCCGCGGTTGATCACAGTGACCCGGTGGCCTCTCGCCTGCAGGCGCTGCACCAGGAGCTTGCCGAAGTAGCGGCTTCCGCCGATCACGCAAATAGTTGCCATGCCCCCATCCTGGAGACCTAAAGTCATCAGCAGAAGTGCCCACTTACTGGATACGTATTAAGGAATACTGTTGATCGATGTGCAGCGGCTCCGGGTCCTGCGGGCTGTGGCCGAACACGGCAGCTTCAACCAGGCAGCGACAGCTCTTCACCTCACCCCCTCGGCCGTCTCCCAGCACGTCGCCGCTCTCGAACGCAGCCTCGGTGCGCAGGTCGTCGCGCGCAGCACCCGCGGCGTGACCCTCACGCCGGCCGGCCGGATCATGGTCGGGGCTGCCGAGTCGGTAGCCGCGGAGCTCGTACACGCCAAGCAGCGAGTCGACCAACTCGGCAGCGGGCGCTCCCAGATCACCATCGCCACCTTCACCAGCGGGGGCAGGCTCCTGCTGCCAGGGGCGCTCGCCCGCCTCACCACCACTCATCCCGACACCGTGGTCCACGTCAGGGAAGCCGAGCCCGAAGACAGCCTGCCGCTGGTTCGCCAGGGCGCCGTGGACCTCGCACTCGCCTACCACTTCGATGGCCCGCTGCCCGGTCAGCGTGGCTCAAGCTCCAGCCTGGCCTGGACGGCACTCATGGAAGACCCCCTGCATGTCGTCCTGCCCAACGCCCACCCCCTGGCCGACCGCGAGTCACTCGACATCGGTGAACTGGCCGCCGAACCCTGGGTACTCGGCTGCCTCAAGACCGAGACGTACCTGCGGCGCTACGCCGAACGTGCCGGCTTCGAGCCGGAGGTGCGCGGCACGACAACCGACTACTTCTTCGCCCGCTCACTCGTCGCCGCGGGCATGGGAATTTCGCTGATCCCCTCCATCGCGCAGACCCCGCAGATAGCAGGACTACGCACCATCCCCATCGCGCCGCCAACTCCGACCCGGCACATCGGAGTTGCCACCATCCTCCGCCGCAACCACCCCCAGGTCATGACCCTGATCCAGGCACTCCAGGGACAAGCAGCAGCGCTGGACGCAACCTGAGGCACACAGCACGATCCGGCCTCATTCATTTGTACGTAGCTGAGGAAGTCCGCGGCTCTGGCACCGCCTGTCGCTCAGGGCTGAGAACGCCTCGGGCAGGACACTTCGCTCAGCTAGTTGGACGGCGGTGCGCTACACGTCGGACCGCGGAAGCCCGACGCCGACTCGGTGCGCGCAGGTGTGACTCGCGATCGGCGCGGTCGGCGCGGTGCAGGTCAGCGAGACTGAGGCGAGGTGTCCGTCATCCGCCTGTGGCCTGTGCCCAGGAGCAGGGCAACGTCCCACTCCGGGCAAGGCCCCGCCGACATCAGCGGCGGCCCCCCTGCGGGACCCCGGAGATCGTCAGCCGCGATGCACCCGATGGACACTGACGGCATAGCCGCCGCCCTCGTAGGGGTGGGCGTCCCACGTCGCAAAGCGGTCGACGAGGGTGAGATGGGCCGCGGCGCAGTAGGCGTCGTACTCCGGCAGGCTGATGGCGGGCGGTACCGGCAGATGCGCTTCGTCCAAGCCGAATCCGGCGACCATGAGGCCGCCTGGGCGCAGGGTTGCGGCCAAGTTGCCGACCACCGCGGCCTCTGTACCCGCAGCAAGGAGCGGGAAAATGTTGCCGGCGGCGACCACAAGGTCGAAGCCCGCCCCCACATGAAGCTCGGCCGGTTCGAACGTGGCCAGGTCGGCCTGGATCCAGGGCAGTTCTGGCGCCTGCCTGCGTGCCACGGCCAGCATGGAAGCATCGAGATCGACCCCGACACAGTCATAGCCGAGCTCAGCCAACCGGATCATGACCCGGCCGGTACCACACCCGGCATCCAGCACCCGCGCCCCGGCGGGCACCAGCGTGGCACAAAACCCGGCCTCCCCGTGCGTGTCCTTGCCGCTGCCCGCCAGGGCAGCGAACCGGGCGGCATAGTCTTCTCCGGACGTCCCGCCGGTCAGCTCTTCCCAACGGCTCATGACAGACAGGGTAGACGCCTGAGGCAGCTGAGCAGCGCGAGTGCTCAGCTACCTGAAATGCCTGCGAGCGGGACCTTGCACGAGGGCACCAGCGCCCAGGTCCTCCACGTCGGCCCCTACGACGACGAGACACCGATCCTGACCAAGTTGCACCACGAGTACCTGCCCACGAACAACCTGCGTGAGGCGGGGCTGCACCACGAGATCTACCTCAGCGACCCACGCAGGACCGACCCCGCCAAGCTCAAGACGGTTCTACGGCAACCCGTAGAAGCGCAATCCGGTTGAGTGACGTCGCGTGTCAGCGGAGGCCTATGCCCGCGAGTGAAGTTGAGGCCGACGCGTCGTGCGTGAGGGGACGGCAGCCGCGCGAGGCATTTTTCCTGCGGCTGGCGGCGGTCTGGCTGGCGGCGTCTGGTCGGCTTCTCCGGGATGGCTCCCCTGATCCGGCGTCGGCGCGGTTGGCGGGGGGGCGTACGCCTGGTCGCCGGCGATCGCGTCCGGGCGCGGACGAGGCCGGCCCGCCGAACCACGGAACTTGACCCGCTCGTCAGCCCGCCGCGCGAGCGCCCCATCTCGGCCGCGCGAAGCCGGGCCTTGCGGCGGCGGCGCACGCGGCGGCGTTTCTCGCGAGTCACGTCGCCCGTCCCCTCGTCGGGGTCGGGCGCCGCCGCTGTCTGAAGTCGGGGCAGTTCCCGCGGCTACCGGTGGGCGGCGATCGCTCGTGGTCCTTGGCCGAGCGACCTGCTCTTATGGTCAAATCCCACCCCTGTCACGTAAGGTTCATTCTTCGCTATCACCTATTACAGTTCAGGGGACGGGCGGCCATGCCGGACACCAGAATCAGTGAGCTCGTGCGAATGTGGATCAACGGCTGGGTCATCTCCCGCGGCAGCTCGGACCCGATCGACGAACCGTGGGGATGGACGATCGACGTCGGGCAGCCCAAGCACGTCGCCCGGCACGTACTGCCGGAACCCTCCGAGAGCGATGTGCGCAAGATCGTCGCCGCGACGAACGCGCCCGGGACATGGCTGAAGCTGTTCGCCGAGGACCAGGCAGTGCTGCCCTGGGTCGGACCGGACTGGCGACGCGACAGCCCCGGCTTCCTGATGACCTGCCACCTAGCACCGGAGCGCCCACAGGTGCCGGCGGGTTACACGCTCACCAGCTGGACCCGAGGCGGCGTCAGCCGAGTACTGGTCCGCACGCGCGATGGGCACTTCGCCGCCCGTGGACAGATCGCCCAGGCAGGCGCCCACGTCGTCGTCGACCAGGTCGAGACCGCCGCCGAGCACCAGCGCAAGGGACTCGGCGGCCTGGTGATGCGCACACTGCAAAGCGCCGCGTACGAGACCGGTGCAACCACTGGCCTCCTGGTCGGCACGCCCGAAGGCCGGGCGCTCTACTCCTCACTGGGCTGGACCATGCACTCCCCCATGACCAGCCTCTGGTACGAGCCACCAACCCACCACATGATCTGAACTCAGAACGGGCCCTAGGTCGTTGGACCTCATCCGGGGGCCTGCGACGATCCTTCGCAGGCCCGATGCGGCACCCCGGCTGCGGCGCGCACTCTTGCGGTGAACCCGCCGACAAGGAGCGCCTGATGTCGTACCTCGAGAACATGCAGTACCCGGAGCCCCGCTACCACGGTGCCAAGGGCGAGGTGAACGCGGCCTTCCGCCCAGCCGATACCCCGCCGGAGGTCTCCTCGCCCGGCGGTTCCACCAGCTACCTCGCCACGCAGGAGTCAACGGGGGGCGAGTTCGGTCTGTACAAAGGGGTGTTGGGCCCGCGGTCCGCCGGTGCGAAGACACACTTTCACCGGGCGATGTCGGAGTCCTTCTACATCCTCTCCGGTGAACTGGAGCTCTTCAACGGGGAGAAGTGGGTCACAGGTCGTGAGGGAGACTTCCTGTACGTGCCGGTCGGCGGTCTGCACGCCTTCAAGAACGTGACCGACCACCCCGTCTCCATGCTCATGCTCTTCTCCCCGGGCTCCCCGCGCGAGGAGTACTTCGAGCGGGTCGCGGAGATGTCGCAGCGCGACCCCGAGGAGCTCAAGGAATTCCGTATCCGGCACGACAGTTACTTCGTGGAGGACTTCGACTTCGAGACAGGTCGGGCGGACGAAGAGAAGACAAGAGAGCAAGCGGAGCCCCCAGTCCACTGACACATGCTCAACGTGACACCCATCCGTTTGCCGCACAGCTGCCGTTCTCAGGCGGGCGTCCGATGTCCGTCGGGTTCTGCGGGCCGGAGTCCTGGCCCCGTACGTGAGGCCGGGGTGCCTGTTCGCGCAGTGGTCCCGACGGCGGTGGCAGAAGGCATTCGGCGGTGACAGCACCGTCGACGCCGTCGATGTCCTCCTCCCTCCCTGCTCATCGGCGGGGCGGCGCGCTGACCGGCCTGCTGGGCGGCGCCGTCGTGGGCCCTCGGCTCTCGTCGTCGCCGGGTCAGTGCCAGTCGCTGATCTTCACGTCGCGTGGCTCGGGGGCGCCTTCCCCCGTCTCGAGGAACTGCTTGAGGCTCATCAGGAAGGTGCCCCACTTGGTGCTGCAGTGGTGCATGAACTCGACCGGCTCACGCCAGCCCTGGTGCTTGAACAGCACGATCGTGTAATCACCGTCCTGACGGAGGTCCCACTGCACGCTGGTGCCGATCCACTCCTGGGGTCCGTCCACGACGTCCCAGCGGACGAGCCAGCCCGGATCGAGTTCGGCGACCTTCATGTCGAACCCGCCCGGCCCGAACCGGAACTCGATCACGCCGCCGAGGTCGGCCTCACCCGACGTCTTCTCGGTCCACCAGCCGGACAAGCCGTCCAAAGTGGTCAGCACGTCGTACACCTCCTGCGGTGAGGACTGCTCGACGCCGATGCGGTGAAGGATGTCTGCCATCTCCGTGCCCCTCTCTACTGCTCCTGCTCGGTCTCGTTGTGCGTGTCCTTGCCGCGCTGGATCGTCTCGGCGATGCGCTTGATGCGCTGGAGACGGGAGTCCCAGGCAGCACCGACGTCGGCGAGCTGGGCGACGGCGCGGGCGAGCTGGACCTGATCGACGCGGAACTGCTTCTCGCGGCCGGCGGTGGTGGCGTGCACCAGGCCGACCTGGTCAAGCACGAGGAGATGCTTCGCGACCGCCTGACGGGTCACCGGCAGGTGCGCGCTCAGGCTGGTCGCCGTCCCGCTGCCTTCGCTCAGCAGCAGGTCGAGCATCCGGCGCCGGGTCGGGTCGCCGACCGCTGACCAGAGGTCGTCGTCCACCATCACGCTTACGCACCCGCTCCGACCTTCGCGGCGTACACCGGCAGCCGCGGCAGGTAGAAGTCCCAGCCGGTGACGTGCTCGGCGTACTTGGCTGAGACCTTCGCCTCGTCCCAGCCGCGCTCGCGGAAGCCGCTCTCGATCATCCGCAGGCGCGTCCCTGCCCCGGCGGGCAAGAGCTCGAAGACGACCAGGTTCGAGTTGCCCGAGGCGGCTGACTCCCCCTCCTCGTGAGTCCACCGGAAGGAGAAAAGCCGCGGCGGCACGGCGTCGACGACCGCGAACTGCACCCAGGTGCCGTCCTGCGAGACGTCCCCGAAGCCGATCCGCCCCACTCCCCCGGGCACGGCCGGGAACTCCGCCTCGTCCAGCCACCACTCGCGCAGATGCTCGGGGCTGCTCACCACGTCGAAGACGACCTCGGGTGAGGCGTCGATGTGGATCTCCCGCTCGATCGTTCCGAATTCCATGACCTCCACCTTCCGCAACGTTTGGTTGCACATCAGCCTAGCCGCATCCTTCAGGCATGCGCAACCAATAGTTGCGCGATGGTGTGGCCCAGTTCGGCGACTGATCGTTGGCACAAGCCCCGGCCCGGCGGCGAGAACGGACGATGGCCATTCACTGCGGCGATGCGCGCGGAGACCCGAGAGCCGTCCGAGCGCTCCGTCTGCAGCGACTACCGCAACGAGCCTCTGGCTCGCGCGAGTGACATTCCACTGTGGACCCAACGGCTCAAAGCCCCTGCAGAGACAGGAACGGGCATCTGTCGGGATATCCATGTCGAAGTCCAAGAGCTGGACGACAGATCGATCAGCCGTTGATGGTACGCAGAAAATGATCGGCGTCTTCCGGCTCGGCCAGTCGGCCGACCTCCAGCCAAGAACCGTCCTGGAAGCAGATCCGCAAGGTGGCAAACCCGCGCGGCTGGTCTGCCTCGCCTTCGAGGCGAGCGTGGTCCAGCCCGAACTCCGCAACCGTCCTGAAGTCGTCCGCCCGGGTGGGCGACAGCCGTCGGCGCGGGGATGCGGCCACGCAGACCCGGTCGCGCGTGAGCATGACCAGGCGCCGGGGACTTGGCGAGTCGCCGTACCACCGCAGCAGCAACCGGCCTGCGGTCAGATCCCAGTCACCGTCGAACACACCGTTGGTCGGATCGGGTTCCGGCTCGCTCCCCTCAGCGTGACCACGGGTGGAACGCGACCCCCTCTGGCGCCGCGGACGGCTCGCCCGCCACCCCGGCTCCCGCCTCAACAGAAGCTGATCGATCTTCTTGCCGAGCTGGTCGATCAGGATCACCGGTACGACGATGAAGCAGAACACCACCGCCCCGACGTAGAACAGCCAGTGATGCCGCGATTTCAGCCGCCCGCCGCCCGCAGAGCGGTGAACGCCCTTGGGCGGGGTGGGGATCGGCTTGTGGAGCTCGCACCAGACGAGGGCTATGGGGTCCTCGCCCAGGAGCTTGCGGACACGTCGCCGGACCTTACGCTTCGCCATACCAAAGATCATAGGCGGACCGGGTCGCACTGATCGGCACGGTCATCGGTAGCGCGGAGACGGTCTGACGTCGCTTAGGCCAGTAACCACGAGCTGCCAAGTGCCGTCACGTTCTGCCCATTTCCGATCATCGGGGCCCACCCCTTACGCGATCTATACGGTGCTGGGCCCCACTCCTGACGGGGGCTTGATACGCGAATGATGCACGGGCCGGAAATCGCAGCACCCCCGTTCGCCGCCCCCGCCCCGACGAGGCCTCAACGCCACGCGTGGCGGATCCTCAACCGTCCGTACCCCATGGCTCCGGATATGCGGATCGTCGGCCCGTCGGGGCGGGAGACCCTCCGGGGCTTGTAGCGCGTGTCCTTCCACCCGGTGTGCAGATCCTCGATGTCGACGATCGCATCGCGAGGCACCGTGATCCGGGCCCTGCCTGTGCCGAGTTGCAACTCGATGTCTACCACCGGATGTTCGATGACCGCCTGGGACAGGTCCAGGTGCACCCTTCCGAATGCGGACTCGACCTTGAGGCTCCGAGGTACTCGCCATGCGCCGCGCCGCTGGATCCGTCCGCCGGCGGCGGCGATGGTGGACGTGGTGTCCGGCTTCTCCGCCGGGAGCGAGGCCAGCGCTGGTGCGAGATCACTGTGCGTCTTGGCGGTGAGCACCTGGTGGAGGTGTTCGTCCATCTCCTCGTGCGAGATGTGCCCTTGGGCGTACGCCTCCTGTAGGCGCCGCACGGCGGTTTCCCGGTCGTCTTCGCTGACCGGTGGCGGCGGGTCTTGCGGCAAGGCGGTCACCTTTTCACCTTAGTGCTGGGCTGGCGATACGAAAGCGGGGAGATCCGCGGCGGGCGGGCCCGGGAGTCTGCCGCCTGTACTTCTCTGCCTGTGTCCTGCCTCAGAACCTGACCGGCAGTGCCATCGGATAGGTGCCGTCGCCCGCGAAGCCCATCCTCTCGACGGCGTCGCGCTCGACGGCGAGGGCCAGGCTCTCGCGCCGTAGCAGCTGGTCGAGGATCACCTCGGTCTGCAGGTTGGCGAGGGCGGCGCCGATGCACCGGTGGACGCCGTGGCCGTAGGCGATGTGCCCGGCGCCACGCGCCGTCTCGCGGCCAGGTCGAGCCGGGCAGGTTCGGCGAAGGTGTCCGGGTCACGGTTGGCGGCGAGCAGACCGCTGGTGACGCCCTCGCCGCGGCGCACCGGAACCCCGCCGAGTTCCACGTCCTAGGTGGCGTACAGAGTGGCACCGACCCGGACCGCGGAGACATACCGCAGCAACTCCTGGACGGCGCGCGGCAACAAGTCGGGGTCGGCACGCAACCGGACTACCTCCTGAGGGTGTTCGAGGAGGGCGAGCACGGCGTCGGTGAGGAAGAACGCGGGCGGCGCGATCCCGGTATTGATCAACAGAAAGACCAGCGCGATCATTTCCTGGCGGTTCAGCTGCTGGTCCGCAGCCGCTTCGGCGCTGGAGCGCAGGAGATCGGAGGCGAGGTCCTCGCCGGGTACGGCGGCGCGGCGATCGAGCAGGCCGTCGATACACGCGGTGAGGTGGTCGATGCCGGGCAAGAATCGGTCCGGCTCCCCCGACTCGTAGTCCTGGATCCAGCCGCTCACTTGCACCCGGTGTTCCGCCTCGACCCCGATGATGTCGCAGATCACCTGGGTCATCACCGGATACGCGAATCCACGCAGCAGATCGAACTCCTCACCCTTGGCGGCGAGTTCATCGCACAGCTCCGAGGCGATGCGCTCGATCCGGGGCCGCAACGCGGCGATCCGTCGCGGTGCGAAGGCCCGCATCACATGGGTGCGCAACCGGGTGTGCTCGGGGCCGTCGACCAGCACCAGGATCTCCAGATACTGCCGGTACTCCGGCGGGAGCCCCGCCTCGTCGGGGTCCAGGAGCTCGGCTACCACCACACCGCCGCGTGCGACCGCCGTGCGCCCTCTTATGCGACGGCGAAAGAGCGTGAACGCGCCGAAGTCCGCCGGGTGGGCCAGTTCCGGCTTTTCGGTTTCGGTCTCGTTCTCGTCCCCGGTGTCACTCGCCGGGTAGGCCGTGGGGGCCCAACGCCCGCCTGTTCATGCCCCTCCCACATGAACGTGACAGTGACGGGCTCGCCCGCCGCCTCGGCCAACCCGAGCATCCTTTCCATCTCATCGAAGACGTCAGGCGGTCGTCTCTCCAGATGCGCCAAGTACCCGGCGCACGGCGTCGCGGAGCCAGTGGTGGCCACCGTCGGCGTCCTGGCGGGGGTGCCAGGCCATGCCGATGGTCAGTGGTGGCAGAGGCAGGGGGATGTCGAGGAGGTGCAGGCCGAGGGCGGTGGCGTCGGCGGTGAGGGGTGAGGGAGCCGCGCCGGAGAGTGCCGCGGGGACCAGGCAGACGACGTCGCTGCGGGCGGCGAGGGCCATCGCGGCCAGATGGCTGGGGAGGACGACAGCGACCCGCCGGCGAAGGTCGCGCTCGGCAAGGGCGGTGTCGAGAGGGCCGGTGAAACGACCTCGGCGGCTGACCACGACATGGTCGGCGGCAGCCAGCCGGGCCGGGGTCAGGGGTTCCTCGGTCAGGGGGTGACCGGACCGGACGGCCGCCGCCATCCGCAGGGTGAGCAGCTTCTCGACCTTCGTTTCGGGATCGACGTGGTCGATGGAGCCGATCTCCAGGTCGATCCGGCCGTCGCGGAGTGCCGGTCCAGCCTCCAACTCCTCTGCCCGAAACCGCAATGAGATCCCTGGCGCCTCTTCCCGGGTCAGTCGCAGCAGGCCGGAGGCCAGCGCCGCCCCGACCAGGTCGGCGGCCTGGAGAGTGAACGTGCTGCGCAGCGTGGCGGGGTCGACAACGGTGCCGGGGGTGAGCAGTACTCCCAGGCTGCGCACCACCGCAGCGGCCTCGTCGCGCAGGGCCTGGGCGCGCGGAGTGGGGACCATGGTCTGCCCTGCCCGGACCAGGAGGGGGTCTTGGAGGATGCGGCGCAGGCGTCCGAGGGTGCGGCTCATGGCTGCCGGGGAGGTGTGCAGGCGGGCGGCGGCGCGCGTGACGCTCTGCTCCGTCAGCAGGGCGTCGAGGGCGACGGCGAGGTTGGCGTCGATGGCCGGATCAGAGGAGCTGTTCACGCTATTCACCAGGGTAATTCCATTTCAGGCAATGATTGCGTGCTGAAGTTCCCATTGTGGCATTGCCGTGGTTCTCAGCAGGATGAAGGGCGTACCGATCCGGCACGACCTGCGAGGTTTTCATGATCGTCATCACTGCTCCCACTGGGAACATCGGCCGCCACCTGCTGCCCCTACTCCTGGACGCCGCCCCCACCCACGGCGAGGAACTGCGGGTGATCGCACGCGACCCCGCCCGGCTCCCTGACGCGGTGCGCGAACGCGTCGAGGTAGTCATCGGCTCGCACGGCGACACCGAGGTCGTCGACCGGGCCTTCGAGGGCGCGGACGCCGTCTTCTGGCTCGTTCCCCCGGACTCCTCTCTGGCCCCGACCGACGCCTACTGCGGCTTCACCCGCCCCGCCGCGAAGGCGCTCGCAGCCCACGGCGTCGGACACGTCGTCGGCGTCTCCGCGCTCGGCCGCGGCACCGCGGTCGCCGACCGCGCCGGACTCGTCACCGCCTCCCTCGCCATGGACGACCTCATCGCGAAGACCGGCGTCGCCTACCGGGCCCTTGCCAACCCCTCCTTCTTCGACAACCTCCTGGAGGAGACCGACTCGATCCGCGAGAAGGGAGTCTTCACCGACTCCGTCGACGCCGACCGCAAGGCTCCCCTCGTCGCCGTCGCCGATATCGCCGCCGTCGCCGCCCGCCTGCTGCTGGACCGCTCCTGGACCGGCATTGGCGACGTTCCGGTTCTCGGGCCCGAGGACCTGTCCCCCAACGACCTGGCCCGCATCATGACCGAGCAACTGGGCCGCCCCGTCCGCTACGAGCGCCAGCCGCTGGAGGACCTGCTCACCACTCTCGTCGGCTACGGCCTCGACGAGGCGTTCGTCCAAGGCATCGCCGACATGAAGCAGGCCAAGGACAACGGCCTGGACGCCGGTGTCACCCGTACCGCGGACACCGCCACTCCCACCACCTTCGAGCAGTGGTGCGCCCAAACCCTCAAGCCCGCCGTCCTGTCCTGACCCTCACGCCCTTCGGAGCATCACCAAGATCCGTGGTGCCCACCACATCGAGACCACCCGCCACTTGGGAAGGACCCCGTCATGCCCACCGAAGCAGCCGAAGCAATGGTGACCGCTTTCATACTCGTCAAGACCACACCTGAATGGCTTGCCATGACCGTCCAGGAACGGGTGGACGCCTTCACCACCCAGGTCGTCCCCGCGATCGAGGCCAAGACCACCGGCGTACGGTCACGCTTCTACGACACCGAGTTCTACTCGGCACGCGTCACCGACATCTGGGTCTGGGAAGCAGACGATCACCACGCTTACCAGCTCCTCATCGACGCGCTGCGAGAGACTCCCTTCTGGGACCGCTACTTCGAGGTCGTCGACCTGCTCGTCGGCACCGAGAACGGCTACGCCCGCGCCTACGGCCTCGACCCCGTAGCCACCATCACCACCTGATACACCGCCCGCTCCGCGACGCGCCGCCGTGTGCGGACGGCCCGGTCCGGGCCCCGGCCGAGTTGTCCGCCACTCTTCTGCCCCGCCCTGCGGCGCCACCCCTTCCGTTGTGCCGACACGGACCGGAGGCAGGGCTTCGGCGTGCACGACGCCCCGTCAGGGTCGGAACCGGGGGGACCTGCGACCTGCTTGACCGCGATGGAGCGGGTCGTGGCGGAGGGCGCGCCGGTGAGGCTGTACTGGCGTATCCGGCGTGCTCCGTCGGCCAGTTCGCCCCGGACAGAGACATACTGTCCGGCCTTGAACGCGGGCGCCGAGCCGCTGTCGGCGGGGCGCAGCAGGTAGGACGCGACGTCGACTGAAGGAAGCGTTGTCGTCCAAACTACGTTCGCAGGACCGCACTTGGGACGAGCCCGTGCGGCATCGCCTCAGTCAGACCCCGCGGCGGTTCACAGACGCGGTTAAGCATGTGCTTCGTCGGGCTCCGCGCCGGCATCCCCCCTTGGCGCTCCCTGCCCGGATCGGGTCCGCATGCCCCAGCGCTCAAGCGGTGGGCCTGCAGCGCCCACTGCCGCGAAGAACACGCCAAGGAGCAGCCAGCCAGTAGTACCGAGTCCCAGCACGAGGGTGGTGAGGACGGCCGGGGCCAGCGCCTGGCCTGCGCTGAAGCCAAGGCCGAGAAGCCCTTGGTACTGCCCCTGGGCGTGGTCCGGCGCAAGGCCGAATCCCAGAGCGAATCCGGCCGAGGACTCCCATACTTCCCCGAGACTATGGATGCAGATCGCCGCGACAACGAGGCCGGCGGCCACCCACATCGGAGCGTGCGCGGTCAGGGCCATCAGCGGACAGCTGACCAAGAAGAGGAGCCCAGCCGTGCGAAACGCCCGGCCGCCGTCGCGAGGGGTTTCGATGCGGGAACCGATTCTGGTCTGCAGGAGAACACAGACGGCGGCGTTCATCGCGGCTACCGCTGCCACGGTCCAGCGTGGTGCGTCCGTGTGTTGCGAGATCCAGATCGGCAGCAGCAAGGACACCACTGGATATTGCAGTCCCATGGCCCCGAAGAGGGCTGTGAACGTGACGAAAGGACGGTCGGTGAGCGCAATCCAGCGGCGCTGCCGCGACGGGGGCGGCAACGATCTGTAGTGGGGAAGCAGAAACAGGAGGAGGGCACAGAGTGCAAAGCTGGCCGCGTTGCCAACAATCAGCACTACGTAAGCGGTGCGGGTATTGGCTGCTACCGCGAGTCCGGCGCCGACAGTGCCCAGGATGACACCCAAATTGACATACGTACGCAGCTTTGCCCGGAAGAGTGCGGGTTGAGCCGTTCCGGCCCGGACAACGAGGGCTCCCCACGCCGCTCCCGCGGCGGAGGCGGCAAGCTGGTCGATGGTGGCGACGACCGCGAGAGCGGCCCAGCTCTCCACGAAGACGAGGGCAGACATTGCCGCTGTCTGAACGGCGAGAGCCAGCATCATGATCGTACGAGGGCCTCGTCGGTCGGCGAGATGGCCTCCCGGGATCCCCGCGAGCAGACCGATCAATCCTGCGACGGTGAGGGCGAGACCCACCTGCGCTGCCGGGAGACGCACGACCAAGGTGAAGTACAGCGCTGATGCCGAGTTGAAGAGGCCATTGCCGACTCGGTTCACGAAGCTGGCCAGGATCAGCACTCGTTCCGACTTGTTGTCTCCCGCTATGCGAGCCAGTCGTCCGGCTGATCTCCCCTTGATCATGGGGCGCAGGTTAGCAGCGGTCATACGAGGCTATGCGGGCGCTGGATTCGGCAGCCTTCCCACCTGTCTGTCACCGAGGCAGCATTCGATTTCATCCGATGACGCGTATCCGCTCCCCGCCGGTTCCTCCGCCACCGTCCGTGGACGGCGGCGGAGGGGGCGGGCCGCCGTTGGTTCAGGTGCCGCAGTTTCCGGATGTGGGCTCGCCGGCGAAGCGTCGGCCCAGCCACTCAAGTGCTGGGCCGTTGCCCTGGATCGCCGTCCCCACATGGGACTGCCCGGCGAAGGACCTCCACTCCACGGCGTTCCCCTTCGCGCACCAGTCAGCTCGCAGCTTCTGCCCGACCGCGTAGGGGATCGTCTCGTCCGCGTCCCCGTGGTAGAGGAACGTCGGCGCTGAGGGCCGCTTGGTGCCGATCAGCTGCTTGGCGATGGCTTTCTGCCAGTTCGGCCGGTCCAGCGGGTTGGAGGTCGTGACGTCCTCGATCGACTTGCCGCGCCCAGCCTCCAGGACCGTACCGACGCACTCGCTTCGTACCACTTTGGCGAGCTTGCGGCCCTCCTTGTTGAGGTACTTGTCGAGCCCCAGGGCCGGATAGGCGGCGTTCTGGCCGACGGCGGACATGAGCAGATAGCCGGCGCTGTCCCCTCCCTCCAGCGAGTCGGCGACCTTGGTGAGATCGGCGGGAACGCCGCCGCTCGCCGTTCCCTTGACCCTCAGCTCGGGAGCGTAGGTCGCGGCCATCTCGGCGGCCTTCGCGCTGGCGCCGCCGCCCTGCGAGTAGCCCATGATGCCTACGGGCGCGTCCGCGGAGACGCCGTACTTCGCTGCCTGGGGGTGCCGCTGGGCCGCGCGCGCCGCGTCGAGGACGGCGCTGCCCTGCGCCTTGGCGACCATGTAGGTGTGGTCGCCCGGGGTACCCAGGCCTTCGTAGTCGGTGACGACGACGGCGTAGCCCCGTACCAGCGCGGCGTTGACGAGGGGCGCCTCGGCGGTCGTGCCGCCCGGGAATCCGGCGGACGGCGCGCACTTGTCACCGAGGCCGACCGTGCCGACGGCGTAGGTGATCAGCGGGCGCGGGGCGACCCTGCCGTCGTCGGGAACGATCACGGTGCCGGAGACCGCGTTGGGCCGCCCGTCGGCGGACGTCGACCGGTAGGTGATCTTCCAGGCCTTGGTGGGGGTCGGAACGCCCGGCGTGTACTGGAACGAGGACGGCTGTGAGCTGAGGATCTTGCCGGGGCCGGTCTTCTTCCCCGGCGTCTTTCCCGGGTGCTTTCTGTTCTGACCTGGGTGCTTGTCACTCCGGTGCTTGGAGGCGCCGCGGGCCTGCCCGTCGGTCTGCGCCGCGGAGTGGGCCGAGGGGATCGCGCCTGGGCCACCGGTCGGCGCGTGCGCGCTCTGCGCGGCGGCGGACCCGGGGAGCCCGAGCACCGCCACCGCGAGGACGGCACCCGCGGCCACCGGTCGTCTGCGTAAGGCTGACATCATGCAGCTCTCCCAACTCTCCTGTGGGCAAGGGGGGTTGGGCAGCACCGTACTGACCCGTCAGTAATACGGCCATAGATGTGCGGGATCGCGACGAGGTCGGCCCAGCCGGGAGTCCCGGCTCGCCGGTGGGCCGGATGTCAGTCGTACCAGTCGCCTGGCCCCGCCCGGCGCAGGATGAGAAGCCCTCTGTCACCCCGCTGCTCGCGCGAAGCCGTTGGCCGGAATCGACGGAACCGACGGAACCGACGCGGTGACCGCGAAGGCAACGCTGTAGGTGAGGGTGTCTGGGCGGTCCAGGTGTTCCATGAACAGGGAGAAGAACTCCTCGGCCAACCTGCGACTGCCCAGGGCGGCGGCTGCCGTGGGCATCGCGACGTCGAATTTCAGCGCCCACTGGCTACGCTGCCGGGCGTCGATGCTCCCCGCGATCAAGTGGTAGGGCTCGACCGCGACGTCGATGTCGCGCAGTCCGCATCGGACAGCCGCTGTGTACAGCTTGCGTCCGACCTGCCAGTCGAAGCCGCGCTTGGCGGTGCCCGCGAGCACTTGGGAGAGCAGATCCTGCAATCGGTCGTCGATGGGGTGGTTCCAGTTCAGCTGCCCGTCGAGTTCGTACAGCACGATCTTGCCGCCCGGCCGCGTGACGCGGCGCAGTTCATGGATCGCGGCCTCCGGGTCCGGCACGAACTGCAACATGAGTCGGCAGTAGGAGAGGTCGAAGGCGTCGTCAAGAAACGGCAGATGGCAGACGTCAGCCTCAAGGGCAGTTCCTTTGTCGCCCAGATGGCGCCGTGCTTCGGCGACCCGGTGGCTGCCGATGTCGATGCCGGTCACGGTGACGCCGGTACCGCCGGTGCCGCCGGTGCCACCGGTGCCACCGCTCTCGGCGACCGAGCGGGCGATCACGCCTGGTCCGCAGCCGGCATCGAGGACGTTCATCCGCGGCCGCAGATGTCCCTCGATCCAGGCGCGGACCCATCCGTCAGGGTCGACCTTCTCGCGCAGACGGCGCCCTTCACGCACGTCCTCCATGAGGTAACTCATGTTCGAACACCCCCTCGCCGCTGCTGCTCGCGGTCGCTGTAGGAGTCGCAAACAGACTGGCAGGCGTGCCGTAGACCCGCCCGCGTGGTGATTATCTCGGCGTACTTACGGGTGTGGTGCAGGCCGAGGCCGTTCAGGATGTGGGTGGTATTCGGGTCTGACATGACCGGGATGGGGACGTCCGGGAAGTCCTGGTAGACCTCGCGTACGCGGTGCAGGAGCGTAGCCGCCGCCTTGCGCAGCACGGCCGGATCCCCTGTGTGGTCCAGGAGCAGGTCGCACTTGTTCTCCAACAGCGAGGGATTGATCCCGAACGCACCACGCTGGCAGAGGGCGATGCCCACGAGCCGGCCGCGGGCGTAGGCGGCGAGCGGCACTTGATAGCGGAGCAGACCGCAGCGGCCCCAGACCCGGTTGAGCTCCTCCCACCAGGCGTCAGGCCCGGTGAGTTGTCCCGCCGCGGCGAACAGCGGCCCGCGCGTCGTGGCGACGAGGCTCAGTTGGTCATCGGTCAGCGTGCCGCTCAGAGGCACGATGTCGATGTCGATGTCGATCTCGGCGGAGACCGCTTCACCGCCAGGCTGGTACGGGCAGTAGTCCAGGGTCACGACGGTGGAGTTGTCGTGGTCCTCGGCCACCCGCCGCGCGAAGTCGGCCGCGACGGGGTGTTCGGGTCTGAACCAGCTCGAGCGGAACTGGCCCCCGGCGTCCCACAGGCGGCGGTACCCGGCGACGACCGCCGCGCGCGTGACATAGGGGTTCTTGCCGTTGGACACCAACGACGTCATGGCGTACGTGTGCTCCGCGGCCCGCCACAGCGTGATCGCCGCCCACGCTCCACGGTCGTCGGAGCAGGCGACCACGGTGAACAGATCGTCTCGGCTGCGCAGCGCCCGGTCCCAATTGGACTGGACGAGGTCCAGGTTGCTCCCGAGCATGTCCCTCTTCTGTTTGTAGAGGAACCCTGCCTCCTCGTACATCTTGAGCAGCTCGGTCCCGTCGAGTTCGTTCACGGCGATCCGGTAGCCGGTCAGCAGGTCGGCGAATTCCGGGAGCGAGCCCTGAGAGCAGTCGTGGCGCATCATGAGGTCAGACCTCCGGTTGTCGGTCCCCTCACCAGTAGCGCAGTGGCACCGTGATGAGCTGGTCCACGGGGGCGTGGTCGTCGGTCAGTACCTGCGCGCCCTTGGCGTAGCGGGCGGTGCGGTGCTCGTCGGCCACTTTCAACTGCCCGGTGGTGTCGCGGGCGGACACCCTGCGCTGCAACGCCTTCGTGTCGATCGGGTGGTCGCTGGCCACGGCGACGACGTTGCCGCCATCCTTCCCGTCCAAGATCGCGTCGTAGGAGATGAGAACGACGTTCTTGAACACCGAACGCAGTGTCGCCGCCTCGGATCGCGCGAAGTCGGCGGGCGGGAAATCAATCATGTTCAGGGCGTAGATGCCGCCGGGCTTGAGCACGCGCTGGACGTGCCGCGCGGTCTCGGCAGTGGTCAGGTGCCAGGGCGGGCTGTGCGAGCCGAAGGCGTCACCGACCACGAGGTCCCGGCTCTCGGCGGGCTGGCGTTGCAGACCTTGGCGGCCGTCGCCGGTGACGACGTCCAGCCGGTCGCTCTCCTTGAACTCAAGGCGGTCTTTGGCCAGTTGGATGAGGCCGTTGTCGATCTCGTAGACCAGCTGATCCCCCGCTGGGCGGGTGCGTTCCAGGTAGGTGGGCACGGTCATCCCGCCGCCGCCGATGTGGAAGCCGTCCAGGCGCCCGCCAGGGTTGACCAGGTCGCTGGCCGCGACGATGGCCTGGACGTAGCCCATGGTCAAGTGGGTGGGGTCCTTGACGTCGACGTGGCTGATCTCCGCGTTGCTCGACTTCAGCACCCGTACCGACGGCTCGCCCTTGAGGGCTTCGATCTTCGCGCAGGCGTAGGTGGTCTCCACGTCGCAGGCCTGGGGAGCGGCGACGGTCAGGCCGGTGGCGATGACACCGAAGACCGTGAAGGCCGCTGTCGCGGGCGTCGCCGACCTGCCCCGCAGCAGCAGGTGACAGACGAGGCCGCCCACCACCAGCAGGATGCCGAGCGCCAGCAGGATGACGCTGGTGCGCAACGAGGCCACCAGCACGAATCCGGTGACGAAGGTGGCGAGGATCCCGCCGAGGGTGCCGATGCTGGAGAGCCGGCCCACGATGCTGCCGGTGCGGTACAGGTCGTGCAGTTGCAGCTTCACGACCAAGGGGGTGACGGTGGAAAGGAGCGCGGCCGGAATGATGATGGCCAGCCCGGCGAGCGTGATCACCGCTACCGGGCTCGTGCCGTTCACCACCCCGCCCACCGCGCGCACCACGGGCAGCACCAGCAGCGTGGTGACGCCGCCGAGCATCAGCATCCAGCCGATCACCGCGCGGGGCGGCACCCGGTCGGCGACCCGGCCGCCGATCCAGGTGCCCAGCGCGATGGACGCCAGGGCCGTACCGATCACGGCCGAGTTCACCTGCAGATTGATTCCGATGTACGGGGCCACCAGCCGGACCGCGATGTTCTCCAGGATCAATACCGCGCCCGAAGCGGCGAACACCAGCAGTGCCGCCGCCAGCGGCGGCATCGCCGTGGCCGGGGCCTCCTGGCGTTGGGGGGTGGTCTGTGTCTGTTCCTCTTGCCTCACATGGGACATTGCGCCTCCCGGTCAGTGCTCTGATGCGTCAACTTCCAAGGGGGCCGCCGCGGTCGGCCGGTGTCCGGCAGCTCGGCGGGCCGTCAGCCGGTCCGGTCGGTGAGCAGGGCAAGTGCTTGCGTGGGACACCGCTGCACGACCTCCTCGACGTCCTGCCGGAGCTCGGGGGGCACCTCTTCTGCCCCGAGCAGCACCAGAGCGTCGTCGTCCTGATCGAAAACGCCGGGCAGTCGCTCCGCGCACAGGCCGCTGCCCACGCACCGCGTCCGGTCGGCTGTAATACGCATGGCTCCTCGCACTTCTCCCACCCCGTCAGTCACCCCGGCACGCGGTGATCACGGCCATACCGCTGGGCAGGACCCGCACTTCCGTCTCCACCAGGCCCGCGTCGGCCAGCAGCGTGGCAAAGGCGGCGCGGGTACGTTCGCGGCCGCCCGAGGCGCCGAAGAGGGACAGCATGTACAGATCCATCACCGCCGGCAGTTGATGGCCTCCCGCACCGCCATCGGCCGACCGGCAGCCATCGGTGACCAGGTCGATCACCATGATCCGGCCGTGCTCCGGCAGCGCCGCACGGCATGTGCGCAAGATCCGCAAGGCATTGCCGTCGTCCCAGTCGTGGAGGATGTGGCTGAGCAGGTAGAGGTCCTTGCCGGCCGGGACACTGTCGAAGAAGTCCCCCACCACAGCGGCACACCGGTGCGTCAGCTCCTCCTCGGCGATGCGTTTTTCCGCCAGCGAAACCGTGCCGGCCAGGTCCACCAGGGTGCCCACGCTGCCCGGAGCGCGCTCCAGCACCGCGCACAGCAGAGCCCCGTCACCGCCGCCGACGTCCACGATGTGCCGGTAGCCGTCGAAGGAGATCGAGGAGAATATCTCGTCCGTCTCCAGACTGAGCCCCGCCGCCTGCGATCTGTCGAAGATCTCCCGCAGCTCGGGCTGCTGCTCCAGGTAGGCGAACAGATCGCTGCCATAGACCTGTTGGAAGGCCGACTGCCCGGTGCGTGCCGTGTACTCCAGCTGCGTCCAGGTGGTACCGATCTCGCCGGCCAGCAACTGGGCCGTCGGCCGTGCGGAGCCGACGGCGTCCGGCCGCAGAGTGGCGCCCAAAGGGGTCAGGGCGAACACCCCGGGCGCCTCCTCGGCAAGTACTCCGAAGGGCACCAACGCCCGCAACAGCCGTTCCAGGGCCAGCGGATGGGCTCCCGTGTGATCGGCCAGTGCCTGAACGCTGCGGCTTCGCCCGGACAACTGCTCGGGGATCTGCAGGCGGACCAGGACGCTGACGGACCTGGAGACCAGCTGGCTGTACAGCAACATCCGCATCTGGGTGGCGTGGTCGCGCGGTGCGTCGTCGAACATGCCCTCATCTCCTGCCATCGGCTTGTCCCTCCGGGGCGGCGCCCCCGCTCCGGGGCCGCCGCCCCGGCCATACCGGCACGGGTGCGGTGGACTACTTCGACGCGACGATGACGCCGTGCGGGGTCCACCCGGGGAAGGGAATGCGCTTGGCGGAGTGGAAACCGGCCGCCTCAAGGCACTTCTCGTGCTGCTCCCAGGAGTAGATCATTCCGCCTTCGGCGGGCAGCGAAGCGAAGTAGACACTGTCCAGGGCCGCGACCACCGGACCGTCGCCTTCGTCGTTGGACATGGAGTTGAAGACGACCAACTTGCCGTCCTCGGGCAGGGCTTCGTAGGCCCGCCGCATCAGCGCGGTGTTCTCCTCCAGCGTCCAGATGACAAGCTGATGGGCGAACATCACCACGTCGCAGCCGGTCGGCAACGGATCGCGGAACATGTCACCGGTCACCACCGACACCTGGTCCCCGACCCCCGCCTGGGCGATCTTCCCCTCGGCGATGGTGCGGGAGGCCGGGATCTCGAACACCGTGATCTCCAGATGCGGATTGGCCTTGGCCAGCGCGATGGCGTTGACCGCGTCGCCACCACCGCAGTCCAGCAGGTGTTTCGCACCGGACAGGTCCAGCTCCTCCACCAGGTGCTTGTTGGCCAGCTCCGACCAGGAGCGCATGTAGCGGTAGAAGACCTGCTCCATGTGCGGGTTTTCCGAGAGCCGGTGATACAGATCGCGGCCGGAACCGCGCACCCGGCGCAGACCCACGTTGCGGTTCTCCCGCAAGGAGTCGGTGAAGTCCAGCTGGCCCTCGTAGACGATGTGCTGCTCGAAAGCGACCGTGTCCTTGAAGCGCTGCCAGTCGCCCTCGGCCATCAGTTGCTGCACCACCGGCGCCAGCCGGTAGCGGCCGTTCGCCTCCTTCCGCTCGATGATGCCGAGTGAGGTGCATCCCAGCAGCAGGATGTCGGCGGCGCGGTCGGCGAGGTCCAGGGCTTCGCCGATCTCCTCCCTGCTCGCCTCCCTGCGTACGTCGAGCAGTTCGGGCAGGCCGAGTTCGCAGGCGGCGTTGAGGTACTGGAACGCGGCGTGCCCGAAGAGGATGTAGGACAGGCCGTCCATGTCCAGCGAGGTGGCGCCACTGTTCTCACGCAGTCGTGTGTTCAATGTTCGACTCCTTTGGATTCAGGCGCGAGGGGATCGCGCCGCGGTCAGGTGTGGAACGCGACCGGATCGGTCCATATCTCGTCGATGTGGGTGAGGCATTCGGCGCGGCTGCCGGCGAAGCCGGTGCCCTGCCAGCCGGCGGGTGTCTCCCGCCCCGCCGGCCAGATCGAGTACTGGCCGGCGTCGTTGATGACGACGACACAGGCCACGGTGTCGTCGTCACCGAGAAAGGCCGCCATGGGTGTTACCTCCTCGTCGGCGGGTGTGGTTCACAGCAGGTGGATTCACAGCTGCGTCTGTGTGCTGACGAAGGTGGCGTTGCCCCAGGACTCCACGTCCAGGGCCGCGGCCACGATGCGTCCGGCAGGCTCCGGCCCGTGCGCCAGCAAGCGCTCGCGAGCCTCCTGCGGCAGCCCGTCGTCGCGGTCGAGCAGGCGCACCGAGACGGGCTTGTGGGGCAACTCCAGCTCAAGCAGGAACCCTTCCGCGCTTCCCGCGTGGAGCCACAGCTCCCACGGCTCGCCCTTGTCACCGATGCCGGCCTGTTCGCGGGTGACGGCCCGGCCATCGACCGCCCATCGGCGTACGTCGCCGTCAGCGATGGCCAGTGACAACTGCCGGGCTCCGCGGGGCGAGCGGACACGCGCCGTGATGCGTCGTCCCTCCGCGGTGTCCTGCTCGTCAAGGACCGTCAGCTCGGGCGCCGCCAGGTCATCCGTGAGCGCGGGAGCAGGCGCGAAGTGGAAGTCGCGGGTCCAGCCTGGGAAGTACGTCTCGAGCCGCCCGGTGCGACAGGCGTTGCCCAACGCTCGGCGCGTCCATGGGTTGGGGGCGGGGTCCGTCGTGAGCCACCACACCTCGCCAGTGTCGGCGTCGGCCAGCCAACTCAGGCTCTCGGGCACCGGCTTGGTGCCGTCGCCGCGGCCCCGGCCCAGGGCCACCGCCGCGGTGACGGCGCCGGCCGCGGCCAGGGCCAGGGCCAGTCCGCGGCGCGCCCGCGTCGGGAGCACCGTCAGCGTCGGCGCCGCCAGTTCTCCGGTGAGCTGCAGTGCCAGCACCGCGCCGGCGGCCATCCTCGGCGTCAGCGCCTGGTACAGCAGCCGGGACAACGGAGGAAGCAGCAGCAGGGCGGGCACCGCGCTGGTGGCGGCCGCGGCTGCCCGAACCGGCGCCGAGCCCCGCCCGCACACCGTGCCCGCCGCACTCGCGAGCAGCGGCCAGGCGGCGAGGTAACTGCCGCCGGGCAGCGTGGCGGTCAGGGCCGTTCCCGCGGCCGCCAGGATGGTCCGCGCGCCGCTGCCGCGCTGCCCGGCCGCGTCCTTGCCCACCAGGGCGGTGGACGCCACCCCGCAAGCCAGCGCCCCGTACAGGAGATCGGCGTCGTAGAAGTCGCCGCCGCGGCGCGACTCGGGACTGATCCGCCGGGCCGCGGTCATCAGCAGGGTGGAGGCCACCGCCCCGGCCGCGAGCCGAACCGCTGTCCCCGCGGCGGCCGGCACCGCTCCCCCGGCTCCGAACAGGGCTTCACGAAGGCTGTCGCTCCCTCGACGAGTACTCCACAGCCACAAGGCACCGGCCGCCGCGGCGCACAGCCGGGTGCTCCTCACGCCGTAGCTCACCAGAGTGCCGTGACCGAGGGTGAAGTAGGTGGCATCCGACCCGTGCAGGGTCCGCAGAGGCGTACGGCCCAGGCGCTCGGCGAGAGCGAGCGCGAGCGTGCCATGGTGAGAGAAGGTGCCGTCATCTACGTGATCGAGGTCGTCGGCGGGACCGTGGTAGTGGATGAAGTCGCCGATGTTGGCGAAGTTCATGCCGGGGACGCCGGCTTCCTTGGCCACGGAGAAGTCGGTGGCGTTCGGCAGCCGCCTGTAGACCTCGTAGAAGAGGGAGCTGGCGAAGGCAGGCACGCCGCAGTCGGCGAGGTGCTCGATGAGCGGACCGTTCCCCTCCCCCGTCTCGAACATCAACACGGGGCCCTTGGTGCCCCGGGCCTCGAAGTTCAGCACCGCCTCGACGGAACCGGCCCACGGATGCTCGGCGAAGAAGGCCCGGGCGCCGAGCAGCCCGCACTCCTCGCCGTCGGTGAGCACCACCATCACGTCGTTGGCCGGCGCCGGGCCCTGGGCCAGCGCACGAACGGCCTCCAGCAGGGCGGCGACCGGCACCCCGGCGTCGCTGGCGCCAGGGCCCTGGGCAACGGAGTCGTAGTGACTGAACAGGGCCACCGCACTGCCGGGGCAGGTCCCCCGCAGCCGGGCGACGACGTTGCGGACCCGGCCGGCCCCCAGATAGCGCGGCCCGTACGGCGTGGGCGTGCTCACCCCCACGCCCACGGCCTCCTGCTCTTCCACCTCCAGGCCGAACTCGGTCAACCGGCCGACCAGGTAGCTGCGGACGGCATCGGCCTGGGCGGAACCGCTCGGCCGTGGCGCCTGTGCGATCTGCCTCAGGTCCCGCGCGGCGCGGGCAACGGAGAACTCCCCGGGGCCCACGCCGCCACGTCGCGGAGGCGGGGGACGCAGACCGCGAGTGGCCCAGAAGGCGACCGCCGTCGCGGCCACCGCGGGCGCAGCGGCTGCCCCTTGGCGTGCGGCTCGCGTCAGGATGTGCCTCACCGCTCCTCCTCTCGCCCGCCGCCGGAACCCTCGCCGGAGTCGAATGCGTCGGCAGGATCGGATGCTTCGGCGGAATCGGATACGTCGGCGGGATCGGGCAACAAGTCGGCCCGGATCCGGTGGAATTGCTCGATCACGCCCACCGCGGGCCGACCGGACCGGGTAGTGGCCAGCAGGCTGGGAGACTGGCTGCCGACGAAATGCCCGCACACCCCCTTGTGAGCGTCATAGGTGGTGTCGAGCGCCGAGCGGAACGCCTCAAGGAGTCCCGGCTGCTCCGCCCCCAACCACGCCCAGGCCGAGCCTGCGGCGCCCAGAGCCCTCACCAAAGCCTCGTGATCACGCCAGCGCAGCCCGCTCATCTGCGGCGGCGCCACCGGAGGCATCAACGTAGGCCTGATCTCGCCCTGGTACTGGGTCTCGGTGGCATCCCCGGCGAAGCGCAGGGCCGCCCGGCTCGCGCGCATCATGCGCGTCGCGACGGCCGCCGCGACCGCCGCCGCCTCCCGGTCCCCGTCCCGCTCGGCCGCTGCCAGGCCCGAGACGGCCAGACAGCAGCCCTGCGCGAAGACCATGAAGATGTGGTGGCCGCGCACCCACCGGCGCAGCCCGTCCATAGGAGAGCTGCGCCGTACGGGTCGCGGCGCGGGCGCGGGCAGACGGCCGGGCACCTGACGGGGGGAAGCGATCCACCGGGCCGACACGTCGAACCCGTCCACCAGGTCCTGCCAATCGCCGCTATCCAGGCCCGTGCCCTGGTCGTCGACGAGTTCCAGGGCTCCCTCGCACGCGGCCAGCAGGGCCGCGAGCAGCAGCGACAGTGGCTCCCCGCGGCGCCGCTCGATACCGAACGCCAGATCGTTGTCCCGGTTGGGGCGCGTTTCCTGCGCGTCCTCGCCGATCGGGGTGCCGCTCACGGGGCCCAAGTCGCCGCGGGCCGCGGCCACCGCCGCACGCAGCGCCCCCAGGCCGGTGCGTGCCGCCGGGTCGGAGATCCGGGCGGCGAGCGCAACGGCCGTCCCGGGCACAGCCGCTTCGATGGCGGGGATGGAGTCGGGCAGGTCTTCGGGGCGCCCCAAGATGAAGGGGACGGTGGCCACGTCAGGCAGATAGTCGGTCATCGGCCCTCCCCCTCGCTCGTGGCTGCCGGTCCGTCCTCGGGCCGGGGCAGGAACCCGGTGCGGACCAGGTAGTCCATGACGCCGAAGGCGTCGGCCCGGCCGGCGGGAGGGCACTGGATGCCGCTGCCCTCCAGCAGCCGCAGGGTGTTGGCGCACTCACGGTCCGGCTCCAACTCGTCGATGAACTTGGGGTCCAGTGCACGGTGCGGATCGGCCTCGGCGTCCCGGATGAGCGGAAGGATCGGAGAGAGCGGATGCCCGGGTCCGGTCTCCAGGGCGCGCCTTCTGCCTTCTTCGAAGGGCACGATGTCGAAGCGGTAGCCGTACTCGCGCAACCAGTCGCAGAACGTCCGCAGCGTGACCGGGTCCGGGTTGAACAGGTGGTGGAAGCCGCCCAGCGCACGGGAGTCGAGCGAGATGTGCACGATCGCGGAGGCGACGTAGTCGACCGGGACGGTGTCGAAGATGCGCGGGTAGTCCGGGAGGACGGCCATGGGCAGATAGCCGCGGAAGGCGACCAGCAGGTAGTCGGTGGACTGCGTCGCCCCGGTGCGGGTGTGCCCCAGAATCAGTCCCGGCCGGAATACGGTCACCGGGATGCCGCGGCGGCGGGCGACGTCGACGACTTTCTCGGCGACCCACTTGCTGCCGGTGTACCCGGCGGGGACGTGCACGGCCGACCGCAGCGGGGTGTCGTCCTCCAGGAAGGGCCGGGGGGTGTGGGTGGCCAGCAGGGTGTCGATCGTCGACACGTGGTGGACGGCCTTCAGGCGGGTGGTGCAGGCCAGCGTCAGCACCTGTTGGGTGCCACCGACGTTGGGGGCCTTCAACGCCGAGTAGGGGTAGACGAAGTTGACCAGGGCGCCATTGTGGTAGATGACGTCCACCGTGGCGGCCAGGTCCCTCCAGGTGGCCCCGTCCAGCCCCAGGCGCTCCTGGGCCAGGTCGCCGACCACGCAACGCACCCGGTGCAGTTGGTCCGCGGCGTCGATCTCGTAGTCCGCGAACCCCTGCCGCAGGCGCTGTCCGGCGTGCGCCTCGTCGTCGGCGCGGCACAGGCAGACGATCTCCGCGTCGGTACGGCGCAGGAGTTCTTCCAGCAGATGCAGCCCCAGGTAGCCGGTGGCGCCGGTCAGCAGAATCCGCCGCGGGTGGTGCCAGTCGGCGTGCGGCAGACCGTCGGGGCGCACCGATTCGTCCAGGTGCCCGTCCCCTTCCAGGGTGGCGGCGTGCTGTCGGCCCAGGACGGCGGCCAGGCCGCCGCGTCCGTACTCCTCGATGGTCTCCGTCACGCCGGCCACGGTCGGGACGCGGAAGAATTCGTGCAGCGGCACTGCGATGGCATGCCGCCTCTCCAGCAGCGTCGCCAGTCGCGCGAGCATCAAGGAGGTGCCGCCCGAGGCGAAGAAGTCGGCGTGTACGTCGATGGCGTCGACGCCGAGCACGCGGCAGAAGTCCTCGGCCACGGCGACTTCCAGGGGGGTGCGGGCGGCGGTATGCACCGGCGTGGTGGGGCGCTGCGCGTCCCGGAACTCCTCGGCCAGCGCCCGGCGGTCGATCTTGCCGGTGGCGGTTCGGGGCAGGTCCTTGACGACGCGGACGGTGTCGGGGACGAGGTAGGCGGGCAGCCATTGGCCGAGCGTGGCGCGCAGTTGCGCGATGGTCGTTGCCGTGGGGGCGTCGTCGGACCCGGGGCTGCGGATGATCGCCGCGGCCAGGCCCGCGTCCGGGGTGCCCGGCCTGACGGGGACCACGGCGGCGGCGGTGACCTGCGGGCACTGGGCTAGGGCCGCTTCGATCTCGCGCGGCTCGACCCGGTGACCGCGGATCTTCACCTGCTCGTCGACGCGGCCGAGGAACGTGATCTCTCCGTCCGGCAGCCGCCGGCCCAGGTCCCCGGTGCGATACAGCCGGCCCCCCGGCTCTCCGTAGGGATCGGGCAGGAAACGCTCCGCGGTCAGGACGGACCGGCCCTGGTAGCCGAGTGCGACGCCCGCTCCGCCGATCATGATTTCGCCGGGCACCATGTCGGGCAGCGGCCGCAGGTCGGCGTCGAGGATGTGCACGTCCACGTTGTCGATGGGGCGGCCTATGGGCACGACGTCGCCCGTCGTGCTCCCGGTCAGGTGGGCGGTGGCGTCGATGGTGGTCTCGGTGGGGCCGTAGAGGTTGGCGACCTCGGCCGACCAGACCTCCCGCGCGCGCCGGACCAGCGACGGCTCCAGCGGCTCGGCGCCGCTGAGCAGCAGCCGCACCTTGGTCGCTTCGCCGACCGCCGGGTGCTCGAGGAGCAGGGTCAGCAAGGAGGGGACGCCGCCGATGACGCTCACACCCTCGTCCCGCACCAGGCGCAGCAGGGCTGCGGGGTCGTCGAGCTCGTCCTCACCGGCCAGGACGATGGTGGCGCCGACACTCAGCGGCCAGAACACCGCCCACACCGAGGGGTCGAAGCTCAACGGGTGATTGTGCAGGACGCGGTCATCGGCTCCCACGTCCCAGATCCGGCGGCGCCAGCAGATGTTGTTGACCACATTGCGGTGCGGGACGACGACGCCTTTGGGGCGGCCGGTGCTGCCGGAGGTGTAGATGACGTACGCCACGTCGTGCGGGGTCACGGGGACGGCCACGGGCTCCCGGTCCGAGCCGTCGATCTCCTCCACCGGCAGGCAGGCCACCCCGGCCGGCAGCGGCACCGCGTCGGCCGTCCGCGCCAGCGCGAGGACAGCGCCTGAGTCGGTGACCTGGTGGTGCACCCGCTCGGCCGGATGATGCGGGTCCACCGGCACGAAGGCGGCTCCGCAGCGCAGCACCGCCAGCTCGGCGGCCACCGCGTCGACCTCCCGGCCCAGGCACACCGCGACGCGATCGCCGCGGGTGACGCCCCGCTGCTGCAGGGCGGCGGCGATGGTGCCGGCCCGCCGCCACAGGTCCCGGTAGCTCAGCTGCCGCTCCCCCCGGCGGATGGCGGCTCGTCCGGCGGTCCGAGGGTCCTCTGCGTGGGCGGCCACGAGATCCACCAAGGTGTCCGGCGGCAGCGGGTACTGATCCCCACGGCCGCACGAGACGCCGGCGTCGGGGCCGGTCAGCAGCGGCAGTTCGAAGACCGGGGCGGTCGCGCGCCCCTCCCCCAGCAACATGGGCTGCAGCACCGCGAGGAGGCTGTTGCCCACACTCCAGATGTCCTCCGGCGTGTACAGAGCGGCGTCGTAGTCGAACTGCAGGCTCACCACGGCGGGTTGTACCCACACCGTCAGGTCGATGTCGTGCTCCCCGCTGGTGACCTCGGTCGGCTCGGCTGCGAGCACGCCGTGTTCGACCGCGAGCGGGGTGCGCGCGTCGACCACCCGCAGGGCCGTTTGCACGTACGGCGTTCTGCTCAGATCACGTGCGGGCGGGCTGAGTTCCAACAGGCGGGCGAAGGGCAGCGCACCACGCGACGCCTCCAGCGCGCGCCCGGTGCGCTCCAGGAGCTCCGCCATGTCGCCGCCCTCCGGCAGCTCGGCACGTACCGCACGGATGTCGTCCAACGGGCCGAGGAGCCCCGGCGCCCGGCCACGTGCTTCCAGGTGCACGCCGCACTGGGCCGCATCCGCCGCCTGATAGCGCATCAGCACCGCCAGCCAAGCCGCCACAGTGCGGCGCGCGAACTGCTCGGTGTCCACGCGGTTTACTGCGGGCGCATACGACAACTCCAGGATTTCCGCCGCCCGTTGGTGCCCCTTGACCTCCGCACGCGGACGCGGGCTGGGGACCTCACGGGCGGCCGGGCCGGACAGCAGACGGCCCATCTGCGCCGCGGCCGCCGCGTGTTCGCCGGCCGACCAGTGCTCCCGACGTTCCGTGAGAGCCTGCGACAGCGCGGTCGGGGCCGGCTGCCCGGCACCGGCCAGACAGGCGGCGATGGTGTCGAGCGATGTCGCGTCGGCGATGAGGCGATGGGCGACGAGGAAGACCTCCCACTCCTCCGCTCGCAGCCGCAGCAGGCTCACCCGCAGCAACGGCCCGCGCCGGAGGTCGAAGGGCTCGTCGGCGCTTCGGGCGCTGAGCTGGAGCGCCTGTGCGTCCGGATCGGGGCTCTTCGTCAGATCCACCGAGCGCAGCGACAGATCAGCGAGGGGCAGGACGAGCCGGACCGGCCGGGCGGCGACCTCCAGGAACACGCTGCGCAACGCCTCTTGAGCGGCGGCCAGGCCGGCGAGCCGCCGCTGTACGGCGGTGACGTCCACCGGCCCGCTCAGCCGGTAGCGGGCCACCACCGTGCTCGGGCAGCCCGGCGCCATCCGGTTCAGCAGCCACCAGCGGCGCTGTTCGGCGGACAGGGAGTCCGCCAGGTCGGCCTGGCTTTCGGCCATCACCCGGGCGAGGTCACGGGAGAAGTCGGTGCTGCGGTCTCCACTGGTCACTGGTCACTCACCTCGGCCTGTCCGGAAGTCGGCAGTCGGGACGGTGCGGTCGGAATACGGGTGACGCGGTCGAAGTCCCAGTCGCTCTCCTCACCTCGCGCAGACGGCGCAGAGGGGGCAGCGGGGACGGCGGGCCGCACGGTGTGTCCGGTCAGAGCCGCCACCGAGCGCGCGATGCCCGCGACCGTGGGATCCAGGAAGATCTCAGCCGTCGGGACGGTGACGCCGAACGCGGCTTTGATCCGCTGAATCATCTGGCTGACCAGGAGGGAATGACCGCCGAGGAAGAAGAAGTCGTCGGTGGCCCCGATGTCGCCGACGTCCAGGAGCTGCTCCCACAGCGTCGCGACCCACTCTTCCGTCCGGTTACGGGGGGCGATCCGCTCCGACACCGTCTCCAGCCGTGTCCCCTTGTGGGCCAGCGCCCGGCGGTCGGTCTTGCCGTGCGGGGTCAAGGCGATGGCGCCCACGGCGTAAAAGCGTGCGGGCACGGCCGCGCTCGGCAGCCGCGCGGCGGCGTGGCGGCGTACGTCAGCGGCCCATTGCGCACTCGCATCGATGCCTGTCCGGGGCACCAGCCAGGCGCCGAGCAACGCGTCGCCGCCCTGCCCGAGCAGCGCGGCAGCGGCGTCACTGACACCGGGGGCGGTACGCAGGACGTGCTCGACCTCGGCAAGTTCGATCCGGTGGCCCCGGACCTTGACCTGATCGTCGATGCGGCCGAGGAACTCCAGGCAGCCGTCGGCCCGTCGGCGCACCTTGTCGCCCGTGCGATACAGCCGGGCGCCCGCTCCGGAAGGGTCGGGCAGGAAGCGGGACGCCGTCAGAGCGCCACGGTGCGCGTAGCCGGCCGCGACACCAGGGCCCGCGATGAGCAGTTCGCCGCTGGTGCCCTCGGGCACCGGCTCCATGTCCCCGTCGACGATGACCACGGTGGTACCGGGCAGCGGGTGGCCCAGATGGACGGGGGCGCCGCCGCGGACCCGGCCGGCACAGGACCACACCGTGGTCTCGGTGGGGCCGTACAGGTTCCAGCAGGCGGCGGCACCTTCGGCCAGGATGTCCGCCAGGTCCGGCGGGAGCGCCTCGCCCCCGCACAGCACCGTGAAGTCCGGCCGGGGCCGCCATCCCGCGTCCGCCAGCAGCCGCCAGGTCGCCGGCGTCGCCTGGGCCACCGTGACCTGCGGCGCGTCCAGCCGACGGCGCAACTCCGTTCCGTTGCGCAGCAGCGACTGGGGGGCGACCACCACGGTGCCGCCGACGCTCAGCGGAGCTAGCAGTTCCAGCAGGGAGATGTCGAAGGCGTGTGTGGTCAGCGCGAGCAGCGTGTCGTCGTCGGCAAGACCTGTCACGTCGGTGACCGCTGCGAGGAAATAGGCGAGGTTGGCGTGGGTGACGGCAATGGCCTTCGGCTCGCCGGTCGAGCCGGAGGTGAACATCAAGTACGCGACGGCTTCGGGCCGGTGGGGCACCCGATCACCCTCCGCTCCGTCCGCCCCCTTCGCCGCGGGCTGGAACAGGCTGTCGACCGGCACCAGCACGGCGGCGTCGGCATCGTGCTCGACCGGCGGCTGCTGCGGCCCCTCTCCGCCCTCCGGTGCGGTCACGACAACGGCCGGGGCGGCCTGCCGGATGATCAGCCGTCGCCGCTCGGCGGGCAGCGCCGGGTCCAGCGGCACGTACACGGCGCCGGTGCGCCAGGCGGCGAGCATGCTGACGACCGTTCCGATACCGCGGGGGGTGTGCACCGCCACGCTCCGGCCAGGCCCGGCGCCCGCTGCCCGCAGCCGGGCCGCCGCGGCACAGACGCAGGCGTCGAGTTGCCGGTAGGTCAACGCGGCGGTCTCGTCCCGCAGTGCGGGCGCGTCGGGCCGGATCCGTATCTGTTCCGCGATGCGGTCGGCCACAGTGGACGCATCACCGGGGTGCGCGGCGGGCCGGGGCCACGGCGTGGCCGCCTGCGACAAGGCGGTGGAGACGTCGCAGTCGGGGCGGTCGGCCAGGCACGCGAGGACCAGGTGCAGGTAGCGCCCCAGCCGTTCGACGGTGGCGGTGTCGAAGAGCGCGGTGGCGTACTCCAGGAACCCGCTGACGGTGCCATGGGGTTCTTCGAAGAGGAACAGGGACAGATCGAGCCGGGCGGTGCCGGTGTCCAGGTCGGCCCACTCCGCTTGCAGGCCCGGCAGTTGGTAGCGGCGGGCCGCGTCGGGCTGGAAGCCGAACATCACCGAGAACAGCGGATTACGGTCCAGCAGCCGAGGGGGGTTGAGCGCCTCCACCAGATCACCGAAGGGCAGGTCGGAGTGTTGCATCAGCCACCCGATGTCCTCGTGCACCTCGCGGGTGAGCTGCCGCAAGCTGCGCGCGGCACCGAACCGGGTGCGCAGCACGCACGTATTGGCCAAGTAGCCGACTGTGGCGTCCAGTTCAGGGCGGCAGCGGTTGGCCACCGGAATGCCCACCGCGATGTCGTCGCTGCCGGTGGCGTGGTGCAACACGGTGAGGTAGGCCGTCAAGAGCAGCGAGGAGAGGCTGACGCCGTGGTCGGTGGCCACCCGGCGCAGCCGCTCGGTGTCCTCGCGTCCGAGCGTGACGGGCAACCGGGCGCCCTCGAAGCTCTGGGTCGCCGGACGGCGCCGGTCTATCGGCAGGTCGATGCCGTCCGGGAGCCCGGCCAGGCGCTCACACCAGGCGTCCAGCAGCTCCTGGTGCCGGGCTCGCCAGGCGTCGTCCGGGTCCTCTCCCCCCGCGTTCCAGACGACGAAGTCGGCGAACTGCAGCGGCACTTCACCTTCGGTAGGCGCCTCTCCGGTACGCCTCTGCCGATAGGTTTCGAGTACCTCCTTCAGCAGCAGCTGCAGCGACAGGCCGTCGCACACAGCGTGGTGCACGCACAGACCCAGCACCGCGTGCTCCGCGCTCAGCCGCACCACGGTGGCGCGCAGCAGCGGGGCCCGGCCCAGGTCCCATCCCCGCCGTGCCAAGTGCCGCAGCAACTGGGCGAGTTCGAGCTCGCGGTCCTCGGCGCTGTGGCCGCTCAGGTCCACCTCCTGCAAGACGAGGGAGACACCTTCCTGGACGACCTGGTGCAGTGCGTCCTCGTCTTGGCGCAGGGCGGTGCGCACCGCCTCGTGCCGGGTCGCGAGCTGGTTGAGCGCGTACTGCAGGTCGTCGTGGTGCAGTTCGCCGTGCAAATCGACGCGGACGGCGAGCGCGTAGGCGGGCACGGACTCCGGGCTCACCTGGTGCAGGAACCACAGCCGCCGCTGTCCCGGGCTGCTGGGGAAGGTGAGATCGCCCTGGATCGGGATGGTGGTCATCGGGCCTCCTGCCAGGTCTGCGGCTGGTGCACGTGGCGGCTGCGATCCAGGCGGCGTACGGGCCGGTCGACATGGCCGGGCGCGCAGCCGGGTGCCGCGGCCACCACGGCTTCCTGGTCGGCGATGGTGCGGGCGTTCCACAGCTGGGCCACCTGGACGTCGACGCCGAACTCAGCGGCGACGAGCCGGGCCAGCCGGGCCAGCAGCAACGAGTGGCCGCCCACCGCGAAGAAGTCGTCCCGGGCGCCGACGGCGGGCAGGCCGAGCAGCTCGCGCCAGAGCCCGCCAAGCCGTTCCTGTACCGCTCCGCTGAGGGGGGCGTCCTCGCCGTGCCCGATCCGCACGGCGGGCAGCAGCGCCAGGCGCTGCCGGTCGGGTTTGCCGTTGCGGTTCTTCGGGACCTGCGCGAGCACCGCGTACTCGGAGGGCACCATGTACCCCGGCACCCGGGTGGCGAGCCGCTCGCGTACCTCACGCAGCCAGACGGTGGGGTCCTCCGGTACCGGCTCGGCGGGGACCAGAGCGGCCAGGAGCTGGCGCTCCGCGCCTCTGTCGACGGCGTGTACGACGGCTTCGTGCAGGGGTGCCGTCTCGCGCAGGCCTGCTTCGACTTCGCCGAGTTCGATGCGGAAGCCGCGGATCTTCACCTGGTGATCGACCCGGCCGGCGAAGTCCAGCAGCCCGTCCGGACGCCAGCGCACCAGGTCGCCGGATCGGTAGAGGCGCTCGCCGGGGCGGTCGGGATCGGGGATGAAACGGGCCGCGGTGAGCGCCGCTTCGCCGACGTAGCCCAGCGCCACGCAGGGGCCGCCGATGAGCAGTTCGCCGGTGGCGCCCAGGGGCACCTCCCGCAGCTGTTCGTCCACCACCTTCAGCGTCGTGCCGCCGAACGGGCGGCCCAACGGCACCGGGTCGCCCGTGGCCGGGCCGACTTCGGACCAGGTCATGTAGGTGGTGGTCTCGGTCGGCCCGTACATGGCCACGATCCGGGCCTGCGGGCACTGAGCGGCGATGTCCCTGACCAGGGTTCCGCCGATGGTGTCCCCGCCCATGGTGATCAGCCTGAGTCCCGGCGGCAGCGCCCGCTCCTTGACACAGGTGGCCACGGCGGAGGGAACGCTGCTCAGGAAGGTGCCGGGCGGTGGCTGCGCCCGGTCGATCAGCTCCAGGGCGTTGTCCAGCAGCCGCACCCGCCCGCCGGCGGACAGCGGCAGGAAGATCTCCCACACCGACAGGTCGAAGTGGACGCCGCTGACCGCGAGGGACTCGCGCAGCTCGTCCCCGGTGAAGTTCCGCCGGCCGAACCGCATCAGATTGACGGCGGACCGGTGCGAGATCGCCACCCCTTTGGGGCGCCCGGTCGAGCCGGATGTGAACATCAAGTACGCCGGGGAGTCGGGGGCGACATCGACTTCGGCCGGCATCGCCGCGGCGGGCCGTGCCGGCACATCGGCCGCGGGCAACGTCCGGCAGGGCAGCGCCCGGCCGAGATCCTCACTCGCCTCGTCGGTGATCACCGTGGCGCAGCCGGCCTGGGTCACCACGCGGTCCAGGCGGGAGAAGGGCGTACAAGGATCCAGACCGACGTACGCGCAGCCGGCCCGCAGGACGCCCAGCAGCGCCGGGACGAGATCCCGTCCCCGGGACAGCAGGATGCCCACGGTGCCGCCCGTGACCGCTCCGCCGCTCCGCACCGCCGCGGCGAAGGCCGCGGAGCTCTCGGCGAGTTCGCGGTAGGTCAACTCGCTGTCGCCTGAGATCACCGCGACACGGTCCGGGTGCCGTGCCGCCGCGTCCAACACCTCACCGTGCAAGGTGCTTTCGCTGATCCCCGGCTCCGCCGCCGAGCTGCTCCAGCACGCCAGCAGCTCGCGGTCCGCCGATGAGACGCCGTCCAGGGCGTCGACGGGTGTCTCGGGATGGGTGATGAGGGCGTCGGCGGCGTTCGGCAGCAGCTGCGCCATCCGTTCGGCGAGCCATGCCGGATGGTGTGCCGGGTCGACGTCCACGAATCCGGACAACTTCCGGCCGTCGTCGGCGAGGGCCGTGGCCAGCAGCCACGGCCCGACGCTGACCGGCGGGACGACGGTGCGCAGCAGATTGCCTGGCGGGATCGTCGCCTGCGACAAGAGGGCTGCGCCCAGGCCCTTGAGACCCGCGGGATCCTGGAACATCGCCAGGGTGGCTTCCGGCACCGGCATGCCGGCGGGGCTCGCGCCGTCGGCCGACGCCACCAGATCCGGATAGCTCAGGCACTGGTTGGCCAGCGCGCCGCGCAGCATCCGGTGCACCCGCAGGACGTAGTCCCGGGCGGTTCCGGAGCGGGTGTCGACCGGCAAGACACCCGTGGACAGGACGTACCCGACCGCGCGTGCGTTGGTGCCGTCGCGCCCGTGCGTGGATACCGCCAGGGGTGTCCTGGCACTGCCGCCGAGGCGGGCCAGAGCAAGGGCCTGCGCGGCGAACAGGACGGAATAGCTCGAGACACCGCAGTCCTTGGCGAACTCGCGCAGCGCACTCGTCCGTGGTTCCCCGAAGTCGACGGGGACCCGGCACGTCGCCCGGGACATCCCCGAGGGGACGGGGTCGGGTGGCGTGGTCGTACGCGGTAGGTCCAGGGGGTCGTGCCCGTCCTGCCACAGGCCGGTCCAGAACCGCCGCGCCCGCTCAAGGCGGGCGGCCGGCACCGGCGCGTGGGTCAGGGGCACCGCCGGGGGCAACACCGGGTCGTGCGCTTCGGGATTGTGTCGGTAGAGCTCGCAGAGCTCGATCAGCAGCACGCCCACCGCCCACAGGTCGGCGACGGTGTGATGGGCGCGGACGACCAGCCTCAGCGGCGCGGTGTCATCGTCGGGTGCTACGAGCACCGTGGCCCGGAACAGGGCACCTTCGGACAGGTCCGGGTACTGCCGGCAGCGTTCTTCCAGCAGCGCCTTGATCGCGGTGGCATCGGCTGCCGGGGGCAGCGCCTCTTGGTCGCAGTAGCGCTCCGGCTCCTCATCGACTCGCTCGGCCGCGTCGACCACGCGCAGCCACCGGTCCTCACCGCGTACGAAACGGGTGCGCAATGCCTCGTGCCGCCGGACGAGTTCACGCAGGGCGGCGAGCAGCGGCGCCGGGGCACATCCCCCTTCGAGCTCGAAGGCCATGGCCAGTGTCAGGCCGGGGCGCTGGGGGTCGAGTTCCTGGGCCAGGCACAGGACCTGCTCATGAGGCAGTGCCGGGCGGGTTGCCTGCGCTGCGAGCAGTCGCGGGTCCGGTGCGGCAGGCGCCGCGGCGAAGGCGCCGTGGTGTCCGCCTTTGGTGTCCCGATCCATGCGCACTGCGTTCCTCCACTCGGGAATGGCGTGCCGAGCATCGATACCCCAGCGATGTTAGGAAGGTTCGGGGCGGGGGCCGGAAACTCTGTCAACGAGTGGAAGGAAGGCCGGATCATTGGGGGTTGGGGACCCTGAGCCATCCGGCAGAAGAGGCAAATCTGTCAGTTCAGGCAAGCCGCGCCCACGGCCCCGTCGGGGACCGTGGGCGACAGCGGCTGCATGGGCCTTCTGCGGCCGGGACATCGGGAAAGCCCCGAGCGCATTCGGTTGTTACGCACGCGCCTTTGTTACGCGCACGCCTTTGTTACGCACGCACCTTTGCTACGTACGCACCTTGGAAATCCCTGCTCAAAGGCGCGTCAGCGGTAACCCGCCGGGTCCACCTGTGCCGGGTCAAGTCCGCCGAAGACCACATCCTTCAGCCAGCGGGGCCAGTCGGGGCGGGAGCCGTCCAGATCGTCGGCCTGATAAGCGTCGGCCAGTGCGTGGGAGGTGGTGATACGGCCGTTCCAGCGTGCGCGGTTGTCGTCGGCCGCGAGCGCGGCGATACCCCGCCCCAGCAGGTGTGGTGTCTCCGACAGCACGAAGTTCGGATCCGTGGTGATGCCGGCGCGCCAGTTCTTCTCGGTGACCTTGAAATGGTCGAGCATCGCCTCGGAGCGCAGGAAACCAGGCGTGGCCGCAAGGGCGGTGCCCCCGTACTTCGGCAGCTGCTCGGACAGTCCAAGCGCCAAGCGCCGTACGCCGGCCTTTACTTGGTCGTAGACGAGCGAGCCGGAATTGCCGTCGGTCTCGCCGTCCGTCACCTCGACCACCAATCCGCCGGGCTTGTCCGTCAGCAGCGGGAGCAGGGTGTGCAGGGCCCGCAGATGCGTCTCCAGGCCGTTGCGCCAAGCGCCTACCGACCGTTCCACGTCCTGTTCCCAAAAGGGGGTGTCCCAGTCGATGAAAGGGTCGCCGCCCCACACGTCGTCGATGAGTACGTCCAACTGTCCCCCGGTTTCGGCAACGATCCGGTCGCGCAGTGCGTTGACGTCCTCCTGATTCAGGAAATCGCAGCGGACCGCGATCCCGGTCCCGCCGGCTTTGGAGACCAATTCCGCGGTCTCCTCGATCGTCTCGGGCCGGTTCATCTCGCTGCGCCGGCTGCGGGTGGATCGCCCGGCCGCGAATACGGTGGCACCCAACGCGCCCAACTCGATCGCGATCGCCCGGCCACAACCGCGGGTGGCCCCGCTGACCACGGCGACCTTGTCCTGGAGTGCGGATGTCATCATCACTCTCTCCTTACGGTGATCATGTGTGCGCTCGTCAGGTTCACCCCGGACGCAGGGGCGAGGAGGGTTTCGAACAAGCCCCGGCTCGGCGGTGCCGGATCACGGAGTGCGCTCCGCCCCGCGCCACGCGAGCAGCACCGCGTCGAGATCCTGGCGCACCCGCTCGGCCAGTTCGCCCTCCGCGCTCAGGGCCCACTCCTGCAGGAGGCCGTTGACCAGGGCCGCCAGGATCCATGCCCCCTGATGGGCCGGAGGCGCGTACCGCAGGGCGGCGGACTCCAGCAGCGGCGTCAGCACCGAACGTACGGCCCGGCGCTGGGCCGCGAACCCCTCGCGGAGTGTCGGGTCGGCCAGTTCCTTGCCCAGTTGCGCCAGGTGCTGTGCCGCCGTGTCCGGGTCGTCGGCACCGACTGTGGCGATCACCAGCGATTCCCGGATGGCGACCAGGGGATCGCTGTGCGCTTCGCTGATGCTCCGCATCTGGGCCTCGAGGGCTGCCGTGCCCTGCGCCATCATCGCCACCAGCAGACCGTGCTTGGAACCGAACCGTCCGGCCACCGTGCCCACGGAGACACCTGCCTCCGCGGCCACCTGGGCGAGGGTGAAGCTCGGGCCGTACTGGCCGATGGCCTGCTCACAGGCGGCCAGTACCGCGTCGTCGGAGATCTTCTTGGGGCGCCCCATCTCATTATTGAACCACAGTTCGCAAACTCCCCCGCGAGCTCCGCGCACGGCGCCCCGGGGGTACCCGCTGCCCACATAGGGGATCCCGCTCACGTATTACGCGAGTGACAGCGCAGTCCTGCCAGGAATCTTTCAAACGCATTCCGGCAGGAGCGCCGAGCAGGCATATTCCGGTGGGGACATCAGGTCATGAACCGCTCCGAGCGGCGGCGCACCAGGCCGGGAGATTCCATGGGAGGCACGTTGAAAATCTTGACGGAGCGCAGCGCCCACGGTCCCCGGCACCTGCGGCAGATGCCGGTCGGACTCCACCCCTTCTTCGGGCTGAGGCCACCTTGGCATGCGGCCCGCAGCGAGACCGGTTCCCCGAAGGACGGCTGAGACGAATGCGTTCGGCGCTGATCGTCGGCACCGGTTGCGTGGGCACGTCGGCGGCCTTGGCCCTGCGCGCGGCCGGCGTGGCCGTCCATCTCGCCGAGGCCGACCAGGACTCGCTGCGGCTCGCCGCGTCGCTGGGTGCGGGCACGCCCGAACCTCCCGCGGAACAGGTCGACCTCGCCCTCCTTGCGGTGCCCGCGGACGAGGTCGCTCCGACACTGAGCCAGTTGCAGAAGCAGGGTGCCGCCCAGGCGTACACCGACGTGGCCGGCGTCAAACTCCGGCCCCAGCAGGAAGCGTTGCGGCGCTCCTGCGACATGAGCAGCTATGTGGGCGGCCATCCGCTGGTGGACCGCGTACGCGCCGGGCCGCTGGCCGCCCGCCTGGACCTCTTTCGAAACCGGCGCTGGGCGCTCACCCCCACCGAGGCGACCGACAGCCGGGCCCTGAATCAGGCGCTGGAGCTCGTCGCGCTGAGCGGGGCGACCCCGGTGGTGGTGGATGCGGCGGAGCACGACGAGATCGCCGCCCGGACCACTCAACTCCCCTACTTGGTCGTGGCGTTGCTGGCCGGCCAGCCTGCTCCACCCCACCCACTGACCGAGGACACGAACGGCGCCGATCAGACGCAGACGGCGCCGGTGGAGCCGTGGAGTGCACTGCTGGCAGGCAACGCGGAGGCGGTGCTGCGTCACCTGCGGCGGCTGGACGGCGACATCCACCGGGCGATGGAGGCTCTGGAACAGGTGGTGACCGCCACAGCGGACAGTCAGGGCAAAGCTGCGGCCCATGGCCGGCTGCGCGCCATGCTCGGCCGGACCGCCCCTCACCACACCCGGTCCGCCCGCTACGCCACCGACACCGTCCGGGTCAGCGTGCACGATCGCCCCGGCGAACTCGCCCGGCTGCTGGCCGATGTCACGGCGAAAGGCATGAACATCGTGGACTTCGCCATGGACCGGACGTCCGGTCAGCTGCTCGGCACCGCCGAGATCAGCGTGGCGCGCGACAGAGCGGCACAGCTGGCTTCCGATCTGAGCGCCCGAGGCTGGCTGGTGGATCTCGCCGGCCCGGCTCCATCCCGCCCGACGTCCTGAAGAGGGCGCGGACGTCCCGCCGTCGGCGCCGCACTGAACTCCGGCGTCGGCGGTGACGCAACGCTCCACACCCCGGATAAAAGGAGAGCGAGGAGTGTCACCGTGTTCTGGCTCTATTGGTGCGTGCTCGCACGAAGCACTTCGGCAAGTGGTCCATCGGTGCGGCCGGGATACCCGCCGCCACCACCGAAACGGCGGGCGGCGGCGCCCGCGGGCCGACGCAGCCGTGCGGCTGCTCGGCGACCGGCCTGAAACGACGTCGCGACGCGGGTCGTAGCGCGCAGACGCCATCGCCCGCGGACGTCCGGCCTTCCCGAACATGCCGCCGCCCAGGCGCCGTTGGCGTAATCACCAGTGGGTCCGCGCAGGCAGTTCTGTCGGACCGGCAACAGAAACGAGCATGCAACCCAAGCCACAGGCCGCCCGGATTGTCGCCTTGTGAGGTTCTTGTCAACCCGAATCGCGACAGAGTTGATACTGGGACCAACGAGCTCCTAGGTACACGGCGCACGCATCGGCACGATGGGGAATCGGCTAATCCCCCCTGATTTGCGGCCCCCGGGGGAAGTAAGCGGCGGCGGATTCACGGTTCTGTGTTCGACCCCGCTGAGACGACGGGAGCTTCCCAAGTGACACAACCGCGCGAACCGCATGCACCACACGCACCGACGTACCCCTTTCACACCTGTCCTGCATTGGAGATCCAGCCGGAGTACGCCCGACTGCGGCACGAGGACCCCATCAGCCGCGTCACCCTGCCCTACGGAGGGCACGCCTGGCTGATCACACGCTACGAGGACGTCCGCTTCGTGCTGTCCGACAGCCGCTTCAGCCGCACGGCATCCGTACGGCCAGGAGCGCCACGCTTCTTCGAGCAACCGGTGGCCGACGGCCTGGGTTACATGGACCCGCCTCAACACACCGCCTTACGTCGCCTGCTCAACCGGGCGTTCACCGCCCGTCGCGTACAGCGCTTTCGTCCACGGGTGCAGCAGATCGCCGAGTCACTGCTGGACGGTCCCGCGGGTAGCACACCGCCGATCGATCTGGTCACTGCCTACGCCCAGCCCCTGGCAGGGCAGGTGGTGTGCGAGTTCGTCGGAGTGCCGTACGAGGACAGCGACCAGTTCGCGCCATTTTTCAATGCCGTGGTGTCGACCACGGCGTTCGCCCCCGATGAGATCCAAGTCGCCGTCAACAGCGTGCAGCGCTACTTCACCGACCTGGTCGCCGCCGAGCGCCGCAAACCGTCGGACACCTTCTTCGGCGAGCTGGTCCGCCAGAGCGAGTACGAAGTCCCCCTCGAAGACGAACAGTTGGTCAACCTCGGGTTCGGCGCCATCGTCGCCGGATACGAGACCACATCATCGCAACTGTCCAACTTCACCTTCCTGCTGCTGACCCGACCCGATCGGCTGAAGTCACTGCAGGCGAACCCTGAAGAGATTCCTGACGCCGTCGAGGAACTGCTGCGCTACGTCCCCTTGCTTTCCTACGGCGGGAACCCGGTGGTGGCCACCGAGGACGTCACCGTCGCGGGGCACCTGGTGCGAGCCGGCGAGACCGTCGTCCCGTCCAACAACGCCGCCAACCGGGACGAGCAGGTCTTCGCCGATCCGGAGAACATCGACCTGAGACGCCGCCCCAACCCGCACCTGGCCTTCCACCACGGTCCGCACTTCTGCCTGGGGTCCCAACTTGCCCGCGCGGAACTGCAGATCGGACTGCACCTGCTCATCACGCGGCGGCCGCACCTCAGCCTGGACGTGGCACCGGAAGACGTCGCCTGGAAGCAGGGGTCCGTGCTGCGCGCCCCGGCCGCCCTGCCCGTGCGCTGGTAGGACGCTCCGGACGCGTTGAGTGCGCAGCCACGGGCCGGCGGCATGCGGCAGCCCGTGCCGCCGCGCACCTCCGAAGTGGCTTGAAAGCAATCTCGCGGGCGGCCCTCGGGGGACCCCTAAACTGAGTGGCGGTTCAGAAACGAGAGGACACTCATGGCCGCGAAAGCTACGTGGACCCGCCGTCAGCGTGCGCTGCTGTGGCTGTTGTGCTCGGCACAGTTCGTACTGATCGTCGATGTCGTCGTCGTGAACATCGCCGTACCGTCGATCCGCTCCGAACTCGACGTACCGGTGGGCTTTCTGCAGCTCACCAGCGTCGCCTACACAGTGGCCTTCGGCAGCCTCATGATCGTCGCCGGGCGGGCCGGTGATCTCTTCGGCAGGCGCAAGCTCCTGATCGCGGGCCTTGTTGTCTTCACCGCCATGTCCCTGCTCTGCGGTCTCGCCCAGGAGGGGTGGCAACTGTTCGCCGCCCGCGCGGGCCAAGGAGTCGGGGCCGCCATGATCTCCCCCAGCGCCATGGCGCTGCTCGTCGGCGCCTTCCGGGAAGGCGAGCTGCGCAACCGCGCCCTTGGCATCTGGACCGCCGTCGCCTCGGCGGGAGCGATCGCAGGACAGCTCATCGGCGGGGTGGTGACCGAGTACATCGGGTGGCGCGGCATCTTCCTGATCAACGTCCCGATCGGCGCCCTCGTCGTCCTCGCCGCCCTGCGGCTGCTGCCCGGCAGCAAGCGACGCACGTCGGACGAGCCGACCGAACGCCTCGACGTGCCGGGGGCGATCCTGCTCGCCGCCACCCTGGGCGGCGCAAGCGTCCTGCTCGCGGACATCTCCGGCGGCAAGAGCTGGCTGACGACGACCGGGCTGCTCGTCCTGGGGCTGCTGGCTCTCGGCCTGGTGATGGCCGAACGGCGCGCCCCCGACCCGGTGTTGCCGGGCCGGTTGCTGGCGCGCCGCAATGTGGCCGTCGCCAACCTGGTCCTGATGCTCAACGCCAGCGCCACCACATCGGCCCTGTACTTCACCACGTTGACCATGCAAACGGAGATGGGTTACGGGCCACTGCAGACCGGACTCGGCTTCGCGCCGATCACCCTCATCGTGCTGCTGATCTCGCCCAAGGTCGGTGCCCTCGTCGAACGGGTCGGCGCCCGCCGGTTCTTGCTGGTCGGCTCTCTGGTCGCCGCCGCCGGACTGCTCCTCATGGTCTTCACCGCCTCCGGCACCGGCAACTACTGGAGCGGCATTCTTCCTGGCCTGGCACTGGTCGCGGCCGGCAACGGCTTGTCCTACGCGCCGACGGTTTCCCTGGCCACCGCCGTCCCCGAAGCCGAGCACGGCCGCGCCTCCGGCCTCATCAACACCGCGCAGGAACTCGGTTCGGCGGCCGGCCTCGCGGTCCTGGCGTCGATCGCGGCACTCGGCGCGCTCGGCAGCCTGGGCAACTACTCACTCGGCTATCTCGCCGCCGCCGGTGCGGCCCTGGTTGCCGGAGTGCTCACCTTCGCCACACCCGAACCGACACCATCCACACCCCTTGAAGAGGAATCCGCTACGCCGTTGGCAGCCCGCGAGGGCGACAGGACGGAGAAGACGTGACCGAGGATCTGCCCCACGAAGTGTGCGAGGTGTTCGCCCGCACCCTCACCTGCGAGATGACGACGCTGTCCCGCGAGGAGCAACGCCCCATCACCGCACCGATGTTGCACCTGTGGCGTCCCGACCAGCGGGATTTCATCCTCAGCAGCGGCATCATCATCCCCAGCAAGCTCTACCGCATCCAGCGTGACCCCCGCGTCGCGCTGTCGTTCACGGAGTTCGTCGGGACCGGACTGAGTGACCCGCCCGCCGTGCTCGTACAGGGCACCGCCACGGTGGACGACCAGGTCTACGGCGCCGAAGGCATGGAGGACTTCTGGAAAGAGCTCTTCCGGAAGAAGCCCGCCTCCCAAGACCTGGTCTTCGACCCGGACGAACGTCGCGTCGACACCCGGGTACGAACGTACTGGCGAGCCAGGATCACTGTCCGGCCCCGGAGCATCTGGACCCTGCGGGGGAAACCGGGAGAACAAGAAAGGGAGCGTGTCCTGTGACCGCCCACGGCAACGAAGAAGAACGGATCGAAGGCCTGCTCGCCCATTTCGGTGCGCAGGCCGCGACCCCGTTGCTCAGCTTCCTCGACGAGGGAGGCGACCCCGTCAGCCTCCGGTGCCTCGCCCAATGGACGCGGGAGGCCTTCCTCATCACGTCCGTCCTTCCCGCGCCGGGCTCCCTCTCCAGGGCCGTCAGCGCCTCCTTGCTGTGGCACCAGCACGACGAGCAACTGGCAGACCAGCGTTCCATGATGCTGCCCGGCATCCTGGAGCCGACCACCCAAGCCGCGGGCACCGTCTTCCGATTGACCGGACGGCCGGTACTCATGGGACTCGAACCGGTGGACGTGGACGCGCTGTTCCGCAGCTTCGACCGGGCATCGGACGCCTATCTCGCACGGCGCTCCCAAGAGCCTCCGCACGTCGACTGGGAAGCGTTCGAAAAACTCATCGCCGAGGTCAGGGAGGAGACGCGACGACGCTGAACTGAGCCCCTTGAACTGAGCCCCTTTCGCCGCCGGCAAGTGCCCGTGTCTCTCCCGGGGAATTGAGGATGTCCCCGGCGCCGGGCCGTTGCCCCGCACCCGGCCTGGGCTGACGGATCCATGAGATTGATAGGGCGAGTCCATTGAGGCGAACTCAAGTCCAAGTCAAACTTCTGCGATGGCCAGCGGAGTCCGCTAAGAGAAGACGATGCATCGAGGAAGGAAAACTTCGCCTGCTCGTCATAGAGGGCGGAGCGCCCGCACCTCTGTGTTCCGACGTACGAGAGGACTGGGTGCGCGCACCCATCAGCAAAGCCGATCTGCAAGCACGCGTAGCGGCGCTCCGTGCCAAGTCCCAGCCATTCACCGTGCCGCGCGTGGATCCCAGCGGCGCACTGAAATACCGCGATCGGGTGGTCACCATCTCCCCCGTGGAGACCTCGCTGCTTGAGTGCATGACCAATGCGTTCCAGTCGCTCGTCCACCGCGAAGAACTCCTGGAATGCCTTGAGGAGCGCGAAGCATGCAGCACGCGAAACGCCCTCGACCTGCACATCATGCGCATCCGCCGACGCATCCGCCCGGTGGGCCTTGTCCTGCAGACCGCCTGGGGACGGGGCTACATACTCGAATCCGACGCAGACCCTTCAATCTGACCGTTCCGCAGTGCATTTCGTCGTCCGGGCCGAGCGGGCACTGCCCGCCGGCCCGGTCAGCATCATGACCACCCGCGGTAGGTCTCCAGTTCTTTCCGGCTTCTTTCCTTGCCGCACCGGTCTCTTACGGCCGCTTGTACGCTGCCGACCACGGTCGCGATAACCCCCCACCCCACCGCGGCTACCGGCTTACGAGACCCCTTTCATGGACCACGCCTGGAGACTCCATGAACAACGCTACGGCCGTCTCAGCACCCGTACAGCTCCCCGGCCCCATGCAGATACCCCTGGTGGGCTGGCGGACCAGGGGGCTGCGGATGCTGGGCGATCCAGCCGAATACTTCATGCGCCAGTACGCCCGCTACGGTCAGGCCAGCGCTTGGGATCCGCGACACCCGCGGCACGTTTTCGCGTTCGGCCCCGAATACCTCAAGAAGATCTTCGCGGAGCCGGACGTCTTCATCGCCGACTCCTTCCGCGAGGTACGGATTCCGGAGCAGAGTTCCTTTTACCGGCTCACCAACGGCCTGTTGCGACGCAACGGGGATCCGCACCGCAAACATCGCCGGCTCATGCAGCCCTCCTTCACCTCCCGCCGCGTCCTGGTGCACCGGGAGACCATCGCCGATGTGACCGACCGATGCCTGTCCGGCTGGCGCGCCGGGGACGTCATACCGATGCACGACGCCCTCGCGCGCATCATCATGCTCACCGCTATGCGCACCGTGTTCGACATCGATGCCCCCGCCAGGATCGACCGGCTGCAGGGACTCATCAGCCGACTGCTGCGCGTGGCCGCCTCACCCCTGACCCTGCTGGCGCCCTACGACCTGCCGGCCAGTCCGTTCAGAACGGCCCTGCGCACCTGCGAGGAGATCGAAGCACTGCTGCTGGAGATGGTCCGGGAACGGCGTGCGGGCGAAGCAGCAGGCAAGGATGTGCTGACGAGTCTGGTCCACGCCGTGGACGACGACGGCAGCCGACTGACCGAGGCCGAACTCGTCGGCGAGGCCTATACCGCCTTCTGCCACGACAGCAGCACGGCCACCTTGATGTGGACCCTCCTGCTGCTCGACCAGCATCCGCACCTGATGAACGACGTGGTCGACGAAGTCAGCGCCGTCTGCGGCGACGGGCCGCCCGACGACGAGCAACTGAACCGGCTGCCGCTGCTGGACGCCGTCCTCAAGGAGACGCTGCGTCTGCTGCCGCCCGCCCCGATGCTCATCCGCTACACCTCACGGCCCACCCCCTTCGACAGGTATCAACTGCCGTCCGGCGCCATGGTCTTCTTCAGCTCCTACGTCACCCACCGGCTCGAGGAGACCTACCACGATCCGCTGGCCTTCGACCCGTCCCGCTGGGAGCGGGAGAGCCCGTCGATCTACGAGTACCTGCCGTTCGGGGCCGGCGCCCACAACTGCGTGGGCCGGCACTTCGCGATGCTGGAGATGAAGACCGTACTGGCGCTGCTGTTGCGGAAATTCCGGCCCACGCTGGTGCCGGATACCCAGGTGAACCGGTCGATGCGCGTCTCGCTGGTGCCCAGCCACGGCCTGCCCATGCGTCTGCTCCCCCGCGGAACGAGGGCGGCCCCGACCCCGTTGCGCGGCAACATCCGCGACAGCGTCCGGCTGCCCTAGCCGCCCGCGCGCCTGGCCCCCTTCGGCAGAGCACCCTCAGGAGCCCCCGTGTCCACCGACCCGCCCACCGTCATCATCTCCGGAGCCGGTCCCACCGGCCTCGCCCTCGCCGGCGAACTCAGCGGCTTGGGCATCCGGTGTCACGTCGTAGAGAAGCGGCGCCGGCCCTCCCCGTACTCCCGGGCCTTCGGCCTGATGCCCCGCACCATGGAACTGCTGGACATGCGCCGGCAGATGGAGCCCTACCTCGATGCGGGGCTGCCCTGTACGCGTCCGCCGCTGGGGGACCTGCGCGGGCACCTGGACTATCGCCGCCTCGACACCCCGTTCCCCTACATCCTCATCATCCCGCAGCTACGCACCGAGGAGCTGCTGGAAAAGGCGGCGCTGGAGGAAGGCGCGCAGATCGAACGCGGAGCCGAAGTCACGGCCGTGCACCAGGAACCGGATGCCGTACGAGTCGAGATCACCGGCGCCAACGGCACCCGCCGGACGCAGACCGCGGATTTCCTCGTCGGCTGCGACGGAGTCCGCAGCACCGTACGCCGCAGCGTCGGCATTTCCTTTCCCGGCCGTGACTACCACCAGTCCCTGATGATCGTCGACGCCCCACTGGGCAATCCCCCCGAAACGGAGGTCTACGCACGCATCACCCGGCGGGGCATGGTTGCCGCTTACCCCTTCGGCGACGGCACCTTCCGCCTCATCATCCTCGACCGGGAGAAGATGGCCATCCCGGTGGAGCAGTCACTGACGCTCGAGGACGCCTCGGACAGCATCCGCTCCATTCTCGGCATCGACCTGGCCCCCTATGACCCACTGTGGCTGTCCCGCTTTCGCAGCGCGCAGCGGCACGCCACCCAATACCGCCGCGGGCGGGTGCTGTTGGCCGGGGACGCCGCCCATACGCACATACCCTCCGGCGGGCAGGGGCTGCAGGTCGGCATCCAGGACGCCATGAACCTCGGCTGGAAACTGGCGGCCGAACTGCACGGGTGGGCACCCGAAGGACTGCTGGACTCCTACGAGCAGGAGCGGCTGCCGATCGCGGAGGCCACCCTGCGCAAGACGGACATGAACTTCCGTTTCGAGACCTCGGATTCCCCACCGGCCCGGCTTGCACGGTGGCTCATCATGAAGGGCGGCCGCTTCGGGCCGCTGCAGACGCCGGTGCTCAAGGAATTCGCCAATTTCACGCTGCGTTATCCTCCGCCGCGCGAGGCCCGGCACAACGCCTTGGTGGGCACCCGGGTCCCGGATGCCACCCTGCACGGCCGCGAAGGCCACGGCGGCCGGCTGTTCGAACTGTTCCGGCAGCGGCGGTTCGTCCTGCTCGACCAGTCGCCCGACGGCCGTGGCGCGGCCCTCGCGGCCGACGGCTGGGGCGGGCGGGTCCGCGCCACCCGCAGCCTCGCCCAAGGCCGAGTCCGGCTGCCCGAAATTCTCCTCGCCCGCCCGGACGGCTACGTGGCGTGGGCCGGGGACGCCGACGGCATCGACGCCCTGCGCGGCGCCCTGACCCACTGGTGCGGCGATGCCGACGCCGGCGCGACCAAGCGCTGACCTCCCTCACCCCGAGAACCGACCAACCCCGCGACCCGAAGGGATCCTTCCGTGTTGGACCGACGTACCTTGCTGCGCCTGGGAACCGGTGCGGCGGCGGCCGGCGCCGTCAGCACCGGGGCACATCAGGCCTTCAGCCGGACGGGCGACCGCATTCCCTGGGGAAGACTTCGCGGCGCGCTGCGCGGCGAGTGCGTTCTGCCGGCCGACCGCGATTACGAGCAGGCCAAGGCCATGGTGCTCGGCCAGTTCAACTCCGTCCGTCCACAGTGCGTCGCGTACTGCGAGACGGCCCAGGACGTGGGGCGGTGTCTGCGTTTCGCGGCCGAACACGACCTGCCGGTCGCCCCGCGCAGCGGCGGCCACAACTACGCAGGCTGGTCCACCACACCGGGCCTGCTCATCGATGTCTCCCGGATGAACCGGGTCCGCCCCGGTGACGGATCGGTCCACCTGGGGCCGGGCGCGCAGGCCGTGGACATCGTGCACCAACTGGCACCGCACGGCCTGCAGACCATCTCCGGACTGTGCCCGAGCGTGTGTCCTGGCGGCTACATCCTCGGCGGCGGCATCGGCTGGGCGACCCGCAAATACGGCCTGGCCTCGGACATGCTGCGGTCCGCCGAAGTGGTGCTGGCCGACGGCAGCGTGGTGCGGGCGTCGGAGAAGTCAGAGGCCGACCTGTTCTGGGCGCTGCGAGGCGGCGGTGGCGGAAACTTCGGAATCGTCACCGACTTCCAGGTCCGACCGGTCTCCATCCCCTCACTGGTGAACTTCAACCTGACCTGGGACTGGGACCACGCCGTCGATGTCACCCACTCCTATCTGGAGTGGCTGCAGCACGCCCCCGACTCCTGGGGCTCGACCCTGGCGATCTTCTTGGCGAAGTCGACACCTACGGCCGTGCCCCAACTCCTCATCCACGGCGCCTTCTTGGGCAGCATGACCGACTTCGAGCGGGCTCGCGACGAACTGATCGACGCCATCGGGCACCGGCCGGCCACCGAAGACGCCGACAACCTCCCCTACGACCAGGCATCGATGCAGTTCTACGAGTGCGAGGACTACTCCGTCGAAGAGTGCCACCTGGCAGGCAGCAACCCCGAAGCCAAGGTCCCCCGTTACCACTTCGCCGTTGACCGCGGACGGCTCGCCGACCGGCCGCTGTCGCGTACCGCGGTGCGGGAACTGATCGAGGCTTTCGACGCCGACCGTGTCAAGGAGCAGTTCCGCTACCTGACCTTCTTCGCCCTGGGCGGCCAGGCCAACCGGGTGGGCCGCTCGGAGACCGCGTACGTGCACCGGACGTCGCAGTACTACATCGGCTACACAGTAGGCCTGAACCAGGACACCCCTGACGCGGAGAGCCGCGCGGCCGCACAATCCTGGGCCGACAACGGGTTCGCGGTATGCGACCGGTACGGCATTCCCGAGGACTACATCAACTTTCCCGACCCGCACCTCGCGGACTGGCGAACGGCGTACTACGGAGAGAACTACGCACGGCTCGCCGCCGTGAAACAGGCCTACGACCCCGACAGGTTCTTCAGGTTCGGCCAGAGCATCGGAAGCTGACGGCCGCCCCCGACCACGCATGCACCCACTGAGAGAGGTTGACGCGCGATGACGACAGAGAACGCGCCCAGCAGCAGCAAGGTCGCCGATGTGTACGACGAGATCACCACCGTCATGGCCAAGTTGTGGAACGGCAACCTCCACTACGGCTACTGGAGCGGGCCCGACGACGACAGCAGTTTCGAGGAGGCCGTCGACCGGATGACCGAGCAGGTCATCCGGCGGCTCGACCCGCGGCCCGGTCAGCACGTACTCGACGTGGGCTGCGGCATCGGATCACCCGCGCTCCAACTGGCCCGCGACCACCAGGTGACGATCAAGGGAATCTCCATCAGCTCCCGCCAAGTGGCACTCGCCAACGAACGCGCTCGGGAAGCGATCGGCCTGGCCGGCTCGGTCTCCTTCGAGACGGTCGACGCCATGAGCCTTCCCTACCCGGACGGCACGTTCGACCGCGTGATGTCGCTGGAGTCGATGATGCACATGCCGGACAAGCTGCGGGCGCTCAAGGAGATCACCCGCGTGCTGCGTCCCGGCGGCCGGCTGGCACTCGCCGACATCGCACAGCCGTCCCTGCCCGACGACGGAGGCGACGGCCAGCCCAAGGCGGAGACGTCGGACGAGACCTATTCCATGGTGAAGATCGACGAGTACGGCGCGCTGCTGCGGGAGGCCGGCCTCGAACCCCTGGAGGTCACCGACGTCAGCGACCAGACCCGCCGCTCGAGCCGCCACTTCGTGGCCGGTGCGGAAGACTGCCGCGAGGAATATGTGCGGGCGATCGGTGAGGAAGAGTTCGAGCGGAGGCTGGAGGAGGGGCGGCGGCTCGAGTGGACACCTGAGATCGGATACGTGCTGATCGCCGCCCGCCGCCCCGAAGGGTGAGGAGCACCGCCCCCCCCTGCGACCGTGCCGCCCCCCCCCCTACGCCCGCCGTCCGCCGTCCACCGACAGCGCGATCCCGGTGACGTCGCCGCTTCCCGCGCGTGGCAGCGAGGGAGGCACTTCCCGGGCGAAGGGGTGGTCATCAACTGCTAGGTGTCGGTCAGTCGGAGGCCGTGGAGGGGTCTTTTGGGTGTGGTCGCTCACGGCAGGATCTCGACGTACCCGTCGGTCCCGTGCACGCGGATCCGCTGCCCGTCCCGGATCAGCCGGGTGGCCTGCTCCACGCCCACGACGGCCGGCAAGCCGTACTCCCGGGCGATCACCGCGCCATGGGTCATCAGGCCGCCCACCTCCGTCACCAGGCCCGCGATTCCGACGAACAGCGGCGACCAACTGGGGTCCGTGAAGGTCGTGACCAGGATGTCGCCCGCTTCGAGATCGGCCTCCGCCATGTCAAGGATGACGCGGGCCCGGCCCTCGACGGTCCCGGCGGAAACCGGCAGGCCGACCAAGGCGCCGGTCGGCACATCGTCGCGCCGGTACGCCCCGGTGAGGGCCTCGCCCTCCGATGTGAGTACACGCGGCGGCGTCAGCGCGTGGTACGACCGGAACGCGTCCTTGCGCTGCTGGATGAGCTGGTCATCCACCTGGTTCGAGCAGACGACGTCGTGCAGTTCCTGGAACGTGAGGTAGAAGATGTCCTCCTTCTCAGGAAGCACCCCTGCCCGCACGAGGCGCTCGGCTTCCTCCAGCAGAGCCTGCTTGTAGACGAAGTAGCGGCTGACAATGCCGTACTTCGGGTACTCCCGGTACCCGATGAAGGTCCTGACCTGGTCGATCATCCGCTTGGCCTCGTCGGCTTTCCGGTCCCCGTCCGGCAGGGCCCGCAAGCGTGACAGCACGTCCTGTTCCTTCTTCTGCGCCTTCTGCCGCCCTTGTTCGAAGCGCCGCTCGGCGGCGCCCGGCTCGAAGTTCCTGACGTTGTCGAGGATCACGGGCAGGAGTGTGGTGGGGCGCTCACGCCAACGTGGCCTCGTGATGTCGATCTCGCCGACGCAGCGCATGCCGTACCGGTCGAGGTACGTCTCGATGGCGTCGCGCGCTTCGGTCCCGCCCGTGAGCTTCGCCAGCTCGTCAAGGAAGCCCTCGTCCTCAACGCCCTGTAGGAACGCCACCACCTCTGGATACGGGCGGATCACGTCCGCGACGTCGAGCAGCGCCAGTCCCATCTCCGACGTGACGTTGTCGGGGGCCGACAGCGTGAGCGTGTCAGCCGCGTTCTTCTCGCCCAGCCACTCCTGCAGCTTGTCGTTGAGCCACCACGTGGCCTCCATCCCCGCCATGATCGCCTGCATGTTCAGCGGATCGCTGAGGACCCGCTTGTGCTCCTCGAAGGCCTCCAGCAGGAAGCCGAACAGCGCCGGTCCGGACTTTGTGCGGATGTCGCGCTCCAGGGCGGCGATGGACGTCTGGCTGCGCTTGATCAGCTCGGCGACGATAGCCGGATCGGTCACGAGCGGGTCGGGCGCACCGCTGGCCGGCAGCCCTCCGGGACCCGCGTCCGGGAGCGAAGGGACGAAATCGTCGCGGTCGAGGACGGTCTCCAGAGCATCCCTGACCAGCGGATCGCCTCTTCCGATGATGTCCAGGAGGCCGACGCGGCTCGCGGGCGATGCCAGGCGCCGGGTGACGTCGACGAACAGCCTCCCGCCGGCCTCGTGCATCGGTGCCATGGCCGTCAGTTGCCACGTGGAGAAGCCCAGGGGCTTCATGGGGTCGGTCATCATCTGCTGATGACCGACGGAGACGTAGACGTGGTTCTCCTGGTCGCCGGACTCGGGGATGGGGAACAGCGTCGTGATCGGCCGGCTCTGGACGATCTGGAAACCATCGTCGACCAGGCACCATTCGATGTCCTGCGGGCGACCGAAGTGCGCCTCGATCCGCCGCCCGAGCCGCACGAGCCGCACGGCCTGCGCATCCGTCAGTGCCGGCTCCTTCTGCCGCTGCGAGTCGACCGCCACTTCCCGCGTACCGCCCGCCGGCAGGGCGTGAACGGCACGCTGTTTTGCGGCGATCGCTTTGGCGACGACTTCACCATGTCGCACCTTGAAGACATCCGGGTTCACCAGTCCGGAGACCAAGGCCTCCCCGAGGCCGAAGCCCGCGTCCACGGTGGCGACCTTCCGGTTGCCCGTGACGGGGTCGGCCGTGAACAGGATGCCGGCCGCCTGCGGGAAGACCATCTGCTGTACGACGACGGCCATGTGGACCGTACGGTGGCCGATGCCGTTGTGCTGGCGATAGGTCACGGCTCGCTCGGTGAACAGCGAGGCCCAGCACCGGCTGACGTACTGGAGGATCGCCGTCGGCCCCACGACGTTCAGGTACGAGTCCTGCTGGCCGGCGAAGGAAGCCGTCGGCAGGTCCTCCGCCGTCGCGCTGGACCGGACGGCGTAGGCGGCTTCCTCACCGAACTCGGCGAGCGCGCGGGTGATCGCCGCCGCGAGATCGCCCGGGATGGCGATCCCTTCGATGGTCCGACGAATCTGCGCGCTGAGCGTGCGGATCGCCTCCCGGTCGTCCGGGTTCAAGCGCGACAGCTGATCGAGGCGATCGTCGATCGACGGCGCTTCCGCCATGATCCGCCGGAAGGCGTCCGTCGTCACGCAAAAGCCGCCCGGCACTCGGATGCCATCGATCCGCGACAGGCCGCCCAGATGCGCGGCCTTGCCGCCAACGACCGCGACCTGCGTCTCGTCGGCCTCTCGGAGGTCCAACACGTACTGGTCACTCACTGCGATACCTCCGAGGCAGCCTTACTACCTTGCATTGCGGTGGCCGATCGAATCACCGGCGCCTCCAACTCTGTCATCGGCCGATGATTCTGCGCCGCGACCCGGGTCTTGTGGCAAGCCCCCCAACGCGCTATAAGTTGGGAGTGGCAAGGAGAGAGTCCTCCTTGCCTTTTTTCGGCCGACGCTCTCCGAGCGACCCGAGGGGTGGGCCCATGCGGGGCCCCGGCAGGTGCCTCAGGATGTGGGCCGGTCCAACCGCCGCTCGAGCCGAACCTCCGTCACGCTCACGCCATCCGGAGCGCCGAACGCCTCAACCATCACGCCGTTGTTGATGTCGGTGACCTCCACAGCCAAGTGCTCGGCCCCCATGCGCAGGTCGATCCTTGCCACTGGCTCGCCCGAGAAGTCGGGCATGCGGTGGATCCGTGCCGCCGGATACTTCAGGCTCACCAGCTTGTCCCGCATCTCCTCGTACGTCGCCGTATTCATCCCCGAGAACGCCCTGCTGATACGCAGTTGGTGCCTCTGGGCGGCGCACGTCTCTGCCGCGGTCAGCGGCACCGGGTCTACCAGGACGGGCAAGGTGGAGTCGGGGGTCGGCTCCGCTGCCGCGGCGTCGGCCACGGAGGCCGATGCCACGGTATCGATGCCGCTGGAGGCCTTCGGGGCACAACTCTGCGAGATGAGGTTCACCATCTCGAAGAACCGTGCCTCCGCGTCGTCGCTCGCCGCGACGGTGCTGACCGCGGAGGTCTGATCGGCGGTGACATTCTGCGCGCCGAAGCCGGCCAGAACGACGACGCCGCCGAGCGCGGCCGCCAGCAAGGGCTTCGTGAAGAGAATTGATCGCATGTCTGTACCATGCAGGCCGCCGGCCACCGCCCGCATGAGTACCGGTGCTCAGTCCACCAGAGGATCAACTCATCAGGTCAACTTCCGTTAGCTGCACGCCAGATGGGGATCCACCGCCCTCCGGGAGACGAACAGCGTGGCCGCGCCGGACACCCAACCGGTGCGCCCGAATGCCCAGGCCTGCACAGAAGAGGCTCCAAGGCGCCGACGCCTCGCCAGGTTGCGCACGTCGTCGTGTCGGATGCGGCCATAGCTCGTTGAGCATCCGCGGCAACCATGGGCGAGCTGTTCTGTGTGGTCGTGGACTTTTGAAGCAGCCTCCCGGAGGCTGCTTCCGTGGACTCGCCGCTGACCACCTATCTGCTTCCTGCCGTCCTTGCCCTGATCATGTTCGGTCTCGGACTCGGCCTGTCCGTGACCGACTTCCGCAGGATCGCGGCGTATCCGCGGCCTGTGGCCGTCGCGCTCGTCTGTCAGCTGGTGCTGCTGCCCGCCGCCTGTCTGGGCCTGGTGCTGGTCTTCGATCTGACTCCCGCGCTGTCCGTGGGGATGATGCTGCTCGCGGCCTCCCCCGGTGGCACGATGGCCAATATCTTCAGCCATCTCTTCGGTGGCGACGTCGCCCTCAACGTCACGCTGACCGCCATCAATTCGGTCATCGCCGTCGTCACGCTGCCGATCGTCGTGAATCTCTCCCTCGACCATTTCATGACCGGCACGGACGAGGCGCTGGGGCTGCGTTTCGACAAGACGCTGCAGGTCTTCCTCGTCGTGCTGGTTCCGGTCGCGGCGGGGATGCTGGTCCGGCACCGTCGTCCGGACTTCGCGGAGCGCTCCACCCGGGTGGTCAAGGTGACGGCGGTGGCCGTACTCATCGGCATCATCATCGTCGCGGTCGCCGCCGAGCGGGACAACGTGCTCGGCTATCTCGCCGACGTCGGTCTCGTCGTCTTCCTCTTCGGCGCGATCTCTCTCATCATCGGCTACGGGGCGACCCGGCTGGTCCGCGGCGACCACCGGCAATCCGTCGCCACCTGCTTCGAGATCGGCATGCACAACACCACGCTTGCGATGGCCATCGCCCTCAGTCCTTCGCTGCTGGACAGCACCCGGATGGCCATCCCCTCGGCGGTGTACGCGGTGCTGATGTTCGTCATGGCCCTGACCGCGGGCTTGCTGCTGCGCCGCATCGCCCCGGCCGAGAGTGCCGCTGCGAGCGCGGGAGCGCCTCCTGCCTCCACCTCCGCAAGCCGGGCGCCGGGGAAGCGGCTGGGTCCGCGGTGGTTTCCGTGGTCCGCGCGCAGGCGGCCCGCACCCGGTCGGGAGAGGCTCTGACCCGGAGCGGTCCGGTTCGGCGGGACCACTCCAGGACGAGACCGTCGGCGAAGGCGGAACCTTGGCGGAGGCGACGGTGGCAGCGATGAACAACAGTGACTCCGAGGCGGAGGGACGCGTCGTGCAGTACTGCGGAGATACCGGCTTCGAGACGCTGACCCGCTAGTGACCTGAGAGGCGGAAAATCATGTGCCCCAGGAACACCGGGCGCGTTACCGTCGGCACTATGGACGTCACAGGCCGAACCACCACCGCGACCGCGCGAGCGACCAGCTCTCCGGTTGCCGCCGCCTGACGTACTTCTTTCTTCCACCGGCGACCGGAGAACGGTCTGCCGGTGGTTCCATGGCGTTACCGCCCCGGTTCCGATGAGCCTGTGGACCGTTGTCCGGTGCCTCCCCGCTGCCACGCTGCCACGCGAAGGAGCCACCCCTCATGAACACCGATCACATCGTCCGCACATTCGTCGAGTACTTCGAGGAACGCGGCCACCGCCGGATCACCGGCTCGACTCTGCTGCCGCCGCCCGGGAACCCCGTGCTGTTCACCACCTCGGGCATGCATCCGCTCACCCCGTACCTGGAGGGACACCCGCACCCCCTCGGGAGGCGGCTGGTCAACGTACAGCGCTGTCTGCGCACCACGGACCTCGAGGAGGTCGGCGACAACACCCATCTGACTGTCTTCGAGATGCTCGGCACCTGGTCGCTCGGTGACTACGAGGGTCCCTTGAGCCTCGACTGGGGTTACAGGCTGCTCACCGAAGGACTCGGCATCAATCCGGGACTCCTCCACGCCACCGTCTTCGGTGGCGACGACCGGACCGGTTTGGATACGGCTTCCCTGGAGCTGTGGCAGGAGCGCGGGGTACCGGTGGAGCTCACCGTCGAGGACAACTGGTGGTCCAGCGGACCGACCGGCCCATGCGGTCCCGACTCGGAGATCTTCCTGTGGACCGGTAGCACTCCGCCGGAGTCGACCCCGACAGGTGACGACCGCTGGGTGGAGGTCTGGAACCACGTGATGATGCGCTATCGACGCCTCACCGACGGTTCACTCGTGCCGCTCCCCCAGCGCAACGTCGACACCGGACTCGGCCTGGAACGGCTGGCCTTGCTGTTGCAGGGCCACACCTCGGTGTTCGAGTGCGACGTCTTCGAACCCTGGCGCCGTCTCCTTCCTGCCCTGTGGCAACTGGACGAACTGTCGCTGCGGTTGACCTATGACCACCTGCGCTCGGCCATCGTGGTGATCGGCGACGGGGTACGCCCGGCCAACACCGGCCGAGGTTACGTGCTGCGCCGACTGCTGCGACGCGTACTCACCATTCTCCAGCGGGACGATCCACGGCGCAGTCTCGGAGACCTGCCGGACGAGTTGGTCGAGCACACCCTGGACCACTTCCGTCAGGAAGGGGATCCGGACGTCGTGCGCCAGGTGCTGCTCGAGGAGGAACGCCGTTTCGGTCGGCTCCTGCAGCGTGGCCGACAGATACTGGCCCGCCCCCGATTGCAAGGTCCGCTGGGCGATGACGATCTCCACTACCTCCACGACACCCACGGTCTGCCGCGCGATCTCGTCCTGAACCTGCGGTCGGAGGGCTGACTCCGGATGGATTGCCGGGAAGCGTCGAAGCGGGCTGCTTGATCGACCCGGGCGACCAGCCTCTCCGCATCAGCCGGTCGATGAGACGATCGGCCTATGGGTCAGGACGAGGGATATCTTCTGGACAACCGGCAGGTCGAGGCGGGCGCACGTTTCGACGCGCTCTCGGCCCTCTTCGACGCCTCTACGTTCCGGCACTTCGAGTCCGTCGGGATCGACAAGGGATGGCGGTGCTGGGAGGTGGGGGCCGGTGGGCCGACCGTCTGCGCGTGGCTCGCCGAGCGCGTTGGGCCACGCGGGCGCGTGCTCGCCACCGACATCGACGTGTCCTGGACGGAGACGGCCGCCGCCGAGGGCGTCGAGGTGCTCCGCCACGACGTCGCCCTCGACAAACCCCCTGCTGGCCCCTTCGACCTGATCCACGCCCGTCTCGTACTCGTCCACGTCGCCGACCGCGATGCCGCGCTGCGCTCCATGGTCCAGGCGCTGCGGCCCGGCGGCCGGCTGCTGATCGAGGACGCCGATCCCGCGCTGCAGCCGCTGATCTGCCCCGATGAGTACGGTCCCGAGCAGGAACTGGCCAACCGCCTGCGCCACGGCTTCCGTGAGTTGCTGCGACAGCGCGGCGCCGACCTCTCTTACGGACGTAAGCTGCCGCGGCTGCTGCGCGAAGCCGGCCTGGCCGATGTCGGGGCCGACGCCTACTTCCCGATCGCCTCGCCTGCCTGTGACGTCCTTGAGGCGGCCACCGTCCACCAGGTCCGCGACAAGCTCACGGCCGCCGGCCTCGCCACAGACGAGGAGATCGAGCGACACCTCGCCAACATCGCGGCGGGACGCCTCGATCTCGCCACCTCCCCGATGATCTCGGCCTGGGGCCGCCGGGCGCCTGAAGGCAGCCTCTGACGAAGGCCAGACACATCCGCATTCAGCGGGCGCGAATACGATTCGGCATCGCGTGGGACAGGTCACCGCCTGGCGAACCACGTCATCGTGACGTCGTTCGCGAACGACTTGCGGTCGGTCACTGTAAAGAGGGTGGGGTTGAAGCCTCCGTCGACGACCGCGATTCCGGATCCCGCCAGAGAGCCAAATGTCCTGGCCTTCTTCGTTCTTGAGGTTGCGGATCAGCGCGAGCGTCTCCGGGTATCTCGCGTTGACCCACGCGGCGTAGTCGGCGGCCTGCCGGTCGTCGCCCACGGGGTAGAAATTGAATTCACCTTCGGACTGCGCTCGGCGGGCGGCGCGTCGCACCTCTCCTGTTCCCTGCGGAACGCATGGAGGGGCCCGGGTGCCATACCGGCACCCGGGCCCCGAAGGAACTGCTACACCATCTGCCGACCCTCATCCTGCGTCGGCCTTCTGTTTCCGCCCACCCGACCGAACTGCTGCCGGGGGAACGGGGATCGCGGTTGCTTGACCGGAGACCACCTCACTATCGATGTCCTGCGGTACCCGGGCCCAAGACTTCCGCCCGGGCGATCCTGATGGCGCCTGGCTCCTCCGTTCTTTCCCTCTGAACCAATCACTTACCGAAGGGGAACTGCGTACCGCTGTTACTGCGTACTACTGGTGTTGCGTACTACTGATACCGCGTACTGCTGGTGGCCATCCATAGCGCCACTCTTCGACAGCCAGCCCCGTCGCCCTTCCTGGGAACTGCTCTGGCTCAGAACCCCACTGCCGAACCTCCCGGCACGCGCGCCCGCAGCCGACGCCTTTACCGAGGTACCGCTCACTGACTTCACTGCTGGTCCTGCGAACTGCACTTGCGTACTGCCACTGCATCAACTGCGGTCCTGCACGTGGTGGCCCCTGATCACTGCGGGCCACCCGGTCCGGTCGTCAGCCCCGTCGCCGTCCTGCAACCGCTCTGGCTTCGAAACTCCACCACCGCACCGTCCTGCAACTGCACTTGCGGGTACTGCTGCCCGGCAGTTCATCTCTGCCGGGCCCTGCTCGATCTCGACTACGAGAGAAACCATAACCACACCACCACCCAATGTCTACTCCGGCCGACATAGATTTTCGCGTGTCTCACGGTGGGGTAATCGCCCTCGAACAGAACAGGGGCCGGGCAGGAAGCACCCCCGGCAACCCGACTCGGCCCTACCACAGGCGTCCTGGCGCGCGGGCAAGCACTTCGCGTACCTCTGTGCCCTGCTCGACGGGAGGCGTTCCCGCCGCCCGGCACGCCCTGGACACGGCGACCGAGGACGAGGGTCCTGAGGCCCTGCTCAACGTGCGGGTCCTGGCGCTCACCGTTCTGGTCGAGGCGGTACGGCAGCAGGGCGCCGAGGCGGACGAACTCCTCGGTGAACTGGAAGACGCCGTACGCCAGTTGGTACGCCTCTTCGGCGAGCGCCATCCAAAGTCCCTGTCAGCCGTGGTCGCCCTGGCTGCTGGGCGGCGACTCACCTCCAGGGCGTGGGCACGGGCCGGTGGACGGGCGGGCAGGAAGGGCCGTGACCGGTGCCGTCCTGGTGCTGCGTCGGCGTGGCCCGAGCACTTCACGCCGTCAGGCCTCTCGGCCCGAGCCGGATGGGCGACATCGCCCGCGCCGCCCGCGTCCTCAACGGCCGGTGGAAATAGCCCCGTTGAGAAAGGAGGTCTCGGTGGGTGAGTCGGCTAGCGCGCCACGCGGTAGCGGAGGTGGACGACCCCCGAGCTGAAGTTGCGGGTCTCGACGAGTTCGAGATTCACCCTGCGCTCGTGCTGGGGAAAGAACGGGATGCCACCGCCAACCAGCACCGGGTAGACCCTGGCGCGGTATTCATCAATCAGACCCAACGCGGCCACATCGGCGGCGAGAGTCGCGCCGCCGATCGCGATGTTGCCCTCCCCCGGCTCGGCCCGCAACCGCTCGATCTCCTCCGCCAGGCCGCCGGAGGCCAGGCGGGCATTGCCCCGCACCGCCGACAGCGTGGTGGAGAACACCACCTTGGGGAGCGGATTCCAGATCGCGGCGAACTCGAGCGTTGACTTGTCGAGCGCTGGATCCTGGTCGGCGTTCTCCCAGTACAGCATCGTCTCGTACAGCCTTCGTCCCATCAGGTGGACGCCGACCTCGCGCACCTCGTCGGTGGCGAAGCGAAAGACCTCCTCGTCGGGCCCCGCCCAGTCGAAGCCGCCGTCCGGCCCGACGATGTAGCCGTCCAGTGAGACGCCCATCGAATAGGTCACGTTGCGCATCGGAAGTCCTCCTCGGTGACGGGTTCGACAGTACGACCGCCGGGCGCCGCGGAACTCATCGCCACTCGCGGGAGCCCCTGGGCCCGGGAAAACCTCACTTGGATTCCAGACGCCCCAGCGGGTGAGGGTTCTCGGCAAGGGCCTTTTGTGCGGCCGTCCAGCCGGAGCTGTCGATGCCGAGTGCATGGCGCAGGTAGGCCAGGGTGACCTGCTGGACCAGGGCGACGCGCGCAGGGTTCTCGTCGGTGGTCTCCGCGACCTCGTAGCCGGAGATGCCGCCGAGGAAGTGCTCTGCCCCGTACAGGGTGAGCAGACTCTTGCCACCGGGGCTCAGAACGTACGGGTCGGCCGTCCAGTCCGCTCCCCGGACGGTCAGTGGGAGGTTGTCCTCGTCCCCCGCGACCACGAGGGCCTGGGTGCTCATGCGCGTGAAGTCCGGGCTCCGCAGCCACGGAAGGTTCTCGGCCGCGAAGGGGGTCAGGTCGTCGCCGCCCTTGCCGGCCGTGGCGAGCAGGACGCCCGCCTTGACGCGCGGGTCGGACAGGTCCTCCGCCTTCCCGGTCTGCGGGTCAAGGACGCGCAGGCCCAGCAGAATGCCCGCCGTCTGGCCGCCGAAGGAGTGTCCGGCGGCGGCGATACGGCTGTGGTCCACGCGCCCGCCGAGGCCGGGGACGGCCGCTTCCAGCACGTCGAGGCTGTCCAGGACGCGCTTCATGTCCTCGACGCGAAACCGCCACATGTGCGGTCTGCGCGGGTCATCCGCGGCGAGGCCCTGGGTCTTGGAGTCGAGATGGGTTGGCTGGACGACCACGAAGCCGTGGGCGGCCCAGTGGTCGGCCAGGGGGCCGTAGCCGTCCAGTGACGATCCGAAGCCGTGCGAGAGGAGGACGATCGGCAGCTCGTGCCCGGTCACCGGCGCGGACACGCGAACGCGGAGTTCCGCACCGCGCTCCGGAGCGGGCAACACGACCGGCTTGACCGAGACGACGGGGGCGGGGATGGGGGTGAGGGCGGGACCAGTGATGCCGGTCGTCGCCGTCTCTGAGGTGGTCATGGGTGATGTCTTCTTTCTGGTGGTGCTTGCTGAGTGCTGGAGACTGGCCTGGGGAGACGCTGTGCGGATCACGTTAAAACCTGACGTTGACGTCAGAGGCAAGTCGTGTGGCAGGGTGCAGCAGGAGGCACATCATGCGAATCGGCGAACTCGCCACCAGGACCGGCGTCAGCGTGCGGGCGCTGAGGTACTACGAAGAGCAGAACTTGCTCAGCTCGGAACGCAGCTCCAGCGGCCAGCGCCACTTTCCGGACAGCGCAGTCGACCGCGTTCAGCTCATCCAGCAGCTGTACGCCGCCGGCCTGTCGAGCAAATCGATCGTCGACCTCTTGCCGTGCGTCGTCGACGGCAACGCCACACCCGCGCTGATCGAGCGGCTTTCCGCGGAGCGGGACCGCATCGACCGCCAGATCGCCGAACTCGTGAGCACGCGGGACAGGCTCGACTCCGTCGTCACCGGCGCCGCCACCAACCTCCACACCGGCCGCTCCTGCCGGACAGCGACCACCACCTGACACTGCGGCGGGCGTGCGTCGCCCAGAGCACGCAGACCAGGCTGGAGTCAGCCGAGCGGGACACTCCCCCGACAGCCGAGGCCAACGGCCACATCAGTGAGCCGAGACGCGTGGACGGTGCGGGGAGGCCGGCGGGCGGGGCCGAAGTTTGACCTTGACACGGTGGCAAGGCCTTAGCTGCCTGCCGAGGAGGTGGTCTCGATGACGGTCACGGGACAAGACACAGACGCGATACAAGCACTCCAGGGGTTGGAGGACAGCCGTGCGTCCACGCGACTGCGGGCCGCTCTGGCGGTCGGCACGACGCCTGACCCGCGCTTCGTCGCCAAGCTCATCGAGCGGTGCGCGGTCGAGCCCGAGTTCTTCGTCCGCGACATGCTGACCTGGGCGCTCACCCGCCACCCGGTGTCCATGACACTTCCCGCGCTGCTCCGCGAAACCCGATCGGAGCGTGCGCAGGCACGGAGCCAGGCGCTGCACACGCTGTCCAAGATCGGGGACCGGCAAGCGTGGCCGGCGGTCACAAGGGAGCTGTTGTCCGACGCCGACGAGGAGGTGGCGCGGAGCGCCTGGCGGGCCTCTGTCCTGCTCGTACCGGAAGGCGAGGAGTCGGCGTTGGCCGCGGTGTTGGCGACGCAGTTCGGGCGCGGTGGGCGGGAGACTCAACTGAGTCTCAGCCGGGCGCTGGTAGAGCTAGGGGAAGTGATCGTGCCGGCTCTGCTTGCTGCGACAACAGCTCCTGACCCGCGTATGCGGGCTCATGCGCTCGCCACGCAACGGCTGCTGCGCGACCCGGACGTCGGATTCGAGTCCGCGATCGAGGAGGCGAAGCGCGTCGTGGCCCTCGGCGGGTCAGGCCAGGAGGGACGATAGAACGTGTTGATCGGTGAGGTGGCGCGACGGTCCGGGGTCAGTGCCCGCATGCTCCGGCACTACGAGTCGCTCGGTCTGGTGCGTCCTTCGGGACGTACCGGCTCCGGCTACCGGGAGTACTCCGGTCAGGACATCCAGCGGATCTTCCATATCGAGAGCCTGCGGTCGCTGGGTCTTTCGCTGCGTGAGATCGGACGCGCGCTCGACGAGCCCGGCTTCACGCCCTCGGCGCTCGTCGAGGACCTCATCCGTCAAACGCGCGAACGCATCGCGGCGGAGACCGAGTTGCTTACGCGGCTGCGCCGGATCGATGCCGCGGACCCCGCCGGGTGGGAGGACGTCCTCCAAGTTGTCGCGCTCCTCCAGGCGCTGGGGTCGAAGAGTGCCGACGCGCGCCAGCGCGCGGCCCTTTCCTCGGCCGACGAGGTTCCGGTGCCGGTGGAGGCCCTGGTCGAGGCGGCGCTGAGCGAGACGGAGCCGAACGTCGCCGGGGCCCTTCGATGGGCGCTGGCGCGATCGGGCGACCGCGGCACGGCACTGCTGGCGGAGGGCCTCGGCTCACCGGTGGCCGCCGTACGGGAACGGGCCGTGCGGTCCCTTGCCGAAATGCCGGAGGGTGAGGCTGACGCGCGACTGCGGGATGCCCTCGCGAGCTCCGACGTCGTGGTTCGGGGGCATGCGGCTTTGGCGCTCGGGACACGTGGAGTGGCCGATGCGGTCCCGACGCTCGTCGACATGATCGTGGAGGGAAGGAACGACACCGATGCGGCCGATGCGCTGAGCGTGCTGGCGAGCGACACCGCGACGGCGGATCAGATCACGACCAGGCTCGTCGGCCGCCTCGCCGACGAGGCCACGGAAGCGCCGGCACGCGGACGCCTGACCCAGGCGCTTGCTGACATCCCGGGGACCAGGGCGACGCGGGCCCTCGTGGAGCTGTCGCATGACGTGGACCGTGCCGTTGCGCTGACTGCGGCGTATCTTCTTCGGCTGCGCGACGAGAGGTGAGGCCTGGGGGCGCGCCGCGGAGGAAGGCAACCCGCAGGCGGTGAGGGGGACTTGAGCCTGCCTGAGGGGGGCGGCCGTACGCGATGCCGCACAGCCGCACCGTCAGGCGGCGTGGCAGAGCTCCGAAGGGTCAGCCGGAGCCGAGGCACGGCCCACGGTCGCGTGCAGGGGGCGGGCGGAGCGGGCAGCGGGCGTGGCCTGGGAGCGGCTCCGCGCGAAGACGACGAGGCGCAGCACAGCGAACCGCGCGACGCCGGTAAGTGCGGAAGCGGACAGATAGACGGCCTGCTCGAGCATCGCGCCGGGCGACGCCACCAGCTGCTGCAGGACCAGCATCGCCACACAGGTCACTGTGTACGCGATGGCCGCGGACCCAGCCGACTGCGCATGCTGCCGCCAGGTGGCACGCCCGCCTGCCCCGAAGGTGAAGCGGGCGTGCAACTCGGTGGCCAGGAACGTGGAGATCACCGTGATCAAGGCGTTGGCCAGGACCCAGGGAACCCGGGAAGCAACGACCGCCACGGCGACGCTGGAAGCCAGCCCGACCCCGCCGCCACAGAGCACGAAGCGAGCAAAAGCGGAGAAGGCGCCGGGGACTGCCGCCTCCTGTTGACCCTGCACTGACTCCATGTCCCGCCCCCTCCTGCCGGCCCACCCCGCGAAAGCGCGCACCCCCCGGCCTGCGAAGCCGAAGGGGACGCCCCACCAATGACGCCATTATGGCACAGCCATGGCGCCATCCGTGGTGCCATTACCGCCATCAGTGACGCCACGGCTAGGCAGGAGCCGTGAAAGTGCAGGTCAATGCCCCAGGCCCGGCCTAACATCCGTGAGGCCAGGGCGTGGCGTAGGCCCTCTCAGTCGGCGTGGAGGACCCGGAAGCGGTCCGGTTCCGCCGGGTCCCGGTCCACGACTTGGGTCGGCGCCCAGGCCCATTGCCACACGCTGATGCCAGGCGTACGAGAGAACTGGATCTGCCCGCGGGTGCCTTCGACCGCGACGTGCGGCCAGGCCTCGGCGACGCGCGCCCGATCCGAGCCGTGAGAACGCAGGATGTCGGCGAGGACCCGGACGGTGTCGTAGCCCTCGAACGCGACGAAGGACGGTGCTTCGGCCAGCCGCTCGCGCAGGGCCGTCTCGACTCGTACGCCTAGTGGGCTGAGGCGTTCGGGCAGATAGCGCAGGAACGGAATCGCGACACTGTCCTCGCCCAGCAACGCCGACCACTCGGCGAACTCCGGCTGCCCGGCCGGGGCACCGATCAGGATGTCGGCAAGACGCGGGTCGTGGCGGACCGACTTGACGATCGACACTGCCGGCTCCGGGAAGCCGACCAGGAGAAGGAGGGCGGTCACGCGGTTGTCCACGAGTTCGTCGCACACGGCCGTCGGGTCGAGTCCACGGGCATCGAGTTCGATCACCGCGCCGCCGCGTGGAGAGAGATGGTCCCGAAGGATGCGCGTTCCTGACGCCCAGTAGACACTCGGCTCGGTTGCCACGGCGATTCGGCTGTGGCCCGCGGCGAGGAGGAAGTCCGCGTAGATCCGCCAGCCGTGCGACTGCGCCGGGGCAAGACGCGCGACCCATTGCGTGGGCTCATCAGTGAGGGCGTCGAGAACCCCTGACGAGCAGAGGAACGGCAGGCCGAGGGCGTCGGCCCTGGCGGCAGCGGCGCGAGCGACGACGCTGTGGTACTCCCCGGCCACGGCGGCCACGCCCAGGCGGGCCAATTCGTCTACGGCCGCAGTGGCCTTCTGCGGATCAGCGGCGGTGTCTTGGACCACCAGCTCCAGTGGCCTTCCGCCTATCCCGCCGGCGCCATTGACTTCACCGACCGCCAGCTCGAGCCCCGCGAGCAAGTGCCGGCCCGCCTCGACCCAGCCGGGCCGGGCCAGCGGAACGAGAGCACCGATCCGGACGGCTGCTGCGTCAGAGCGTTCCCCTCCGCGTGGCGATGGTGGCGTACTCATGGGGTGGCGTCTCCCTGCGTTGACGGTTCGTCTGCCGTAAGCCCAAGATCCAGTGTTGTAGCCCGGCGGCCCGTCGTCGCATGTGTTTTTGAACGCGGAGCGATCGGGGTCTCGCGGGGGCAGCGAGCTTCTCTGGCGTGACTGCGGCGGGAAGACGGGGCGGGGAGACGGGGCCTACCGACCGGGTGGCGTGTCGTAGCGTATCCGCATGTCCACGCCGCCTCAGTCCGGGGGATTCGGTCCCCTCCCGCCCGTTCATGGGCACCAGCCCCCGCCCACGCAATCGCCGTACGCACAGCCAGGATTTCCTCCTCAAGGCCAACACCCCTACGGCCAACACCCCTACGGCCAACACCCCTACGGGCAACAGCCCTATCCGGTACACCCCCAGCCCGCCCCTTGGGGCGCACCGCCCATGCCCCCGCCGCCCGCTGGGCGCAGCACCGCCAAGGTGCTCGGCATTGCGGCGGGTGTTGTCGGTGCGCTCGTGGTGGTGGTCGCCGGGGTTGTCGTGTTCTCCAACGGTGCGGCCGGCGGGTTCCCGGAGGCGAAGTACCGCATGACAGTGCCGCCCGAACTGGTCGACGGGACGTACAAACTGACCCAGGACCTCTCCGACTCCGCCGGCCGGGAGATTGTCGAGGAGAACCGGAGCAGGGCCAACGTCCGTGACCCGAAAGCCGTCGTGGGTCAGTACGCGGGCCAGGGCGAGCAGGAGGGCAGCGCCTTGGTGGTCTCCGGCATGTACGGGCGGTTCAGGAATCCCGCCACGGCACGCGAGCACATGATGGACGGCGCCGCCGACGCGCAGGGCGCCGGGGTAGCCGTACCCGCACGCGACATCACGCTCCCGGACACGGACATCACCGTCAGATGCCAGGTCCTCACCACGGAGAACGGTGCCGGCGGCGTGCGGAGCAACGTACCGATGTGCGCCTGGGGCGACGACAATACCGGCGCGTCCGTGGGCGTGGTGACCGACGAGAACGCGACACAGGAACCTGAGGCGGTCGACCTTGACGCCGTCGCACGGACGACCCTGAAGGTCCGCGAGGAGATGCGCGAGCCCATCGCCTGACCCACCGACCTCCTCTCGCTTCCGGAGTGTCGCCCTGCGGCCGCGTCAGATGGCGCGGCGGTTGCCGTCGGCGTCGCAGGGCAGCTCGGCGGCCGTGTGGTGAGCGAGGAAGTCGCGGTTGGCCTGGCGTTCGGCTTCGGTGATCGCGGTGGGCCGGACGTCGATGATGCCGCCGAAAGGCCGGTCGACGTCACGGATGATGCAGAGCGTGGAGGTGAGCAGCGCGGTGATCACGGTGAGGGTGATCAGCTGGCCGCGGTTGTTCTTGCGGGGGATGCAGATGCCGAGGGCCACCACGGTGATGACGAGGGTGGCGAGCAGGAACCAGAGGATGGCGCTGGGGATGCTGGCGGTCGCCTGGGTGAGGCGTTCCTCGCGTTCGTCGGAGCGTTTGTTGTCGGCGGCGACCAGCATGCCGAAGACCGGCTTGCCCTCCAGCGTGCGGAAGGTGTGCCGGAAGTCCGTGGACCACACGCTGGGCGCCGATGATCCGCTGCCGTCGGCCATGGCGGGCCATTCCTGGGTACGTACGGAGCGTGCGTAGCAGGCGGCGCCGGCCTGGATCTGTGCCCGCTGGGGCGCGGGTGCGTACTCGGCGCTCTCCACGAGCTGGTCCAGCGCGCGGGCCTCGCCGCGGGATGCGACCTCGGCCTTGCCGTAGGAGCCGTTGGCGGTGACCAGGACGAAGGCGAGCAGCAGCACGGTCAGGGTGAGCAGGGGCCCGACCAGGTCCTTGACGGCCATGCCTGTGTCGTCGTCCTCGCTGAGCAGCCGGGGCCGAAGGTAACGGTTGGCCGCGAGCCCTGTCAGCAGGGCGAGAACGGCGACAACGATGACGAGGACCACGGGGGTGTACCTCCGAAGGCGGGCGGGGGCATCCGGTGCGGACGCGCCGCGATCTTGTCCCGGCCGTCGTCGTCGAGAGCAGCGGAAACATGCGCTCCCCTCCGCACGGGGGACAAGCGTTGCGCCAGTGAGCGGCAGTCGCTGCGCCGCGGTGGGCGTCAGCGGCCGCTTGGCGGGCCCGGGTAGCGGGGTTGCGGCCTGCCCCAACGCGAGGCGCTCGACGAGGAGCTCTTCAATGACCCGCCGCTGGCCAACTACTGTGTCATCACCCGTACCGGCCAACCGACTTGAAGAGCGACCCCAGTGCCGCCAATGTGCTGCCCGCCCGCCGGCCCGTCGCCGTCAGCACGGCCGCCTGTCACCACTCCCCCAGCGTCTCCGAGGAACGCGCCGGTACCTGCCTCCCTGCCTGGACGACCGAGCGCCGCTCTGCCCGCCGCCTTTCGCGCCCCAGCGCGCATTCCCCTTCTCCGAGGAGCCCCCCGCATGGACCAGTCGCAGATCCTTGTCCTGAACGCCACCGGCAACGACCGGCACGCCGAAGATGCCGAGCTGCGCTCGCGCGGGCCGGCCGCCCGCGTCGACGTCCTGGGCGTCGAGGCGTGGGCGGTGACCGACCCGGCACTGCTCAAGCAGCTCCTCACCGACCCGCGGGTCTCCAAAGACCCGCGGCAGCACTGGCCGAAGTTCCCCGATGAGATCGTCGGCAGCTGGCCGCTCGCGCTGTGGGTGGCCGTCGACAACATGTTCACCGCCTTTGGAGGAGATCACCGGCGCCTGCGGCGTCTGGTCAGCCCGGCCTTCACCGCGCGCCGCATCGCGGCCCTGCAGCCGCGCATCGAGCAGATAACCCACACGCTGCTCGACGAGCTCGCCGCCACCCCCGCCGGCGAGGCCGCCGACCTGCGCGAGCAGTTCGCCTACCCGCTGCCGATCCGGGTCATCAGCGACCTCATGGGGCTTCCCGACCACTCCCAGCCGGGCTTTCGCCGTACCGTCGACGGCGTCTTCGACACCACACTCAGCCCGGACGAGGCCGCCGCCAACACCATGGCGCTGTACGCGATCCTGGCCGATCTGGTCGCCGCCAAGCGCGCTGACCCCGGAGAGGACATGACCTCCGTACTCATCGCCGCCCGCGACGAGGACGAGGGCGGTGACGGCTCCGCCCTGAGCGAGCAGGAACTCCTCGACACCCTTCTCCTCGTGATCAGCGCGGGCTACGAGACCACCGTCAACCTGCTCGACCAGGCCATCGCCGCGCTCCTCACCCATCCCGGACAACTCGCCCTGGTCCGCGCGGAGAAGAGCACCTGGACGGACGTCGTCGAAGAGACGCTGCGCTACGAAGCGCCCGTCGCACACCTGCCGATGCGGTACGCGGTCCAGGACATCCCGCTGGCACAGGGGCTGATGATCCGTCAGGGCGAGGCGATCCTCGCCTCCTACGCGGCCGCCGGCCGTCACCCCGACCTCCACGGCCCGAGCGCCGGTTCCTTCGACGTGACCCGCGCCACGAAGAACCATCTCGCCTTCGGGCACGGCGTCCACGTCTGCCTCGGCGCCGCCCTGGCCCGGATGGAGGCCGAGACCGCCCTGCGAGGGCTGTTCACCCGCTTCCCCGACCTCGCCCTTGCTGTTCCCCCGTCCCAGCTGCGCCCCACGCCGTCGTTCATCTCCAACGGGCACCGGGAACTGCCGGTCGTCCTCCGTCCCGCCCCCGACGACGAGCCTGCGGGTGCCGCGAACTGAACGCGGCACACACCGAGTTCCGGGCACAAGGAACGTCGCCACACCGGAGCGCCTGGCGTCTCGCGCCCGCGCTCGCGGTCTGACGTCCTCACGGAGCCCGCTCCTTGGTGTCCGCACGCGGCCCGGAAGAGCTCTGAGACAGCAGCGCCCCGGCACGGCCCCGCCATCGGGATCCGGGGCGCTGCTGTTCGGCTCTCAGGCTTCAGGCTTCAGGCCTCAGGCCTCGCCGTAGGGCACCCGACGTCAGGTGTCGGCTACGGAGTCACCACATTGCCGCCGAAGGTCACGACCAGGCGGCCATCAGCCGCATAGGACCACTTCAGGGCGCCGGCGTACGAGGGGCAGCGGGATCCGTTCGTACCGGACCAGAACTGGTTCGAGCCGTCGGCGTCACCGACGGTCTTGTCGTTCGAACCGCTGCCACTGCGGCACGACGTGTTGTTCCGGAACACCGATGTCCCGGCGTCCCACGAGTAGTTGCGCTGGGCGTTGTCGATGCTGATGTTGTCGGACACCGTCATCGTTCCGGGGTTGCTGTTGTAGGTGAAGCCGTGCTTGCCGTTGTCGTACGCGATGCTGCGCCGGACGATGTGGTTGACCTTGATGTCCTCACCGCCGAGCTTGTAGCCGTTGCGGTCGCCGTTCCCGGCCTGGGATCCGTCGCTGAGGGTGCCGTTCTCGAGAGCCAGGGAGTCCTCGACGGTCACCGGGCCGATGGGGCCCGTGTCGGTCTTGGTGTAGAGGTCCCAGCCGTCGTCGATGTTGTTGTGGGACACGGCGTAGCGGAAGACGTTTCCGGCCCCGACGGTGAGCTTCGCGGCGAACCCGTCGGCGTCCTCACCGTCGGAGTCGGCGTTGTCGTGGGACTCCGCGCTCAGGACGAGGTTGTTGGACGGCCACTGGTCCTTGGGGGTGGTGGAGGCCGTCCGCGAAAGCTGCAGCCCCGTGTCCCGGTTGAAGCGGGTCACCGTGCGTTCGAATACGTTGTTGCTGCCCCCCACGAAGATCCCGTTGTCACCGGCACGCTCGACGACGATCCCCTTGATGTGCCAGTACGACGCGTTCACGGCGAGCCCGCGGTTCGCCGGGTCCTCGCTCATGGCCGAGAAGTTCAGCACCGGAGTCTCCCCCGGATAGGCGAGCAGTTTCTTGCGGGCGCTCGAAGTGCCGTCGTTACCCGCCGGGATGGTGATCGTCTGGGAGAAGCCGTAGCTCCCGCCGCGCATGTAGATCGTCCCGTTGGCGGGGACGCGGGCGATCGCCGAGGTGAGCGTCGTCGGGTCCGCCTGGGTTCCGGTCCCGCTGTCCTTGCCGTTCGGCGCCACGTACAGGGCGGAGCTCGCCGGAGGCGCGTCGCCCACCTCGACGTCGAGGTAGTCGATGTTGGGCAGTCCGCCCGTACTGGTGGGGCTGAGCCGGATGATGTTGCTGCCTGACTTCACTGGCACCGTTAAGGTCTTCGTCGCCCACGTTCCCCACGTGCCGGTGCCTTCGAACGATGTCGACGTGGCGGGCGAGCCGTTCACGGTGACGTCCGCGGAGCGTGCGGCGGCGCCTCCGTTCGCGAAGCGGACCTTCAGGGTCGCCGTGCCCGAGGCGGCGGCGTTCACGGTGAACTGCGCGTAGGCGCCGAGCGCGTTGTCGCCGTTGCAGAATCCGCTGCCCGAGTAACCCGCCCAGTCGGAGTCGACGCTGCCGGTGCAGACCGCCGGGGACTGCTCAGCCTCGTATCGAGTGGACGCGGCGTGCGCCGTGTTGCCGGACAGCGCGACGAGCGTGCCGGCCAGCAGGCCGGCGGACGCGATAACGGGTCTCAGCTGCATCATGTGCCTCCAGGTTGGTTGGTTCGACCCCCTTTCCTGTCGCGTGTCCGGGTGCGACCATGCGGAGGGTTCGACTACATGAACGTGCCTAGGAGCGTGGCATCGCATTCGTGCAGGAGAAAGCGCTTTCCTCGGAAGTTAGAGGGCGGCCATGAGCACGTCAATAGGTGCGTATGTGTTCTCCATTCATCTACATGAACCCCCGCGCGACGGTGCCGAGGAATCGCGACAGGTGCTCGTCCAGCACGGTCTCGGCCCACACCGGCCGCAGCGACAACGCGCCACGCGCCCGCCCACCCGGGCCGCCCCCTCGCCCCGCTGGACGCCGAACACGGCGCCAGGCGAGGGCGGGTGATCGTGTGTCAAACGCCGTTGTCAGTGCCTCCGCATAGAGTGAAAACGTCACTCGGAGAGCCCCTCGGAGAAGGAGCACAAACGTGTCCGCCAACAGGATCCAGCACAAGGTGAATCACGTCGCGCTGGTAGTGGACTGTTCAGGTTCCATGCATCAGCACCAGAGCCAACTCATCCGCGTCGTGGACGAGTTCGTCGCAGGATTGAAGGCCGAGTCGGACAGCCTCGGCCATGAGACCCGAATCAGCCTCTACTCCTTCGACCACAGGGTGGAAAATCTGGTGTGGGACATGGACGTGAAGCATCTGCCGTCCATGCGTGGCCTGTATCGGGTCAACAATGGCGCTACGGCCCTTATAGAGGCTTCTCTCAAGTCCCTGGACGACCTGGGCCACATCTGGGAGGAATACGGCGAGCACAGCTTCCTCCAGATCGTGGTGACGGACGGCGAGGAGAACGCCTCCGGCGGCGACAGGCGGCACGACGGCGACATGACCATCCTCGGCCCCTGGCTCGACAAGATCGCGGCGAAGATGGGCGGCCTTCCGGGCCACTGGACTTCCGCGATCCTCGTTCCGAACTCCCTGGCCAAGCGCACCGCCCAGAACTACGGCTTCCCGGCCGGAAACATAGCCATCTGGGACGCGGACTCCCAGGAGGGTGTCGAGGAAGCCATCGGCACCGTGCGCGCCGCCGCCACCAGCTTCCTCCGGGGCCGCGAGCAGGGTGTGCGCGGCACGAAGAATCTGTTCGCCGTCGGCCAGGACATATCGGTCGCCGAGGTGCGGGCGAATCTCGAACCCATTCCGGCCGACAAGTACCGGCTCCTGAAGGTCGACAAGGAGGTCGAGATTCGCCCCTTCGTCGATTCACATCCGGGTGTGGCGTATGAACGTGGCGCGTGCTACTACCAGTTGGGGGCCAGGGCTCAGGTCCAGCCGAACAAGGAAGTCATCGTCGTCGAAAAGGACACCGACCGCGCCTATACGGGTGACGCGGCGCGCAGTCTCCTGTTCGGTACGGGAATTCAGGGGACCGTCTCCGTAAAGGCGGGTAATAACCCCAAGTTGGAGGTCTACGTACAGAGTCGTTCGGTGAACAGGAAGCTCAAGCCGAAGACACGTCTGCTCATCATGCTCTGAAATCAAAAAAGAGAAGAGCCGACAGTCCAGAGCCAGTCGCGAATCGCCGGCCGACCGGCCACGGGCTTCACGACGTTTCGGCAACCGGCGGGCGCCGTGCCGGACGCGACCGCTAGCTTCCATCCCCGGCGAGTTCAGCGTTCGCCCTGGCGGTGACATGGGCGAGCGCGCGGGCGGCCATCTCGCGCTCGGCCACCGGCAGCCCGCCGTAGAGCCGCTCGGTCAGTCCGGCCACGGCATCCGTGAACCCTCGCTGGACCCTGGCGCCCTTGTCGGTGAGGGACATATGGGCGGCGTCGAGCAGCCCGGCATCGGCGAGTTAATCGAGCAGGATGTGCGCCTGCGCTCCGTCGATCTTGAGCGTCGCGGCCATGCGGTCGACGGCACCGACACGGTCGAGTCCGTCGGCGACCGCCTTGAGCGCCACGGACTGATGGAAGGTCATGTCCGAGGCAGCGAGAAGCCGGTCCCTGACGGCGGCGATCGCGTGGTACGTGATGCCGATCGCCTGACGGCCAACCGACATGACGCACTTGGCGACGTGATGCCCCATCGGGCCTCGTACGCCGTTCCCTCACGTGGACACACACCGGCTTGCGCCCCTGGATCCGCTCCGGCCCCGCCCCACGGGCAGCAGCTCCAGTGGTCGCCCGGCTTCAGGCGCTTGCGTGGTGCCGATCGTCGACGTCCGCGTACGTGGCACGGTCGGCTTCGTCCCGGACGAGCAGGGAGAGAAGCGAGGCCACAGCCAGCCCGGACTCCGCCGGGTGGCGCAAAACCTTGCTGGGGTCGATCCGGTACGTGTTGCCGCGCCCCTCCCGCGTATGGGAGAGGTAACCATCCTGCTCAAGGTCGGCGATGATCTTCTGAACGGCGCGCTCGGTCAGCCGGCAGCGAGCGGCGATGTCGCGGATGCGGGCATTGCGATCGTCGGCGATGGCCGCCAACACCCGTGCGTGGTTGGTGAGAAACGTCCACCCGCTGTGGGGCTCGGGCACTTCATCCATGTCCCAACTCTAGCGAGCAGGTGTACGTGCTTTCAAAAACACGTACACGCTTTCACGTATTGGTTGACGTACTTGCACTGTGAGGGGCAGCCTGGGATCGGCGCTAGCAATACGAGAGGGAGAGGTCATGCCGGAGCCTGCAGACTCAGAGCAGCCCCTCGCAAGGGAGGGCGCCCAGCACGCAGCGGCCGCTCACCCGCCGCTCCCCCGGCTGCCGCTACTGGCCACAGTCGACACCGTGCGGGACGGCGCCCGCGTCGGCGTGATCGTGCGCGGAGAGCTCGATCTGGACGCCGACCAACGGCTCCGGCCCGAACTGCTCGACGCCTTGAGCTGCTCGACCGACGGCATCGACCTGTATCTGAGCGAGGTGACCTTCTGCGACTGCTCAGGGATCAACCTCCTGCTCGACCTGCGCCGGCTGGCGCTGCGGCACGGCAAGACCGTGACGGTGCTCTCCAGCAGCCCCGCGGTCGAGCGGATGTTTGCCCTGACTGCCATCCATGACCTGTTCGAGCCGTTCGAACTTCCTGACCTCGATCTGGCGAACAAGGCGCGTGCCGCGGCCCGTCACCACTGAGTACGTCTCAGACGCCGGGCCCCGCTTCGCCGCTCACTCGATCACTCGATGCCTTGCAGGAACGGGACGAGCGCGTCGACGAACGGCTCGTTCCGGTCACCGACCACCATGTGCCCCGCGTCGACCACATCGACGTACCGCGCGTTGGGGACCTGTTCGCAGAACTCCTTGGCCACGTCCTCGCGTACGACGTCACTGAGCCCGCCGCGGACGAGCAGGATCGGCACGTCGGACTGGTGGGCGGCGGCCAGGAGACGCTCCGCCATCCCGGGCGGGTCCGTCCGGCCCTCGAAGCTGTCCAGTAGCCGGGGGTCCCAGTGCCAGACCCAGCGATCGCCACGGCGTCGCAGGTTGTTCCGCAGCCTCTCGGGGTCGTACGGCCGCGTGCGATGCGGCAGGTGGGCGGAGACCGCCGCGGCCGCCTCCTCCACGCCGGCGAATCCGTCCGGCCTGCCGCGCATGAACTCGACGATCCGGCGCACCCCGCGGGGATCCGGTCGATGGGCGATGTCGACGAGCACCAGGGTGCGAATCGCCGCCCTGGGTGTCTCTCCGGCGGCGAGCAGCGAACTCAGACCGCCGAGCGAGGCCCCGACGAGCAGCGGCCGGCCGCCGAGTTCGGCGACGAGTGCCCGGACGTCATCGGCGAACAGATCGAGGTCGTAGTCACCATTGGCCGACCAATCGCTGGCGCCGTGCCCGCGCAGGTCCGGAGCGATGACCCGCCATCCAAGGGCGGCCAGCCGAGGGCCGGTCCGGTCCCACGCGTGTCGTGTCTGGCCGCCGCCGTGCAGCAGGACAAGAGGGGGCGCGGACGCTTCGCCCCACACATCCGCCGCTAGCCGGATCCCGCCACGGCCCACGAAGCTTCGGGGCCGTGACAGCGCGTCGGCCGTCATACCGTGCCCCGGGTCCGCAGCGGCGCCAGGAGTTGGTCGCGGTGGGGATCCGCGGCGGCCGCCGCGAGTGCGACGTCCAGTGCGAACAGGGCGCGCGCGAGGAACCGTTCGTCGTCGATCAGACCGGCGACCCACTGGTGCAGCGCGCCCACGCACGAGGTGCCGACGACGACGGCCAACGCGTCCGTATTGATGTCGGTACGCAGGATGCCCTGCGTCTGCGCCTCGGCCATCGCCTGGCGGAGTTGGGTGAGCGGGCTACGGGCGAGTACGAGGCCGCTCTCCTCCCACTCACGCACCATGCGACGCGATACGACCGGGTCGCTCGCGAACAGGCCTACGGTCGAGCGGACAACCTCCCGTGGGTCGCCGGTCCCCAGCGGCACCAGGAGGCGCTCGAGCTCGTCCATGAAGCCGTCGGCGAGCGCCTCCCAGATCTTCCCGCGGGGCCCGATCAGGTTGTACACAGTGGCCGGGGAGACCTCCGCTCGCTCGGCGATCCGCTCGGCGGTGATCACTGACTCCGGGCTCTCCCGCAGGAGTTCGCGCGTCGCGTCGAGAATCCGGATCCGCCGCCGGGCCTTGTGCTGCTCTCGAAGACCTCCTTCGACCGTCTGCATCGCACCCACCCTTTCGCACATACCTAGAGAGTGCTCTAAATTTATAGGTGTCTCTAGGTTCCGGCAAGGCTTGCGGTGGCGCAGACCGATGACTTCCCGCCGTACCGCGAGTCTTTCCTGGCAGACACTGGAGCGAGCAAAGGAACAGCCGTGAACGATGACGTCTGGCCGCTGGTCCATGCGGAGCGCGCCGCGCTGATCGAGGACCTCACACACCTCGATGACAAGCAGTGGGTCCACCCCTCGCTCTGCGAAGGGTGGACCGTGCACGACGTGGTCGCCCATCTGGTCGACACGGCTCTCACGACGCGCCTGAGCTTCGTGGGCAGCCTGGTACGGGCACGTTTCGACTTCCACCGGCAGAACGCACGCGGCGTGGAACGCGAGCGCCGCGCCTCACCGCAGGAAACACTGGAGCGACTCCGCCGGGTCGCCTCGCGTACGTCGGCTCCTCCGGCGCCCCTCGACACCCGGCTCGTGGAGGAGGTCGTCCACGGCGAGGACATCCGTCGGCCCTTGGGGATCAGCCACTCCTACCTGCCAGAGGCCGTTGTCAGATCGCTCCGCCTACAGGCTCGTACGTCAGCGTCCTTCGGCGGAGCCAAGGAGCGCGTGGCCGGCGTTCAACTGGCCCCAATCGACGCCGACTTGCTGATCGGCGCCGGTCCACAGGTGCGCGGAACCACGCTTTCCCTGCTGCTTGCCGCCTCCGGGCGACGGCAAGCGCTGCAGGACCTGGAGGGGCCGGGGGCCACCAAGCTGAAGGTGGCGGGCTGAACCGGCTGCCCGCATACGACGGCGGGTCAGCGCTGGATGTCCGCGCCGGGGCCGAGGGGCAGGCCGAGGCCGTAGAAGAGGCCGAGTACCGCGAGCCAGGCGATCAGGAACGGGACCACGAACACCGAAAGCCGGGACAGGACCGTGCCGAGCTGCGCCCCGGGCTCGTAGCGGCGCAGGATCGTCAGCATCAGGAAGACGTACGGATTGAGCGGCGTGATCATTTGCGTCGCGGAGTCACCGATCCGGAATGCCGCCTGGGTGACGGCCGGTTCCATGCCGATCAGCATGAACGCCGGGACGAAGACCGGCGCGACCAGGGACCACAGGGCCGAGCCGGAGGTGACGAACAGGTTCAGGACGCAGACCAGGAGGACGAACAGGACCAGTCCCGTGAAGCCGGTCAGTCCTGCGGATTCGAGGAGGTTCGCGCCCTTCACCGCGAGCAGCGTGCCGACGTTGGACCAGTCGAAGACGCCGATGACCTGCGAGATCACCAGGATCAGCACGATGTAGCCGGACATGCCGGTGATCGACTCGGCCATCATGCGCGGAACGTCATCGGCGCGCTTGAGCGTGCCGACGGTGCGGCCGTAGACGACACCGGCGAGGACGAACGCGACGAACAGGAGCGGCACTATGCCGTTGAGCACCGGCGACGGGACGAGTGCGCCGCCCTCGCCGCGCAACGGGGAACCCGGCAGCAGCCAGCAGGTGACGACGACGGCCGCGTAGAGGAGGACGGCAAGGCCCGAGCGCAGCAGGCCCTTGCGCTGCCTGGCGGTGACGGTGACTGTGACGGAGGGGCGTGCGTCGTCAGCGTCGTACGCAGACGACGCACCCGCGCCCACCTCGCCCTCCTGATCGGCTCCGGCCTCGTCGTCGGCATTCGGATCCGGCTGGGGCAGCCGCGGTTCGAGGACCCGGGCGATCAGGAAGCCGCCGATCAGGGCGAGCACGCAGCTGGCCGCGGCCGTGAAGAAATAGTTGATGAGGATGTGCGTGGGGGCGCTCTCGCCACCCGGCACGACCGCGGCGGCCTGCTGGGTGATGCCGGTGTAGAGCGCGTCGAGCGCACCGATCGAGAAGCCCGCCGCATAGCCGGCGCAGACACAGGCGAAGCCGCCCATGAGGCCCGCGATCGGATTGCGGCCCGCGTTCTTGAAGGCGAGTGCGGCCAACGGCGGGATCACCAGGATCGCCACGTCACTCATCAAGTGCGCCTGACACGCCACGAAAGCGACCAGGTACGGCAACAGCCGCTTGGGGGCCCGCGCGATGGAGGCGCGGACGGCCGTCTCCAGCAGGCCCGTCTTCTCGGCCACGCCGACCGCGGCCATCATCAGCAGGACCGTGCCGAGCGAGGGGAAGCCGGTGAAGTTCGGGATGAAGTTCTCGAGCAGCCAGCGCACGCCCTCGCCGCTGAACAGGCCCTTGACCGCGAGCGTCTTGTCCTCGCCCGGCACGGTGACGGTGGTGCCGGTGGCGGCGAGGACCGTCGAGACCGTGCCGACGATCAGGAACAGGCCGACGAAGAGCAGCACCGGGTGCGGCAGCTTGTTGCCCGCGCGCTCGATGCCGTTCAGGACCTTGTCGAGCACGGACCGCTTCGGTGTCCCACCCTTCGGAGGCCCGCCCTTCGGCGTCTTCGCGGAGGTGGCCGAGGTGCTCATCCGGTGGCCCCTTCCGATGGCGCGCCGCTCGCCGCGGGGGCGGCTTGCGCGAGTCCGAGCATGTCCTTGCGTACGGCGCCGCGCTGGGCGACGAGCACGATGCGGGCCGGGTCGGACAGCACCGAGATGTCCGCGAGCGGGTCACCGTCGCACAGCACCAGGTCGCCGTACTTGCCGGTCTCGAGCGTGCCGATCCGCGCGGAGAGACCGAGGAGTTCGGCGGCGCTGCGGGTGCCCGCCTCGATGGCGCGCGCCGGGGTCATGCCGAGCGACACGAGGTGCGAGAGCTCACGCAGGTTGCGGCCGTGCGGCACCATCGCCGCGTCGGTACCCATCGCGATGCGTACGCCGTCGGAGATGGCCGCTGCGATGTTCTCCCGGGTGATGCCGGACCAGCGGACCTTCTTCTCGTAATGGAAGGGTTCCATGGTCGAGCGGTCGATGCCGTCGAACACCGTCGACAGGGTCGGGACCACGAACGTGCCGTGCTCACCTGCCAGTTCGCGCGCCTGCGCGGTGAGGCCGTAGCCGTGCTCGACGCTGCTCACACCGCCGCGGATCGCGTTGACGATGCCCGCGGTGCCCTGCGCGTGGGCCGCCACGGGGCGGCCGCCGTGCCGGGTCACCTCGTCGACGACCGTGCGGATCTCCTCGACGGTCAGGCCCTCGTCGTCGGGCTGGTCGTAGGGGCTGCTCATGCCGCCCGTCGCGCAGACCTTGATCACGTCGGCGCCGGAGCGGAGCAGGCGGCGCACCGCGACGCGTACCTCGTCCGGCGTGTCCGCGATCTCGCCCATCCCCGAACTGGGGTCGAAGCCGCACTCCGAACGGAAGTCGGCGTGGCCGCCGGTGTGGCTGAGGATGCGGACCGCCGTGTGCACCCGGGGTCCCGTGATGAGCCCCGCGGCGACCGCGTCCCGGTAGCCGGCCGGGAGACCGCCCAGGTCGCGGGCGGTGGTGATGCCCGCGTCCAGGGTGATGCGCAGCCGCTCGGCGGTGCGGAACGTCTCCACGGTCTGGTCGGACTCGTGCCGCCGGACCATCTGCCGGGCCGATTCGACGGCGAGGTGGACATGGGTGTCGATGAACCCGGGCAGGACCGTACGGCCGGCCGCGTCGACGGTCCGGGCCCTGGCGGGCGCTTTCGGTGCGGTGGCGGACGGTCCGGCGTGGACGATCGTGCCGTCCTCGTCGATGTCGATGACGGCGTCCGCGACGGGGGCCGCGCCGGTGCCGTCGACAAGGCGGGCCCGGGTGATGCGCAAGGAGGAGAACTGTGCGTGGCTCATGGCCGATGATCCTCGGCATCAGGGATCACGGCTGTGTAAAATCGCCGGAATCCTTCACCAGGATGCTCTCTACGCAGGATTCGGCACACCTCATGGACACGCAGCCGGCGCACACCCTGGACGAGCTGGACCTGGCGATCGTGCACGCCCTCCAGATCCAGCCCCGGGTGCCCTGGGTCCGCATCGGCGAGGTCCTGGAGGTCGACGCGGTCACGGTGGCCCGCCGCTGGGACCGTATGGTGCGCGCGGGCATGGCCTGGGTCGACGGCTATCTGTCGCCTGGCCACGACAACGAGGGCGTCTACGCCCAGGTCGAGATCGACATGGACGGGAGGCTGCGCGAGGACACCATCGGGCAGCTCGCCCGTGATCCCCATGTGCTGAGCCTCAAGCAGACCTCCGGCGGGCGTGATCTGCTCGCGATCGTCGCCGCCGTGGACCTCGACGGCCTCGCCCAGCTCTCCGGCGACCGCGTTTCGCTGTTGCCCGGAGTACGCGCCGTACGCAGCCACGTCATCACCGCGGCGCCCTTCGAGGGGGCGTCGTGGCGGCTTCGCAGCCTCACCCGGCGGCAGCGGAGCGCGCTCGCAGTGGAGCGGCCGGCGGTGCCCGACGAACCGCTGCGGCCTCTCGACCGCCGGATCGCCCTCGCGCTCGGCACCGACGGCCGGATGCCTCTGACGGAGTTGGCCGGGACCGTCGGCGCCTCCGCCGCGACCGTCCGGCGCCGACTGCGTGTCCTGACCGGCACCGGGCGGCTCTCGCTGCGCTGCGCGCTGGCCAGGCCGCTGACCGGCTTCCCGGTCTCGGTCGTCTACTTCGGTTCGGTGCCGGCCCAGCATCTCGACGAGACGGTGAACGCGCTGCGTACCCTGCCCGGCCTGCGCATGTGCAGCATCACGGCGGGCTCGCACAATCTGGTGCTCGACATCTGGCTCCCTTCCCTGTCCGAGGTCCACACCACCGAGGCACTCCTCAACAGCCGCCTCGCGCACCTGGATCTGCGGATCACGGAGCGCGCCCTGGTGCTGCGCACGGTCAAGCATGTGGGGCGGATCCTTGACCGCAGAGGGCGCAGCGTGGGTTCGGCGCCTCTCAACTACTGGGACGCGTAGGGGCGTTGGGCGCCGCCTGGCGTTTCGGTTCGGCCCCCGTCAGGGGCTGGGACGTACCGCCCGGAAATTCCCGCGCCCACCTCCACCCGATTCACTACACTCGCCGAAGTTCCGCCCCGCAGGGGCAACGACCGTCTCAGCGGCGGCCCGGGGACAAACACCGTGACGACGAAGGGAGTACGGCCGTGCGACACCGCAGCACTGTCGTCGTCCCTCCGTCACGGTACGAGGTGATCCTGGTGTCTTCCTGCCCCGGGCACCGGCTGCGCGGCCGGCCCCGGACTTCCTGACGCCCAACCGACCGTTTCCCGCCTGGAGTTGATCCGGGCGCGTCCGTCCACCGCTGCGGCCTACCGCACCCGGACCGGACCATGGCGGTCGGCTCCTGTCGTCGGGCATCGCGCCGACCCGTTCCGCATCACCCGGAAAGGCCGAGGCCGTGCGTACGCACCTGCACCGTCATCCCACCACCACACTGACCGCCGTCCGCAACCTGGGCATCCTCGCCCATGTCGACGCCGGCAAGACCACCGTCACCGAACGGATCCTGTACCTCACCGGCTCCACCCACAAACGGGGCGAGGTCCACGACGGCACGACCGTCACCGACTTCGACGCCCAGGAACGCGACCGCGGCATCACCATTTTCGCCGCGGCGGTCAGCTGCACCTGGGCCGGGCACCGGATCAACCTGATCGACACCCCGGGCCACGTCGACTTCTCCGACGAGGTCGAACGTTCCCTGCGGGTGCTCGACGGGGCGATCGCCGTGTTCGACGCGGTCGCCGGGGTCGAGCCGCAGAGCGAGTCTGTGTGGCGGCAGGCCGACCGGCACGGCGTACCGCGGATCGCCTTCGTCAACAAGCTGGACCGGGCGGGCGCCGACCTCGACGCGGCGGTCGCGTCGATCCGCGACCGGCTGCGCGTCGTTCCGCTGGTCGTCCAGCTGCCGGTCGGTCAGGAGGACGGTTTCACGGGAGTGGTGGACTTGCTCCGCATGCGGGCGCTGACCTGGACCGGCGACGGTGAGGTCGCCGATGAGGGTCCGGTGCCTGCGGCACTTCACGAGGAGGCGCGGCGGCGGCGTCGGCTGCTCGAGGAGACCGTGGCGGAGCTGCATTCGGCCGCCTTCGAGGAGTTCTGCGCGCGTGCGGCGTTGTCGACGGGGACCTTGTCCGCGGCGCTGCGCGACCTGACCCGTACGGGCGAGGGCGTCGTGGTGCTGTGCGGTGCGGCCTACCGCAACCGCGGCATCGAACCGCTGCTGGAGGCCGTGGTGGCGTATCTGCCCTCGCCGCTGGACGTACCCGCGGTGCGCGGCACGCTGGACGGCGCGGAACAGGAGCGGCCTGCCGACCCGCAAGCGCCGTTCGCGGCGCTGGCGTTCAAGGTCACTTCGACCGCCACGGGACGCCTGACCTATCTGCGGTTGTACTCCGGCACGCTCAGGAAGGGGGACATGGTGTGGGACGCGGGCGCGCGGCGTACCGAACGCGTCGGGCGGATCCTGCGGGTGCAGGCCGACCGGCAGACCGACATGGACCTGGCCCTGGCCGGGGACATCGTCGCGGTGATCGGCCCGAAGTCCGCGCGCGCCGGGGCCACCCTGTGCGCGCCCTCGGCTCCCCTGGTGCTGGAACCGCCCACGGTGGCGGTCCCGGTGGTCTCGGTGGCGGTCGAGGCGCGCAGGAACACCGACACCGGCCGCTTGGTTTCGGCGCTGACCCGGCTGGTCGAGGAGGACCCGTCGCTGTCGGTCAGGACCGACGCCGAGACCGGCCAGACCTTGGTGTCCGGCCTGGGCGAACTGCATCTGGAGGTGGCCATGGAGAAGATCCGCCTCGCCACCGGTGTCGCGGTCGACGTCGGCCCTCCGCAGGTCGCGTACCGGGAGACGGTCCTGCGGGGCGTGACCGGGTTCGTGTACCGGCACGTCAAACAGGACGGTGGCGCGGGCCAGTTCGCCCATGTCGTCATCGATGTGGAGACGGTCGGAGCGGATGAGGCGCAGGCCGGCCGTGACGAGAGGGGTGGCATGGTGGACGGTGCGGTGGACTTCGTCTTTGCTTCGTCCGTCGTGGGTGGCCGGGTGCCTCGGGAGTACGTCCGGGCGGTCGAGGCCGGCTGCCGGGACGCCCTGTCCGAGGGCCCGCTCGCCGGTCATCCGGTGACCGGCCTGCGGGTCACGCTCACCGATGGGGCGACGCATCCCAAGGACTCGTCGGAGATGGCGTTCCGTGCCGCCGGCCGGTTCGCGCTGCGCGATGCCCTGCGCGCCTGCACGATGGCGCTGCTCGAACCGGTGGCCGAGGTCACGGCCAGCGTGCCGGACGACGCCGTGGGCGGGGTGCTCGGCGATCTGGCCGCCCGCCGTGGCCGGGTGTCCGGCTCGACCGCACGGGCCGGTACCGCGGTGATCACCGCGACGGTGCCGCTGGCCGAACTGTTCGGCTACGCGACCCGGTTGCGCAGCAGGACACGGGGCCGGGGCTCCTTCACGACCCGGCCCACCGGTTACGCGGCGGCGCCATCGGCCGCCGCGCCCCGGTAGCGTCCGCCGCCGTCTCCCTCTCCCGCCCGCCTGCCGGGGGAGGGAGACGGCGGGCCTCCTCCACGGCCCGGTGCTCGGTACCTACTGCCCGGCCTACGACGCCTTCCTCGGCCTGCGCGGGGGCTTTCCGCGCCCCCGTGGTCGCGGGCAGTTACTGACGCGCAAGCCCGTGCCGTTCGGCCCAGGCGTTGATCGCCGCGGCCAGCTCTTCGGGGCGGTCCTCCGGGGAGTGATGGCCGGCGGGGCCGTGGCGGGAGATCTCCAGGCCCGCTATGTGCTCCTCGCACCAGGCCACGGTTGCCTGGTCGGTCATCGCTCCCGGGCCTGGTTCGAAGGCGGCGAGCAGTTTGGGGACTTCGGGGCTCGCGGCCAGCCATGCGTCGTAGTGCTCGATACGGGACACGACATCGGCGGGTTCGCCGTCCAGCGGCATCATGCGCGTCCATGCCAGGACCGGGCGGCGGCTGTACGGGGTCGGGAAGGGGCGGCGGTAGACCGCGAGGTCGGCCGGGTCGAGCGGGGTGGCGAGCGTGTCCGGGAGTCCCTCGATGAACAGCGACTTCTCCAGGATCATCTCCTCCCCCACTCCGGGGGTGCGCAGGAAAGCGAACAACTCCCGCCCCGCCGCAGGGAATTCGTCTCCGACCAGCGGTTTGACGATGGTCTCGGTGAAGGCGAGGCCGCGCACACGGCCCGGCAGGCGGGCCGCGCGGTCGAAGGCGAGCGCGCCGCCCCAGTCGTGGCCGACGAGAACGGCCTCGGCAAGGCCGAGGGCGTCGAACCAGGCGTCGAGGTAGCGGGCATGGTCGTCGAAGGAGTAGGCGATGTCGGGCTTGCCGGAGTCGCCCATGCCGATGAGATCCGGCGCCAGAAGGCGGCGGCCGGGCGCGGCTATCCGCGGCAGGACGTTGCGCCACAGGTGGGAGGAGGTGGGATTGCCGTGCAGGAAGACGAACGGCAGCCCGTCGGGGTCACCGGACTCGCGGTAGTGAAGGGTCGAGTCAAGGACGGAGAGAGTGGGCATCGCGGGGTCACTTCGCTTTCGGGGTAGGGCGGCGGGGGCTGCGGTGCAGGGCGAGGATCTGGGGCCGCGACTCAGGGCCGGGTGTCAGACGTTGAGGCTCAAGGCGCGTTCGACGGTGATCTCCATGACAATCAGATCCGGCGGGGCGGGCGGAGCCACTCGGTAGCGGGCGGTGTAACGGCGGACCGCCTCGGCCACGCGCGTGGGTTCGTCCGTGGTGACCGCCCGGCCTTCGAGAGTGACCCAGCGGAAACCGTCCACCTGGCAGAGGGCGGCACGGGCCGCCGTCCTACCCGCCGTCACGTTCAGGGCCTTGCGGGCTCCCGCCCGAGTCGTCACCCGGGCCAGACCGGTCGCCGCGTCGAAGGTGAAGCGGACGGGGGTGACGTGCAGCGTGCTGTCAGGGCGGAGGGTGGACAACGTGGCCGTGTGGGGGCCTTCGAGGAACGCCCGTGCACTTGCCGGGAGTTCGCCGGCCGCCCGGCTGACCCGGCTATCCCGGCTGACCCCGCTCACTTCTTCTTCACGCCCTCGTTCCAGATCAGCTTGGCGATGTTCGGCCTCACTGCCGTGGTGATGACGCCCATCGCCGTACGGACGTACAACTGCTCCTCCAACTCACGCAGCATGCTCGCCGCGAGGTCGGCCCGGGCGGTGAAGACGCCGTCCACGCTGGTCTCGGCCGTGCGGTAGTCCGTGACGGCGGGGTGCTCGAACAGGCCCGACGGCCTGACAAGGGTCCAGTCGAGGTCCGTCTCCCGGATCACGGCCTCCATACGGCGCATGTCCTCGTGCAGGGTGCGGCCCATGCGCCGGTTCACCAGCGGGTCGAGCACGTGGTTGAAGAAGTGCGCGCCGGTGGGGCGCCAGTTCGGGTCGGCGATGCTGGAGCTGACGGTGAGCAGCCGCTTGACGCCGTGGTCTGCCATGGCCTTGGTAATGGCCCTTGCGCTCGCCGAGTACGTGGTGATGGTGTCCTTGCTGAAGCGCGTGCCCAGTGCGGAGAGGACGGCGTCCGTCCCGGCGATCGCGGCGTCGACAGCCGCCGGGTCGGTGGCGTCGGCGACGGCCACGTCAAGGCCTGGCCGCGCGGTCAGGGAGCCGGGGCGACGTGTCACGGCGACCACCTGGTGGCCGGCGGCGAGAGCCTGGTCGGTGAGGTGGCCGCCGGTAGGGCCGTTGGCGCCGAAGATCGCTATACGCATGGTGTCGGGTCATCCCTTCGAGTGGTTGGCGGAACGCCCTTGACTGTGCCGATCACCGAACGCAGGCTCAACGCTGATGAATAACGCCGCCCCTGCCCCAGCCCGCACCCGTGGCCGTCCTCGCGGCAACCCGCCGACCCGCGAGTCGATCGTGACGGCCGCCCACGCGTTGTTCCTGGAGCGCGGCTACCGGCGTACCACTCTGCGCGCGGTGGCCGGGGCCGCCGGGGTCGACGCGGCGCTGATCGCGTACCACTTCGGCTCGAAGAAGGGGCTGTTCGCGGAGGTGATGCAGTTCCAGTGCGCCAACGCGCTCACGGTCGACCGCGTTCTCGGGGGCGACCCGGCCACTCTCCCCGAGCGCCTGATCGACGCGGTGACGGACCTGTGGGAGGACACCGACTTCCTCCAGCTCACCGCCCAGGGTGACGAGGCCGCCGAAGTGATCCGCGAGTACCTGGAACGCGAGCTCCTTGCCCGGCTTGTTGAATTTCTCGGCGGCCGGAGCGCGACCGCCCGTGCCACCGCCGTGGTGACGATCCTCGGCGGCCTGATCTACACCCGCTACCTCAACCCACTCCCCACCCCCGCCGCCCTCACCCCGGCCGAGACCCGCCGCGTCCTCTCCCCCGCGCTGCGCGCCGCCCTCACCCAGGTGGCAGGCAGACAAATTGCCGGTCGCTCCTCATCAGCCTAATTTTGCGGCGACACAGCTTTCTCTCGGCAGGCAAGAGGAGAAAAGCTTCATGGTGAGAGGCCTTCCGCGCGGAAAGCCCCGACGGCCTCGTCGGCCGGAGACGGAATCGACGCGCACTTCACGTACGGCGACCGACCGTATGGCGCGGACGCTGCTGCGTCGTCGGAAGAAAGCGCTCAGCGCCGGCGACGTAATGGTCTCGGATCGCCCGAAGGTGCGGCGCGCGGTGACCGCCGCCGCGCTGGGCAACACCATGGAATGGTTCGACTTCGGCGTCTACGCCTATTTGGCGGGCACGATCGGAAAAGTCTTCTTCCCTTCCAGTTCACCCGGGGCCCAGGTCGTCGCCACCTTCGCCACGTTCGCCGCGGCCTTCCTCGTACGGCCCTTGGGCGGTCTCGTGTTCGGGCCGCTGGGTGACCGCATCGGCCGGCAGAAGGTGCTTGCCGCGACCATGATCATGATGGCTGCGAGCACGTTCGCGGTCGGCCTGCTGCCCACGTACGCCTCGATCGGTTTCGCCGCCCCGCTGCTGCTGCTCGTATGCCGACTGGTCCAGGGTTTCTCCACGGGCGGCGAGTACGCCGGTGCCACCACCTACATCGCCGAGTACGCCCCTGATCAGCGGCGCGGCTTCCTTGGCAGCTGGCTCGACTTCGGCACGTTCGTCGGCTATTCCCTGGGTTCGGGCCTGGTTACGGTGCTCACGCTGACCCTTGGGGCGGACGGCCTGGAAAGCTGGGGCTGGCGCATCCCCTTCTTCATCGCGGGGCCGCTGGGGCTCATCGGCCTGTACATGCGGCTGAAGCTGGAGGAGACGCCCGCCTTCCAGCAGGAAGCGGCAACGGCCGCGGCCGAGCGGGAGTCGGCCCCCGAGCGCGGCGAGGACGATCCCGTCGAGCAGGCCCGCCAGTCCGGCAAGGGGCGCCTCAGGGAGATCTTCTCCCGCCACTGGCAGGCCGTACTGATCTGCATGGGCCTGGTGCTGCTCTACAACGTCACGAACTACATGGTGACGTCGTATCTGCCGACGTTCATGACGGTGACCTTGGGCGAGAGCGATACCACCGCCCAGTTGCTGGTACTCGGCACCATGCTGCTGGTCGCGCTCGCCATCACCACGGTGGGCCGCAGTTCCGACCGGTGGGGCAGACGCCCGATGTTCATGAGCGGCAGCATCGCCCTGATCGCGCTCGCCATTCCGGCGTTCCTGCTGATCCGGGAGGGCGGCATCCTCCTGCCCGCGTTCGGCTGCGCCATCCTCGGTCTGCTCCTGGTCTGCTTCGCCGGCACGGCAGCGGCGACACTTCCGGCCCTGTTCCCCACGCGGTTGCGGTACGGCGCTCTGTCGATCGCCTACAACGTCTCCGTCTCCCTCTTCGGCGGCACGACCCCGCTGCTCGCCTCGTTCCTGGTCGACAAGACCGGCAACACTCTCGTGCCCGCTTTCTATTTGATGGCGGCCGGAGTGATCGGCCTGGTGTCGACGTTCTTCCTGCACGAGACAGCCGGCCGGCCGCTGCGTGGCTCGGGCCCCATGGTCGAGACGCACGACGAGGCCCGCGAGATGGTGGCGCGCAGCCGCACAGAGGCGGGACGCCACGCACGCGACCTGTGGCTGCGGTTGTGGCATCCGCGCGGCGGCGGGCGCGGGCGCGGCCACCGGGACGATTCCACGGGACCCGATGGGCGCGGGGAATGATGCAGCCCTGAACAGCCCTGATCTGTAGGGCGGCTCCGCCCGGCTCGTGGGCTGAACCAGGGGAGCCTCGCCGGGCCGGCCCCCATGGGATGCGTCGCCGACCTGCCGTGAGGCGACGGGTCCCCAGCTCAGCAGGGTTTACCCGCCCGCGCACGGAGATCACCTGGCGGGCTCCGCAGCGTGAACTCTCAACTATGTGGCCCGACGGGTGAGCGGTCCGAGGATGATGCGGAGGAAGAACAGGCTGGCGATTCCGATCGTTTTCGGCGCCGTCGCTCTGCGCCAGAGCGGGTTCAAGGGCGGAGGGGGGATGGCGAAGGCGGGCCTCATCCTGGGCATCGTCGACGTGATCCTGTTTATCGTGGTGATCGCTGTCGCCGCCTCCGGCGGATTCAGCTGGTACATCGGCGGTTGACCGGGATCCGTGGACGGATCAGCCCGGCTCACCACTCGGCGCGGCGGGTCATTCGCGCCCCGCGTGTACGCGGGAGGGGCGAGTATGGAGAATCAGGGTCCATCGCCCCGCCGAACGGAGCCGCCATGGAGTACCCGGATCTCACCGCGCTGCCCACGGAACTGCAGGAGGCCGTCACCGCTCACGGCTCGCTCAACGTCTTCCGGATGTTGATGCACTCACCGGTCCTGGCACCGAGCGTGCTGGCGCTGGGCGACAGGATCCTGCGCCAGAACTCGTTGCCGGACACCCTGCGCGAACTCGCCATCGTCCGGGTCGGTCATGTCTACGGTGCGGCGTACGAGGTCCATCACCACGAGAACATCGCCCGTCTTGTCGGACTCAGCGACGAAGCGCTCGCCGCCGCCGCGACGGGTTCCGTCCGCGGCCTGCCCGCGCCCGAAGCCGCCGTTCTTGCCGCCACGGACCGGCTCCTCACCCAGCACACGCTCGACAACGCCGCCCGTGAAGAGGCGCTGGACGTCCTGACGGTCAACCAGCTCACCGACCTCGTCGTCACTGTCGGCTTCTACCAACTCGTCTGCAACTTCCTCAACACCTTCGAAGTGACGACCGAAGGCGAGACCCCGCCCTACCGCGAGGACCTCACCGCCCGGAACAGCGAGGACGGATAAAGCTCCCGGTCGGACCCGGCCGCTTGCGAGCTACTCTTTCCGTCTGACTCAGCTCTGGGGGATTCATGCGCGTTCGTTCTGTCGCGGCCACGGCCGCCCTGCTTCTCGTGGCTCTTACCGCGTGCGGCGGCAGCGATGGCAGTGATAGCGGCGCCAAGGCCGATACGAAGTCGTCGGGCGGTTCGGATCCGTCCGACGACGCGAAAGCCCCTTCTTCGAAGAAGGCCGACTGTATGGACGAGGACATCAGTCAGGCCGACTGGATGAAGTACTGCTCCGAGGAGGGCGGCGGGACGGGCGGCGACGGAACCGACGGCGGGACGACCGGTCTGCGGTTCGGCAAGTCCTATACGTGGCCGGACGGCCTGAAGGTTTCCGTCGTCGAGGCGAAGGTGTTCTCGGACTACGACGCCGAACTCATGGAGTCCGCCGAGCCCGGCAACACCGACTTCCGCGTGAAGTTGAAGGTGACGAACACCGGCAAGACCGCTGCCGCCCTCGACGACCTGTCCCTCATCGTCGAAGGCGCCACCAACGGCGGTGAGGCCACGTCGACTTCGTTCGAGAACGGTGGCGAGCCGCTTGCGGGGCGCCTGGCTCCGGGGATATCGGCGACGAAGACCGACGACAGCGTGCTGGAGACGAAGTACGGGAAGAAGATCGTCGTCACGGTCCAGCGCAACAGCGACGACTTGAACGTGGACTTCCCGGAGTTCGCCGGATCCATCACCGAGTGAGGGCCGGGGGATCACATGACCGTCAGGCCAAGGCGCTGCTCTTGGCCTCGGTCTTGGTCGCCGTATTCTGAAGGATCTCGGCGATGTTCTCCTCGCGCCAGCGGCGCAGCAGTTCGTGGAAGGCGACGGCACCGTGCGGGTAGGCGGTGGGACCGTTCGGGCGCCCGCGGCCCTCGCGGTTGTAGTAGCCGGGTGTGCACTCGGCGTGGAACCACTCATGGTCGGGGGCGCCCTGCCTGCAGACATCGATCCAGGCGTCCTCGGCCTCGGGAGTGGGCTCCACGACGGCTCCCTTCTCCTCCGCCGCGGCGACAAGGGCGGCGGCGTGTACCGCCTGCTCGTCCAGGATGTGCGTGAAGTTCACGCTGCTGGCGTTCTGCAGCGAGCCCATCTGGATCAGGTTCGGGAACCCGTTGCTGGTGAAGCCGTGCAGGGAGCGCGGGCCCTGCCGCACCCGCGCGTGCAGGAGCTGAACGCCGCCGCGTCCGGTCACGGGCAGTTTCCCTGAGGTGATGCCGGAGACGCCCACGGAGAACCCGGTGGCGAACACCAGGCAGTCGACCTCGTACTCGACTCCGCCGACGACGACGCCGCGCTCGGTCATGCGCTCGATGCCATGAGTGTCGGCGGTGTCCACGAGGGTGACGTTGTCCCGGTTGAACGCGGGCAGGTACTTGTCGGAGAACGTGGGGCGCTTGCACGCGTACCGGTACCAGGGCTGGAGGGCCGCCACCGTGGCGGGGTCGGTGACCTCGGCGGCCACGCGTTCGCGGACCTGGTTCATCGTGGCGTGGTCGGCGGCCTCGTAGGCGGCCTCGAAATCCGGCTCGCCGTCGCGGCGGAAGCTGGGCAGGAGCTTCTCGAGCAGGCCGGCCGACTCCGTCCAGCGGTCGGCGACCAAGTCCTGTTCCGCCCCTTCCCCGGAGGCGATCCGCAGGAAGTTATCCCTGCGCTCGGCGGCCCATCCCGGCCGGTCCGCGCCGACCTCCTGCGGGGTCATGCGCCGCTGGCCGCGCACGTCCACGGAGGAGGGGGTGCGCTGGAAGACGTACAAGTGCCCGGCGTCCTCGGCCAGCATCGGGATGACCTGCACACCGGTGGCGCCGGTGCCGACGACGCCGACCCTCTTGCCTGCCAGGCCCGTCATGCCGCCCTCGGGGCCGCCGCCCGTATATCCGTAGTCCCAGCGGGAGGTGTGGAAGGTGTGTCCCCGGTAGCCCTCGATGCCGGGAATGCCGGGCAGCTTGGGCTCCGTGAGCGTGCCGGTGGCGGTGATGACGTACGTGGCGTGGAAAGTGTCGCCGCGGTCGTTGGCGACCGCCCACTGCTGGGCGGCCTCGTCCCAGGTCAAGGAGGTGACGGCAGTGGAAAAGAGGGCATCGTCGTACAGGTCGAACTGCTCGGCGACGCGCACCGCGTGACGGCGGATCTCCTCGCCCGGGGCGTACTTCCACTCGGGCACGTGGCCCGTCTCGTCCAGCAGCGGCAGGTACACGTGTGACTCGATGTCGCAGTGGATGCCCGGGTAGCGGTTCCAGTACCAAGTTCCCCCGAAATCGCCGCCCTTGTCGATGATGCGCACCCGTGCCACGCCCTGTCGGCGCAGGCGTGCACCTGCCAGGATCCCGCCGAACCCGCCACCGACGACCGCGACGTCCACCACGTCGTGCAGCGGCTCACGCTGCGCCACCTCGTCGACGTACGGATCGGTGGCGAAGTAGCCGAACTCCGCGGCCGTGGCCCGGTATTGGTCAGGGCCTTCGGGGCGCACGCGGCGCTCCCGCTCGGCCCGGTAGCGCTCGCGCAGGGCGGCGGCCTCCTGCGGGGTGGGCGGGGTGTCGCACTGCGGCAGGGCCATGTGGCGGCTTCCTCTCGTGGGGGGAGGTGCGCTGGTCGCCGCCGTGGGGGCGGGGGCAGCGCCCTCGCGGGGCGTCCCGCGAGGCCACAGGTACCGTAACCCATGAACCGGACAACACTGTCCGGTTGTACGGTGCGGGCCGGGCCCTGGCCCAGGTGCCCCCCGCCCCAGTTCCACGGCACGAAAGGCCCCCGATGTCGAACCTCACCCCCACCTCCCCGCTGCGCGACTGGCTGGCGGATCCCGCCGCCGGGCAGGTCCTGCGCGGCCTGTTGGCTTCCCAGGGGCAGAGCGAGCAGGCCCTCGCCCCCGCCCTCGGCCTGCCGCTCGAACAGCTCGTGAAGATGTCCGGCGGGAAGTTCCCACCGGAGCTCGTGGACGCGCTGGTCACCGCCGCCGAAACCGGCCTGGTCCCCGAGGGCCTGCCCACCGCTCCCCCGGCAGGCCCCGCATCAACTGCCCAGCCCGACTTGGGCGTTGAGATCGCCACGCCCGAGCCGTGGACCGAACACACCACGCCGGGTCGCTTCGGCGGCCAGACCGTGGTCGTCACCGGCGCCGCATCGGGCATCGGCAAGGCCGTCGCCTCGCGCGTCGTACGCGAGGGCGGTCGCGTGATCGCCGTCGACGTCTCCGCCGACGGCCTCGCGGCGCTGGCCGCCGACCTGGGCGAGTCGGTCGTACCCGTCACCGCCGACATCACCGAGCCCGCGTCCGCCGACGCCGTCCTGGCCGCCGCGGGTGGCGTGGACGCCTTGGCGAACGTCGCGGGCGTGATGGACAACGACGCCGCCGTACACGAGGTCGACGACACGATCTGGGAGCGCGTCATGCGCATCAACGTCGACGGCCCCATGCGCCTGATGCGCGCCGTCGTGCCCGGCATGCTCGCCGCGGGCGGCGGCCGGATCGTCAACATCGTCTCCGAGGCCGCCCTGCGCGGCTCGGCGGCCGGCGCCGCCTACACGACCTCCAAGCACGCGTTGGTGGGCCTGACAAAATCCTCGGCCTACCAGTACGCGGGCACCGGCGTGCAGGTCAACGCCGTCGCCCCGGGCGCCGTGGCCACCGGGATCCAGATACCCGCCGCCGCCCCGTACGGCTCGGCCCGCACCGCGAAGATGCGCGTGGCGATTCCCGGTCTGGCCATGGCCGAGGAGCTTGCCGCCTCGATCACGTTCCTGCTCAGCAAGGACGCGGTGAACATCAACGGCGCGATCCTGCCCTCCGACGGCGGCTGGTCGGCCGCCTGACAGCTGCTCGCCTCATCCCTCCCGCCGAACGCCCCGACGGGAGGGGCCCGTTGTCGCGCGCCCGGCGCCCATGGCCGGGAGACCGTCTCGTGAACGCCACGACGTCCGGTCCGCCACCGGACGACAGGAAGGAGCCCACCACTCCATGACCACGTACCGCCGTTCCCGCGCCCTGGCGGGCCTTGCCGCCGTCGCCCTCCTGGCACTGACCGGATGCGGCACCCAGACGACCACCTCCGCCACCCCGGCTTCGGACGCCGCGCTGCCCGGCGAGGGCAGAAGCATCCGCGCCACTCAGGTCGCGCACGTGACCGACGTACACGAGGCGACCGGCATGACTCTGCTGGAAGGCCCGCTTCTGTACGAGGACGGCGACTTGTACGTCGTGGACGTCACCGCACCTCCTGGCGAGCCCAAGCTCATCTCGGTCGATGTGACCACCGGCAAGCACAAGGGCGTCTTCACCGACAAGACGGGCGCCTACACCTCCGCCCAGTTCAGCCCGTACGACGGTCGCCTGTACATGACTGACTTCGCCACCGGTTCCGTCGTCAGCGTGGCGCGGGACGGCTCGGACCCGCGGACGTTCTTCTCCGGTGAGGTCGACGGCTCCAAGATGACCCCCGACGACATCGCCTTCGACGACGAGGGCAATTTGTACGTCAGTGACGCGCACGGCACCGAGCCGGACGAGACCGACGGCCGCATTGTGCGCATCGACCGCGGCGGCAAGAAGACCACCGTCCTGTCCGACGGGCTCGCCCAGCCCAACGGAGTCATGTTCGACCCCGGTCTGCGCGGCCTGTGGATCAGCGAGCTCGCCAAGGACACCATCTCCTACCTGTTGCTCGACGCCGACAAGACCGCTGTGACCTCCCGGCACGAGGCCATCCATGTCGACGGCGGCCTGGCCCAGACGGACTCGATCGCCGTGGACGCCGACGGCAACCTCTACCAGGCGCTGCACGGTCGGCCCGCCATGGCGGTCTACAGCAAGTACGGGAAACGGCTGGCCACGGTCGAGGTCCCGGCCAAGGACGCCGAGGGCCTGCGGTCGGCTACCAACGTCGCCATAACGCCGGGTGGCACCAAGGCCTACATGACCGTCAGCGGCCCCGGCGGCGGATACGTCTACAAGTTCACCGCGCCGGCCAAGGGCATCCGCCAGTCCAACGGCGGCTGACTCACACGCCGTTCACGCATCACTCATACGTCGACGACCGCCTCGCAAGGCCGCAACGGGCCCACCTCGACACCGAGCAGTTGCCAGGCCGCCAGGGCTACGCGCTCTCGTTCCGCCGGGGTGGGGCCGAAGACGGACCCGGAGACCATCGATACGGCGAGCATGATGTCGTCGGCGGACAGGCGGTGCCCTGCGGGCAGGCACCGCGACAGGACACCGCGGACGCGCCCGGACAGTGCGCGGGCCTGCTCGCCGTCGCCCCGCACACGCAACAGGTCGACGAACGCCGTCGAGCGGGTCAGGTGCCAGGTGACCACGCCGAGGACGCTCTGGAGGTTCGCGCCGGGCTCGGCGGAGGCCTGTTCGATCTGCTGGACGTTCTCGTCCAGGACGGCGGAGGCAAGTGCGAAGCGGTCGGCGAAGTGCCGGTAGAGACTGCCCTGCCCCACCCCCGCGCGGCGCGCGACGGCGGACAGCGGGGCGTTCAGCCCTTGCTCTGCGAAGACTTCTCGGGCGGCGGCGATGAGAGCGGCCCGGTTGCGGGCCGCGACCCGCCGCCCCTGGTTGACCGGGCGGCCCCCACCAACAGCGCCACCACGGCCCGCCTCCTGCGCGGCCGGCTGCGGATCCTGGGGCTCGGTCGGGTTCATCACCTGGGAAGCGTAGTACGAGCACGGAGCACACCGGCCCGGCAGCTCACCGCGCGCCACCATGCTTTCCGCAGTTCAGGCGGCCGAGCCGGGTGAGGTTTGCCGTGATGATCACCGCGCAGCGCGGAGATCCTGACGTTGCATGGAGTACATCACCTGGGGAGCGTCCCACTCCACGAAGCTGCTGATCAGGTGCATGCCTATGTCTTCAAGCAGTCGGCATGAGGGACTGTTGGCCTCCTGGGTGACCGCGATGACTGATGGATCCCGCGAGGGGACGTAGTCGAAGGCCCAGCTGACTACGGCCGTCACGGCCTCTCGGGCATACCCCTGCCCCCAGTGTTCCGGCAGGAACGAGTAGGACACCTCCCGGCGGCCGTCGAACCGGGACTCCGGATCGATCGACGCGGAGCCGAGCACTGTGCCCTGTTGCCGCGTGGCCACGGTGTACAGATTGGGTCGGCCGACGAAATGCCGCTGATAGGTGGGGAGTTGTTGCTCAGCGACCGGGCCGCCGAGGAATCGCCGGACGCCAGGATCGGTCCACAGCCGGGTGTACTCGGATACGTCGCCGGGTTCGGCGGGGCGCAGGATCAGCCTGTGTGTGCTGATCGTGTGGGGCGAGGATTCCGAGACGTGCAGCGAAGGCATGGGGCGATCATCGCACCAGGCGAGCCGACCGGGCGGAGCCCCACCACTCCGTAGAACTGCGCGTTCGGGACGAACTCCCGTGCCGTCCAGCCCGCGTTGACGGCGTACGAGGAGATGGGCGGGCCGCCCACTCCGGCTGAGGAGTTCATGAATCCGCCCAACGCCCCTGCGGCGACGACGCCTCGGCTGCCTCGGCCGCCTTTCAGCGACGGAATGATGACTCCAGCGGCGCAGTTGGCAAGGACCACACCATCCGCCGGGCCCAGGAGAAGCGCCAGCGCCGGGACGGCGACCAGCGCGAACCCCATCAACATTTGGGGGCGCACGAGCCGTCCAGCTCGGTTACTCCTCTTCCACGGAGGCGACCGGAAGCCGGTGGAGTGCTCCCAGGGCTCGGCCCAACTGCTCGCCGCTCAGCGGACTGCCGGGCAGGGGTTCGCTGTCCACGTTGCGCAGTCCGTCCAACAGGAGCGCCAGCAGCCGACGCCAGGATCCGGGAGCCGCCGCCTCCGTCGCGGGCAAGGCGCAGCCCAGGGCCGCGAGCGCGAGGAGAAGGTCCTCCACGGTCACATCGTCCCGGACAGTGCCGTCGGCGCGGCAGCGGCCCAAGAGCAGCCGGTAGGTGTCGGCGTTGTGGACGTGCAGCGCGTCGAGGCTGGGGACGCCGGTGATCGGGGTCGTCATGAGCTCGACGGCGCCGCGGTCGGCGGCCATGCCCGCGAAGACATCGGCGGCGTAACCGGTGAGGCCTGCCCACGCGTCCGATGCGCGGCGCGCCTCCTCCCCGGCCTGCATCGCGGCGGCGAGGGCGTCATGAAACACGGCCTCGATGAGCGCCGCGCGGTCGGGAAAGCGCCGGTAGAGCGTGGCGTTGCCCACGCCCGCGCGCCGGGCGATGACGTCGAGAGGAGCCTCGACGCCCTGCTCGGCGTAGACCTCCCGGGCCGCGGCAAGGACGAGTTCGCGATTACGTAGCGCGTCTTGTCTCACCGGGCCACCGTAGCGCAACCGTGGAGGTGTCCCCACTTTCTGCTACGGTGCGAAGGACCAGGAAGTGGGGAGTCATCCCCACTTCCTTCAACTCCCTTTGCCCGCTTCGATTCCTGGAGTAAGTCATGCACGCAGAGGATTCAGCTTCCCCCGCCCCCACGGGCGTTGGCGGCACAGAATCGCTGCCGCCCCTCGTTCCGGACCTCGCGCAGTTCACCGCGGACCCCCACCTCCGGTACGCGCAGCTGCGCGCGACGCACCCCGTCCAGCGGGTCATGCTGCCTCACGGCGTGCCCGCGTGGATCGTCACCGGCGGGAAGGAAGTCCGCTCCGCCCTCACTGATCCGCGGCTGCGCAACGACGTCAGGCACTCCGCCACGTGGGAGGACGACGGCGGGTTCGCCATCGGTCGCAACATGCTCCAGGTCGATCCGCCGGATCACACCCGGCTCCGCCGTCTCGTCGCCGGCACGTTCACCCACCGCAGGGTCAAAGCGCTGGGGCCGAGAGTGGAGCAGATCACCGAGGAGCTGCTCGACGCGCTCGCTCCCCTGCCCGGCGCGGACCTCGTCGGGTCATTCGCCTTCCCGCTGCCCGTGACCGTGATCTGTGAACTGCTGGGGGTACCGACGGCGGACCGAGAAGCCTTCCAGGCCTGGTCGGCGCTGATCGTCACCGCCACCGACCCGGAGGCCGCCACTGTCGCCGGTCAGGAAATGACCAGCTATCTCACCGGGCTGATCAAGGACAAGATCCTCGCGTCCACTCGTACGCCGGATTCGGGCGGACCCGGCGAATCGCAGGCGTCCCCACACCCGTCCCCGTCCGCCTCCGCCTCCGCCGGTGACGGCCATGACCTGCTGACCGCCCTCGCCCTGGCCGGAGACGGGGACGATGCCGCGCTGACCCCGGAGGAACTCCTGGGCATGGCCTTCCTGTTGCTCGTGGCAGGACATGAGACGACCGCCAATCTCATCTCCAGTGCCGTGTTCCTCCTGCTGCGCCACCCGGACCAGCTCGCGGCCCTGCGCGCCGACCCGTCACTGATCGACGGCGTCGTCGAGGAGACCCTGCGCTACGAACCACCGGCCCTGGCCGTCGCCTACCGCTACGCGGCCGAGCCACTGACCCTGGGCGGCGTCGACATACCCCAGGGGGACGCGCTCATTCTCTCCGTCGCCGCCGCCAACCGGGACCCGGCCTGCTTCACCGACCCCGACCGCTTCGACATCACCCGTGACCCCGCCGCCACGGCCTCGCACCTGGCTTTCGGCTACGGCATCCATCACTGCCTGGGCGCTCCGCTGGCCCGGATGGAGGGCGCGATCGCCTTGCGCGCCCTGCTCCAACGCTTCCCGGATCTGCGGCTCGACGGTGAGAACGGCACTCCGGCCTGGCGCCCCAGCCTGCTCCGCGGGCTCGCCACGCTTCCGGTGCGCTGGTGACCTCACCGAGCGCCGCCGGTCATGATGGCCCAGCCGCGTTCACCGATTAGCGGCCAGCACTGCCGCCAGGCCTTCTTGCAGATCCTTGACGAAATACTCGGGAACCTCCAGCGACGGGAAATGTCCCCCGATTTCGGGGGACCTCCATCGGACGATCTGTCGGTACCGCTCCTGTGCCCAGGCGCGCGGACTCTTCTCGATGTCGCGGGGATACATACTGATCGCTGACGGGACATCGACCCGAAGTTCGGGGTCGAGCGACAGGTGGCTTTCGTAGTAGATGCGGGCCGACGATGCGCCGGTCCGCGTCAGCCAGTACAGGGTGACGTCGTCAAGAACGCGGTCTCTGGAAATCGCCTCGAACGGGCTGTCCTCGGTATCTGTCCACTCGGCGAACTTGTCAAGGATCCAGGCGAGAAGCCCGACTGGTGAGTCGACGAGCGAGTAGCCGATGGTCTGCGGCCGGGTCGCCTGTTGCTTCGCGTACGCCGCACGATGGCTCCAGAAATCGTGGGTTTCCTCGGTCCATTTGCGCTCGGCCGCCGTCAGCCCGTCCGTTGTCAAACCGGGCGGTGCCTGCGCGACCGTTGTGTGGATGCCGAGAACGTGCGCCGGGAACCTGCCGCCGAGGACCGTCGTGATCACGCCTCCCCAGTCGCCGCCGTGGGCTACGAACTTGCTATAGCCGAGCCTTCCCATGAGTTCCACCCATGCGGCCGCGATCTTTTCGATTCCCCACCCGGTGGTAGCCGGCTTGTCGCTGTAGCCAAAGCCCGGCAACGACGGGACCACGACGTGGAACGCCGGAGCGTCCGCGTCTTTCGGATCTGCCAGCTCGTCTACTACGTCGATGAACTCAGCGATGCTGCCCGGCCAGCCGTGCGTCAGGATCAGAGGAGTGGCATCTGCGCGCGCGGATCGGCGGTGCAGGAAGTGGATTCCCAGACCATCGATGGTCGTGCGGAACTGGCCGATCCGGTCAAGGCGCTCTTCGAACGCCCGCCAGTTGTACCCGGTGCGCCAGTAGTTCACGACATCGACGAGGTCGGCGAGAGGAACGCCCTGCTCCCATCGGCGAGGGTCGGGCGCAGCGCGATAGACCGTCTCAGCTTCCGGTAGCCGCGCCGCGGCTAGTCGCGCGCGCAGATCGCCGAGGTCAGCGTCAGTTGCGTGGGCTTCAAATGCTTGCACGTCGCTGGTCGGACGGGACATGAAACCTCCTGGCCATCACGGAACCGGCCACGACCTTCGGTGAACCGGCTAAGGCGGTTCTAGCATGTCTCCATGCCGACGTTCAACCAGCTGACGCTGGTCTTTCATGAAGGTCGCCGGGTCGCGGCGTTCGCGGCGATACCTGTGACCAGGCTCTTTGGGTGCACGGGCGGGCACGGCGGCGGCGATCCGGGTGAGCATCAACCAGGTGGGGTCGACCGCGAACTCCCGCGACGGGAACCGGCCCAGCCCCCGAGACTTTGGCGTGCGGGCGGCCCTCGAATGGGCGACCTGGGCTAAGCTGGTTCCATGCGTAATGAGTTCCCTGAATTTCGCCTCGGCAACGTGCTGGCGACCAGCTTCACGGGGACTCTGACGGAGCGTCATGGCGACGCCGTGGAGCGCATTCCCACGCCGCAGCGACTCGTCGACTGGCTGGCAGTGAGCGGTCTGGCCGTCGACTCTTGCACCACCGCCCAGCTCGAACTCGCTCGGGAACTGAGGGAATCAATTCACGCCGCCGCGACAGCGACCGCGGTCCATGACGCTCTTCCTGCGGCTGCCATCGAAATCATCAATGACTGCAGCATTCAGGGTCGGGCCGCGGCCATCCTGACGCCCGAGAGACATCGTCAATGGCGACTTGGCTCGTCTTCCTGCGTAGAAGATGCCCTGAGCGTGATCGCCGCCGACGCGATCAGCGTCATCGCAGGCGAACGTGACGGCAAATTGGCCTTGTGCGCATCGCCAACCTGCCAAGCCGCCTTCTTCGACACCAGCCAGAGCCGCACCCGCAAATGGTGCGACATGAACACGTGCGGGAATCGTCAGAAGAAGGCGCGCTTCAATGCCAACCAGCGCAAGAACGGGACGGCCGCGCGGACGGGTGTCAACTGACCTGATCGTGCATCAGTCAGATCGAAGGGACCAGAAGCGCCCTGCGGGCCCCTGGCCGGGCTTCAGTAGACGGCCCAAGTGGGGCCGGGCGCCACGACGTTGGCGCGTTCCCCGCGCCGTGCGAGTACCGCTCGGGATCGTACGTCCGGCTTGAGGTAGTTGGTAGAGACGCGCCCGTGCTGGTGGCAGCAGCACTACTCGGCATCACCTAACGACTTTGCCGGGGTCCCTGGGTCTCCATCGCACTACTCGAGGTAGTAAATGTGGTCTCCCCTGGGATACGGGCGGCGGCTGCGGCGACGGTTGCCAGGTCTTCGCTCGAGAAGCCGGCGCGGCTCAGCACCGCCAGGGATTTGTTCGTTGCCAGCGTGCACAACGCCAGCTCCGCCGCCTCCTGCTCATCGGCCCCCGCCGCCAGCAACGCCTGCTCCAGCATCGCCCGCAAACCGTCGATCATGGCGCGGACCATTGCCTGGCCCTGCGCGTCGAGGGCCGGGAACTGCGTTGCCGACACCGTGAGCAGGCAGCCATCCGGGACCTTCGGGTCGGCGATGCGGTTCAGGGTGACTTGCAGGTAGGCGGCCACAACGGCGCTTGGGCCCCTGTGCGGGCCGGACGGTGCCAGCCGGCTCGTGGAGCTGAACGGGCTTCGGCTGCATGCGGTCACCGGCGGGGACGGCCCGCCGGTGCTGCTGGTCGGCGGGTGGCCGCAGACCTGGTACGCCTGGCGGGAGGTGATGCCCGCGCTCGCCCGCGAGCACACCGTCGTCGCCGTCGACTCGCGCGGGGCCGGGCTCTCCGACAAGCCCGACGACGGTTACGACGCCGGCACGCTGGCCGCCGATCTGGTCGCGCTGATGGCCGCGCTCGGGCACGACCGGTTCGACGTGGTCGGCCACGACATCGGCACGTGGACGGGATACGCCCTCGCCGCTGATCACCCCGAGCGGGTGGGCCGGCTCGCCGTCGTCGAAGCCGTGATCCCCGGTCTCGTGCCGTCCCCGCCGGTGTTCAGCCCGGCCGCGGTCAACCAGAAGCTCTGGCAGTTCGGCTTCAACCGGCTCACCGAGCTCAACGAGGAACTGGTCCGAGGGAGGGAGCGGCTCTTCTTCGGCTGGCAGTTCGCCACCAAGGCCGCCACCCCGGCCGCGATCCCCGCGTACGCCGTCGACGTCTATGTCGACGCGATCGCCGCGGATCCTCGCGCGCTGCGGGCGAGCTTCGCGTACTACCGGGCGCTGGACGAGACGATCGCGCAGAACGAGCAGCGCAGCAAGACCCGGCTGACGCTGCCGGTGCTCGCCGTCGGCGGCGCGCTGTGGAGCGGCGCGAATGCCGCCCAGACGATGCGGCTGGCAGCAGGCGACGTCACCGGGGTGGTCCTCGACAACTGCGGCCACTATCCGGCTGAGGAGCAACCGGAGCGGTTTACCGAAATCCTGGAGGACTTCCTCGGTGGTGAACCGACAGCAGGCGTGCCGCACAGCTGACACACAACCGAAACCGTCCACGCCATCACCGACCCGCACCGACCTGCGCGTCCACAAGGCCGGACCGGCGCAACTGGCCGCCTGGGCCCGACATCACGCGTACCGGGGTTCAAGGACGTTCATCGTCAGGACACGCAGGGCGGTCATGGTCGGTCGCCCCTCAGGCCGCGCGCAGCCGTGGCAGCACCTCGCCGCGGTAGAAGTCGAAGAAGCCCTGCTGCTCCGGGCCGATCTGACCGACGTACACCTCGTCGAATCCGGCCTCGGTGTAGGCGGAGACGGCGGCCACGTGCTCGTCCAGGTCGTCGCCGCAGACCACGTTCTCGGCGATGGTCTCCTCGGTGACGAGAGTCGTCGCCTGTTCGAAGTGGGCCGGGTCGGGCAGTACTTGACCGAGCTCTCCCGGGAGGAACTCGCTGGGCCACTTCCGGTGCACCCTCTTGACGGCCTGGGCCCGGTCTGTGCCCCAGCAGACCTTGAGGCCGCCGAGGACGGGCTTCTGACCGCCTCCGGCGCGGCGGAACTGACCGATCAGCTCCTCGTCCGGCGTCATCGTGACGAACCCGTCCCCGATACGCCCCGCCAGGGCCGCGGCCTTGGGGCCGAACCCGGAGACGTAGATCGGCACCGGCTGGTCCGGGGTCGTGTAGAGGCGGGCGTTCTCCACGGTGTAGTGGCGGCCCCGGTGGCTGACTTCGTCGCCGGTCAGCAGGTCGCGGATGACCTGGACCGCTTCTTCGAGCATCTCAAGGCGTACGTCCGCGGCCGGCCACGCGTCGCCGAGGATGTGCTCGTTGAGGGCCTCTCCGCTGCCCACGCCGAACCGGAAGCGGTTGCCGGTGATTACGCCCGCGGTGGCGGCGGCCTGGGCGTTCACCGCCGGGTGCATACGGACCGTGGGGCAGGTCACGAACGTGGTGACGGGCAGTGAGGTCACCTGGGCCAGAGCGCCGATCATCGTCCAGACGAAGGGGCTGTTGCCCTGTTCCGCGGTCCAGGGGTGGAAGTGGTCGGAGATGGCCAGGCATTCGAAACCTGCCTGTTCCGCCGCCCTGGCCTGGTCGAGCAGCTCCGCGGGCGTGAACTCCTCGCACGCCAGAAAGTATCCGTAGCGCGTCATCGTGTGCTCCTCCTTCGGGCTGCGGCTCACGGCTTCAGAAGGGTCTTGACCATGCCGTCTTCCTTGGCCTGGAAGGTCGCGTACGCCTCAGGTGCGTCCTTCAGGGGCAGGTGGTGGGTGGCGAAGCCGTCGACGTCCAGGGGGTCGTCGTCGGTGAGATGGGGGCGGATGTCGTCGATCCAGCGCCATACGTTGGCCTGGCCCATCCGCACCTGCAGTTGCTTGTCGAACATCTTCAGGAGCGGCATGGGGCTCGCGGCGCCGCCGTAGACGCCGCTGATGGAGAGCGTGCCACCGCGGCGTACCAGGTCGATCCCCGCGAGCAAGGCGCTCATGCGGTCGACGCCCGCCTTCTCCATCATCGGGCGGGCCAGCTTGTCGGGCAGCAGACCGGTGGCCCACTGGGCCGCCTGTGCGATCGGCGCGCCGTGCGCTTCGAGGCCCACCGCGTCGATGACGGCGTCCGTGCCGCGGCCCTGGGTGAGGTCGCGGACGGCGTCGCCCAGGTCCTTTTCGTGTTCGCGCAGGTCCAGGACTCTCACGCCATGGCGCCGGGCCCGTTCGAGTCGGGCGTCGACGAGGTCGACGCCGATCACGAGCTCCGCGCCGCGCAGTCGCGCGATGCGGGTGGCCATGTCGCCGATGGGTCCCAGGCCGAGGACGGTGACGCTGCCACCGGCGGGGATGTCGGCGTACTCGACCGCCTGCCAAGCGGTGGGGAGCACGTCGGAGAGATAGACGAACCGGTCGTCGGGCGGCCCGTCTGGCACCTTGATGGGCAGCGTGTTACCGAAGGGGACACGCAGCAACTCGGCCTGACCGCCGGGCACTTGACCGTACAGCTTGGTGTAGCCGAACAGGGCGGCGCCACTGCCCATGGACTTGACCTGGGTCGTCTCGCACTGCGACTGCAGGCCTTGCCCGCACATCCAGCAGGTGCCGCAGGAGACGTTGAAGGGGATCACCACGCGGTCCCCGACACTCACGCCGGTGACGTCGGGCCCGGTCTCGGCGACCACGCCCATCGTTTCGTGGCCGAGGATGTCGCCCGGATCCAGATAGGGCCCGAAGACTTCGTAGAGGTGGAGATCCGAACCGCAGATCCCCGTCGAGGTCACCTTGACGATGATGTCGTCGGGCTTCTCGATGCGGGGGTCGGGGACCTCCTCGATACGTACGTCCCGCTTGCCCTGCCATGTCAGTGCGCGCATGCTGCCGAGCCTCCTGAGGTCGGTGTCGTGTCGGGCGTGGGGCGGCGGCTCGGCGGCCGGCGGATCGCCTGCGTCCTCTTCCCACAGGCCCTCGGCCCTCGGCCCTCTACCAGGCTGGTCACACTTCGACCGTCCCGCCACATGAAGCCGCGGTCGGTGATCACCCCGGGTACCCGGGGCCGCCCGCGTAATGCATGACGCGGCGCGGCACATGCGGCGGTGGATCAGGTGGCTCACCATGGGTGGAGCGGTGGGCCCCGTTTGGGTGCCGGGGCCAGGGGGGACCCGGCAGACCGAAGAAGGGAGCCACGATGACCAGTACGAACACGATGAAGGTCGGCGACCACACCGTGGAGACCCACCGGCCCGACAAGGTGCTCTTCCCGGGCAAGGGAGCCGACAAGGAGTACACGAAGGGAGACCTGGTCGCGTACTACCGCTCTGTCGCACCCTTCATGCTGCCGTATCTGCGGGGGCGTCCGTTGATGCTGGAAAGGCACCCGGACGGGATCGACGGCCCCCGGTTCATGCAGAAGAACACTCCGGACCACTACCCGGACTGGATCAGGCGTGTAGAGGTGAGCAAGGAGGACGGCACGGTCACGCACACCGTCTGCGAGGACGCCGCCACGCTCGTCTACCTCGCCGATCAGGCGTGCCTCACCCTGCACCGCTGGCTCTCGCGGGAGGACCGCGTCGACCGGCCGGACACGCTGGTCTTCGACCTCGACCCGGCGAAGGACGATTTCCCCGCCGTACGCGAAGCCGCCCACTTGCTGCGCGAACTGCTCGACCGGTTGAAGCTGCCGTCCGCCTTGATGACCACCGGCTCGCGTGGCCTGCACGTCGTGGTCCCCCTCAAGGGGGAGGACGATTTCGATGACGTACGCGGCTTCGCCAGGGATGTCGCCGACACGCTCGCAGCGGACCACCCCGACCGACTCACCACCGCCGCCCGCAAGGCAGAGCGGGGCGAGAGGCTCTACCTCGACATCCAGCGCAACGCGTACGCGCAGACCGCTGTCGCTCCCTTCGCGGTCCGTGCCTTGCCCGGGGCCCCTGTCGCGACGCCCATGAGCTGGGACCAGCTCGACGAACCCGGCATCGACGCCCGCCACTGGACGATCGCGGACGCGGTCGACCAGGCGCGCACCCGCCCCTGGTCAGGCCTGAACAGCCGCACACACGCCCTGGGGCCCGCCCGGCGCCGTCTGGAGGAGCTGCGGGGCTGACCTTCTTGTCACGGCTCTTCCTTCTCACGGCTCTCGGACGCCGTCCTACGTCCAACGGTGCCTCAGGGCGTTCGGCTGCCCCGCAAACCACCGGTCACGGCTTCCCGCGCTCCCTGACGATGTCGGCCGGATCCTTGTCGTCCCGCAGTCCCTGGTAGCGGGGATGGCGCAGCATGCCGTCGCGTGTCCACTCCGTGAAGGCGATCTGCGTCACGAGCCGCGGGTGCGCCCAGTGCGCTGTCCGCTCCGCGACCCGGCCGTCGAACGGCGAACGCGGCACCTGGAATTCGTCGAGTTTCTCGCGCAGGGCGAGCAGAGTGCGCCGGTCGAATCCGGTGCCGACCTTGCCCGCGTACCGCAGCTTCCCGTCCTCGTAGTAGCCGATGAGCAGCGCGCCGATACCCACTCGGCTGCCCGCGGGCTCGGTGAAGCCGCCGACCACGAACTCCTGGCCCTGGGAGCATTTCAGCTTCAGCCAGTCGTCCGAGCGGCGCGTCCGGTAGCTGCTGTCGGCCCGCTTGGCGATGAGCCCTTCCCAGCCGCGTCGGCACGCGTCGGCGAGCAGTTCGGGGCCGCCTTCGTTGCGGTGGACGCAGAACCGCAACGGGGCCATGAACGTGATCGAGCGTCGCAGCAGGGACTTGCGGGTGCGCAGGGGCAGTCGCCGTACATCCACCTCGTCCAGGCGCAGGAGATCGAAGACGTAGTACGTCACGGCGACTTTGCTCGCCTCGACGTCGGCACGCCGGGTGAGTCCCATGCGCTGCTGGAGTCGCGCGAAGTCCGTGCGGCCGTGCGAGTAGGCGACGATCTCCCCGTCGATGGTGAAGTCCGCGCAGTCCTGCGCGGCGAGGGCGTCGACGATCTCCGGGTACGTGGCGTTAAGGCGCCGCCCTGAGCGGGAGCGGAGCGTCACCTCGCCGTTCTCGCGCACCGCGAGGACGCGGATGCCGTCCAGTTTCCGCTCGAAGACCCAGCCCTGGGGGAAGTCACGCCGGTCGCTGAGCGTGGCCAGCATGGGCGAGGCGGCGAGTTCGACTCCCGGCGCCGCCTTCCTCGTACGGTCGTGCAGATCGGGCGGCAGCGTGTCCAGCAGGCCGGTCACTTCTGCTCACCGCCGTTGGGCTCCCATCTCGGCGCGTCCGGCGCCTCGGCGACCTGGTGGAGCGTACGGCCGCTCAGGGCCGAGCGGGCCCGCCGTGGGTCGGGGGTGCCTCGGCCCGAGCCGCCTCCGGATCCGGTCCGCACGAGCAGCCACGTCGGCTTCCTTGCGGATCCGCCGCTCGCCTCCTCGCGGCCGTGGAAGCGGGTGAGCGCGAACCGGCCGCGCAACTTCTCGCCGCGCAGATCGAACGTGGCGTGGCCCTTCTCCAGGGCTTCGCCGAACGGCACCGGCCGGTTGCGCTTGTCGTGGCTGGTCGGCCGGTAGGTGCCCTGATCCCAGACGATGACGGTCCCGCCGCCGTACTCGCCCTCGGGGATCACGCCTTCGAAGTCCCGGTACGCCATCGGGTGGTCCTCGGTGGGGATGGCGAGCCGCTTGTCGTGGGGGTCGGTGGAGGGGCCCTTGGGGACCGACCAGGACTTGAGTACGCCGTCGACCTCAAGGCGGAAGTCGAAGTGCATCGTGCTCGCGTCATGGATCTGCACCACGAACGCCGGGTCGTCGTCCGCCGTCCGCGCGGCTTCGTCGCGCGCCGCCCGCTCGCCGCTCGGCTCGCTCGTCCTGTCGAAGTGCCGCTTGCCGCGGTAGGTCCGCAGTCCGTCCTTCTCGCTCACGGCGGGCGCCTCCTGTCGGGTCGCTGGTCCGTTCGAGCGCCGCGTACCCGTGATCGTCGCCGGCACGCGCCGCTCGGCTCATCATGACCCTCGCGCCCGTCTCAGGCATCGGCAGACGCGGCGGTCAGCGGGGCCTGTCCGCGTCGAGGTGGCCGGTGAGGGCGTCGAGCTCGGCGCCGAGACCGGGGTGGGCCGTCGCCACGTAGGGCAGGGCCGCGTTCAGTGGATCGATCAGGGCGGTGGGGTCGTCGTCGCCCAGAGCGGCGTCGAGTTGGCCGACCGGGACCCGGGCTTGCGGCGGAAGACCGGTGAGGGCCGCGACCTGGCCGGCCAGACGACGCAGGGCGGCGGCGTTGTCCCGGGCCCAGGCGGTGCGGGAGCGGTCGGCGGCACGGCGTCGGCGGGTGGCTTGTACACGCTGCTCGCCGGTGCTTCCGGTCGGCCCGGGGCGCTGGCGCAGGTAGCGGCGTTCGGCGGCCTGGCGGCTGGCGACTCCCAGGGGGTGGGCGAGGTCGGCCCAGCTGGCTCCCGCGTGGCGGGCCGTCTCGATCAGCCCGGCTTCCCACCCGGCGAGCTGCTCCCGGACCTCGCGCAGCAGCAGCAGCGAGGCCAGGGCCTGTTCGGGGTCGGCACGGCCGGAGCTCCGCGCGTCCGCTCCCCCCTCCTGGGCGCTCTGCATGGCGTCGCTGATGGCTTCCAGGGCGGCGGCCGCGGCCAGGAAGGACGCCGGATTTCGGGCTTCGTCGCGGGACGGGTTCGGCGGGCGGATCGCTGTCACGGGTGCCTCCTTCGTCATCGTCATCGCTTGGACGACATGCAACTTGTCATCCATTGGACGACATGCTACAACCGAAGGCAGGTGAAGCGCATTGGCAGGTACTGCCCGGACCTTCTGGAGGTGTTTCGCGATGTTGATGCGCACCGATCCCTTCCGCGAGCTCGACCGTCTCGCCCAGCAGTTGATCGGCCCCGGGACAGCGTCCCGGCCGTCCGCGATGGCCATGGACGCCTACCGCGACGGCGACGAGTACGTGGTGGCCTTCGACCTGCCCGGCGTGACCGCTGAGGCGATCGACATCGACGTAGAACGGAACATGCTGACTGTCAAGGCCGAGCGCCGGCCCGTCGCCAAGTCCGAGCACGTCCAGATGGAACTGTCCGAGCGGCCCCTCGGCGTGTTCTCCCGCCAGATCGTCCTGGCCGACACGCTGGACACCGAGCGCATCGAGGCGGACTACGACGCGGGTGTGCTGACCCTGCGCATCCCGATCGCCGAGCGTGCCAAGCCCCGCAAGATCTCCATCGGGAACGAAGCGTCCCGCAGGGAGATCAGCGGCTGAGCCGCTGCCGCCGATGAACCCCGCCGGCGCTTCCCACGCGCCGGCGCCCACCCCGCGACGAAACCTCCGCGACGAGAAAGGCGCGCACCCAGCGATGTTCGAACGAACGGAACTCTCCCGGCCCCGCCCTGTCATGACCTTCCAGCAGATGCTGGAGAAGGTCCGCTACGAAGGCGCGTACCCCACACGGGAGCGGGCCGAGGAAGCCGTCCATCTGGTCCTCGGTGGCCTTGGCAGGCAGCTGACCGGGGACGAGCGCGTCGAACTGGCCGCCCGCCTGCCCGTAGAGGCCGCTCTCGTCCTCACCGCCCAGATCCCCGACACCGAGCCCCTCACCGGCTGGGGCTTCGTCAAGGACCTCGCGAGCCGCGCCGGAGCCGGCCCCGCCACGACACGCTGGGACACCGGCGCGGTACTGGCCGCCGTCGCCGCTCTGGCGGGCCCCGATCTGCTGACCCGCATCCTGGGCCGGCTCCCTTCGGGCTACGCGCTCCTGTTCGGCCGGGCCGAACTCATCCAGGCCGCGTAGGCGCGGGGTTCAGGGGCGGCGGCGTACCGCGGTGACGGCGCCCGCCACGGCGCCCACCACCAGGACGATGCCGCCCCGCAGCCACACCTCACGTTCGATCTGCGTCGCGAGCAGAACGCACGAGGCCGCTCCGAGCAGCGGTACGACCGTCGGAGTCCTGAAGTGGTCCCGTGTCGTGTCGTCGCGACGCAGCACCAGAGCCGAGGTGTTGACCAGGAAGAAGAAGTAGAGCAGCGGGGTGGTCAGTGCCTTCTTGAGCGGCGTCGCCATGCTGGATGCCTCGGGGTGATATCGGGAGATTTCACGCGCAACATGTACCCGGTTCGGCGTCCGACAGGCGGCGAACCTTTCGAACGCCTGCGAGGGTGAACATCCGACGAAGGTCGCCGCATCCGACAAGGGCTGGAGAGCCGATGGCCGTACGACACCGATTGATCAAGCGCTCCGTAGCTGACGTCTGGGCGGTACTCGCGGACAGTTCGCGTTACGGCGACTGGGTGGTCGGCACGTCACATTCAGAGCCCAGGGAGGGCCGTTGGCCCGAGGTCGGTTCCAGCATCACGTACACGGTGCGGGTCGGGTGGGGGGCGCTGTCGGGATGCACGACCGTCCGGCGGTGTGAAGAGCCCGGCATTCTGGAACTTGAGGCCGACAGCGGTCGGCTCGGTGCCGCGCGGATCGCCATCGAGGTACGGCCGTGGGGTGAGTACGCCCTGGTCATCGTCGACGAGCATCCCTTGACCGGGCCCGGCGGAGCGCTCCACAACGTGGCCGTGGACGCGCTGATCCAACTGCGGCACCGCCCCATGCTCGCCCGCCTTGCGGACGTCGTGGAGAAATCCCCGAAGCACGCGTACGAATCGGCCTGAGAGCCGGGCGGGCAGGCCGGCCCAGGGGCCTGGTCGTCCCGGCCGTCCCGGCCGTCCCGGTCGTTCCGATCGGCTTGAGCGAACGTCAGGAGTCAGTGATGCCGGACGCGGTGGTCATCGGCGCGGGGCCCAACGGTCTCGTCGCGGCGAATCTGCTCGCCGACGCGGGATGGAGCGTGGAGGTTCTCGAGGAGCAGCCGGAGCCGGGGGGTGCGGTCCGCAGCGATCGTGGTGTCCATCCCGATTACGTGAACGACCTCTTCAGCGCCTTCTACCCCCTGGCCGCGGCCTCCCCCGTCCTCGCGGATCTGCAGCTCCAACAGGAGGGCCTCAGCTGGAGCCACGCTCCCCGTGTCCTGGCGCACCCGCTGCCGGACGGCCGGTGCGCGGTCCTGGCACGCGGGGCGGCGGACACCGCGGAGGGCCTTGACGCGTTCGCGCCGGGCGACGGGGCCGCCTGGCTCAACCTCTGCGCCACCTGGAACCGAGTGGGCCCCGACATCCTCGGGGCCCTCTTCACCCCGTTCCCGCCCGTGCGCTCCGCGGTCCGCCTCGCCGCCAAGCTCCGGGGCGCAGGCGGTCTGCGGATGGCCCGGACCCTGGCGCTGCCGGTCCGGCGCCTTGGCGAGGAGGAGTTCCGCGGCGAGGGCGGCCGGCTGCTGCTCGCGGGCAACGCTCTGCACGCGGACCTCGGCCCGGAAGCGACCGGCAGCGGAGGCTTCGGCTGGCTGATGTCCATGCTCGGCCAGACGTACGGCTTCCCCGTTCCGGTCGGCGGGGCGGGCGCGCTCACGGCGTCCCTGGTACGGCGGCTGGAGCGGTACGGCGGCGTGGTGCGGTGCTGTGAGCGCGTGAGCGAGGTCGTCGTACGGGCCGGGCGCGCGGTCGGTGTGCGCACCGCCGGAGGTGAGAGCGTGCCGGCGTCCCGCGCGGTTCTCGCCGATGTGTCGGCGCCGGCGCTGTACGGCGACTTGGTCGACGCACGGCACCTGCCCGGCCGGCTCCTCGGGGATCTGCGCCGGTTCCAGTGGGACTTCGCGACCTACAAGGTCGACTGGGCGCTGAGCGGCCCGGTCCCCTGGACGGCGCCGGAGGCGGCCACCGCGGGGACGGTCCACCTGGCCGACGGCGTGGACGGCCTCACCCGGTTCGCGGCGCAGATCGCGATGGGGCAGGTGCCCGAGCGTCCCTTTCTTCTCTTCGGGCAGATGACCACCGCCGACGCCTCGCGCTCACCGGCAGGCACCGAATCGGCCTGGGCCTACACACATGTCCCGCAGCGGATCAAGGGCGACGCCGGTGACGACGGCCTGACCGGGTCCTGGGACCGGCGGGAACAGGAGGCGATGGCGGACCGGATGGAGAACGAAGTGGAACGCTGGGCGCCGGGCTTCCGCTCCCGCATCAGGTCCCGGCGCCTCCTCGCCCCGCCCACCCTCCAGGCCATGGACGCCAACCTGCACGGGGGCGCGATCAACGGCGGCACCACAGCCGCCCACCAGCAGTTGGTGTTCCGCCCCACGCCGGGCACGGGCCGGCCCGGGACACCGGTCAAGGGCCTCTACCTCGCGTCGGCCGCCGCTCATCCCGGCGGCGGCGTCCACGGAGCCCCCGGCGCCAACGCCGCCCGGGCCGCGCTGCGGGGCCGGATCGACCGCCGCTTCCGGCGCGGCTGAGGCGGTCGCGTGGGCGACGCTCCTAGGAGCCGGAGCCTTCCGCCGCACGCCCGCCGGGTCCCAGAAGGCCCGTCGACGAGAACTCCGAGCGCATCAACTCATGGCGCGCGAACCTGCTGATGAGCGGCGGCAGACCGGCCCGCACCGCCTGCAGGCCCCGGAGCCAGCCCGGTACGTACACACTGGCCGCCCGCCGCTCGACGGTGTCCACCAGACGCCCGGCCACGTGGTCCGGAGGGTAGATCTTCCGGGCCGGCGGGGGCATGTGCGCACGCAGTTCGCGCAGTACGGGGTGCCGGTCGGCGTCACGGATCATGGCCGTGTCGGTCCAGTTCAGATAGGCGATGCCCACCCCGACGCCCCGCGGGGCGAGCTCCGCGCGCAAGGACTGGCCGAAGGACTCCACGCCCGCTTTGGAGGCGCAGTAGGCGCTCATCAGCGGCGCGGCGCCGATGGAGGCAAGTGAGGCGATCTGGAGGTAGTAGCCGCGGGTGTCGAGCAGTTGGGGCAGAAAGACCCGGGCGGTGTTGGCGCTGCCCACGACGTTGACCTCGATGACCCGCCGCCAGCTGGCCGGATCGGAGTCGAGGAAGGGACCGCCCTCGGCGACTCCCGCATTGGCGACGACCACCGAGGCGGGACCCTGACGGTCGCGTACCTCGTCGGCCACGCGCGCCATCGCCTCGGCGTCTGCGACGGCCTCCCCCACACCGCGCGCGGCGCCGGTCACGACAGCCGTGCGACCGCGCAGGACGCGCTTCCGGTCGGTCACGAGAACTCCTCCGGGTGGGACGGCACCGACGGGTGCCGCACCCGCCAGGACGCACACGGTCATGGTGGCAGGCCGCGCCAGGGGCCGCATACCAGGCGGCGGGGCGCCTCTACACCGGTGTATGCGGCACACGTCACATCGCCGAATGGCGTCCCGCGCGCTCTCGTGGGCACACTGACTTTTAGGTCAGGAAGCGGCCGCGCCCACAAGCCCTGCTTCCACCTGCTTCCACGGAGCGAATGTTGTTCTTCCTCCGCCGTCGTCCGAACGAACCCCGCCCCGGCGGGGATCTCGTCGACCCACTCTCCGCCTGCTGTCGCGCGTGCAGACGCGCACGAAGGCGGCCAAGTACCCCTGCATCATTGCACGTTGAGAGCAAAGGAGACCTGCCGTGCTGATGGCCCACCCGACGGTACTGCGCAACCTGGTGGAGCAGTACGAGGCGCTGCGCGCGCTGCACACGCGGAACCGGGCCCCTGAGGTCCGCCAACAGATCGAGGACATCGCCTACACCCTCTGCGTCTACACCGGCACGCGTGAGGTGCGGTCCGCGCTCGAGACCGCCCGGCGACAGCTGGCCATGGCCGAGGGCAAACCGGACACCCCGCAGCCGGTGTGACACCGGCGGAGCCCGGCTCCGCCCGCCCGGTCACCATGAGCCGTACGGGGCCATGGCGACCGGGCCGTTGGTGCCGCGACCGACCGCCTGGACTATGCCGGTGGCACGAAGCCTGCGGGCACGGCCCAGCGGAGGACCGTGTTCAGGGCGCCGCGAGGAGAGCGGAGATCAGGCCGTCCAGATCCAGGGCCGCGTCCTCTTCACCGGCGGGCAGCAGGGCGTACGCCTCGCGGACGAACGCCTCGACGGGCGCCCGCTCGAATTCCCCCCGGACGCGTCCGCCCGGGGAGCTGAGGGTCACCATCACCCTGTGCCGCCCCGCAGGCCTGATCACGACATCACCTTCGCCCACCGGCGCCTGGAGCCCCGACGCCAGCAGATCCCTGGAGAGCACCCAGGTGGTCGGGGTCTGTTCGGCCTCGGGCGGCGGAAACGTGAGGGTGACGGCCAAGGGGTCCTTGGTCGTGTACGTGAGGGTCAACTCCGCTTCGAGTACGAGGTCGAGAGTGTCGACGCGCAGGTGGGACGTGACGGGGCGGATGAGGCTGGAGTCCATGGAAGACGGGGTTCCCGGTAGTCGCCGATGCATGCCGAGCGATAGCAGACCGAGTGACATACGCGCCGGAGGCTGACGCCACTTCGGCCCTACGCCGGTCACCCCGGGCGGACTTCAGGCGCGGGATCAGCCGGCCGCACCGCTCTCCAGTCCGTCGACCGCACGACTCTCCGGTCCGCCGGCCCCCGTCAACGCCTCGCGCGCGGCGTCCAGGATCTCGTCCGAGAGCGGGGAACCCTTCGTGGCTCGGGCCAGGACGAGGGCGCCGACCATCGTGCACAACCGGGTGATGCCGTCCGGGCCTTCGGTGGCGAGCCAGTCGGCGAAGTCGGTCACTCCTTCGGTGTAGACGCGGCGACCGCCGCCCTGCCCTCGCGCCATGTCGGCGGCCAGGGCGGCGGTCGGGCAGCCCCCCGCCATGTTGTCGCGGTGCTCCGCGGAGAGATAGACGTCGATCAGCTCCTGCCGCGCGGCCTCGCGCTGCCCCTCGTGCTGTTCGAGTCCGGCGTCGCGCGACTGGGTGAGCCCTTGGAACGCGTGGGCGGTGGCTTCGCCGATGAGCGCCTCCTTGGAGGCGAACTGCTTGTAGAAACCGCCGTGGGTCAGCCCTGCCGCCTTCATCAGGTCGGCGACGCTGACGTGCGTGCCCTGCTCCCGGAAGAGCCGGGAGGCGGTCTCCACCACCCTCCGGCGATTCTCCTGCGCTTGTGCCTGCGATACGCGGCCCATCAGCCACCTCCCATTGGATGCCGATTGGCATCTATTCTAGTGCAGTGGTTAGATTGTTGCCGTAATCTAATTATCGGAGCTGACATGGAACTCAAGAACGCGGTAGCGGTGGTCACCGGAGCCAACCGGGGACTGGGGCGTCATCTCGCCGCCCAACTCGTGGAGCACGGAGCGAAGGTGTACGCCGCCGCCCGCCGCCCGGACACCGTCGATGTGCCGGGCGCCATACCGCTCCGGCTCGACGTGACCGACGCGGCGTCCATCCGGGCCGCGGCCCAGGCGGCGCCCGACGTGACGCTGCTGGTGAACAACGCCGGCATCTCCACCGCCGCCCAGCTGATCGCCGGCGACCTGGACTCGGTCCGCCGCGAGATGGAGACGAACTTCTTCGGCCCGCTCGCCACGACCCGGGCGTTCGCCCCGGTCATCGAGGCCAACGGCGGCGGCGCCGTACTCAACGTCCTGTCCGTGCTGTCCTGGCTGCATCCGGCCGGACTCGGCTCCTACGCGGCGTCCAAGGCCGCCGCATGGGCGCAGACCGACGCTGTCCGCGAGGAACTGGCTCCGCGCGGTATCGCCGTCTCCGCCCTGCACGTCGGATACATGGACACCGATATGGCCTCCGGCGTACCCGCCGACCAGAAGGCCGACCCCGTCGATGTCGCGGCACAGGCCCTGGCCGGCATCGAGAAGGGGCAGCCCGAGATCCTCGCCGACGAGGTCAGCCGCTACATCAAGCAGAACCTGGCCGCAGCGCCGGACGCGGCATGACGCGGGCCATCGATCGCCGCCCCTCCCCCACGTGCTTCGCCATCCTTCGATCCATCAGCAGCAGCACCAAGGGGATCTGATGCGTTACACCTCGTTCGGACACAGGACGAGGCACGCCGCATCTTCGACCGCTTCGCCGTCCGGATCCGCGCGCGAAAGGGAGACCAGGGAAAGGGAAATTATTCATCGGTCATTTTACGCCGGATGAGGTAATGTAAAAGGGCCGGAAATAGCGAGGGCAGGACGTGATGTCCTCAGGCGCGGACTGATCGCCCCGCCGTTTCTCTGCGATGACCGGCACCGGAACAGCGGAGGTCGATCGTCATGGTTCCCCTGATTCTCGTTCTTCTTCTCGTGCTGATCCTTTTCGGCGCCGGTTTCGCCCTGAAGGTCCTCTGGTGGATCGCCGCCATCGTGCTCGTCGTCTGGCTGGTGGGCTTCATCGCCAGGTCGGGGTCGGGTGGAGGCAGGAGTCGCTGGTACCGCTGGTAGGCGGACCGGCTTCAAGGCGACGCCCACGGCAGCGAACACCGCCGTGGGCGCGTCGTTTCTCGGGGCGATTCGTTTCTCAGCGTCCGAGCGCCTTCTTAAGCTGCTGCTTGTTCATCGACGAACGGCCGTCGACGTTCTTCTTCTTGGCCTCTTCATAAAGCTGGTCCTTGGTCGGGCCCTGCGCGCCGCTGTGCGAACGCTCTCCGCCGCGCTGTGACGAGGACTTGGGGTCCTTCGTCGACGTCTTGCTCGCGCTCTTGGACTCGCCGGAACGGGCCCGCTCCTTGTTGACCGTGCGCGCGGCCATCTCCTTGGCCCTGCCCTTGGAGGCTCCGCGATCCTCGGCGCTCTCCTTGATGTGTTCGTACTGGCGCTCGCGTTTGTTGCTGGATCCAGCCGGCATGATGACCTCGCTTTCCTCGTGGCTCCGGCCACGGCGCGTACTCGCGGTGGCCGCTTTTCACGTGTTTCCCAGTTTCACACCGGCATTCGCGGCGCGCCCGGTCAAGCCTGCTGCCCTGTCCGGTCGCCTCCAACGGCTTCTCGCGGGACGGAAGGTGGCGCTGTATCCGTCAGGCATTCGCGGCGCTCCCCTTTGCGCCGGACCACCGCCCCAGCGCTCGCCGCACCCACGCATGCCAGAGCCGCCCACTGCACGAGGTCCAGGTGTTCACCCAGGATGATCACTCCCGCAAGGCCTGCGCTCGCCGGCTCCAGGCTGGTCAGAACGCCCACGGTCCTGGTCGGCAGCCGCCGCAGCGCCGCCAGTTCCAGGGAGTACGGGAGCACCGCCGAGACCACCGCCACCACGACTCCGATCAGCAGCACGCGGGGCTCAAGGAGCTCCGCCCCCTGGTTTGCCACGCCCAGCGGCAGCGTCAGCAGGGCGGCCCACGTCACCGCAAGGGCCAGCGGGCCGCCACCGCTGTTGGCCGCCCCCGCTCTCTTGCTCAGCAGCAGGTAGGCAGCCATGGAAGCGCCCGCGGCCAGCGCCAGCAACACCCCGACGAGCGGAAATCGTGCGCCTTGGGGAGCGTGGAAGAGCCATACCCCGCCGCCGGCCAGGACCGCGCAGCCCGCGTCGCGGAGCCGGCGTGAGGTGAGCAGGGCGAGGCTGATCGGGCCGAGGAGCTGGAGCGCGCTGGCCAAGCCGAGGGGCAGCAGGACCAGCGCGGGATAGATCAGGTTCATACCGGCGATGGCCGTGCCGAAGCCGAGTATGAGCACCGCGTCCGCCCGGCTGCGGGGCAGCGAAGGCCCATACAGGAGCAGCAGGACCACGGAGGCCAGTGCGAGGCGCAGCGCCACGGCGCCCGAGGCGCCCACCGTGCCGGCGAGCTGCTTGCCGATGGCCTGCCCGAACTGGATGCTCAGTACGCTGCCGAGCATCAGGGCGGGAGCGGGAAGCCGGGGAAGCGTCGTCATGGCTCCAGGCTCGGCGGCGCCCACCATCCACGTCCAGCAAACGTTTTTGCACAGAACCATTTAGGCTCGGCTACATGATTGACTCCCGGCTGCATGTCCTGCGGACGCTCGCCGAGCACGGCACGGTGACCGCGACCGCCGCCGCCCTGCACTTGACCCCCTCGGCCGTCTCCCAGCAGTTGCGCCTCCTGGCACGGGATCTGGAGGTGGAGCTGCTGCGACCGGAGGGGCGCCGAGTGCGGCTGACACCGGCCGCGCACATCGTGCTCCGGCACGCCGACACGTTGCGGGCGCAGTGGGAAGCCGCCCAGGCCGAACTCGCCCAGCAGAGCACGGCCTTGCGGGGCACGCTGCGACTGTGCGGGGTGTCCTCCGCCCTCGCCACACTCGCCGCCCCGGCCGTCGCCCGGCTCAGGGAGACACATCCGCTGGTGGAGCCACTGATCGTCGAGGAGGAGAGCGCCGAGTGCTACCGGCTGCTGCTCGCCGACGCAGCGGACGTGGCCCTCGTACTGCCCGGTCCGGAGGCACCGCCCGTCACCGACGCCCGCTTCGAGCAGTCTCCGTTGCTGACCGACCGCCAGGACCTGCTGGTCGCCGAAGGACATCCGCTCGCCCGGCCCGAGGGGGTCCAACTCGCGGAAGCCGCCGACCAGTCGTGGGTCGTGAAGAAGCGCAACAACGACACCTACCCACTGCTGACGGCAGCGTGTGCGGCGGCCGGGTTCACCCCGCGCGTCGTCCACCAGGTCAAGGAGTGGTACGCGGTCTCGTCCCTCGTCGCCGAGGGGCTCGGCGTCTGCCTCATGCCACGGATGGTGCCGCTTCCTCAACACGCCGTCCTGCGGGTTCCTCTGCTGGGCGACCCCGTTCCCGCGCGGCAGTTGCTGACCGCCGTGCGACGCGGCAGCGCGGCCCACCCCCTGGTGACGGCGGGCCTCGACGCGCTGCGCGACGCGGCATCGACACACATGGCCGGCGGCTGATCCCGGCCCGGCGGTTCAGGCCGACAGGCGGGCGTCCTCCCGCGAGTGCACTCCGGCGAGTTGAGCACGCGCCGAGGCCACCGCCGTCTCGGGAGTCCGCGTTCCGGTGGAGACGCACAGCGTGTACGTGACGTCGTCCAGCCTCCGCCGGACCTCGGCCGAGTCCTCCCGGGCCCGCAGGTCTCGTAGCGAGCCGTAGGTTTCGAGCAGGGAGTGCAGGAACGTGGGGTGAGGCCTGAGCAAGGGGTGCTCCTTTCATGGGATGCGATGCGATGAATCGCCGTTGGCTGACCCCTGGTGCCCGCGCGGACAGTCGGTATTCAAAGAACTTCGTCCACGTTTTGAGGCCGCCTCATGGGCAATCCGTGCCGTGTCCGCTAAGCGTTCGACGCCGCTCCAGTGGTGATGGCGCCGTGTCCGGCAGAGGCTGGACGGGGCGCGGCCCCCGCGTGAGAGCGGGGTCCCGCTGAGCAAAAAGTCATCCGGGAGGAAACATATGCTCGACAGCACCCTGCCGCTGCTCTCGCAGGGGTACGCGTGGCTTCCCGATCTGAGCCGTCGTAAGAGCCCAGGGCCCGTCCGCACACGCCTGCTGGGCAAGCCGGCCATCGCGTTGCGAGGACCGGCAGCGGTCGCGTTCTTCTACGACGAGAACCACGTACGGCGTCGTTCCGCCCTGCCCGAACCAGTCCTGAGCACGCTGTTCGGCAAAGGCGCGGTGCACACCCTTGACGGGGCCGAGCACCGCGGACGTAAGTCCCTCTTCGTCTCGCTGCTCAAGGACGCGTCCGACGTCGCCCGTCTGGCGCAACAGGTCGCCGAGGAGTGGGAGCGGTCGAGCAAGGAGTGGTCCCGCCAGCCGCAGGTGGCGCTGTTCGACGAGGTGAGCCTCCTGATCACGCGTGCTGTGTGCCGGTGGGCGGGAGTGCCTCTGGCCGAGCAGCCGCACGACGAGGCGCGCCGTACCGCGCGTGATCTGGTGGCCATGGTCGACGGGTTCGCGACCGCCGGGCCCCGGCACTGGCGGGCCCGGCGCGCCCGCGGCCGCCAGGAGCAGCGGCTGGCCGAGCTGGTCGAGGAGCTCCGGGCGTCCGACGGTGACGTCTCCGCGAAGGGCGCGCCGGAGTCCGTGATTCGGGAGTCCGTGGTGCGGGCCGTGGCGGCGCACCGCGATGCCGACGGCGAACTCCTCGATCCGCGGACTGCCGCCGTCGAGATCCTCAACGTCATCCGCCCCACCGTCGCCGTCACCTGGTACACCGTGTTCGGCGCCCACGCGCTGCACCGGAATCCGGCGCTGCGGCAGCGCCTCGCAGAGGACCGTGACGGCTATGCCCGGGCGTTCGCCCATGAACTCCGGCGTTTCTACCCGTTCGCGCCGTTCGTCGCGGGCCTCGCCCCCGACGACCTGGAATGGCACGGCGAAGCGATCCCACGGGGCGCTCTCGTCCTCCTCGACCTCTACGGCCAGAACCACGATCCGGAGCTGTGGCACGACCCCTACATGTTCGACCCCGAACGGTTCGTGGGCCGCGAACCCGGTCGCGACGAGCTGGTCCCGCAGGGCGGCGGGGACGCTTCGCAGGGGCATCGGTGCCCGGGCGAGGACATCACCTTGGCGGTGTTGAGCACCTTGCTCCCGCGTCTGGCGCGACTTGAGTACGAGGTCCCCGAACAAGACCTGCGCATTCCGTTGAACCGGGTGCCGACGAGGCCGCGCAGCGGCTTTGTCATCGCCGATGTGCGCTGACGAACACACAGCCCCGCATCCGAATCCGAGTACTGAACAGCCTGAGTACAGAACAGCCCAGTTGGAGGCCCGGCATGAATCACAAGCGCGGCGATGAGCAGACGCCCAAGCACGCGGAAACAGCCGCCGAGGAGGTTTTCGACGAAGTCGAGGACGCGGAAACCCGTCTCCCCGGCAACGAACGGGACAGGGAAAAGGACGGCGAAGCCGCGGACGCGCTCACTCCCAACCCTTCCGCGCAGGAGGACGTCCAGCCCGGACACGGCAACAGGAAGCATGGCGGCGAAGGCAAGCGGTAGGGGGAACAGCGATCGGCTTCGATCGAGGAAAGGGGCTATGCCATGGGGCGTGCGGCACTGTTCGACGTGGACGGGACGCTTACCGACACCAACTACCTGCATGTGACCAGCTGGTGGGAAGCCTTCCGCCAGGCGGGTCACACGGTCACCATGCACGACATCCACCACGCCATCGGGCTCGGCTCGACCGACCTCATCGCCCATCTGCTGGGCGACGAGCGTGACCACGACCTGAACGCGGAGCTCAGCGCCGCGCACACCACGCTGTACGCCACCTACTTCAACCGGCTGCCGGCGCTGGACGGAGCGCGCGATCTGCTGCACGCCCTCGACGACCGCGGTTGGCGTATCGTCCTGGCGACCTCGGCCGGCGGGTCCGAGCTGAAGGCGCTTCGCCGGGCCATCGACGCGGATGATGTGATCGCCGGCATCGCGAGCGCGGACGACGTCTCCTCGGGCAAGCCGGCCCCCGATCCCGTCCACCACGCACTGGAGATCGCGGAGTGCGGGCCGGACGAGGCGTGGTTCGTCGGAGACTCCGTGTGGGACATGCAGGCGGCCCGCCGGGCGGGGGTGCGCAGCATCGCCCTGCTGTCGGGCGGCATTCCCCGGCCGGATCTGGAGAAGGCCGGCGCCTCCGCCGTGTACGCGACTCCAGCCGATCTGCTCGCCCATCTGGACAGTGCGCTGCCGGCCGAACCCGAGTGACGTACCCCGAGGGCTTCACCGCGCCGATCGCTCAGCCTTCGACGCCGGTGGAGTCGTGTGCGGAGCCGACGGGTTTGGATTCGGGCGAGCCGCGGTGGCGGAGGTAGACGGAGAAGATGGCCATGGATCCGACCGCGAGCAGTTCGGACTGCCAGTTCTGAAGGGTCCGGCTCCAGAAGTCCGCCGCCGTCAGGTACTGGGCCCAGCTGATGGGCGCCTGAAGGTCACGCAGATGCTGTTCGTTGAAGGCGGCACTGCCGGCGATGGACTGGGCGAGCCAGGACAGCAGGAAGACCCCGCACATGAGGATGCCCAGAGAGCGGGAGTAGAAGGCCTGGCGGATGCCGCCGACGGCGGCCCACGCGGGTGAGCCCGCTCGCGCGTGGCGCCCGGTCTTCTGCTCGGCATCGGATCCGGGGCCCGCTCTGCCGAGTTCCTTGGATTCGGGGGAACCGCGCTGGAGCAGCCACACCGTCGCGTAGATGTAGAGGAAGAACTGCAGGTACTCGGACTGCCAGTTCTCGGTGACGTCGACCGCGAAGTCGGAGCTGAGAAGGTACGCGCCGAACGAAAGGGCGGGCAGACCGTCGACAGTCAGCTGGTTGTTGTAATCGGCGTGTCCGGCGATCGCCTGACCGGCCAGGGTGAGGAGGAATCCGAGGCCGAACGCCAGCGTCAGGCCGTTCTCCACGAAATAGCGGCGCGGCGTGGACGACGTCACTGGTGGGTCACTCCCATCACCATGAAGTAGGCCAGCCCGCCGACGATGATGATCAGGTAAGCGCCGAAGAGGAATCGCACAAATGTCACCCGCCCTTGAGCAGACAGTCGTAGGGGCGCTCGGTGGCATCCGGCGGCGCGCAGCCTGCCGCGGTGATCTTCCAGCTGCCGGCGACCGACGCGAGGAAGAGGGTGTCCCCGTCGAGTACGACCCGGGCCTGGCGTCCATAGACGTCGGTGTCGGTCACGGAGCCTGCCGCGGGCAGTTCGAGCTCCGCCAGGGCCTGGGGACAGGCGGACTTCGCGCTCTGCTCCAGCTCGTCGAAGGTTTCGGGCGCCAGCTGGCGGCAAGCGGCCTGCGGCTGCGGGCGAAGCCGTTCAAAGCGTTCGGCCGCGGCGGTGGCCGCGGCTTCTCGACTCGTGAGGGACGAGCAACCGGCCAGCGCGAGAACCGCCACACCGGCATACCCGGCCAGCAGCCGACATCTGCGACGCACCCGGCAGGCCCCTTTCCCGTGGAGAACTTCCCTCTGCCCAGCGAGCATCGCCACTCGGGTCCTGGCGGCGTTGAACCCTCATCCGACACGCGGGAGTGTTCCCCCGGATAGATCCCTTCCGATGCTGCCGTCGGACACCTACCGGCATGCGTTCGGTGAAATGGGACGTCGCCACGTACAACAGGCCCCCTCGGGCTGCACGGTCCGCGGCTTTCAGGGAGTTTGGCGGTGCGAAAAGCGGTAAGGCGCACCGAAGTTGACACGGGAGGAAAACCGGGATGTTCAATCCGGGGCAGAACGGCCAATGGGTACGCACCCGCACTGAGGCCGATGCGAAGGCTTTCAACGAGGAGAAGCGAGCCGAGCAGGAGCGTTCCCTGCGCACAGGCACCGGCTCGGTGATCCTTGCGGCCGTCGTCGTGCTGCTTTTCGTCGCCTGGGCCCTGTACGGGTGGCTCGGCTGACCGTGCCTCTCGCGGGCCCCGCGTGCCCCGCCCCCCCTCAGCCCCGAAGGACCCCGGCCACCCGCACAGCCGTCTCCCGCAGCCAGATATGTGCGGCGTCGTGGGTGTGGACGGGGTGCCACCACAGGGCCTCGCGCAGCGGCACCGCTTCGTACGGGGGCTCCAGGATGCGGATGGCCGAGTGGGCGGCGAACCGTCGGGCGAGGCGTTCCTGGATGAGCCCTACCCGGCGGGTGCCGACGATCATCGGGGGCAGTAGCTGGAAGCTGTCGACGGAGACTTCGACGCGCGGTTCGATGCCGAGCATGCCCAGTTGGCGTACGGCGGGTGCGTCGTAGGTCCGCTGGTAGGTGACCCACGGCAGCCGGGCGAGGTCCTCGTGGGTGATGCTGTCCCGGACTTCCGGGTGGTCGTCCGCGACGAAGTAGACCCAACGATCGTCGTACAGGTCGGTTGCGGGGAAATCGCTGATGACGCCGTGCGGCATGAACAGGCCGTCGCTCGCGCTGAGCAGGGCGGCCGGGTCGTCGGTGACGGTGGTCGGGGTCTGGGTGAAGCGGAGCCGGATACCAGGGGCCTCTTCGTGGACGACGCGGGCGAGTTCGGTGCCGAATACGGCCACGGCGTAGTCGGATGCCAAGAGCGTGAATTCGCGGCTCTCGGTGGCCGGGTCGAAGTCGGCCTGGCTGGCGAAGAGGCGCTCCAGCAGGTCGCAGGTGGTGGCGGTGCGGTCAAGGAGGACCTGGCCGAGCGCGGTCAGTTCGTAGTGGCCGCCGACGCGGGCGAGCAGGTCGTCGTCGAAGTGGCGGCGCAGCCGGGCGAGCGCCGCACTCATGGCGGGCTGGCTGATGCCGACGCGCTCTCCGGCTCGGGTGACGTTGCGCTCTTCGAGCAGGGCGCGGAGGGCGACCACGAGGTTGAGGTCGAGGCGGGCCAGATTCACGGAGCTTCCCGGATTCCCTTGTCGTACGCGGCTGACCATTGACTATAAAGCGTGCAGATAGCTGGCATCCACAGAATCGATTTCCCTGATCCATGGGCGGGGGTCCAGATTGGTCACACCGCAATCAGGAGGACATGTCCGTGAAACCTCAGCCCGCATCCGCTCTGTTCGCCGGCCCTTTCGCGCTCGGCACGCTGTCCGGCCCGGACAGGCAGCCCTTCCCCGCTCTCATCACGGCTGACGAGCAGGTGATCGACCTTCAGCTCGCCCTGAACGAGCCTGGGTTGACGGTGCGCGACCTCCTCGGCCGATGGACGGACACTCTTCCCCGGCTGCGCGAACTGGCCACCGCTTCCGGGGTCGAGCGGCGGCCGCTGGCCGGGTTCACGGTGCACGCCCCCGTCGAGCCGCGGCAGGTGTTCCAGTCGGGAGCGAACTACCGGCAGCACGTGATCGATCTGCATGTGGCGCACAAGGCGCCGGGCGATGAGCGGCCCGAGGCCGAGCGGCGCGCGGAGGCCGCGGAGATCATGGACCGGCGGGCGGCGCAGGACCTGCCGTACGTCTTCATCGGGCTGCCGAGCGCGATCACCGGTCCGTACGACGATGTCGTCCTGCCCGCGTGGGCCGAAAAGCCGGACTGGGAGCTGGAGTTGGTGGCCGTCATCGGTCGGCCCGCCCATCAGGTACCGGTCGAGGATGCCCTGTCGTACGTGGCCGGATACACGATCGCCAACGACCTCACCGACCGTGCGACGGTCTTCCGGCGTGACATGCCGCAGATCGGCACCGACTGGCTGCGCAGCAAGAACGCCCCCGGTTTCACCCCGCTCGGTCCGTGGATCGTGCCCGCCGAGTCGATCGCCGACCCCGGCGATCTGCACCTCACGCTGAAGCTGAACGGCGAGACCATGCAGGACGAGTCCACCAAGGACATGATCTTCGATGTGGCGCGCATGGTGGCGTACGCCTCTCAGAGCGCCCAACTTCTGCCCGGCGACCTGGTGTTGACCGGCTCCCCTGCCGGAAACGGCATGCACTGGGGCCGCCTGCTGCGCGACGGCGACGTCATGGACGGCTCCATCACCGGGCTCGGCGCCCAGCGCACTCGCTGCGTGGCGCAGGTGACGTCGTGACCTTGGAGAATCGGAGCGTGGTGGCGCCCGACCGTACGGACCCCGAGGGCGCGATCAGGGAGGCAGCCAAGTCGTTCTCGAACTGGGGTCGTTGGGGCGAGGACGACCGGGTCGGCACCCTGAACTTCCTGACCGAGGACAAGCGTCGTGAGGGCGCGGCGCTCGTGCGGCGGGGTGTGAGCTTCTCGCTGTCGCAGCGGTTCGACATGGACGGCCCTCAGAACGGCTGGCGGCGGCGGACCAACCCGGTCCACACGATGCTCGACACCGGTACCGACGCGGCGCTCGGCCTGCAAGGCTTCCCGCACGGTCTCGGTGGCGCCGACGACGTGGTCGCCATGCCGCTGCAGTGCTCCACCCAGTGGGACGGCCTCGGTCACATCTTCGACCACGGCAAGGCGTGGAACGGCCGGGACGCCGCGAGGACCGTCACCTCCGACGGTGACCTGGTCACCGGGATCGAGCACATGGCCGCCGATGTCGCCGGACGCGGTGTACTCCTTGATGTCGGCCATGTGGTGGGACAGGACGGTGAGTTGGCCGCCGGGTTCGCGATCACCGAGGAGCATCTGACCGCCACCGCCGAGGCGCACGGCGTACGGATCGGGCGCGGGGACATCGTGCTGGTGCGCACAGGGCGGCTCGCGCGGGCCCGCCGCGAGGGATGGGGCGAGTACGCGGGCGGGCCCGCGCCCGGCTTGTCCTTCACGACGGCCGGCTGGCTGCACGGCACGGAGATCGCCGCGATCGCCACCGACACCTGGGGTTTTGAAGTCCGTCCGAACGAGTTCGAGCACGCCTTCCAGCCGCTGCACCAGGTCGCCATCCCCAACATCGGCCTGCTCATCGGCGAGATGTGGGATCTCGACGCGCTCGCCGCCGACTGCGCGGCCGACGGCGTGTACGAGTTCTGGCTCACCGCCGCGCCCCTGCCCATCACCGGGGCCGTCGGCTCACCGGTGAACCCGCTCGCCGTCAAGTAGCCGCACCGCGACCCGGAACAAGGGAGCTCTCCCTCATGGAAACCACCATGAAAGCTATGGCAGATCCCCGCACGGTCCTGGTGATCGGCGGCGGTGCGAGCGGCAACGCGGTGACGGTCCTGCTGCGCAGAGCCGGTATCGCCGTCGACCTCGTCGAGGCCAGGGACGACTGGAATGCCACCGCCGGCTCCGGCATCACCCTCCAGGGCAATGCCCTGCGTGTCCTGCGCGAACTCGGCGTCTGGGACCGGGTGAAGGAGTCCGGATTCGGCTTCGGATCGGTCGGCATCACCGCACCGGACGGCACCGTGCTGCACGTCGCCGATGACGTCCGCACCGGCGGCGACGACCTGCCCGCCACCGTCGGCATGCGGCGTCCCCGGCTCCAGCAGATCCTCATCGACGCCGTCCGCGCGAGCGGCGCCTCCGTACGTCTCGGCGTACGGGCCGAGTCCCTGCACCAGGACGGCGACGGCGTCGACGTCCGCTTCACCGACGGCACCGAGGCCCGCTACGACCTGGTGATCGGCGCCGACGGGATCGGCTCCGCGACCCGCGCCGCGATCGGCATCACGGACCGCCCCGAGCCGACCGGCATGGCCATCTGGCGCATCGCCACCGCGCGCCCCGAAGGGGTGGTCCGCACCGATCTCGCCTACGGCGGCCCCGCCTACATCGCCGGCTACTGCCCCACCAGCGACACCACGCTCTACGCCTATGTCGTCGAGGCCAATCGGGATCGGGCATCCATCCCCGCGGATTCGTACGCCGACGAGATGAGCCGCCTCGCCAAGCACTACGGCGGCTTCTGGCCCGAGATCACCGCGCACATCACGGACCCGGCGAAGGTCAACTACACCTGGTTCGACCGGATGCTGGTGGAGGGTTCATGGCACCGCGGCCGTGTGGTCCTGATCGGCGACGCCGCGCACTGCTGCCCGCCGACCCTCGCCCAGGGCGCCGCGCTCTCCCTGGAGGACGCGCTGGTCCTCGCCGAGCTGCTGACCGGCGCCGACACCTGGGACGACGCGTTGCTCCAGGCCTACTACGAACGCCGCATCGCCCGGGTGCGTCCGGTCGTGAAGGCGTCCGTGCAGATCGGCCAGTGGCAGCTCGACGGGGTCCGCGACGCCGACGTACCCGGCCTCATGGGCCGCACCATGACGATGCTCAAGGAGCTCCCGTGACCTGGCCGACCGTGGACATACACGCGCACGTCCTGCTGCCCGAGGTCGAGGAGCTCGTCGCCGCTCTGCCCCCGCTGCCCGCTCTCACCGAGGCGAAGGCCCTCGACAGGCGCCGGAACGGGCCCGCCGCCCTCGCCGTCAACGGCCCGATGATCGGCGAGCGCATCCCCCGCCTCACCGATCCCGCCGTGCGTCTGGCCGCGATGGACGCCCAGGGCGTGGACGTCCAACTGGTCAGCCCCTCCCCCTCGCACTACCACTACTGGGCGGACGAGGGCACCGCGGAGAAGGTCTACCGGATCGCCAACGAGGCGACGGCCGCGCACTGTTCGGCCGCTCCCGATCGACTGCGCGGGCTCGGCCTCGTACCGCTCCAGCATCCCGAACTGGCCGTAATCGCGCTTGAACACGCCCTGTCTCAGGGCCTGTTGGGGGTCGAGATCTCCAGCCACGCTCCCGGGCGTGAATTGTCGGACCCGGCCTACGAACCCTTCTGGGCCCGGGCCGAGGAGACCGGCGCCATCCTGTTCCTGCATCCCTTCGGGTGCACGCTCGACGAGCGCCTCGACCAGTGGTATCTGTCCAACACCGTCGGCCAGCCCACCGAGAACGCCGTCGCGCTCTCCCATCTCATCTTCTCCGGTGTGCTCGACCGCCACCCCGGCCTGAAGCTGATCGCGGCGCACGGCGGCGGCTATCTGCCCACGCACATCGGCCGCGCCGACCACGCCTGGACGACCCGCCCGGACGCCGGATCCGGCTGCGCCCACCTGCCCAGCAGCTATCTCAAGCGCCTCTACTTCGACTCCCTCGTCCACGACCCCCACGTACTGCGGGAGTTGGTCAGGGAGGCCGGGGCGGACCGGGTCCTTCTCGGCTCCGACTTCCCCTTCGACATGGGCTCCGAGGATCCGGTCGGTGCCCTGCGCGCCGCTCGTCTGCCGGAGGCCGACGTCGACGCCGTACGCGGCGGCAATGCCACCGCCCTGCTCAACATCGCCCGCCCTTAAGGAGGAACCCGCCATGAGCGGACGCCTGCTCACCCACCTCCGGCACGTCGACCTCGCCGTGCCCGACTACGACAAGCAGCTCGACTTCTACGCCGGCACCTGGGGGCTGACCAAGGTCGCCGAGGACTCCGGCATCTCCTTCCTCGCCGCGGAGGGCTCACCCGAGCAGTACGTCGTCCGACTGCGCAAGGCCGAGGAGAAGCGGCTCGACCTCGTCTCCTACGGCGCCGCGAGCCCGGCCGCCGTGGACACGCTCGCCGAGCGTCTACTGGCCCAAGGGGTGCAGCTGATCACTCAGCCGGGCAAGGTCGACACCCCGGGCGGCGGCTACGGCTTCCGGTTCTTCGACGTCGACGGCCGCACCATCGAGGTCTCCGCGGACGTCCAGGTCAGGCAGCACCGCAAGATCGAGGAGAAGGAGGCCATCCCGGTCAAGCTCTCCCATGTCGTCCTCAACTCCCCTGATCTGAACCGGACTCGGCAGTGGTACGAGCAGCACCTCGGCTTCGCCCTCTCCGACACGCTCAGCTCGCCGCACATGGGCGAGGTCATGCATTTCATGCGGATCAGCAACCAGCACCACTCCGTGGCGATCGCGCAGGGCCCGCACACCGCGCTGCACCACGTCTCGTTCGAGATGCGCGGCCTCGATGAGTACATGCGGGGGTCGGGTCGTGTGATGCGTGCCGGGTTCAAGAAGATCTGGGGTCCGGGCCGCCACATGGCCGGGGACAACACCTTCACGTACTTCCTCGACCCGCACGGCAACACCGTCGAATACACGACGGAGTTGGAACTCCTCGACGAGGACACCTGGCACCCGCACGTCTACGACTTCTCCCGGCCTGAAGTCACCGACCAGTGGGGCACCGCCAACGCCATGAACGAACTCATCGCCAAGGAGTCGTTCAACGACCCTGACCGCGGTGTGTTCGTCGCCCCGCCGGTCTGATCGTCCCCCCTCACCCCCTCCCGCAGGAGTCGCAGCATGCGTTTCGCCGCGTACGCACATCAACATCGCCGCCGGGTAGGGGTGGTGGAGGACGACGGCACGCTCCTTCCGCTGCCGGGCGTCTCCTCGCTCACCGTGCTGCTCGCCGAGACCGGCGGTCTGCCCGGGCTGCTCGACGCGGGCGCGGCGGCGCTCGACGGTCCGGCCGGTCCCCACGTCTCCGATGTGCGCCTGCTTCCTCCTCTCCAGCCCTCGTCGGTACGGGACTTCGTGACATTCGAGGAGCATGTCGAGGGCGTGCGGCGCTCGGTGGACGGTGTCTCCGGTGTGCCCGAGCAGTGGTACGCGGCGCCCACCTTCTATTTCACCAACCCACACGCGATCTACGGGCACCAGGACGACATCCCGATGCCGCCCGGCTCGGCGGTCCTGGACTTCGAGCTCGAGGTCGGCGCGGTCATCGGCCGCGAGGGCCGTGACCTCACCCCCGCCCAGGCCCGTGACCACATCGTCGGGTACACCGTCTTCAACGACTGGTCGGCCCGTGACCTGCAGTCGGCGGAGATGAAGGTGGGCCTCGGCCCCTGCAAGGGCAAGGACACCGCCACCACGCTCGGCCCGTACCTCGTGACGGCCGATGAGCTGGAGCCGTACCGGGACACCGAAGGCCTTCTGCGTCTTGCCCTGACAGCGGAGGTCAACGGACAGGTCGTCGGCAAGGACCGCCTGTCCAACATGAGTTGGACCTTCGAGGAGATGACGGCCTACGCCTCCCGCGGCACCCGCGTCGTGCCCGGTGACGTCCTGGGCTCGGGCACGTGCGGTAACGGCGGCTGCCTCGCCGAGCTGTGGGGTCTGCGCGGCGAGCGTACGCCGCCTGCGCTGCGGCCCGGCGACACCGTCTCCCTCACGGTCGAGGGCATCGGCACCCTCATCAACACCGTCGTCCCCGGCGCCGATCCGGTTCCCCTCCCCGCGGGCCGGCGTCGCGACCGGGAGCGGCCGTGAGCGACCCGCGCGCCCAGTGGCTGCTCGGCAAGGTCGTCGTGGTCACCGGAGCGGCCCGCGGCCAGGGAGCGGCGGAGGCCGAGGCGCTGGCCCGCGAGGGCGCCCGCGTCATCGCCACCGACGTCACCGAGGTGCCCGGCGTCCGCCGCCTCGACGTCAGCAGCGAGGACGGCTGGGCGGAACTGGCCGCAGAAATACGGGAGTTGCACGGTCACGTACACGGCCTGGTGAACAACGCGGGCATCACGTGGCGCGCCCGCGTCGGCGACATACGTCCCCAGGATGGCCCGCGTCCACGCCGTCAACGTCACCGGCCCACTCCTCGGCATGCAGCACCTGGCTCCCCTCATGCCACCGGACTCCTCCGTCGTCAACCTCGGCTCCTCCGCGGCTCTGACCGGCCACTACCCGGTCGTGTACACGACGAGCAAATGGGCCCTGCGAGGCCTGTCGCGGACCGCCGCCCTGGAGTTCGGCCCGCTCGGCATCCGCGTCAACACCATCCACCCCGGCTACATCGAGACCGACATGACCGCCTCGGCCGCCCCGGCGTTCCGTGCGGCCAACATCCGCGAGACGCCCTTGGGCCGCACCGGAACGGTCGACGAGGTCGCCCCGCTGGTCGTGTTCCTGCTGTCGGACGAGTCGTCGTTCATCACCGGCGCCGAGATCCCGGTGGACGGCGGGATGACCGCGCACGGCGGCGTCAAGTCCATCTCAGACGCCTTGCGTGACGTGCCGTCATGAGCGGGGCGGCCCACAGTGCAGCCCACGGCGCGAGGATCCTCGGACGTCGGCGATTCGGCCATCCGGCGTAGGCCCACGACCGCCCCAACACGCCCTTGGCATCGCAGCCGCCGCCGTCCTCGCGTTCACCGCACAGGCCATGACCCACGTCCTCGGCTCGGGCACCGTGTCCGAACGCCTGCACACGGCGCTTCCCGCCCTGATCGTCGTGACCACGGCCGCGGGTATCGGCCGAGTCAGCAGCACCGTGTCCTCGTACGCCGACGGGCGGATCACCCCTCTGCTGATAACGGAAGCGGACATCGCGCTGGTCGCCGCCGTCTGCCGCGTGGAGTCGTCCGCCTACGGTGAGGACGGATTTGGCACGTGGACCACGCTCGCCTGGCTTGCCGCCACCGGCCGGGTCGCCCTGCCGGTCGCGGCCACGGCGGTCGTCGCCGTCCAGACCACGCTCGCCGCGCTCTCCCAGTCCGTCATGCACGGCGCCGCGATGTTCCATACGTCGCTCTACCTGGCGGACATGCGCTCGTTCCTCGACATGGCGGGTGAACGGGCTCCCAAACGCGGTGAGTTGATCCTCCCGGAACGCGTCGACGAGATCCGCCTCGACGAAGCCGTGTACCGCTACCCGGGCAAGGAGGAACCGGCCGTCGCGGGCGTGTCGCTCACGCTGCGCCGAGGCGAGATCCTGGCCGTCGTCGGAGAGAACGGCTCGGGCAAGTCGACCCTGGCCAAGCTCTTCACCGGGATCCTCCTGGCCGACAAGGGCCGCGTCCTGTGGGACTGCGTCGATCTCGCCCAGGCCGACCCCGACGCCGTATGGAAACGCACCGCGCGAAGCGGTCGAGGAACTGCCCCAGCAGCTCGACACCCTCCTCGCCAAGGAGCCGTGGGGCGGCGCCGAACTCTCCGGCGGCCAGTGGCAACGGCTCGTGTGCGGTCGCGCGCTCTACCGCCGGACCCCGCTCTTGATCCTGGACGAGCCATCACGGAGATCAAGCAGATCGCGGCCGAGCGCATGACGATCGTCGTCACCCACCAGCTCGAGAACACCCGGCTCGCCGACCGGATTGTCGTCATGGACAAGGGCCGGGTGATCGAGCAGGGGACGTACGAGGACCGCTGACGGTCCTCGCACCTCGGTGAACCGGGGGTTACCCCTACCTGCGGCTGGGCGGTTAGCAGGATCGTCCCGGGTGATCACCGCCGGACATGCTGAGCGGACGACGGCACAAGCCGTGGTTTCCCAAGATTCCGTAGGAGTTGGCTCGTGCGTCAGCAGGCATGGCAGAGGTTCGGTCTTTCCGGGCAGCAGCGGCAGCGGGGGGCTCGGCGCGGTGCCGTCCCTGCCGCTGCCGCGGTAGTCGTCGGCGCCCTGGCCATGGGGGCGCTGGCGCAGCCCGCCGCGTCCGCCGCCGAAAGGCCGGACACCGTCCAGCAGGGTCTTGACGCGCTCGTGCACTCCGACGGGCTTCCGGCGGCGCTCGCCAGCGTCAACGACCCTGATGGCCATGCCCGTTCCTACACCGCGGGGGTCGGCGACCTGGCCACCGGGGCGAAGGTGCCCACGGACGGGCAGGTGCGGATCGGAAGCAACACCAAGGCGTTCACCGCGGTGGTCGTGCTGCAACTGGTCGGTGAAGGCAAGATAGGCCTCGACTCCTATGTCGACACCTATCTGCCGGGCCTCGTACGCGGCGACGGCATCGACGGGCGCCACATCACCGTCCGTCAGCTCCTGCAGCACACCAGCGGACTTCCCAACTACACCAAGTATCTCGACGACGACATCCACTACTACGCCCCCCGCGAGCTCCTCGACCGGGCGCTCAAGCACAAGGCCGACTTCGATCCCGGGAAGAAGTGGGCGTACAGCAACACCAACTACGTACTGGCCGGCCTGCTCATCGAGAAGGTCACCCGGCGCCCCTTGGCCAAGGAGATCGACCAGCGCATCATCAAACGCGTCGGGCTGCGCCACACCTACTTCCCCGCCCGTGGTGACGTGACCATCCGAGAGCCCCACCCCCACGGCTACTACCAGGATTCGGCGGGCGCGCCCGTGGTCGACGCCACGGAGTGGGACCCTTCCTGGGGCTGGGCGGCAGGCCAGATGATCTCCACCAACTCCGACCTCAACCGGTTCTACACCGCGCTCCTGTCCGGCCGCCTCCTCCCGACGGCCCAGCTCGCCCAGATGCGTACGACCGTTCCCGCTGGGGCCCCCTTCGCCGACGGCGCCCGCTACGGACTGGGGCTCGTGAGTACGCCGTTGTCGTGCGGCGGTGTCTATTGGGGCCACGGCGGCAGCACCACCGGCTATGAGACCCGGGGCGGCGTCACCGCCGGCGGGCGCGCCGCCAACGTCGCGGTGACCAGCCAGCCGGCCGACGAGACGGTCATGGACCGGGTCACGGGTGTCGTGGACAAGGCTTTGTGCCGCTGAGCCCCTGCTCCGGCTCCGCACACCAGTTCTTCCTTTCTGTGGACAAAGTATGGACGCGCTCCGACACCATCCCTACGCTGAGCGTCGCTTTGCCGCATGAATCTGCGTAAACCCCGTCGGAACCACGCAGGAGGAAGAGTGAAGCCACGCCCCAAGCCGATATCCCGGCCCACCCGCCGCAGCGCTCGAAGATCCACCGGTCTGCTGCTCACCGCTCTCCTCTGCGGCGGGTTGGCCACACCCGCCATGGGCGCGCAGGACGATCCGCGGCCGTTCGCCGACCTGCCGCCACAGGAACCGGGCGTCACCCTGCGGGTGTTCGACATCCAGTCCCCGCTGAACAAGCTGTGCGACCTCAAGCCCGCACAGACACCCAACGTCGACAAGCTGATCCCGACCGCCGACTGGACGTCCACCGACGGCTTCGGGTTCAGCAACAACTTCGTCTCGCAGATCATCGGCAACCTGAACGTGCCCGAGGCGGGCGCGTACACCTTCCGGTTGATCAGTGACGACGGCTCACGGCTCTTCGTCGGCGACCAGCAGGTCATCGACCACGACGGAAAGCACGGCGCCGAGCCCAAGGACGGCGAGATCACCCTCAACGCCGGCTACCAGTCGCTGCACATCGACCACTTCGACGCGGACGGCGAACAGCAGGTCACCCTGGAGTGGAAGCCGCCGGGGGCGGATGAGTTCAAGGTCGTGCCGAACTCGGTGCTCAGCACCGACGCCGATGTCGTACGCGTCACCGCACCCGGCCGCAAGGAGTGCGAGGGGGCGCTCGACACCCCCGGCGACGGCCTTCCGCTCACCGAGGTCAACCCCGGGTACAAGCTGACGGACCTGCGCCCGAAGGGCTTCGAGCCGCAGGTGTCCGCGATGGACTGGCTGCCCGACGGCCGGCTCGCGGTCTCCACGTGGGGCGGCAGCAACGAGACGAAGGGCGAGGTGTATCTCCTCGACCACGTCACCGGTGACACCGGACCCGAGAAGGTCACGTACAAGAAGATCGCCGATGGGCTCAAGGAGCCGATGGGCATCAAGTACGTGGACGGCAAGCTGTATGTGTCGGAGAAGCATCAGCTGACCGAGTTGAACGACACCAACGACGACGACGTCACCGACGAGAAGAAGAAGATCGCCGAGTGGCCGTACGGCGGGAACTTCCACGAGTTCGCCTTCGGACTGCTCTACGACAAGGGCGACTTCTATCTGAACCTCTCCGTCGCCATCAACTACGGCGGCGCGACCACCGACCCTCAGCCGGCCAAGAACCGCGGCACGACCATCAAGGTCAACAAGAAGACGGGCAAGGTCAGTTACATCGCAGGCGGCCTTCGCACCCCGAACGGCATCGGGCGCGGCCCCTCCGGAGATCTCTTCGTCGCGGACAACCAGGGTGGCTGGCTCCCCGCGTCGAAGCTGGTGCACGTCAAGCAGGACAGGTTCTTCAATCACCACATGAACCCCGACGGGCCTTTCGACGATCAGCCCGTCACGAAGCCCGCCCTGTGGCTGCCGCAGAACGAGATCGCCAACTCCCCCAGTACGCCGATGCAGTTGAAGAAGGGCCCGTTCGCCGGGCAGATGGTCTTCGGCGACGTGACCTACGGCGGGCTGCAGCGCGCCGACCTGGAGAAGGTCAAGGGCGAGTACCAGGGTGCCGTGTTCCGGCACACGCAGGGGCTCGAATCCGGCATCACCCGGATCAGCGAAGGGCCCGACGGCGCGATCTACACCGGCGGCCTGGGCGCCGACGGCAACTGGGGGCAGGCCGGCAAGCTCCGCTTCGGCCTGCAGAAGCTGACCCCGAACGGCAAGACGGCCTTCGACATGAAGACCATGCGTGTCACGCGGGACGGTTTCGAACTCACCTACACCAAGCCCCTGTCGGAGGAGACCGCCGCCAAGCTGGCCAAGGGCGCGTACTCCGTTGAGCAGTGGCGCTACGCGCCGACCCCGGCCTACGGCGGCCCGAAGGTCGATGAGGAGTCGCTGCCGGTCACGTCGGCGAAGCTCTCCGACGACCGCCGCAAGGTGAAGCTCACCATCCCGGGTCTCAAGGCCGACCGCGTCGTGCACATCCGCTCGCCGCGCCCGTTCTCCTCCTCTTCCGGCGAGCAACTCTGGTCCACGGAGGCCTGGTACACGCTCAACGCCAAGCCGGGACCGACCGAGCCGGTGACCACGTACGACGCCGAATCGGCACGCCTGTCCGGCAGCGCGGGCACCGACATCGAGCACACCGGATTCACCGGCGCGGGCTTCGTCGACGGCTTCGGCGAGGAGGGCGCCAAGGCGAGCTTCGACGTCCAGGTGGAGAAGAAGGGCGCGTACGACGTCGGGCTGCGGTACGCCAACGGCCCGAACCCCTTCACCGGCACCAAGACAGTCAGTGTCGGCGTCAACGGGGGCGCGGCCAGGCAGACGAGTCTGCCGTCGACGGGCCAGTGGAACCGCTGGTCCACCAAGACGGAACGGCTCGAACTGCGGGAGGGCCGCAACACGATCACGTACGCGGTAGGGGCCGGGGACACGGGGCACGTCAATCTCGACGCGCTGGACGTCCGCCGCCCCGGGACCCGGATCGACCTCTTCTCCGGTGGCAGCATCGCCTCGGCCTGGCAGCACACCGACGGCCGTAGCGCCGAATGGCCGCATACCGCCGAGAAGTCGATGGAGGTCTGCTGCGGGGATCTGCGGACGAAGCGGCACTTCGGTGACTTCAAGCTGCACGTCGAGTTCCGGGTGCCGAAACTGCCGGACGACGTCACCGGACAGGACCGCGGCAACAGCGGGGTCTATCTCCAGGGGCGTTACGAGGTGCAGATCCTGGACTCGTACGGGGTGGAGAAGCTCGCGAACAACGAGGCGGCGGCGATCTACCAGAAGAAGGCCGCCGACCTCAACGCGTCCAAGCCACCGGAGACTTGGCAGACGTACGACATCACCTTCCGCGCCGCGCGCTTCGACGCGGACGGGAAGAAGACGTCGGACGCTCGGGTCACGTTGGTCTGGAACGGAAAGAAGGTCCACGACAACGTGGCCGTGGACGGCCCGACGGGTGCGGGCGACCCGGAGTCGGCGGCGGCCGGAGCGATCCGGCTGCAGGACCACGGGAACAAGGTGCGCTTCCGCGACGTGTGGGTGGAACCACTGTCCTGACCGGTCCCTGTCGGCGGCTCATGGGCTCCTGGGCTCCTGGGCTCCTGGGCTCACGGGCCGCCGGCAGGGAGGACACCGTCAGCGATCACCGGGGTATCGAACGGAGATCGAGGGCGCCTCACGGTGGCACCGCCTCACCCGCGACGGATCGCGGAGATGTCGAACTGCAGTCGCACCTTCTCGCTCACCATGGTGCCTCCCGCCTCCAGGCGTTGGTTGTAGACCAACCCCCAGTCGGTGCGGTCGATGGTGGTGGTGCCGTCGAAGCCGACTCGCTCGAAGCCGAACGGGTCGACTACCGAGCCGAGATAGTCGAGTTGGAGCTCTACGGGCCGGGTGACGTCGCGGATGGTCAGGTCTCCCGCCATACGGAAGCTCTCGCCGCCCTCGTAGACCGTGGAGGTGCTGCGGAACGCCATCTCCGGGTAGCGGCGCGCGTCGAAGAAGTCGGCGCCGATGAGGTGTGCGTCCCGCTGTTCCACACCCGTGTCGACGCTGTCGATCCGGATCACGATCTCGGCCCGGGAACGGGAAGGTTGAACGCCGTCGAAGTACAGCGCGCTGTCGTAATCCGTGAAAGCGCCCCGCACCGTCGTCACCATCGCGTGCCGCACGGAGAATCCGACACGGCTGTGCGGACGGTCGATGGTCCATTCGCCGCTCAGCGCACGAAGGGCCGGGTCGAGCGTGAGGCCGGTGGTCCCGGCCGCCGGGTCGGTAGCCGACGTCGGGTCGATGGTCGCGGTCTGGCGACGGCTGAAGATACCCATGCGGTCGTAGCCTCCTTCGAATTGATTACTCCGTGTTATCACGGTGTCGGCAAGCACTCCACAGCGAGATAGGCGGCTCGTCCGGATTCCATGCCGCCGACTGCAAAGATGCACAGGATCAACATGTTGTGGATGCACTGTCGGGCGGCGAGTTGTCACACGCCGTCACATCACCCGACACGTCGGCGGTACGTCGACTCCGCTCCGCATGACTCTTAGAACCTTCTTATACGCGGCCCGCAAACTCGCGATCATGGTCCATCCAGACAGCACCCCGACCGGGGAAAGCGAAAGTCGGCAGCATGTACAGCGATCCCGCGGACACCGGGACACGGTGGGCACCGCGCGCAGGAGGCGCAATCGCCTCCTCGGTGTCACCGGCGTACTCGTCCTCACCGCGGTCACCGGCTCCGCCGGCTACGCCGCCCTGGCGGGCCCCGGTAGTCAGTCGTCGCAGCCCAAGCGGCCCCAAGTGGGCGGCGGTTCCGTCACCTTCGAGGTGGCGGGCGGCACGGTCGCCGTGGACACCGCATCGCTGCGCGTGACAGGGAGGGCCGGCGGCGCCCACGTACCCGTTTCAGGGGCCACGGCCGACACCTTGGGCAAGCCCTCCGGCGTCGAGGTGGACGGATCCCGCGCCTCCTGGTCCTACCCCTCGAAGGGGCTGAAGGTCACCGCCGCCACCGAACGCGGCCGGCTGCGGATCACGGTGCACTCCGCGAAGGACGCCACCCTCGCCTGGCCGGTCACCGGACGGGGCCCCGGCACCGGCGCGGGCGACGCCTCCTTGCAGATACCTCGGGGGGAAGGACTTTCCGTGCCCACCAAGGACCGCTTCTGGAACTCCGACGAAGCGGGCCTGGCGGGCACCGAAGCCGAACTCGCCACGGGTTCCCTCACGCTGCCTCTGTGGGGTTACACCGCGCGCGGGCACGGGGTCACTACCTCGTTCCGGAGAGTGTTGGGACCTCGCTCGCTTTCGCTTCCAAGCAGGGGCAGTTGAGTGCCACGGCCAAGCATGAGTTCTCCCGCCGGGAGAAGACGCGTGACTACACCGTCGCCTTCTCCCTCACGTCGGACTCCCCCGTCGCTCCGGCCGCCGACTACCACCGCTGGCTGCGTGAACACGGCCAACTCCGCACACTGAAAGAGAAGATCGCCAGGAATCCGGAGATCGAGAAGCTGCTCGGCGCCCAGCACGCCTACTTGTGGGGCGGCGCCCGCGACGCGAAAGCCATCAACAAGTTGCGCGAGCAGGGGAATACGCGACTGTGGCTCGGTTACGACGCCGACGGAGACCCGATGAGCGCAAAGGCCGTCGCGGCCGCGAAACGGCACGGCTATCTCGTCGGCCCGTACGACACCTTCGCCAACGGGCAGGACCCGGACTCCGCCGACACGCCGGTGGCGAAGTGGCCCGGAACGGTCTATCCCGACTACTGCGTCCGCGACTGGAAGGGAAAGATCAAGACCGGCTTCGGCGGGCGCGGCTGCTACCTCAGCTCTGAGGCGTTCGACAAGTCCGAGACCACCGAGCGATACCTGGCCGAGCACACCAAAAGGCTGACCGGGAACGGCGCCAACAGCGTGTTCCTGGACGTCGACGCGGCCGGTGAGCTGTTCGGTGACTTCTCTCCGAAGCACCCGATGACCAAGAAGCAGGACCGCGACAACCTCATGAAGCGCATGCGCACCCTCGCGGACAAGGATCACTTCGTCCTCGGATCGGAATCCGCGGTGTCCTGGTCGGCACCGGCGCTCGCCTTCACCCACGGCTCCCAGACCCCGGTGAACGACAACCTGTGGCCCTTCCAGAAGGACAAGGCGTGGGGTACCTACTACCCGAGCGAGGCGCCCACCTTCTTCCTCAAGCCGGTCCAACTCCCGCACGCCCTGGCCAAGTCGATGTACGACCCCGCCTACCGCATCCCGCTGTACGAGACCGCGCTGCACGACTCCCTCGTCAGCACCGACCGCTGGGAGATGCCGTACGACAAGTTCCCCGACCGGAAGAAGGACCGCGCACTGATGTCGGTCCTCTACAACACGCCTCTCAACTTCGCGCTCGGCGAGGCCGACCTGACGACCGTCGGCAAGGAGATGGCCCGACTCCAGCGCTACTTCGCCCCATTGCACAAGGCGGCGGGCACCGAGCGCATGACGGACTTCCGTCGGCTCAGCGGCGACCACACGGTGCAGCGCTCGGTGTTCGGAGACGACACCTTGACGGTGACGGCCAACTTCGGCTCGAAGGCGCACCACGGCCTGCCGGCAGGATGCGTGGACGCGAGGCTGAAGACAGAGCCCGAGCCGCGCCGTCTGTGCCCCGCGGGGAAGCCCGAGTCCAGCGCGACGGGATGACCGTAACCGCCCCAGCGGCCCGTCAGCCCTCGGATTCGGGGACGGCGAGATGCTGCGCGGCGGCGTGGCCCGCGGTCGTGGCCCGCGTGAGGAAGTCGGTGAGCAGGGCGAGGTCGGCTTCGGTGTAGTCGGCGCAGATCGCGTCGATCGAGGAGCTCATCCCCGCGTAGAGGGAGATCAGTTCGCCGCTGCGGTCGCGCAGTGCGCGGATGCGGACGGCCCGGCGGTCCGACGGGTCGCGTTCGCGGGCGATCCACCCGGCGCGTTCGAGCCGGTCGAGGATCCCTGTGAGGGTGGCCGGGTGGAGGTTCGCCCGGCCGGCCAGCGCCGTCGGGGTGAGTGGTCCATCCCGGTTGACCAGATCGAGGCAGTCCAGATCGACGTCCTTGAGTGAGACGCGGGCGCTGACCTGCCGGTCGAGCAGCGTCAGTTGCAGGCTCAGCGCCCGCAGCGCGCCCTTGATCTCCGTCGTCGCGCGGCGCCGGTCGCGAGGATCGGGCACCTCAGGAGATGTTACGGGACTCATAATATACGTTCCTCAAATCAATGTGTTACGGTTCTCATACCTTATGGGGAAGAGAGGACCGTGTCATGTATCTCATCACTGGTGCGACCGGATCCATCGGAAGGCCGCTCGTCGACGCCTTGCTCGCCCAGGGCGCCGCCGTGCGTGTGATCAGCCGGGACCCGGCCGCCGCTGCCGGGCTTCCGGCCGGGGTGGACGTCGTGCAGGGAGACCCGCGCAAGCCCGAGCCCCACGTTTTCCAGGGGATATCCGCCCTGTTCGTACACCCGCGTGCGGTCGGCGAGGAGGCCGCGGGCCGGTTGGTGTCCGCGGCGGCCGAGCACGGAGTGCGGCGGGTGGTCGTGATGTCGGCGATCAACGTCGACGAAGAGCCCGCGCACCAGCCATCCCGCTACAACGGAGACCGCAACAGAGAGGTCGAAGAGGCCATCGTCCAGGGGCCGTTGCCGTGGGTCAGCGTGCGGCCCACGTCGTTCGCGCTCAACACCGTCGCGATGTGGGCGGGCCAGATCCGGGCGGGCGACGTGGTGCGCGGCCCGTACGCGGACTTCGCCGAGGCGCTCGTACACGAGAAGGACGTCGCGGAGACGATCGCCCGCGCCCTCCAGGACGATGCGCTCGACGGCCGGTACCTGCCCGTCACCGGTCCGCAGTCGCTCACGCAGGCCGAGGCCGTGGCGGTCATCGGCGAGGCGATCGGCCGGCCGCTGCGCTACGAGGAGATCCCGGCGGAGTCCGCCGCGCAGGGCATGGTCAGGTTCGGTGGGCTGTCCGAGCCGTTCGTCCAGGCACTGCTGGCACGGTACGCGCGCGGCGCGGGGCGACCCGCGGTCGTCGCCGCACCGACCGGAGCGTCCGGCCCGACCGGGCGGATCGGCCGGACGTTCGCGGAGTGGGCGGCCGATCACGCCGCCGCCTTCGGAGGAACGGGACGATGACGACGCGCCTCGCCCGTACCATGCGCCTAGCCCACCTCGCAGCCCTGCTGTTCAGCGGACTGTTCGCCGGTTTCCTCGTGGCGGTGCTCGTACTGGAGAACTCTCTGCGCTCCTACGACGCCTCCGTCTACACCCAGGTCCGGCAGGTGGAACTCGACGCCCTCGACAAGCTGGCGGTCGTGACCCTGGCTCCTGCAGCGGTCGCCACGCTGATCCTCGGGTTCCTGGCTTTCCGGGCGAAATCCGGGGCCCGCTGGTTCGCGACAGCGGCCTTCGCGCTGCTGGTCGTGGTCCTCGCCGTGACGGCGAGCATCAACCTGCCCATCAACAGCGACCAGCTCGACTGGTCCGTCCGCACCCCTCCCGCCGACTGGGCAGACGTACGAGACCGCTGGCAGCTCGCCCACGTGATCCGCACGATGGCCGCGCTCCTCGCCTTCGCCGCACTGGCCATACCGAGGGCAGCGCACTCAGTCGTCGATCCCCGACCGCTCCACCCCCGCCACGATCCACCGCTGGAAGAACAGGAACACCACGAGCAGCGGCACGATCGACACGGCCGCCGCGATGAAGAGTTCGTGCAGCCGGATCACCTGTGACGACGTGAACGACGACAGCGCCACCTGCACCGTCCACGCATTACGGTCCTGCCCGATGACCAGCGGCCACAGGAAGGAGTTCCAGGCCCCGATGAAGACGATCGTGCCCACCGCCGCGAAGACCGGCCGGGAGTTGGGCACGACCACCCGCCAGTACGTGCGCCAGTAGCCGAGCCCGTCGACTCGCGCCGCGTCCTCCAGCTCCCGCGGGAATCCGAGGAAGTACTGCCGGAAGACGAAGCACGCGAAGGCCGAGAACAGGGTCGGGATGATCAGTCCGCGCAGCGTCGACACCCAGCCGAGCGACGAGACAAGGACGAAGCTCGGCACGAAGGTGACGGAGGCCGGGACCATCAGGGTGCCGAGGATCGCGTAGAACACCTTGTTCGCGTGCCGGTAGGGGATGCGGGCCAGGCCGTAGCCGGCGAGCGAGGCAAGGACCAGGGTGCCGAGCGTCGTCGCGACCGCGATGAGCGAGGAGTTGAGCAGGGAACGCGCGAACGGCACGGATGTGTCGTCGAAGAGCTCCTTGATGTTCCCCCAGCGCAGGGAGGACGGGAAGAAGGTCCACTCGGGCGAGGTGATGTCGCTCTCGGCCGAGAGTCCGTTGCGTACGAGGAGGTAGAAGGGAATCAGGAATAGCAGCGCGAGCGCGATCAGCAGTGAGAGCCGCAGCGCGCGCCCCGCCCTGACCTTCGCGTCGTCCCTGGAGCGGCCGTCCCTGGAGTGGTCTCTCACTCCGCGTCCTTCCTGCCGAGCCCGAACCACTTCGCCTGCCCCACCGTCACCACCGCGATGATCAGCGCGAGCAGGACGGCGCCCGCGCTGCCGAGCCCGAGGTTCTGGCCCTGGCCGAGCGCCGTGTAGTAGAGGTAGACGAGCGGCGGTCTCGCGTACGGCGGATAGCCGCGGGCGTCCGAGAGCAGGTTGTAGAACTCGTCGAACGCCTGGAAGGCGTTGATGACGAGCAGCAGGACGACCGCCACGGACGTGGCCCGCAACTGCGGGAACGTGATGTGCCGGAAGACCTGCCAACCGGGCCGCGCCCCGTCCACGGCTGCGGCCTCATAGAGGGTGGGGCTGATGCGCTGCAGTCCCGCGAGGAAGAGCACCATATAGAAGCCCGCCTGGAGCCAGAGCCGCACGGTGACGATGACGGCCCAGTACCAGGGCGGGTCGGTCGTCGACAGCCAGGCGATCTGGTCGCCGCCGAACCATCCGATGATGGTGTTTGCGAGCCCGAACCGCACCCCGTTGAAGATCGACATCTTCCAGATCAGCGCGGCCACGACGTAGGAGCAGGCCGCGGGCAGGAAGAAGACCGAGCGGAAGAACGCCTGGGCCCGGCGTTGGCGATGGACCATGAGGGCGAGTGCGAGGGAGAGCGCGTAGGTCGCGGGCACGATGAAGAGCGAGAAGACGAGGAAGGTCCACAGACTGTCGGTGAAAGCCTCGTTCTGCAGCATCGCCGTGTAGTTGCCGAGGCCGACGAAGTCGCTCGGGGTGACGGTGTTGTGTGCGTCGAAGAAGCTGAGGTAGACGCTCCAGCCGAGCGGGATGTACGTGAAGACGCCGAGGCCGAGCAGAAAGGGCCCGACGAACACCCAGAACCAGAGAGTGCGGTTCTGCGGGCCCCACAACTGCCGCCTTCTGCCCGCGCGTTGTTCGTGTCGAGGGTCTGCCGTGGTCACGACTTCTTCTTCACCCGGCCCAGCTCGGCGGACACCTTCCGTACGACCTTCTTCAGCTCGCTGTCCGGGCTCGCGCCGTCCTTGATGATGCGGCTCAGGGCGTCCTGGTAGGCGCTCTGGCCGGCCGGGGTCCACAGCAGAGGCTGGGCGTAGCCATAGTCCGTGGTGAAGCGGACGGCGTCGGCCGCGGCGCCCTTCCGGAGCTTCTGGGCCTTCTTCGCGAGGGAGAGGCGCGCCGGGATGTGGAAGCCGTACGCGAGGGCGAAATCCTCCTGACGGTCGGTGCTGTCGATCCACAGCCACTTGAGGAAGTCCTTGGCGGCCTGCTGGTGCTTGCCGCGGGTGCTGACCGCGGCGCCGTACGCGCCGACCGGTACCGACGGCTTGCCCGCGCCGTCCTTCGGGAACGGCAGGACACCGAAGTCGTCGCCGAACTCCTTCTGCACGGTGGGCAGTGCCCACAGGCCCGACCACTGCATGGCGGTCAGTCCCTGGACGAACGCCGACGGGTCGGACCAGTCGGCGGGCGCGCCGAGGAGCAGCGACTTGTCGGCGTACAGCTGGCGGATCTTGCCGAGCGCGCGGGCGGCCGCCGGGTCGTCGAAGCCGACCTTTCCGTCTGCGGTGACGAGTTCGAGGCCCGCCGCGTACAGGGGCGTGCCGCCCAGGACGCCGGCGCCGCCGTCGTTGCCGAGGAAGAGCCCCTTGGTCTTCTTCGAGGTGAGTTTCTTCGCGGCGTCCACGAGCTCGTCCAGCGTCTTCGGCGGGCGGAGCCCCGCGTCGGCGAGCAGGCTCTTGCGGTAGTAGAGCATCTGCATGTCGACGACCTGCGGGATGCCCCAGATCCTGCCGTCATACGTCTTCGGGGCGAGGACCGCCGGGTTGAAGTCGTCCTTGACCCCGTCGAACAGCTCGGTGAGGTCGGCGACCTGCTTGCCCTGGATCTGGTCGAGGGTGGGCCCGTTGACCTCGAACACGTCGGGGCCCGAGTCGGTGAGGAGCGCGGCGGCGGTCTGTTCGTCGTAGTTGCCGGGCCGCCACTGGACGGTGACGTCCGCCTTCTTGTAGGCGGCGGCGTACTTCTTCACGGCCTGCTCGGTGCCCTGCTCACCGTACTGGTGATACCACTGCGACAGTTTGGGCCCGTGGCCCGAACCTCCGTCGTCCCGTCCGGTGTTGGAGCCGCAAGCGGTCAGCAGCCCCACCGCCGCGCCCGTCCCGAGCAGTCCTCTGCGGCTGATGGTCATTGGTCGTCCCCCTGTTCGGCGTACGGCTGATTCCGACGGCCCAACGATCAACCATGCGGGGGGATTACGACAGGGGGACTACAGCCGTATGTCGGCTCTCACGGATTGCCCGCCCCTGGGTCCGCGGCTGCCGCGCGGGCGGTGACCAGGCCCGATTCGTATGCCGCGATGACCGCTTGGGCACGGTCGCGGACGGCCAGCTTGTCGAAGATGCTTGTGATGTAGTTCTTGACCGTGGAGAGGCTGATGTCCAGCGCCCCGGAGATGTCGGTGTTGTCGAGGCCGGTGGCCATCAGGCGCCACACCTCGATCTCGCGTGGCGTGAGTTCACCCAGTCCGGTCGGGGTCGGCCGCTCACCGCGAGGTGCCCTTACGTAGGTGGAGATCAGCCGGGTGAGCAGGCGCGGCGCGACGACCGCCTCGCCGACGTGGACGGTGCGGATCGCCGCGCTCAGCTCTTCCGGGGAGCTGTCCTTGGGCAGGAAGCCGTAGGCTCCGGCGCGCAGGGCACCCACCACGTATTCGTCCATGTCGAAGGTGCTGAGGGCGAGGACCCGGCAGCCGGGCGCGGTGGCGGCGAGCTCTCCGGTCGCGGCGACCCCGTCGAGGACAGGCATCCGGATGTCCATCACCACGACGTCGGGGCGCAGTTGGTGGGCGAGGGTGACGGCCTGCGCGCCGTTCTCTGCCTCTCCCACCACTTCGAAGGACGGGTCGGGTGACAGGATCAGCGACAGGCCGCGCCGGACCAGCGGCTGGTCGTCCACAATGAGCACCTTGATCCTCGGCGACGTCGGAGTCGGCGTCGGAGTCGGCGTCGGCCCGGTCCCGGTCATCGGTGTGCCTCCTCGTGCTGGACAGCCGCCTCGGCCGTCTCCTCCACCCCGTCCGTGGCCAGCGGCAGGTCGGCCACCACCGCGAATCCTCCGCCGGGCTGCGGGCCTACGGTGAGGGTGCCGCCGTGCAGGGCGACGCGCTCGCGCATGCCGATCAGGCCGTAACCGCCCGAGCCCGCTGGCTTTTCCCCCGGCGGTGTACCCCTACCGTCATCCCGCACCTCGACGGTGACGCGATCATGACGGTACGTCAGCTGTACCGAGGCGCGAGCGCGCCCCGCGTACTTGCGGGCGTTGGTGAGGGCCTCCTGGACGATCCTGAATACGGTGAGGCCGACGGTCGGCGGCAACGGGCGCCGCGGCCCCCGGACGCCGAACTCGGTCGGCAGGCCCGCGAGGCGGGACTCGGCCACCAGGCGGTCGAGGTCCTCGGCGCCGGGCTGGGGCCGCGACGGCGCGGCCTCCGGTTCGTCGTCGGCCCGCAGCACGTCGAGGAGTTGGCGCATCTCGCCCAGTGCGAGCCGCCCGGAGGACTCCAGGGTGACCAGGGCGTCCCGGACCACCTCCGGCCGGTCGATGTTGGCCCGGGCGCCGCCGGCCATCAGCTGCATGGTCGTGATGTGGTGGGCCACGATGTCGTGCAACTCCCGTGCGATGCGGCGGCGTTCCTCGGCCACCGCACGGTCGGCGAGGAGTTCACGGTTGGCCGCCACCTCCTGCTGCCAGCGCTTGATCGCCATGGCGGTGCCGACGACGAACAGGGTGTTCAGGGGCGCGACTGCGGCGTCCTGCCAGGAGGGGGTACGGCCGATGTTCTGGCTCAGGAGCGTCACGGCCACCGTGGCGAAGGCGGCCACCGCCGTCACCCGGCCGGGGCAGGCCCTGGCGACCGAGTACATGGCGACCAGCAGGACGGCGCCGAAGTGGCTGGGCAGCGGCACGATCAGGGCGGCCGTGGCGTCGAGGGCAAGGACGGCGGCGAGCGCCGCCACCGGGTGGCGGCGTCGGGCGAGCAGCGGCATAGCCGCCAGGGCGACGAGGAGGAACCCGGCCGCGCTCACGGCGTACCGGCCGTCGGGGTCGTCGAAGAACACGTAGCTGAGCAGGTTCATCGCGCAGGCCCCGCCGGTCACGAGTGCGTCGTTACGGGTCCACGGCGGTTCGGCCTCATCGAGGTCGGCGTGCGGCGGCTCCCGCCTGTCGCCGGGTCCGGTGCGTCGGCTCCTGGGCATGTCTGTTTCTCCCTGCGTCCGGCCTCCCGGCCCCCGGGACAGGGTTGCACAGCAGCCGCGGCGGCAGCACCGTCGGCGGCGGTTGCGAGCCCCTGACCTGCCCGCGGACTCACATCGGACCGCGTCGGGACCCGCGTCGGGACCAGGACCAGGGTCCTGGTCTCGGGCCGTGGAGGGACCCAGGGCCCCCGTCCGGATCATCCGCCGCCATGACGCCTGCCTACCGCTCGGCTGATGGTCTGGAGACCGGCCGGAATCCCCCGGCAGAGACACGCATTCGAGCCCGTCCGCCGGAGGACATCGTGATCCGCGCCCTGACCGGATACTCCACCAGACACCCGTGGCGAGTCATCACCCTCTGGGTGGTGCTGGGTGTCGTACTGAGCGCCCTGGCCCCGCTGTTGATCGGCCGCGTCACCCAGAACCAGACCGGGGACTTCCTGCCCAAGAGCTATGACTCGGCGGTGGCCCTGGAGATCGCCGAGAAGCGGTTCGGAGTGAACCCCGACGCCACCACGGTGACGGTGCTGGTCTCCAGGTCCGACGGCAAGGACCTCGGCGCCGCCGACCGGAAGCGGGTCGAGGCCGAGGCGGCGAAGCTGGCGCAGCGCCGGGTCACCATGCCCAAGGAGGACGATCGACCGGAGTTCCTGGTCCCCGACCGCTCCCAGACGCCCCGGATCGCGCCGGCGATAACGGCGCCCGACCGCAGTTTCGAACTGCTCTCCGTCGAGCTGATCGGGAACCGCACGGACAAGGGGGTCCAGGACGTCTACCGGACCTTCCGGGACGATGCCCGGACGCGGTTCTCCGAGGCGGGGATGCGCACCGGTTTCACCGGGGGTCTGGCTGAGGCCGTCGACACCGCCGATTCCCACGAGACCGCCGCGAAGGTCGGGGGCGCCCTCCTCATGGGGCTCATCCTGCTGATCAACGTGCTGGTGTTCCGCAGCGTGCTCGCGGCCCTGCTGCCGCTGATCGCCGTCGCCATGATCATCGGCGTGGCGGGGGGCGCCGTCGCGGGTACCGCGTTGCTCACCGGGCGCAAGCTCGACGCGGGTACCCCTGATCTGATCAGCGTGGTCCTGCTCGGCATCGGCATCGACTATCTGCTGTTCCTGCTGTTCCGCTTCCGCGAGCAACTGCGCGCCCGGCCCGAGCAGTCCGCCCGCGAGGTGGCCGGACAGGTCGCGGGACGGGTGGGCACCGCGATCACTTCGGCGGCGCTGACCATCGTGGCCGCGTTCGCCACGCTGGGTGTGGCGACGTTCGGGCAGTTCCGCTCGCTGGGTCCCGCCATCGCCGTCGCGGTCCTGGTGATGCTGCTCGGCAGCCTCAGCTTGTTCCCGGCGCTGCTCGCGGCGGCGGGGCGCAAGATGTTCTGGCCCTCCAAGGCCCTGCGTCATGAGCCGGGCGAGGGTCGCGCCGCTCGCTTCGGTGCGCTGGTCGCACGTCGGCCGGTGACGATGGTGGTCGCCTCCATCGGCCTGCTTGCCGCGCTGGCCGCCGGTCTTGCCGGGATCCGCATGGACTACGGCCAGGGCGACGCCGCCTCCAAGACCCCCGCGGCGGCCACCGCGGCCGAGATCTCCCGCGCCCTGCCCGCCGGGGTGTCGGACCCGACGAGCGTCTTCGTCACCGCCAAGGACGGCGGCACCCTCACCGCCGACCGTCTGGAGGGCCTGTCCCATACCCTCGGCCAGGTCAAGGGCGTGGGCAAGGTCGCAGGGACCGTACTGAACAAGGACCACCGCGCCGCCCGGATCGATCTCTATCTGACCGCGGACCCGCAGAGCCAGCAGGCCCGCGAGCTGGCTTCAGGACCCGTACGGGCAGCGGTCGCCCAGCACACACCCGCCGGGACGACAGCACACGTGGGCGGGACGGCCGCGATCTACGCCGACATCGCGACCGCCGTCGACCACGACCTGAAGATCGTGTTCCCGGTCGCGGCAGCACTGATCGCGCTCATCCTTCTGCTGCTCCTGCGCAGCCTGCTCGCGCCGTTGATCCTGATGCTCTCCGTCGGGCTCGGCTTCGCCGCCACCCTGGGCGCCGCCGCCCTGCTGTTCCAGCACGGCCTTGGCAGGCCGGGCGTCAACTTCACCCTGCCGCTGATCCTGTTCCTGTTCGTTGTGGCGCTCGGCACCGACTACAACATCCTGATCACCGACCGGATCCGGGAGGAGATGCTCCAACCGGGCCCGGCCCGCGCCGCCGTGGCCCGCGCGGTACGGCACACGGCACCCGCCATCGCGACGGCGGGCCTGGTGCTCGCCGCCTCCTTCGCCACGCTCGCCACGACCCCGGGGAACGAGCAGATCGCCTTCGCCATGACGCTCGGCATCATGCTCTCCGCGCTCGTCCTCTCACTGGTGCTCGTCCCCGCCCTCGCCGCGCTCCTCGGCCGAGCCATCTGGTGGCCGCTGCGCCCCCGGCCCGCCGAGAGCGGACTCCCGCGACACCGTGCCACCGAGCCGGTTCCGGCACCCGACCGGGTCACGACGTACTGAGGCCTGGACCGGGAGGTTCATTCGGCGGGCGCCACGAGGGCTGCCGCCAGGAGCGCGGCGGGGCCGTCCAGCGTGGCGCTGTGCACGGCCTCGACGCGGTGCACCAGACGGGGTGCGGAGACGGGGACCGCGCTGATGCCGGGTACGCCGTTGATGACCGGCTGGGGCAGCAGCGCGAGTCCCTGTCCTGCGGCGACGAGGGCGATGAGTCCGTGTGCGTCGGTTCCCTCGTAACTCAGGGAGGCGCGGTAGCCGTCGGATCCGCTCGCGGTGCGCAACTGCCCCAGCGGGACGGCCGTATTGGGTGCGTCGATCCACCGGGCGTCGGCGAGGTCGGCAAGGCGCAGTCCGGCCCGGGTGCCGAGCGGGTGCCGGCCGGGCAGCGCCACGGCGAGGGGGTGTTCGGTGACTGCCGTCGCCGTGAGCCTGTCGGCGTCGGGGAGATGGAGGGGGTCGTTGGGGGCGGTCATGCCGTCGACAAGGCCGATGTCCAAGGCGGCGGTCGCGACCTCGCGGATCAGGGCGTCCCGGCCGAGGACCCGCACGGTCACCTCCGAGCGGGGGTGCGATTGCCGCACCTCGGCGAGCGTCCTGGTGAACTGCCGTGTCATGGCCAGCGGTGAGACTCCGACGGCGATACGGGTGGCGGGCGCCGCGGTCAGACGCGTGATGTCCGCGCGTGCGGCGTCCAACCGCAGCAGCAGCGGCCCGGCATGTTCGAGCAGCCGGGTTCCCGCGCCGGTCGGGGTGACCGGACGCCGTCGCAGCAGGACCGCTCCGAGATCACTTTCGAGTACGGCGATGTGCTGGGAGACCGCCGACTGTGTGTAGCCAAGTTCGCGGGCCGCCTGGGAGAACGAGCCACAGCGGGCCACGGCCACGAACGTACGCAGAAGATGCGGATCCATGCCCGTCAGTATCGCGTCCATCAGTATCGCTGATGGACGGGTCAGGAATCATCGTTGGCGCTGAACTCGGTGGGACGGTCACGATGTCGGCATGCCTGAAGCCGAGAACTTCCCCACGGCCCGTGTCGCCCTGGTGGGCGACCGTTCGCCCAGCGTCCGCGCGCACGCCCGTATCCCCGCTCTCCTCGAAGCGCTCGCCGAGCGTGACCAGTTGATCCTGGACGCGTACTGGATCCCGACCGAGGACGCCGAAGCCGCCGGCGCCCTCGACGGGTTCGATGCCGTCTGGCTGTTGCCGGGCAGTCCGTACCGCAGCGAGGCCGGAGCGGTCGCGGCGCCCCGTACCGCCCGCGAGCAGGGGATCCCGTTTCTGGGCACCTGCGGCGGCTTCCAGCACATGCTCCTGGAGTTCGCACGCGACGTGTGCGGACTCACCGGCGTCCATCACGCGGAGAACCGGCCGGAAGCGGAGGACTTGCTGATCGTCCCGCTCGCCTGCTCCCTGGTCGGCCATGAGGGGACGGTCAACGTGGAGGCGGGGTCCTTGGCCGAGCGGATCCTGGGGGCCGAGCGGACCGTCGAGCGCTACCACTGCTCGTACGGCACAAGCCCGGCCTATCTGGAGGTGCTGCGCGCGCACGGCCTGCGCTTCAGCGGCGCCGACGACGACGGCGACGTACGCATCGCCGAACTGCCCGGGCACCCCTTCTTCCTCGCCACCCTGTTCCAGCCCGAACTCGCGGGAGACGGCACCCGGCCCCATCCGGTCATCCGGGCCCTGGCCTCCGCGGCGGTCGAGCATGCCGCGAAGGGCTTGGCGCGAGCGCACGCTTGAGGCCTGGTTCCGGCCGAGGCTCAGTGCGCGACCCGCCAAGTGCGGGTCTCCGTCAGCAAAGTGCGCAGTGCCGGGTCCCGTACGGCGTCCGTCGGGTCGGTGGCGCGTACGGAGACCGTGTGTGCGCGGCCGTCGGCGGGCACGCCGAGGATGCGCGGTGTGGGGTGGCTCGCGTCGCGGGCCGCGACCTTCACGGCGTGGCCGTCCACCGACCAGCGCAGCCGGACGCCGTCGGCCGCACGGACGCTGATCCGCTGATCGCGCCGGAGCGCGCGGTCCGTGGGGGTGGTGCCGGTAAGTACGGGCGCGTGCCGGTGGAAGCCGGCGATCATCGCCTCGCGCCCGGGCAGGTTGAACTCGCGGCCGAGGGTGCGCATGATCGAGTTGTCGGTGGGCCGGTTGAGGCCGTGCGCGTAGTAGCCGCCGCCCTCGTACGCGCCGACCGTGCCGCCGTCCGGCGAGCTCTCGCCGAGCCAGCGGTACCACTTCTTCTGCTGCGCGGACATCTCCGCCGCCGAGAGCTCGCTGAGGTTGGACTCGCCGGGCTCCGCTCCGGGATACGTGCTGGACTCGTCGTACCAGTACTCGTCGGCGAGCTTGCCGAAGGAGTGGCCCGTCTCGTGGACGACGACCTGGTCGGAGTCGGCGTTGTCGGAGGAGGCGGTGGCGACGCCGTCGTAGCCGGAGGGCGAGGTGATGTCGTTGTAGCCCGCGCCGCCGTACTTGGTCGAGTTGCCCAGCACGATCACGAGGTCCGGGTCGGCCGCCTTCTTCGCGTACGACTCGACCTTGTTGGTGTCGACGCACAGCAACCGCTCGGTGTCCTCGCAGAAGAAATACGAGCCGAGGGCGGTGTTCTTGACGACGTCGCTGGTGGGGTCGCCGGAGACGCCGGAGTCCCGGGAGACCGCGTCGACCGCCCAGACGTTGAAGAGGTCCTTGTACGAGGCGTACGGCTCGACGGCGGAGACCTTCTCCCATTTGGCGCGCGCGTCGGCGTGGAAGTCCTCCTGCTGCGACGCGTTGTAGCCGTCGCCGATGAAGACGACGTCCACCTTCGTGTCCACGGGGCCGTTCTTCACGATGGAGGTGACGTCACCGTCGCCCTCGATGGTGGACTTCTCCTGCGGGGAGAGCGGCGTGGCGCCGGGGACGTTCGTGTGGCGGGGGTGGCCGTCAGGGCCTGTGAAGTACTCGACCCGTTGCGTAGGTCCGGGGGACGCGGCTTCCTCGGGGCCGGCGGCGTTCGCGCCGCCTGTGGCCGTGAGTGCCACGGCGGCGGTCACACCGAGGCCCAGGGCTATTCGTGTGCAGGCGCGGGGGTGGATGGCGGGGGTTGTTCCGGTTCTGGATACATGTCTGCGCATGGGGGTGCGCCTCCCGAAGTCCGGTGTATAAGTGGGGGGTTAAGCCGAGTTAAGGCGTTGCTCAACGTAGGGACTCGTGGGGCGTTTGGCAATGGGCATGTCACATGTGGCAGTGAGGGAACAGAGGGGCGAGCCAGCAGTGGAACGCAGGAACCCGCAGGGGCCACGGGCCGACCGGACCGACCGGACCGACACCCCGGCCGCGATAGGCCGCCGCGTTCTGCGGTTGCGTACGGAACTCGGGCTGACCCAGCGGGAGTTGGCCGAGCCCGCCTACACCCCTGCGTACGTCTCCACTCTGGAGTCGGGCAAGGTGCGGCCCTCCGAGGCGGCCCTGCGGCACCTCGCGGGGCGGCTCGGCATCGACTACGAGGAGCTGACCACGGGACGGCCGGCCCACGTCGCCGCCGGACTGCGGCTGCGCCTGACCGACGCCCGGCTCGCCCTGGCCACCGGCCCTACCGCGGACGCGGCCGCGCTCTTTTCCCTGCTGCACGCGGAGGCCGTCGAGCAGGAGCTGGTGGGCGAACAGGCTGCCGCGCTGCTCGGCCTCGCCGACTGTCTGCTGGAGTCCGGCGAACTCGCCGACGCCCAGAGCCACTTCGCCTCCGTGGAGCGGCTCCTGGCCGACGAGCCGCTCCCCCGCCGCGTCCCCGCCATCCGTGGCCGCGCCACCGCCCACCTCCTGACGGGTGAACTCCGGTACGCCTGCTACCTCCTGGAGTCCACGCTCGACGAGCTGAACGCCTCGGGCATGCCCGATCCGGACTCCCTGCTGCTCCTCTACACGGCGTCCATCGCCCCGTACATGGACATGGGAGCCCACGCCCGCGCGGCCCAGGCCGCCGAGCTCGCCCTGGCGCTGGCGCCGCGCGTCAGCGATCCGGCGCTGGTCGCCGGGATGCACCGCGGCGTCGCCCGCACGCTCATCGCCGAGGGCCGCATCGCCGAGGCCGACGCGTCGCTCGCCAAGGCCCAGGAGCTCTACCGCCAGCTCCACATCCGTACCGAACTCGCGCACTGTCACTGGATGCGGGGATACGTGCACGCCCAGGACGGCGACCTGGAACGCGCCGAACACGAGCTGCGCATGGCACGCGACATGCTGGCGTCGAAGCGGGCCGCGCTCTTCACCGAGCAGGTCGAGGTGGAGCTCGCGGATGTGCTGCGGCGGCGCGGCAGGTCCGATGAGGCGCGGGCGCTGCTGCGGCCCCTGCTGCGGCCGGAGCAGGACGCCGGGGCACTGCGGGCCGGACGGGGCGCGGTGCACGCCGGTGGGGCGCACCGGCTGCTGGGGCTCATCGCCGAGGACGACGGCGACACCGCGAGCGCCGAGCGCCACTACCGCGCCGCCCTGCCGCTGCTCCAAGAGTCCAGCGCGGCAGGGGACTTGGCGGACCTGTGCCGCCTCCTGGGTGACCTGCTTCGGCGTCTTGGCCGGGTGGAGGAGGCCCTGGACGCCTATCGAACGGGCCTCGGTCATCGCGCCGCTCCCGGCACCACGACACTCGGTCCCGCGCCTGCGGCCCCTCCGATGATGTGAGGCTTGAGCCGGGGCAAGGCGGCTCTTCGCCGCCTGGGCCCCGGCTCCCTCCTCCTCCCCTCCGTCCTGTCGCTCCCCTATTCGCGCGTGAGCAGACCCCTCCGCAGGCGGGCCAACGTCGCTGAGAGCAGCCGTGACACGTGCATCTGGGAGAGGCCCAGTTCGGCGCCTATCTCGGACTGGGTCATCTCCTGGCCGAAGCGCATCTCGATGATGCGGCGCTCACGCTCGCCGAGCTCCGCCAGCAGCGGAGCCAGGGCGTGGAGGTGCTCGAAGATCTCGATGGCGGGGTCCGGGGCGCCCATGACATCAGCGAGCGAGCGGCCGCTCTTGGAGGTGTCCCCGGAGTCGCCCACGCCGTGCGGGGCGTCAAGGGATCCTGCCGCGTAGCCGTTGGCGGCGACGACCACCTCCAGGACCCGTTCCTCGGTCACCATCATGTCGGCCGCGAGCTCCTTGACCGTCGGTTCACGGCCGAGCACGGAGGACAGCCGCTCCTGCGACTTGACCATCTGGCCACGGAGTTCCTGCATCCTGCGCGGTACATGGACGGCCCAGCTGGTGTCACGGAAGTAACGCTTGATCTCCCCGAGAATGCAGGGGACGGCGAACGAGACGAACTCGAACCCGCGGCTCACGTCGAACCGGTCGATCGCCTTGATCAGCCCCATGGTCCCGACCTGGACCAGGTCCTCCAGCTGACCGTTGCCGCGGTTGCGGAAACGGCCCGCCACGTAGTGCACCAAGGAGAGGTTCATCTCGATCAGGGTGTTACGCGTGTACAGGTAGTCGGGCGAGCCGTTCTCCAGCGTCCGGAGCCGGTCGAAGAAGAGCTTCGACAACTCCCGCGCGTCCCTCGGCGCGACCTGGTCGGCTTCCTCGATCCACGGCAGCCCGACGGCTTCACCCCGCGACCGCCCGGTCGGCTCGGCCGCTTCGGTCACCTGATCCGCACCCACACCCATTGCCCTAAGAGGCATCGTCCGACTGCCCTCCACCCTCTCGACAACCTGCATGACTCACTCCGACACGACCGCGAAGGGGATCCCCTCGCGGTCGGCGAGCACGGCCTCCCGCCGGGAACGCGGCCCCTGGGGCGGTGAGATGACGCGCCCGCCCCAGGTCTCGGCGGCGTCGGCCACCCTGTCGACATTGGCGACGCGGAAGCAGGTGTGCCAGCCTCGTCGCCCCTCGAAGCCCGGCACCGCCGTGTCCCTGAGCGCGGCGACCGCGCGCCGTCCGTCCCGCACCACGATCTGCCCGTCGACGTACTCCACGTCGCAGTTGTCTCCGGTCCGACCGGCCCATCCGAGTACGCCGCCGTAGAAGAGAGCCGCAGCGAAGATGTCCCCCGTGTGCAGTTCGAGCCGGGCGACGGGGCCCTCCCCCACCGTCCAGCGGTTGTCGGGTGCCTGCTGCCGCAGCCCGAACACGATGTCGTCGGGGCCCGCCGCCACGGCGATCCGCCCGGCCGCGGTGGCCAGCGGCCCGACAGCCACGGTGGCATTACGGTCGCGGAGCCGGCCCGCAGCGCCGTCCACGTCATCGACGGCGAAGTGCGGCATCCAGCCCGCGTAGACGCCCAGTTCGCACGAGGCCTCGCTGATGGTCCCCACCGGCGCACCCGCCTTCAGCACCAGGGAGCGGGTCTTCCCGCCGTCCGAGCCGAGCAGCGGCACGTGACACCAGCCCAGGACCCGGCCGTAGAACTCCTTGGCCGCCCCGGCATCGCGTGCGGCCAGGCTCAGCCAGCACGGCGCGCCGCGCGTCCTGCCCGAGGCGCGCGGCGGCAGACCCGCGTCGAGCGCGGCAGGACTCCGGTCGCCGTACGGGACCAGGCGGAGCCCTGTGGTGTCCCAGACCGGTCCGTCGCCTGTCCACGAGCGTCGCGCCCTGATCCTCGCGCGCGGAAGCCGTACCTCACCACGGTTCCTCCGCTCCCTTTCGTCGGTCGTACCGATGTCCCTTGGCACAGCGCTCTCTCCTCACCCGAGTTCCTGCGGTCACGCTTGGGATTCCGCGGACAAGGTCGGAGATACCGGGACCTTCCTCCCCCATCCCGGGACCAAGGCCACCTCTTCGTCGGACCCAAAGGCCCGCGGCCTGTCAGTGGTGGCTGACAGGCTGGACGCCATGAACGGCGATGATGAGCGGCTGCTGCGCGGCCGTGTGTACGGCCAGGACCATGACGACCCGCGCCAAGGGCCCCGGCCGGGACAGGACTACGTCGAGCTGGTCGGCGGGCCGCTCGACGGTCTCTTGCTGGATGTCACCGGCTGGACGCCGGACGAGATCGGCGTCGGCGTCGCCCTGCCCACGGAGCTGGGACAGTTCGGCCCGGGCGGGCGCGCGCTGTACGACCCGCGGCCCGGCGCCCCGGCCCGCTGGGACTGGTCCGGTGACAGCCCCTGAGCGCGAAGCAGCACGAAAGGGCGGCCGGCCCGGTGGGGCCGACCGCCCTTGAGGCGTCGTGGAGTCAGTCAGGGATCCGTGCTGCGGAGATCACGTGCCCGCGGACACGGGGGATTCGCTCCGGTCGCCGACCGAACTGTCGGTGGCGGACTTCGGTATGGGCCGGTCCGCGCGCAGGGCGTTCCAGACCTTGTGGTCCGCCTTGGTGAGGGGCAGGACGCGGCCCGGGTCCTTGGCGTCGTAGGTGACAGGCATCGTGACCATGTTCATGTGGCCGGGGCTGATGCCCTTCAGGTCCTTCGCCAAGCCAAGGAGCTTGCCCGCCGACGCGAGCTCGGAGTCGGCGCTGACGGTCCGGGTCGCGGTGTCCGCGAGGTCGTAGGACTTGGCCGGGTCGCCGACGAGGTCCGTCGTCTCGGCCCGGTGGATCAGCGCCTTGATGAACGCCTGCTGGAGCTGGATGCGGCCGAGGTCACTCCCGTCGCCCACGCCGTGGCGGGTACGGACGAGTTCCAGGGCCTCATTGCCCTTGAGTGTGTGCTTGCCGGCGGTCAGGGACAGTCCGCTGTTGCTGTCCTTGATGGCCTTGCTCGTGGTGATGTCCACGCCACCGAGCTGGTCGATGAGCTTCTTGAAGCCCTTGAAGTCGACTTCCAGGTAGTGGTCCATGCGCAGGCCCGACATCGACTCGACGGTCTTCACGGTGCAGGCGGGTCCGCCCGCCTGGTAGGCCTCGTTGAACATCGACCGGTGGGACGCGGGCGCGGTGCCGCCGTCGGGCTTCGCGCAGGCCGGGCGGTCCACCATCGTGTCCCGGGGCACGCTGACGACCGAGGCCTTCTCATGGGTCTTGTCGACGTGCAGGACCATGGCCGTGTCGGAGCGGGCACCGCTGATGCCCTTGCCGTACTTGCCGTGCGTTCCCGCCCGTGAGTCCGACCCGAGAAGCAGGATGTTCATCGAGCCGTTGTGCTGCGCGCCGGGGCGGTCCTTGCCAAGGGCGGCGTTGATGTCGGTGCTCTTGAGGTTGCCGTCGAGATGCGACCAGAGGTAGGCCAGGCCGCCGCCTCCGACCAGGACGGCACCCAGGGCGCTGAAGACCACGACCCGCAGGAGCTTGCGCCGTGGCTTGCGCCGCGAGCGGCGTGTTTTCGGGGGCCCGTAGGCAGGGGGCTGCGCACCGGCGCTCAGAGGCGCCGGGTGCTCGTTCCCGCTCTCGTGCTGCATGAGCAGTCTGCCCTCCGTTCGACGGTGGCTCAGTAGGCGGAGTCGACGTTGTCGATCGAGCCGTACTTGTCGGCGGCGTAGTTGGCTGCCGCGGTGATGTTGGCGACCGGGTCGGTGAGGTTA